>CAVSWQ010000001.1:0-90222 GCA_963731705.1 uncultured Acidobacteriota bacterium
TGGCATCAGTGATGAAGTCTCTCACGAATCCGATGACACCGGAGGAGCGGGAAAAGGCTTTTGCCTCCCGGAAGAAAGAGGAGGTCATCAAGAGCCAGCGCCTGCCCGTCCGCTATCACGTGGAGGATTTCGACGTGGCCGACCGGCCGCGGCGCTTCCTTGAGGCCTTTGCTTCCATATTGAAGCACACGAATTATCGGCTTGCTCTGGACCATTACATCCGGGTTACCACCCGGTGCTCCCGCTGTGCGGTGGCCTGTCCGATCTACGATGCGACCCAGGATCCCTGCGACATTCCCTGCTATCGTTCGGAACTGCTGCTTTCCATCTACCGCAGGCACTTCACGGTCTCCGGCATCCTCCGCGCGCGCCTGCTGGGCGATCCGGGGCTGACCGACGAGAAAATTCAGGAATTGGCGGACTCCTACTATAACTGCACGGCCTGCCGCCGCTGCCACTTTGATTGCCCCATGGGAATTGACCACGCGCTCGTCACCCACCTGGGCCGCTACATCCTCTCCGAAATCGGCATCGCGCCGCGGGCGCTGGTGGTTAGCACGCGGGAGCAGTTGATCGGCGCCACCGGCAACACCTCTGCCATTCCCGTGCCCGCACTGATTGACACGTTGGAATTCCTGACTGAGGACATTCAGGACGAAAAGGGCATCCAGGTGCCGTTTCCTGTGGACCAGGAAGGCGCAGAGTACATTTTCTTTACTGCGGTCTCGGATTACATGATGGAAGCCGACACCCTCAAAGGCATTGCCACGGTCATGAAGGCGACGGGCGATAGCTGGACGATTGGCACGGGATACTACGACGGAATTAATTATGGGCTTTTCTATAGCGACCAGGTGATGGAGCACGCCCTGCAGAAAATACAGGCAGAGGCGAAGCGTCTGAAAGCCAAGAAAATCCTGATGGGTGAATGCGGCCATGCTTCACGCACCGCCAAGTATTTTTATCCCACCTATTGTGGCGGCAAGGATGCGCTGCCCGTCATCAGCATTCTGGAGTACACGCAGCAGGCGCTGAAGGACGGCCGGATCAAGTTGGACCCGAAGATTGTTTCGGAGCGCGTGACTTATCACGATCCCTGCAATTTTGCGCGGACCGGCTGGATTGTGAACCAGCCTCGTGAAGTTTTGAAAAACTTCTGCGCGGATTACGCGGAGATGGCTCCCAACGGCCGCGAGAACCTCTGTTGCGGGGGTGGCGGTGGAACGGTTTCGATCGACGAAATCCGGGCCTACCGCACCACGGTCAGCGGCAGCCTGAAGGCCGAACAGATCCGTCGCACCGGCGCGAACTACTGTGTGGCTCCCTGTGCCAACTGCAAGAAGCAACTGCGCGAGCTGATGGAGGACCAGGGCATTGAATGCGAAATCGTCGGCCTGCATGACCTGATCTACAAGGCCATTATTCTTCCGCCCGATCCCGAGCCGGCAGAAGAAGAGGCGGCGGACTCTTCGGACGATGCGGTTTCACTGCCGGAGGGAGGCACGTCGTGACACCCTGGATTGACTTTGCGCGCGGTCCACTTTTCCGCCTTTGCTTTGCCCTGATGGTGCTGGGCCTGCTGCGCATCTTCCTCGTGACCCTGCTGGGCGTCAAGGAGGCTTACCAGCGGAACCCGGACAAGATTGTGTCCTGGAAAGAGATTCGCCGCCAGACCGTGGGCTGGCTGCTCCCGGTCGCGCGTCTCTGGAAACAGCGGCCCGTTTACAGCACGCTCTCATTCCTCTTTCACGTCGGGATGATCGCGACGCCGCTCTTTCTTGCCTCCCACGTTCTGCTGTGGCGCAACGCGGTGGGATTCGGTTGGCCGGCCCTTCCGCAGCAAGTGGCGAACTGGCTGGCGCTGCTCGTGCTCGTTACGGGAACGGGCATCTTTCTGGGCCGGGCGCTTCACCGCGGGGCGCGCAAGCTGAGCCATTTTCAGGATTATCTCTGGCCGCTGCTGATTATGGCGCCCTTCGCCACGGGCTATATCGCGTCCAACGCGGTGATCAGTCCGCGAACTTACCAGGGAATGATGCTGGTCCACATTTATGCCGGCGACCTCATCCTGTTGATGATTCCTTTCACCCGGCTGGCGCACTGTGTGCTGGCTCCGCTCTCACAACTAGTGACCGGCATTGCCTGGAAGTTTCCAGCGGGTGCCGGAGATCGCGTGGCTGAGACTCTGGGTTTCGCGGACCGCCCCACCTGGGTGCCCAAAGCGCGACTTGCCACAGAGCCAACCATCGCCGAGCCGGCCAGGAAGGGAGAGACCAGGAAATGAAAGCGGCCATCTTGACCGACACCACCAAATGCATCGGATGCAGCGAGTGCGTGCTGGCCTGCAAGAAAATCAACGACCTGAAGAACGACGTGCCCCGGCGCTGGGATGCCAATGACGGGCTCTCCGCCAGGAACTGGACCTCGGTGATTGGCGAGCCGGACAACAAATTCGTGCGCAAGCAGTGCCGGCATTGCCTGGAACCTGCCTGCGTCTCCGCGTGTCCGGTGGGTGCCATGCACAAGACCGAACTGGGGCCGGTTGTCTATGACAGCTCAAAGTGCATCGGTTGCCGGTATTGCATGATGGCCTGTCCCTTTGGTGTCCCGCGCTACGAGTGGGCCTCGCTGGTCCCCTACGTTCGCAAGTGTGTTCTATGCTACGACACGCGGCTGAAGCAGGGCCGCCAGCCTGCCTGCACCGAAGTGTGCCCCACCAAGGCCACCATCTTCGGCGACCGCGACGAACTTTTGGCCGAAGCCCACCGCCGGCTCCGCGAGAGTCCCGCCAAATATCACAACCGGGTCTGGGGCGAATCCGAGGTGGGCGGAACTTCGGTGCTCTATATCTCAGACATCGATTTGTCCTTCCTTACCTACGGCGAGCAATTCGGCGACAAACCGCTGACCCAGACCACCCGCATGGCGATGGAAGCCGTTCCGTTCACCTTTCTGGGCGTGGGGATGGCCATGACAGGCCTTTACTGGATTATCCAGCGGCGCATGGCGCTCCAGGCGGAGCAGGCCGGGGAGAAATCAGACGGCAAGACAGGGCCGGAGGAATAGATGGAAAGGGTAGCGCGGCTCAAATTGATTCTCTGGATGTTTGTGGGCCTGGCCGCGGCGGTTGCGACCGCACGCTTCCTCTTTGGCCTGGGAGCCACCACCCATCTGTCCGACGGCACGCCCTGGGGTTTGTGGGTGGGCTTTGACGTAATGGGCGGAGTGGCGCTGGCCGCAGGCGGTTTTGTGGTCACCGCCACCGTCTATATCTTCAAGCTGGAGAAATACCATTCCATCGTTCGGCCCGCGGTCCTGACGGCCTTCCTGGGCTACGTGGCGGTGGTGGTGGGGCTGTTGTTCGATCTCGGACTGCCCTGGAACATCTGGCACATGATGATCTACTGGAATCCGCACTCGCCGCTGTTTGAGGTCGGCTGGTGCGTGATGCTCTACCTCACCGTGCTGACCATGGAATTCTTTCCGGTGGCGGCGGAAGATGTTTCCGCTCTGGCGCGGGTGCGGCGCTTTCTGGTACGGTTTCGCATCCCGCTGGTGATCGTGGGCATTGCGCTTTCCACCCTTCACCAGTCGTCTCTGGGTTCGCTGTTTCTGATCATGCCCTATCGCCTGTTCCCGCTCTGGTACTCGCCGATCCTGCCCGTGCTCTTCTTCGTTTCGGCGGTCGGGCTGGGGCTGATGATGGTCATCCTGGAAAGCCATTTCACCGCGTACCTCTACCGGAGGAAGCCGGAAACCCACCTGATGAACCCGCTCGGCGTTGCGGCGCGCTGGGTGCTGATTCTGTACCTGGCGCTGCGGTTCGGCGATCTGGCGGTGCGCGGGCAACTGCACCTCCTCGTGGGTGGCGCATGGCAGGTCAAACTTTTCTGGCTTGAAATCGCGGTCATGCTGATCATCCCGCTCATCCTGTTGTTCACCCCGCAATTCCGCAAACAGACCAACTGGCAATGGGCCACGGCCGCCATCGCAACCTCGGGCATCGTTCTCAACCGTATTGACGTCGGAGGTCTGGCGGACTTGAGCCGTGGCAGCAGGCTTTACTTTCCCCAGTGGACCGAAATCGTGGTCAGCCTGGGGATTGTGGCGGCAGCCACGCTGGTCTTTCTGGTGGTAATTGAGCATTTCAAGGTCTGGGAGGAGCGGCCTGCTGACCCGGACTCCGATCCCCGCAAGCTTCCCGGTTTTGACAAGGTCGGACTCACGTGGTTGGGGACGCCGGTCATCGCCGGCCGTGTGAAGTACTCCATGGCCTTTGTGATCGCAGCAGGCGCCGGGTTTTTATTCCTGGGCAATCCCCGCGCCGCCAGCCAAGGTGTTGAGCCGACGCCGGTGCACCGGGCGCGCGGGGATGTGGTCTACCTCAAGACGGGCCTGGCCCAGAACCCGCCGGGAGGGCCGGATGGAAGCGAGGGCGGTGTTCTCTACCTTGACGCCGACCTGACGGGTTACGGAGTCACCTTCTACCATCAGCGGGAAATTGATCGCAACGGCGGCCAGCAGTCCTGCGTCCTGTGCCACCACATGAATATGCCGCGCGACAAAAACTCCGGCTGCTACGAGTGCCACCGGGACATGTATCTGCCCACCGATGCCTTCCGGCACGACTGGCACGCCTCGCCCACCGGAGGGAACCTAGCCTGCGTGGAATGCCACGCCCGCGGGTACGCGCGGACCTCCGCGCACGTCAAGCCCTGCGTGGACTGCCACAAGCATCTGCTTCCTGCCGGGGCCACCATCAAGATCAAGACTTACATGGCGCCTTCCTACGTGGACGCCATGCACCAGCTCTGCATTGGCTGCCACGCCAAAGTCGCCCTGAAGCTGAACAAACCCGAAGTAGCCCGTTGCGTGGAATGCCACAAGGGCAAGTTGAATTACGCCGACGCCCAGAATTTACTCTACCGCCGGCGCGCCCTGGCGGGGCGTCTGGTGGTGCTGCCGCCGGCCAAAGCGAGTGAGGCCAAATGAATTTTCTGTTGAGAGATCGAATGCTTTGACACCGAAAGGAGATCAGATATGAGCAGACTTGTACCGCCCCATGGAAGTCCTGAGCTGAAGCCATTGCTTCTGAATCAGGCGCAAAAAAAAGAGGAAGCCAAGCGGGCCGCGGGCCTGAAGAAAGTGCCGCTGACCAGCCGTGAGACCGGGGACCTGATCATGATGGGCATCGGGGCCTTCACGCCGCTGGATGGCTTTATGGGGAAAGAGGACTGGAAAGGTTGCTGTGAGCGGTTCGCGCTGCCCAGCAAAAAGGACCTTTTCTGGCCCATCCCGATCACCCTATCCGCCACCGAAGAACTGGCGAAATCCATTTCCATCGGCGAAGAAGTGGCCCTTTGGGACACCGAAACGAACGAGCTGATGGGAACCATGAAGGTCACCGAGAAGTACGGGATCGATAAAGAGTTCGAGTGCAACGAAGTATTCAAGACGGCGGATCCCGCGCATCCCGGCGTGCAAAAAGTGATGGAGCAGGCCCCCGTTAACCTGGCTGGCCCCATCAAGGTGCTCTCCGAATCGTTCTTCCCGGAAGAGTTTAAGGGGATTTACCAGACCCCCGCGGAAGCGCGCAAACTTTTCGAAGAGCGGAACTGGCAGCGGGTTGCAGCGCTCCAATTGCGTAATCCCATGCACAACTCGCACGCCTACCTGGCCTGGGTCGCCATTGAAGTGTGCGACGGCGTTTACATCCACCAGTTGCTGGGCAAGCTGAAGCCGGGCGACATTCCGGCGGACGTTCGCGTGCGCGCCATCGATGCGCTCGTCAACAATTACTTCCGCAAGGAACGCGTGATCCAGGGTGGGTACCCCATGGAGATGAGGTATGCGGGACCTCGCGAGGCCCTTCTGCACGCCCTGTTCCGGCAGAACTACGGTTGTTCCCACCTGATTGTCGGCCGTGACCACGCCGGCGTGGGCAACTATTACGGCCCCTTTGACGCCCAGACGATCTTCCATGAAGTGCCAGCGGGCGCGCTGGCCATCCAGCCGCTGTGCATGGACTGGACGTTCTACTGCTTCGAGTGCAAGAGCATGGCGTCGATGAAAACCTGTCCGCACGAAAGCAAGGCCGTCATCGACGACAACGGGAACTACAAGGGCGGCGCCCGGCTCCTGCTTTCCGGCACCCTGCTACGCAAACTGATGAGCGAGGGCAAACCAGTCCCGGCCGAGTTCTCGAAGCCGGAAGTGATTGCCATTCTGAAGGAGTACTACGACCACCTGGAGGAAAAGGTGGAAGTGAAACTCCACAACGCGGCCACCGGCGGGACGGCGAAAACGTAAGGGTGGCAACTGTCCAGCCGTGTTCCGGGTGGCAGAGAATGGTTTTCGGAGGGCTTCACGATGGAAGCGTTGCCGTACTTATCCCTGGTAGCGGCAGGAGCATTTGCCGCTGGTATCGTCGGCGCGCTAACCGGCGAAGGGGGAGGCATCATTCTGGTCCCCATGTTGGTGTTGCTGTTTGACGTTAACATGCACAACGCCGCGGGTGCTTCCCTCATTGCTGTTACTGCGACCTCAACGGCAGCCACGATTGCCTTCCTGAGCCAGGGCTACACGAACCTCCGGATCGGGATGTTTCTCCAGACGACGGCGATCGGTGGCGGCATCACGGGAGCTCTCCTGGCAGCTGTTGTGCCCGTGCCGGCGTTGATGACTATTTTTGGAGCGGTGCTGCTCTATTCCAGCTACATGGCTTTTCGGCGCAAGGAGGAGAGCGAGGCCGACCGCCCTTCCGATCCCCTGGCCGTGCGGCTCCAAATGGAAAGCAGTTATCCAGTGCTCGGTGGCTGGCAGCCGTACAGAGTTTTCAGCGTAATTCCCGGCGCGCTTCTGATGGGCGTGGCGGGAATCATTTCGGGGCTGCTCGGGATTGGTGCCGGCGCGGTCAACGTGCTGGTGATGGACCAGGTCATGCGGCTACCGTACAAGGTGTCCACCACCACCAGCAACTTCATGATCGGGATCACGGCGGCGGGCAGCGCGGGCGTTTATCTTCACCGCGGCTACATTGACCCGGTGCTGACCATGCCGGTGGTGCTGGGTATTTTCATCGGCGCCGCTGTGGGGGCCAGGCTCCTGATGATCGTGAGGGCCAAACCCCTGCGGATCTTTTTCAGTTTTCTCGTGCTCGCCGCAGCCCTGGAGATGATTTACAAAGGACTGGCCAGAGGGTTCTTGCATTGAGGCGTGGCGAGTTCGCGGAGAAGGATTTATGAAGGAGACACGCGATGTCGACGTCTCTGATCCTGATCCTGATGGCATTGGGCTCGTTTGCCACTGGCGTAGTGGGAGCGCTGACCGGCCTCGGCGGCGGGATCATCCTGGTTCCGATGCTGGTGCTGATTTTCCACATCCACATGCGCTATGCCGCCGGGGCCTCGCTGATCGCCGTGATCGCAACTTCTTCGGGGGCGGCGGCGGCCTTCCTCAGCGAGGGTTACACGAACCTGCGCGTGGGCATGTTTCTCCAGTTGACGTCGATTGGCGGCGGCATTGCGGGCGCCTTCATGCTGACCCTGGTTCCGGTCCCGGCGCTGATGACGGTTTTTGGCCTGGTTTTGCTCTATTCCGGCTACCTGTCGTTTCGCCGCAAGGAAGAGGCCGAGCAGGGCCGGCCTTCCGACCCTCTGGCGGTGCGGTTGCACATGGAGGGCAGCTACCCGGCGGCCGGCGGCTGGGAGCCTTACAAAGTTTACCGCGTCATCCCCTCTTTCCTGCTAATGGGCGTGGCGGGAATCATTTCGGGGTTGCTGGGGATCGGCGCCGGCGCGGTCAACGTGCTGGCTATGGACCAGGTGATGCGGCTCCCTTACAAGGTTTCAACCAGCACCAGCAACTTCATGATCGGGATCACGGCGGCGGCCAGCGCGGGCATTTACCTTCACCACGGCTACATCGATCCGGTGCTGGCGATGCCGGTCATGCTGGGCGTTTTCGGAGGCGCCGTGGTGGGAGCGCGGCTGCTGATGTTTTTGCGGGCGAAACCGCTGCGGATCTTTTTCAGCGTGGTCGTCCTGGTGATGGCGGTGGAGATGATCTATAAGGGCCTGGCGCAATGGTAGCCATTCGACGGATGGAAAAACTGATCGGGATTGTGCTGCTGGCGGGAGTGTTGCTTTCAGCCTTCCTCGTTCTCTTCGGCGGCGTGCTCTACATGTGGCGGCACGGCGCGACCCCGGTCCACTACCGCATCTTCCGGGGAGAACCTTCCGACCTCAGGAGTCTGGCGGGCATCTGGAAAGATTTTGAGCATGAGTCCGGCCGGGGCACCATCCAGCTCGGACTGGTGCTGCTGGTGGGCGTCCAACTGGTCCGCGTAGTGTTGACGGGGATTCTCTTTCTGCTGAATCGCGACAAGGTGTTTGTGGTGATCACCTTTCTGGTTTTCACCCTGTTGACGTACGCGCTCTTTTTCGCCGGTGAATGATCACCTCCGGGTTGGGCCGGAGAGTGACACAAAGGAGGTAATGGTTATGGCCATCGTGACAATCTCGAGGGGTTCGATGAGTGGCGGAGAAGCTTTCGCCAAATGCCTGGCCGCTAATTTGGGATACCCGGTCCTCGGCCGAGAGGTTCTTGTAGAGGCCGCGGCAAAACTGGGCGTTCCGGAAGAGGTTTTGAGGGAAAAAATCCAGACGAGTGCCGGACTGTTTGAGAAGTTGACGGCAGACCGCCATGTCTACCTGGTAGCTCTTCAATCCGCCCTGGCCGATCAGTGCGTTTCCGGCAACCTGATCTATCACGGCAACGCGGGCCACTTCCTGCTGAAAGACGTGCCGAACGTGCTGCGAGTCCGCCTGATTGCGCCCATGTCGATGCGGGTCCGCGCTGTGATGGAACAACAGGGACTCTCTCCCGAGGCGGCGCAGGATTACATCCGGTACGTCGATCAGGAGCGCATCGAATGGACGAAGTTCGTCTATGGGGTGGATTGGCGCGACCCGAGAAATTACGACATCATCATCAACCTGCGGAAGGTCACCCCTGAAAGCGCCTGCGCCATGGTGACGGGAGTGGTGAAATTGCCCGCTTATGCCACCACGGAGGAAGTAAAAAAGAGGCTCCGGGATTATGCCCTGGCGTGCAAGGTGAAGGTCACGCTGGTGGCCAGGCCGCGATGGGAAGGGATCCAGTTCGACGTTCTCGCGGACGGCGGCAAGGTTGAAGTCTTCTGGCAGTTCGGTCCGGGCGGCATGGCATCCAAGCTGCCGGCGGCAGCCGAAGAGGATATCCGTCAGGCTGCAAAGGCGGTGAAAGGCGTGAAGGAAGTCACGCTGCATCTCCGCGAATCGAGCCGACCCGACCGGGCGGCATGATTTAAGCTGGGCTGGCATGAAGGGAAAAACGGACTCTGTAAACATGGTTTCAGGAAGGCATAATCTTTGCGGTCCAAGGGAGCGCAGGTAAGGCCGCCCTGGCGGCTGGAGTCTTGAGATGGTGACGTGGTCCTTCACCTTATATCTCCTGTTGGGGTCACTGGTGGCCGGGTCAGTGGGAGTGATGGTCGGGATGGGAGGTGGAATCATTCTCGTGCCGATGTTGATTCTGCTCTTTCACGTCAATGCACACTATGCTGTTGGGGCATCTCTGGTCTCGGTGATTGCAACTTCATCCGGTGGGACGGCCACCTACATCCGCGAGGGATACACCAATTTGCGGATCGGAATGTTCCTGGTGGTCGCGGCGACGGCCGGAGGAGTGCTGGGCGCCCTGATTTCGGGACGGCTGGCCCCGGCAACCATCACCATAGCCTTCGGCGTGGTATTGCTTTTCTGTGGCGTCCTCTCCTGGCGGCGCCGGGAAGGAAGCGAGCCGGCTGCTCCATCTGATCCGCTTGCCCAGCGCCTGCATCTGGAGGGGAGTTATCCGGCGATTGAGGGTTGGCACCCTTACCGCGTCTACCATGTTGTCAGTGGTTTCCTTCTGATGCTCTTGGCCGGTGGGCTTTCGGGTCTCCTGGGGATTGGAGCGGGTGCTGTCAACGTGCTCTCCATGGACCAGATCATGCGGCTTCCCTACAAAGTCGCGAGCACCACCAGCAATTTCATGATCGGCATTACGGCCGCTGCCAGCGCCGGCGTTTACTTCGGCAAAGGCTTTATCGATCCGGGCCTGACCATGCCCGTGATGCTCGGCGTCTTTCTGGGAGCGATGGCTGGCGCAAGGTTTCTGACCGTTGCCAGGACAAGGTCCCTCCGGCTGTTTTTCAGCGTGCTCGTGTTTCTCATGGCGGTTGAGATGATTTATAGTGGTTGCATAGGAAGGCACTAGGAATGGGTCCGCTGCCTGCTGGTTTGACCACCGTTACTCGTAAGTCCGGAATGCCCGGGCTGGCTTTGGAACCGGTTCGACCATGCCTGTCTGACCGATTTTGCTCACAATCTCCGGACACCTGAGAGTAGAGAAACTAAAGGAAGAGAACTCATGGCTATCATAACGATTTCGCGAGGTTCGATGAGTGGTGGCATGGCCTTTGCCGAGTGTCTGGCAAAGACTTTGGGCTATCCCTCGCTGGCGCGGGAAGTGCTGGTCCAGGCCGCCGGCAAACTGGGCGTCTCCGAGGAAAAGTTGCGCGGAAAGATCGAAAAGAGCGCACGCTTCTGGGAACGCATGACGTCGGACCGGCGCATCTACCTGATTGGCCTGCAATCGGCCCTGGCCGATGCTTGCGTCGGCGGCGACCTGGTTTATCACGGGCATGCCGGCCACCTGCTGCTCAAAGACCTTCCGAATGTGCTGCGCGTCCGGCTGATTGCTCCCATGTCGGAAAGGATTCGCGAGGTGATGGAGCGCCAGGAATTGAATTATGGATCGGCCCGGGACTATGTCCGACTGGTGGACGAAGAACGCGTCCGATGGACCAAATTTGTTTATGGCCTGGATTGGCGCGACCCCAAGAACTACGACCTCGTCATTAATTTTGGAAACATATCGATCAGTACCGCCTGTGCCATGGTTGCGGCCGCAGTCAAGCTGCCGGCCTTTGCCACGACTGAAGAGACAGGAAAGCGGTTCCGGGATTTCGCTTTGGAGTGCCGGATCAAAGTGGCCCTGGCTGCGAATGCAAAGTCGGGCGCCGTCAAGTTTGAAGTGCGCGCGGACGACGGGAAGGTGGAGATCTTTGGGGAGGTCGCGACCGGCGGGGTCCTGATCCGGCAGGCAGGGCCCAGCGAGGAAGAAGTCCGGCTGATTGCGAAAACCGTGGAAGGGGTGCAGGAAGTGGCCGTGAATCTTCGCCGGTTCCCCGAATTCGCCGAACCGTAATTCGCCCGGTCTCGAAAGCCTGCGCGGCGAAAGCGAAGGGACCGAAGCCGCCAGCCCGGCACGCTCCGCCTCCCGCAAGGCTTTGGGAGATGAACCACAGCGCCTGCCGTCGACAAGGAGTTGGCCATGCAGCCGAAAGAATCCCACCGCAGCTTTCACTATCCCAGCCGGTTGGTTTGGGATTCGGGAAGGCGCGGGAGCGCGTCCATCAACGGCAAGCCTGTCCTGCCGGTTTCCAGTCCCCCGGAATTCAAGGGTGATCCGGACTGCTGGTCGCCCGAAGACCTGCTGGTGACCGCCGCGAGCGCCTGCCTCCTGATGACCTTCCTCGCCTACGCGCACCGGGAGGAGCTTGATCTGGTCAGGTATGAGAGCGACGCTGACGGCGCGATGGAGTTCGCCGACGGAAGATACCGCTTTACCGAAGTCACCCTGCGCCCGCGCCTGACCTTCCGGACCGAAGAGGATGCGGAAATTGCTCAGGTGGTTCTTGAACAGGCGCATCGCGACTGCATCATCACCAACTCCATTACGGCCCTGGTCAAGCTGGAACCCCAGATTGGCGTGGAGGGTGCCAATGGAAGAGATTGAACGGGGGAGATTCGGCCTGCCGCGGCACGCCAGTGCAGGTTCAGAGAGCGGGCGGGTGCAGGCGCCGGAGCGGTTTATGACGGAATTGTTTCCGCTTTTTCTCAAGCTGGACGGGCGGCGCGCCCTGGTGGTGGGCGGAGGAAACATTGCCGCACTGCGCGTTCAGCAGTTGGTCAGGGCGGGAGCCACGGTCACCGTCATTTCGCCGGAGGCCGGCGCTGAGATGGAAGCCCTGGCCAGGGCAGGCTCGATTGTTCTGGTCCGCCGCGGTTTTGAGCGAACCGACCTCAGCCAGCGCTGTTTTGTCGTGATCGCCGCGACCAACGACCCTGCCGTTCAGCAGGCCGTTTCGGAAGAGGCGGAGCGCCTCGGCATTCTCTGCAACGTGGTGGACAATCCCGGATGCTCCAACTTCTATACGCCGGCTGTGGTCGAGCGCGGCGACCTGAAGATCGCCATCAGCACCAGCGGCCGCAGTCCCGCATTGGCGGGAAAACTTCGCCAGTATCTTGAAGAAGCTATTCCCGAAAATGCCGCCGATCTGACACAGACCGTGGGACTGCTGCGTTCGAAGCTGAGGCTGGAAATTCCCGGAGACCTGGAAAATCAGAAAAAGCTGGTGGATGAGTTCGTCGAAAAGGTATTGAAGAAATGAAAAGCCCGGCCAAAGTTGCAGGCAAGGTTTTTATCGTTGGGGCCGGACCCGGCGCCGACGACCTGATGACCCTCCGCGGGCTCCACGCGCTGCGCCAGGCGGAAGTGATTCTCTATGACGCTCTCATGCCGGCCAGGCTGCTGGAGCAGGCCGATTCTTCCGCCGAGCGCATCTACGTGGGCAAGCGCTGCGGGCGCCATTCCATGAAGCAGGAAGAGATTACCCGCCTCCTCCTGGCCAAAGCGTGCGAAGGGAAGATTGTGGTTCGCCTGAAGGGGGGCGATCCGCTGATCTTCGGGCGCGGCGGGGAGGAAGCGCTGGCGTGCGCGGAGGCGGGTGTGGACTTTGAAATCGTTCCCGGAGTTTCCGCGGTTCTGGGCGCGGCCGCTTTCGCAGGAATTCCGCTCACGCACCGCGGCATCTCGTCGTCGGTGGCTTTCGTCACGGCGCATGGCGCGCGCAGTGGCGAGTCTCCTGACTTGGACTGGATCAAGCTCGCCAACGCCGTCGATACGCTGGCCATCTTCATGGGCTCGTCGTGGCTGGGACGGATTGCGGCCGCTCTCGTCGAAGCCGGCTTGCCCGGAACCCGGCCCGTCGCCGTTGTCAGCAACGCCACCTGCAAATCACAGATGACCGTCGTGGGTACGCTTGACACTATCGCAGCCCAGGTGGCGCAGGCCGGACTGGAGACCCCCATGCTGATCATTGTCGGTGAGGTCGTGCGGCTGAGCGAGGCTCTCAACTGGTTCAAGCGCCAGCAGGAAGCCGCCTGCCTCCCTGCTTTGCCCTGATCGCCCCGATCGCTTTGATCGTGGTCCTGGACCCTTTCACTCAATTTCACGCGGTATGATGGCCCTGCGCCGCCATGGACTTCGACATTGGCGCGCAAATCACTCCCCTACCGATTATCGATACCCACATCCAGCTGTTCGACCCAATGCGTCCCGGGGGCATTCCCTGGCCGCCCAGGGATGACGCAAAGCTCTACAAGCCTGCACTGCCCGAGCGCTACCTCAAGGTGACGCAGGGCGAGGGCGTTGTGGGCGCCATTGAGGTGGAATGCAGCCCCGGGCTGGAGGATAACCAGTGGGTTCTGGACGTGGCCGCCAAAGCTCCGGTGATTGTGGGGACCGTCGGAGATCTGGAGCCGGAAAAGCCCGGTTTCCGCAAGCAACTGGAACGGTTCCACCGCAACCTGCTGTTTCGCGGCATTCGTTGCGGCAACATCTGGGGCCGGAATTTGAGCAAGCAGCTTGGGAATCCGGAGTTCGTTCACGGCCTTCAAGAGGTTACGGACGCCGGGCTGGAGATGGATACGGCGAATCCCGTCCGGTGCTGATCGCGGCAGTCGTCCGGCTGACCGACCAGGTTCCCAGCCTGCGGGTGGTGATCGACCATCTGCCGCAAATGAAGGAGCCCGCCGATCCGCAAGCCAGGAAAACCTTTGAGGCCAATCTGCGCGAGCTTGGGAAACGGCCGCAGGTTTATGTCAAAGTTTCAGAAGTGCTGCGGCGGGTGGACGGTCGCCTGCGGCTGGACCTCGATTTCTAAAAGGCGACACTCGACCGTCTGTGGGACATCTTCGGCGAAGACCGGCTGATCTACGGCAGCGACTGGCCGAACAGCTACCACGTTGAAACTTGCCCGCAGGAACTGCCGCTTGACCGCTCGGCAGACAATGCGGCTGAGCGGAAAACCGCCTTTGGCGTTGCCGCTGGCCATCTGCCCAAATGCCTCCAGCCTCCGATCCTGGTCGAAATGGCCGTCTCGAAGGTACGTTTCGGTATTGATCCGTAGCTCGAGTTGCCCACTTTGCCGGGCTGCCGCCGGGTCGATCCCTAGTGCAACCAGCCGTTGCAGATGGTCACGACACTGACCCGGATTAACGACGTGAACCGCCTTGTTGCCACATTCGAACCCGTCCTTAATGAACGGAAGCAGAACGCGATACTCTTCATCGCTGTTGCTGAAAAACGCGCAGACGCGACGCGTTTCATCCAGCTTGGAGCCTGCGAATAGAATAGGTGCCACGGACTTTTCATGGAGTCTCCTCCCAAGCTTGCTGCAATCCTCGTTTTGCTTTCTGGAAATGCCCCTAGTGTTATGTCTCATAAATACGTTGAATAACGAGAAGCGTCCTGATATGCATGCTTACAGGACACCCCAAGAAAGCCCTGATTTTGACGAAAGAGGAGCGCGAGAAATTGGAGCAGTGGGCTCGACGACCGAAGACGGCCCAGCGTTTGGCTTTGCGATCCCGCATCGTGCTGCTCTGAGCCGAAGGTCTTCCCAACCAGACCGTAGCTCGCGAATTGAGGATTACCGGGGCCACAGTGGGTAAGTGGCGCGAGCGGTTCCGCACCGCTCGGCTGGAGGATCTGGCCGACGAACCTCGCCCGGGAGCTCCCCGCGAGGTTACGGATGCCCAAGGGGAAGATCTGATCACCCGCACACTGGAATCGACGCCGCCCCAAGCCACCCATTGGAGTACCCGCTCGATGGCCCGGGCGACAAGGTTGTCGCGCGCCACGGTCTCCCGGATCTGGCGAGCCTTCGGTCTGCAGCCGCATCGTACGGAGACCTTCAAGCTTTCTTCCGATCCCTTTTTTGTGGAGAAGGTGCGTGACCTGGCGGGATTGTACTTGAACCCGCCCGATCACGCCGTGGTGGTGTGCGTCGACGAAAAGAGCCAAGTGCAAGCTCTGGATCGGACTTGCCCGGTGCTGCCGCTGCGGCCGGGGATCCCTGAGCGTCAGAGCCACGATTACATCCGCCACGGAACCCCTTCGCTGTTCGCGGCCCTAGAGGTCGCTACCGGCAAAGTGATCGGGAAATGCCAGCGCCGCCATCGCTCGCAGGAGTTTCTCAAGTTCCTGGAAGAGGTCGACCGCCAACTCCCGGCGCGATCGCCCGTACACCTCATCATGGACAACTACGGGACACACAAGACCCCCAAGGTGAAACGATGGTTTGCTCGTCACCCCTGGCGTGACCGGCGTTTCTTGTACCAGATGAACTGAGAGAGAATTCACCTAATGAGCGGACCGGTTTTTCTGTACCAGATCTAAGGTGAGTTTTCGGCTGTTTTGAGGCCCATGAGATCACGGCTAGCGGCGATCTCATGGGCGAATTCGTTCGGCGTCCGCTCCCCGAGAGCCCTGTGAGGACGGCTCTCATTATATTCCCTTTGCCAGGCTTCGATCGTCTCTTTGGCTTCTTTCAGGGTGCCGAACCAATGCGTGTCCAGGCACTCGGCCCGCAGTGTCCCGTTGAAGCTTTCGATGTAGGCATTGTCGGTCGGCTTGCCCGGCCGGCTGAAATCGATCTTCACCCCGTTCTGATACGCCCACAGATCCATGATCTGACTCGAGAACTCTGATCCATTATCGCAGAAAGAGCATCCTGGGAGCTCCACGCCGCACAAGGATCTGATTGAGCACCTCGACCACGTGAGTCCCTTTCAGCGACGGTCCCACCTTAACAGCCAGGCTTTCCCGGGTGAACACATCCACGATCGTCAGCACCCGGAACCGCCGCCCGTCGGTCAACTGGTCCGTCATAAAGTCCAGGCTCCAAGCCTGGTTGGGTCGCGTGGGCCGAACCCGCTCGTGCCGGTGCTCCGCCGCCCGCCGCCGTCGTTTCGGCCTCTGTTTAAGCCCTAATCCTTCTTCTTTGTACAATCGCTGCATCAGCGATTTCCCAACTCCCCAACCCTCCCGGTTCAATAACACCCGGATCTTACGATACCCATAACGCACTCTCGCCTGGGCCATCTCCCGCATCCTCATGCGCAGCGCCAGCCAGGGATTCTTATGGCCCCGGTACCGATACGTCCCGCGGTGCAGGCGCGTCACTCGACAGGCTCGCCGCTCGCTGACCCGATAGATCTTGCACAGGTACTCCACCACGGGACGGGACCGCGAGGGCTTTAGAACTTTTTTGACAGCACATCCTGCAGCATGGCCTTGTCCAAGGTCAGGTCCGCCACGATCCGTTTCAGACGTACATTCTCCTCACGGACCTGCTTCAACTCCCGCACCTGGTCAACCTCCAGCCCGCTGTATTTCTTCTTCCATCGATAAAAGGTCTGTTCTGACACGCCTACCTGGCGGATCAGTTCCGCCACCGGTATCCCCAGCTCCGCCTGCTTCAAAATCGCTACGATCTGTTCGGCAGAAAATCTCCTTTTCTTCACGGCAAAACCCTCCTTTTCCCAGGTCCAGATTTTGCCAAAAACTAACCTTCCAGGTGGCTCAAAAAACCGAGGTCCCATCAATCCCTGGCCAGCGGCCCAACTTCACCCAGTGGCGCCGGCAGTCGTGCCGCGCATGCTTGACTAGCCGACCGCCTGATTTCACCAGCCGCGGTTGCCTACTTGTCAGCGAACCAATCGTCGACGCTCTTCGGCGCTTCCACATTGGTCCCACGCTACAGTTTCTCGCTCAATTGGGATGAGCAATTTTGACCAAGCAGGTGAGCCATAGCGGGCAGACGTCTGAATCAGGGAAAGGTATAAAGGGAGTGCACCCAGAAAATAGCAAGGCAAGGCAGGGGTCGGCGGGCGCACCCAGAGCGGGCGCCCTTAAAACCCAGAAGGAGCGTACAACATGGCAAAAAAGATAGCGGTGTTGGGTATTTATCCGAACTACGCCGCCGTAGAGAACGGCGTCGACGTCTTGAAGGAAGCCGGCTTTCGAAACACGGACATTTCCGTGCTGTTTCCGGAAAAAGTGATCTCCAAGGACTTTGCTCACAAGAAAGGTACCAAGGCTCCGGAAGGCGCTGCCGTAGGCGCCGGAACGGGTGCGGCGGTGGGCGGCACACTGGGCTGGTTGGTGGGTATTGGCGCTCTGGCGATCCCGGGGCTGGGCCCCTTTATCGCTGCTGGCCCGCTCATGGCGGCTCTGGCAGGGGTAGGCGTTGGCGGTGTCGCCGGTGGGATCACGGGCGTCCTGGTTGGCATGGGGATTCCCAAGCACGAGGCCAAGCGCTATGAGGTTCGGGTAAAAGAAGGTGGGATCCTCCTGTCCGTGCATTCGGACAACGCGGTGTGGACGAAGCGCGCCAGGGACATCATGGAGCGGACAGGAGCGCAGGATATCTCGGTAACCGGAGAGGGCGGCGCCGACTACGTTAGAGGCGAGAGGCCGCTAGCTAGCAAGGCTGCCGGTGGTGAAGGGACATAACCATCCGGCAAAGTCGCTTGGGTCTGGGGATCGTGGTGAATTGCAGTTGCTTTAAATCTAATGAGTGAGGTGAGACATGGAACTCCTATTGATTGTTGTTGTGCTGCTGCTCTTGTTCGGCGGTGGAGGCTGGGGATACTCACGCTGGCGCAGGTAGCGCCAGCATTCGGCTGAACCCATTTGGAGTAAAGTGCGGAAAAGCCCGGCCACGGCCCGGAATCTTGATGTAAGGAGCAATCGATGAAGCGAAGTGCCAGAAATAAGGCCAAAGGCAAGTTTCACGAAATAAAGGGCAAGGTCAAGGAGAAGGCGGGAAAACTGACGAACAATCGCGGCCTGCAAGCGAGAGGCGTAGTTGAAAAGGCGGCCGGGAAGGTTCAAGGGAAACTCGGCCAGGTGGAGAAAGCCCTGAAACATTAGCAATGCGGGACCCGTTCGACAGGCCCCACGCATTAGCTCCTCCTTATCAGATGGCCTGAGCAATATTGACCAGACGTGTGAGCAGTACAGGACTGACGCGCGATTACCCCCAAGGTATAAAGAGTGTGAGGCGCGCTGCCGGCTCGCTGTCTGGCAGTCTCCGAAGGTACGCCAGACGGAAGCTGTGGATGTGGGCAGGAAAAAGGAGAGTCAAATGAAAAAACTTACGTTTATTTTTCTGTTGCTGGCAATCTGTGTGCCGGCATTCGCAGGCGAGACCCAACTGCAAAAGGCCACCAGCGTTCTCAATGAGGTCATGGGAACTCCCGACCAGGGCATTCCTGATGAGTTACTGGAGAACGCCGTGTGCGTGGGCATCATTCCTTCGCAGCTGAAGTTCGCCTTCGGATTCGGAGGCCATTACGGACGCGGTGTGCTGGTGTGCCGCCGGGGCGGCAACGGTGTGTGGGGCGCGCCTTCGATGTTCACGGTGGGTGGCGGGAGCTTTGGGTTTCAGATCGGCGGGAAATCCACCGACGTTGTTTTCCTGGTGATGAACGCTGAAGGCATGAAGAAACTGGTTCAGGACAGCGTCAAGCTGGGGGCGGAATTATCCGCAGCCGCCGGGCCGGTGGGCCGTTCCGCGGAAGGCGCCACGGACGCTCAGCTTCATGCCCAGATTCTCAGCTACTCGCGAACACGAGGCTTGTTTGCAGGGGCGTCGCTCAGCGGGGCTGTCGTGAAGCAGGATCAGGACGACAACCAAAAGCTCTATGGGCGTAAGGTCACCGCTAAGCAGATTCTGATCGACGGCACAGTGCGCACACCTCAGGTAGCGCTGGCCCTGAACAGCGCGCTGACGAAATACTCTCCCAAGGGAGGGGAATCGTTCAAGTAGCCGGGCCGGGAGGCCAGTCCGGTTGCCTCTGTTGGGGCGATTATTGGGATCGCAAGCCTGGCGTTCTCGCCTCAAAGGCATGTCCCGCGGGGACAGGTTGAAGGAGGGTAAGTGAGACCTGACTATGATTTATCCGGCTTTGAGGCATCGAAGGCTGACCTGTGGCTTTTCCTCAACGCCAATGCTATCCGCGATGAGATTGTTACCCATCAGGCGAAGCGCCAGGGATTCACTTTGTTCGGAGGAGGTGAGCTGGAAGAACTTTTTGATTGTTTCACTCAGCCATCTTCTCCAGCGGCATCGCCAGGGTCTCCAGCGTTGATGCGTCCTTATGCCGTTTCCGTGTGGGTGCATTGAGTCTGCGATGTCCAGGTGGTTTACTAGCCGGGCCTCCAACAGAATGCAACTGCCCGGCTTGGAAGGGGGCCACGGCATGTAGTGAGGTTCTCGTGACCTCAATTTACGGAAGTAAGTCCGGTTTTAGGCAAGGGGGCAGAATCGACCGCCCCTGTGAAGAAGTGAGGTAGTTCCGATGAAACAGATAGACCGATTCAAAATAATCGTAGTGAGTTTTTGCTTGTCCTTGGTGGCTCTGGCAGCTCTACCCAGTGCCAAGGCGGACACATGGGACAAGAAAACGATCGTGACCTTCAGCGCGCCGGTGGAGGTTCCGGGCGTGGGCGCTCAGACCTTGCCGGCCGGCACCTACATGTTCAAGGTGCTGGATTCCTCCTCAGACCGGAACATCGTTCAGATCTTCAATGAGGATGGAACCCACGTGTTCACAACAATCCTTGCCATCCCCAATTACCGCCTGAGGGCGACCGACAAAACGGTCATGACGTTCAGTGAGAGGGCCGAAGGGCGGCCGGAAGCCATCAGGGCATGGTTTTATCCGGGGATGCAATGGGGACAGGAATTTGTTTACCCCAAGGTGAAGGCTATGGAACTGGCGAAGGTGGTCAACGAGCCGGTTCTTGCGACAACTGAGGAGCCGACCGAAATAGCAGAGTTGAAGCAAGTTCCGGTAGAAGCCGTTACCCCGGCAGGCGAAGAGGTTCCACTGGCCGAGGTTGTTGAAGCACCGCCGGTCGAGACAGCGTCTGCTGCCGCCACCGAGCCGATGCCCGAAACAGCAAGCGAGATGCCACTGTTGGCCTTGATGGGACTGCTGTCCCTGGGCGCAGGCTTTGCTGTTTGGACTTATTCCAAGCGAACTGCCTGAACCCGGCCGTGGGTGCTTGCATGGACTCCGTCGGGACCCTCGTGCGAGTGTATCAGAGGTCCAGTCTTTCGACTCAGACACTCTGACCGGGGGCTCCGGCGATCTCTGCAAAGCAGGTGATACGCAAGCTGGATCACCGTTTGTGGGCGGTAGTGGAAGTCACGACGAAAGGATGGGCTTCCGGGCTGCCGCTCAGATTTTGATTCGATGACCGAGGATTGAGGGTATCAGTGTTCATTATCTCAGAATATGCCGTTTGTGTGCTCGCAGTATGGATCAGCATGACGATGCTGTTTATGGCCTACGTGATGTTCCTCGCCCTCCAAGAGGGTTGTACCTTGGTGGCACGGAAGTTGCCAATTATCGTCCACGGTTCCTCCTACTGTATAAGGAAGGCGAGGGGTAGCGGTTGAGCCTCGCGACCATTAGTCACGCTGGTCTTTCCCGGGGAGGTAGAGGTTGCGGGCCGCTAAGCTAAACACGGGAGTACTCAACGGGAGGGCATGGGATGCCGCTCACCGGTGCTTTGTGGCGGTCTTGTTTCTGATGGCGCTGTCCACCGTTGCCGTCCCTCAAGAGAACCCGCCTTCCGATCGCCGCCCGAGCGATGCCCCTTCTTACACAATCAAGGTAAGCGTTGGACTGGTGGTCTTGCACGCCACCGTGCAGACCCACAGAGGGATCCTTGTTTCGGGCCTCGGCCAGGATGACTTCCACGTTTACGAGGATGGAGTCCTGCAGCAGATTAAATATTTCAGCCACGAAGATATCCCGGTGACAGTCGGCCTGGTGATTGACAACAGCGGAAGCATGAGGCCAAAGGTGTCTGAAGTGGTTGCCGCGGCTTTGGCGTTTGCCCGCTCCAGCAACCCGCAGGACCAGATGTTCGTGGTCAATTTCAATGAGCATGTTCGGTTTGCGCTTCCCGATAACAAACCGTTCACGGACCGGCCAGGCCAACTGCAAGTTGCGCTGTCCCGCATCAAAGCAGACGGGAAGACCGCGCTCTACGACGCGATTGCGGCTGCGCTGGAACACCTGAAGTGTGGAGACCGGGACAAAAAAGTGCTGATCGTGATCAGCGACGGGGGTGACAACGCGAGCCGGCACAACCTTGACCAGATCATGACCGCGGCGAGGCAGTCCGATGCCATCATCTACACCCTCGGTCTCTTTGATCAGGATGATCCCGACAAGCACCCCCACGTGTTGCAGCATCTTGCCCGTGAAACGGGCGGCGAAGCCTTCCTGCCAGAGTCGTTAAACGAAGTGGTTCCGATTTGCAAGCAGATCGCTCGTGATATACGCAACCAGTACACCATCGCTTATATACCCACCAACCAAAAGCAGGACGGGACTTATCGCGCCATTCAGGTGAAGGCCGAGGCGCCGCACCGTAGACGCTTGTTCGTCCGCACCCGGACGGGCTACACCGCGCCCTTGAAACTTCAAATCATTCCCGCGAGCCCGGGCGGCCAGCCATGAACTTCAGAACCCAGCAGCACATGCTCCATCAGCGGCGAACCCAATCGGTGCTCTTTTGGAGCCGATACTTCTTCTTAGCCGCCGGTCTCCTGGCGCTCGGTTACGTCGGCTACACGCTGGTCGACGCGAACCTCTATCAGGCCTACCAGACCTGGCGGTTTGAACGAGCCTTGAAAAGTGTGACCCCGGCTGCAGGCATCGTCGAACAGATTCCCCCGGCTTCCCTTCCAGCCCCGGCCGAGGCAGACTGCGCTAGCATTGAGAGGGTCATCCCCAACGGTTCTTCCGTGGGCCAAATCGAGATCAGCAGCATCGACCTTACGGCGATGATCGAGGAGGGCGACACCAGAAGGACTTTGCGTCAGGCGATCGGCCACATTCCGGGTACTGCGCTGCCAGGCCAGCGAGGGAATGTCGTGCTGGCAGGGCACCGCGATACGTTTTTCAGACCGTTGCGCAATATCCGTAAGGGTGATGAAATTACCTTGACGACGCTACACGGATTGTTTCGCTATCGCGTGGATTTCACGGAAGTCGTCGAGCCACAGGACACCGAAGTGCTGAATCATTCCGATAATGCAATACTCACTTTGGTGACCTGTTACCCGTTCTATTTTGTGGGCCCCGCACCCAAACGATTTATTGTCCGAGCCAGCAAAATGCCCTGATGAGTGTTGCGCAGCGCAGCAAAACATCTCGCCGGATGGAGTGCTCTCAAAGCGAGAACTTGCCTTCAGGCCCAGGCACCGCAATGCGCCGCTTTCTTGCGTAACGAAGCCCTTGTCTCTCTGTCAAGCCCTCGGTAATTTCCGCCCACCTCAGGCTCTATCCCCCCTACGAACTTAGATGAGCAATTTTGACCAGAGGTCTGTGCAATAGAAGACTGACGCGCAATCTATTCAAAATTAAAATTGCTAATTGAAACATTGCAATACGACGTTTGCCGGAATGATTTGTAGGGACTTCTATGCGTTCAAGGGATAACGGTTAATGACAGTCATCGCCAGATTAATGCCAGGCGTAGTCACCACGCTTGGGACTTTCCCATCCGCGGTCTTTTCTCCACATCACGAACCCACTTTTGGGAGGTGGGAAGCAGACGAGGGGAAGCACCTGGCCAGGCAGGTTTTTCACTCGCCCCGGGTTTTGCAGTTACCAAACGGCACAGCGGTTAAAAAGAGTTGGGGGTTAGTAAATGTCAAATAATATCAAAACTCGGCCAACGGAGTGTTCCCCGGTGGAACAAATTAAGGTTCCGGTTAAGTCTGACGCGGATATTATTCTTGCGCGCCAGCGCGCGAGAGAACTGGCGTCTGAAGCAAACTTCGAGCCCTTGGAGTCAACACTCATCGCGACAGCCATTTCAGAACTGGCGCGCAACATCCTCCAGCACGCGGGCCGGGGCGAGGTCTCGATAAAAATCGTCCAGCAGGAAGACGGAACAGTCTTGATAGTGGTGGCCCGCGATAATGGACCAGGAATACCCAATGTAAATAGGGCTTTGAAAGACGGCTTTTCTACCTCAGGTGGGCTGGGATTGGGGTTGCCCGGCATCAGGCGGATTATGGATGAATTCGAAATTGTATCCCACCCAAACTATGGGACCACCGTAATCGCAAAGAAATGGGCACGAAGAAGCAGGACCGGCAGGCCGGAAAACACTTCAAATTCTTTTTCTAAGGGAAGAAATGGTGCGACGGCGGGAAAACTTCCCGTGCATGTCTCAGCAACTCGGTGTATGGATTCAAGTAGCCGGACCAGCGGATCGAGAAGGAAGTGTCACAGTGAGAGGACACACAGCAGCTCATGACACATCCGGGGGTAGGGCCACTCACAGGGCCGGGAACGGGGCTGCGGCCGGTGCGGTTCTCACGGCTCATTTCTTTACGATTAGGAAAGTGGTACTGGGTTCATACATGTGCAGGTCCAACATGGTCTCGGCTTATGGACCAGTTGGTTCTTTCATCACTTTACTCGCGTGGATTTATTCCACCGCACAGATCCTACTTTTAGGCGCAGAATTCAGCCATGTCTACGCAACCCAATGCGGCTCACGTGCTGCGCGTTGCTTGGCCGCCGTGTCGCCGCGCTGAAGCTGTCAAAGGAGGTAGCCAAGCAGACTTTGTAGCCCCGGTTTCCCCTGATTTCCGGAAGCTTGAAATACGAGCCGTCTGACTAATGTGGGCGTTTGTGAACACCTGCATGTTCAGTTTTGATCAGATAGGTCAAATCTGACCGGTTATCTTCTTCAAGGGTCGCGACTCTCTGGAGCGTGCATCTCCAGCTACCCAGAATTCGCGAAGGGGGACCCACAGCATAGTAACGAAACCCATCTAGGAAGAAAAGGAGCGCAAGTCATGCCTGAAGTAAACTCGGTTGTTGCCATTTGCGATAGCCACTCCCAAGCAGAGAAAGCTGTGAATGAACTGCAAAGGGCTGGGTTTGACATGACGAAGGTTTCCATCGTCGGCGATGTGAAGACGGGAAGAGTAATGCTAGTCTGCGACGGCCTCTGGACGTTCGCGTTTATAGGATCTTCATACCGACGACCTCGTGGTAGGGACACTGCAATTCCGACGGCCGCATAAAGTACTGGGGACGGCCTGGCGCTTTCTGGGGTGGGCTGTGGGGACGGTTGTTCGGAGCCGCTTTCTTCACCATTCCAGGTGTAGTCCCGGTCCAGCGTTACGATGTCTTTTCCTCAGTTTGCATTCCAACTCATAAACGGAACCGGGGAGAGAGAGGATTGATGTGAATTCGGGAAGAGTATTGTTAGCCTGCGACTGAGGTGACCGGGTTTTGGTACCAGTGGATGGGAGAAAGTTTACATCAAAGTTCCTGGCTGTAAAACTGGCTTAGGTGTTTCCAGAGGACTATAGGCCGCCGGGTGTTGTATTCCACCCGCCACGGCTCGATCACGACCTGAGCCTCCTTCAGTGAATAGAAGATTTCTCCGTTCTAGCATTCTTCCCGCAGTTTCCAGTTGAAGCTCTCGCAGTAGCCGTTCTCCCAGGGACTTCCCGGTTCGATGTACAGCGTCCCCGTTCCTAAGCTCCCCAGCCATTTCCGCAATTCTCGGGCCCCGAATTCCGGGCCATTGTCTGAGCGTAAGTACTCCGGGATGCCCCGCACCAGCATGACGTCCGCCAGCGTCTCGATCACTTCCTGGCTTCCCAGCCTGCGGGCCACCCGGATCGCCAGGCACTCCCGCGTGTATTCGTCGATCAGCGTCAGCAGACGGAGCGTCCTGCCGTCGTGCGTCGCAGCGCTGACGACGTCATAGCTTCAATCATGTTTCGGCCGCTCCGGCCGCAGCCTCACGCACGACCCGTTGTTCAACCACAAGCGCCTTCGCGGCCTCTATTTTTGCGGCACCTTCAGCCCTCCATATCCGCTCCACCCGGTCCTTGCCTACTCGCCATCCCGCCCGTACTGGCTGGCCAGCGTGATGATCGCTCGGGTCAGCCCACCCTCATCGGCCCTCAGGATCGGAACATATCGTTGTGTCCTTCGCGCTTGCCCCAGCAGCCGGCAGGCGTGCCGTTCGCTCAATCCGTACTCCTGGCGCGCACGCTCCACCGCACAACGCCGCCGCTCGGGGCTTAGAAGTTTCCCTGCGCCACCTCGCGCTGAACCTGCTTCTCCAGGGAGAGTTCAGCCACCAATCGCTTCAACCGGCTGTTCTCTTTTTCCAGTTCCTTCAGCCGCTTCGACTGATCCAGCTTCAGCCCGCCAAATTCCTTTCGCCAAAGATAGTAGGTCTGTTCACAGATGCCTGCCTCCCGGGCCGCTAGCGCCGCTTTCTTGCCGTTCGCGATCTCCACTTCAATCTTCCGCAGCTCTGTGTCCAAAATTATCTGACGACGTACATCGTGAAGCGGGGTGGTGCGTGAAACGGAAGAAGCGCAAGCGGCTGGTGCGAACGGGGCTTGTTGGCCCGGTGTTGAGCCGGGCGAACCAGGAATGGGCGCTGGATTTCGTGCACGATGTGTTGGGGAACGGGCGGCGAGTCCGTGTGCTCAGTGTGCTAGATGCTTATACGCGAGAATGCCTGGCGCTGGAAGTGCATACGAGCTTGGCCAGCCGACGGGTGACGCGAGTCTTGGAGTAACTGATCACGGAGCGTGGACGGCCTGAGAGCCTGCGCTGCGACAACGGGCCGGAGCTGACCAGCCGGCACTTCCTGGGCTGGTGCGTGGAGAGAAAGATTCAACTGGTGCACATCGAGCCAGGCCGGCCGATGCAGAACGGGCGGGTGGAAAGCTTTCAAGGCAAGTTTCGCGATGAGTGTTTGAACGTGAGTTGGTTCCGCACTCTTTGGAAAGCGCGGGAGAAAGTGGGAATCTGGCGGAGGGAATACAATCAGACGCGGCCGCATTCAAGCCTCGGGTATAAGACGCCGGAAGCGTTCGCGGCGGGCACGGCGCCGCCAGCGTCTCCCCCACGCTTGCGGGAACCTTCAAGACCGTGGAGAATGCCTCTTTGAGTTATATGAATTTCGTATCAGAAAGTGTGCGAACTTAGGGTGTAGGTCAAAAGTCCCCACAGTGGCGAATCAGCAACAAAATCAGGCCTGCTAAGTGATTGAAAACATGGTAGGCCTGGAGGGATTCGAACCCCCGACCCACGGTTTAGGAATTCTTTGAGCCCTGCTGATTCTAAAGAAGATCAATAACTTGGCCGGGCAAAATGCGGACAAGTCCGGCAAAATCCGCAACCCAGACGCAACCCCAAAATCACCTTGACACAATACTGCGTTCCGCCCAGTGGAAGCCTATCACCGCAGCCGCTGCAGCACCGTCAGATCACTCGTGGCGGGGATGCTCACTAGGAACACTGGGTTCTACGACCCCAAGGTACATGGATCAATGACGGGCGTTTATCCTGAGTAGTCGCCATTGACAGTTTCTTCTAATGAGATCCTGCACAAGCGTAGGGCACTTCTACAAGCAGGCCGTTTATCGGCCAAGTGGCTTACTTCCCGGTACTCCGTCATGGAGGCGCAATTGTCAAGTTCTGACACCGCAGAGATGCGACTGGCTCACCGGCGTGCCCGCTTGTGCTGGGCCGAACCAAGGTGAGGCCGATGTATGCATTCTCGTGGATAACGGCTGGGATCATTTATGGTCGACGTTATGATGGCGGGCTTGGGAGGAACGACTCATTGAGCCAATTCTTCTCTGCCGTGCCGGGGATTGTGCCCCAAGTTAAGGGCTACATCCTTCAAGAGCCGCCGCATGATGAACTGGCCTGGCCTCTATGCCCTTCAGCAGTTCCAGCCTCGCCTTTGGCTTACGAAAGCAAAAGCCGGACTTATCCACCTTGTTCCCCCCAATCCCGAGTCCCCAACCCCCAACCAGGGTGGTCATTATTGCACAGACAATCAAGCCTTAAGTTGTTAGGATATTGAAAGATATCTATTCTCCTGGGCGTAAGCTCCCAGCGGAGACAGGGTTTCAGGATAGAAGTCCACCCCGAACGGTAAGAATACCCGGGAGCACGTATGAACAACAAACTACGTTGGGTTCCCGTACTTCTCGCGATTGCGGCCATAACGTCTTCGGCTGCCGTCGCATCTGAGAAAAAAGGAAAGCACGCTCTGAAGCCAGAGGAAACAATTTCAGGGCTGGCAAACTCTGTTCTCTGGTCCGACCCCATAGATATTCAGCATCGCAACCTGTTTTTCGGACCTGGTGGTAAGCAGAACAGCCCCCACACCACCTTCAGTTTTATCAAGGAAGACCTCGATGGTACGAGCCCCAAATTCGTTGTACGCGATCAGGACGGCGTCAAGTGGAAGGTCAAGCTGGGGGCAGAGGCTCGTCCGGAAACCGTGGCTTCACGCCTGGTCTGGGCCGCCGGTTATTCTGCCAACGAAGATTACTTCATGCCGGTATTGCACGTAGAAAACCTGCCGGCCCGTCTCCACCGGGGGCAGAACTTTGTAGGACCCCGAGGGACGGTCCAGAATGTGCGGCTGGAGCGGTATCTGAAGGAGGAGAAAAAAGTCCGCGACTGGAAATGGCGCTCCAACCCTTTTAGTGACACACGCGAACTGAACGGGCTGAGAGTCATGATGGCCCTTATCAATAACTGGGACTTGAAGGACCAGAACAATTCCATTTACGACCACTCACCATCGGATTCTTCAGGGGGTGGGCGCCACCTGATCTATATGGTCAGTGATCTTGGGGCGAGTTTTGGCTCCGGAGGCCGCGGTAGGACGCTAGCGAGATCCAAAGGTAACCTCAAGGCGTATCAGCGTTCAAAGTTCAT
The DNA here is from genome assembly GCA_963731705.1 of uncultured Acidobacteriota bacterium. Lineage (GTDB taxonomy): Bacteria > Acidobacteriota > Terriglobia > UBA7540 > UBA7540 > SCRD01. Next base: position 28,032 of record CAVSWQ010000001.1, read on the forward strand.
CAGAAAGATCAGGCCCGACTACATCGACTTTAACAACCCGGCAAAGCCACCCGTCGCTTTCTTCTTAAATCTGCCGGAGTTTATATTGAATCGGCAGATGGGCTGGGTTTGCAATCATATTCCGCGCGCAGACGTTCGATGGATTGGGAATGTGCTGGCGCAACTCTCCCCGGAGCAGATACGCGAGGCTTTCCGGGCTGCTGGATATTCGTCCGAGGAAGTGGAGGGTTTCAGCGCGGTGGTCGAGGCGAGAATCGCCCAGTTGAACAAATTTTGAGCATACAGGATTTCGACACGAGGCCAGGGAGAACAGACGCAGATAAAGACCGGGGGGCAAAAAGTGAGGAACCGTAATCCCCACCCGCGCAAGCAGAAGTTTTTTTCTCTGTGGTTTCGTTGCGCTCTGTGGTGCTCCTTTTCTTCGCGGCGCGAAAAGAATTTTGGAACGAGTTGTCCAGATCAACCGCCCGCAAGGGAAGAGGCTGAACAACGATGACGCCTGGGACCGGTAAAAAGCACAAGAGTCGTAGCATCGTCGGCTTTTTGCAGCCCCACTGGAAAGTTCTGGCGCTGGCATTCTTGGCGGTCTTGGGTGAATCCGGAGCCAATCTAGCCCAACCCTGGCCCTTAAAAATCGTCCTCGATTACCTGCTCCAATCCAAAAAGCCGCCCCCGTGGATGGCCATGCCCCTCCACTGGATCGGGCCTAGCCGACTGGCCATCCTCAACTTTGCGGTGCTGGCGGTGGCGATCATCGCCATCGTCGGCGCAATCAGTTCCTATCTGGAAAACTATCTCACCGCCAGCGTCGGCCAATCGGTCATGCACGATCTGCGACGCACGCTCTATCACCACATCCACCGGTTGTCGCTCGCCGAACACGACGAGAAGCGGACTGGCGACCTTATCAGCCGGGTGACCACCGACATCGAAGCCATTCAGTCATTCGTCACCACGGCGCTGCTGGGCATTGTGAACAGCATCCTCACCCTGGTGGGGATCATCGGAATCATGCTTTACCTCAACTGGCGTTTCACGCTCATCTCGCTCGCCATTGCGCCCATGCTCTTTGTGGTGGTTTACATCTTCACGAGGCGCATCAAAAAAGCCTCGCGCGCCGTAAGGAAAAAAGAGAGCGAGTTGCTTTCGACTGTTCAGGAAGTTTTCTCTTCCATCCGCGTGGTCAAGGCCTTTGCCCGCGAAGACTACGAGGAGCGCCGCTTCGATCGCCTGAGCCTGGAAAATGTCGAGACGGCCCTGCTGGCGCGCAATCTCAAGGGGACACTGGCGCCGATCGTCGATGTGATCGTAGCGATAGGGACATGCCTGATGCTCGGCTATGGGGCACGTCTGGTGCTGGCAGGCCAGCTTACCGCCGGGGATCTGGTCGTCTTTCTACTTTATCTGAAAATGATGTATAAGCCCATGCGTGATCTCTCCAAAATGACGGACACCGTCTCCAAAGCGGAGGTGGGATTCGATCGGATTCGCGAAGTTCTGGAGACCGAGAGCGGGCTGCGTGACCGGCCGCGCGCGCGCCGCGCCAGGCGCTTCCAGGGCAAGATTGAATTTGATAAGGTCTCGTTTGGGTACGAGCCAGATCAATTGATCCTTAAAGATGTAAGCTTCGAGATCGAGCCCGGCCAGGTCGCGGCCTTCGTCGGCCCGACGGGGGGCGGCAAGACGACCACCATCAGCCTGATTGCGCGCTTCTACGATCCCCTCTCCGGGCAAGTCAAAATCGACGGGACCGACATCCGCAATTACACGATGAAATCGCTTCGCCAGCAGATTAGTTTTGTTCTGCAGGAGACGCTTCTCTTTCGCGCCCCCGTGTGGGAGAACATTGCCTATGGCCGCCCGGAAGCCAACCACGCGGAGATTATCCGTGCCGCAAAACTGGCCAACGCCCACGAGTTCATCGAGGAAATGCCCGAGGGTTACAACACGATGGTCGGCGAACGCGGCGTAACCCTCTCCGGGGGCCAGCGTCAGCGCATCGCCATCGCGCGGGCTGTTATCCGCAATACTCCCATTCTTGTTTTGGACGAGCCCACATCGGGACTGGACGCCGTGTCCGAGCAGGCCGTGATCGAAGCTCTGGACCGCTTGATGGAAGGCAAAACGTGTATTGTCATCGCACACCACCTGGCAACCATCCGGCGCGCCGACATTATCTTTGTGGTGAAAGAGAATGCTCTTGTTGAGCGCGGCACCCACGACGAGCTGCTGGCGGCAGGCGGCGTCTATTCGGAGCTTTACGAAGTCCAGTTTCGCAAGGACGATCCCGAAACGGCGATGGCGCAAAAGGATTAGCTGGAATTTTCACCAATGGTTTGGAAGGTCGGGACTCTAGCGTCTATACGAAAACTCGACCGGCATGGGAACTGTAGGCAGAAGGCAGGCATGCTGCAACCGGAAGACAGGAGAAAGGTAGACTTGCCCCTCCCGGTATCCATGACGCTGCCTGACCCAATGGAGAAGCGCCCGTGAAACTGTTAATCCAACCTGGCGACGGACCCGAGGCGCTACTTTCGGGAATCCGAAACGCCAGGAAAAGCATCGAGATCGCAATCTTCCGTTTTGACCGCGCCGATATCGAGGCGGGGCTGAAGGCTGCGGTGGCCCGCGGCGTTGCGGTAAGCGCATTGATTGCTTACACCAACCGGGGCGGCGAGATAAGTCTGCGGAAGCTTGAGATGCGTCTGCTGGCAGTAGGCGTCGCTGTTTCGCGGACCGCCGACGATCTGGTGCGCTATCACGACAAGATGATGATTGTTGACCGCCGGCTGCTCTACGTCCTGTCCTTTAATTTCACCCACCTTGATATCAACCATAGCCGGGGCTTTGGTATCGTCACCCGGAATGCCCGGTCCGTCCAGGAAGCGGTGAAGTTGTTTGAGGCGGATACCACGCGCAATTCCTATACACCCACGCTCAACACTTTTGTTGTCAGTCCCGCCAATGCCCGCAAGGTGCTGGGTGACTTCATCCGAAAGGCCAGGAAGGAGTTGCTCATCTACGACCCCAAGATCGCCGACGCGGAGATGCTGCGCGCCCTCAGTGAGCGAGCGAAAGCCGGGGTGGAGATCAAAATCATCGGCCGCGTCAGCAAGCGAATCCCTGGCCCGGAAGTCCGGAAACCCGCCAAGCTGCGATTGCACACGCGCACCATCATCCGCGACCGCCGTCAGGCCTTTATCGGCAGCCAGAGCCTGCGCACTGCCGAACTGGATCAGCGCCGCGAGGTCGGCATTATTGTTCGTGAACTGAAAGTAGTGAATGGCGTCATCAAGACTTTTGAAAAGGATTGGGCCGCGAGCGCAGTCGAAACAGAACAGCACCCCGAACTCAACTTAACGGATATCAAGAAGGCGACAAAAGGGCTGGTCAAGGAGCTGTCGCCGCTGAACCCCATTGTGAAAGAAGCGATCAAATCGGCGGAGTCAGAGACGGATAACCCGAGTCTGAATCCGCAGGAGGTGAAAGAGACGGTGAAGGAAGCAGTGAAGGAGGCGGTCCGGGAGCGTGTCGATAAAATGGTGGAAGAATCCCTGGAGGAGTCTTAGCCCCAATGCTATTCACTCGTTTGGGCGAAAGGGGCGTGTTGTTTTGAGTTTACAACTCCCGCCCCTTTGGAAAAGAGACAAGCAGAATTCCTGGGCCGGTCACCGCGTTGATGTCGGTTAAGATTTCTGCGGGTAAGACCTTCCTAATCTGGGATTCGCAAATTTGTTCAGACGTGTGAGCAATATTGAACAGATTCAGGAGCGGCCTCCGAATAGAATTTGTCTGCCTCCAACTTTCCGTCGGGGAGAATCCATGAAGCGTCAAATCCGGGTTACCCACCATCTCCTGTGGCTTTCACTCCTGGTGTTTGTGGCGCCGGGCTTTGCAAACCATATGAGGCAGCCGCAGGACAGTGAGGCGGTGCGCGACTTCAAACCCTTTATCGCCCGCGTCCAGGCCTACGTTAAGATGCAGAAACGCCTGGAAGCCTCGCTGCCCAAACTGAAGCCTACAAAGGACCCTGCGCAGATTGTTGAGTTCCAGCAGGCGTTGGCCAGGAAGATCGCAGACGCGCGCCGCGGAGCACATCAGGGTGACATTTTCACCCACGAGGCGACTGAGCGGATCCCCAAAATCATCCGCAAAGCATTTGCCGGACCGGAAGGCCGGCGAGCTCGCAAAACGATGCAACAGGATACTCCGTTCAAGGTCGTCACCCTGCATGTGAACGACGCATTCCCGGACAATATCCCGCTGACAACCACGCCACCAACTTTGATGCTCAAGCTGCCTAAGCTGCCCCCCGAGCTGGCATACCGGTTTGTTGGGCACGACCTGGTGCTGAAGGATGTCAAAGCGGAACTGGTTGTGGATCTCATTCCCAATGCTCTTCCTTGAGGCCTTCTGTTATGCCGACTATGCGCTGCTCCGTCTTGGTATCCTGTGTTGCTCTCGCCGCCATAAGCCTGTCGCTTCGGGCCCAGGAGTTGACCCTGCCGCTGAAACCAGGCTCGGTGCGCTTCGCGGTCATCGGCGACATGGGAAATGGAAGCAAGCAGCAATATGCCTTGGCCGGCCAGATGGCTGCGTACCACGGCAGGTTCCCCTTTGACTTCGTGATCATGCTGGGTGACAACCTCATCGGCGGGAAAAGTCCTGCCGACTACGAAAAGAAGTTCGAGCTGCCCTACAAACCCTTGCTCGATGCGGGCGTCAAATTCTACGCGGCGCTCGGCAACCACGACGTCTCCAATGAACGGTTTTACAAGTTGTTCAACATGAACGGGCAGCAATATTATACGTATAAGAAAGGCAACGTCCGCTTCTTCGCCCTCGATAGTAATTACATGAACCCGCAGCAGCTCGAGTGGCTGGATAAGGAGTTGCAGAACTCGGGGTCGGATTGGAAAATCTGCTATTTCCATCACCCGCTCTATTCTTCCGGGGCCTACCATGGCTCTTCGGTCGAACTCCGTCTTCTGCTGGAGCCCCTGTTCATAAAATACGGGGTGCAGGTCGTCTTCGCCGGACACGACCACGTTTATGAACGCGTGAAGCCGCAGAAAGGCATCCACTATTTCACCGAAGGAGCTTCAGGCGAGTTGCGAAAGGGCAACCTGAGGAAGACGGACCTGACCGCAGCCGGTTACGACCAGGACCGGACCTTCATGCTTGTCGAAATCGCCGGCGATGAGTTTTACTTCCAGACCATCTCGCGCGCAGGGCGAACGGTTGATTCCGGGATGATCCGGCACACCCCCAAGACCGCGGTATCCTGGCCGAAGGTGCGCCCTGGGCAGGGTGGTTTGCCGGACCCGACGGTGGCGAAAGCCATCGGCATCAAACTCACACGCGCGCCAACCGCCGCGAGGTAGATTTTCACCACAACGCCATCCTTTATTTCTTTCTTCACCAAGTCTGGCACCGTAGCGGCCAAAACTCAAATGAACATCCCATCCTGGACATGGGAGTGGGGAGCGCGCGGCGCCGACGCAATCGTGAGCAAAATAGCCGCCGAAAGCCATCAGGGCGGCAAAGGCCAGGATTATGAAGCGGCAGAGTCTGGCGGCGGGGTAGTAAGGACCACGTTCTGAAGTGGACATGGAAGGGGAGTATCGCATAGCGCTGTGGCACGAGCCACAAGACGGGCGGGACTGGCAGGATGCCGAAACACTTGACGGTTAGCCGGCTAACCTGACATGTACCGAGTGAAGGTTGCCGTAGGGTTTACGATGTTCAACAAACACTAGTCTCTGAACCACCGCAACATGCCGAAACCGACACTCAAAACACACGGTTTAGGACACTTGGAAATCCCAACCTTTTGAACCAGGCTCCCTAAGTCCCTTTTTGTCCTCCTGTCCGTCAGGCAGATTTTGCTCCCGTGACAAAGATAGCGTTCTAATCCTGCCTGAGTCAGGCGTAGGGGTCTCCTTGGCGGCGTCGTGCGTCTCAGCACGATCCTGCGGCACGACACGGGTCAATGGAATTAAATGGGAGTCTCCGATGTGACCGCGACGGCCGCCTTCAACTGGCACCCCACAACCAGCTTTGGTCAGCCACGTGCATGCAAAAGGGCGGAGGCACGATGCCCAGCCCCGGTGATCTTCAACGATTCCGCAAGGGGTAATTATTGAAAATTCGCCATATGAAGTCGCTTTGATGGGACCTCGGTTTTTTGAGCCACCTGGAAGGTTAGTTTTTGGCAAAATCTGGACCTGGGAAAAGGAGGGTTTTGCCGTGAAGAAAAGGAGATTTTCTGCCGAACAGATCGTAGCGATTTTGAAGCAGGCGGAGCTGGGGATACCGGTGGCGGAACTGATCCGCCAGGTAGGCGTGTCAGAACAGACCTTTTATCGATGGAAAAAGAAATACAGTGGCCTGGAGGTCGACCAGGTCCGGGAGTTGAAGCAGGTCCGTGAGGAGAATGTGCGGCTGAAGCGAATCGTGGCGGACCTGACGCTGGACAAGGCCATGCTGCAGGACGTGCTGTCAAAAAAGTTCTAAAGCCCTCGCGGTACCGTCCGGTGGTGGAGTACCTGTGCAAGATCTATCGGGTCAGCGAGCGACGAGCGTGTCGAGTGACGCGCCTGCACCGCGGGACGTATCGGTACCGGGGCCATAAGAATCCCTGGCTGGCGCTGCGCATGAGGATGCGGGAGATGGCCCAGGCGAGAGTGCGTTATGGGTATCGTAAGATCCGGGTGTTATTGAACCGGGAGGGTTGGGGAGTTGGAAAATCGCTGATGCAGCGATTGTACAAAGAAGAAGGATTAGGGCTTAAACAAAGGCCGAAACGACGGCGGCGGGCGGCGGAGCACCGGCGCGAGCGGGTTCGGCCCACGCGACCCAACCAGGCCTGGAGCCTGGACTTTATGGCGGACCAGTTGATCGACGGGCGGCGGTTCCGGGTGCTGACGATCGTGGATGTGTTCACCCGGGAAAGCCTGGCTGTTAAGGTGGGACCGTCGCTGAAAGGGACTCACGTGGTCGAGGTGCTCAATCGGATCTTGTGCGGCGTGGAGCTCCCAGGATGCTCTTTTGCGATAATGGATCAGAGTTCTCGAGTCAGATCATGGATCTGTGGGCGTATCAGAACGGGGTGAAGATCGATTTCAGCCGGCCGGGCAAGCCGACCGACAATGCCTACATCGAAAGCTTCAACGGGACCCTGCGGGCCGAGTGCCTGGACACGCATTGGTTCGGCAGCCTGGAAGAAGCCAAAGAGACGATCGAAGCCTGGCAAAGGGAATATAATGAGAGCCGTCCTCACAGGGCTCTCGGGGAGAGGACACCGAACGAATTCGCCCATGAGATCGCCGCTAGCGGCGAACTCATGGGGTCGGAAACAGCCGAAAACTCACCTTAGATCTGGTACAGAAAAACCGGTCCGCTCACAAGTGAATTCTCTCTCACTTCACCTGGTACTGAAAAGCCCGGTCAGGTCACTTCGGGTTTGACGGAATGATCGGCTGGGGGGCACTCAGAAATAAAATCACCGGAATGCGCTGCTGATTTGAAATTCTGACCAGTTCAAGGTGGACACAGGCAAGCCTCAAGTGTCACGTGTCGAATATGTTCTTCCGCACCAACTCGGCCATCGTTTGGTGTCTATTTTTATAGGGCACCAGCGAGACTTGGTTATATCATCGAGACTTAATGGACAATGACGAAGTCCATTATAATTAGGACAATACGAGGATCGTCAGAAAATCCAACAATTTGTGAATTTGAGAAAAACCGAGTCCCCCCTTCCGCACCATGCCTCACCTTGATTTTCATTTCCTGGCTCCGTCTTGATGCTGGAGTTTCGTCTCCGTTTGGGCATGCGCCATCCCTTGCGCTTGCCGACGGTTCGGGACACTGTCATGGCCCGGCAAACGCCAGGCCGATCAGGGCCAATTTGCGTTCGTCACTCCCTGGGCTTCCCAGAACTTCGCAAAAGTTGTGAGGTCTCCAATCCACAAGTCCAGTCCCTGGTTCTGGATTTCGGCGATGACCTGCTGCATCACCTGGACACGCGCGGTCGTGTCGATGGGGTGAAGCAAAAGGACAGTGGGCGCGTTGTTGTCGTAATTAAACTTGATCACCTTCATCCATGCGTCGACGTATTGGCTGACCGTTGTTGTATCAAGACCGGTGAGGCCGACATCCGGTGAGGCATCGTCCGCGATGGACATGGGATATTCCATCACGTGGTAGGTGGTCACGGTGGTTGGCGTTGCGCCGGTGTCCAAGGTGAAAGTCACAAACGGGAAAGCTCCCCGCGTCAGGTCATTCAGGTAGCTCAGGTCGCGCTGGTACCCGGTGACCGAAAGCGACTGCAGCAACGTCGAGGGTATCTCCGTATAGCCTGCCCGGAAGGTTGTGATGGGTATACTGAAGTCGTTTTCGAGCAGCCACTTGCTGACCCCGAGTTCTCCGACAGCGCTCATGCCGCTCGTACAGCAAAAGGGCGAGATGGTGATCAGCGTAAACATCGGCTCATAATTCGCGGCCGTTTCTGAAGGAGGATCCGTCAGGCTGTAGATTGCCGTTTGGAAGTCCGGAAAGTGCCCGAAGCTGTGGCCCTGGACATCGAATCCATGGTCGAGCGCGTACTGGATATCCTGGTGCCCGGCGGCGCTGTACATGTCGTCGATCCACCCGTTGTCGTAGGGACTGGTGGTGAACAGGTACGTCGATTTGAATCCCATGCTGTTTTCGAAATCAACACCCGCGGGGACGTTCTGGTAAGACACGGTGGCGTCCACGTCGTGGGTGATAATCAGCGCCGCGTGATGGCCGCCGGGAGCCCACTGCCGCTCCTGGGGATTGGCGGCGTAAGCCTCGTAGCTGGCGCGCATCAAAAGGCGGCAAATATCCGCGTCGGGAACAATACCGTTGACACCCTGAGGACCGGTGTCGTTGCCCAGTTGAAGCTCGGGCAATTCCAGCAGGGGCCGCAGCCTCCAGCCGAAAACGTAAGCCCGGCCATTCCCGATGTCGCACCGCAGGACGGCGTCGTCCCCTGTACTCCATGTGGCCAGCGGCGTGCAGGATCCGCTTGAATAGCCGCGCGTCACGTCACTCGGGGGGAAAAACGGCGACCAGTTGATTTCCTCCGGCGCGTCGATGTACTTGAGAATGGGATGGCTCTGCGTGGTGTCAAAAGTGAGCGGGCGCTGTTCGTTCGTCAGCATCAGGTGATCATTCACCGTGGAACCGACGCCGAGCGCTGTCAGCAGGCCGCTGACGTTCGGTTCCCACAGGTAAAGCGTTCCCCCTCCATTCACGTAGCTGGTGAGATTGCTGATGTCAGTAGCAGACAGGCTCGAAGCCGTGTTCAGAACGCCCGCCACCACCATGAAAGGATTTGCGGCGGCAGTCGCAAAGTCGGTGGTGTCAATATTGGGGATGCCCATCTCCGTCACCATGTGGTCGGCAGAAAGGACGTCTTCGGAATCTCCCTGATCGTCCTTTGCAGTCCAGTCGAGCACAGAAACCAGGGTCCCGTTGTGGGGAATTTGTTTGAGCGCCGGCGGGGGACCGGCGAGGACGCTGCCGGCGCCGGGCCGCGGATAGCCGGCCCAGACAGAAAAGCTGAGCGAAGTGGAAGTGCCACCGCCAGGGGTGGAAGTGACAACCGTGATGCTGAACGTGCCGGTCGAGGCCAGCAACGATGAAGAAATAGTCGCGGTCAGTTGCGTCGCGCTGCCGTAGTCCGTGACCAGCGCTGTTGCGTCAAGATAAACCACCGACTGTGCGGTGAAATCCGTTCCGTCCACGGTCAGCGTGGTGTTCGGGTCGCCGGCGGTGGCGGCGTCGGGAGAGATAGAATAAAGCACCGGAGCGGGATTGACGACGGTCACCGCCGCGGTGGCTGACTGTGTTGCATCAGCCGAGCTGGTGGCCGTGATAGTGACTGAGTTCGGAGACGGCGGCATTCCCGGCGCCGTATAAAGCCCTGCCGTCGTGATCATTCCGACTGTGCTGTTCCCTCCAGCCACCCCATCAACCGCCCAGGTCACGCTCTGGTCGGTAGCGCCCGCCACCGTGGCGGTGAATTGTTGCGACTGGTTGACGTCTAAAGTCTGCGTCGCCGGGCTGACCGAGACGGCAATCGAAATCGTCAGGGCTATGGAGGTTGAAGTTCCGCCGCCCGGCGTTGGGTTTTCTACCGTGATAGACAAAGTGCCGGCGCTTGCCAGCATCGCTGAAGGGATAACTGCGGTCAACTGCGTGTCGCTAACAACAGTTGTTTCGAGCACCGTGCCATTCGCTTGCGCAACAGACTGCGCTGCGAATCCGGTGCCGCTCAGGGTGAGGGGCGTATCAGCGCTTCCTGCGGCGAGATGAGCAGGCGAGATGGCGCTGAGCGTGGGAGGAGGGTTTGCGATCGTGACGTGGGCCGAAGCGCTGGCCTTGGCATCCGCAGCGCTTGTGGCCCTCACGGTCACTTCATTCGGAGACGGCGGTATTCCCGGCGCGGTGTAGAGCCCAGTCGCGCTGACCGTGCCAACGGTGCTGTTTCCTCCGACCGTTCCATTCACGGCCCAGGTGACGCTCTTGTTGACCGAACCGGTTACCGTGGCTGTGAAGGCCGTTGTCTTGCCTGTGAGTAATGAAGCGCTGCCGGGTGAGATGGCGACAGTGACCGTCGGCGTGAGGCTCCCGGCCGGGCTTCCACCGCCGCAACCCGCCGAAAGCATGGCTACGAATGCCAGGATGACAACGGTCTTAGGTTTCCGGATGAGTGACAAGATGTTCCCCCCTTTGCGCTATTCAGCCGGGCCACTTGTGCTCCTGGCCCACCCTAAAGCGGCAGGACCCCGCGATCGGCCTGCAATTCTGATTCGCAAATTACCTTTTCTAGGAATCGGCTGCTTTCCCTCCCGGGTTTAATAGGATCCGGCGGGGGCAGTGCCCGGGCGGGAGCGTGGCCAAGATGCAGCGGTCACCCACACCGGCGGCCAATGTGCCGTTGGGCGCGGACCGCTGAAGGCAAGGGTTTAATCGGACGCAACAACCCTTAATGTGCGGATTTGATGCGGCTTAAGGGAGACTTCCAGAGAATCCCCTTCCACTTTTACCGAAGATGGATCCTGTTCGACGGAGTTGGTGGTCCAGGCCTGTTGCAGGTGAAACAGCGGAAAGGTAAGCCTTGTTGTTGTGTTCTGGCCACCCACTTCCACCAGCCGGACGATGGTTCCGTGTCCGTCCATGGCGTTCTTCCAATTCTCAACCACTACATCGGGCGAGCTGACAGTGAGGAAACTCTGAGGCGCAGGCGAGAGCGGCCGGGCTGGATTATCGTGTTTGTCATTTGAGATGACCTGTTGATGTTCAAGCGGAGTCATGGCGTCGCGTCCCAATCGGCTGAGGGACGCCGGCGAAAGGTTGTGACCGCTGGTAAGGATGTAGCGAAAAGTGTAACGTCCTTGCTGTACGCGGACAAAATTCGTGTGCCAGTAATTATTCAGGGCGTAGGAATAAACCGTGGCGTTCTTCGGCCGGAACTTCCTGGGCCACGTTACGCGATTGATATCCCCCAAGCAAACCAATGGAGCATCCAGGGGAACCAGTCCAACCGAATATTCCGGACCGCTCACCCGCACCCAGTGTCGCACCGAGAACCAGTCCAGGCCGCCGCCGGTCAGGATGCTGTGTGCGGGGTCGACCCATCTGTTTTGAATTTCGTAGCTGAAGTCCGGATGCGCGATGGCAAAGGGGAAAGAAAAGTAGAGGGCTTCCTTGTGGTCCACCAGCTGCTTGTCAAGGTGGTTGACGAACTCAATTTTCTTCTGGTGATCGAAGAGGATGACCTCCGGCTGGATGTGTGGCGCGTCCATTCCACTGGTTTCATACGTCATGACCGTCCCGAAGAAGGTCTTGCGGATACTGATAACGCGGCCCTCGTGTGAAATATGAATGGCCAGCCTGGCTTCCGGAAGAGTCTTGTTCAGGTAGACAATCTGGGTCCCCTCGCCGCCTGTGACGAAGAGGTCCTGATTTGCGCGATAGGGACTGGCGGATTTACCAGTGCCTTGTTCAGTTGTTTGTCGTAGATGCTCCTGATGGCGCCGGAAGCCGGATCAAACACCACGCGGTAGTATTGATTTTCAATGGCATCGCTGACGGGCAGAGACGTCATTTCAGCCGAAGACGCCCCGTCGGACTTGCCCGGCGCAATTTTGTAGCACCTGCAACCCATGGAGGGAACATCGCGGGCCATGAAGCGAACATGATTGTATCCGTTGCGGTGCCTCAGGATCTCAACCGGCACAACCTTCATTTCCGGATATTCCTCAATCTGCAAGTGGCTGTCCAGGCCGGTTTCAACAAAGCCGCTGCGGGTCCAGTTCAACCCGTTGAAAACAACGATTGCCGGCGCCGGCATGAGGATCTGATCGGCAAGCTGGCTGAGGGACGGGTCCACGATCGAATGAATTTCCTGTCGGGCGTTAACGACGAACTGGTACTTGCTGAATGTCTGCCCTCTGGTTTCGTCGCTTTGGGTCCGGCTGTAACCACTCCAGTAAGTGAAGGTGTGTTCCGCGTACAGGATGAGGTTCTGCCACATCCTGCGAATCTGTTCCTGCTCACCGGCCGCAGCCCTTCAGCCTGATTTTCCGAGCCGGGCTGGCGGCGGGTCCAGTCGCTGCTCTTGCTCTTTCCAATGGTGAAAACAGGGTTGTAATCCTTTTTCCCAACCGGAGCATTGTTGTTGAATTCATGCGATGACTGGTCGAAAGTTCCGATCTGCCAGAGAGATTTCCCGGCGGCAGGTGAACTGCGGGCCGCCAGCAGAACGGGCAGTGTGCAGCCGAACAACAGAGTCACTGCGTTGCGCAAGTAATGCAGAGAGCCCTCCGTGGAATGCGGATATGAGATCGTCAGTCCGGCCGGGCCGAACGTGTGGGAATGAAAATGAGAACTGTCCGGTCGGAAAGCCGCAAAGCTATCATTAACAGTTAGGGACTGCCAGAGAGAGCATCCTGCTGGTACACTCCGAATCCGCCCTTACGAGGTGGGATCTGAGCGGAACCATGCCACCGTTTTCTTGAGTCCTTCTTCAAACCGTACAGCTGGCTCATAACCCAATAGCTTGCGGGCCAGCGATATGTCGGCGTGCGAATGCTGGACGTCGCCTGCACGCTGCGCGTCATAGCGAGGTGTGACCTGGCGGCCGAAAATCCTGTCCAGGACTTTGATGGTTTCGTTCAGCGTGTGGCGCTCCCCGGTCCCGACGTTGATCACCTGGCCTGAAGCATCCGGAGCCGTACAGGCGCGCAGCGTGGCGTCGACGGCATTCTCAACGTAGGTGAAGTCGCGCGACTGCTCACCGTCGCCGAATATGGTGGGGGTCTGGCTGTTCATGTAGGCGGAGATGAAGAGTGACAGAACGCCCGAGTAAGGGGAGTCCGGGCTCTGGTGTGGCCCGAAGATATTGAAGTAGCGGAGCGATACCGTCTCAAGCCCGTAGACACGCGTAAAGATTTTGCCGTAATACTCGCCCGTGAGTTTGGTCAACGCGTAGGGCGAAAGCGGACGCGGTTCCTGCGATTCCACGCGCGGAAGGGCAGGATGGTCGCCGTATGCCGCGGAAGATGCCGCAAACACGACCCTTTTTACCCCGGCGTCGCGCGCCGCCAGCAGGACATTCAAGGTGCCGTCAATGTTGGCAGAATTGGATGTTAACGGGTCCGCAACCGAGCGCGGCACCGAGGGAATAGCGGCCAGGTGAATCACATAATCCACACCTTCGAAATCGGGCCGAATACTCTCAAGATTCCGAATGTCGGCTTCATGCCACTGGATTTCTTGCCTGACCGAAGCCAGGTTTTCGATGTGGCCGGTGGCAAGGTTATCCAGGGCGCGGACCGTCTCACCGCGCCGCACCAGTTCGCCAATCATGTTGGAGCCGATGAATCCTGCTCCTCCGGTTACCAGATAGGTGGGCATTGTTCCAACTCCGATCCTCTGCGGATCTTTCAACTAGGACCAGGCTTTCCGGCAGATCAAAACACTCAGTTGCATCGAGAACATTGTTCAGGCCGGTCCATGCCAGGTGGAATATTGCATTAAGAGCCTTGCTGAATTACTCTTCAACATCGTAAAAAGAAATACAATAGAATATCGAGTCCCGATTCGCTGCAAAGTTTTTCGGCGCGTCGGAAGGAATGATCCACCGGCCGTATTCAACTTAAAGCATATCCATGAGTCTTCGCCACCACGCCCAGCGTTTCACCAATGCCCGCGCCACCAATTTCTACTATTCCTTTGTCTTTCTGCCTCCGGAAAAGCGCGAAGCCATTGAAGCCGTTTACGCTTTTGCGCGGCGTAGCGATGACGTGGCCGACAGCGATCTTCCTGCGGAAGAAGCCCGGCAGCAGTTGGAACTTTGCCGGCGGGACCTGGACCGCTGTTATCAGACTGGCGGCCTTTCTGATCAGGACTTGACTCCTGAACTGGCCGCACTTGCCCGAGCGGTCCATCGCTTCCAGATTCCCAGGGAGCATTTCGAAGAGCTGCTGCGGGGCATTGAAATGGATCTTAGCCCGCAGAGTTACCGCACCTTCGAGGAACTGTCGCTTTACTGTTACCGCGTGGCCTCGACCATAGGCCTGATCACCATCGAGATTTTTGGTTACAAGAACCTTTTGACCCGCAAGTATGCCGCCAACCTCGGAATGGCGCTTCAGCTTGTGAACATCCTCCGCGATCTTCAAAGTGATGCACGCCGGGAACGCATCTATCTTCCTGAAGAAGATCTCAAACGCTTTGGCGTGCCGCCGGAGTCCTTCCTGGAAGGGAAGCCCGGTGGCAGATATATCGACCTGATGGATTTCGAATCTGAACGCGCGCGCCGATACTTTGCTGAGGCGCGGCAGGCTCTGCCGCCAGAAGACCGCCGGTCGATGGTGATTGCAGAGATCATGGGAGCGCTTTACTGGCGCCTGCTCACCTGCATCAAGGGCAGAAACTACGATATTTTTGGTGATCGAGTGCGGCTGGCGCGGCCTCTCAAATTCTGGATTGCCCTTTCGGTGTTTTGCGGAGGAAGAGGCTATCGGCCCTAGCGAGGCCTCATGCCTGTCTTTCTCTACCCGTATGAGCCTACTCCGATCCCTGCGCCTTCGGGTTTTTGCTCGTGCCCGCCGCGCGAAATAATTTCCTGAATCGCGTAAGTGGCCTTCCGTTGCGATTCAAAATAGGTTCGAGTAACCATCTCGCCAACCAACCCCACCGAGAGCAACTGGATACCGCTGAGAATCAGCAATACCGAGAGGAAAAGCAGCGGCCCGTGTTGCAGCATGATCTCCTGGCCCAGAACCAGTTTCTTGAAAAGCAGAAAGAACCCGATCAGCGACCCTACTCCCAGGCCGGCAAAGCCGAACAGACCGAAAAATTGCAGAGGACGCGTGGAGTATTCCAGAAGAAACTTGATGCTGACCAGGTCCAGCATCACCCGTATCGTTCGGGACATTCCGTAATTGGACTTGCCACTCGTGCGGGGAATGTTCTTGATGGGGATTTCGGCGATCCGGGCCCCAAACGAACTGGCGAGCGCCGGGATAAACCGGTGGTGGTCACCGTAAAGCCTCATCTGTTGCAGAATTTCACGGCGGTAGGCCTTGAAAGTTGTGCCGAAGTCGTGGATGTCCACTCCCGACAATTTGGCCATCATCCAGTTGGCAATGAGGCTGGGAAGGCGGCGAGTCAGCCAGGTGTCCTGTCTCTTCACGCGCCACCCACTCACCAGGTCAAAGCCCTCGTTGATCTTGGCGATGAATTGCGGGATTTCCGCCGGGTCATGCTGCAGGTCGCCGTCGAGCGAAATAATCACCTCGCCCTCGGCGTAATCAAAGCCGGCCTGCAGCGCCGTGGTCTGGCCAAAGTTTCTGCGCAAGCGGACGACGGTCACGCGGCTGTCGTTCGCGCAGATCTCCCGAAGCAAGGCATAGGTCCGATCGGAACTGCCATCGTCGACAAAGACAACCTGGTAGGTGTCCCCCACCGCATTCATGTTTTCCACAACCTTCATGTAAAGGGGGCGAAGGTTGCTCTCCTCATTTAACAGTGGGATGACGATTGAATATCGAGCCGCTTTCGCCTTCTCCATCGGGCTTTCCCTCAATGTTGGATGCTGTTCCAATACTTATGTTAACCCCTTCGAGTAATTTCCTGCACAGGTTCGTTGCTTTTCCCTGCCGTTGACTGCCGGGGGAGGGACAACGTGTCATAGGAGATCAGCTTAATTCCCAGTTCATCCACAAGCCGCCGGACGCCGGGGCTGGTGAGGGCCCCAAGCTCCGTTTCCCGCTGGAAGCGCAGGCGGGTTCGCGTGTCCAACAGTGCCTCATCGACATAGCCAGGATGGCACATGATCTCGCTGGTTCCTTCCGGCAGCGCTCGGAGAAGCTGTTCCAGCATAGCGGCATCCAGGAAACCCGTCTGGCTGAGCCCGTAAAAGCGTTCCGGCCGGCATAATCCTGCATCCTTCACTTTTCTTGCCTGGCACGCAGCGAGTGTGGAAAGCGCCCGGCCCAGGAGGTATTGCTTTGCCCTGCGAGGCCATCCACGGCGCCCGGAGCGCAAAGGTCCAAGGGCGCTCACAGCCGGTTCCACAGGGCAACGCACACAATCAATTCCGTACTCGCGCGCCAGTTTTCGGACCACACTGAAGATGGGAGGCAGCAGATGAATATGCTTGTGGCTGTCGAGGTGGGTGATTCGGATGCCGGCTGCCGCGATCTTTTCGATCTGGCTTCGAAGTTCGGTTTCAACGTCGCGGGGTTTGATCTGGCGCATCAGAATTCGCCGAGCCAGAATGCCCGGACCTGGATAAAAAGTGCCCCCTGGGGTGACGATCGACGGAACCCTGGAAGCAGGCGAAACCGGGCGGCCCTGGGTCAGGTTCAGGTGAACGCCAATGCCCAGCGCCGGCGCGGCTAAACCGGCAGCCACCGCGGAATCAAAGGCCATGCCGTTTGCCATCAGCGTGGTGCTGGTGATGATGCCGTTTCTGTGCCCATCGATAATGGCCCGGTTTACACCCTCGGTCAGGCCAAAATCGTCCGCGTTCACAATCAGGCTCTTCATTGGCTTATCCTGACAGCGCACCCGGAGCAGCGTGCGGATTTCCCGGATGGTCGTGAGAGATGCGCCCTGAACCCCGCCGAGGCCCCCTCTTTCAAGCACCAGGGTATCTGTTCCCGACGGAGCCGGCCAGATCAACTGCCATTCAGGGGTTCGTTGGTTAGCAGCATCTGACCACCGCTTTGGATGATTGTGTGGAGGTTGTCAATCCCTACAAGGCGTTTGAAGCGGGGAAGGGCCGATTCATACGCGACCAGATAATACCGCTGGTGGGAGAGCCACAACCTCCTAAAATCTGCGTCATGAATGAAAACATCGGGAGCCCCCGGCGCATTGGAGCCGTATTCGAGATTTGTCACCCTGCCGTTCAGAAGCAGAGCACGCCGGTTCGTATAAAAAAAGACGGCTGAAAAGGCATAGTATTGGTCATCAACAATCAGCTTCCCTGCGGGAGCTTTCTCGATTGCCACGGCAAGCGGATGAGAAGACATATAGGGATCGAAAACGGCCCTCGCTATTCTTGCTGCGTGGATGAAAAGCACCATCATCAATGCGATGGCAAGATAGGCCCGCCTCGTTTTCAGGAACCAGGCGCCAACCGCGCCCAGCAGGAAGGCAACCGCTGCCAGAGTCAGTGGCGTGCGCAGATAGGCGAATGACCGGAGCGTCAAGTCCTCCAAATGGCCCAGTGCGAGAGTATAGGCGGCAGGGTGGCTGGTCAGGGCAGATGAAATGTCTCCTGGCGTCGGAACCCCTCGCACCAGAAAGAGAATAGTGCCTGCGGCCACTGCACAGAGTCCGGTGAGAATGGCCAGGAACTTCGTTCCGTAACGCAGCCAGACGTTCCTGCCGTCGAGTGCCATGGCGGAACCCAGCAGCAACGCGAAGGCCGGGTAGCTGGGCATGGAGTAGTATTCCTGCGTGGTTGAGAAGGTGAAGAACACCAGAATAAAGCCCGCCCAGCACAGGGCCAGCAGACGGACGCGTCCCGCCCGGTCCGTGGGCTTGTAAGAAAGACGTGTCGCGGCGGGAAGATAGACACTCCAGGGAAAAAGCCAGACCAGGTTCAGCAGCCAGAACCAGAGGCGGGGAACCGTATTATAGTCGCGGGGATACCGCATGTTCAGAAAGCGCAGAAGTTGTTCGTTGATAAAGTAAAACCACAGAAAACCGTGATATTCTCCCGGCCCGCTGTGCAGCGTGAAGGCGAAGTAAGGCGGATTGCGGAGAGTTGCCAGCAGATGCCATGGAGCGGCAATCAGAAGAATCACCAGCGCCCCGCTCCAGGGATGCAGCCGTTTCCAGGTCCGCTTCAGCAACAGTTGGCGGGTGACCAGAAGGTATACGAGGGCTGCGCCGCACGGGAAGACCACGGCGATCAGACTTTTCAGCAGCAGGCCGACGCCCATGCTTGCCGCCATGACCAATGCCCAGAGGCGCGGATGGGGTTCGTCTTCCTCGAGAGCGCGCAGAAATGCCCACAGCGCCATGCGCAATGGCGCCGGTCAGCATGACGTCGGGAATGAGAATCCTTGTGAAGAGGTACAGCCCGACACACGTTGCCAGGCATAAGCCGGCGTAAAATCCCGCACGTCGTCCGAAGGCCCATGTGCCGAACCATGCGGTCAGCAGGCAAAGCAGGATGGCCGCCAGCGCAATGGGGATGCGGGCGGCCCAGTCATGCACGCCAAAAACCATGTAGGAGGACGCCATCGTCCAGTAGACCAGCGGGGCTTTTTCGAGGTAGGCAACGCCGTCCAGGCGAGCGCTGACCCAGTCTCCGGAGTCCAGCATGTTGCGGGAAATCTGCGCCTGCACCGCATCCACATCATCCATCAGGGAGGGCGGAGAAATGACAGAGCCCAGGAAAATGATTGAGGCAAACAGTAGGACGACTACGTAAAGGTAACGACCTTTTCGAGTGATTCCCGTTGTAGTTCGGATATCGGTGCTGTCTGAATCTGCCATTTATTTAACCAAAGGAAAAGTGTCATCAGGCCCCAAAGGTGGAAGCCGAAATTTCCGCGCCGCTCCAGGTGCCGGTGGATGAAGCCCTGGACAACTTCAGGGCGAAAAAGTTTCGTTCGCTCGATGGCGTCGACCGAGAGTGTGTCCCTGAGTAGTTCCCGCAACGGACCGCGCAGCCAGTCGTGCGCGGGAATATCCAGGCCGACTTTCTTCCGGCGCAGGACTCCCGGAGGAAGCTTGTCCTTCATGAGTTCCTCCAACAGGTATTTTCGCTGGCTCCCGCGGATTTTAAGCTCAACCGGAAGGGAGGCGCAAAATTCCACAATGCGATGGTCGAGAAAGGGCGGCCTCACTTCCAGCGCGTGCGCCATGCTCATTCGGTCGGTCTTATAGAGGATGTCGTCCGGCAGGAAGCAAAGCTGGTCGAGCCAAAGGAAACGATTTGGGATTCCAACACTGTTGGAGCGTGCGGGCAGCATGCCTAAAACGTCGTTGAGATACTTCGGGTCAGCGCCCGCGAAGAGCGATGTCTTCTCAGCTTCGGAAAATGTTCCGTTCCAGTACAGGTGCGCCCTGTCGGGGGGAAGGAGCGAACCTTCCAGAAAGCGCTTCAATTTGTATTCGAGGCCGATTTTTTCATCGGACACAGGCAGGTATTGAGTGATCTTCAGGGCGGCCAGGCGCGCGAACCTGGGAAAGCGCCGGGCAAGTCCCGCCCAGCGATCGGCTATATAGGTCAGGTAGCCACCCAGGAGTTCGTCGCCACCTTCGCCGCTGAGCGCGACGGTCACGTGCTGGCGGCTCATCTTTGAGAGGAACCAGACCGGAAGCGCGCCGGAATCCGCGCTGGGTTCATCTGAGAAGTATGCAAAATCCTCGATAGCGCTTGCGAGGTCCCTGTCTGGGTTCAGGTCAAACTCGTGGTGATCGGTCCCGTAACGGGCGGCGACCTGCCGGACGTAATCAGATTCATCAAAGCTTCGGCCGCGGAAGGTAATAGAGAAAGTCTTCAGACGCGATGGAGTGGCGGCGGCCGCATAGTGCAGGATCGTGGAGGAATCAATCCCGCCGCTCAGCCAGATTCCCAGCGGCACGTCGGAAATCATGTGCTCGCGCATGGAATCGCGCAGTAGAAAATCCAATTGTTCCTTGGCGCTCTCGATCGTCAAGTGCGGCTGTTCCTGGAAAGTCAGGCGCCAGAAGCACTCGGTGCTGACCTTTCCGTCACGCCATTCGAGCAGATGGCCTGGAGGGAGTTTTTCAATGCCATCAACCAGCGTCCAGGGGGAGGGCACGTAGTTCAGCGAAAGGAAACAATTGAGGCCGGCCAGGCTGAGACGGCGTTCGACTTCAGGATGGATGAGTATGGACTTCAACTCGGAGCCAAAGAGAATGTCTCCGTTCAGGCGGTAAATATAGAGAGGTTTGATACCCAGACGGTCGCGGGCCAGAACGAGCCGTTTGCTCGATTCGGTCCAAAGTGCGACGCCGAACATGCCACGGAGCCGCCCAAAACACTCCGTATCCCATTCCCGAAACGCCTCGAGGACCGTTTCCGTGTCCGTGCGGGACTTGAATCGATGTCCCAGTCCTTCAAGTTCCTTGCGAAGCTCGGCGTGATTGTAGATCTCGCCATTAAAGGCGATCGCCGTGTCGCCGTCTTCAGCCACAATGGGCTGATTGCCGGAGTTAAGATCGATGATTTTGAGCCGTGTGGCGCCCAGCGCGGCCAGGTTCGACTGGTAAACACCCTGCTGGTCCGGCCCACGGTGAATCAGTGTCGCTACAGCGTCGCGGATGCGGCCGTTGCCGGG
This sequence comes from uncultured Acidobacteriota bacterium, assembly GCA_963731705.1. Classification (GTDB taxonomy): domain Bacteria; phylum Acidobacteriota; class Terriglobia; order UBA7540; family UBA7540; genus SCRD01. The sequence goes on from CAVSWQ010000001.1 coordinate 48,905, forward strand.
TTCAAATTTCCTCCGGGTAAAACCAGTAATGCCACACAAGGATTTGCCCTCGCAAACCACGAAAGAACCGGTCGCCCGTCAGGAACGGTTCCAGCCTGCCGGAAAGGCGATATCGGCGTTAAGATAAGGGTTTATGATAACCCTTAACGGCTTTTCCTTGCAATGAACGGCCGAGTATCGGCAACGTTGACGAGTCCTGAGCATACCAGTAGAATGTGGGTTGGGTCAGTTCGTGCCGAAGTCAGTGTCCCCACGGGCCCCCGGGTCGAAACCTATCCTCAAAGATCTAGCGAGACATCAGAATGAATGCAAACGATCTCCGGCCAGGAATGGTCATCAATCACAGCGGTGAACTCTTTTCCATCCACAAAGCAGAGCACCGCACTCCCGGCAACCTGCGCGCCTTTGTCCAGGCGCGGATGCGCAATCTGCGAACCGGGGCGATGATCGACCACCGATTTCGCTCAGAAGACAATGTCGAACGAGCGGTGATTGATGAAGTCGACATGCAGTACCTGTACTCCGACGGGGACCTGTTTTACTTTATGAATACAGGTTCTTACGAGCAGTTCCATCTTTCCAAGGAAGTGGTTGGCGACCGGGCGCAATATATGATGCCCGACGTTATTCTGAAGATCGATTTCTACGAAGGTAATCCTATTGACATCTCGCTGCCGGCAACGGTTGACTTGAAGGTGGTGGAAACCGAGCCGGGTATCAAAGGCGCCTCGGCAACCAACGTCACCAAGGCCGCCAAAATGGAGACGGGCCTGGTGGTTCAGGTTCCTCCGTTTATCAACGAGGGTGAAATTCTCAAGATCGACACCTCCAACGGCGCTTATCTCGCCCGCTCCAACCAGTAGCCTTTTCTGGATTGAACTGAACATTCCAGCCTTGAATTCGAGGCCGGAGTGGACCCCAGGATGCCGGCGCGACGGTCGCGCCGTTTGGCCATCGGCTGGCCCAATCCATAAACTTCCCTCCCCTTAATTCCTTAAAAAGATTTGGAGATACAGAGGTATAATAGTGTCGAAGGCAAACAAAAAGCGAATATGCGCCCCAAGGCCCCCACAATCCGGTTCGGCCCCGCGGGTTGGTCTTACGATGACTGGGACGGGATTGTATACCCATCCCACCGCCCGCACGGCTTCCACGAGGCCGAATACCTGGCCAACTTCTTTGACACCATCGAAATCAACACGACGTTCTATCATCCGCCTCGTACGGAGGTTGCACGGAGTTGGGTCAGTCGCGTGCAACACAATCCGAACTTCCGGTTTACGGCCAAGTTGTGGCAGCGGTTCACGCATGAAAGGGTGGCCAGCCGGCAGGATGAGCGGGAATTTAAACAAGGCGTCAGGCCGCTCCTTGAAGCTGGAGTGTTGGGCGCGCTCCTGATGCAGTTTCCCTGGTCTTTCAAGAACAACAAGGAGAACAGGGAATATATCGGCGGACTGGTGATGCAGTTCATGGAGTTTCCGCTGGTCCTGGAAGTTCGCCATGAGTCGTGGAACCAGCCGGAAGTCTACCGCATGCTTCACGACCTGGGTGTGGGCTTCTGCAACATCGACCAGCCGGTGATCGGGCGGTCCCTCCGGCCCAGCGAGCGCTCCACCTCGCCCATCGGGTACGTCCGTCTGCACGGCCGGAACTACGAACACTGGTTCACGTCCAGCGACCATCCCGAAGAGCGGTACGATTACCTTTACAGCCCGGGTGAACTCGAAAGCTGGGCTGAACGGATCAGGCACGTCGCTGAAGCGGGCGAGGCAGCTTACGTCATCACCAACAACCACTTCCGGGGCAAGGCTGTTGCCAACGCACTCCAGTTGATTAGTATCATCCGGGACCAGCCGGTACCGATTCCTCCATCGTTGATCAGCGAGTATCCCACCCTGGCAGCCATTGCGGTTCCTTCACCCGGCCTTGCTGTGCCGGAGCAGTTCAGTTTCCTGTTCGAGGCGGGCGGAAGGAACGATTGACAGTTCTTACCGGCAGTTGCTAGCATAAGAGATTCTGCCGATCTACGGGGGGCCCCGCTCGACGGCTGCTGATCAGGCCCCTTCAGGGCTTGTGACTTTACATCCGCAAGATTTGCAGAGCCTTGGTCCCCGTCGTCTAGCCCGGCCTAGGACATCGCCCTTTCACGGCGGTAACGCGGGTTCAAATCCCGCCGGGGACGCCAACCTTTCACAATGATTTCCAACGTTGTTATTTGGTATTTTTCCCCTCCTGTGACGTTCTGGTGACGAAAGACGTCTCCAACCGGACAAACTCTGCGAAGTCGCACCTCCTGTGATCTTCGTGCTGGAATTTCCCGCCAAAAAGCATTACGCTAACGCCTTCTGCGGGGAGGCGTTGATTTATGTCATCTCTAGAGGGAAAAGTCGCCATTGTCACCGGTGGCGGTGGTTCCGGGATCGGGCACGGCATATCCCTGGTGCTTGCAAAACAGGGTGCGCGCGTGGTTATCCTGGAAACCGATATCGACGCTGCCGAGGAAGTCCGCAGCCAGATCGTAAGCAGCGGCGGCAGCGCAAACGTCGTTCGCGCCGACGTCAGCCGTTCCGATAACGTTCGCCGGGCTATTGATATGGTTATCGAGGAGCACGAGCGTCTGGACGTCCTGGTTAATAATGCCGGTATTGGCCTGGTCCGTCCGGTGGCTGAGGCTAGCGAGGAAGAGTTTGACCAGTTGGCGTCGGTCGACCTGCGGGGGATGTGGCTGTGTTGCAAGTATGCCATCCCGCACATGCGGAAGCAAAAGCAGGGGTCGATTGTCAACATTGCCTCGGTGCACAGCCGCGCAACGCAGCCCCAATTTGGGCTCTACGCGGCCATGAAAGCGGGGGTGGCCGGGTTGAGCCGCGGGATTGCTGTGCAGTACGGGCCGGATGGCATTCGGGCCAATACCGTTTCGCCCGGGCTGGTTGACGGCAAACAGACACGCCACATCGTGGCCCAGCTTTCCAAGGATGTCGAAGGCTATCTGGAAGATTTTGTCCGCTCGGATCAGGCCCTGCCGCAACTGATCCAACCGGAAGACATCGGGAACCTGGTGGCCTTCCTGGCCAGCGACGATGCCAGGATGATCACCGGTGCGGAGATTCCCGTTGACGCCGGGATGTGGGTTCAACTGACCAGCCGGCGCTGAGGCCACGTGCGAATCGCAAACATTGAAAAGTTCAAAGTCAGGGTCCCGGCGAAGGCGGACACCCTGAACAGCCCGGACGTCCAGGACCCGATGCACATGCTGGTACTGGACGGTAAGCCCTCCTGGCAGGTTCAGTTTGACCAGATTTGGAAATATATCTACCGCGTCCAAACCGACGAAGGGCTGGTGGGCCTGGGGGAAAGTTACCGCGGCGTGAATCCGCAGACCGTGGACGGCATCATCGCAAGCCTGATCGGCAGTAATCCGATGCAGATGAACCTGCGCAGCCTGCCGATTGCGTGGTCGCGGGAATACGACGGGTTTGAGGTCGCACTTTTCGATCTGGTCGGCAAAAAGCTCGGCGTACCTGCTTATCAGTTGCTGGGCGGGGCATTCCGCGAATGGGTCGATGTTGATTACTGGACCGGGCGCAGGAACACCGCGGACGCTATCAGTAAGGCCAAAGAAGGACACGCAGCCGGTTTTGGCGGGATCAAGTTCAAGTGCAACCTTGAAGACGACGTTGTGGCGTGGGCGGAGGGCATCCGCGAAGCCTGCGGGCCGGGCTTCAGCATTGTGCTGGACCCCAACTGCCGGTTTGACCGTCCGGCCGAGGTGATGCGTTTCAGCCGCGGTCTGGAACAGGCCGGCAACATCCGGTGCCTGGAAGACCCAGTCCCGCGCTGGAACCTGGCCTGGTACCGACTGCTGCGTGAGAAGACGTCGATCCCGATTGCCCTGCACGTGGCACTTCCCTACATGGAACTCGGGCAGATGGTTCAGGACGTGATCCGGGCCATTCAACTGGAGGCGGTTGATTATTTCAATTTCAACTGCGGAATCGCCAACTTCGTCAGAATGTCGGACATCGCCGAGGCTGCCGGCATCCCCTGCTGGCACGGGAGCGAGGTTGACCTGGGCATTCTGGAGGCGAGTTACCTGCACGCATGCGCCGCCGCGCGGAACTGCACTTTGCGCAGCGATGTCTTCGGCCAGCTTGTGCGCGAGGATGACCTGATTGCCGAGCCGATTGAAATTGCCGGTGGGCGCGCCCGCGTCCCGCAAAAGCCGGGGCTGGGTGTCGACCTGGACCTGGACGCGCTGCAGAAATATCGTTTGCCGGACTGAGGGCAGCGGCGATCATCGGAAAAAGGAGTCATTGTTTTTCTTACCCGCAACGCCGGTTTTCAAGCGGTCTTGCCGGGCTTCAGCCGTGTTAATCTAATCCCATGATTCTCTACAATTTGACTTCACCGCAAGTATCGGAACTCGACCGCAGCATGGTTGTTGTTATCCCCTTTGGCTCGGTTGAGCAACACAGCCTTCACCTGCCGCTGGGGACGGACTCGATCATCGGTGAGGCCATTGCCCGCCGCCTGGAACAGGCACTCCCTGAGCAGGTTCTTTTGCTTCCCATGATGTGGCTGGGCTGCTCGCGTCACCACATGGACTTTGCAGGTTCTCTGACGGCCGAGATCGAAACGTTCATCGACGTCGGCGAACAGCTTGTTTCCAGCATGGCCGAGCACGGGTTCAGGAATTTTATCCTTCTCAACAGTCACGGGGGCAACACCAATAAAGTTTCTCTCATGGCTGAAAAGCTGCGCTATAAACTCGGGTCCACCGTGAAAGTGGCGGCCGTGACCTACTGGCACCTGATTGGCGAAGAGATTCAGGCCATCCGCGAGACGCCTATCGGCGGAATGGGCCACTCGGGTGAGCTTGAAACGTCCGTGATGCTGGTGGTCAGGCCGGAGTTGGTGCGGAAAGATCTCATAGAGCCCGACGGCCCGGAGAACCCTTCAAAGCTTGAAGGCAGGGACCTGTTTGCGGCGGGGAAGATTTCGGTTGCCAAGCCCTTCAAGGAAATGACCCGCCACGGCGGCATTGGGGACCCGCGGACGGCTTCCAGAGAAAAAGGCGAAAGAATTCTTTCCGTTATTGTCGAGAAGCTCGCCGAAGTTGTAAAAGAGATTCGAGCCGGAAATATCTAGCAGAAGTTGGAGAGCGTCTTCCAATCGCGCCGGGCTGCTGTCCGTTTCAGGCGCGGCCTGGAGGATCCGTTAGCCATCCGATCTCCGGACCCTCTTTGCAGATAGACCTGTCAAAGCTCACAAGCTCAGTTTCCGAACTGTGGGCGCCTTGTTGACGAAGCTCTGAATCTTTTCCACGATGCCGTCGGCGTCCAGCCCATACTTGGCATGGAGCAGGTTTGGCGCTCCATGAGGGATGATGCGGTCAGGAACAGCGATGCGCACGACGCTGGTGGGAATTCGCCGGTCCTGCAAAAGGGCGGCAACCGCGGAACCGAATCCACCGCACTCCGTGCCCTCTTCCACCGTCACCAGGAATTGCTTCTCTGATGCCAGGCAGCAGATCAGTTCCTGATCCAATGGCTTCATAAATCGGGCGTTGATGACCGTGGCATGGAGTCCTGAGGCTTCCAGCCGTTGGGCCGATTCAAGCGCCGGATAGACCATGCTTCCAAGCGCCAGAATTGCGATGTCGCTTCCTTCCCGAAGGATTTCACCCTTGCCGATTTCAAGCCGCTTGAATTCAGGGTCGAGCGGCACGCCGAGTCCGTTGCCGCGGGGATAGCGGACAGCCGCCGGACCATTCACGCTGAGTGAGGTGGCCAGCATGTGGCGTAACTCGTTCTCGTCCTTCGGCGCCATGACCACCATCCCTGGAAGCGCAGAAAGGTAAGCCAGGTCATAGAGTCCGTTGTGCGTGGGACCATCGGCACCGACGATCCCCGCGCGGTCAAGCGCGAAAGCGACTGGCAACCGCATCAGGCAGGCGTCGTGGATCACCTGGTCGTAAGCCCGCTGGAGGAAGGTGGAATAGATTGCCACCATGGGACGCAGACCCTCGCAGGCCAGGCCGCAGGCAAAGGTGACGGCGTGCTGCTCGGCAATGCCCACGTCGAAAAAGCGGTCAGGGAAGCGTTTTGCAAATTCCACCAGCCCCGTCCCCTCGGCCATGGCGGCGGTGATGGCCACGACTTTCTTGTCCTTTTCCGCCAGCTCGCACATCGCTTTCCCGAACACAGAGGTGTAGGAGGGCGCCTTTGCGGGAGCCTTTCGGAAAGCGCCCGTGGCCACGTCAAACTGCGTCACGCCGTGGAACTTGACCGGCAGTTGTTCAGCGTGCGGATAGCCCTTACCCTTCTGCGTCACAACGTGCAGCAGGGTCGGCTTGGGGTTGTCTTTCACCCGGGCGAGCGCGGTCAGCAGTTCCTCCATGTTGTGGCCGCTGATCGGCCCCACGTAGTCAAAACCGAGTTCTTCGAAAACCAGTCCCGGAATCAGCGCCGTTTTGGCCGTTTCCACCATGTCCTTGGAGAGTTTCAGCAGCCGCGGTCCCAGGCGGGGGACCGTCAGAATCATTTTTTCGACTTCCTGGGTGATCCGATGGTAGGCCTGGCCGTGCACCACTCGGTTCAGGTAGCCGGCGATGGCGCCCACATTCGGCGAGATCGACATTTCGTTGTCGTTCAAAACCACCAGGACTTTTTTCTGGAGGGTCCCAAGATTATTGATGCCTTCGAGTTCGAGCCCGGATGTCAGACCCGCATCGCCCACCACAGCCACCACGTTGAATTTCTCACCTTTCAGGTCGCGCGCCACGGCCATTCCCAGCGCCCCGGAAATGGCTGTACCCGCATGGGCCACGTTAAACGTGTCGTAAGGACTTTCGTCCCGCACCGGAAAACCGGAAAGGCCGCCGTACTGCCGGATGGTGGCCAGACGGTCGCGCCGGCCTGTCAGGACCTTGTGGCCGTAGGCCTGGTGTCCCACGTCCCAGACGATCTTGTCGTTGGGTGTGTCAAACAGGTAGTGGAGCGCCAGCGTCAGTTCGATGGTCCCAAGGCTCGAAGCCAGGTGGCCGCCCACTTTGGACACCACGGAGATGAGATAATCACGAAGTTCTTCCGCAACCTTCGGCAATTCTTCGCGAGGGACCTTCCTCAGGTCCGCGGGGGAATCAATTCGTGAGAGATACCGGTAATCCATCAGGCAGTCCTCTCGATCAGAAAATAGGCCAACTCTTGCAGTCTGCTTGCCGCATTGCCGTAAGGTTCCAGGCTTTGGCAGGCTTCCTCGATCAGGACGCTGGCCTTGCGGCGTGATTCTTCGATACCGTAAAGCGCCGGATAGGTTGCCTTGCGTTGTTCGTCGTCTTTGCCGGCGGTCTTGCCCAGCGTGGCGCTTGAGCCCAGGACGTCGAGCAAATCATCCACAATCTGGAAAGCGAGCCCGATCTTTCGGCCGTAGATTGTGATTCGCTCCAGGTCAGTTTCCGTGCCTCCGGCGAAGATGGCACCGCAGCGCGCTGCCGCGCAAAGAAAGGCTCCCGTCTTTGCGGAGTGGATCAATTCAAGCGTTCCGGCGTCAACAGCCTGGTTGGTGGCTTCCAGGTCCAGCACCTGGCCGGCAACCATGCCTTCACGAGTTCCGGTGGCCCGCGCCAGCTCATAAATGATACGAAGCTGGCATTCCGTCGAGGTCAATCCCGGCTCGGCCAGCGCCTCGTAAGCCAGTGTCAGCAGCGCATCCCCTGTCAGGATCGCCGTGGACTCTCCAAAAGCGCGATGGCAGGTGGGTTTGCCGCGTCGCAAGTCATCGTTATCCAGCGCCGGCAGGTCATCGTGGATCAGGGAGTAAGTGTGGACCAGTTCCAGCGCGGAAGCTATCCGCAGCAGGGAAGGCGCATTGGCCCCGAGCAAACGTCCAGCCTCCGCGCAGAGAATCGGACGCAGCCTCTTGCCTCCTGCAAACACCGAGTAGCGCATCGCCTGATGGATGGACTGCGGAAATGTATCCTCGGAAGGGAGCAACCGGTCGAGTTCCTGATCGATCAGTGCGCGCTGCTCATCCAGATATTGTGGAACCGTTGTGGAAGTGCTCAAATGGACTCCGTTTCGTTCTCTTCTGGTTCGAAAGGTTCAGCCACAATTTTCCCGCCGGCTCTCTTCATCAGCACCTGGATGCGGCCTTCAGCTTCCTGAAGCTGCTTCTGGCAGACTTCTGAAAGTTTCATGCCCTCCTCATAAATCTGCAAAGCTTTTTCGAGTGGCAGGTCCGCGTCTTCGAGCTGGCGTACGATAGCATCAAGCCTCTCGATGTTCTTTTCAAAAGAGTCCGGCTTGGCAGCTTTTGATGATTGCGACATCCGTGTTTTTTACCACCTCCGGAACGAATTCTTACACCACATTGGTTTTTCCCTGGGCTTCCGTCTGCGTTTCTCCCCTGGGCTCCTGCGGGCGCGCACCCAGCGGTTCAATTACTTCCACCGCCATGGCATACCTGGAAAATGGAGCCACCACCTGAACCCCCTGCACCAGTTCGCGGACTTCCAGAAGCATTTCCCGGGCGATTTTTAATCCTTCGGCCCGTGCTTTTTCTCCGGTATCCACCTTGCGCATTCGCTTCAGAATTTCCGGTGAAACCGACATTCCCGGGACTTCATTATTCAGGAACTCCGCGTTCCGGTAACTCGTCAGGGGATGGATTCCCGCCAGAAGCGGAATCTGCGGCGCGTCCAGTTCCTGGACCCGGCGAAGAAACGCGGTGAGACGGTCCAGGTCAAACACTGGCCGGATCACTCCAAAGTTCGCGCCAGCTCTTATTTTATACTCAAACCGGCGAAGCTCTTCATCCGGATCGAGGGCATTGGGATTGAGTCCCACGCCAATCAGGAAACTGGTTTGCGTTCCCAGCGGATTGCCGCTCATATCGAGTCCGCGGTTCAGGTTGCTCAGCACGTTTACTAATCCGATGGCATCCACATCAAAAACGGCCGTCGCCGACGGAAGAGTGGCAATCTGGGGCGGGTCGCCCGTCACCGCCCAGACGTTCCTGACGCCCAGCGCATGGGCCCCCAGAATGTCGGACTGAAGGCTCAGCACGTTGCGGCCGCGGCAACTGAAGTGCAGCAGCGTTTCCATCCCGGCCTGCTGCTGGATCACCACCGCCAGCGTCTGCGCGCTCATCCTTGCCGTTGCCCCGGAGCCGTCAGGAATGTTAACGGCATCGATTCCATGCCTCTTTAGATATTGTGCGCCTTCCACCTCGCGCGCCGGGTCGCAGCCTTTGGGAGGAACGATTTCCACCACCATGGGGAATTCGCCCTGAACCAGTTTTTCGGCAAGGCGCGAACGGAGTTCGATGGGCAAGGGCTCGAGAGCCTGGGGCGGACGAAGGGCCCCTTCAACTGTTGCCCGCGCCGCCTGCGGCCCCAGAGATTTCACTGCGGCCTTGATGGCGTTGATATGCTGTGGAGTCGTTCCGCAACATCCGCCCACAATCCGGGCTCCGGCCTGGATAAAGCGGCTGGCGCGCTCAGCCATGTATTCCGGCGAGCAAAGGTAGTGGGTTCGGCCCTCTACGGAATGGGGTAATCCGGCGTTGGGCTGGGCGGACAGTTTCTTTGCTGTCACCGCCGACATTCTCTCGAGAGTTTCCAGGACGGTAGCCGGTCCGATTCCGCAGTTGACGCCGATAACATCCGCTCCCCAGGCGTCAAGCTGCCGCGCAAAGTCTTCGGGACTGGCCCCGGAAATCGTATTCCCGTCTTCCTGCACGGTCATCTGGACCACCACGGGCAGGGAAGTGGCTTCCCGCGCCGCGAGCAGGGCCTGATGGGCTTCTTCCAGGTCCATCATAGTTTCAATCACAATCAAATCCACGCCGCCCTCGGCAAGCGCCTCAACCTGCTCACGAAAAGCGCTGCGGGCTTCCTCAAGCGAAGTGGAGCCGAGGGGCTCGAGGCGCAGGCCCAGCGGTCCGACGGAGCCGCCGACATACAGATCTTCACCGGCGCTCTCGCGCGCCAGGCGGGCCCCGGCCAGATTGATTTCGCGGACTTTGTCTTCCAGGTCAAACTTGGCCAGGCGGAAGCGATTGGCCCCAAACGTGTTGGTTTCAAGAAGTTCAGCGCCTGCTTTCACGTAGCCCATGTGAACTTCTTTCACCAGATGAGGGGAGACGAGGTTCAACTCGTCGAAGCACCTGTTGAGAGATACGCCGCTAGCGTACAACATGGTGCCCATGGCCCCGTCGCTTACCAGGGGCCGCTTCTCGAGTCGATGGAGGATCGGTTCACGCACGCTCAGCGTAGTTTAACATGTCTCCGGTGCCGCTGACGAGAGGCACAGGCTTGCCGGCGGGCTGAATAAAAAGTGACCGCAACAGCGCCATAGGCTATCATTTGATTTAGCCTTTGGCCCATCCGGAGACTCTTTTCACCTCATTTTTCAACCATGGCCCACACGATTTTCCAAACCCTATCGGATTTCTTCTCGACGTATGGCTACTGGGTGGTCTTTTTCGGGGTCATGCTGGAGAATGCGGGAATCCCGATACCGGGTGAAACGGTCCTGCTCTTTGCAGGTTTTCTTGCTTATCACGGAAGAATCGATCTTTTTCCCAGCATCCTGGTGGCGATAGCAGGGGCTACCCTTGGCGACTCGATGGGATTCCTGATCGGGCATTTCGGCGGCAGGGCGTTTGTCGACCGGGTCATCCGAAGGTTTCCCGTCGTGCGAAAATCCTTCGACCATTCCCAGACATTGTTTCTGAAATACGGCCAGTGGGCGGTTTTTACGGGCAGGTTCATCGCAGGTCTGCGAATGTTTGCCGGAATCCTCGCCGGGCTCTTTCAGATGCCCTATCGGCGGTTTCTGATTTTCAACTTTTCCGGGGCCACGGTCTGGGCCGTTGCAATTATCTATGTGGGTTTCCTGTTCGGAAACAGCTGGCAGCTGGTTCAGCAGCACATTTTGAGAGTCAATGAGATTGCTTTGGCCGCGGTTATTGTGGCTGTACTGATTGCCGTGGCCTCGTACTATCTCAAGAAGAAGCGGCCTTCCTGAGGTGTCCAGCGGCGGCGTCCGCCGGAGCGCTTTGGGCCCGGCCCGCCTGCTTTCCGCTCAACCACCCCTGCCGGATTTTCAACTGTTCTTCCGTGGCGCCGGGCAAGTCCGTGATCGAATACTCGTCGGGCTGCGGCGGGCCAAGCTGGACGTACATGAGTTGACGATCTTCGTGGCGTTCCACTTCAAAAAGTACTTTTGTGCCCACCGGATAAATGCTCAGCCGGTTGGCCAGAGTGTCGGTGGCCAGCGACTGGTCGTCCACGGAAATCAGCACGTCGTCGCGGCTTAAGCCGGCGCGATCCGCCGCCCCGCCCGGCCGTACCGCGAAAATCCTGACGCCCGTGTCCACGGGTTCAACCAGCACACCCAGGCTGGGCGGCGCCTTGGACGAGGTTGCAATGTGGAGCGCCAATCCTGCCTTGGCGAGGACTTCGTTGTAAGGCAGAGGAGCGGTTCCGGCGATGTATTGCTGGAAGAACGGCGCAAAGTCTGCGCCGGACACCTGGTTGACGGCGTCGAGAATGTCCTTCTCCGTATAGCCCCGTCCGTGCAGGTAGTAGGTGGTTGCCGGGCTTTCATAAAATTTCCGGTACATCAGGCGCATCACGTCATCCAGCGATTTCTCGCCATGCGTCGCGGAGCGGATTTCAAGATCAAGCAGCATCCCCAGCAGGGCTCCCTTGTTGTAGTAGGAGATGGTGGTGTTGGCAAAATTTGTTTCCTGCATTTGCGGCGACCGGTCGTAAAACCAGGCATGGAAGCTGGAGCTTTCCGCCGACATCAGCTTGCGGCCTGGAGCTTCCCGCAGCGCCCGGACCTCGCCTGCCATGCGATCCAGAAATTCCTTCTTCCCCCAGATGCCGCTGCGCAACAGGTTGACGTAGGAGTAGTAGGTGGTCAGACCTTCCACAAACCACAACGACCGGGTATAGACCTCCCGGCTGTAATTGAACGGGCCCAGTCCAACAGGACGCAGCCGCTTGACGTTCCAGAGATGGAAGAATTCATGGGCGGCTGTTTCGAGCGCCTGGGAGAGTCCGTTGCCCGATAAATTTCCGTGAACAATGATGTCCGTCGAATTCAGGTGTTCCATGCCGTCGCCCATGGGCAGGCCCGGATCGAAATGGAATAGAAACGTGTAGTGGTTGAAGTCCGGTGCAGGCATCATCGCCATCTCAGAGTGGACAATCTTCTTCAGCCCGTCAACCAGCGCGGCGCGATTGCCGGCGCTGCTGTCCTGATCGGGATAGCTGTGAACCGCCACCCGGAAGGTCTTTCCGTCCTCTTCAAAATCATTCACCCAGACATCAGGTGAAATTTCAAGAGGCGTATCGACAAGAACGTCATAGTTCGGAACCTGGAACGTTGTCTGGGTAAGTGACATCGAGAAACCGCTGACGATCTTCCAGCCCTGCGGCGGGTGAAGGGTCAGGGTGAGCGGGTCCGGCTTGTTCCCCGCCAGATACATAAAGACGGAGGCCCCGTTGATGGCGGCGTGCGACGTATCAAACTGCGAGAAGGAGCCGGTCAGGTCATTGGCGAAAACCTTGTAGCGCACCCTGACCGTGCCGCCACAGTCGGACGTATGCACGAGCCAGGTCTGCTTGTCCGGCTGCGCCCACGGCAGCGGCTGGCCTTTTGCTCCGACGACGGCGAACTCCTGAACGTTCTTGGCAAAATCATAGATTGCGTATCGGCCGGGCGCCCAGGCCGGCATGGCGAAACGGAGGACGGGTTCCGTCACCTGCTTCGCGGTGATCTCCACCTCCAGCAGGTGGGTTGAAGGCCGCTCCATGTCAAGACGATACGAAAGCTCAGGCCGATTGGGTCCTGCCTGCGGAGTTTTAAGCTGACTTTCAGCCGCTCTTGCGGCCGCCACGCCGGACAGGACGAGGCAAACCAGCACTGCCGCCAGAACCGGCCGGCAAAGACGGTTGAATGAAGGTCGTATCCACTGACCTTCCGGAGTAAATGAAAGATGTTTTTGCTGCATGGGGTCCCTTTCCCTGGGGTTCAGACGCCTCGATATGGAATTTCGAAAGTCTTTCATCCTGCACCGGGTGCGCAGTTTTCGCAGGTTCAATTGAACGTTGATGAGTTTTATGAACATCGTGCTAAAGGACGGGAGTCTTATCCCGCAACATCTGTTCGCGGATCAACTTGACGGGCACGACGCCGTAACTCAGAAACTGATCGTGGAACGCTTTCAGGTTGAATTTGTCGCCCAGCATTTTCTTATAGTCTTCCCGGAGTTTCATGATTTCCAGCTTCCCAAGCGTGTAGGCAAGGTAGGTGGGATCGAATGTTCCGCGCGTTGCTTCGCGCTCCGCGTTGGCCGGGTCCATGTAGGCTTGCTGCTGGAACAGAAGGGTGGCCTGCTCCACCGACATGCCCTGCGTGTGCATTTTGATCCCGGCGATGTAGCGGCACAGCCGGATCAGGGCAGCCTGAAGCTGCACCAGCAGCAGGCTGGGATTGCCCTCACCGTAGCCCTGTTCCAGCATCATTTCTTCGCAGTAATGGGCCCACCCCTCCACATTGGTTCCCATGCCGTTCAGCGACGGCTCGAGCTTTCGTGCCTTGGTGGGCGCCTGCTTCAGCCACAGGAACTGTACGTAGTGTCCGGGATAGACCTCATGGATGGCGATAATGCGGACCGAATAGCGGTTAAAGAACCGCAGCAGTTGCCGGGTTCGCTCTTCGTTCCAGGAGGGATCGGGCAGCGTGACATAAAAGAACGACTGGATGGAATGATCTTCAAACGGCCCGGGCGTATCCATCGAGGCAAAGGTGAGTGCGCGCATGAAGGAAGGCGTTTCCTTCACCTGCGGGATGGGCGCCGGAGGAATGGTTACAATCTCATGGGTCTGCACAAACTGCCGGAGGTTGTTGAGCACCGACTGCGTATCTCCAATCACCTCGCCCGCGGCCGGCGCACTTTGCCTGACGCTCTGGAGCACCTCCAGCGGTGATTTTGTGGAGTCGATGATATTGGCGGCCTGGGTGAAAAGCGATTGCACCCGGTGCATTTCTTTTTGGCCGATTTTCAACAGGTCTCGAATCGGAAGATCGACCATCTCGTCATACTGGAGCTTCTTCTGGAAATTCTCGCGGCCCAGGGCAAAATCGCCCCCCGATTGGGGGCTGAGCCCCTGCTGCAGATAATCGAGGAACTGCTGGTACGCCGTGACGGCAATCTGGTTGACCTTCGTGAATTCCGTTCTTAGCGCCAGACTCTGCGCGCCGGCAACGGCCCCCGGCAAAACATTCTGGAGGAAATCAATCTGCGCCTGAACCGCTTCCATGGCGACCTTGGTGTAAACGGCGGGAGGGTTCACCACGTTCAACCGGGCGCTGCTCAGGACGGAAGGGATGTGGCGTTCGCGGGCGATCAGCGACTCCAACCGGTCGTCGAGCGGCGCAAAATCGCGCTCGATCAGGCTGAACAGTGCCGTCCCAACCTGAGTGTTATAGAAACCCGGGTCCTTTGCCCACATGCGGATGTTGGCAAGGTCCAGCAGACGGCCGTTGATCAGGCTTTCAAGCACGGTGGCGTCCAACAGGTTGTTCTCTGAGAGTTCGTCGCTGGGGATCCTTGCCAGGCGTCTCAGCGCCATCTGGTTGCGCGCAATTTCGCTCTGGATATCCGTCTGCGAATAGGCGGGAAGCTTGCCATCGTATTTGTGAATCCCCGCGCTTGTGGCGCTGGCGGGATCAAACCGGAAAAAGCCGTCGAAGTATTCATCAACGGATTTCTGGAAAGCCTGGTCGGATGCGGAAGGCTGCACGGCCTGGGTTGCAGGGCCGGCCCCCTGCTCGCCGGCGGGTCCTGTTGCCGGCCCTTTGGCGGAGCCTGAAGTGGTCTGGCCCGCGGCTTTGAGAGCCGTGCCCCCGGCGGCAAATGCCGAGGCCATGGTTAAGATTGATTCCCGTCGCGTCATTTTCTTCATGGCCTGTATTGCCCCTTATTGCCCGGTCTCGTGCGTTCCCTCCGGGCCTGCGCCTGCCGGTTCAAGCACCAGCCGATGGACCGTCCCTTTCTGAACGGCCTCATCGCTGAACAGCATCGGAAAGCTCTGGCCATGATACCAAGCTTCGAACTGATCTTTGTAGTAGGGACTGAAAGGTTGGCCGGATTCACCGAGAGTAATGTTCTCGACAGAGTTGTCCAGATCGCCGAGATCGGCCACCATGCGCATGGAAGGACCCACGCCGCGGGTGGCTCGTTTGATAGTTGACCCGGTCCCCGATTGCGGAAAAGGACCCACATTCAACAGCCATCCCAGCAGCCATGAACCGCCGCCCAAAGGATGGCGGAAGGTTAACGGTATGGTGCTGCCCCACTTCCAGGCAGCGTGGTCTTCCGATCCAACCCGTTGCGGAATTTGCTGGACGGCTTCATCCAGGCTCTTCATCAGCGTCTGGTTCAGGTCATGGTCGCCGGGCGGCAGCCAGCGGTCCAGGTTATTGTCGATCACGTTCTGGAGAAAAACGGTGCTCATGGGGCAACGGTATCCCGCGAGGTCCTTCCCAAGCCTGGGAGCAAGAATGCGATGCAGAAGGGCGGTCCTGGTGAGTTCGCACACCAGCGTGGCGGTGGAGTCGGCCGTGGCCTCGCCGTCCCACGCGCGCAATTTCTCCACGGCATATTGAGCGTCGGGCGAATGCGGCGGATATTCCTTTGCGGCGGCTGTCAGGCGCTCGCGCAGCCACTCATCGTCCAGCGGATGGAGATCCATCTGGATCTTCAGCATGTCCGAAACGGTGAAAGTCTTTCCGCCCTCCAGAAGCTGGTAGATGCGCGCCGTGCGGTACGGAGCGCCCCACATTGAAGTAATAAAGTAGGGATAATCGTCTGGTACGACGCGGCCATTGGCTGTTGCGAGAATGCCGCTCTTCGGATTCCAGGCATGAGGGAGGTTCTGGAACGGGACCATGCCGAGCCACTCGTAAGCGTCGCTCCACCCGGGAACGGGAACCTCGCCTTCGCCCCGCTTCCGGATGGGAACCCACCCGGCTGCATAGAAGCCGATGTTGCCCTCGGTGTCGGCGTATACAAAATTCTGCATCGGCCCGGCAAAGCCGCGGAGTGCGTCCGTGAACTCTTTCCAGTTCCGGGCTTCGTCAATTTTCAAGAAGGGAAATTGCAGTGCGTGCGGCAACAGGGCTGTCCAGGCAAGAGCCAGGGTACGATTGTCCGTGTCCGTAGCGGGAAGGATAGGGCCATACCGGGTGGATCTTACAAGGATGCTTTTGTCCACTCTTCCACGGACCTTGATTTTTTCGAGCCTTTCGCCGGCCCTCACCCACTTGCCGTCATAAAAATATTCCCGCGGATCCACAGGGTTGAAGGTTTCCTCGTACAGGTCCTGCACGTCCGGGTCCGTATTGGTGACTCCCCAGGCGATGTGGCGGTTGTGTCCGATGACGACCATCGGCAATCCCGGAAGGCTCACGCCGCTCACGTCCAGGCCGGGAGCTTCCAGGTGGACCCTATACCAGACGCTCGGAACCCCATAGGGAAGATGCGGATCGTTCGCCAGCAAGGGCTTGCCGGAACGCGTATGGGCTCCACTCACCACCCAGTTGTTGCTGCCCACGCCCGTGTAAGAGCTTGATGATTCCAGCGCACGCAGCATCGGATCCAGGTCGGCGAGGTTGTCTCGCAACGGAGCCATTGCGTTGCCGGGCGCTTCCGGAAGGCGCGGCGGGAGCGTTTGGGGGCCTGAAGGCTCGTCGCTTCCCGGCGCCGCAGGCGCTGAAAAGTTTGGGGACAGTTGGGCCACGGGGTGGTCCAGCGGCGAACGGGCAGGAAACAGGTCGGCCTCAAGCGGCTCGCTGCCGAGCCTCGAGCGAACACGTTCGCGCATCAGCTCATCCGGCCAGGATGTATTCAGCAGCCGCGCCATGTTGAGGGCCACTTCCAGAGAGTCGGATTCCCGCCAGGCCTCCGGGTGATAGCGCAGCAGCAGAAACTCAATCGGCAGGCGGTTCTGGTGGGTCCGGATAAACGCGTTCACGCCGCGGGCATAGTCGCGCAGCAGCATTTGCTCTTCAGGATCGAGTTCCTTCACGCCCCGCTCGGCTGCCTGCTTCATTCCCAGCGTCCGGTTCATAATGTCCGAGTGAAGCGTGCGGGGGCCAAACAATTCTGACAGCCGGCCTTGCGCAATCCTGCGGCTCAGGTCCATCTGCCACAGACGGTCCTGCGCGGTGACGTATCCCTGGGCGAACATCAGGTCCTCGAGCGATGCGGCCTTGATGTGCGGAACTCCATGCGAGTCACGAAACACCTGGACTTTGCCCTGGAGCCCCTGAAGCCGGATGGTTCCATCCATCCGGGGCAGGCATGCGTGGACCCGCCAGTAGACCCATGCGCCCGCTGCAGCCGCCAGCACCAGAACCGCCATCAGGACCGATGGCCCTACCCGGCGCAACGGCCGTTGGGTCGGATGCGGAGCTTGTGAAACCTCTGGTGGATGCGTCGCCATTGTCAGGAAGGAGCTAAGGCCTTTTGAAGTGAATCGCCCGGCATGCTCGAAGCAAGGATAGTACAGAAAATCCCGCGACTCTGCAACGGCCCGCTTCCAGGCATGACGGTCGCTGAGAGGCCGCACACCTGCGAACCAGGCGAGCCCAAATCGGGTTCTCCAGGCGAACGTTCCTGCCGTGACGCCTGACTCGGCTTCCTGTGAGCTCGTCAGATCATCAGAATAAACTCATCCTGGTCCCCATATGGCGCTAATGAGTTTTGATTTCATAGAGATACATCGCGCGTATAACAGTGCGACAATTACCCCTTAAGACAACAGAGCCCTAGAGTGTGGACGCCATGCAGCCGATGAAATGGGTGTATGGCGTCAATAAAGACATTCCCGGTGCAGTGCGCACCGGGAGCAAGCATCTCGAGAGGTCCAGACTCGGCGTGGCCGCGTTCATCGTCCGTCAACGGTGGCGGGCGAAGGGGCCGGGTGCACATAGCATCTGAACGGGCCTTTACGATTCTGGAGGCGCTCATTGTGGTCGCGGTTGCCGGGATTATGGCGGCGATGGTTATTCCGCAGGCGTACCATGCCGTCAAGGCATACCGCCTGCACGCGGATGCGTCGGCGCTTGCGGGCCAGTTTAACGTTGCGCGCATGAGAGCGGCATCTCAGTTTGCGCCCTACCGCGAGGTCATCAACGCCTCTTCGGGAACCTACTGGCGGGAAAAGCTTTGCGGCGACACCCTCACCAGCGCTGATTCCGCCTGTACCTCGGCTTACAAAGCCCTGACGACGGCGGGGATTGAGGGCGGAACCCAGTACGCGCATGAAGGCGACAGGTTCTCAGGCTGCCGTCCGTCCTTCCTCGGCGCCAGCAGCTATCCCGGCACGATTCAGGGAGACCCGAGCCCCTGCCCGGACCCCGTTGAAATCTATTTCAACACGCGCGGCGCGCCGGTGGATAACAACGGCGACCCGCTCGGCAACGGAGGGGCCGTGATTTACGTCGGCAACCAATACAACCTGGTGGATGCCGTCACGGTGTCGGTGGGCGGCGCGGTCACGGTGTGGAACTGGGACACGGCCAGTAATTCCTGGTTGAGGAGATAGGGATTCCACTTGAGCAGAGGGTGTGAGGACAAGGCCATGAGAAGTCCGGCCAGTGAAAACGGCGTCACGCTGATTGAGACCATGATTGCGGTATTGATTGCAGTCGTCGGAGTGTTCAGCGTGGGAGCCCTGATCTTTCAGGGGACCGTGACCAACAAAAACCAGGGCACTGAGGTGACCCGCGCCACTATCTACGCGCAGGACAAGATGGAAAAGCTGTTGTCGCTCAACTTCAGCAGCTGCACTCAGTCTGCTTCCTCGCAGCCCTCCAGTTGCAACACCACCAATATCAAGGCATCCGGATGGACTGACGGACTGCTGGCCGGAGGAGCCATCGGTCCCTCTGTCCAGGCCACCTGCCCGTCTTCCGGGGCCTCGGTGGGGTATATCGATTTTCTCGACAGCAACGGCATCCAGCTTCCGGGCTCTTCCGGCGCCACCAACTGCTCCGCCATTACATCCTCGGCCATTGCGTACGTTCGCATGTGGCAGATTTCAGACGTCGCGTCCACAGGCGGGCCGCCCCTGAAACAGGTCTCCGTGGCGGTCTATTCCCGGTCCGCCGTGAACACCAGTTCCGGCAAGCCGGTCGTGGTGCTGGGCAGCTTGTTGTCAAACCCGAATTAGAGGAAGCCGAATATGGAACGGAGCCGAACTTCGCGCCGGGACTTGCGCCGGGATTTCGCGGCCGGATTTTCACTGGTGGAGTTACTGGTCAGCGTAGCCATCATTGTTCTTCTGATGTCTGCGGTCTTCCCGTTTCTTTTCCAGTCGCAGAAGAAGTACCAGAGCAACCAGGTGGTCTCAGAGGCGAACCAGAGCGCCCGCGCGGCGATGGAAGTCATGACCCAGGAGATCGGGCAGGCGGGCTTCAATCCGAATTTCACCACCGCCAAGACTTCTACCGCGGTTGTCGTCGTCAGTTCAAGTCCACAATGCGTGGCACTCAGCAACATCGATCAGATTAATCCCGGTGACTGGGTCGCGGTGGATACGGGGCCCAACCACGAATTGGTCAAGGTCCTCTCCACCTCCAACGTTTCGGGGACCCCGTGCACTTCAACCAACCAGATCCAGGGCGTCTTCCTGATGAGCCACATTGGGTCGACAACTCCGTTTCCCGTCATCAGCTACAAGATGTCGTACGGTAGCGGCATTCTACAGGCCACAGGCACCTCCAACGACCAGAGACTGGAATTCTTTGGCGACATCAACCAGGACGGCGTTATTCGATATGTCGTTTATAGCCTGTCGCCGGTGAGTCCTGCCTCAACGGTCAGCCTTAACGGGACCACCTACACGCTTTACAGTCTGTATCGTTCTGTGACGGCCGTGCCCTTCACAAACCTGCCGGCGCCTTCCATTTATGCACCGCCTGCAAATAATCGGGCTTCACCGCTGGTCTCCAACGTCCTCTACAACACCACCACCGGGAGAGGCC
This sequence comes from uncultured Acidobacteriota bacterium, assembly GCA_963731705.1. Classification (GTDB taxonomy): domain Bacteria; phylum Acidobacteriota; class Terriglobia; order UBA7540; family UBA7540; genus SCRD01. The sequence continues at coordinate 68,974 of CAVSWQ010000001.1, forward strand.
CCACCGGCCAGTCGATATTTGCTTATCCCGACCAGATTGTCATCGGGGTGGTGCCCAATCAGATCACCGTGGTCGGAACAGTGGTGGTCACTATCAGCGTGGCGGTCAGCCCCAAGAGTCTGGAGTCCAAACTGCCGGAATGGTTCACCCTGGCCACCCAGATTCGTCCTTTGAATCTTCAGGCCGCCATCACGGTGAATAACGCGGGCGGCGCCATCTATTTGCCTCCGCTCCCCAAGAGTTTGCCCATGACCTTTCCCTCGAATTATTACCCATGAGGAATAATCTCCGATGAAAACTTTCCCCTTCGACAAAATCAAGCCGGCAGGCGATGGACGCGAGCAAGGCATTGCACTGATCCTGGTTCTGCTGGCGATGCTGGTCCTGTCAGTGCTGGCGGCGGCGATCGTCTTCACCGCACGCTCTGAAACCTTTGCCAGCTACAACTACAAGCTGGATACCCAGGCTGATTACCTCGCCAAGGCCGGCATCCAGCGCGCCATCAACTGGTTTCGCAGCACACACTACCGGGCCATTACGATGAGCGAGGCCAACACGTATTACCTGGTGACGGCGAGCGGGAGCCCCTTTAACCTCTTTACCTCCAATGCCTCTCCCGTCATCTGCAAATCCGGGTGTCCCTCCAACAACAATCCCGTCAATTTGACCGGATTCGGAGGCGGTTCTTCCAATTTCCCCAACATCAACAACAGCGAGGGCACGCCGCGAATGGTGGCCGCCGCTTTTGCCTCAGATCTGAACAGCCCTGCGAACACCCGTGTGACCGCCGACGCCAACAATTCCGGCTACTTCAACGTGAACGCAGTGCTGCTGAATTACGAGACGGTCAACGTGGGCTATCAGCCTCCTCTGGCTGCTATGCCGGTCGAAACCTGGCTGATTACTTCCAAAGCAACCTGGACCGGAGGTTCAGGTTCGACCACGAGGGTGGCTGCCGCCGAGGAGCAGGCGATCGTGCAGCCCATTTACGTTCCGACCTGGGGCAACGCCCTTTACGGGTTCTGCTCGGTCACCATGCAGGGAAGTGCCGGCACCTGCACCGACGCCTTCAACTCCTCGCTGGGGGGATACGGCGGCGGTAATCCCAGCGTGGCTTCGGGCCAGTGCGATTCCACTACGGCCAGCAACGTGATTGCCGCGGGCGCCAGCGTGGGCGCCAATGGCGGCGTCACGCTGGGGAGCAATGTGACGGTCTCAGGGGACGTCATCATCGGCACGGGCAGCAGCTCCGGCTGCGGGGCCGTTGGATACAGTGGAAGCGTCAGTTCGGTTCTGGGACAGGTGATTAACGGCCCGCACAAGGACCCGCCGCCGGTGCCCACCTTCCGCACCGGCTTTCCGGGCGCCGCGCCTTCCTACTCCCTGGGTAATGGCGATGTGCAGGTCGTGCCGGTGGGTGCGACGTGGTCGAATAGTCCGTTTCCCCAAACCACCGGGGTAACCCCGGTGACCAGTTCGCCCTGCATGGACGCCACCTGCAACGGCACCGCCGCCCATCCCTACGAGATTTCGAGCATTTCGATGTCAGGCGGGGGAGGCAGCAACGGCCCGGTGCTGGAACTGGTTGGAGGATCCAGCGCTTTGAATCCTGTCTATTACAACATCGACAGCCTCAGCCAAAATCAGGGACAGATCAACGTTTCGGGTTACGTCATGATCAACATCAAGAGCGCCTTCAGCATTGCTGGTCTGGGGATTTCCAATGGAGTCGCATCCAGCATTCCGCCCGCATGTGTAGTCATTAACTACGCGGGGACGAACGGAGTTTCCATCAACGGGAACGGAGCCATCTCAGCGCTGCTGAACGCGCCCAACGCCACCGTCAGCCTGGGCGGGGGTGGCAGCGGTGGGTACTTTATTGGTGCCATCCAGGCCAACAATGTCTCCGTCCAGGGCGGTTATCCCGTCCACTACGACGTTCAGTTAGGCCGCGCTGGCGGAACCATGGGCGTGATGGTGACCTCCGCTTACAGCCGGAAAAAAATGTAGGGGGGCGCAGCGCCCGGCCTTGTTTTCTTCCATTTACCCTTCGGCGGAGCGGCCTTTCCGGCTTGCTCGCTGCTTATCCAAAGGGTTTCCAACCTGGTTAATTTACCAGCATTTGACGCTGATCTTTTCTTGCCCGAACCCGCGTGTGGTACCCTTAATAGAAGAGGGACAGAGGTGCTTCCAGAAGCCAAAAAAATGAGGATCATCCGCCGTTGATTGCTGAATGGGCGCAACCCGGGGTTAATGCAGTAGGAAACCCTTCTGTGTAGCAGGCGCATCCTAGCTAATGGAAAAATTAAAATTAGACTGTCCCCGGAATGGATCAAGCTCTCGGTAGAAGAGTCGACGAAAGGAGAATTTTTTTCAATGCCGCGCTTTTCCAAACAGTTTTTTCGCGAGAATTTTCTTGGCCTCAGCCTGACGATGATCGGCGTTCTGTGCCTGGTTCTCGCTTCAGTGATGTACGTCGGGCATCGCAGTTTCGCGAACATCGTTCTGGCCGATGGCCAGGCGCTTGATGGCCCGGACATCAACCAACTCGAGCAGTTGAACAAGGCCTATGAGCGCATTGCCAAGGCCGTAACCCCTGCGGTGGTTTACATCAGCACCACGCAGGTGATGAAGGCTCAGCAGTCTCCCTTTTTCTCCGATCCCTTTTTCCGTCACTTTTTCGGCAACATGCCTGGTGGGACGGCACGTCCGCAAGTCTTGCATGCACTGGGCTCCGGCGTGCTTGTGTCGCCCCAAGGCTACATTGTGACGAACAACCACGTGATTGCCAAAGCTTCGGATATTGAAGTGATGCTTTCTGACAAGCGGAATTTCAAGGCCAAGGTGATTGGCGCAGACAAGCTGACAGACCTTGCGGTTATCAAGATCGAAGCTGATAATTTGCCGGTTGCTTCCTGGGGTGACTCACAGGGCCTCCATGTCGGTGACATTGTCATGGCCTTCGGCAACCCCTTCGGCCAGAACTTTTCGGTGACGCGGGGAACCGTGAGCGCACTCGGACGCTCGGGAATTGAAGGTCCGCGGAACCTGGAAAACTTTATCCAGACGGACGCTGCCATTAATCCCGGCAATTCCGGTGGTCCCCTGGTGAACGTCAGAGGCCAGGTGGTGGGCATCAACACCGCTATCCTCAGTGGGAATTCGGGGCCGGGAGGTGAAGGCAGCTTTCTTGGAATCGGCTTTGCCATTCCTTCCAATACCGTCAAGCATGTGATGGAAGACCTGATTAAGACCGGGAAGGTTTCCAGAGGCTACCTCGGCGTTTTAGTTGGGGATTTGAGCCCTGGATTGGCCAAGGAATTCGATGTGCCCGATACGTCTGGCGCGTTGGTCCAGAACGTTGAATCCGACGGGCCTTCGGGGAAGGCTGGTCTTAAGAACGGCGACATCATCCGCAAATACAATGGACAAACCGTTCCCGACGCCGGTGCGCTCACCGCCATGGTGACGCAAACCGATCCCGGGAAGACCGTCACGCTGAGCATTCTTCGTAACGGGAAACCCATGGATATCAAGGTGACCCTGGCTGAGCGGCCCACGAATGCTGGCGCCAGTCCGGGACAGGGCCCGACAGGAAGCGCTCTTGAAGGGATATCGGTACAGAATCTGACTCCGGGACTTCGCGATCAACTGGGCATTCCCACCGACGTGGCCGGAGTTGTGGTTTCCGACATCGACCAGAGCAGTCCTGCCGCCGAGTACATCGAACGGGGAGATGTGATCGAAAGCATCAACCGTCAGCCCGTTCATAACGTTACTGACTTCAGCAAGCTGGCTGGTGAGGCCAAAGGCCAGGTCCTGCTGCGGGTCATTCATCGTGGGCAACCGATGTTTGTGGTGATATCTCCCGGTCCGGCCGGCCAATGATGCCGTAGCCGCTCGGCGGGACCACAGATGATCAGAGAAGCCCCCGGTACATTGTCGCGATTCCTGGTGATCAACAGGAGGAGCGGCAAGGTCCGGGGGCTTTTTCTGTTTCAGGCCTGCGCAGCCGCCACCTTTGCGCCTGCCAAAGCTCCGCACCGCTCACGGCGCAGCAAATCCTTATGCACCATTTGAATGAGAAAGCTGTTCCCTGACTGGGACTATGGGACCCGCAGCGGCGAGCGTCGCCCTGGTTTGAAAAGATAATTTTCAGCGGATGGTTTATGACTTGGTGGGAGTCGCCGCGGACCCGCCGGACTTTTCAGCTTCAGCCGCAACCCCGGTGGGCGCGCCGTGGCACTTCTTGTACTTCTTGCCACTGCCGCAGGGACAGGGATCGTTGCGGCCGATCTTTTCCTTGCGGACAACCTGCTGAGGCTTTTCCATAGCGCCGCCACCGACCATGCGCATTTCCGCCTGCTCGCGTCGTTTCCGCTGCTGATACTGGCGAATCAGCACCTCTTCCTCTTCGGGAGTTCGCATCAGGAACAGGTAGCGAAGGGTTTCGTCCTCCGTGCGGTCCATCAGGTCCTCAAACATGTCAAAAGACTCACGCTTATATTCCACAAGGGGATCGCGCTGTCCGTAGCCACGGAGACCAATGCCCTCTTTCAAGTGGTCCATGGCCAGAAGATGGTCCTTCCACTGGGCATCCACCACCTGGAGCATGATCATGCGCTCGTGGAACCGCATGCGCTCGGCGCCCCAGACCTGCTCGCGTTCTTCGTACCCCTGATGAACAATCTGCTTCAGATCCTCTGCGAGAGGATCGAGCAACTTGGGATCGAACTTCAGGTCCCGTTTGCGGAGATCAACGCCAAAACGAGCCCAGAACTCGTTTTGTAACCCCTGAATGTTCCACTCGTCTGCGTGCTGGGCCTTGGGGCAGTAGGTCGTTATCAGCCAGTCAACCACCCGGTCGGTGGAGTCGAGCAGGTACTCTCTCTGGTCATCGCCCTGCAGCAGATGTTTGCGCAGGTTGTAGATCGTCTCCCTCTGCTTGTTCATCACGTCGTCATATTCCAGCAGATGCTTCCGGGACTCAAAGTTCTGACCTTCGACGGCCTTCTGGGCTGCTTCGATCCGTTTGGTAATCAACCTCGACTCAATCGGCACGCCTTCTTCCATGCCGAGCTTGTGCATGATCTTCGAGATGCGGTCGCCGGCGAAAATACGCAGCAGGTCGTCTTCAAGAGAAAGGTAGAATCGCGATGAACCCGGGTCGCCCTGGCGGCCGGCGCGTCCGCGCAACTGATTGTCGATGCGGCGGGACTCGTGGCGTTCGGTCCCGAGAATGTGCAATCCGCCGAGGTCGATCACGCGCTCGTGTTCGACGTCGGTGGTGCTCTTGAACCGATTGATGAACTCGGTCCACTTTTTTCGCCATTCGGAGTAGGCGTTGATGTAGGCCTGGTAAATCTCGTCCGCGGAGCCGGCGGTCGGGCGCCCGGGCGGGTCCGGATCGATGCCCTGCTGGCGATACTTTTCCGGCGACTTGCGAAACTCTTCCCGCGCCAGGAATTCCGGATTGCCGCCCAGCAGAATGTCGGTGCCGCGGCCGGCCATGTTGGTGGAGACGGTGACGGCGCCCACGCGGCCCGCCTGAGCCACGATCTGTGCCTCGCGGTCATGCTGCTTGGCGTTCAGGATGTTATGGTTGATCTCCCGTTTTTCCAGCACCTCCACCAGGCGTTCCGGGCGGCACTGAATTTCAATGAGGTAGTCGAGCACCGGGACGATCTTGTCCGGAGCCTTGGTTGCCAGTTCCACCAATTCCGGAACCCCCTCGCCATCGAGCGAACTGACAGAGGGCGCGAAGTATCTCGAAACTTTGCGCTTGAGCAGGGCGTTGACAAACTCGTTCCGATTGCCGTTCGATGAGCTTGCCACGCCTGAGAACCGGCCGTCCTTCAATGTCTTTCTGACCACGGAAATCGTGACCCCGGCGCGCACCAGCCAGTTCATGGCGGAGCCGTGTTGCGCCAGCAGGTCGCTAGCCCACTTTTCTAGTGTACGGCCTTCCAGCCCCGCCTGCTTCACCAGTTCCTGGAAGTGCGCCGGCAGGTACCCGGCCTTGCGCAGCTGGGCGCTCAGCCGCTCCGATTTTTCAATGGCGATGGTGCCCACCAGCACGGGCTGGCCGCGCAGGTGGTACTCCTTGATTTCCTCGATGGAGGCGTTGAACTTTTCGCGCTCGGTGCGATAGACCACGTCCGCGTGCTCATAGCGGATCAGCTCGCGGTTGGTGGGGATGACCACCACTTCCAGCTCGTAGATTTTCTCAAACTCGGCCGCTTCGGTTTCCGCCGTCCCGGTCATGCCACTCAGCTTGTCGTACATGCGGAAGTAATTCTGGAAGGTGATGGTGGCGAGCGTCTGGTTTTCTTTTTCGATCTTGACGCCTTCTTTGGCTTCGATGGCCTGGTGCAGGCCGTCACTCCATCGCCGGCCGGGCATCAGCCGCCCGGTAAACTCATCCACGATGATGACTTCGCCGTCTTTCACCACGTAATCCTTATCGAGAATGAAGAGCGCGTGGGCCTTCAGTCCCTGATAGACGTGGTGGATAAACTCCATGTTGGCGGGGTCGTACATGTTTTCGAGCCCCAGCAGTTTTTCGGCCTTGGCGATGCCGGGCTCCAGCAGACTCACCGTTTTCAGCTTCTCGTCGATTTCGTAATCTTCTTTGGGCGTCAGGTGGGGAATAATCTTGTCCACGCGGTAATACTTTTCCGTGGACTCTTCCGAGGCGCCGGAAATGATCAGCGGGGTCCGCGCCTCATCGATCAAAATGGAGTCCACCTCGTCGACGATGGCGTAATGGTGCTGGGGCTGCACGCAGTCGCTGATTTCAAACTTCATGTTGTCGCGCAGGTAGTCGAACCCGAACTCGTTGTTGGTGCCGTAGGTGACGTCGGCGCCGTAGGCGAGGCGGCGTTCCTCATCGTCCAGGTCGTGGACAATCACGCCCACGCTCAGGCCCAGCAGGCGGTAGATGGGGCCCATCCAGGCGGCGTCGCGATTGGCCAGGTAGTCGTTCACCGTCACCACGTGCACGCCCTTGCCTTCCAGCGAGTTCAGATAGACGGGCAGGGTGGCCACCAGCGTCTTGCCTTCGCCGGTCTTCATCTCGGCGATTTTGCCTTCGTGCAGCACCATGGCGCCCACCAGTTGCATGTCAAAGTGGCGCATGTTCAGGGTGCGGCGGCCGGCCTCGCGGCACAGCGCAAAGGCTTCCGGCAGCAGGTCGTCGAGCGTTGCGCCGTCGGCCAGGCGCTTCTTCAACTGCTCGGTGCGGTGGGGGAATTCCGAGTCGTCGAGCTTCTGCATCTCCGGCTCCAGCGCGTTGATCTCCTCCACGCGCGATTCCAGCCGCTTCAGCTCGCGGTCGTTCTTTGATCCTATGACTTTACCCAGTGCGGTTTGAAAGTATGTGCCCATTGATCCTCAGCAGGGTCTTTGCCCCGTATATAACCTAATTATTCTACCTTTACAGTGCACGATTGGCAAAGCGTATGGGCCTGTAGCACAGGCCTTTGCGACCTGCGGCTTTGGTTGTTATCCGGGGAAATGTAGCGCAGGCCTTTACGGCCTGCGGTTCTTACTTTTTTGGAATAAAGGGCCCGGCTGCGGATATTGATGCTGAAAACCCATCATCGAAAACAACAAAAAACAAAGATAAGGGCCGTAGGCCGTAAAGGCCTGCGCTACCCCGGCCAGCCGGATTTGGGCCGTTTTTCTTCGTCTCCGTCTGGTTGTTCAGTCGTGCAGGCCGGGGGAAGGGTATTTCGGGCTCAGAAAGGCTCATAACAGGATCCGCAACGCAGGGTGGAACTAGGCGGACAATTCCCATCCACACCAGCTAAATTGTTGCAAACCCAATTCCCTTCAGATAGTCGTAGGTCGCATCATAATAGGCTGGACTGCGTGTCGCGTCTTTCAAATCACCGGGTGGGACCACGATCACCATGCCTTGGCGAGCACGGGTCAGAAGAACTCGATAGGCATTTTTGAGGTAACTTTGCCGCTCCTTCTTCCTGATCCGATTCCAGCGATCCCCAACAAAGGACCAATGTTCCCAGCCGTGGGTCGTGAATCTGAAATCGGCGTCCCACGTGACGCATGCCCAATCAAGCTCAAGTCCCTGGATATGAAATTCCGTAGCAACATCCTCCAAGTAGTATGAGGAACGTACATCCTCTTTGCCGTTAAGGAACCAATGGATTGGGTCGACTGGAGTTTTTACATCTATTGCGTGTGGCTTTAACCGTTGCGCCTGAGAAGAAACCACAATGCCGTACCGTTCCGTTCCACCTGCTTGTGCCCTCAGCCACTGCTTTGCCTTACTCAGCTCGCGAGTAATGACGATGGGATATTTCGGCGTCACACTTTCCAGCGTCTTACAGGCTTCTTCGACGTTAAGGTCCAGAAGCTGCTTTACCAGGTACGATACGTTTTCGGCACGGAATGAACGCATCGAGACTGCAAGATGCAGCTCGTCTTTACGAGCAACATTCGGCCGCGTGGCCAATTTGTCCAGCACTTCCCCTGCGCCGTACTCGCTGTCGGTAAGTCGGGAAGAAATGTAGATATGCCAATCCGGAAATGAGCGGTTCAGAGACTCAATCCATTCCGAGATTCCCGCTTCGCCGGTGTTGATCTCCTGCCCCCCTCCGACGAGACATACAACCACTGCCCAATCCTCGTGGCGGTTGAGACAAGAAATCAGGAATTCAGGCTCGGACTGATTGAAGTCCGGTTTACGCTTCTTCCTCAGCATGAAACTTGAGGTCTGTTTTAGGTCCCACGCTCGTTGCGCCTCATCAAACAGCGCAACGTGTTCGATGGGGGCGGATGTCGGGTCAATAAGGCATTCGTCGCGGAAATGGTGGACGTTCTGCACAAACGCCTTAACTTCACTCATTGCCTTGCCCTTCTTGAGGCTCCGCCCGCGCTCCCTTTCGCGACGAACCTTATCCCTTGCCAGCGCTTCGCGCAGAACCTTAACGAGCGGGCCATTCCCGGATAGGAAAACGCTGTAGAGGTCTTTGTCCTTATCCATGTGAGAAGTTGCTATGTTGAGACCAACCAACGTTTTGCCTGCGCCGGGAACACCAGTTACGAAACACATTGCTTTTTGGGATTTTTCCCTTGCAGTGGAAATGATGGAGGTAATGGATTCGGTTGTTTTACTTAGGTTGATGGCACTTGCATCGCTTCGGGATATCTCATGGACTGAGTGCCCACCGTAAAGCGCCAACGCAGCTTCGATAATGGTTGGGGTTGGGCAATATCTCCCCGCTTCCCACTCTTTGGCGTCTATATCGGGACCTTTGGCAAAGCCCAAGACCCGTTCAATGACGCTTCCGAGTGTCTTCACCGTGCTCTCGATGGGAACTAGCAGGTCGTTGTGTTGAGAGGTTGGCCTTATAGATTGGTTGGCAGTGTTTGCTTTGGTGGCAATAAGGATTGGGGCGATGAAACGTTTGTGACTGGCCTCGTGGAAGTTCTTCAGGTCCAAGGCATAGTCCCAGACTTGGTCAGTGGCATAGGAAGGGAATTCTTTTTCGCCAACCTTAAACTCAAGGACAAAAATGACTGGTCCGATCAGCAGGACAACGTCGATGCGCCGCCCCATTCGGGGAATCGAATACTCAAAATAGATACTTCCCTGATAATGGCGGCAAGACCGATTTCAGTGTCTGAATCTCTTCCACCCATGCATCACGCTGGCTCAGTTCCGATGGGAAATCATTACCGAGCTCAACCGTGCCCAGAATCGTCCTGATGTCAGAATTTAGAAAGTTGGATATCGAGTCAGAATAATAGGCCCTGTTCATGAATTGTCCCTGTTGTTGTCCCCGTAGGTGGTCCTAACGAATTGATCCTTTCGCGTACTGTGGTTTGGGTGGGGACAATATACAACGGAAAGGGGCGGGGTGGAAGGGCGGTTCGTGTAGCGCAGGCCTTTATGGCCTGCGGCTCTTAGGTTTTGCCAGCCGGGAACGCTGGGGGCCCAGGTCAAGAGCCAGGAAAACAAACTGTAAAACCAAAAACGCAGAACAAATTCAAGAACCGCAGGCCGCAAGGGCCTGAGGTGCGAGCGGCGAACCAGACAACGAAAAGCAAACCTCAAAACAAACCCAAGAGCCGCAGGCCGCAAGGGCCTGCGCTACGAATGCTGATCCTGAAAACCCAAACCAACACCCACGACCCAAAAACCAAAGACCAAATAGAGCAAGAGCCGCAGGCCATAAAGGCCTGCGCTACGGGAGCCCAAATGTGGGATAATGGCGAGCCGTGTCGCGCCTGCGCCGAATGGTTCAATCCGACAGCTACTTTTTTGTCACCTGCAATGTCCGCAGGATTCTGCCTCAGGCTGGACAGAGTTCACGCTACGCGGACCCGGTGATGCTGCTGGACGATCGGGATTTTGCCCTTCTGGCTGAGGCCATTGCGACCTGCCGGAAACAGCTTGGTTTTCTGCTGACTGCCTGGGTGTTTATGCCTGACCATTGGCACGCCATCCTTTGCCCGCGCGAACCGGCGGGCATTTCCGACACCATGAAGCTCATCAAGCAGCGCTCGACCCGCGCCATCGGGGTGGCCAGGAACCAATCCATTCGCCTGTGGCAGCGGCGGTTTCACGAGCATGCGCTGCGAACGGTGGGGGAGTATCTCGGCGCCGTGGAGTATATCCACCTCAACCCTGTCAGGCGCAACCTCGTGGCCAAACCGGAAGATTGGAAATGGTCAAGCATTCACGATTATTCGCCGGGTGGGACGAGTCCGCTGCCGGTTGACCGCGTGAACCTTCCCTCGGACCATAACTCCCGCCTGTAGCGCAGGCCTTTACGGCCTGCGGCATTTGGTTTTGGGTTCTTGATTCTGGTGTCTGTTCGGGCATCTGTAGCGCAGGCCCTTGCGGCCTGCGGTCCTTATATTTTTTCCGGGGTCGATGCTGTGCCTGCCGGGAGCCAGGAAAACCGCCCCGAAAACCAAAACCCAGGGCCTAAGAACTAAGAATAAAAAACAAAGGCAAGAACCGCAGGCATTAAAGGACTGATCTGCCAACGGCGAACCGGAAACCAATACAAAAACCAAACGAAAATCAAGAGCCGCAGGCCGCAAGGGCCTGCGCTACGAAACCCCAATGCAAACCCAAGAGCCGCAGGCCGCAAGGGCCTGAGGTGCGAGCGGCGAACCAAACAACGAAAAGCAAACCCCAAAACAAACCCAAGAGCCGCAGGCCATAAAGGCCTGCGCTACGAAACCCCAATGCAAACCAAGAGCCGCAGGCCGCAAGGGCCTGAGGTGCGAGCGGCGAACCAAACAACGAAAAGCAAACCCCAAAACAAACCAAGAGCCGCAGGCCATAAAGGCCTGCGCTACTTGAGGGCCTTTTCGATTCCGGCCTGGGCGAGGGGGGACATGATGGCGAAGCCGGCGGGCAAGGGGTGGACGCCGTCGCGGCTGAGATTTTTGGGCAGGCCGCCGGCGGCATCTTTCATTTTGGAATAGTAATCCACGTAAACGTAGCCGTGGCGGGCGGCGTAGCTCTTGGAGCCACCGGTTGACCTCCGCGATTTTGGGAGCGACATTGGGCACCTGGGGATGCCAGGGGAACCGGACCGAGGGCAGCACCGAGCAGAGCACCACGCGAATGCCGTTGGCGCGGGCCAGCTGGGCCATGGAGACGATGTCGCCTTCGGTCTGGCTGAGCGGCATGGGGCCGGTGTTCTCCGCAACGTCATTGGTGCCGGCCAGAATCACCACCACACGGGGCTTCAGGTCAATAACATCCTGGCGGAAGCGCAGGAGCATTTGCGTCGAGGTCTGGCCGCTGATGCCGCGGTTGATGTAGGGCTTGCCGGGGAAGGACTTTGCGAGGTCCCAGCCCTGGGTGATGGAGTCGCCCATGAAGACCACGCGATTCTCGCCGGGGGCCGGCGGGCCGAGCTTGCGGTTGGCTTCGCGGAAGCGCGCCAGGTTGCCGAAGTCGGTCAGCAGTTGCTGTTCATGGGACGGGTGTTGCGCCGATCGGGCAGCCGTGGCCGGCGTCGTCGTTTTCGGCTTCTGGGCCATGGACAGGGCAGGGAGAAACAGTGCAGCAAAAGCTGCGGCAAGCAGGGAAACATTGCGAAGTCTAAAAGGATTCACCGAAGGCCTCCATTTCATTAACAGGCAGGAACCGGCGGCGGACAGGGCCACGGCGCGCTTCCTGCAATAAACCGCGGACCTCAAAACCGGAGGTTCGCGCCACTCGACTCTGTCACGGCGCGCGGGCGGCTGTCAACCAGCGGAATCGATAGTGGCCGGGCTGAAGCCCGGCCCTCCTGAAAATTGTCACAACCACTTTTCGTCGAGTTCATCGAAGAGTTCGATGCCTTCGTCGGTGGTGTCGGTGTCGCCGGTGAGTTCGAGGCGCTCGGCGAGGGAGATGCCGGCGAAGGGATTGGATGCATGGCTGTCGGTATGGAAGTTGGGATCGCGGCCGAAGCGCAACCGAAGAAAGCGGCGCAGCAGGCGTTCGGTGGCGCCGACCAGTCGCCAGGCGCGGTCCTCCGACTCGTCGCGGTCGAGCAGAACGCTGACCAGCGTGTAGGCGCGCAGGCGGGTTTCATTGGGGTCGGGCTTCTCAAGCGGCGGGGCCTTGCTGAGGAAATAATCGAGCCGCTCAAGCTGCCAGGCGGCCTGGGCAAAAAACAGCCGGTGCTGCCGCCAGAGCGAGTCGGCGATGAGGTGCGCCACCTTTTCCTCATCCCCGTTCTGCGGGTTGAGATAGCGCGCCACCAGGCGGTGGATGGACTCGTAATCGCGCGGATTTTCTCCCAGCGCCGCCACCGGTCCGCGCAGGCGGCGGGCGAAGAGCCCGTGCTTCAGAATTTTCTGCGCCTGGCGTTCGATGCTCTTGTCGCTGCGGGCGGCGCGGGCTTTGGCGATGGACTGGCGAAGCTTGGCCAGGTGCTGGGGCGAGCGGCCACGTTCCTTCAGAGCTTTGCGGGCTTTAGCGACGTTGCGGCGGGCGGCTTCACGCTGCGCGGCAGACACGGGCCGGCCGGGCATGCGGTTGGCCATGTGCGCCTTCTTGATGGTCCAGAGCGAAGCGGACCGGCGGGCGGGAGTGAATTCCCACTGCGAGCGGTTGGCCTGCCAGGCCTTTTCGAGGTTTTTGAGAGCGGCGGCGCGATGGCGCGGGGACTGCCGGCGCGATGGGGCCGGGTCCTGCTGTTGAGTGGGCATGGTTTTCTCCTGACGTGCCGTGTGCGCATGCATCGCGGAAAACCCGACAGATGCGCCACCGGAGGGGGGACGGCGGTGAACCTTCTGTTCAGAGTGGCAAGCAGGCCAACAGAAAAACGCCGGGGGCGGCGTTACAATAGTAGGCTAGCACAGTGGGGCCCGATTGTCAAGCGAAATCTTCGCCTGGGATGGGCGTAGCGGCGGGTTGATCCCGCCGGGTGGCGGGTTCGCATCTGCGGCTGAAGCCCTGCCCTCCTGAAAACCGCTGCTGCGAAAAGACCCCTCACCCGCCCCGGCGCTGCGGGGCACAGACTCCCCTCGGAGAGGGCTTTACTATTCTTGATGGCCGAGGTGGGGAGAGAACCGGAATTCGGGAATCCAAAAGAAGAACCGATGCTCCCGCAAGTCAGGAGCGCCGCCGCAGCGAGAGCGTGCGCTACAATTGGGACGCAGCTTTGGAAAATCACGGCAAGGGAGGACAGGATGGCAACGCTGGGCCTGATTGAATACAAGGACGCGAGCCCGGAGGTGCGGGCGGTTTATGACGACATCATGGCAACGCGCCAGACGGACTGGATCAACAACTTCTGGAAGGCGCTGGCGCACGATCCGGCGACCCTGCGGCGGACCTGGGAGAGCATCAAGCAGATTATGTCCGAGGGCGCGCTCGACCGGCTGACCAAAGAGCTGATCTACGTGGCGGTGAGCGTCACCAACCAGTGCAACTACTGCATCGCCTCGCACACCGCCGGGGCGCGCAAGGCCGGCATGACCGACGCCATGCTGGCCGAACTGTTTGCCGTGGTGGGCATGGCGAATGAAACCAACAGCCTGGCCAGCGCCTGGCAGGTGGAAGTGGACGAACAGTTCAAGACGTAGCGGTGGGGTGAAAGGGACCCCGCGCTCTGCCGCAACCGAAAAACCCGCGGCTTCAGCGGCTGAAGCCGTGATGAGGCGCAGCGGGCATGATGACATAGCTGAAGCCATGTCCCCCTGCGAACGCAAGGCTGCAAGCTGCAAGCTCAAGATTGCCATCTGAAACATCGCGGGTGTGCCGTCCGCATACATCGCACACACCGCGACGTATGCGCGACCCGTTGGTTCCCGTCTTGTGGCACGGGCCTTCCTGGCCGTGTTTTTTGGCCGCAACACGGGCGAGGACGCCCGTGCCAAAAAGCAGACTAAGTCACCACCCCGCGGCGGCTTGCTTTCCCCGAGGTTCGCTCCTAGAGTTAAGAGAATCGGCTCGCGGAATCTTTTGGGGAAAGGAAGCAATCGTGGCGGTGTTCGTTGGTCTCGCGGGGATCGTCCTTCTGGGCGTGATTCTCTGGGACGCGTTTGAAACCATTATTCTGCCCCGGCGGGTGACGCGGCGCTACCGGCTGACGCGGGCGTTTTACCGCTATACCGCGACGCCGTGGCTCGCCGCCGCGCGCCGCATCAAATCCGCCAAGCGGCGCGAAGGCTTTCTGGGAGTTTACGGGCCGCTCTCGGTGCTGGCGCTTTTCGGGGTGTGGGCGGGCGGGCTGATTCTGAGCTTCGGAATGTTGCAGTGGGCCGACGGCGCGTTGCTGGGCGACCCGGCGACGGTGCAATCGTTCCGCACGCAGCTTTACCTGAGCGGCACCAGTTTTTTCACCCTGGGGCTGGGCGACGTGACGCCGCACACGCCGCTGGCGCGCTTTGTGACCGTGGCTGAAGCGGGCATGGGCTTTGCCTTCCTGGCGGTGGTCATCTCTTATCTGCCGGTGCTCTACGGAGCGTTTTCGCGCCGCGAAGCCAACATCGCGCTGCTCGACGCGCGGGCCGGCTCGCCGCCCACCGCCCCGGAACTGCTGCGGCGGCACGTCCGGCAGCAGAACCTGGAGGCTCTCGACCAATACCTGCGCGCCTGGGAAAGCTGGGCGGCTGAGCTGATGGAAAGCCACCTCTCCTATCCGGTGCTCTGCCACTTCCGCTCGCAGCACAACAACCAGTCGTGGGTGTCGGCGCTGGCCACCATCCTGGACGCCTGCGCGCTGCTGATTGCCCACACCGAGGGCGCGCTGCGCTGGCAGGCGGAATTGACCTTCGCCATCTGCCGGCACGCCCTGGTGGACATGGCGCAGGCCCTGGCCATTCCGCCACGGCTTGTTTCCCAGGACCGCTTTGAGCCCTCGACGCTCACCGAGATTCGCCGCCTCCTGGGCGCCTGCGGAACTCCCCTGTGCATAGAGCATGCCGCGGACGAAAAGCTGAACCAGTTGCGCGCCATGTATGAGCCCTACTTGATCGGTTTTTCAGAGCAACTGCTGATGACCCTGCCCGCCTGGGGACCGGCACAATCCCGCCCCGACAACTGGCGCACCAGCGCCTGGGAAAGGGTCTCGTCGGCCGCGGGCCCGTCGGCCGTACTCAACCTGGAAGACGACGATCATTCCTAGGGGCCGCATGTGTCCATCAAACATCAAAAGCAGCTCGCGCAAAGACGCCAAGGCGCGAAGATACGCGACGGCGCCACCATCCCGCAAGGCGGGATCATGGGCGGGAAGGCCATGCCACTCTGAGCGACGCTTGTACAAGCTGCAAACGCAGAGAAAATCCCTGCCATGCCGGAAAGCGCGTGAGTCTGAAGAAATAATCTGCGACAATTCACAGACCAGGAGGTGAACATGCACAGCGGCCGGAAGATCACGAAACGGCGGAAAAAATCGCCAAAAGTTCCTGCATTCGAGCGGGGCGGCGCGGGCTGGGGCGGCTGGCCGGGCGCGCGATGGGCCTGCGGAATTCTTGCCGCACTGGCGCTGGTGCTGCTGCCGGCCGGGGCAGGCACGCGCGCCGTGGCGGCCGAGGGACCCAACACGGCGGGGACTTCCAAAGTTTCCGATGCCCAGCTTCTCTCCACCCTGGCCTCCGGGCCGGACTCTCAGCAGGGACCCGCAGCCGCCGGCGCGAACAACAGCACCAGCGCGCCGCTGACCCTCACCCTGCAGGACGCGCTCGAGCGCGCGGAAAAATACAGCCCGCAGTTTCAGTCGGCGGTGACGGCCACGAAGATGGCGCGGGCCGGTGTGACGCAGGCGCGCTCCACCCTGCTGCCCTCGGTGGACTACACCATGCAGGAACTTGCTGACTCAGGGCAACGGCATCGTGCCCAGCGGGCGGTATGTGACCAATGACGGCGTTCACGTTTACCGGGCCTGGGGAGTTTTTCGGCAGACGTTTTCCGCCGACACCTTTACGCTGGCCGGATACCGGCGCGCCACGGCGGCGGAAGAGATGGCGCGGGCGCAGCAGGAGATTGCGCAGCGCGGGCTGAAGGTGGTGGTGACGCAGGCCTACTACGCGCTGGTGGCGGCGGAGCGAGGGTACGCGACGGCGCAGCAGGCTTTGGACCAGGCGGGGCGGTCTCTCAAGGCAAGCCAACAACTGGAGCAGGGCGGCGAGGTGGCGCACAGCGACGTGATCACCTTCCAGATCCAATACAACCAGCAGAAGCAGGCGTTCCAGGAATCCACCCTGGCCATGGCCAACGCCCGGCTGGCCCTGGCGGTGATGCTGTTTCCGGATTTCAATCAGAACTTCAACGTGGTGGACGACCTCAACGCTTCTCCGCCGCTGCCTACGCTGGCCGATGCCACCAAAATGGCGGAGGCCGGCAACCCGGAAATTCGCGCCGCCATGGCGGCCCTGCGCGAGTCGCGCTACGGAGTGTCGCAGGCCAAGGCGGCCTTTCTGCCCACCCTGTCATTTGACGTCGATTATGGAATCGAGGCCAACGCCTTTGCGCTGCGCAGCGTGGCCAGCGGCTTTCCGGAAGCCGGCCGGCTGCCCAACCTGGGCTTCTTTGTCACGGCCACCCTGAACGTGCCGGTGTGGCACTGGGGAGCCAACATCAGCAAGCTGCACCAGGCCCGTTATCAGAAGCAGCTGGCGCAGGTGAACCTGAGTTTTGCGCAGCGGCAGGTGTTGAAGAACCTTTATTCCTACTATAATGAAGCGCGAACGGCGCGGGCGGAACTGGACTCGCTGGAGAGTTCGGCAAGCCTGGCGGTGGAGAGCCTGCGCCTGAACACGCTGCGTTACAAGTCGGGAGACGCAACGGTGCTGGATGTGCTGAACGCCCAGAATACGCTGACGCAGGCCCGCAACAGTTACGCGGCCGGCCTGGCGCGCTATCGCGTGGCGCTGGCCAGCCTGCAGACGCTCACGGGGAGCTTTTAATTGATGCCACATCAACCAGGGCATGGATTGCAGCACCGGATGACGGTTTGGCTGGCGCTGGGCGTTTCACTCCTGATGGCGGGCTGCGGCGGCAAGCAGGCGCCGGAACCTGAGCCCCTGGTTGCCGTGCAGGCGGTCAGGGTGGAGCGCTCCGAAATCGAGCAGCAGGTCAGCTCAGAGGCGGTGCTCTATCCGCTTCACCAGGCCACCATCGTGCCCAAGATCAGCGCCCCCATCCAGAAATTTTATGTGGAGCGCGGAGACCGCGTGCGCGCCGGGCAACTGCTGGCGGTGCTGGAAAATAAAGACCTGGCCGGGACCGCCGCCCAGGCCAAAGGCACTTACGAACAGGCCCAGGCGAATTACCAGAGCACCACCGCCTCCAATCTCCCCGAGCAGATTACCCAGGCGAAAGGCAACGTGGAAAGCGCCAGGGCGTCTTTTGCAGCCGCCCAGAAGCTTTATGACAACAGCAAAAAACTTTACCAGCAGGGCGCGCTGGCCGGCAAGCAGCTGGACCAGGCGCGGGTGGGGCTGGCGCAGTCGCAGGCGCAGTTGCAGAGCGCCGAGCAGACGCTCGAAAAATTGCAATCGGTGGGCATGAAAGCGCAATTGAAGGCGGCGCAGGGACAACTGGATTCCGCCAGGGGCGCTTACGACAACGCCGCGGCGCAGCTTTCGTATTCTGAAATCCGCAGCCCCATTGACGGCGTGGTGACCGACCGGCCGCTGTTCCCGGGCGATATGGCATCCACCAGCTCGCCGCTGATAACCGTGATGGGCCTGTCGCAGGTGGTGGCGCGGGCGCGCGTGCAGGCGTCGGAAGCCGCGCTGCTGAAGGTGGGCGACGCGGCGGAGATTTCCGGGCCGGGCGCCTCGAAACCGCTGGCCGGGAAAGTGACGGTGGTGAGCCCGGCGGTCGATCCCAACAGCACCACGGTGCAGGTGTGGGTCGAGGCCCGCAACCCGGGCGGCGAACTGAAGCCCGGCTCCACGGTAACGGTGACGGTGACGGCAAAGAAAGTGCCCGACGCGCTGGTGATTCCGCGGGAGGCGCTGCTGACCGATCCCGATCTCGGTCCCTACGTGATGGCGATCGATGACGCGAGCGTGGCGCACCAGACGAAGGTCAAAACCGGCATCGAGCAGGGCGGCAAAGTGCAAATCACCCAGGGGCTCAAGCAGGGACAGCTGATTGTGGCCCAGGGCGCCTACGGCCTGCCCGACGGCACCAAGGTGAAGTACTAGTCCATAGATGAACAACCACACCCAGCCAGGTCCCGATGTTCCGCCGGTCACCGGCGCGCGCGACAAGGAAGCGTCTTCCTACTGGTTTGCGCGGGATTCCAAGCCGATCATTTTCCTGATTGTTGCGCTGGCTCTGGTGGGCGCGTATCTGGGCTTCACCATTCCCATTGCGGTTTTTCCCACCACGAATTTCCCCCGGGTCATCATCGGCGTGGACAACGGCGTGATGCCCATTGATCAGATGATGGTGACCATCACACGGCCCATTGAAGAAGCGGTGGGCGGCGTGCTGGGCATCGAGGACGTGAAATCGATCACCAGCCGGGGCTCCGCGGAAGTCGACCTGTTTTTCAACTGGAATGTGGACATGTTCCAGACGCTGCAGCGTGTGAATGCGGCGGTGGCCCGGGTGCGGCCCGACCTGCCGGCGACAGCCAGGATTGAAACCAACCGCCTGGAATTTTCCAGCTTTCCCATCATGGGCTACAGCCTGACCTCCAAGACCGTGCCGCAAACCGAGCTCTGGGATCTGGCCACATATGGCATCAAACCCCGGCTGAACAGCCTGTTGGGCGTCGGAAACATTGTGATCCAGGGCATGCAGGTGCCGGAATTCCACATTACGCCCGATCCGGCCAAGCTGCTGGTGACCCAGGTGACCGTCTCCGATCTTTTGAGCGCGGTGGACCGCTCCAATCTGATTGAGTCGCCGGGCCTGCTGACACGCGACCACAAGCTGTACCTGGACCTGATCAGCGGCCAGGTGCAAAATCCGCCGGAAATCGCCAATATTTATGTGAAGAAGGACCCCAGCGGCAATCCCCTTTACGTCCGCGACGTGGCGAGCGTCTCGTCAGGGGTTGCGCCCAACTACACCATTGTGACGGCCAATCGGCAGCCGGCGGTGCTGATTGATCTGAACCGGCAGCGCGCCAGCAACACCATGCACGTGGCCACCGAAGTGAAGGCGGAAATGCAGCGGATCGAAAAAACGCTGCCGCCGGGAGTGAAGGTCAGCAATTTTTACGACCAGTCATGGATTGTGGGGGAATCGATCAAGAGCGTGCGTGACGCCATCCTGATCGGCATCATCCTGGCCTCCGCGGTGCTGGTGCTTTTCCTGGGCGACTGGGGATCGAGCTTCATCGCCGGCATGGTGATTCCCATCAGCATCCTGATGACGTTTATTGCGCTGAAGTTTATGGGCGAGAGTTTCAACCTGATGTCGCTCGGAGGGCTCGCGGCCGCGGTGGGGCTGATTATCGACGATGCCATTGTGGTGGTGGAGAACGTCGTCTTGCGCCGCGAAGCGGGCGAAGGCCGGTTTGAAGCGGTGGCACACACTCTGAACGAACTCACCGTGCCGTTGATTGGCTCGACGCTGACGCCCATCGTCGTCTTTGTGCCGCTGATCGCCATCACCGGAGTCACCGGCGTTTTCTTTCGCGCCCTCGCCGTCACCGTGGGCGTGGCGCTTTTCGCGTCACTCACGCTGGCGCTCACCTGGACTCCCAATCTGTGCCTTTACCTGCTGCACCCAAAACCCAAGGCGGACCTGCCCGGCGGAAGCGAGAGCCCTGCAACTTCGCCTGAGGCTTCAACGGGCGAAGCGGAAACTTCCGGCAGCCTGCGGGAATTCACGCCTGAGCAGATCGACATGCGGAGGATGATGGCGCTGGAAGAACGCTCGATGGGAAAGACCATCAGCCGGATCATTGGTTTTTACGACCAATGGTTTCGGAGAGCTCTGGAGCGCCCCTGGCTGCTGGCGGTGCTGGCCGCGGTCCTGATCGTGGTCTCGTTTTTCTGCTACCGCCATATCGGTTCCGATCTGCTGCCGCCCATGGACGAAGGAAGTTTTATCATGGATTATGTGACGCCGCCCGGCAGCTCACTCGAGGAAACGAACCGCATGCTGGACCATATTCTGCAGATCGTCGGCGCGGTGCCCGAAGTTGACACCACCTCCCGCCGCACCGGGCTGCAGTTGGGTCTGGCCGCCGTGACGGAAGCCAATACCGGCGATATCGCCGTGAAGCTCAAGACAGACCGCAGCCGCGACGTCTGGGCGATCATGGATGAAATTCGCGCCAAGGTGGCCCGGCAAGAACCGGCTGTGACTGTGGATTTCGTCCAGAAACTACAGGACATGATCGGCGACCTGACGGGCGGTCCGCAGCCGGTCTTTATCGAGCTTTTCTCTCCCGACGCCGAACTGCTCAGCTCCTGGGCGCCCAAGGTGGCGGACGCCATCGGCAACATCCAGGTGGGCGGCAGGCATCCAGTAGTGGATATCGACGACGGGATTGATTCCACCACCAGCGGCCCGGCCATCGTTTACCACGTGAACCTGGCCAAGGCGGCCCAGGCGGGCTTTACGCCGCAGGACGTGGTGACGGAAGCCGATGCCATGCTGGACGGGGTTCCGGCGGCCCAGCCGGCTGTGGTGAACGACCGGCCTTATACACTGCGCATTCGCTTTCCCAACGCGGCCCGCTCGTCGCTCCGCGCCATGAACAACACGTTGATGATCAGCCCCACAGGACAACTGGCCAGCCTGGGCACGCTGGCCTCCATGAGCGAACTGCCTGGCCAGACGGAAATCCTTCA
>CAVSWQ010000002.1:0-44342 GCA_963731705.1 uncultured Acidobacteriota bacterium
CCGCGCGTGAAGAATGGTTTCCGCGGCGGCGAACAGCAGCAGGACTACCTCTGCCAAATGAAGTTTCTTGCGGGTGATCAACTGCCCCGCCACAAACACCAGCAGGAGGACGAGGAACCAATGCCCGTAGAAGAGGCTGAAATCCAGCGTATGCCATTCCGGCACCACCTGTGGAATCATCGGCAGGAAGATGGTCATCTGCAGCGGATAGGCCGCCAGGTGCGCGCCGTAGGGCGTGATGAGGCACGCCAGCAGGCACAGCAGAAAGATCGTCGCCAGGTGGCGGCGCTCCTCCGGCTTCCAGGCGACGGCTTCCAGAAACTCCAGCCGAAGTTGCCGCAAGCCCGCCAGCCAGTAGACGCCCAGGGCCACGAAGCCCAGCACAAAGGTCCCGTGCGTATTGACCCACAGCAGGAAAAGCGGAGGCAGGATCCACAGGGCTTTCCGGTGGCCCTGCCGGAACCTTTCCAGGCTGATCAGCGCCACAATCAGAAAGGCCAGGCCCAGGATCTGCGGCCGCATGCTCATGGGCAATGAAGCCAGCGGCAGCAGCAGCGCGCAGGCCAGGAACGCAGCCTTCACGCTTCCGCTTCGCAGCCAGGCGTAGTAGTAAAGCAGCAGCAGGATCCCGCCGGCCAGCGCCACCAGCAGAATCATCAGGGCGTGCATTCTTCCCAGCGCCCAGACAACGGCGATCACGACGTCACCCAGCCACTGGTCGGCGATCCAGGGATTCCCATAGGCCGTGAACGAAAAGAAATCGTGGGTTGGCCAGGCGTGGTGCGCCAGAATCCACTGGCCCGTCGCCAGGTGCCACCACATGTCGCCCTCAAAGCAGTAAGCGGAATAGACGTGCTGGTGCAGCGAGGCGTTCATCAGGTTCAGATACCGGCCCACGCAGGCGCCGGCCACCAGCAGCACGCCCAGCAGCACAGGCAGAGAAAATGCCCTGCGCCTCAGCGTGGAAAACAATGTCTGCCGGTCTGTTTCAGTGGATTTCGCGGTCTGCATGGTCGAGATCGCGGCATTCAGGAAAGGAACCAATGCCCGCGACATTATATACCGACCGGCACGTCAGGCGGTAGCCGCGACTGCCCTATGGTAACTCGATTTGGTTCTCGTTTTGTGGCACGGCCATCTTGGCCGTGTCTTTTCTCCGCAGCACGGGCGAAGACGCCCGTGTCACAGTTGTTGCACAATCCGTCATTACCCTGCAGGTCGCGTGCTATACTACTCCGCCGTGGGGCCTTTCGGGCCTGCAGGCGTGCCGGGCGCGATGGTTCGCCTTGCCATTTTTCCTATTGAGCAGCCTGCCGCAAAGGGCGCTCTTTTGATCAGCATGGATATCGAACTCAGCATCATCATGCCCTGCCTCGACGAGGCCGAGACCCTGGCAAGCTGCATCCGCAAGGCGCAGGACTATCTCCAGCGCTCCGGGGTGAGCGGCGAGGTTGTCATTGGCGACAACGGCTCAACCGACGGCTCCCAGGAAATTGCCAAAAGCCTCGGGGCGCGCGTGGTTGACGTTCCGGTGCGCGGCTATGGAGCGGCGCTGCTGGGGGCCACTGCCGCCGCCCGGGGCCGCTACTGCATCATGGGCGATTCCGATGACAGCTACGACTTCGAAAACCTCGACGGCTTTGTCCAGCGCCTCCGCGAGGGCGACGACCTGGTGATGGGCAACCGCTTCAAAGGCGGCATCCGCAAGGGCGCCATGCCCTGGAAGCACCGCTACATCGGAACGCCCGTTCTTTCCGCCATCGGAAGAAACTTTTTCCACGCCATGGTGGGCGATTTCAACTGCGGCCTGCGGGGGTTCTCAAAAGCCGCCTTCGAGCGCATGGACCTCCGGACCACCGGCATGGAATTCGCCAGCGAGATGGTGGTGAAAGCCAGCCTGCTGCGCATGAAGGTCAGCG
Organism: uncultured Acidobacteriota bacterium; assembly: GCA_963731705.1. Lineage (GTDB taxonomy): Bacteria > Acidobacteriota > Terriglobia > UBA7540 > UBA7540 > SCRD01. The sequence continues at coordinate 1,920 of CAVSWQ010000002.1, forward strand.
AGGTGCCCACCACGCTCTCGCCCGACGGCCGCACCCGTCCGCCCCACCTGCGCTCCTGGCGCGACGGCTGGCGGCACCTGCGCTTTCTTCTCATGTACAGCCCGCGCTGGCTCTTCCTCTATCCCGGAATGCTGATGTTTCTGGCGGGACTGGTTGTGGCGGCCGTCCTGCTGCCGGGGCCGGTGGTCATCCACGGCATCGGCTTTGACGTTCATACGCTTCTCTATGCCTTCACGGGCATGCTGCTGGGATTTCAGTTCGTCGCCTTCGCCGTCTTCACCAAAGTTTTTGCCGTCACCGAAGGTCTGCTGCCTCCCGATCCCCGCCTCTCGCGCCTCTTTCGCTGGGTTAAGCTTGAAACGGGACTGGTGGTGGGCGGCCTGCTCATCGCTTTCGGCATCGTCGGCTCCGTCTTCGCCGTGTCAAACTGGGCAGGCGAAAGCTTCGGACCTTTGAATCCCGACCGCATGCTGCGTATCGTCATGCCCGCGGTCTTCGCCGTCGCCCTCGGCGTCCAGATCGTCTGCAGCAGCTTCTTTTTAAGCATCCTGGGCCTGAGGCGACGATGAAGGAAATGTTCATAAGTCGAGCAACTGCCAACGGCCAGGAGCGGCTGGTAAAGAATCCTGACGTTAGGACGAGCCAATGAAATTAGTGATGATTTCCCACTATTTCCCGTCCCACAAAGGAGGCGTTGAGGCTGTTGCTGATGTGTTGACTCATGCTTTTGCGGATAAGGGTCATGAAGTGGTCTGGATGGCCGGTGATGCCAGTCAGGAGCCGGAAGCGGACGGACGGGTCCGCTGCGTCCCTGTTGCCATCAACAATTTTGTTGAGAATCGGACCGGAGTTCCTTTTCCAATTCCCTTGTTGCGCGGTATCAGGACAGTCCTCCGCCAGGTGCGCAAGGCAGACGTCCTGTTTCTTCACGACTCGTTATATCTGGCCAATATTCTTGCTTATTGCGCAGCCAAGTTGCGGGGTAAACCCATTATCATCGTCCAATATACGCGGAGCGTTCCCACCGGCACCGCTCTAATGGACCTCGCAATAAAGGTCGCCACCGTGGTCGTAACGAACCCGATGTTGTCTCACGCGGAGCAGGTTGTCTTTATTGGCAATATTGTGATGACATCGTACTCGCATCTGCGGTTCAAAGCGCCTCCGGAGCTGATTTATTGTGGAATCAACACCCGTCTGTTCCATCCACGGAGCGAATCGGAAACTACTTCCGCAATTCGCGCGAAGCATAGCCTGCCCGAAGAGCGCCCGATCGTACTCTATGTAGGGCGTTTTGTGCGAAAGAAAGGTCTGCACGCAATCAAGCGGATGGCGACCCTTCGCCCCGATTGGATTTGGCTGTTAGCAGGATGGGGACCCATTGACCCCAAGAAGTGGGGGCTAGACAACGTGATAGCACTTTCCGGGTTGGACGACTCCTCCATTGCGGAACTTTATCGCTGCTCTGACCTTTTTATACTCCCAAGCGTTGGTGAGGGAGGCTTCCCCCTGGTAGCAAGGGAAGCCCTGGTTTCCGGATTACCGGTCGTCTGTGGCGAAGAAACGCGCGGGGCCGATCCTGGTTTCGAGGAGCTTGCGACATGGGCCAAGGTCTTCGTGGGTGATGACGACAGAACCGCCGGCGAGTTCCTGAAGGCAATTGATCGTGTGTTAAGCTCCGAAACGGAAAAGAGCAAAATGGTGGAGCGGCAGGCCTTCGCCGTTTCGCAGTTTTCTTGGGATACTGCCATCGAACGATACCTGGAGATCCTCTCTCGCCTCGCTCCCCCAGAAGGGTCTGATGCCGTGGGAGGTGAAAGCCTCCCAGAGAAGGGACGCCCATGAAGATGCGGCGCGTGCTTTTCGCGATTGCTTCAGTCGCGCTGGCGGCCGTTCTCATCATCCTGATCATTCGAATCGGAAACATTGACCTGCATTCAACCTGGCACGAAATCGAGGGGGCCCGCCCGGCAGCCCTGGTCGGGCTGGTTCTCCTGAACGTTCTGCTGATTTATCTTTCAACCGAGAAGTGGAGAAGCGTGGATGCCGCTCTCAGGCACACCTCGGACCCTGTCCCTCAAGGCTTGCCGCCTTCGGCTTCACCAGCACCGGCATGGCGCTGGGGCAGGTCCTGCCCATCCAGGTTGGAATGACCGCCTCCCGCACCTTTGGGACGCACTTTTACGGCAGTGCCCTGAAACGCGGAACGGCCGGCACACTTCTTGAGCAAAGTTTTGACCTTCTGAACGTTCTCCTCCTGGCAGTCGCTTCAGCGGCCACATGGTTCTTGGGCGGAGGCGGACTGATGTGGCTGCTTTTCGCCGCTGGAATGATAGCACTGGCCTTGCTGGCCATCGCCCCGCTCATCCGGCTTGCCCGTTGGCTGACCGCCCATCTTGAAAAGGCGCTGGCGCGCCGAAACCGTTCCACGGAAAACCTGCAAAAATTCTTCGGCCTCCTGCAATCGGGCGTATTGAGCGAAAAGCTGACACGGAGGCTGGTGCTGCTTTCCGCCGCCCGTTTTGTGGTGGTTGTCCTGATGGCGGGTGAAACTGCGGCGGCCGTCGGGGCCGCCATCCCGCTCTGGCACCTGGCGGCTGCAACTCCGTTTGTGTACCTTGCCACCGTCATCGCGGCCACTCCGGGCGGCATTGGCGTCAACGAAATGACTTATGCAGGCATCCTAAAGATGTTCGGGACACCGTTTTCGATTGCGGCGCCGTGGACCCTGGCCAACCGCGTGCTGGGAATGGCCGTCCTGTTTTCTTGTCGCGGCCGTTGCTGCAATCCTGATGGGCGTCCAGAAGATTTGCCTTTCTCGCGCCCGTGGAAGTGCGCCGTCGGAAATTCATGAAGCTCCGCCGAACCCGCAAATCGAGGAACCCGGGCCTCCCATGAAACGGTGGCACGGCCGTCCGAGGGCCTTGTGGTGTTCATGGGGCTTGAGAAGCCTGCCAGCGCATAGAAAATTGTGCGCCGCGAGCGCTTACGGGGTTGGCTCCTGCGGCGGAAGGCCCCAGGCGGGACTCACCAGCAGAGCGAAGGGGCCCGGCCCAGACAGATACCGGGGCCGCGCCGTGCAGATGCAGGCGCGTCAGCCTGAGCGCGCGCGCGCGTGCGCCGGCTCCGGCCTTTCGGATTCCAAGTTGGAGCTTCAATGATGGCGTAGTGGTCGCGCCTCAGCGCGCGCGAGGTGAAGCGGGAGAGCTCCCGTGGCTGGCGGGCTGCGGCCCTCTGCCGGAAGGCACTGTATCAGTCTTTTGAATGCGCTACGGCTCCCTGAAGCGGCCGGAGAATCGGGATAGGGTTCAAGGCGGGGAGGTTTGTCGTCGGCATGGACCAGCCAGACGTGGCGGCCTTTGAAATAGTCGATCAGTTCCTGATTCTTTGCCGGGCCCATGTCGTGCGCCCAGATCACCTTCGCAGTCCAGGTCGGCACGGTTGTAGACCCACTCGTTGAAGTAGAATCATGGTCGGGACTGTAGCGGACGATCACAAGCTGCCGGCCGGGCATCTGCCGGAGCTTGTGGAGCACTGCCGCGCGGGCCGGATTCTTGGGCGCCGTGGTGCACCAGATGGGCAAGCCGCTGCGGGGCCACAGACCGTCAGGTGCAGTTTTAAAGGGCCGGCCACCATGCGCGTGGCCAGCAGAAGCACGCAAACCGCCGGAACCGCCCGGGCGAAAAGCATGATCAAAATGCACGGCACGCGGTCTAAAGCCGCCCACGCCTTGCCGCGCCAACCCGTAACGAACGGCGCAAGCGCAACAGACCAGCGCCAGAATCGCGCAGGTGAGCTCAGCCGAGTAGTGCGCGTTGTACCAGATGGGCAGCGCCTCGCCCGCCAGCGTGACGCCGCGCACCAGCACCAGGAAACGCGTGCCGGGGCAGATGTCCTTCAGCGAAAACCCGTAGGGCGCGGCCACCCACGCCAGCAGAAGGGGAAGGAAAAACGGACCGAAAAAGAAGCTCCAGAAGAACAAGCTTCTATTGCTTCGAGAGCAAGATTGCCGGCCCGGCCCGTGAGCGCTCTCGGGGAAGTTGTAGAGGCCAGGGAAAATTCGTGGGAACTTGGTAGAAGGAACGCGGCTTTCCGGGTGTCAGCTTTGGACCAGGGAAACGGCGGCACCCCCCCTGTTGCTGCGCGGCGAGAAGATAGGGAGGGTTGAGGGCTGCCGTGATCCGCCAGAAGTAGAAACCCATGGCAACCACGGTGAGCACCAGCAGAAGGCCAGCAGCGGGACAACAGCGCGCAGCGACGCGCCCAATTCCGGCCGCTTCAGCTTCCAGCATCCACGCCAACAGCGCCACGGCGATCGGAATGCCGAAGAACACTCCCTCATAAGGCCGGCTGTTGCCCAGAATGGCCAAGCCCACGCCCATCAGCAGCGCGTGCCGTACCCGCCGCTCCTGCTTCATCCGAGGAAGCGCCCCCAGCACCAGCGCTCCGCCAATGGCCGCGACTGCCCCGCCCCAGTAGCTGTCAGCCCAGTAGCTGTACGTTCCCAACCGAATCACGGCCAGAAAACCGCCCAGCAACGCCCAGCTTTCGCCTACCCACGCCTGCAGCATCCAGGTGATGGCGGCGCACATGATTCCCACGCTCAGCCAGACGCCCCAGAAGGGATGCCCCAGCAGCACCTGCCCTACCGCCATAAACAGGCTCTGCGCGGGATGGTAAATGCCGACATGGGTGGGCTGCCAGAGGACCAGGGGGCTTTCAAGGTGCGCCCACATGGGGCTGGTGGGATTGGCCAGCCGCCCGTGGGCAAAAGTGTCGGCGATCAGCAGGTAGCTGAACTCGTCCATGGCCGCCGGCGTGGGAACCGGCAGGATGGGCAGCAGGGCCAGGCGCAGGGCCAGGGCAGTGAGTCCCACCACGACCACCGAAAGCCCGCGCCGCTGCGCCAGCTTGCCGAAGCTCCGCTCGATGGCTTCAAACCAGCGCGAACCCAGCTTCGGAACCGCGAAGGCCAGCACCAGGGCAAGAACTGAAAGTGCAGCTTCAATCTTGAGAAACATCCGCCGCTCCCGAATTCGTCAATCGGCGAATGTCTCATACTTGGCACGCGACGTCAATTCTCATAGCAGGTCTGATACCGCCGGAAATCTAAGGGGCAGTCCGGCACCGCGTTGCGAGGGAGCCCTCACCGGGGTATGAATCGTGCGTTGCTCGCAAGATTTTGCTGTTGTCCACAAGAGGCGCAGGGAACCCCCTCTGACACCCGGGAGGAGAGGCGGGACGGGGCCAGGCGTGGCCCGGAAAAGGAGGGTTCCAGCAAGCCCGGTCAGCAGTTCAGAAAAAGCGCCACTGAACAACCAGCCGGAGACGAAGCCTGGAGGGCTTGCTGGAGCCCCTTCGGACAGGCCCGGTGAGCCTCATGTAGCCGCTTGATGCGGGCCGTTGATCACCCTGGGCAACCCGCCGGGGCCAACGCCTGCCAGGCTACCGGGCAGTGAAGAACTCCATCGCGCGCCAGCCGAAACACCTTGCCGCCAGGGCTGGCGCTCCGCTGGCCGCCGGAGCCCACGAGGACGTCAACGCGGGCTCACCGCCGCATGGCGCCGGCCACCACAAAGGCCTAGAAATGAAAGCGATAACGCACTTGCACGTAGACCTCGCGGGGGTAGGCGTAGTGCGTTCCGCCGAAGGTGTTGCTGTTGTCGAGCAGGTAGCGCCGGTTGGCGATGTTGAGGGCGTTCACGGCCACCGACCAGTTTTCGGCAATCGACTTTCCGAGCGAGAGCCCGACGGTGGTATGCGGGGGCAGGTGCGCGGGCCCGTCGCCGTCCAAAAAACCAGATCCATAGGCTACCGTCGCCGTGCCCCACGCCCTCCCCGGCAGCGTGGTGGTCACCACTGTACTCAAGGTATTGCGCTGGTCATGATCAAGGAAAAAGAAACCCTCTTCCGGCGGCTCGAAATCCGTAAGGCCTCCTGTGACGTTGCCGAAACCCTGGACGAACTGGTGCGAGTAGGCCAGGTGGATTCTGGCCCGGTGCAGGATCTGGGGCGACCGCAGCGTGGCTTCCCAGCCCTGAATGCGCGCTCCCTGAATGGTGAGCGGCAGAAAGATGTTGGAACTGCCGATCTCATCGTGGTCAAAAAAGTTGCGGGCGTGGGTACGGAAGACGTCCGCGTCGAGCATCCACTTGCGCACCGGAATGGTGATGCTGGCCTGGTATTGCTCATCGCGCTCGGCATGGAGAGGAAGAAAGGCGACGCCCTGCAGCAGCGCAAACTGTTCCAGTGGCCCGGAAAACGTGTCGAGCGGCGGCGGCTGAAGGTACCGGCCATAAAAGCCACGCAGCACCCAGCCCAGCCGCGGCACTCGAACGGCAGCTCCCACGCGCGGGTCAATTCCATTTTCCTGAAGCAGACCGGCGTAATGCGTGAGCCGCAGGCCTCCGTTGAGCGAGAGCCACGAAGTGATCTGAAACTGGTCCTGCAGGAATCCCGCTTCCAGATTGCCTGCCGGGTTGTAACGCTGCCGGATGGGCGACTGGCCGGCAGCCTCAGCAGACCTGAGCCCGAAAAAAGTGTCATCACGCTGGTCGAAGGCTTCCAGCCCAACCTGCGCATTGTGTTTTCCCTTCACCACTCCCAGCGTCGCCTGGCCGCCCAGGTAGCGCGAACCACGGTTGCTGTCCAGAATGTAGGGCGTGTCATTGGGCCCGCCCGCAAAATTCGCCCGGTTGAAATGATAAAAAGGAGAAACGGTCAGCAGCATTCCAGGCCCAAAGGTGTGGACCCAGGAAAAATTGACGAAGGCGTCGCGTTCCAGGTCAAAATCGCGGGTCCCGGCGCTCTGCTGTTCGGGCGTGTTGGGAATCTGGTAATGATCGCCGCGCGCGGAACCCACCAGGCGCAACTGGTCCTGGGGAGTGGCGTTGAAAATCAGCGTGCCGAATCCTCCCAGGCCGCTGTCCATGTCGTGAATCGCCTCCGGAACGGGCGTCATCAGTCCACGGTCGGAGCGATTGCCCGAAAAGCTTCCGAACCAGGCCAGACGGTCGGTGTGGCTGCCAAAGCTCAGCTGGTCGTTGGTCTGATTATCACTGCCGTAACTCGCCACCAGTTCGCCCTGGTTGTTGTATTCAAAGCCGGTGCGCGGAATTACGTTGAAAACTCCATAAGTGCGGTCGCCGTATTCGGATGAATACCCTCCCGTTTTCATCTCCACGAAATCGGCGTCTTTGGGATCAAACTGCGGCCCCACGTTGCTGGCAATGTTTGTGTTGGGAACCGGCACACCATCCACTTCCCAGCTCACCTGGTGCCCGCCCCGCACGTGGAGTTGATCATGGACCATATAGGCCCCGGGAACATAGTCCGTCACCATGGCCAGGCTATTGGTGCGGTCGGCGCCGGGAGTCCGTGCGATGAGCTGTTTGCCAAGGGTGGTCTGGGTGGATGAAGCCTGGGTGTTAAGGGTTTCAGGCGCACCCGACACCTGGACACTCTGCTTTGCCGCCGCAATCTCCAGAGCAAAATGGAGTATGGGAGCGCTGCCTGAACTTACCGTGATGGACTGCTTCGCAGGCTGAAATCCTGGGGCACTTACGGCCAGGATGTAAGAACCGGCCGGCACTGCCGTGAACTCAAACTCGCCGTTCGGATTGGTGTGGGCTGCCTGCGACCACGCTGAGCCCGCGGCACTGAGCACAATCTGGGCGTTTGGAATAGGACGGTGCTGCGGGTCGTGGACGATGCCGCGCACGTTCCCGAAAATCGTGGCATACCCAGACCCTGCACAAGCCAGGACCAGGGCCGACAAAATCGCAAATCGGACAAACTTCATGAAAACACTCCTCCAGTAAATAGCAACAGTTCCACCTGAGCGGACACGCCGCCAGGCAGGCGAAAACAAATTCAGCACTTGGAATTTCAGGTCTTGTGGTTAGCTGGAGAAAGCTTTCGGAGGCGGGTCAGGAAGACGCTCTGCGGGCGCAGGAAGAAATGCAACGTCCCTGCCGGCACGCCTGGTCGCCATTGGAAGTTCAAAGGAAAGGCTCGTGTGCGGCAGATTGAAAAACATGTCCGCGTGTGAAGCCTGCATCAGAGGCACGGTCGGATGAGACACTGAGCATGAACAGGAAACACCTGACTGCGACTGGTTGGCGCCAGACGCCTGCGTGGACCTGTGTTCCATGCGGGCTTTCGCCGCCATCATCGGGCACATTCCACCGTGCATGCAGCACCCGCAGGAGCAGGCAGACTGGCACGACGCCGGTGTTCCCTTCGCCAGGTGTGACACATGAAAGGAGCCCCACAGGCCCAGGGCCATCAAGAGTGTCCAGAAGAATCCCCTGATCACGATCTTTTTAGTATAACACTCGAGGAGAAACCACCGGGTTATTGAAGCGGCCTTCCGCGGCGACCCGGCTGCGGGACTTTCACCTCAGCGCCGCGATTAGTTACCGTGTCTTGCGGCCCATACCCTTCGTCTTGTGCCTGCCGTGTCCTTAGCGCTTCTCGCTTCCAATGATCTGTTGAAACTCCGGATTGCCCTTCATGGACTTCCATTCCGGATCGGCACCGATTGACTGAGCGGGATACCCACCGTCCCGGGCGCGCCGGAGGTAATCGAGGGCCTTGGCCTGCTGGCCAGCCAAATGATAAACAAGCGCGGCATTGTACGTGAGTTGGAGGTTTTTGGGCGCGAGGGAAAGGCTCTTCTCAAGGTCCCGGATAGCTTGTTTGATGTTTGAGCTTTTCGCCTCGTAGAGTGCAAGGTTCCCCAGCAAAGAGTAATCCTTGGGATTCACGCGCAATCCTTCCCGGGCAAGAGCCGCAGCTTTCCGGTAGGCAGGAACGGCCTTAGCCCGCTCATGAGACGACCATCGATAAGCGTCACCGAGGTTACCCCACAGTGTCGAGTCCTTGGGCGAAAACGGAACAGCCTTCTGAAAGTATTCAGCCGAGCGATCGAAGTGACCTTGGTAGAACGTTAGGGTACCCAGGTTCGAATACGCTGTCCCGTTGGGCCGGATAGCGAGGGATTTCTTACACATTTCTTCCGCATCGGCCGTTTTCCCAAGATAAAAGTCAGCTCCGCACAGATCGTAGAATGCCTGATGGTTTCCGGGATCAAGCTTGGTAACCTTCCTGAACATCTCCGCAGCCTTCTCATTTTCCCCGGTACGAAGATAGAGGACTCCCAGCCAGTTATAAGGCGCCCAGTAGTTGGGCCGGACACTGATGGCGCGCTGGTAGGTCGCCTCAGCCTCACTGATCCTCTTCAGGTTGTATTGGGCGTTGGCCAGGCCCTCATAGGCAAAGGTATTGGCAGGCTCAATATCGAGGACTTTTTGAAACTGAGCAACAGCTTCTGAGTAGTGCCCGGTACCGCCTTGCATAATGCCCTGGCAAAGGTGCGTATCGGCAAGATCTGCGTTCAGCGTCACCGCATGGCTGCAGGACCTCTGGGCTTTGGCGGCCCAATCCGTGTCCTGCGTGGTATCGAACATCCGCCAGTAGGCCTGCCCAAGCGCAGCGTAAGCGAGCGTGTAAGTGGAGTCGACTTTGAGTGCGGACTGAAAAGAATCGATCGCCTGATCGACGTTTTCAGTTCTCTCGTAGTTCTGCATGTAGCCAAGACCCTTGAGATAGTCCTGAAATGCGCTGGCTTCCTGCGTACCGTGCGCTTCCACCTGCTGCCGCTCGGCGGCCTGGACGTGCAGCCCCAGCATCCCGGCAGTCCCCTCAACCACCTGGTCCTCAATCCCAAAAGGATCAGCCGCCGGGAGCGTGAGCGTATCAGCGCTGACCTGGAAACCCGAGGACGGATTCACCAGCGCATAAGAAATGCGAAAAAGATCGCCTGCCCGTTCGAGGCTTCCGGTCAGCACCAGGTTCACGCCAAACGCCTTCTTCGCGTCACTGGGTGACTCGACATGACGTGCGGACAACTCCCGAACCGGGACCACCTGGACCGAACGGCCGGAAGAAAGCTGTGTGAGTTTTGCAGACAGGATCTCAGCAAGGCCACGACTGAAGGCGTTGTCGCTGGCGTCGCCGCCAATCACAGAGAAAGGCAGCACGGCCAGTTTCTTTTGTTTGGGCAAGGCGTTGGGCGTGGACGACGAACCCGTGAACTGCTGTCGAAAAGCAGGAAAAAGTATAAAGAGCAACAACGCCAGAACAGCCAGGGCGAATCCGGCGATAACGGCGAGCTTCACCTTAGGGCGTGGTGGCGCCGTGACGGGCTGAACCCTTCTGGACGCCGACAGAGGAAGCCTTAAAGCACTGTCCGGCGGGCCCAGGTCCGCCATGAGTTCCCGAGCGGACTGATACCGGTTCGCCGGGTCCTTTTCCATCAATTTGAGAATGATGGCTTCGAGCTCTTCCGAAATCTCCGGGTTCAGTTCGGACGGCCGTTGAGGCGACCGGGTCAGGATGGCCGAGATCAGCTGGTTGGTTTGGGTTTCGCGAAATGGACGCTGCCCCGTCGCCATCTCATAAACGAGTTCCCCGAAGGCGTACAGGTCAGTGCGTGCATCCACAGGTTCGCCGCGCAACTGCTCCGGCGCCATGTAAGGAACAGTTCCCATGACGGCACCTGCCTGGGTCAGGAACAGGCTTTCCTCGGTTGGCGCATCCGCCTCGATCGGCCGTACCAGCTTTGCCAGGCCGAAATCCAGGATCTTGACGCGGCCCTTCGCCGTGACCATCACGTTGGCCGGCTTCAGGTCACGGTGGACGATGTGGTGCTCGTGGGCTTCTTCAAGCGCCTCAGCAAGCTGGCGCGCGTTTGACATGACCTCTTCCATCGCCAGAGGGCCGTCCTTCAGCTTTTCAGCAAGCGTTTTCCCCTCCACCAGTTCCATGGCGATGAACAGCCGCCCCTCATGCTCGCCGATTTCATAAATGGTGCAGATGTTGGGATGATTCAGAGCGGAAGCGGACCAGGCCTCACGCCGAAATCGGTCGAGCTTTTGCGGGTCTTGCAGGAACTCGTCAGGCAGGAACTTCAACGCGGTGTCGCGGCCGAGCCCTGTGTCGCGGGCCCGGTAGACTTCCCCCATGCCGCCCCGGCCCAGCTTTGTGATCAGACGATAGTGCGAGACCGCAGACCCGGTTTCCAGCGCCGGTGTGGCTGAGCCCGGCAAGGGACCGTCCGCTGCCAGGGACCGCGCTGCCACCTCGATGGCGGGCGATTCGATGAACTCCCCCGCCTGGGAATCGCTGACAAGCAGCGATTCTACTTCCTTTCGAAGTGCCTCGTCGCCCGCGCAGGCTTTCGTCAGATAAGCTCCGCGCTCGCGTGCATCGATCTCCAGCGCCGCGTGGTAGAGCTGCTCAATTTGAGACCAGCGTTCAGGCTCCATTGCCTTGATCCGCGCTCAGTTCCCGATAAAGCCAGGCACGGGCCAGCTTCCAGTCCCGCATCACAGTTTCCGGAGAAATCCTGAGTGCCTCTGCAGTTTCCTCCACGCTCAACCCGCCAAAAAAGCGCATTTCAATCACCTTTCCCTTTCTCGGATCAATAGCCGAGAGCCGGTCAAGCGCTTCGTCAAGTTCCGGAAGGTTTGAGTCGGCGGACAATGCCACCCTGCAAGCTTCATCAAACTGGATGCGCACCTCCCCGCCCCCACGCTTCTGATAACCTCGCGAACGGGCGTGATCCACCAGAATCCGGCGCATCGCCCGCGCACAAACCGCAAAAAAATGAGCGCGGTCCTGCCACGTCACCTGCCGGGCGTCGACCAGCCGGACGTAGGCCTCATTGACCAGGGCGGTGGTTTGGAGGGTATGGTCAATCCGCTCGCGCGCCATGTAGCTTCGGGCGATACGATGCAGTTCACGGTAGACAAGAGGCGCCAGGCGATCGAGAGCCTGCACATCTCCCTCGCCCCAGGCCCGGAGCAAGAGCGTCACCTCATTCGATGATGCCCCCTGCCTCATGCCGTCTCCCCTCCGCAGGATCATGGTGCCGTGTGGCAGAAGAATATCATACCGGCTAACCCCAATCCAACAAACCAAACGACTTGAAGATTTTCTTCGCCAACGATGACAGTTTGAGACGCCTTTTCCCGCTTATATAGGTAAAGGCAGTTAACCAGGTGAAGCCGTTGGGAGGGGGACAAGCGGCGAGCAGAGGAGAACCCCGGCCAACTCGTACTGGATATTGCGCAGATGCGGAAGGAGAGATACTCATGAACATCCGTGCCCATACGACCTTGGTCGGGATTTTCCCTGTCATCTCCCACGTCGGGATGGCCATCCCACGGACCCTTGGTTTCCGCACGAACGAATTTGCCGGGAGGTTCACTCTCCCCTTCGAGGCTGCGTGGGGCGAAATAGTCCTGGTCCCGGGGGAGTACGCCCTGTATTACGGGGCCATGGGAGAAGGCCTGCACTGTGTGGAAATTCTCGGCACCGGCCAGTCTACTCCCAGAGGTATTTTTGTTGTCAAAGAACAGAACCCGGCTTCTGTTGTCCAAAACGCTCTTGTCTGTACCTGGAGGGGTGACAGGCGCGTTATTCGCACCCTTGAGTTGCCGGCCATCGGCAAGTCTGTAACCTTTACCGATCCAGCCACCGGGAACAGCAGGAAAAACCGGCCCGGCGCCATCGGGACACAGGTCGCAGGAACTCCTGTTTAGGGGAGGGCGGTTTATAAACGGGAGACCCCCTGTCTGTAGATGGTCCTGTTCACTTACCGACGTGGGGGTAGGCGGGGACGAGCCCAAGCCGCGGTACCACCGCAGGGCATCGGTTCGTCCCCGTCGTCGGTTGGATTCCTCATCCACCCTGGCCGAAACGCCAATCCACTCCCAGCGTCACCCCAACAAGAACCTGTCAAATTGAAGCTGTTGAATCAGCGTGGAGCAGAATGTCCCGGCCGCCTGCAAAAGACACATTGCCGGATTACTGATCCAGTCGAAAGACCACCGTGATGGTGGTCGCAACCTCCACCGGAACCCCGTTCAACAGCGTCGGCTGGTATCGCCATTGGCCGACAGCGTCCATGGCGGCCTTAATCAGTGCAGGGGCAGCACCGTTGTAGGGTTCGAGAGAAAGAATCTGGCCCTCCGTCCCAATGACAGCCCGCAGGATAACCGTGCCTTCCGTTCCTTGCTTTTCGGCGCTCTCAGGGTAAGCAGGCTTTGCGATCTTGACAAGTTTAGCTCCCTGAACGAGGCCCCCAACGCGAATGCGCCGCGGCGGGTGATGTTGTACGGTGGCGGCTTCGGCGGGCCTATGTCCACGCACGACAAGTTCCTCCGATACCCACCCGAGATTCAGCGTGAAGTTCTGATGCAGGTCCCGTGAAGGCCCCAGCTCAAATTCTCCGGTCAGTGTGCGGGCAAACCCCGGCTTGGCGAACTCAAGCCGGTAACGGCCCGACGGGACCGCCGGGAAACTGAAAGTTCCGTCGTCACCCGTGCGGGAGGCAATTCGAGTTTGCGTCGCCGAGCTGATCAGGATGACACCCGCTCCGGGAACAACGGCCCCACTGGGATCATGCAGGGTGCCGGAAATGTTACCTGTGGCATATTGGGTGGTGGCGCGAATCGCCGCCGCCGGCACGAGCAGCGCGATTGCAATAACCGCGGCAAACAGAACACGGCTAGCCGCCAAAGGTTTGCGATTTAGCTTGGGATCAAGCAACGCTTTCATACGAACCTCCAGTTGAGAGGATTGGGCCATGGCGATACTCGTTGACCACGCGGGGGTGAGCCTCCGCAGGCTGCGGCCCAGCGTCACCAGGAATTCCGCATAGTCAGCTGCCGGGTGGCCCAGATTCAGGACCATGTCATCACACGCCCGTTCGCGCTCCTGACGCATCTGAAAAGCTGCAAGCCAGACCAGAGGATGAAACCAGAACAGAGCACAAACGATTTGGGCCGGGATCTGCGTCAGATAGTCGTTCCGGTTGACGTGGGCCAGTTCGTGGGCCAGGACAAACTCAAGCCGTTCTCGCGTCCACTCGTGGGCCTCGTCAGGCAAGGCGATCACCGGCCGGAAGACTCCCCGGGTGAATGGAATGCCGATTTCTCCACTGGTGCGCAGTTCGACCGCACGGGAAATGCGAAGGTACCTGAGGGAGCGCTCAAGAACTGAATTTGCCTGGCGAGTCTGAAATTGTTGCGAACCCACGGTAAGCCTGCGCACGCGCGTCTCCCCAACCACCATCCGCGCTAATAAGAGGATCCATCCCATTCCCCATATGAACAGGATCGCGCCAGGCCACGCCGGACTGGCCGGTTGCCGGGCTTCTTCCGCAGGTGCAGACTGACGGTTCTGTGGGCCCGCCGCGAAAACCTCTTTCGGCGTCACTTGCCCGCTCTGATGGAAGGACGAGGACGGCGCGAAGATTGGCACCTCCCAAGCAGGAAGCGCCAGCACCAACACTGGCAAAGCCAGCATCGCACTCAACGCCAGGGTCCAGACAAGATGGCGACTCGCCGCCGAGGCGCGCCGCAGTGCCAGGGCCACGGCGGCGGCAAACAGCAACAGGATTGTTCCCCTAATGAGAACCTCCGAAAGAAGTGTTAAGCACCACCAGGAAATGGCAGAGGGAAACTGTGTCACCTGAATGAGGGAATGGAAAATTCCGGTCATGAGACACCATTCTTTCTGGACTGTTCAATTAACTCTGAAATGCGGTCGAGTTCATCGTCGGTTACCTGCGCCGTCGAGGGGTCCAGCAGCGCCGCCACCACCTGGGCGGCTGAGCCGTCGAAGAAAGTGTCCACCACATGCCGCAACGCCCTGCGCCTTACGCGCCCACGCGGGGCTGTGGGGAAGTAGACGTAGCGGAGGTCCTTTTCTTCGTGCCGAATATGCCCTTTCTCCTCCAAAATGCGCAGAAGCGCCCGCACCGCCGAATAGCCGGGAGCATCGGGAAGCGCTTCGCGGATTTCCGCCGCGGAGGCCCGCTGGCGCTGATAAAGAGCATCCATGATCTGGCGTTCGCGGCGGCTGAGCTTGTGATGGTCGTGATGATCGTGATTTGTCACCGGCCCTCCTTGTGCTAATAGATTAGCACTATGCTAAAATCTTAGCACTTTCAATCATGATGTCAAGAGCTTTTTTGGCATCCTCCAAAAAAACAGAATTGATACCAAAGAAGGCAGGAACAGCCTGGCGGGCAAGGGGAGGTCAGTGGGTCGAAAGGTGAGAGCCAGTGCCTTCGGGAGGGGATGAAACGGAGGGATCGGGCGGTTCTTCGAAGACCTCTGCCGTAAAGGCCTCGATTCGCGCGCCCTTTTTCCAGGCGTCTGAGGGAAGCCCCGCCTTCAGGCAGGTTTCGTCCAGGAACTGCTCGCGGTTCCAATGCCAGGTGACGGGGACCTGGGGCAGCAGGAGGCCTCGCTGCCAGCCCTGGGTGATGATCAGGCCATGCTCGCCGATCACAATCTGATCGGGATCAATCTCAGCCGGCGCACTGAGGACTGATATTTCCATGTGCAGCGAAGGCGCCTCATCGGGTGTTACGGGACGAAATCGTGGATCGGCAAGCGCCGCAGCCACGGCGCATTCCTGCACGGTCTTGTAAAGGGGTGCAGAGGTCTCGACGTGCCCGATGCAACCGCGCAACTCCCCGTGCTTGCGGAGGGTCACAAAAGCTCCCCGGGGTTCCAGAAGGGATGGCGCGGGGCCCGGAAGCTCCTTCGGCTCCACCGCTCCGCAAATGCCTTCTTCCATCGCCTGCCGGGCCAGCCTCAGCAGAATCTTCCGGTCCTCTTCAGTGAGCGGCGGCATCCTTCTCGCCCTCTTTATCCTTACCGCCCGGTATCACCACCAGTTGTCCAGGAATCTGATGCTTTAATCGGGCTTCCATTTTCCTGCGGAAATCCCAGAAGTATTGCGTGCCTGAAATGAGCGCAAACACCACCACCGCCCAGAGCAGGAGCATGCCAACAAGCAAGGTGGACGGGAAGCGGGGCTCGAGGGTAATGAGGCTGATGGCTGCCACCTGCAGAACCATTTTCGTCTTGCCCAGCTCAGAGGCCTGGAGCAGCATTCCCTGCGCCGAGGCAATGGAGCGAAGTCCGGTGACTGCCAGTTCGCGCCCCACGATGATGACCACCATCCACGCCGGAACCAGATGAAGCCAAACCAGTGAAATAAAGGCTGATGCCGTCAGCAGCTTGTCGGCAAGCGGGTCCAGCAGAATTCCCAGCGCCGTCACCTGCCCTCGCTTCCGCGCCAGATAACCATCAGCCAAATCGGTGGCTGATGCCAGCAGGAACACCACCACCGCCCAGAGATCCATGTTGTTTCCCTTCGTCAGCATCAGAACGACGATGAGGGGAACAAAAAAGATCCTAAGGACCGTCAGCGAAAGAGGCAAATTCATATCGATTTGGAGTTTGCATCCCCGGCGGAACATCACGGAAGAAAGGTCCCCTCGCCGAGGAATTCAACGGATTTCAGCAGGGAGCCTGACTGACAACCCCCACTATAGCCAACGCGGTGCAAGGTGTCAATGAAAGTCAGTGAACTGAAGGGAGAGATTTTTACGCGCTTCTCCATTTTCGAAACAAGCCCCGGCATAAGGGCTGAAGATCTGAGCCTGCTCTTCCGTCTCTTCCAGACGCATGTACATGTCTCCGCGCACTTCCGATCCACACTGCAAGACCGAACGTGTTCGCTTTAACTTCGCACGCCTCACAAGCGAGTTGCACCCCCGAACCTATCTGTGAAGTAGAAGTCTAGGCGGGGGGGAAAATTCCATTTTCATGATGTCCCTCCGCCCATTCCCGCCTCCTGAGCCGTTGCCGTGCCGGGCGGCGGCAAGCAGGCTACGGCTACCCAAAGAGCCTATAGCCCGGAGGGATTGATTTAACCGGCGAAAACAGGGGGTGGCAGGCTACAACTGCATGAAACTCCCCGGTCCAGCATTTGTGCAAAACTCCGGCGGCCTTTTCCGGCCTGGTCAGACCATGAATCTTGTGCATTCATTAAGAAAGTCATCATTAGTCGATACTTAAGCTATTGAAAAAAAAGGGTAAATCCAAAACCGCGTTAAAAGCACGATTTCCAGCCAAGTTCATTCCAGCCGCGACTGGCGCTACGGGCAAACTCTTTTCCACAACTTTTTCCACAGGTTTCCAAGCCTCAAAAATACAGGGGTTTAGTGATGGGCCGGAACACTTGAGATGGGGTTGTTTTCCGATTCCAGCCTTTGCCAAAGCGACTTGGCCAGACGCGCGCGGACCCTCACACGGTTGTCTTTGTAGCGAGTGGAAAGGACGTTGCCCGCGCGGTGAAGAAGCGCCAGACGTTCGCCATCACCGGCGGAAAACTCAAACTCCGTCTCAACAATCGGGTCTTCTTCGAGGGCTCTGTCAATCGCCTCGTGCAGTGTCCCGAAGCCCTCACCGGTGACGGCCGAAACTTCCACCTGCCTGGGGCCCTTTGGCAGACGCGCCCGCAACGGCTCATCCAGCAGGTCAATCTTATTCCAAACCACCAGCCGGGGCATTCCGGCCAGACCCATTGTTTCCAGCAGCCTCTCCACGGTGGCTTCGTGCTGATGCCGCTGCGAATGGGAGGCATCCATCACCTGCAGAAGCAGGCTGGCCCCCTCCAGTTCTTCCAGAGTGGCGCGAAAGGCGGCCACGAGGTGCGGAGGCAGCTTGCGGATGAATCCCACGGTATCTGAAAGAAGCAGCTGCCGGTGGGAGGGGAGCTGGATGGCCCGGACCGTAGGGTCCAGGGTCGCAAAAAGCCGGCTTGAAGTTGAAACTCGCGCGCGGGTCAGGGCATTAAACAGAGTCGATTTGCCCGCATTCGTGTAGCCCACCAGGGCCACGGTGAGGAACCGCTGGTCGCGGCGGTGGGCACGGTGCAGAGAACGCTCAGAGCGCACTTTGGCGATTCCCCGCCGCAGCCGTTGGATGCGGGCGCGGATTCGGCGCCGGTCAAACTCCAGTTGCTGTTCACCGGGTCCTCTTGTCCCGATGCCTCCGCCGAGCCTTGAAAGGCGGGTGCCACGGCCGGAAAGGCGGGGCAGAAGATACGTCAACTGGGCCAGCTCCACCTGCAACTGGCCTTCACGGCTTCGGGCGCGCCGTGCAAAGATGTCAAGGATCAACTGGGTGCGGTCGACCACCTTGGAGTGAAGCACCGATTCCAGGTTGCGAAGCTGTGTCGGGGTCAGATCGTGATCGAAGAGAACCACGTCAGCCTGGGCGGCGTGGGCCTCGGCGTAAATCTCGCGCGCCTTGCCCCGCCCCACGAGGGTGGCGGAGTCGGCTTCCGGCGAGCGTTGCAACACGGACCCCACCACGTGGACGCCAGCGCTTTCAGCCAGTTCGTGCAGTTCCTCCAGACTTTCTTCCGGGTCATAGTCAGCAACGATTCTCCCCCTCCGCGTCTGGACCCACCCCACCAGGAACGCTTTCTCAAAGGCCTGCTGCTGGAGAATTTCCAACTAACCTCCCGGGGACGCCGACGAAGCTGCAGTGTTGTTGGTGCGATTCAACAGCACGGTCGAAATCGCGTGCTTGAAGATCAACTGTTCCATGCCGTTGCTGTCCAGAATAACGGCGAATTTGTCAAAGCTGCGAATTCTTCCGGTGAGCTTGACGCCGCTCATCAGATAAATCGTGACCAGCGATTTTTCCTTTCGCAGGGAATTTAAGAAACCGTCCTGTATATTCTGTTGTTTTTCCATAATGATCCTGTTATTCGCCAATGCAGTCACGGTCCTGCCATCCCTTACAAGGATACAACTTTCGGCAGGCAGGAAGCCCCGTTTAATTTTGATGCAAGCCAAACTTTCAGCGCGCCCAGCACCTGCCGCTGGATGGCCGGGTCGTCCCCAAACCCTGAAAACCAGTTCATTGCAGGTTCCCGCCGGAACCAGGTCATCTGGCGCTTGGCATATTGCCTGGTGGCGATTTGAGTGTCGCGAACGGCAGCCTCCATGGTGGTTTCGCCACACAAGGCTGCCGCAACCTGGCGGTAGCCTAACGAACCCAGACCTTTGAGGGTTCGGGCATCCGGCCGCATCAGCATACGCCGGGTTTCTTCTTCCAATCCTGTGGCAAACATCTTCTCCACGCGCCGGTTGATGCGGGCGTAGAGCACCTCGCGGTCCGGGTTGAGTCCGATCTTGAAATGCTGGTACCCGGCCAGCGGTTCGCGGCCGCGCGCCTGCAGCGTAGAGATGGCCTGCCGGGCAACGACACAGACCTCGACGGAGCGGATCACCTTTTGCAGGTCGCGTGGATCAACTCGGCAGGCTGCTGCAGGATCCAGGCGCATCAGCAGCCGGTGGACAAACTCCCGGCCACGGCGGTTCGCCAGGGCGCGCAACTCGGTCCGCAACTCTTCTGAACGCGGAGGGCCTTCAAACAACCCTGTCAGCAGTGCTCGCAGGTAAAGGCCGGTCCCTCCCGCCAGGATCGGCAGGTTGCCGCGCTCGCGAATCCCGTCGATCACTTTCGCCGCTTCCCGCCGAAAGTCGCCTGCCGTAAAAGGCTCTGCGGGGTCGAGGCAATCCAGCAGGTGGTGGGGAATGCCTTTGCGCCCTTCGGGTGGAAGTTTCCCCGTCCCGATGTCAAAGCCGCGATAGAACTGAACGGAGTCGTAGCTGACAACTTCACCGCCCAGGCGTGCGGCCAGAAAAATCGCAAGCTCTGACTTGCCGGATGCTGTAGGACCGGCGATGGCGATCAGAGGATAATCCTGAACTATCTCATCAACCATACTCGATAAAAATAACCGCCCAGCAGTATGCAAAGAATCAGGGCAAGCAGCAGGAAAGCTCCGAGCAATTGCAGCCTTGAAGGTTTCTCCATGTCGTGATGACGGGGCCGAAAGGCTCAAATGTCGCGGAAAATCAGAGATGTAGCTCTGCAAGAGATCTCTTCTCAACCCCCTGAATTCCCCGCTTCTGATTCTAGCCGACGAGGCCGAACCATTCAATAGTTCGTGCCCATGTTGTAGAAATAGATGAATTCCAGCACCAGATGCTTGCCGGTGAACTGCTGAGGCAAAGGCGGGAAGGGGTTGGACGCGCGAATGGAAGCGAGCGCGGCCTGGTCCAGGGCCGACGCTCCCGATGACGCCAGCAGGCGAAGCTGGGGCACAGAGCCGTCCTTAACAATCTCAAAAACCAGGGCCACGCGGCCTTTTTCTCCCAGCCGCGCCGACTCCGGAATCACGGCGTACCAGTTGCGACGGACGATGTAGACCACACGCGCCAGATAGGGACCGAAGTTCACTCCCTTCGTGTCCGAAAGAATGATTGGCCCGGAAGTCGAAAAATTCGGCTGGACATTCTGGAACTGGTCGGCCGAATCGCCTGGGCCGACGGGTCCCGGACTGCCGGGATTCTGGATGGCGGCCCGAAGCGACTGCTGGATGGCCTCGCCGGGAGTGGACGATGGAATTTTGATGTGGGGACTTCCACTCATGTCAGGCCGCTTCACTGTGCTCAGGTGAAGCTGCGCCTCCTCCGGCGGTTCGTTTTTGGGCGCCGGGGGAGCCGGCTGGGGAGCCTGGGCCATCTGCTTGGGAGCCGGCTGGGCGGCCGGAGGCTGGGGTGGCGGGGCCGGAGGATGATGGCCTCCGGCAACTTCCGGCAAACGGGAGTTACCCCGCATATACGGCATGTGCAAGCCATTCTTATCGACTTTTGGGGACTCGCCCTGGGCCCTCCGGTTCTTATCAGAAAGCGTATTGGTGGGGGGAGGCTTCTTGAGGGAGCGCTGGAGGTCCGGAGGAAAATAGAGCATCGTCTGCTGCTGGCGCCGTTCCTCTTTCGGCTGGACCTGCACGACGGGAACTCCCAGCAGCCGGGTGAAAAGCCCCGGGGTGAACATCACGATCAGAGCAAACGCAACCTGTAGAAAGACAGCCAGCAGGAAATAGGTCCGGCGGCGCCAGCGGGCGACTTCCGTTTCAAGGTCGACCAGGAGCCGAAACTCGGGTTGAATGCTCATAACCTAATCATATTCCGTTGAACCCTGGGCTCCATCAAGAGCCAGACGGGATTTACAATTCACCGCTGTGACCTGCCGGCCGTGTCAACGGAACGTTCACACGGCGCGCATGTTCTTCGATGCAGAACATGACCTTCTCGGCTAGTGCCAATGCAGAACGGCCCTCGCGCCCTCCAACCAGGGGCGGCCTTCTCGTACGGACGCAATCCACAAATGACACCAGTTCGGCTTCCAGGGGGTCCGTACTCTGCACCTCCAGTTTGCGAAACGCAATCCCCGGGTTCTCACCCTCACTCCCCACCTTCAACAAAAGTGCATCCCGCCTGGAAAAATCGATGGAAATGTATTCGTGGGGCTGGAAGTAGCGGAATTTTCTGACTTTTTCGGTGCTCACCCGGCTGGCTGTAAAGTTGGCCACCGCTCCATTTTCAAACTCCACCCGCGCGTTGGCAATGTCAACCCGGTTGGTCAGCACAGGCAGGCCGACGGCGCGGACTTCGCGCACCTCAGCATTGGCCATCCAGAGGACCAGGTCGAGATCATGGATCATGAGATCAAATACCACGTCCACGTCCAGGCTTCGGGGACTGAAGACTCCCAGCCGATGGATCTCAAAGAATAGGGGCTGGCGGGTGACGGCTTTGGCTGCTAACGCTCCCGGATTGAAACGTTCAAGGTGACCTACCTGAAGAATGCGCCCCGTACGATCCGCAATGGCAATCAGTTCATCGGCTTCTTCTACTGTACGCGTAATCGGCTTCTCAAGCAAAACGTCCTTGCCGGATTCCATCGCCAGGCGGGCTACGGCCGCGTGGTCCGTAGTGGGGATCACGATACTGACGGCCTGGATAGCCTCGAGGGTTTCTTCCAGGCTTTCGAAGGCCTTCACCCCAAGCTCCGAAGCGAGTACGGCCGCGTGATCCCGGCGTTCGTCGTACACGCCTACCAGTTCCGCACCCTGAACGCGTTTGAACGCGTGTGCGTGCCTTTTCCCGTGCTCTCCCACGCCGATAACGGCCACGGGCACTTTCTGCAACTTGGGAATAAGCCCCCCTGGTCCGCTGCAGGGGCGACTGCACCCTGCGGCAAAAGAACTGTCAGTCCTTCATTCCGATCATGGAAATGCCGGCCTGATTCGCTTCCAAAATCAACTGCTCCCGTTCAAAAAGGAGTGTCCTGCCCGCATCCACAGCCAGCACGCGCGCATTCGACCGCTTCATCACACGGATCGTCCTGACGCCCACTACGGGAACATCGAACCGCATGTCCTGCTGCGGCTTGCTGACTTTGATGACGACCAGCCGCTTTCCGTTACTCAGGCCGGCTGCGCGCTCGATGGCCGCGTCGGTTCCTTCCATGGCCTCAATCGCCACGCAGGCGCGGTCTGACACCACAATTGTCTGCCCGATATCGAGCCCGGCAATTTTCCTGGCGATTTCCCTGCCGTAAGCGATGTCGGCCAGCTCGCCCTCGTCGGGCGTGCGCCCGGTCATCTCTCCCTCGGCAGCCAGCAGAGGCTTGAGGAACAGCGTCGAATCCACCACCTGGATGCCCCGCGCCTCCAGCATGCCGACAAAAGCCCCGATCAGCGCGTCGGTATTCTTGCGCTCCATCCCGTTCAAAGTCCGCTCCACCACGCCGTCGGGCTTGATGGAACTGTAAAGCTGTACGTGCTTCACCTGGCCCGCCAGCACCACTTTGTTGATGCCCCGCGCACTGAGCAACTCCAGCAGCCGGGCCACCTCGCCCAGGCTCAACCATTCAATCTGTCGCGCGTTCCTGCCCAGTTCAGGAAAAGCCTCTTCCTTGATGGCGACCACCAGCGGTTCAATGCCGCGCTCGACCGCCGCCTCGAGCACCAGAAACGGAAATCGCCCGTTGCCCGCAATGATGGCATAGCGATCGCCCGCGGCCTTTGCCGCTGGGATTTCGAGCGCGGCCTCGCCTACCGCATCAGTACCTGTTTTTGTGGCTTCGTCTTTCACTTCACAACACCGCGCGCTGAAGTTTTGACAAAATCAACCAGCGCCCTCACGTGAGGGGATTGGATGCCGCCGGCTTCCAGCTTCTCGATAGCCTGCGTTGTGTTCAACCTGGAACGGCAAAGAATCCGGAAGGCGGCCTGCAACTCGTCAATATCTTCCTTCGGCAGGCCCACGCGTTCCAGGCCCAGCCGGTTGGCGCCATAGACGCCCATGGGCCTGTCGGCGGATGTTTTGGAGTACGGAAGGATATCCTTGTTCACAATCGTGTAACTGCCCAGAAAGCTGTAAGCCCCAATCCGGCAGAACTGGTGGATGCCGCAGAAGGCCCCCACGATGGCGTGGTCGCCAATCTCCACGTGCCCCGCCAGCGAGGCCCCGTTGGACATGATAATGTGGCTTCCGAGCTGGCAGTCGTGGGCAATGTGAACGTAAGCCATCAGCAGGTTGTGGCTACCGATGCGGGTAACGCCGCCGTCCCCCGCCGTCCCCCGGTGGATGGTAACAAATTCCCTGAAAATGTTGCCGTCGCCTATTTCCAGGAAAGTCGGCTCGCCGTTGTATTTAAGGTCCTGCGGGTCCTGCCCGATGGAGGCATAGGGAAAAATTCTGTTGCCGCTGCCGAATTTCGACGGCCCGTTCAGAACCACATGCGACATGACCTCGCAGTCCTCACCAAGCTCCACGTCCTCGCCAATCACCGTGTAGGGGCCGACCGTGACGCTCGACGCAAGGCGGGCTTTGGAATGAATGATCGCTGTGGGATGGGCTTTCATGAACCGGGCTTCTCCACAATCGCGAACAGGACCACGGCCTCAGCCGCCAGTTTGCCGTCCACCGTGGCGCGTCCCTTCATCTTGCCGAAGTTGTTGCGGCGGTTCAGGAGTTGCATTTCCACGCGGAGCTGGTCGCCCGGTAACACGGGACGGCGAAACTTGGCGTTTTCAATCCCACTGAAATAGATGAGCTTCTTGTCTTTGTCCGGCAGGTCGCGATAAATCAGCACTCCCGCAACCTGCGCCATCGATTCGATGATCAGCACGCCCGGCATCACCGGCGCCCCGGGAAAATGTCCCTGGAAAAACTGCTCGTTGATGGTGACGTTCTTGAGTCCCACAATCCGCTTGTCGGGCTCAAGTTCAAGGATCCTGTCCACCAGGAGAAAGGGGTACCGGTGCGGCAGAAACTTCATGATCTCCGCAATCCCGTATACCGGCTTCACTTCTTCCTGAGAACGCTTTCCCGTTTCTGAAGTCATAGTTGGGTTGTCCACAGTGCACCATCCGACAGATATCCTGATTGGTTCGTGCGCCGGATTTCCCTTAATCCGGAAGCACCCAAGCAGGAGACGGCAAATACCGTAAAAGCATTATAGTCGAAAGGTTAGCGCGTTCCAAATCCGCGGCTCTGAAGGAGAAGCCCGGCCTGGGCCTCCACACAATTCCTTTCCACCGCGGGCCACGGCGGGCAGTGCCTGCCAGTTATGTTAAACTGGCAGGTTATTCCACCCCAGGGAGGAAACCACAGTGTCCGCGCGCATTCTTGATGGCAAAAAAATCCGTGACGAAATCAAGGCAGAACTCGGGGAGCAGATCAGCGAACTGAAGGCTGCCGGCATCACGCCCGGCCTGGCGGCGGTGCTGGTGGGTGAAGACCCCGCGTCGCAGATTTACGTCCGCAGCAAGGTGAAGACCTGCGAAGCGCTGGGACTCTACAGCGAAAAGATCGAGTGGCCGGCCGACACCACCACCGAGCGTCTGCTCGGACTGGTCCACGACCTCAACTCACGTGACGAAATTGACGGCATCCTGGTCCAGCTTCCGCTGCCGCCTCAGGTGGATTCCAAGCTGGTGCTGGAAGCCATTGACCCGGCCAAAGACGTTGACGGATTTCATCCGGTCAGCGTGGGCAATCTCGTCCGGAACAGCCCGGGGCTGATTCCCTGCACGCCGGCGGGGATCATCGAAATCCTTCGCCGCAGCGGCGTCACCATGAAGGGTGCGCGCGCCGTGGTCATCGGCCGCAGCGACATTGTCGGCAAGCCCGTCGCCATGCTGCTGCTCCACAACCACGCCACCGTCACCATCTGCCACTCCCGGACGCAGGACCTGCCCGGTGTAGCGCGCGAGGGCGACATCCTGGTGGCCGCCATAGGGAGACCCGCCTTCGTCACGGGAGACTTCATCAAGCCCGGAGCCACGGTCATCGACGTCGGCATCAACCGACTGACAACGGAAGAAGAAGTCCGGAAGATTTATCACGACCCAACGGCGCCACTGGAAAAGCTGAAGGCCAAAGGGTCGGTGCTGGTGGGCGATGTGCAGCCGGAGGACGCCATGGAAAAGGCCGGCGCGTTTACGCCGGTCCCGGGAGGCGTTGGCCCGCTCACCATCGCCATGCTGATGTCCAACACCGTCAAGGCCGCGAAGCTTCGCCGTGGAGCGCGGGCCGCCGCAAAGGCCTGAGCGCCCGTCGTTGGATGGCTGGGGGTAAACCCCGCTGCGTCATCCGCTTTTTACGGCCCCATTCAACTCAAACTCATGAGCCCTTCTGCGCGTTATTTTGGACTGACCGGCGGCATCGCCTGCGGCAAGAGCACCGTCGCCGCTATGCTCCGTGATCTCGGAGCCCACATCATTGATGCCGACCAGGCCGGCCACGAGATGCTGCTCCCATCCTCGCCCGCTTTTCCGGAACTGGTATCCCGGTTCGGGCGTGGAATTCTCGACTCCGCCGGCCGCATTGACCGAAAGAAACTCGGTCCCCTGGTTTTCGCCGACCCCGCCAAACTGCAGCAACTGAACCGTATCGTCCATCCGCGCATCATCGAACGCATCGGCCAACTGGCCGCGGCACATTGTGCGGCAAATCCTGTGGCGGTTGTTATCGTGGACGCGGCGCTGATCTATGAGACCGGAATTCCCGGGCGTTTTGTGAAAACGATTGTCGCCTGGTGCCGGCCTGAACAACAGATCGAGCGGCTGATGGCAAAAACCGGCCTGAGCCGCGAAGAAGCCGGCCGCCGAATTGCCAGCCAGATGCCTGCGGAAGAAAAGCGCCGCCGCGCCGATTTTGTGATCGACGGCTCCGGCAGCCTGGAAGAAACCCAACGGCAGGTTGAAGCCCTTTATCCCAGGCTGCAACAACTGGTTCGTAGCGATTCAGGCGGATAGCCATCCGGGATTATTCGGTCCGCCGAAAGGCCGGCCGGGCCATCCTCCTGCAGGCGGTTCAAACAACCACCTGATTTTCTTCCCCAATCGTGATAAAAATACCTCGCTCAATTTTTATGACCTGCATCCAAAGGAGCGTTCAGCGATGAAAAAGAGTTCCATGGTTCTTCTTGCATTTTTTGCCGTCCTTACGGTTGCCGTGCTGCTTGGCTTCCAGATTCGCGCCAACGGCCAGCAGCACAAGGAACCCATTGGTTATGAGGACACGCCCATGCTGCCCGGTGGCAAGTGGCATGTGCATGACGGCCGGCGACCGCGGCCAACTGTCATTACTCCAGGCACCTTCAGCAGCCAGCAGACTCCGGGCAAACCACCTTCAGACGCCATCGTACTGTTTGACGGCAAGGATCTTTCAAAGTGGCAGTCCGCGAAAGGCGGACCCGCCGGATGGAAAGTTGAAAACGGCTACGTCCAGGTTGTTTCCGGCGCGGGCGTCATCGAGACAAAGCAAAAGTTCGGCCCCATCCAGCTACACCTCGAGTGGAGCGAACCCACGCCTCCCGAAAGCAACAGCCAGGGACGCGGCAACAGCGGTGTTTTCCTGCAGGGCCAATACGAAATCCAGGTGCTCGACAGCTACCACAACCTCACCTATGCCGATGGCCAGACCGGCGCCGTCTATGGCCAGCACCCACCGCTGGTCAACGCCTGCCGGCCTCCCGGAGAGTGGCAGACCTACGACATCGCCTTCACGCCGGCAATCTGGCAGGGTGGCGAAGTCCATCTGCCTGCTTACGTCACCGTCTTCCAGAACGGCGTGCTGGTGCAGAACCACACGGAGATCTGGGGCTCCACCGGACACCGCATCTTCCCGCATTACAAACCCGACGTGGGCAGCACCGGCCCCCTGGTTCTCCAGGACCATCACAATCCAGTGCGCTATCGCAACATCTGGATTCGTGAAATCAAGCCGGTGTCATAAAATAGAGTGCCTGGTTTGAGGGGAGGCCGGCCCGGGCGGCTGGCCTCTTCCAGCTTCTGAGAGAGCAATCCGATGAAGGCGTTCGGTCTCACTCTGCGTATTGCCGGCGCCACTCTGGCGCTGGTGGCCTTGCAGGCCCTTTGGAGCCGCCCCACGAGCCTTGCCGAACTCTGCCTCCTGGTCATGCCTGGCCTCCTGGTTGTTCTGGCGCTCGGGCTTGTCGCCGCAAGCTCGCGTCAGCAGGGATGGAAACTTTCAGGAACTCTCTTCGTCCTCTACTTCGGAATCAATCAACTGAATACGCTGGATGAAGCCCTGCTTTTCAAAGTCGGGCTGAAAGCGCCTCAGGTTTTCCGCATGATGGCCTCGGGCTTCCTGACCGCGCTGATCTTCTGCC
The DNA here is from genome assembly GCA_963731705.1 of uncultured Acidobacteriota bacterium. Classification (GTDB taxonomy): domain Bacteria; phylum Acidobacteriota; class Terriglobia; order UBA7540; family UBA7540; genus SCRD01. The sequence continues at coordinate 29,363 of CAVSWQ010000002.1, forward strand.
CGCTGCTGGTCCTGATTCTTGGCTGCTGGAAGAAGACTCCGCAGGAAGAGGCGGGACCGCTCGTGCCTCGCCCGGCGGCAAACTGGGTAGGGCGCATCCTGCTGGGCGTTCTGCTGTACGTCCTCTGTTACTTTGTCGCCGGGATCATTGCCTTTCCCTTCGTCAAGGACTTTTACGCCGGAGTCAAGCTGCCAGGGCCGTCGAGCATTCTGGAAATGGAGATTTTCCGCGGCCTGGTGTACGTCGCCGCAGGGCTTGCGGTTGTGCACGGAATGAAAGGGCAACGAGCAAGAGCGGCCATAACGTTGGGCCTCTCCTTTCCGATTCTGGCCGGCGTAGCTCCACTCCTTTTGCCAAATCCTTACCTGCCGGGTTACGTCCTCCTCGCCCACGGATTTGAAATTGGAATTTCCAACTTCGTCTACGGCATCCTTCTCGGTTATCTCCTCACGCGCAAAGCCGCGCCTGCCATAGACGAGCAGCAGACCGGGAGCGCCGAAGCCCTCCCTTAAGCACACAGGCCCCCTGGCATCAGGGGCTTCGATGCAAGCGGTCTGCCAGATGGGCACTTGGAGGGGGAACATGTCATCCCCTCGCCGCAAACGTCACCCGTGCGCGATGGTCCGGATGGCGGCCATGGTCAAAATTCCGGCAACGATGAACGCCACCTGGACAGCAGCTTTCTTCAGCGAAATCGCCCGATGAAGGCCGGGCACCAGATCGCTCATGGCGATGTAGAGAAAACTCGCGGCAGAGACGGCCAGCACATAGGGCACAACGCGCTCAATGGAGGAAAGCGCAAAGTACGCCATCACCGCCCCGGCCAACGTTGTGGAACTGGATAACAGGTTGTACAGGAGCGCGCGGCCTTTCCCGTATCCGCTGTGCAGCAGGATGGCAAAGTCGCCCACTTCCTGCGGGACCTCGTGCGCCACCACGGCTAGCGCGGACGAGACACCGAGCGCCGGAGCCGACAGAAACGAAGCCGCGATCACAATGCCGTCGAAAAAATTGTGAACGGCATCGCCCAGCAGGATCAGTTCGCCCGCCACCCGGTCCACCGGGCATTCGGAGTCGTGGCAGTGCCGCCACAGCACCCATTTTTCCAGGATAAAGAAAAGGACCACTCCCGCCAGCACTGTAGAAAACACCGGCAGGCTGTCCGCCTTTTCCAGCGCCTCCGGCAGCAGTCCCAGAAAGCTCCCGCCCAGCAGTGTTCCGACGGCAAAGCTGACCAGGATGGAAATCATCCGCCGCCAGGCCGTATCCTGCAACAGCAACAACGCCCCGGCGCCAACCACCACGCCGACGCTTCCCAGCAGGCTGAAAAGGATAATCCAAGCGAGCGTATTCATATTTCCACATTCCAGTATCAGTCACACTGGCAACGCATACAAGCCTTGTGAGTGGCATCATTCGCAACTAGGTAAGCGCCCGTCTGCAGGGGTACTTTTTTTGGCGAGTCCCTGTGAACTCTTGTTTTACGCCCGTTCGGCTCGTACCATTGGAATTAGAGGGAGTCGGGACCCGTTGCGGGTTGCAAGACCTGCCACTCCCGAGCAAGCGATCTGACAGGCACCTTGAGGACCCAACAGACTGGAGGCCGCGATGAAAATCTTTGTTGCTGGCGGAACGGGTGTTCTGGGGCGTGCAAGTGTGAAGGCGCTGGTTGAAGCCGGGCACGAGGTCCGCGCGACGGCCCGAACCAGCTCGAAAGCTGACGCTGTTCGCAACCTCGGAGCTGAGCCGATCCAGGTGGACCTCTATGATCCGAAGGAAGTACGCCAGGCTGTGGCCGGCTCTGAAGCCATCCTGCGTCTGACGACGAAAATCCCTCCCATTGCCAAAATGCGCAACCGGGCGGCCTGGCAGGAGACCAACCTGCTGCGCACGGAAGGGGCGCGCATCCTGGTGGACGCGGGCATCGCCGAGGGCGTGCAGGTCTATGTTCACGAATCGGTGGCATTTGTTTATGCCGACGCCGGAACCCGGTGGATTACCGAAGACGCCCCCACTGACGACGGTGAAAGCGAAATCCTCCGCTCCGCGCTCGACGGCGAGAAGGAAGCGGCGCGCTTCTCAGAATCCGGAGGCCGCGGAATCGTTCTTCGCTTTGGCGGCTTTTACGGCCCCGAATCAACCGTGACAGCGGACATGATCAGCATGATGAGGCGGCGGTTGCTGGTCCAGCCCGGCTCGGGCGCCCACTACGTCAGTTCCATTTACATTCCGGATGCAGGCGCCGCCGTTCTGGGCTCGCTCAATCTGCCCGCCGGAACCTACAACGTGGTGGACGAAAATCCCGTCAGCTTCAAAGACTATCTGCATACGCTCGCCGACGCCGTGCACGTGCCGAAACCTTTCCGATTCCCGGGCGCGCTGGGAAAGGCCACGTTCGGAGGAGGCGTCTGGAGTTATCTCTCGCGCTCCCTGAGGGTCTCCAACGCCCGATTCAAGAAAGGTTCGGGCTGGAAGCCCAGCGTGCCGAGCGTCGCCGAGGGCTGGCCACTCGTGGCCGCCGCACTCAAGCAGGCAGCCCGAAAGCAGGCGGGGTAGCACAGAATTTCGAGGGTGGCGCAGAGCTGCTTTCGAGCTCTGCGAAAGTGGGGGTTGTATGGACCCCCACCAGGGGCTTTCCCGGTCACTTCATCCCTTCCTCCACTACTTTGTCTGAGAAGTGCACGTAGGTGAAAACCTCCGGGATGTGCGAATCGTAGAAGCCGTGCTTGTTCCAGGTCCAGCCGGGGCTCACTTCCAGCCGCTTGCCTTCCTGATTCACCTGCTGGAAGCGCGAGCAGTCGATGCGCCAGACGTCGCCGTCCTTTGGCGGCAGCGAGCGACCGTCGGCCAGCAGTTCGAGCCCTTTCCACGGAAACGCCAGTTCCACGGTCCAGCCCCTGTCCACGTCATCGCGCTTGTTCAGCGTGCCGTCCACGTGCACGGCATGCTTCAGCCCCGGATAGTCCCAGTCCAGAAAGCCGTAACGCCAGCCGCGCGGATGCACGTGCCCGCCGATGCCGTCAATCTCCATGATTTTATGCCGGGCCGGGTCCCATTCCGGCTTGCCGTGGAACTTCCCGCCCGGCTGCATCTGGTCTTTCCAGATCCAGAAAACTTCATAAATCGTGTTGAGCGCATTGATCTCAAACTCGTAGTAAGCGTCCTGCCCGGCGATGAAGACTTCCACGTCGTTGTCTTCGTAAATCTTTGAGTCGCGCTCGGTGAGCGTAGCCCAGACGTCCGGCTCTTCAGCCCTGAAACCGAAATAGAGGTTTTTGTCGTCCCAAAGGATCGCAACGCGCGTGTCAAACCACCCTGGCTCGCCCGTCACAATGTCGACAAAAGGGCTCGAACGCGGCGCCACCGCCCACGACGGCTCGTCCAGTTTGCCGTCTACCGTAATCGGCCCCGCCGCCCGGTAAGCCGTGTAATGCGCCAGCTTTTTTATCGATTCACTTCCCATTCCCGTCTTCCTCCTCAAGCAGGTTAAGATTCGTCCGCAGTTCCACCCGGTTGTATCTTTCGCTGGCCGTGATCACCGGCCAAGCAATTCCCGCCCTGGCATTCTTCATCCCCGCCGTGCGAACTTCTCACTTTACAGCAAGGCTCGATCGGAGATAAAAAGGAATCAAGAGCTGATCTTCGACCGCGGGTACGTCCGATTTCGCTCAAGGAGGTATTCCTCACATGGGCGCGAGTCAATCCATTATAATTTGGAACCCATTCGCCTCCGTCTATTCATGGAGACGCCGACTGATTTACTGGCTGGCCGTCGCTGCCGTAGCCACAACAATTGTCGGCGCCCGTCAACTTGCAGGCGCAGCAGGAAATTCGAATTCCACGGCACGCTTACATGCCCCCTGAATTTCCCGGCTCGGTAAACGCCGTCATTCCGACACCGCAATACCTGCCGGCCGGCTACGAGTTGTGGAAAATCAACCGGCGCCCGGCCGATGGCTTCGGCGCCGGAAAGACTGAAATTGAAGTCCAATACAAGGACCCTAGGTGCTGGGCCAGAAAAATCCGCTGCTCCCTCCAGGTTTTCGTTTCACCCATGACGGAAAGACCCTTTGCGGGAACGACGGGCCGCACACCCCAATCGCTCCCGCTGCGCATCGGAAGCGAAACCGTGGAAGCACAGTACTTTAGCTGGATGGAAAGCGATTCCGCGCCGGGCGGCAAGACGCTTCCCAGCAGGTGGAAGGCTCGCCTGGAAGCCGGTAACTCCAACGCCCTGGTATTTCCTTTTGACGGCTTTATGATTGCCATCCGCGGCAACAGGTCGGCAGGCGCCGGCCGCGCTGAGCTCATAAAGGTGGCAAAATCCCTGGCTTATACCGAGAGATAAAGTCCGGGGCTGGCTAATCGACCGTCACCCACGCTTCGCCGCGCCGCCGCAATTCATCAAGCGCCTTCTGCACTTCTTCCTGCCTGAGGTTCTGTTCTTCTTCCGTAGCGTTCTTGGGCACCACAATCGGCGGGGCGATAAAAAGGGCAGCGCGGCTGAAGGGATGGGGAAACTGGGTCTGGTCCCAGGTCTTGCTGAAAACGTAGGCGTTCCTGAGGGCGACATGAAAACAAAGGATAGCGGCGCCCGTCGAGCGCGACAGTATCACCGCTCCGCGCTTGGCCACGAACCGTGGGCCGCGCGGCCCGTCGATGGTGAAGGCGGCATCGCGCCCCGAGCGAAGGCAGCGGGCCATTTCCGCCAGCGAGCGCCCGGCGCCCCGGCTGCTCGATCCGCGCGAGGCGCCATAGCCATGCTTCTGGATGATGCGCGCGATATACTCGCCGTCAAAATTCTGGCTGGTCATCACCACGATACCCCGCCGCCGCCAGAACCAGCACGCCGAGAAAATCTCGCGGTGCCAGAAGGTGTAGATGATGCCCTTCCCCGCCCGGTTCGCAGCCTCCCAGTTTTCCCATCCTTCCACGTGCCAGCGCAACGTCCGCCCGATCACAAGCACTGCAAGATAGCCAAGCCAGCTTGCGATGAAAATTTGAAACCGCTGCCAGCAGGTAAACTCGCGGGGATTTTCCGCCAGATCGATTCTTTTCTTACGGGCTTCGTTCCCGGCCTGCCCGCTCACTGTTGTTGCGAATTTCTCCGATGCGTTTGACATATTTCAGTCTGAAATCCGTTCATTCCCCGGGGGCCCTCCGCAATCGCCGGCGGCCACAAGGCATTCTTTTACATTCGATCGTAACGTGGTCCGCCGCCGCCCTCCGGCGTCACCCAGGTGATGATCTCATAAGGGTCGGCGATGTCGCAGGTTTTGCAATGCACGCAGTTCGAGGCATTGATCTTCAGCCGCTTGCCTGAGCCGTCCGGGCTTTCCTCCATTTCATACACCGCGGCCGGGCAGAAGTGCTGGCAGGGATTGCCGTATTCGCGCGTGCAGCGGTTGTTGCAGATGTCGAAGTCCGCAATTTTCAGATGGCAGGGCTGGTCTTCCTCGTGCTGGGTTCCGGAACGGTAAACGTCTGAAAGCTTATCGAAGGTCAGCTTCCCGTCGGGCCTGATCTTTGCCGCCCCCTCCGGCGTCTCGTCAAGGCGCTTCATGTGCTCGTGATCTTTGCGCAGCGGATAACGAGCGCGGACCCCGCGTCCGCCCGTAACCATCTGCAGTCCCGCGTGCAGCACTCCGGGCCAGAAGCCGTGCTCGAACCCCTGGCGGTAATTGCGGACCTGCCAGAGCTCATCGTGGACCCAACTTGCGCGCCACTTCGTTTCAAACTGTTTGAGCGCCGACTCCGAAACGTCCTCCCGGATAAGGGCTTCGAAAAGGGTCTCTGCCGCCAGCATGCCGGTTTTGATGGCCAGGTGGATGCCCTTCAGCCGCTGGGCATTCAGGAAGCCGGCGGCATCGCCGATGATCAGCGCGCCGGCCGTGGCGGTTGTGGGAATCGAAAAATATCCCCCTTCGGGAATGGTCTTGGCGCCGTAGCGCAGCATCTCGCCGCCCTCGAGCAGGCCCTTCACAAAAGGATGCGTCTTGAATTGCTGGAAGCAGTTGTGGACATCGAAGCGCGGGTCTTCCGCGTCCAGCCCGGCCACAAGACCCACGGAAAGTTGCGTCTCTTCCAGCGCGTAGATGAAGCCTCCGCCAAACTGCCGCCCACTGAGCGGCCAGCCGGCGGTGTGGATCACCTGTCCACGACTGATGCGTCCGGCCGGAACCTGCCACAGCTCCTTCACACCCAGCGAGTACGCCTGCGGGTTCGCGGCCCGGTCGAGCCCCTGTTGGCGGACAAGCTGTTGGGTCAGCGAGCCACGCGTACCCTCAGCAAAAACCGTCACTTTGGCGCGAAGGTCATATCCGGGCTGAAAGTTGGATTTGGGATTTCCGTTCCTGTCGATTCCTTTATCATCCGTGCGGACACCCGCCACTCGCCGGCCGTCGTAAAGGATTTCAGAACCCGCAAAGCCCGGGAAAAGGTTCGCGCCGGCGGCTTCCACCAGACCGCCAAGCCACTGGGCCAGCTTGTTGACCGAGACAATGTAGTTTCCGTGGTTCTGAAGGAAAGGAGGATGAACGGGCAATCTCCACTGGCCTCGATGCGTCAGGAAATAGACCGCGTCATCGGTCACCGGTGACTCGAGCGGCGCACCCTTCGATTCGAAGTCTGGAACCAGTTCGCGCAGCGAGCGCGGGTCCAGTACTGCGCCGGAAAGGCAATGGGCGCCAATCTCCCCGGCCTTTTCCAGAATGTAGATGTTCTCGGCTGAAAGGGCGGGGCCGGTGTGGGTCTTTGCGTTGCGCTGTTCAAGCAGCTGGGCAAGGCGCAACGCGCAGCTGAGCCCGGCGGGGCCGGCGCCCACAATCACCACGTCGGCTTCAAGCGTTTCCCTTTCGGCTTCAGGCATCTGCAGCAGTCCTCGAATTGAATGGCAACACACCCCGCCGCCTGTGACGAAACGTGCTGTTCTTATTCAGAATTTATCACGAAACGGTCGTGAGACAAGTGACCGCCGCAATGAGAAAAAAGCAGATGCGGCACGGCCTCGGAACTTCACGGACTACTGGGGCAATGTGGCGAGCTGCTGCTTGAGAGATTCGGCAATCACGGTGTCGGAACCGAACTCCTTCTGGACCTGCTGATAAATCTCGCGAGCCCGCTTCGGCTGCCCGGCGCGGTAAACGTCCGCCAGGGCCAGCAGCGCCGTGGCGCGAGGAACCATGGTGGTAGGGTGGTCCGCAAGGCCCTGATAGATTTTCGCGGCCTCGTCGGGTTTCCCCGTTTTGGCCAGGACTCCGGCCAATGCAAACCGGGCTTGGGAAGCAATCTCCTGGTCGGAGTTTTTTGCAGATTCCCGCAAAGTCTTGATGGCGGTTGTCTCGTCGCCCATTTGCGACTGGCAAATGCCCATCTGGATCAGGGCGTACGCGGCGGCCTTGGTACGGGGATAAGTTTTGACGACGTCAGAAAACTGTGTGAGGGCTTTTTGATACTTCGCTTTGGCCGTTGAGTAGGTTTCTCCCGCCCCCATCAGAGCGCTCTGCTGGCTGCTGCCCACGTATGCGTGGAAAGTCGAGATGGCGGTCTGCAGCTCGGCATTCGCGGCAGCTTCCTGATGGGCGTAGTAACTCTTCATCCACCACGCTGCGCCGGCCACCACAATCACAGCCGCGCTGATCAGGATGATCTGCTTCAGGTGCTCCTCAGCAAAAACCTGAAGCGCATCCATTTTTTCCTGGAAGTCATCATGTTTCAGCTGATGGCGTGTATATCGGTCCACAGTTTTCCCTCCGTTGATCCAACCTTGGTCATCTTAGCAACTGGATTCGGAAAAGGTCAATCAGATGGAGTCTCTGGAGCGGCACTCCGGACGCCGGGTGCGAACTGGCAATACCAGACAATCGTGCCCGCAAGTTTTGTACAATCTTCGCAGCAAAGCTCAGGACCCGGGTTCCACTGTTGCCCCACTCCCGAATTCGACTTTGTAGATTTCGAGCAGGACGACCAGGATGGTAAAAAGAAACGGCCCCAGCACCACGCCCAGAAACCCGAAGACACTGAGCCCGCCGATGACGCTGACAAAAACCCAGAGGGTGTGAATTTCCACCCCGCGCTGGATCAGGATGGGTTTCAGGATGTTGTCGACGGAACCAACCACAACGCCAAAGACCGCCAGCATGAGAAGCCCTTTCAGCACCGACCCGGTCAGCAGGTAGAAGATCACCACCGGCCCCCAGATCAAAGCCGTTCCCAGCACCGGCACGAGCGAAACCAGGGCCATGCTCGCTCCCCACAGCAGCGGGGCGCCGATGCCGAAAACCCAGAAGCCCAGACCACCCAACGCTCCCTGAACCAGGGCAACCGCCAGGCTCCCAGTGAATGTGGCATGAACCACGCCTGTAAATTTCCGGATGATCTCTTCTTCGTACTCAGGCCGGAGAGGAATGAGGCTTCGCAACTCGCGCAGGATTTGCGGCCCCTCCAAAAAAAGGTAGTACAGTCCGAATAACATCACAAAAAGCTGCATGATGAAGTTCATAAAACCAGAAACGACCGAAGCGCTGTGTTCCACCAGAAACCTGCTTCCGGCGCGGACCGCCCGCATTGCGGTGGCGCCGATGCTAGGTTCAGGCACACCCATTTCCCGGAGTTGCTCGACCAGTGATTTATAAGCGGCCGAATTGTGGATGGCGGCGATCTTTGCAGGCAGGCCGCTGGCAATCACATCTTCCAGGGTCCTGTACGCCTTGACGGACTCGCCGGCCATCAGAAACACCAGCGACACAACAGGAAGAATAATGGCCACCGTCAGCAGCACACAGCAGATGACGCTTGCCAGCTCCCGCCGGTGAAGATAGCGCTCCATTCGCTGATAAACGGGGTAGAAAACGGTCGCCAGAATGGCTGCCCAGGTGAGCGCCGGGAAAAAAGGCTGAAGGATTCGTCCCACGAAGTAAAGCACGAGCCCCAGCACAATGAGCAGAAAGACGCGTGCAATCCCGCTTTGGCCGGTCCACAGGCTGTTTTCCATTTGCAGACGCCTCACCGACTTCCAGAGCTTGTGAAAATTGTAACCCAGCCTCTGTCTTCCGGCATGAACTTCATCAAGCCGGAACTACTCGATATTCACCGTCAGTTCTTTCTTTCCTGCCATCATTGTGGCATCCAGCATCACGCGATCGGGCAGAACGTTCCCCATCGAGGCGGATTTCAAAGGCCGTCCGTCCGGCGTGTGAACGTGCAGGAAAAGATCGGCCGCGAGAGGCCTCTTCAGTTTCAACCGGCAGCGCCAGCGGACGGAGTTTCCGGGTCCGGATAGCGATTCGGTTGTCCAGCTGATATGCCCGAACCGTGTCGGGCAGTTCTCAACGTGGATCTTTTCTCCGGCCGCAAACCAGTGTTTGGGCGCGGCCTTCTGCAGGTGGACAACCGCGCGGTCATGCTCTTCATAGCAGAGCAGCCAGCGCAAACCAAGCGCCACCTGCAACTCACTGTTGATGACGGCCGACCATCCGTACCGGCTGCCCTCGCCCGGATGCCCGCCCGGCAGGTAGGCGTCTTCCGGCGAATAACGGCTGCCCGAATCCATGGTGTAGCAGGCGAGCGCATAGAGGGTCAGCAAAAACGGCCGGTAGTCATCCTGGCGAATCAGATAAGCCAGCGTTCCGTGCGACATAAAGTTCGATGTGCGAACCGAGTCGCCGTCAGTGTTCAGACCCAGAATCTGCTCGCCGGCCATCTTTCGATGATCAAAGTGGCCCCGGTCAAGCGCCGAGTCACCCCAATCGCTGGTCCACCAGTCCATCATAAAGCGGTGGTTCTCATAACTCGTCAGGTCGGTGGGTTTACGGTCCGTATCAAACGGAGTGAAGGGTGTGATGCCCGCCTGCTTCATCGCCGGGTTGCGCCGAGCCAGCGCGGACTTTAGGGATCGCTCGATGAGCGGGCGCATCTCGGCGGCGATCCCGGCAATCCTTTTCGCCTCCTGCTGAAGCTTCGCGTCATGCTGTTCCCGCCCGGCGCGATCGAGACAGCGGGCGTGCTCCACGAGGCCCCGCCAGGTCCACGCCGCGTTCTGGTAATAATAAGGATGCGAGTTCGGATAATCATTCCGAGGATCGCCGTTGTCGGCTTCGGGCGAGCCCCAGATCAGACCGTGGCGAGGGTCGTCCGGTGGAAAGGCCTGCTTGCTGTACTCGTACCGCTTCAGAACGAAGTCGACCATGCGCCTCAGCACCGGCAGGCGCTTCTGGAGCGCATCCTGATTCCCCGTATATTCGTAGGCCCGAGCGGAGTTCTCCAGAAATACTCCGGCGTTCAGCGGCGCTTCCACCTGGTCCTGCGTGTTGTAAAGGAAGTTGCCGTCCGGCAGGACATATTGTTCGAGGTAATGCTGGAAATAAGGCTCGACCTCGTCCGTCAGGTTCCAGAGCTGGTGGACCCAGACAAATTCGTAGTGAGCCACCGGGAACAGCGCGTGGCTGCGTTCCGGAATCTTGGTGTAGGCCCCTTCGCCAATCTGGTAGGTGGGATCGAGCCCACGATAGCTGGCGCGAGAAAGGGCGATCCCCGCCCGGGCGCCATCCAGCAGCCACGGGTCCGGAATCTCCACTTTCATCCTGTCTTCAAAAAAGTGATGCCATTGGTTCCACACGCCAACAAGTGCAGAGAAAAACTCCTCACGAGACCCGTTCCAGAAGTGCTCGACGAATTCCGGCCCCTGCGGCTGCATCACGCGAACGCGCCCCACAGGCTTCGCGTCTTTCCCCTGCGGCAGGACGGCCATCACCTCATATCCCACCTTGAAAGCGGGGTTCCACACGCCGATGTCCGCGGCCGGAAGGTAGCCTCCCATGGCAGTTCGCTTGCTGTAGCCTTGAACATAATTGTAGAGATAGGGCAGGCGGTCGAGAGGCTCAAACAGCCGGCCGGTCATGTCCGGCGCCCAGAGTGACTGCGGGTCCGTGCCAAACTCGCGCGACTTGCCATCGGGCTCCAGCCACATCGCGCCTTCCGGACCCGTGTCACCGTTGGCCACCAGCGTCCATCCGATAAATTCCGGTCCCAGCGCCGCCATGTTCTCGTAGCACGGGTCTTCATTCGACTCCAGAATGTAATTGCCATAAACATCCGGGCCGGGAACGTATTGCCTGGGGCGCTTGAGTTCGCCCAGCTTTTCCGGCGGATTGACGGGCCTGGGGCGGATCTTCGAGAGGTCGCCGACGCGTTTCGGGATGTGAGCGATTTCGCCCTGTTCCGTCACGTAAGAAATCGCACCCTGATGGGTGACGTGCTTTTCAAACACCGCTGTCGAAACGCCGTTGAGCGACGGCAGGACGGCCACCAGTTGCCATCCGTTGACTGATTCGCCGACTTTCAACGTCTTCGTCTGTCCCTTGTGCTGCGCCTTCACGCCAGTCGCATCAATGGCCAGGACCTTCGGCACATTTTGCAGGGCTTCCTTTTCCCCCGGCAGGAACTGCGTGTACTCATTCGTGATGCGGCCGGGCCGGTATTTTCCTTCCGGCGCAGGCTGGCCGGCCTGCGCGGCGGAAGCGTTGGTCCCACGGCGGGCAGCAAGACTCTCAGCACCCATCATGGGCGTCAGAGCAGTCAAATATTTCAGGAACAATCGTCTTTTCACGGCCACACTCCCTTTAGCGGTGTGTTTACAGGTGGCTCCCGGCCGGATCCACACCAGAAATCTTGAGCAAGCCAGAAAGAGGCTGGAGGAAATCGTCAAACGCGCAGCGGCGGAAAGGGCATCCGCTAGCTGACCCGCATCAGCCGGGTCTCCCCCGGCTCCAGCGCGACGAGGTCTTCGGGCGCCATCTTACCGCCCCGCCGCAGGTCCGTTAGAGATTGTGCCTTCACCGGCAACGCCAGTTTCACCATCTCTTTTTTACCCCCATGATTAACGAGGTAAAGCAGCCATTCACCATCCCGGTGCAGGCTTCGCCCCTCCACCTGCCAGATGCGCCGGCTTGCTGAGTCCGTGAAGCGGACGGGACGCAAGATTTCAGCGTGCTCAAACAGGCGGTCAAGCAGCCGGGCGTAGCTGGAGGGCTCGAGAGGCATGGCCAGGCAATACACTTTTCCCCGCCCTCGCGCGTGCCTGACCATCGCGGGCCGGCCGTTCGTGAAGCGGGCAAGCACAGCATTTCCGCTGCCGGCTGTCAGGGTCTGGACGACGCCTCGGCCGCTGAGCTTGATCGCGGTCTTGCCTAGTTCTTCACTGGGGAGCGTGGTGATTTCCCTTGTGGCCGCGCCGCGTGACGCCATCGACTGCCGCATTGTCTGGTCGTACTGCTGTTCCAGCGCACCCAGCTTATAGCCAGAAGCAGCGCCGGAGTTCAGGATTCGGACCCCGATCTGGTCGAAGAAATCGAGAGGGCGAAGATACGGGTCGGTCATGAGGGATTCGGGGGTAACCACCAGGTGCCCACCTTCCTGCACATAGTCGAGCAGCGCCTGGGCCACCTCCGGAGGCAGATGTTTGGCGGCAGGGAACGAGAATCACTTTGTACCGGGACGCCATCCCCTTGAGGATTTGCTTTTCAGTAATAAAGGTTGTGTTCGCGTCGAGGCAGAGGCTTCCTTCATACACGCGCCTCAGTTCGGCCAGATAGGGCGTCGAGCGCGCACGCATCAATTCGGGAGGGACCTGGATGATCGACGTCTTTGAATACAGAATGGCCACCTCGGGTTGGGCGGTCGCGAAGGCGGCAATCTCCTTGTTCAGCCGGCGGATATCGAGAGCGACGCGCAGCAGTTCCGCCACATCGCTGAGCGGCCACCGCCAACTGTAGGGGATGGCAGACCCGTTGCCACGGGGAAATTGTGCATTAGGCTGGGAAGGCCAGTAATAGAGCTGCATCACAGACTTGCCGTGCAGGAATTGCGGAAGCAGGTCGCGCACCTGACCAGACAGTTCCGGGTCCGCAAGAGGCATCTTCCGCAGGGCAAACGCCCACTCCAGGTCGGTTCCAAGGGTTGACCCGCCGCCTTCCTGCAACACGATGTCGTTAACCTGACTGATCAGCAACTCCTCATCAATGCCGGACGTTCCATTGCTTCCTGCCAGCATGCTGGAACTGCCTCCGGAGGTGATGGGTGTTTCAGCCCCGAACTTCCGCATCACACTCTTCACCCACGCCAGGTGATGGGTCAAGCGCTCCTGGTTAAAGCAGGCCCAGTCAAACCACTGGGCTCGATTGGTGCCCGGCAGGGGAACCGCGTGCTTTGTCGGAGGGGCGACGATCTGGTCGAAGCTCTTGAATTCCGTCTTCCAGCACTTGTTCACAGCCTTGACAGAATTCTGGTATTTCTGCTGCAGCCACTCGCGAAACATCTGCTGGCTGCGTTCGCAGTAGCAGATGTATTGCAGCTCGTAAGCCATAATGTTGTAAAGCAGTTCGGGATTCTTCTTCCAGCCGGGCGCTTCGTCTTGGATGTATTGTTCAATGGCCCGCTTGATGTGCGGGCTCTCCAGGCAAATAACCACTTCTCCCCGGCCGCCTCCCATGGACCAGCGGTCGCGGATCAAGTGCCCGCACCAGCCGTCCCACCCCACCCGGTGAGTGTCGGGATATTTCTTGAAGGCCGCGTAAACAGGAGACCGATCAATCGTCCAGCGCGATCCGCCACCGGCCGTGTAACTCTCAATGTGCTGGAAAGGTGTGGCGAAAAACCGGGTCAGCTTCTTGCTGGGCGAGTGAAGGGACAGGATCAGCAGCGGTTCGCCGTCGTCGTTGACAAAGAAGCCGTCCTTCATCTTGAGGCCTCTGAGGTGGGGGTAAGCGGGGACGGAAACCCTGCCCACCTGGGTATCGTCGATGTCGGGAAGACGACGTGCACCCGAGATCAGATCGTCGAGGTCAAGGCGGCTGGCACGGCACGAAGCCGTCACGTAATCAAACATCTCATTTTTTGTCCTGTCGTTATTGAACCAGGGCATCTGGGTCCGGACGTCGAGTCCCAGCTCTGCCGTCACCAGCGGGATTTCGTGATAAATCGTCTCCAGGCCCATCATTTGCGCGGCTGCGATCGTTTCTTTCAGCCGGCTGAGTTCCTTCCGTGCTTCTGTTCGCTTGCGCTTGACGCTGGCAGATTCCGGGATGGCATCGTGCGGGCCCACCTGCCCCGGGATGATGAAGCCATTGCCGAGCCTGAGAGTTCCATCTTCAGGCCGGCGGAGCGAAGCCGTCGCCTCGCCTTCGGGGCCTTTTACAAGCCGCAGGTTGTCCACGTAAATCACAACCGGCCGGCGCAGGCCACCGGCTGTGAGGGTGAACTTTCGCACCTTGTCGAGCGCCAGCTTGCGCGTGCTCGCAGAAACCTGCAATCCGCCCAACTCCACTTCGATGTGATTCATTCCGGGAATGAGAAAGAGGTCTCGCCCCACACGGAAAGCTTCATCCAGATAGTCAGCTGTTGCGTCATCAGCCAGTTCATCGTAGATGCCCAGACCCAGCATCAAGGTGCTGGGCTCCGGATTGAAGATGTCCAGGAGCAACCGGTCATAGCCCTGCCAGTCTTTGGAAAGTTTTTCAGTCGAAAGTGTTTTCGGGAACAGCGTTGCTTTCAGTGACCGGAGCCCGTGGCTTGCGTGCTCACGCGAGAGGGCCAACTCGCCGTCCCACCGTTTGAGCGACTCCGCCGTTTCGAAATCGTCCAGGACGGCCGTCTTGCCTGGCGCATCCTGCGCGGCGAATGACAATACCGCCTCATCAGATGCGATGAGGATGGGCGAGCAGGCGGCAACGGTGCCCCATCCGGCCTTACCCATAAATTTTCGACGTGTGATGTGTTTCATCGGCAGGCTACTCTCCGTTGTTAAATTTGGACCGGGATCAGGGCGTTTGCTCAGGGTTCGATTATGCTTCCATTGCCATGAATATAACAATGCGCCTTTTGGGAATTTTCAGGCGCCGCAGCCTTGAGTGGCCGCGTGCAGGGGTCGAAGGTCACGGTGATGGGAATCCACCGTTGCAATGAGCCATGCGGGGGAACTTCCACG
>CAVSWQ010000003.1:0-13038 GCA_963731705.1 uncultured Acidobacteriota bacterium
GAAAAAGCGGCATAAATGAGGCCCCAAAATCGGCACCCATAAGGTTAACCTTCGGGAGGGGTGAGGCATCTAAATAGGTGGAGGGTAGTAAGGGAATTAGGTTGAACTCCGGAGACCCGTTGAACCTGATGACAGGACGGCCAGGATCCGGGCCGTAGCGGGCAGGACGGAGAGATAGCCAAAAGCGCCCAGCAGTTTTGGGTGAGCGGCTCCCTAACAATGGGGAACTCTCCTGAGGTCCGATCACGGGTCTCCGATAACAGAACGGAAGGGTAAAAAAGGCGGCATTGAGCCGCCTTTTGTTGTATGGGGGTGAGCAACAGCTTCATTCATTCGGAGGCAAGGTTGGAAGCTTATGTGCGGCAACCGGATGAACCGCGCATACACTCCCCTGCCGGGCGCGAAACGGGCCGGAAGATTTCGTGTTTGCTCTCTCACTCAGATTCCCATTTCATACAAGCCACGAGCATGCGCTCGGAACAAAAAAAAGACGGCCCGAAGGCCGTCTTTCAAATGGCACACATCAATCCCTGTAGCTATGCCGCCATTGATTCCGGATCGGCAAAGCTTGCTATCAGGGGGTTTTCGAGTTCGGCATAGTCAGCGTACTTCATGCGGATGGCTTCCGTGTGCGTACCGGCGTTGAACGTGATTTCTTCCGACTTGGTGAGCGCGCGGTCCACCCAGGTGTCCATTCCATAGAAGTGTCCAAACGGAGGGAAAGCGCCCAGCTCGCAATCCTCACAGACCTTTTCCACCTCGCTCTCCGGCGCCATCTCGAGGTGCCGTACCTCGAGTTCCTGCCGGAGGTCATGGAGGTTCAACCGGTGCGACGCGGGAAGAACCGCCATCACCAGACGCCCGTCTGCATGGAGAATGACCGACTTGGCAAAGTGCTTGCCGGAAACATGCAGCGATTGCGCCGTCTTCTGGGCAGGGAATGCCGGAAAATGAGGAAGCAATTCAAAGCGGATGTTCTTGGAATCCAGAAACTCCTGGAGTCGTTGGGACATTGACATGACATCCTCCTTATTGTTCTTTAAGAACCAGGCCGCAAGAGAGCCTCAGGGTTTCGGTTTCGAGGGAGCCTGCCTGAATCCGGAGGATCTCTCAAAGGGTCTCGGGGCCAGCCGCTTCGGCGAGGGCGACTGAACCGGACGCCGCCGCGGTCCCGGCTGTTTCCATTTATTTGCAGAAAGGCCGACGGGTTTCCAGGTTGGCTTGCCTTTCATTTCGGCCTCCTCTTCCTGTCAGTCTTGCTACTGTGTTGAACCTCCCGCCGGCGGGAAGGAAGCCGGCAGTCTTTTTCCCTGCCTCTGGGGATTGCACGCCCCCGCCCTGTGCGGTTGCGTCCACCCCACCGGGGGTCCCAGCGACTGGCTACTGAGGGCTCCAGGCTCCCTTCCCGCCCAGCACCTCCAAAGGAGTTTCATGCTGCATGTTTCTCGATGGTGATCTTCTTTGCCGGAGCCGCTTTCGGCATCGTAAGTTCCAGCACTCCGTCCTTCAGTACGGCGCTGACCGCTTCCGTGTTCACTTCGACCGGCAGCTCGACAACGCGCAGCATCCTTTCCGCGCCGCGTTCGGAATAAACGGTCTTTCCCTTCTTCTTTTCTTCCTTTTCAGTTTCCCGATTGCCGGTGATGGTCAGGCGGTACGGTTCAACGCTGACCTCCAATTCCTGCGACTTAAATCCCGGAACTTCCGCCTGCACTTTGAGACCTTCATCGGTCTCCTCAATGCTGATGCTGACCGGATGCAGCAACTCCGACTCCGCCTTGAACCAGTTGTCGAGGTCGCGGCCGAAATTCCTGCCTCCCTTCTCAAACAACTCGAATGCACGGCGCGAAATCATGTCGTGCATTTCACGCATTCGATCGAAGATTTTCTGGAATTCCGTGACCTTGAAGGGAGTACGATGTCCTTCGGACTTTACAGTCAGGTGCTTGCCCGCCATGGTTATGCTCCTTTCACACAACCGGTGACGCTGGCGCGCCATCATGGGGCCAACCGAAGGTGAAGACACGCTGCTAATCTTTCCCGAAGCCAGCGCCTACCCCTACTCATACGCTAGACCCCAGCGCGCAAACTTTCAGTGAGCGTACTCACTCACGGACGTGACAAATGTCACACTCCTGCGGGCCGAGCATGATCGGTAAGCGATGCGAAACGAACTGGGAAAAAGGTGCGCCAGCCTGAAGAACTCCAGGCCGGTACAGGGTTGGCATATTGCGATAATCGGATTGCTTTCGATGCTGAACTGGAGAAGCTGGATGAGAATCGGATCTTGCCGGGACCTACCAGGTTCGCTTTCTTACCGGGCGGCGGCTCACCATGTACTCGTCAAGTTCCTGATCGGACAAAGCGGCGCGGTGAGGGATAGGGTGCTCAGGGCTTTCCGCGCCTAACGCCTTTTGCAATTTCCGATAGCAGAGTGCGGCAGCATCCTGATAGGGAAAATGGTGCTCTGAAAAGGCACGGTTGGAAATAGTCAGAACGAACTCGCGGTCCCCTTCTTTGGGATTGACGACACGATAGGAGTAGTCCCGGCCATTCGCCTTCAACTGGAACCCAAGATATTGAATTTGAATGGACATTTTGGTGTCTTTGTTGGAGGGTTTCAGCCCGCGCCCGGCAAGTCTGCCGGACGCGGGCCTAAACTAAAGCGAAAGTTCCTTTTAGAGTTTTGTTACGTTCGCTGCCTGAAGCCCCTTGGGGCCTTTGGTGACTTCGAATTCCACGGCTTCACCTTCGGCAAGCGACTTGAACCCTTCCGCCAGGATGGCGGAATGGTGCACAAAAACATCATCACCCGATGCGCGCTGGATAAATCCATAGCCCTTCGAGTCATTGAACCATTTTACTGTTCCTTGTTCTTTGTCCATAAGTGTTCTACTGTTCCTTTGTTGCATTGAAATTAACTTGTTCTGCTCTCGCAACCACTCTCCAAAAACAAGAAACGCCACAAAATCGGAGATCCTGTGGCCTCTAGGGTTCAATGGTATTCGGTCACAAAAACTGATCAAGCTCTTTTAGTATAACACTTCGGCATCAAAAATGCTGAAAAGAATATCTCGCATCGTCCCTGAGGCCGCCCCACGGCAGTATAGGCAGGGCAGGGCCACGCACAGGGAGGGCTGAGTCAACTTTCGCAGGGGCGGGGCACGGCGGCGTCCCCGTTGCCGGCTGGGAAGCGCCGGGGTTGCCGGGTGCCGGAGAGGTCCGAAGGTTTGGAAAGGCCAGCGGCTATTTGAAGGCTTCGGCGTGGTGGCGCACGTCAGCACCCTCAACCAGGAAAACGACGTCTTCAGCGATATTGGTGGCGTGGTCCGCAATGCGCTCCAGGTTGCGGGCGACAAACATCAGGTGGATGCACCCGCGAATCTCCGACGGCTCCGCCTCCATATACTGCACCAGCTCGTCGTAGACCGTGTCGCGCATCTGGTCAACCGCGTCGTCGGACTTAAGGACGCTGCGCGCCAGATTGGCGTCCCTCTTGATGAAAGCATCCAGGCTCTCGCGCAGCATGGACTGAACCAGGTTGGCCATCTGAGGAAGGTCGATCAAAGGCTTGATGGTGGGTTCGTGCATCAGAGAGCGGGCCCGCTCCGCAATGTTCACGGCATGATCTCCCATGCGCTCCAGGTCACTGTTGATTTTGATGGCAGAGGTGATAAAGCGCAGATCGGTGGCCATGGGCTGCTGCAGGGCCAGCAGGCCGGTCGCCAGATCATCAATCTCGATTTGCATTCGATTGATGCGAGCCTCATTCTCCATCACCTGGCGGACCTGCTCCTCATCCTTTTCCACCAGGGCCAGGGCGCTGCGGTAGATGGACGACTCAACCAGGCCGCTCATCTCCAGCAGCTTCTTCCGCAACTCGTCGAGTTGGATCTCAAAATGGCGCAATGGGCCGCTCCCCCGCCGTTAACCGAACCGGCCGGTAATGTAGTCTTCCGTCTCTTTCTTCGCAGGATTCTTGAAAATGATATCCGTCTTGTTGAACTCGATGAGCTTTCCAAGGAGGAAAAATCCTGTATGGTCCGCCACCCGGGCCGCCTGTTGCATATTGTGTGTAACGATCACGATGGTGCAGGCCCCCTCGAGGGCAAACAGTAAATCCTCGATCTTCGCCGTGGCGATCGGATCCAGCGCTGAACACGGTTCATCCAGCAGCAGAACTTCAGGGTCGATGGCCAGGGCGCGCGCAATGCACAGGCGCTGTTGCTGGCCTCCGGAAAGCGCATAAGCGGACTTGTGCAGCTGGTCCTTCACTTCGTCCCAGAGGGCGGCGCGCCTCAGACTTTTCTCCACGACCTCCTCGATCAACCCCCGCCGCGCCATTCCGTTGACCTTCAGACCATAGGCAACATTCTCGTAGATGGACTTGGGAAAGGGGTTCGACTTCTGGAACACCATCCCCACACGCCGCCTGAGGTTAACAAGGTCCATTTCAAAGATGCTTCGGCCGTCCAACAGGACTTCTCCTTCGGCTCTGGCCGCGCGGACGGTTTCGTGCATTCGATTGAGGGTCCTCAGAAAAGTTGACTTCCCGCAGCCGGAAGGGCCAATGAGGGCCGTGATCCTTCCCTCCTGGACCTGGAGGCTGATGTTAAAGAGCACCTGCCGCACGCCGTAGTAGAAATCCAGCTTGTTGACGGAAATCTTCATCACGGATTCAGGAGCCTCTTTTTCAGGACCCTCAGCCGCCCGTCCGAATCCCGGGACGCCGATCATCACTCCCGGGTTAGTGATATTTCCCATGACATTATCCCCGCAGCACCGGACTGCTCCGCGACAGAATCAACCGTGCCCCAATGTTAGCAACAAGTACCAGCATGAGCAAGATGAAGCCCGCGGCCCAGGCCTGGCGGTGCCAGTCGGCGTAGGGCCCTGTCGCGTAAACGTAAATCATAACGGGCAGCGAGGCCGTCGGCTGGTTCAGCCCGTGGCTCCAGAACTGATTATTAAAACTCGTAAACAGCAGCGGTGCGGTCTCTCCCGCCACCCTGGCAAGCCCCAGCAAAGCGCCCGTGGCAATGGCGCGGATGGACGCGGGAATCACAACCGTGGCGATCGCCTTCCACTTGCTGGCACCCAGCGCCAGAGCGCCCTCGCGCAAAGGCATGGGAACTGCTCTCAGGAAATCCTCGGTGCTGCGCAGCACGATGGGAATCAGCATCACGCCGAGGGCCAGCCCTCCGGCCCAGGCTGAAAAGTGGTGCATGGGCAGAACAACCAGGGTGTAGGCAAAAATGCCCATCACGATCGAGGGAACGCCGTTCAGGAGGTCCGCCGTGTAGCGAACCAGAAATGTAAACGTCTTTCCACCGAACTCAGCCAGGTAAATGCCACCCAGCAATCCAGTCGGAATCCCCGTCAGGGCTGCGATCAGCAGCAGCGTTCCGCTCCCTACAATGGCGTTCGCCATGCCACCGCCCGTTTCCCCGACGGGGGCAGGCAGGTGGGTGAGAAAGGACCAGGTCAGATATTGCCAGCCATTCCATCCCAGATAGCCCAGAACAACCAGCAACACGGAAACCGACACCAGCGCACAGAGGCCGGTAAGGCTCAGCATGAAGCCGTTGACGAATTTTCTCCAGGCAAGCCGGGATTTCATGGGTGCGCGGTTCCTTGTCTTGTGGTCAATAGAATCAGCACGCGCGCCAGCGCATTGATGATGATCGTCACCAGGAAAAGCACCAGACCGAGTTCGATCAGGGACTGGAGGTAGAGATTGCTCGTCGCTTCCGTGAACTCGTTGGCGATAACCGCCGCGATGGTGTAGCCGGGAGCGAAGAGCGAGGCGCTGATTCTCGGATCGTTTCCGATCACCATGGTGACCGCCATGGTTTCACCCAGCGCCCGGGCCAGCGCCAGGAAAATGGAGCCGTAAATTCCCGTCTTCGCGTAGGGCACCACCACCCTCCACGTCGCCTCCCAGCGGGTTGCCCCCAGCGCCAGCGCCGCCTCCCGCTGATCCACCGGCACGGCCAGCAGGACCTCGCGCGAGATCGTGATGATGAAGGGAATAATCATGATGGTGAGAATCACAACTGCCGCGAGCAGCCCGATGCCGTACATCTGGCCCTGAAAGAAAGGCAGGAACCCCAGTGTGGCCTTCAGAAAAGGCTCAACTTCCGTCCGCAGAAGCGGGACGAGAAGAAAGACGCCCAGCAATCCCAGAATCACGCTGGGCACGGCAGCCAGCAGTTCCACAAAAAATGTAAGGCCATCCGAAATTCGTGGCGGAGCAAGCTCGGCAAGAAAGATGGCGGCTCCCACGCCTAACGGCAACGCCAGCACCAGGCTCAGGGCTGACGTAACCAGCGTTCCATAAATAAATGGAAGCGCTCCAAAATGCTCGGATACGGGATCCCACCTGCTCGTCACCAGGAAATTCCATCCGAACTGGTGCCGGGGGAGCACCGAATGGGTCCACAATTCGTAAACCAGCAGCAGCGTGATCAGAACAATGAGGGCCGCAAACGCCAGAACAATCAGGTGGGCAATCTCGTCGCCGCTGCGGAGGCGCCGAAAGAAAGATTGGAGTGCCCGCTTGGGCGCTTGAGACCGGGAAGGACTTGAATTTTCACTGGGAACAGGCATCATTGCCTTGCTACAGGACCTGGAAACCCGGGTCCACTTTTTCGCTCACGACAACCCGAAAAAATCGTATGACCCTCAGTGGGCTATCATTAAGATGGAGAGTAACTCCAACGGACAGGAAATCTACCTCCATCCTGTCCATTCCTCCTGCGCACCCACCGGCTGCGGCACGGTTCCACGGCACGCACCCAAAACGGGACCATCCCCTGGGAGGTATTCGCGCAATTCATGAACCCCGATGATAAACGGCCTGCAACCGAAAAGTCTATACCGCCTTTGCCACGACCCATAGTTTCAGGTCCTCGCAAATCCCGTAGCGTGACCGCTGGCCCGCCGGGAATCCCGTGAAACCTCCGGGCAGGCCATGCGCTCTCCTCTTAAACCCAGAAATGCTTTAGCTGATCAGAGAAATATGCTGCTCATTGATCTGCTTGACTGATTCGGGCAACTGACCGTAATCAAGGCTTTCCACCATGCTCTGGCCGTCTTTCAGCATCCAGTGCAGGATGTCTTTGATGGCATTCCGCTTTGCAGCGTCAGCAATGTGGTCAGGAATCAGCAGGTAAGTAAAACTGCAGATCGGGTAAGCGTCCTTGCCCGGCGGGTCGGTGATCGAGACGCGGACGTCCTTCTGCATTTCACTGGCCGCGCCGGCGGCCGCCTCTTTTGCCGTTTCCAAACTCGCCTTGACAAAATTCCCGGAAGAGTTCTCCACCAGGCCGGAAGGCATGTTGTTCTGAAGAGCGTAAATCAACTCCACGTAGCCAATGGCATCGGGAGTCTGTTTGACAACTCCGGCCACGCCCTCATTGCCTTTTCCGCCCAACCCGACAGGCCATTGGACCGAGGTGTTGCTGCCTACTTTTGATTTCCACTCCGGACTCACTTTGGAAAGATAATCGGTCCAGACGAAAGTGGTCCCGCTGCCGTCGGAGCGATGAACCACGACAATATCTTTGGCAGGAAGCTTCACGCCGGGATTGAATTTTGTGATGGCCGGGTCGTTCCACTTGGTGATCTTGCCCAGGTAGATGCCAGCCAGAGCCGCCGGGGTAAACTTCAGCGGCACGTTCACGCCCGGAATATTGTAGCTGGGTACGACCGCGCCCAGCACGGTGGGAAACTGGGTAACGTGCAGATTGAGCTTCTGCAGCAGATCGTCTTTAAGCGGCATGTCCGATGCCCCGAAATCAACAGTCCCGGCGCTAAGTTGCCGGATTCCGCCCCCCGACCCGATGGACTGGTAATTGACTGTTACGTTGGGGTGAAGCTTGTGATATTCGTTGAACCATTTGGAGTAAATCGGATAAGGAAATGTCGCTCCAGCGGCGTTCAACGTGACACCAGGTGACCCCGACGTGCCTGAGTTTTCCTGCGAACAAGCCGCGAGAAGACCTACCAGCGCCAGCGTAACAGCCAGAGCCGCGATCGTGCCTCTTAATCTGATTTTCATTAGCTATCCCTCTTTTTGAGAATGATGGTCAATTGTTACAGCAATGTTAAGGTTGTGTTACAAATCTGTTAAAGCGGCCCGGCGGCTGGCATCCCGCCGGCCGTCCTTCATGTTCCGCTCTAGTAGTTAAACTGCGTCCAGACAACAATCCCGTTCGTGTCCGGACCCGTCTGCCCCTGCGGATGGACCCAGTGGAAGTTTTGGTCGCCGAACGCAACGTCGAAGTGATCGGTGACTTTGTATGAAATGCCACCCACCGTCCGCGTGAAGTCCATCGGGTTATTCGTTAAACCGGCCGAAGACGGCGAGAAGTTCGTGTTCGGCTGGAAGTTCATATAGAGGCCCCACAGTGAGAACGGCGAGTGGCCCAGACGCGCGTGGCCGAAGACGTCGAAGCCTTGCTGCCGTGTGTGAGCTCCACCGAGAACAGTTCCCGCCAGGGTGCTGAAGGCGCTGCCTCCCGCCGGCCCAACGCCTGAGAACATGTTGCCCGCGCTCACCGCGTTGTGTCCGAGCTGATACTCGAAGGCAATCTGGTAGCCCTTGTCGTGAGTCTGATAGTGCGCCAGGAACGAAAAAGTGTTGATGGCTGTGCTGGCCACCGTGGGAAGCGTATTGCTGTAGCCGTAGTCTTCAAATACGGTGAAGCCCAGGCCCGTGCGATCCACCTTTGTGCCGAAAGGATACAGGGTCAGGCGGGCCATCACCGACTTCCTGTCGTTCGTTTCCACGTGGTGAAAGCTGGTCGAGTTGAAGACGCCGAGGTCATAGTCCAGGTACTCTTTTCCATTCCATTCGATGGGACCGTGCAGCTTGACGCCATCGTAGGTCGAGCTCAAGCTCAGGTAGTTCCAGGGCAAGAGATATGTGTATCGATGGCTACTGAGTGCCTCTTCCCAGTCAATAAGGGGTTCCGTCGTCTGACCGAAGGTGAGCTTGGTCTTCTTGAATGCGCCGTTGCCAAAGATATTTTGCAGGTCGACGTAACCGTATTTCAAACGGTAAGTGAGGCTGCCGTCACTTGCGCGATAGATATCGGGAGTGATGCGCAGGGTGACCTTGTCGCTTGGCGAGTAGAAGAAGTTGATGTAGCCCCGCGTCAATTCAAAGGTGTTGAGCCCGTCGTTTCCCGGCGCAAGCTGGGTGGTGACCAAGTCTTGAAACGCTGGAGCATAGCCGGTCCCGCTGTAGTGCGAGAAGTTACCGTAGAACGTAGCGCCAACCTTGAAATTCTGCGTGGCGATGGGCCCCAGTTTTGGATGCTTCTCTGCCTGTGCAGGAACGGGACGCGGGGCGCTTGAGACCGTCGGAAGAATGCCGGAAGATGCCTTCGAGGCTGGTCCGCTCTCAACCGCAACAGATTCAGCAGGAACAACCGGGCTCAGGCTTGCCACCTCGCCCGCTGACGGATATTTCGGGGCTGCGTGCAACGCCAACGCTGCAGCCGTCTTGTTCGCCGGCCGTGTGACGGGCGGTACCGCTACGGTTGGTGACGATTGAGCAACTGAGGGCCCAGCGGAGGGCTTCACGCTGGCGGCAACCTGCGCCTGCAACTTATTCATTGCCTGCAGAAGCTGCGCAATCTGTTCCTGCTGGAGGGCAAGCTGCTGCTTCAATTGGGCAATCTGGCTCGCCGAATCCGCCTGCTCTTTCTGCTTCGCCTTGGCAGCCTTCTGATCCTGCTTTTTCTTCTCTGCGCCTCTCTTGTTCTTGAGGTGTTTCGCAGGAACCCCAGACACATCTCCCGGCTGGATTGGCTTCTCCGCCGCTTGTGTGAAAACCACGCCTGACAGGCAGGCAGCGAGGATTGCAAAACTCACCCGCGGCCATGACTTGGTCGTTTTCCGATGCATATCTACATCTCCTTCTCTAGCTCTAGCGTTTAGCACTCTCGTGTAGTCGCGGCCTAACAAAATCAGCCATTTCGTTGTCAGTGGATAACCAACTAAATGTTATTGTGGCGAGATGAACGTGGCATTACGTTCGTGTTACGTTTCTGTTACAAACGCCCCGCCGGGATTGAAACACGAATCTCCGTTTTATCTTTCGGGAGTGGCACCAAATCTTCCCAAGGACGGGTACTGCGCCTTTTGGCCGGAAGGCCTCTGGCACTTTTCACCTGTCTGTGCAAAAAAAAGCAGGACCGGCAATCATTCACCGGCCCTGCAAGGAGAAGGGGTCTCTCGGCTTGTGGAAAATCCATCCGAACTTAAATAAGCTGCCATTCCGGGGAAAACCCTAAACAGCCAGCCGCAATGTTTCATCGTGCCCAGTCGCGGCGACGTGCATGCGCGAGCCCCTGCGCCTGCAGGCATTGTCGATGGCGCACTTCAGGATGTGAACAATCTGCGGAATCGTGAACGAGTCCGTCATAAAGTCATAAGCGCCGTGGTCCATGGTGTCCAGGTAGAGCCTGGTATCCGCCGTGGGAGAGACAATGATGACGTTGACGGGTTCAAGAGCCTTGGCCGCGACGTCCAGCACATCCATCCAGTTGCCATCCGGCAGCACCGTGTCACTCAGCACCAGGTGAGGGCACGGCGTCTCGCAAAGTTGCTTTTCCGCTTCCTGGGCGCTCCTCGCCCGGACCACCCTGATCGAGAGCGCTTCAAGCACCCGCTGCAAAGTGTAGAAGCGGTCGTTTCTGTGGTGTACCAGTAACGCATTGATTTGAGGCTTCATAGTCAATCCGCCCTTTTCGTTTTCAAGTGTCAGTTCTATTTTCACGCTCTCAGCATGAGGGATGACTGTTAAGCGTTGATGACAGGCGTGTGAATATGCGGTTACAAGGCGCAGGAAAAGCCCGGTGGGACTGCGCTTGAATCAGGTTGGGAGTAGAGCGCGGACAAAGAAGGCGGAGCCGAGGCTTCAAGGCCAGGGTCGCCTGGCGCGGGTGGGTGCTGCGTCAGGGCAGCCTGCCCTACCAGTTTGTGATGGACCCGTCGGGACGATGGAGCATGGGAGTGGGCCGTGAGCGTTCCGTGATCTCGGCCACCAGTTGCAGGGGTTTTGTATCCAGTTCCACTCCGAGTCCGGGGCGGCGGTTGGGCCACAATTTCCCATTCCTGAAAATCGTAGAATTGCGGCAGGTGGGCGTAACTGTGGACGCCGTTGCCCAGCATCTCCATCATCACCGGCCCGGGGAAAACACCACAGCAGTGCACCAGCGCCGCCTCTGACACCGGGCCCGTAAAGTGGGGGATGAGGCCAACGTAGTGCGTGTCGCACAGCGCGGCGATCTTCATATATTCGGTGATGCCGCCGACGTTCGGCAGCGTCACCCGCGCGTAATCGATCAACTGGTTTTCGATGAGCCACCGGATGTCCCACTTGCTGCCGAACTGCTCGCCCACGGCGATGGGCACCTTGACGTGCGCGCGCAATTCGCGGTAGACGCCGGGGTTTTCTGAGCGAACCAGGTCCTCCGCAAAATAGGGTTCCAGCGGTTCGATTAACGTGGAGAGCCGCACGGCATCCGGGAAATCCAGCCGCGTGTGATAGTCAACCGCCCAGTCGCCATCCGGGCCGACGCCATCACGAATCTCGGCGCAGTCCTGGTAAGTTTTGCGGACCGCATGGTGTGAATTGAACGGCTGGCCTCTGGCCGGGTCGGCCGTGGCATAGCGGAAAGCGCGGAAGCCGGCCTCCATGCAGGCGCGCGCTGTTTCCTTGAGTGTCCCGTGGCGAGGAAAGCCGGTTGAGTAACACTCCACGTGCTCACGCGAGAGCCCGCCAAGCAAATCATATACGGGAACTCCCAGAGCCTTGCCCTTGATGTCCCAGAGCGCCAGATCAATGGCGCCCATGGCGTCCAGCTTTTCGCGGCCGGCAGGGTAAAAATAACCTCGAAACATCATCTGCCACAAGTGCTCGATGCGCGCGGGGTCCTCGCCAATGATCATGGCAGCGCACTGCTTGACGGTGTCTGGCGACCCGCCTTCGCCCACGCCCGTGATTCCCTGATCAGTCTCTACCGTCACGATGTGGAAGCTCTGGTTGAAGGATGGCGGCGACTTTGGATTGTGGTAGAAACGAATGCGCGTGATCTTCATGCCGGAACTTTTTGCCGGCCGTGATGAAGTGCCGGCGGCACGTTGCGCACCGGGCATCGGGTCTGCAACTCCTTTCCCGGCCATCGTAGCTGCGCCTGCCAACCCTGCTGCTTGAAGAAAAGTTCGCCGTTTCATCAGTCCTCCTCCCCGAGCCCTGGATTCCGCCGCCGGTGCACGGCCGCTTTCGCCGGCGTCCTTGCTATGAATCATCCTGGCGGCACTGAAGAAAGCGGAACTTATCCCTTTGCGGAGAAAATTGCAAGTGCGCGATGACACCGCGGATGGCCCGCTTGATCCCTGAGTGCAAAAGGCCGGCTCTCACTACACGGATTTTGGGCGATTCAGGCGGGCAGGCGGATGGTGAAAGTCGACCCTTTTCCCAACTGGCTTTCCACGCTGACGGTTCCGTTCATTCGCTCGATAACATGCTTAACAATGGAAAGCCCGAGGCCCGTCCCGCCCATTTCGCGCGATCGAGCTTTATCAACCCGGTAGAATCGCTCGAAAACCCTGGACAGATCCGTGAAAGGTATGCCGATGCCGGTGTCAGCCACCACGATGCGAATGTTGCCGCCAGTTTCGCGCGTGACGTCCAGACGAACTTCTCCCCCGGGGCGGTTGAATTTGACGGCGTTGTCCAAGAGGTTCACCAAAGCCTGTTCCAGGCGCCCCCTCTCCGCCAGGACTTCGGCTTCATCCTGCTTCCCATGACTGATGGTGATTCCGCGAAGCTGGGCCGCGGGCTCAATGATCCTTAATGCCGTCTCAACTGCTGTGCTCACAGAGACAGGTCTGGATTCGGCGGGAGGCCTTTCCGATTCAAGTTCCGACAGAGCCAGAAGGTCTGACGCAATGTTGCCAAGCCGGGTGGCATGGGCCTTGATGATCTCAACAAACTTCCGGTTGTTTTCCTGGTCCTCCAGC
>CAVSWQ010000004.1:0-11347 GCA_963731705.1 uncultured Acidobacteriota bacterium
CCACCCACCGCGGCCATGTAGCTGTTGAAGAGGGTGTCGGGCGGCACTGCTCCGCGGTGCGGGGCGTCGTAATCCCAATGGCCCCATCTCGATTGCGTGCCAGCGTCGAACCAGTCGCCGGCTTCCAGCATCAGGCATTTGGCCCCCGCCGCCGTCAGGCGGTAGGCCGCCATGCCGCCTCCGGCACCCGAGCCCACGATGATGGCGTCGTAAACGTCTGAATTTGTCTGCAGATTAGCCATTGGAAGAGGTCCTTCCCTGCAAGCTGACAGGCCGGGCGAAGGGGAGAGTATTTGAGGGTTCGCGCTTAGCCTCACGCCCAGCCCCGCGCCATTCCCATCTTTACTTCCACGAAGAGCCCAAAGTATCGCTTCGCTTACCAGGATTCCGTGATCTTGGTCACATTCCGCTGTGATATTTATAACAATTCGTGGGCCGCGTGGGAGCCGCCCGGTTTGGAATCCCGGGGGAACGGTTTGAAGCCGGGCGGCTGGAATATGCCTTTGGACGAGTTTCCCAAGAGACTGATTTAAATGCCGTTAAGCCTGCTACGATGCCGATGGAATGGCCTGGCCATGCAAGCTCAAACGGGATCGGGCGCTTTTGGGGCAACTCTACGGAAAAAGTACCTGCCGCCCTCCGGAATTTTTCCCGCGACCCTCCGACAATCTTTCCCCGGTCCTCCGACGGTCTCCCGATTTTCATCGCAAGCTTTGCCCCGTATACTGGACTTGATGATGAGGAAATAGAGGAGGTACAGAGCCATGACACGCAAAGGTGGAAATGAGACAAAAGGCGGTTTTTATTGGAAGAAAGGCGATTGGGAGATCGTGACGGTGGAAGGGAAGAAGGGCGTGCTGCCGGGTACGGCAGAGGCTGAATATCTTCGGATCCCCACGATTCTGTTTATCCCGGTTGCGTTGACCATCAGCGCCGTCTACGTGGTCTTTCTCCCGTTTGTCGGCTTCGCGATTCTAGGGAAGGCCGTGACAACGAAGACCCGCCAGGAATGGCAGCGCTTTCACCAGACGGCAGGGAAAAACATGGCCGCTCAGACCTCGGGAGACAAGCACACGCGGTGAGGGCCGAAAGGGGCCGGACCGCCAGGGTGTGTCTGAAGGGCGTTTCCGGCTGGCGCCGCGCGGGCGCGCGGCTTAACCTTCCACGCGGATGACGCCTTTCCTGATGGCGAACTTGATGAGTTCAGTGCGGTTCCGCAGGCTGAGTTTTTCCATCAGGTGCTCCCGATGGGTCATGGCGGTCTTGACGCTGATTCTGAGGGAATCGGCGACTTCCTTATTGCTCTGCCCAAGGGCAACCAGCCTTAAAACCTGTTTTTCGCGGTCGGTCAAGGTCTCATAGAGATCTTCCGCTTCGGCCCCAGCTTGTCTGGGCGCGGTTTGCATGGCCTCCATGGCCACCTTTGGGTCCAGCACCAGGCCACCCTGTGCTGCGGAGCGTATGGCGGAGGCCAGATCCGAACCGAGCATCCGCTTCAAAACATAGCCCGCAATGCCGATCTTAAGAAACCGCCGGACATATTCCGGGTCGTCGTACTGGGTGAGGACCAGCACGTGCGTGTCCGGCGCCGCGTGCTTGAGCTCCATGGTGGCCTCAAGCCCGCCGAGTCCGGGCATGGCGATATCCATCAGGACGACATCGGGCTTGAGTTCCCGGCACCGATCGATGGCCTGGCGGCCGTCGATGGCTTCGCCGATGACCTCGATGTCCGGGGTCAGGGTCAGCAGCGCCTTGATTCCGTCGCGCACCAGCGCATGATCGTCAGCGATGAGGACACGAATCTTAGGCATGATTCTCCCCGCGTGGAACGTTTAAAACAAGCCGCGTGCCCTGACCCGGCGCCGAGTCGATGATCGCTGTCCCCCCAAGAATTTCCATTCTCTCCCGGATGCCGGCCAGGCCGAGCCCGCGGCCGGTGGCGGCCGTCTCGGAAATGCCCGCCGGATCGAAGCCCCGGCCGTCGTCTTCGATCTCAATGGTAACAGCCTGGGGCGTCGTGGCGCACTGGATCAATACTGTTTCCGCGCGCGAGTGCTTGACGATGTTGGTGATGGCTTCCTGGACGGCGCGAAAGAGCGCGGTTTCGATTTCCGGCGCCATCCGCACGTCTTCCTCGTCGCCTTCGCAGCGCACGGCGATCCCACGCCGCTTCAGGTCGCGCTCCGCGTACCATTCGATGGCGTGAAACAGGCCGAGGTCATCCAGCACAGAAGGCCGCAGGTCGAAGCTGAGCCGGTGGATGCCGTCGAGGGTTCGCAGGGCCAGGGCCCGCGCTTCCAGCAACCGGTCGCGAGAGGCATCCTCGGGCAGCGTGGAAATGGCCGTATCGAGGCTGAGGGCCAATGTGCTGATCACCTGGCTGGTCTCATCGTGAAGTTCGCGCGCGATCCGGCGGCGCTCCTCCTCCTGCGCCCGGATCAGCTTCTTCAGCAACCGGGCACGGAGTTCGTCACGCTGTTTGAGTTCTTCATACAGTTTCCCGATTTCCGCCGTGCGTTCCTGGATGCGCACCTCAAGCTGGTCGCGCGCCCGTGCCACGTCGTTGAGCGACTGCTGCAGGGCCACCCGCATCCGCTCAAGAGCCCTGCCCAGTTGTCCCACCTCGTCACTGCCCAGATCGGGAATCGGAGTTTCCAATTCACCGGCAGCGATTTGCTCCGCAGTTCCGGCCAGAGTCGAGAGCGGGGCGGTGATGCTCGATGCGGCACCCAGAGCGAATCCCAGCGACAGAAGGACGAGGAGAGGGCCCCAGATGAAAACCTTCCGGCGCAGGTTCGCCACCGTGGGAAAAGCCTGAGTCCTGGGCTGCCGGATGCTGATGCCCCACGAGGCCCGCGAAGGCAGAGGAGCAAAAGCCATCACCTCATCCACCGGTCGTTTCGCCGCGCCGTCCTGATGACATCCGTGGCAGGTGCCCACCGCCGGCGTTCGCCGCTCGATCAGCTTTGCGATGAACTCACGGTGGTCGCTCTCCGCGTAAAGCCGCGCTTTGTCGGTGCTGGCGATGACGGTCCCATGCTGGTCCACCAGATCCATGGTTTCCCGGTCCGCGACCGGCACAAAATTCAGCAGGTCCCGAAAGGCCGTACCCTTGGGGTCAATCTCTCCCCCAATGACGCCGACCACCTGGCTTTGCGAATCCCTCAAAGGCACGAGGAGGAAGAGGCGGTGGACGCCTCCAGGTGAGCCCGACAGGGCCGAAATTTCCGGTATTCCCTTTTCAATCACCGCCTGAAATGCTGGAAGCCCTGGCTGCACATCGGCGTGGCCGTTGCCTTCCGGTTCAGCCTGGACCACCTTTCCGGCGCGGTCGAGAAGAAAATCTCTTGTGAGAAAGCGGGACCGGACATAGGCCTCGCGGAGCGCCGCCCGCTCGGCCTGAGCGCCGCCTCGTCCCAGTGCGGACGAGGCGCCCTCCAGCAGTGCCAAATCGGAATTGATCGCTGAATCGACGTGAACGGCGACGCTGATGGCCAGTTGTTGCCGCTCCTGAAGTACCTGTTTTCCCAGCGACTGGACGGTTGACCAGCTCAGCCAGCCGAGAATGACCATGGGGCCCAGCGTCCCCGCCATGGTGAGAAGGACGATTCGGGCGCGAAGCCCACGCCGCACTCCGCGGGTGAAATTGATGGCTGCCATCATCCTGACCCCGCGCTAATCGGGCCGCGCCGCCCCATCGGAGACAGACTCGTCACCATCCTGCTTCCTGTCCTCGGGCATCCGCGAGTACTCGATCGGGTGTTCGTTTTCCATCCGCTCACGACTCACCTTTCCTGTAAAGATGCTGGGGTCAAACGGAAAGGCTTCGGGGGACAAATGAGCATTATACAGATGCCAGGTGATGATGATCAGGAAGGCCAGCAATCCTTCCTTCCCGTGTGCCATCAGGGCCGCCGGGATCACCTCGCCGGGCAGAAATCGTGTCGTCAGGACGGGGAAATAGAGCATCAATCCGGTGACAATCAGTACCAGCGAGCCGATGACCATTCCCCAGTACTCGAATTTCTGCCGATAGTCGAACCGATCGAAACGGGCCTTCTGGTCCGAAAGACGCAGGTAGTAACGCATCATGATGATGGCGTCGCGGAAGTCCTTGCGCGTCGGAACCATCGAGGGTCTGATCCGGCCGGAGCTCACCTGAACGAGGACGATGATCATGTGGAGGCCCACGATGAGGGTGAATGCGATTCCCATGCTTCGGTGAACCCAGCGGACGCGCTCGATGCCTCCCATCGCCGCAATCAGCCATGCGGCCCAGTGCATCTGGAAGAATTCCTGCGACAAGCCGGTCACAGCCAATATGGTGAAGACCAATATCACCAGGGCGTGTTCGATCCGTTGCCACACCGAAAATCGGATGACGTACCTGTTCATCGATTCACCACCGCTCGCCAGAGATGCAACAAAATCTGGAGCGCCAGGCCAATTACGACAAATGGAATGAAGATCACGTAAAAGATTTTCACGGCGTAGACGAGAGGGGCGTGACGCAGGCTGGGCTCATAATGTCCTACCCACGCCGAGGGGAAACTGGCGCTGGCGCCCGGATGACATTGCCGGCACACTGTGGCCAGATGTGCCTTAATCTGCTGCCTTCCCACCGTATCCACCTGCCGGATGTCATGCACGCCGTGGCAGTCGGTACAAGTGGCGGTGAACTGGCGCGGGTGCGAATTCTCGCCGCGCTCAAGCGAAGCTGTCATCCCGTGGAAATCGCTCACGTAGGTGGTGAGGACCGCAGTGGAAATTCCATACTTCGCCATCAATTGCTTGTTGGCGTGGCAGCGTGCACACAACTGTGGGATTTGCAGGTGCCACGACGCCGAAAGGGGGTTGGAATTGTTGTGGGCATGATGACAGTCGGTGCAGACCGGAACGTCATTGTTGCCTTGCTCGACCAGCGCCTTTCCGTGCACGCTCTTGACGTACTCGGCGGCGATAGCGCCGTGGCAGTGAGAGCAAGTACGGGAAATTTGCGAGCGGGGGTGGGCCGGCGGCGTGATGGAGTGCGCCCCATGGCAATCCACACAGGTTGGCGCACTTGAGTTGCCCTTGGCGAGAGCCTCGAAATGCATCCCATCAAGCAACCGGCTGTATTGGGCAAAATGGCACTGCTTGCAGACCTGGTAGTAGGCCAGAGACACGGCACGCTTGTTGGCGAATGTTTTGGTGGCGTGCGGCACCGTGGTGATGTCACTGTGGCAGTCGGTGCAGGCGAGCCCGGAGTGGACGGACCCGGCGAGCGCTTTATGGTCGACGTAAAGTGATAAGCTCTTGCCGTTCCCCAGCGGGGTGGAGACAGAGGCATCGCCGTGGCAGGCGAGGCAAACGTCGTTGGACAGATCTTCGGCGGCCATAGCCGAGCCGGAGGCCATGAGCAGAACCACCACAACGCCCGCCGCAACCAGCAAGAAGAATCCGAAGAATGTAGTCAACCTACGGTCCATCGAAGCTCCCATCATATCTGCAGGCGCCCCTGGAACTACTGCGTCTTGGAAGGTATCACAAGTCGGCGGAGTACTCTTACCGCCTCTTTTTTGTGATCGGCATAGTTGCGCCGGTCCTTTCAGGTGTCAGCCGCAACTCCTGCCGCACCTGCCTCTTGCTAACAATCTAGGGGCTAAGCGAGGGACGCGCAGTATACTTCGTCACACCGCCCCGTGATGATGGTCACAGGCCGGAAATGGAGTTGAAATCTTCCGACGAACACCACAACCCTATGAACTGATTCTGACCGGCTGGAGAAATGGACGATGATTGGAGGCGCGGGGGAGAATCGAACTCCCGCATAAAGGTTTTGCAGACCTCTCCCTTACCACTTGGGTACCGCGCCGGAAGAATTGGAGCGGGAAACGGGATTCGAACCCGCGACTTCGACCTTGGCAAGGTCGCACTCTACCACTGAGCTATTCCCGCTTGAATCCTGAAAACACAACCTACTAAAAAATTATAGAAAGCGGCAGGGTTCCGTGTCAAGCAACGGGACGCTGGCGCTTTCATTTGAACTGCCTGGCGACGAGTTCATCCCGACCTATGGCGGCGTCAATGCGCCGCTACGCCAAACTGCAAATTTCAGAATCAGGACGGCTCGTCCGGCCTTGCCGGGGTTCCGGAGCGCAGGTTCAGACAAGCGATCTCCGGCGGGCAGCCCACCCGCAGGGGAACCAGTACCTTGCCGATGCCGCGGCTGACGTAGATTTGGGTGCCGTCCAGCCGGTTCCATCCGGCGATGAACCGCTTGCCCAGTTTGGATTTTGCGTAAAGCCCTCCCACCACGGGCAGGCGGACCTGGCCGCCATGGGTATGTCCGGAGAGCACAAGGTCAATGTGATGCGCGGCGGCCATGTGCACTCCCTCCGGATTGTGGCAGAGGAGGATTTTGGGATCACGCGCCGGTACGTGCCGAATGCCGGCTTCAAGGTCGTCGGCGCTCCACCACAGGTCGTCCACGCCAATCAGCCAGAGGCGGCCGTCTCCCGACTCGATCGCGGAGTGCGAATTGCGCAAAACGTGGATGTGATGCGCTTCAAGGGCCCGAGTCATCTCATCGGCATCCACATTGAAGTCGTGATTGCCGAGAACCGCGAAAACTCCCAGCCTTGCCCGCAGCCGGCCCAGCACCTGGGCTACAGGCCAGATGTAGGTGGGAGAAAAAGTCACATAGTCTCCGGTCAGGGCAATCAGGTCGGGGTGAAGGTGGTTGGTCATTTTCACAGCCCGTTCGACTTCTCCAAGAGGCGTGTAGAGGCTGTGGTGAATGTCGGTCAGGTGGACAATCTTCAAACCATCGTGCGCCTGGCTGAGGCGGCGGATGTGGATGTCCATCTCGGTAATTTCGGGGTCGGGAGAGACAGGCGGCGGAGAAAGCGGTGGGGTGGCGGAGAGCGAAAGCGTAATCAGCCCCCGGCGTCTCGCGCGACGCCTCGATACCAAAGGTGTCCTCATATTGTTTCCCGACGCTAATCAGCAAGGACCCCGAGGGCCCCCATCAAATTCAATAGCAGCCTTAGCTGCACTTCACTTTACTGTGTTCTTCCAGAATAGATGAAAAAATCTCGAGCATGGGTTCATGAATCAGCCCGTTTGAGGCAAAAATCTCATCACGATGGAGCGAAAAAGGTCCGCCATTCAGGTCCGTAACCCGGCCTCCCGCTTCCGTTACCAGCAGGGAACCGGCCGCCTTGTCCCAGGGGTTCAGTTTCAGTTCCCAGAAGCCTTCAAAGCGTCCCACGGCCACCGAACAGAGGTCCAGCGCCGCGGCGCCCGCCCGGCGAATTCCGTGTGAAAGGTGCGTGAGCTTGAAAAAGAATTGCAGGTTCAGGTCGTGATTGGAAGCAAAGGGTGGAAAGCCGGTGCCCAGCAGGCTTTCAGCAAGGTCGGCGGTTTGTGACACCTTGATGCGCTCTCCATTCAGCGTGGCCCCGGCGCCCCGCTCGGCTGCGAACATCTCTTCGCGGGTGGGGTCGTAAACCACCCCGGCGATCACCTCGTCACGGCAGGCCAGGGCCAGGGTGACGCAATATACGGGGAACCCGTGGGCGAAGTTGGTGGTGCCGTCCAGCGGATCAACGTACCAGCAGTAGTCGGAGCCGGTTTCCTCGCCACCGCCTTCCTCGGCCACGATGGCGTGATCGGGAAAGTGTCCACGAAGGCGCTCGATGATCATGGCTTCGGAACGCCGGTCGGCGTCCGTGACAATGTCTGATTTGCGCTTATAAGAAATTTCCCGCGGCTGCTTTGAGAGCTCGGCCAGTAACTCCCCCGCCTCACTGGCGATTTCGACTGCGATATCCAGATATTTATCCATATGATTTAAGACCCTTTGATGAAATCTCTTCCTTTCGTGCTCCACTCAGTGGGATGCTCTGTCGGCAATTAACCCCGGGTCCCTGCCAGGACTTGTTTCCGGCCCTCGCCTTCCACCCAGACGGCGCCGTCTTCAAAATACTCCTTTTTCCACACCGGCACCACCTGCTTGAGGCGGTCAATGAGATAGTGGCAGGCTTCAAACGCCGGTCGGCGGTGCGCCGCCGTCACCACGATGGCGACACTGGTTTCCCCGATTTCCAGTCTTCCCGTGCGATGAATGATGCCGACGGAGTTGATGTCAAATTTCTCTTTGGCTTCCGTGCCAATTTCTTCCATTTTGTGGATGGCCATCGGGGTGTAGGCTTCGTACTCCAGATAAAGGGTCTTTCGCCCGCTTGAATGGTTGCGGACCACCCCTTCGAAGGTGACCACTGCCCCGTCTGCAGGGGCCTGGAGCGATTTTGCCAGGTCTGAAGTCGAGATTTTCTCGCCAGTGATGCGGTAGCGGCTGTCGTCCGTCCCGCCGCTGACTGGAGGCATAAAGGCCACTTCATCGCCTTCGTGCAAATCGTCCAAGGGGCCTGCTATCTGCTGGTTAACCGCAATGAGCAGCGACCCCGCCAGTTCACCCAGGCGCGGGAAGCGGCTTTCGTAAAAGCGCCGCAGCCCCTGGAGGTTTTCGCCCTCTCCAAGTTCGATCTGCTCTTCCCGCAGCCCCGTAACGTCGTGCGTGAATCCAAAAAATAAGACTTTGATTCTCATCGGAGTCTCAGCGCTTCCCTTTAGTATACACCCTGGGTGAACCCCCGGGGCAGTGGGGGTTCATGAAAGCAGGCGGGGAGAGCGGTTGAATGCCGGTTGGCTACGCTATGTCCGGCCGAGCAAACGGCGAAGCGATGTTTCAAAATCGGGAAACTGGAAAGTGAATCCTGAGTCCTGCAGCCGCCGGGGTTCCACGCGCTGGCTGGAGAGCAGCAAGGCCTCACCCATTTCTCCGAAGATCAGACGCACGGCGAAGGCGGGCACGGAAAGAAATGTGGGTCGTCGCAGAACCTTCCCCAAAGCTTTGGTCATCTCCACGTTTCGCACCGGGTTGGGCGATACGGCGTTGACCGGCCCGGAAAGAGATTCGGTGGCGATGGCGTGTGAAATGGCCCGCGTGAGGTCGTCAATGGCGATCCAGCTGATAAACTGCCGGCCGTCACCGAGCTTTCCGGCCACTCCTGCCTTGAACGCCGGAAGCATGGCCGGTAAGGCCCCGCCTTTGGCGCTGAGCACCATGCCGATGCGCAAGTTGACCACGCGGACGCCCTTTTGCCGGGCGGGCTCTGCCGCCGCCTCCCATTCCTGGCAGATCTCGGACAAAAAGCCCGAACCCGCAGGGCTTTCTTCCGTCAGGACCTCGTCGCCGCGCGAGCCATAGAAGCCTACCGCGGAGGCCGAAACCAGCACGCGCGGGGGAACGGCAAGTTGCGCCAGGGATTCTGAAATCAGCCGCGTGCCGCGAACACGGCTGCTGCGCATGCGTTCCTTCCGCTCGTTGGTCCAGCGAAGCGCATTGATGCTTTCTCCGGCGAGATGCACCACGGCATCCGCTTGCTCCAGGGCGCTCGTTTCCAGTTTTCCTGCGGCCGGGTCCCACACGGCGACGTCTTTGCCCGGAGCCACGGCGCGGCGAACCAGCCGCACAACCTGGTGTCCCTGTCCTGTCAGGAGTGGAATCAGCGCCGAGCCAATCAGCCCGCTTGAACCGGTGATGAGGATTTTCATCGTCATCCATCCTTAAGAAGTGCAGTTTTGGGGAAGCCTGCGGCGGCTGGGATTGCAAGCGGACCGGCCGCCGGCATCTGAGGTCAGGTTAGCACAATACGGGCCCCGAATCTTGTGCAAGCAGGCCCGGACGTGCAGACCCCACGAAGGTCGGACCCTTGCTGCAAGTCCGGGCTATACTCACGATTGATATGGCGCAGATTCTGATCAGCGGTAAAGACTGGTCCTTGCGGGCGCTGCTTCGCGCCCAATTGATTGAAGAAGGCTTTGATGTGGAAACCTGTGAGGACGTGTGGGAGGTGGTTGACCGCCTGTGGGGCAGCAGTGAAATGCCGTCGCTGCTGATTGTGGACCTGTTTGAAAGCGCGACCCCATCTGCAGATGCCGCCTTGCTCTCCAGTTGGGCGAAACTCGTGCCGATCTGGATTCTGGCGGGGCAGGGCAGCAGTGAAACCGCGTTGCTGGAGGGCCAGGGCTTTGAAAGAGTTCTGTTTCGCCCTCTGGACGTTGGAAGGTTGGTGCAGGAGATCAAAGATGGGTTGTTTGAGTGAAGGGCAAGCGGACGCCCTTCGAAGACCGGGAACGGCGCAATGAGAACAGAAGGCACTGTGTAAAAATGCAGGGTCTGGCTGTCAGCCCTCAATCGACTGCAGGTTGCTGCTGGGTAAGGCAATGGAGGGTTCCGAGGCCCCAGACCAGATCGACAGCGTGGATGCCGACCACGGGCCGGTCCGTGAACAATTCCGCCAGCGTGCCGAGCGCGATGCGGTCCTTGGGGTCGTTAAAAGTGGGCACCAGCACCGCCGCATTGGCAATATAAAAATTGGCGTAGCTTGCCGGCAGACGCTGGCCCTCAAAGTAAATCGGCGAAGGCATGGGAAGCGGAACCACCTCGATTCGCGAGCCGTCCTCCAGGCGCATGCCTTCAAGCCGCTCGCGGTTTTCCTGGAGCACGGGGTAATTGGGATCGGCGGGATTATTCTCGCTGCAGAGAACCACGGTCTTTGGGCTGACAAAGCGGCAGAGATCGTCCACATGGCCGTGCGTGTCGTCGCCCGCGATTCCGCGCCCCAGCCACAGAATGTTCTCGACGCCAAGATTCTGGCGCAGGGCGGCTTCAATGCCTTCCTTGCTGAAGCCCGGGTTCCGCACCTGGACTGCACTATCCAGCAGGCACTCTTCCGTGCTCAGAAGGGTTCCCCGGCCGTTCACTTCAATGCTGCCGCCTTCCAGCACAATGTCCCGGCCTGCCACGCTGGCAGAGAGCAGCGGCAGCTTCAGTGCGCGAGCCGCGCGGCCGGGTATGGCGTCATCCTTGTGCCATTCGGGATACTTGGCCCAGGCGTTGAAGCGGAAACGAATGATGGCGATCTGTTCGGGAGACTCAGACCTTTTCAAGAAGATGGGCCCGAAATCGCGCGTCCACCCGCGGTCGGTGGGGAATCGAAAGAACTGGACGCCGTCCGGACTGATTCCTGCGCGCACCAGAATTTTTCGGGCGCGCGCTTCGTGGGCCTTGGATTGAACCAGGATGTGGACGGTTTCCGCGGGCGCGAGTTTGCGGACGATTTCACTGTAAACCCAGGGAATGGGGGTAAAGCGGCCCGGCCAGTCCGTCACGTTGTGCGGCCAGCCGATCCAGGTGGCTTCATGGGGCTCCCATTCGGCGGGCAGATGATATCCGAGCGACTGCGGTGTGGCGGCCACTAGTTTGTTTTGCTCCCTTCCGGCGTTCCGAGGAACCTGC
>CAVSWQ010000005.1:0-11740 GCA_963731705.1 uncultured Acidobacteriota bacterium
GCGTAGTTTACTTCTTTGCAATGACACCCTACGGGAAGTGATCACGAATGAGGCACAGAGAACCGCTGGTGCACAAGGCGGAGTGCGTCTTCTGGCGTACGAATGTCGCCCTCTAGTTGTGCATCTTCCACAGCCTGAAGGATCTGCTTGAACAGCGGTCCGGGCTTGTAGCCGTCGCGAATGAGGTCCTCCCCGCTGAGAAGGCGGGCGGGCCTGATTTCAGGTTCCGGAATTTGGCCAAGCATTTCCCGGGCCAGCTTGTAGTTTTCCAGGTTGCGATGGCTCGCCAGACAGTCCAGCCGATGAAGCTCCAGATGTTCTGAAAAACCATCCATTCGGAGAAAACGAATCTGCGTTGATCGTTTCATCTGTGGAAAGTCCTTGAACCGCAGGTGGTGGCGGACCAGTTCGACCACCCGCTCAGTATCCTGGCCGGAAAGCCGGAGCCGCTTGCAGATTTCTTCCGCCATCATGGCCCCTACTTCAACGTGGTTGTCGAAGCGGATGCGCTCACGCACAACAAACGTGCGCGGCTTCCCTACGTCGTGCAGAAGCACTCCGAGAGCCAGGGTTGACGTTGGAGCCTGGAGACCGTCAAGCATCATCAGGGTGTGTGTCCAGACGTCACCTTCGGGGTGAAACTGCGGTGGCTGCTCAACCCCCTGCATCGCCTTCACCTCGGGCAACACCTGCTGCAGCAAGCTGGTGCTGTCCAGAAGCTCGAAGCCCCTGCGCGCATGGCCTTCTGTAAGAATCTTCAGAATTTCGTCGCGGATTCGTTCGGCGCTGACCATCCGGATTTCGGCGGCCAGCTCCCGGATGGCGCCTGCAGCCGCGGAATCCAGTTCAAAGCTGAACCGGGCCGCAAAACGCACGGCGCGAAGCATGCGCAACCTGTCCTCGCTGAAGCGTTTGTAAGGATCACCAATGGTGCTGATCCTGCGGCGTCGAATGTCCGCCTGGCCGCCGACATAATCGATCACGCTGTCTTCTACGGGATCGTAGAGCAGGCCGTTGATGGTAAAATCCCGCCGGCGGACATCCTCTTCAGCGGATTTCGCATACTCGACGCGGTCAGGATGCCGGCCGTCGGCGTAGATACCGTCGCTCCGGAACGTTGCCACCTCCACATTCCCTTCTTCGCGAGGAACAATCACCACACCGAACCGCGCACCCACCGTCAGGCTGCCGGGAAACATCTCGACAACCTGGGCGGGCTGCGCCGCGGTTGCAATGTCATAATCCCTGGGTTCGTTCCCCATCACAATGTCGCGCACGCATCCGCCCACGAGATACGCAGCGAACCCGGCGTTCCGCAATCGGCGGACAATGTCAGATGCAGCCTGGCGCCTTGGTTCCATGATTGCCTTTCGCTGGAGGTCTAATACCGGCCAGCAGGTTTGAGGTGTCCACACCTTCACACGTATTTCGGGATCTTGCCGCTGCTCCCGGAAACACGGATTATTTCTTCTCCCGATCCAGCGAGCGCGCCAACTGCAGTGCGTCGAATCCGTAACGCCCTCGCACCCGGTCTGCTACGCGAAGGACCCGGTCCAGCTTTTCCTGCTTCTCTGAATCAAACAGGCCAGGCTGGGAAATCGAGGTTTCAAGGTTCGAAGTTCGCACGCCTATCAGCCGAATCCTCTCCTTGCCCTCCCAGGCAGCGCTGAACATCCGCAGGACATGATCGAATATAACCGAATCCAGGTGCGTCGGCTCGTCCAGCGTTGTGTCGCGCGTGATCGTTTTAAAGCGGTGGTTGCGGAGCTTCAGTCCCACCGTGCGCGCAAACAACCGGTGCTCCCTCAGTCGCCTTGCGACAAGCTGCGAAAGATAGGAGAGTGTACGCTCCAATTCTTCACCGTCGGCTGTGTCGACAGGGAAAGTGGTTTCGTGGCTGATCGATTTCGGCTCTTCTTCGTAAGCGTAGGCTTCAATGTCACAGCCCATTGACTTGGTGTAGAGCCATTCACCAAACTTACCAAATCTTTCTTTCAGCCGCTCGGCGCCGCACGCCTGCAGGTCACCGATGGTCGCAATGCCCAGCGATAGCAGTTCCGGTTCAGTCACTTTACCGATGCCGGGCATGCGGCGGACCGGCAGCGGAGCCAGGAAGGCCACTTCGCACCCCGGCAGCACGTAAAGCAGCCCGTGGGGTTTGGCCTGGTCGGAAGCGATCTTCGACACCAGGTGCGACGTGGATGCGCCCACCGAGCAGTTCAGGCCCGTCCGGTTCTTCACGGTTCGGATCAGACGGTCGGCGGCGCTGAGCATTCCTCCGTGCAGGCGCTCGGAACCCGTCAGGTCAAGGTAGGCTTCGTCGATCGAAACCATTTCGATCACCGGAGTAAATTCCTGAAAGACCGCGTAAATCTTCTGCGAGTACTCACGATACTTTGCGTGGTGTCCACGCAGGAAGATGGCGTGGGGACAAAGCTTCTTCGCCCTGCCGATCGGCATGGCGGAGTGTACCCCGAACTTTCGGGCCTCATAACTGGCGGCAGTCACAACCCCCCGTCCGTCCGGGTCAGCGCCGACGACGACCGCCTTGCCTTTAAGCGATGGGTCGGCCAGTTCCTCCACCGAAACAAAGAAGGCGTCCATATCGACATGAAGGATTTGACGAAGCATAACGAATCAGCCCGTCTTGCGCGCGGTGATGACGCGTGGAATACCCGCGAGGTCCGGACGAACTTCCTGCTCTTTCCACCCCCCGCCCAGGAGGCGCAGGACCACGTCTTTCTTATTGTAGCCAATCTCCACCACCACCGACCCGCCGGGCTTGAGAAGTCGGTGCGCCTGCGGAAACAGCCGCGCATAGATCTCCTCACCCCGGGCCAGATCGCCCCACGCCAGCCGCGGCTCAAATTCCCTGACCTCGCGTTGCACGTCGGCCAGTTCATCGTGCCCCACGTAGG
The DNA here is from genome assembly GCA_963731705.1 of uncultured Acidobacteriota bacterium. Taxonomy (GTDB): domain Bacteria; phylum Acidobacteriota; class Terriglobia; order UBA7540; family UBA7540; genus SCRD01. Next base: position 2,919 of record CAVSWQ010000005.1, read on the forward strand.
GCGGGTTGGAAACGACAAAATCAAAGGTCCCCAGAAATTTCGGCTCCAGCAGACGGAACAGCAAGTCGCTTTCGAGAAACTCGACGCGACCCTCAACTCCCAGCCGCTGCGCATTCCGTACCGCAACCTCAAGGGCATCGGCTGAGATGTCCGTGGCAAAAAGCTTCGCGCAGGGCAGTTCACTGGCCAGCGCGATGGGAAGGCATCCTGAACCGGTGCCCACGTCAGCCATGAGGAAAGCCTCTTGTTTCGAAAGGCCCTTGCGGCCGATCAAGTCAAGTACCGCCTCGATGATGTGCTCGGTTTCCGGCCGCGGAATCAGGACCGCCGGGGTCACTTCAAAATCCAGACCCCAGAATTCCTGGTGGCCCGTAATGTACTGCGTGGGTTTACCCGTGCACCGCTCGCCGATCAATTCCATGTAGCGATTGAACTGCTCAGGCGGGAGGTCCCGTTCGGAATGCGTGTAAAGGTAGGCGCGGTCTTGCTGGAGAACGTGCATCAGCAGCAGTTCCGCCGCCAGATTTGCGGAAGGGACGTCATGTTCCAGGAGGCGTTTCAGCCCCGACTGGAGCGCGGCACGAAGTTGCATTGTGAAGCCGAATCCCGCGCAGGCGAGCGTCAGGCAGCGACGCTTGCCTGCTTAAGCTTTTCGGTCTGGAAATGAGTGATCAGGGCGTCGATGATTTCATCCAGTTTTCCGTCCATAATGCGGTCCAACTGGTGGAGCGTCAGGCCAATGCGGTGGTCGGTCACGCGATTCTGGGGGAAATTATAAGTTCTGATCTTTTCGCTGCGGTCGCCGGTGCCTACCATGGTACGGCGCTCTTCAGAAATCTGCTTCTGCTGCTCTTCCAGCCGCATTTCGTACAGCCGCGAACGCAATACGCGCATGGCCTTGGCACGATTTTTGATCTGCGATTTCTCATCCTGGCACGACACCACCATCCCCGTGGCCAGGTGCGTGATACGCACCGCGGAATAGGTGGTGTTCACCGACTGGCCTCCGGGCCCCGACGAGCAGAAGGTATCGATACGGATTTCCTTGGGATCGATTTGAACGTCTACTTCATCGGCTTCGGGAAGCACCGCAACCGTTATGGCAGAGGTGTGAATCCGGCCCTGCTGTTCCGTGGCCGGGACTCGCTGCACGCGGTGGACGCCGCTTTCGTACTTCAGGCGGCTGTAAACGTTCTTCCCTTCGATGACGGCAATCACTTCCTTCAGCCCGCCAACGCCCGAGAGGGAAGAAGAAAGCACATCCACCTTCCAGTTTTGCTCTTCCGCGTAACGGCCATACATACGGAAAATCTCCTGGGCAAAGAGCGTTGCCTCATCGCCTCCTGTCCCTGCGCGGATTTCGAGAACGATATTCTTCTCGTCGTTCGGATCTTTCGGCAGCAGCAGGACCTTCAACCTGCTTTCAACGGCGTCCTGCCGCTTCTCGAGTTCCGAAAGATCCTCCTGCGCCAGGGCGCGCATTTCAGCCTCCGAACTTGAATCCTCCAGCAGCGACCGGGTTCCTACCAGAGCCTTTTGAATTTCCTTCCACTCCCGGAAACGGTCTACCTGTTCCTGGAGATCGGAGTGGGACTTGGCTGCCTTCTGGTAAGCGGACGGATCCGCCAGCACCTGCGGATCGCTCAGCGCGGCCGTCAGGTCGTCGTACCGCTTTTCGATCTCTTCCAGCCTGGCAAGAAAATGCATCTTAAAAACCTTGTCTGTGGCCGCCTGGTTCCTTCCTGCACAAATCCACCGCGCAAGAGTCCTTTGAACTCCAGCCCGCCCTGACCTTTCTTTTTTTCATAGGAAGGCCGTCCGGGATTGGTGCGCAAACCAAGGCCTGCTTTCAGCATATCCGGCGACATTCAAGGTGTCAATCAGCCATGGGTTGATGGGCTGCTTCAGGCCGATTTCCGCCTTCCGCCGCCGCCTTCTGTTCAAACTGAAGCCGTTGTGCTTCATTTGTGGATTCGACTTCAGGACGCACCGAAAACCAGGGTGGCTCGATATGCAGGTTTTGGCCTGTCATCAGCGTCGAAAATCAGTGCCGCTCCCCTTTTCTCTTTCGTGTGTGCCGGAATCCATGAATACCGAATCGGCAAATCCCCACGTCTGGAAGGCATCTGGCTGCGCTGCAGGCTTTGCCGATTTTGATGCTTTCCCAACTCTCAACTACGGCAACTGAACTTTCGAGAATATCTCAGCGGTTGAAAAATGCAAGGGCAACCAGGATGGAAGCATAGCGGCGAAGGCCTGAGACCGCTCAATTTCTGAGAGATATTTGATATACTTCCGCACTGCTCCCGTGTGCCGCAGCAGATGGCCCGTCTGGAGGTCCCGCGGCATCGATGGGCGCGCCAGGGACAAACCCTCAGCAAAGGGTTAAGGCGCAATTTGAGGTGGTATGCGGATACAAGTGAAGGGCCGGAATGCCCAAAGAATCCTGATGATTTCGCTGACGGTGGGTCTTGTGCTGGCCACCGGATGGATTGCCAAAACTTATCTTGCTGGTCGTGCCGGGCACACGCTTACCATTGACAGCCTCCGCCTGGCCAGTCGCCTCGATCCAGGAAACTCCACCTACCATGTTCAGTTGGGCCGCCAGTATCAGTACAGCATTACAAACCCCAGGCCTGGCGAGGCCATTCAGCAGTTCCAGGAAGCCGTCAAGGCCAACCCCTATGACCCGCAAGCCTGGATCAACCTGGCGGCAGCCCACGAGTTCCAGGGCGATACGTCCAGGGCAGAAAAAGACCTGAAGCACGCTTCAACGCTGGCACCCAACCTCCCCGGCTACCAGTGGACCATTGGGAATTATTTCCTGCTCCACGGAAATACCCAGGAAGCTTTTCGTCATTTGAAAGTGGTGCTGGCCGGTTCGCGGCAATACGATCGCACGGTTTTCAACGTAGCCTGGAAAGCCTCGGGCAACGCCGGCCATATCCTCCAGAAACTCATTCCGAACAGCCTTCCGGCCGAATTCAGTTATTTGAACTATCTGGTCACCGAGCGGCGAATGCCTGAGGCCGAGGCCGTGTGGAAGCGCATTGCGACGGCCCCCGAAACCTTCGATCCTCATGAGGCCTCAGGCTATATCGACACGCTGATCAAGACGGGCCGTGCCGACGCAGCTTACCAGGCATGGACGGACCTCCAGGGAAAAGGACTGATTCGCACGTCTCCAGGTGGACCCGATCAGAACCTGATAACCAACGGAAGCTTTGAGGACCCTCTACTGAATATGGGCTTCGGGTGGAGGATCCAGGATACGAAGGGAGTGTACGCAGGTCTGGACACAGCCACGTTTCATTCACCGGGACATTCCCTATCCGTGCAATTCACCGGAAATCAAAACCTGAATTATCATCAGATTTTCCAGTTTGTTAAGGTTTCGCCGAATCATCAGTACCAGCTGGATGCCTTCATGAAGACTCAGAACATTACCAGCGACAGCGGGCCACGCCTTGAAGTGGTTGACGCGTACGACCCTCGCGTGCTCCACGAATTTACCCCGGAGATGACAGGAACAAGCGGTGGCTGGAATCCCCTGAACATGGATTTCACAACAGGTCCCAAGACGGAAGTGCTCCTGATACTGCTGGTCCGCGCACCCAGCAAGGCGGACGATGACACGGCCATCACCGGTAAAGTGTGGCTCGACGACGTCCAGATCTCTTCAGCGACAGAATGAAAATCTGTTAAAAATCCCGATAACCTGTACGCAAGGCAGAGAATGTGTTGCCTTTGTGGTGAGTTCGCCGCCGGCGTCTGACAGGATAGCTACAGGTGAGGGAAATCCGTCTGGCAGTTGTTGCCGAACGTAAACGAATTGATCGTGAGTCCGGGGCGGGTGGGCAACAACTCCACTTTGTGGCTGCCGAACTTCGGGTTGGCCACCAGGTAATACATCCGGGGCTCGCGCACTTCGATGTAAGAATGCCCCTCAGTATCAAATCGAACGTCAACTCCTTTGTTCTGCGCCGTCAGATCTTTCCCATCCTGGCGGATGTAAACACGGGAGGGATGTCCATGCTCGACGTTCATCACTGTGTACAATTCCCTTGCGTGATAGCGCATGACCAGTTCGTCCCCGGAAAGAGTCCTGCCCTTTTTCTTTCCGCGGTAAATCATGCCGTTGCCCTGGCCAGAACGTTGCCCGCTGTCGGTTTCCCATCGCCCCGAAACGGCTGCGTGCCCATCTTCCACGCTGGCCGGAAGGATGTAATTAATCGTCTTCCCTTTGTGATAGCCCTGCTTGTTCGAAAGAATGCCCCGGTCTCCCCACTGGCCCACATACATCTCAGGAGTCGGGACGCCACAGGAGGGCGCAAAAGCATTCTTTTCGGGAGGAATTGTGTAACTTGAAGGGAATTTTAACCCCGGATGAGCTTCCTTCAGGAGTTGCTGGATGGCATGCTCCAGGGCGCTGTCACCGCCCTCCCCGGAGCGGTCATAGCGGATGTAGCCTTTGGCGCCGATCAGGAAGCGGTTGGGCCAGGTCGAATTATGATAGGCCCGCCAGATCAGGAAGTGGCTGTCAACCACAACCGGATAGGGCAGCCCAAACCGTTTCACCGCGGTCCTCACGTTCGAAGCTCGATAGGCAATGTCAAACTCCGGAGAATGGACGCCGATGATTTCAAAGCCATACTTGTGATATCGCTTATACCACTTCTTGTTTTCCGCAAAAGTGCGGATGCAGTTGATGCAGGTGTATTCCCAGAAGTCGATCAGAACAACCTTACCCCTCAGCCCGGCCATCGTCAGGGGCGGCGAATCAATCCACTGCACACTCGCCGCCGCTGGAGACATCCGAGGTGCTGAAGTTCCCGGACCCTGCGGCACCCGAACCTCCGGCATCCCCCCGGCAGAACCTGTCGGGGTCGGAGGAAGGGAGGGCGGCGAAGAGAACTGTGATGTGGGAGATATTGCGCCCGGGAATTCCGGAGCCCGTTCGTGCATTTTGATCAATATGGGAGAGTCAGATTCCTGTGGCCACAGCACACCCGGCTTCACGATAAGCGCTGCGATACAACAGAGCAACGCAGCCCGGAAGAACCCGGTGTTGAACCTCTTCTCAATCTGCAAGCCTGTTTTGTGTTCAGACATGAATCTCTCCCGATCCCCGCCAGATGAATTCATGAAAGAGTCCCCGTAAACCATCTCTGCCTTTTAAGGCTACCATGGGTCCGCGTCCCGGGTTAACATTGGGTCAGGACTGAGTCCAAAGATTCATTACATATTTTATCGAATCCCCGGCAAAAACCCATGCAGACCAATCTCGCAGTCGAGTTCATCCTCTGGTTACTGATCGCTGCATCCGTCATCGCTGTAGTGGCCGCTCGACTTCGTGTTCCCTACACGGTAGCACTGGTGCTGGGCGGCCTGGCTCTCGGCATGGTGCGCACTCCGTTCCTGCAGAATGTTACGGGTCTGCGGCCCGACTGGCTGACGCCCGAGATTGCATTGGTCATCTTCCTGCCCCCACTTCTGTTTGAGGGCAGCGTCAAGATCCAGTTCAGGCATCTGCGGGAAAACTTCATACCCATCCTGCTTCTGGCCAATATGGGTGTTCTGGTGGCCACCATCATCACCGGCTTTGTCATCCACTGGGAAGTCGGACTGCCCATTATGTTCGGGTTGCTGTTCGGCGCCATCATTTCCGCCACAGACCCCATTTCTGTCCTGTCCATCTTCAAGAGTATGTCGGTCAGCAAGCGCCTTTCCGTCATTGTGGAAGGAGAAAGCCTGTTCAACGATGGAACTGCAGCCGTCCTCTTCGCAATTCTGCTGGCTGGAATCCAAACGGGCGACCTGGGAGTTCAAAGCGGGATCGAACGCTTTCTGGTGGTTGTCCTGGGTGGAGCGGCAGTCGGACTTACTTTCGGATACGTCATCAGCAAGGTCACTCAAAGAATCGACGAGCCCCGAATCGAGATCACGCTGACCACCATCCTGGCGTACAGCTCCTACCTGGTAGCGGATGGTCTCCACTTGTCAGGAGTCATCGCCACGGTGGCCGCCGGGCTCACCATCGGCAATTTCGGGGCTCGGGTCGGGATGAGCCCCCGCACCCGGGTGGCAATGTGGTCCTTCTGGGAGTACTTGTCATTCGTGATCAATTCCATCGTCTTCCTGCTGATTGGTCTCGAAGTCCGGGTGACGGAAATCCTTCACTACTGGCAAGCAACGCTGCTGGCGATCGGTGCTGTGCTGCTGGGACGGGCTATTTCCGTGTATACCGTCGCTCCCATCAACAATATGTTTTCTGAAAAGATATCGCGCCGGTGGCAGCACGTGCTGGTGTGGGGAGGCATGCACGGAGCCCTCTCGCTGGCCCTGGCCTTAAGCCTGGATCTGTCTTTCCCTTACCGCAATCAGATCCTGACCATGACCTTCGGCGCCGTAGCGTTCACCCTTATTGTGCAGGGCCTGACCATCAAGCCGCTCCTCCGCGCTCTCGGTGTTTCAAGCAATAAAGAAGACCTTTTCGGACGAGCACGGGTGCGTGAGATTGCGGTGGCGGCCGCTCAGGGGGAACTCGATTCCATGTTTCGCAGCCACCTGATTTCTCCCCCGGTCTATGAGCAGTATCGTCATGAGCTCGAAACTCAACTGGAAAAGGCTAAGAGCGATGTCATCGAAATTTACCACAAAGATGAAAGCCGGGCATCCGAGGAAATTCATTTAACCAAAGTGCGGCTGATTGCCGCTGAGAAGAGTTCCATCGAAGAGGCCGTCCACGCGGGACTCATCTCCGCCCAATCGGCAAAAGGCATGATCGACGCCGCAGACCGGGAACTGGACCGTCTGACAAACCCGGACGAAAACCCCGAAAACTCAGGCTGACCACGCCTGAACAGAAATCACCGGGCTTCCCGAGCAACGGCAGTTGGAATGTGCGGCACGAAGGCTTACAAACGGCTCTTTGATCAGGCGGGGGATCCCCCCTGGACAAGCTGAGACAGACGCTGCGAAACATCAACCTTTCCAGAGCAAATTTCCGATAGCAACCTTGGGAGACCACGTACCCCGAATGGTGTTCGTTTGGAGCGAGACAACGATGTTGATGATGTTGTGACCCCGGGTTAGAATTTATTGGCGGAAACGTGAACAATCGGGCCGTAGTGCTGAAATCGTGAGCGGGCGCGGACGTGTAACTACAAACTTGCTTGTGCATCTATCCAAGAGCGGGAATTTAGCTCGCTGAGGTTATTAAATGGACAAGAGAGTTTCAGGCGGAAATGTGCAAACGGCACAAAATGAATACCGGCTAGCTTATTCTGACGTGCCGTTCGGCGTTTACAAGCGCCGGCAGGCCCGCATCTCACGCCATCGGCTCTACCCCATGACGGTTTTCTATACACTATGTGCTTTCGTGGTCCTTTTCTACGCAGTCCAGTCCTCTCATCCCGTGGTAGCGATCGTTTTTTACGCAGCCGGGGTGCCCGTCTGGACTCTTGTGGAATACCTGTTCCACCGTTTCGTCTTGCACGGGCGCTTCGCTCCCGGCAAGGGATTTATCCGCAAGTTCCTGCACGAGCGCCTGGATCCACTCCACTGGGAACACCATGCGCATCCTTTTGACGAGCATCACATCAATGGAGAACTGCGGGATCTGCTGCCCTTGTTCTTTGTTGCGGCGACCGTCCATGAAGCTCTTTATCAGCGGAAGCAGTCTCCAAAATTCAAATCAAGAGCAACAAACTCCCAGAGTGCTGCCGCCGGGCTGCAAATATGAACTTTCCTCTTTACTCGCTGATTACCGGAGCATCCAGCGGCATCGGGGAATGCTTTGCTCGCGAGCTTGCGGCCCAGGGGAAAAACGTATTCCTCGTTGCCCGCTCAGGCGACAAGCTGGAGTCCCTCGCAACCGAACTCAAGGCCGCGCACCAGATTCTTGCCGAACCTTTGGCGATGGATTTAGGTGAGCCCGGCGCGGGCGAGCGCCTTGCCCGGCAGGTCGGCCAGCGCGGGTTTGGGATCGATCTTCTCATCAACAACGCCGGCTTTGGGGCGCGCGGGAAGTTCTGGGAACTGCCTCTCGATAAGCAAACAGCCATGATGCGCCTGCAAATCGAGGCGCTGATGGAATTGACTTTTCACCTCTTGCCGGGGATGATTAAGCGTCGCCGCGGCGGAATCATCAACGTTTCGTCTATGACAGGCTTTCAGCCGATTCCCTACGCGACGGCATATGCCGCCACGAAAGCCTTCATGAACAGCTTTTCGATGGCTCTCCGGGAAGAATTAAAGCCTTATCAAGTGGCCGTAGTGACGCTGTGCCCGGGAGGCACGCGAACCCATTTTGTGAATATCGGCGCCCGCCACGGAAGGCACAGGTTTCCGGGTGGCCAGCAAAGTCCGGAAGAAGTGGTGGATGACGCGCTGAAGCGGCTTCAGCGTGGCGGAGGGCTGGTTGTGCCGCGTTTTGTGAATAAGGCCAGCATTTTTTCGCAGCGTTTCCTGCCGCGAGAAACGGTTGCAAAACTCCTGGCCAGGATGAGCAAACCCTGACCGGGAATGTGTCCCAGCGCAGTCACAAGGCTCAACATCTGATTTAATTCCAGCGCGGGTGGGTATGGGCCGCGTGCCTTGCGCCTTGCGTGTAAACGGATTGTTCATCCGAGGTTCTTTGACCATGACCAAAACAGCAAGCGATATTTCCTGGCTCCACAGGTTTGGTAGTCTCGTGGCCGTCGTGACGTTTCTCCTCTACATGATGGGCGTAGTCGCTTCATCAGGTACAACCACGAACTTCCTGGCCACGCTCTGGGCAACCCCGGGTGCCAGCAACCCATCTTTCACTACCCCGCCCT
>CAVSWQ010000006.1:0-151159 GCA_963731705.1 uncultured Acidobacteriota bacterium
CACGGGCAGGGATTCATGGCAGCCGCCAGCATAAATCGCGACGGGAAGGTCAGCGACATGGCCGCACGGGAAATGGTGACCGAGCCGTCTTCAAGCGGCTGGCGCATCACCTCCAGCACATTGCGGGCGAATTCCGGCAGTTCATCCAGAAAAAGCAAACCGTTGTGCGCCAGGCTCACTTCGCCGGGACGTGGAACGGCGCCGCCGCCAATGAGCCCTGCGTCTGAAATGGTGTGGTGCGGTGCGCGGAACGGCCGCGCGCCCACAAGGCCCATGCCGGGATCGAGCACTCCGGCCACGCTATGAATCTTGGTGGTCTGGATAGACTCATTGAAGGTGAGTGGTGGCAGGATGGTTGGGATGCGCTTGGCCAGCATCGTCTTACCTGCGCCGGGCGGGCCGATCATCAGAATGTTATGACCGCCGGCGGAGGCTACTTCAATGGCGCGCTTGGCGTGCATCTGGCCCTTGACGTCGTGGAAATCCACGTTGTACTTGCCGCTCTGGTCCAGCATCTCCGCCGTGCTCACTTTGGTGGCCCGGAACTCGCGTGTGCCATTGATCAGGTCAACCACTTCCGGCAGCGAGCGCATGCCGTAAACCTGAACCTCACCCACGACCGCCGCCTCCGGAGCATTCTCCACCGGAACCACCAGGGTCCGGATACCCTTCTGCTTGGCCATGGCGGCTATCGACAGCGCGCCCTTGATGGGTCGAATGCCACCGTCGAGCGAGAGTTCGCCAAGAAAAATGTAATTCTTCAGATGACTGTTCAGTAGCGCACCGTTATTGGCGCCCAGGATGCCCAGCGCAATCGGAAGGTCAAAACCCGAGCCTTCCTTTTTGACGTCGGCAGGAGCCAGATTCACGGTGATGCGCTGGAAAGGATATTCGAGGCCGCAGTTCTTGATGGCTGCCTTGATGCGTTCGCGGCTTTCCCGGATGGCAGCGTCGGGCAGCCCCACGGTAGTGAATTCCGGCTTTCCGGCCGAGATATCCACCTCCACCTCAACAGGGTAGGCGTCGATTCCGTAAGTTGCGGCGCTGAAAGTCTTGAACAACATTGAAGTCCTGCAAGCCTTCGGCTGAGTAGCGCTACCATATCGGATGACGTCACGTATGGCAAGCGGATTATAGCAGAACCACGGGCGCAGGCAACTACCCGGACAGAAATTCATCGGCCATTGAAAAAGGAGGATTTCTTCAGGGGTGTTTGCGGCTGACCGTCCGAGGTCCGCGCGTTGTGGCCGTGTGGCTGGGGCGGCGCTGGCAATGCGGGCAAAAATGGCTGCTGCGTCCTGCAACCACGATGCGCCGGATGGGGGTACCGCAGCGCGGGCAGGGTCTGCCGGTTTTCTGATAAACCCGCAACCGCTGATGAAAGTTGCCGGGCCGGCCCTCGATGTCAATATAATCGCGAAATGTGGTTCCCTGAAGATTGACGGCGCGCTTGAGAACCTTCTGCACCGCCCGGTAAAGGCGGCGCGCGGAGGCAGTGGAAACCCGGCCCGGCTGGGCGAGCGGATGAATGCCGGCTTCAAACAGGGCCTCGTCCGCATAAATGTTTCCCAGGCCTGAAACTCCCTGCTGATTCAGCAACCAGCTCTTGATAGCTCCACGGCGGCCACGCATGGCGCGCAGGAATTCCTTTTCTGTCGCCTGCTGCGCGTCCGGCCCCAGGCTCTCGAACAGCGCCTCGAATTCTTCACCTGTCAAACAGCGCAGCCGGCCGAAACGGCGGACGTCGCGAAAACGCAACTCCTCTTTCCCTCCCTGGAAAAGCATCCGGACATGCGTGTGGGGCTCCAGAGGAACGTCAAGCGGCTGCAGGGTCACCTGGCCGGTCATTCCCAGACGGAAAATAAGATAGCCGGCGTCTGAACCTTTCGCTCCCGCCAGCTCCACGGCCAGCACTTTGCCCTTCCGCCGCACGGCGACGGCGGTTCTGCCTGCAACCCGCGAGATGAAATCTTCCACATCGCCGGCGATGATGCCTGTGTGCAGGACCTCGACCGCGACGATTCGCCTGCCAAGCGCACGCTTGCGCAGGCCGCGCGAAACCGTTTCAACTTCCGGGAGTTCAGGCATAGGCTTCAGTGATAAGTTTCAGGTTCGGTCGGGACGAATGCGATGACCCGGGCGGGAGCCCCTGAGCCGCCGCCCAGCTTGAGAGGCAAAGCGATCACGCTGAATCCGGTTGCGGGCAACTGGCTGAGGTTCGCCACGTTCTCCAGGTGATAGATGCCGGCCGGCATTGTGAGCTGATGGACAGGGCAATCCGTGGACGGGCCGTAATCAACACTGCTCGTGTCAATGCCAATCCCGACCGGTTGCGCATGATCCATCAGATAACGTGCGGCCTCCACTGAAAGTCCGGGAAAGTGCAGAACGCCGTGGCTATCCGCATTCATGTACTTTTCCTGCGAGGGCCAGCGCTCAGCCCAGCCGGTCCGGAAAAATACCACGGCGCATGGGGGAATCGCTCCATGCCTCTCAATCCAGCCATCGAGGTCCTGCGCCGTCACACGATAGTCGGCATGCAACTTGGCGGCAGAACTGACGTCGATCACGACAGCCGGTGCGAATAATTTCCCGACATCAATCCGATCAACGCTTTCACCCTTGGGGTCAAAGTGCATCGGAGAGTCCATATGCGTGCCGAAATGCTCCGGCATACTGAGGTTGCGGGTGAAATTGCCGTCCTTCTGGTAAGTTGTGGCAACGCTCGTGTGGAAGGGACTGCCCGGAGCCGCTTCCGGCCAGTAAGGAGAGTCCCGTTCCAGGGTATGAGTCAGGTCAACCAACCTCAGTTTCCCGTCACGAACCCCGTTCCAGAACTGGTCAGCCACGTTCGGCTCCTGTCCATTCCCATCGAATATGTCCACGATAAAACAGGCGGATAGTCTGGCAGTCTCAGCGTGCAAGTGCCCTAGACAGCCACCTTGATGTCGTCGCCTTCAACCTGCACGGGATAGGTATCCAGCTTCAGCAGGCTGTCTTCCAGGTTTTCTCCTGTGCAGACGTTGTACTGCCACATGTGCCAGGGACACGTGACGACATCGCCCTCCAGCATACCCTCCCCCAGAGGCCCGCCCTGGTGAAGGCAAGCGTTGTCCGTGGCATATACTGTTCCGTTCACGTTGTATAGGGCGATCGACTTGCCATTGACCTCAACGGTTTTTGCAACTCCAGTATCCAGCTCGGACAAACTCGCCACTTTTACAAACTCAGCCATAGCACCCCCATCGTTCAGGTCTAGAGAGTTCCTCTCCGCCTGTCTATATTGTCGAATTGATGATCAGAAATCCCTGCGGTAGACAGAGTCCGTACTAACTGAAAAGACAAGCACTTCAGCCAACCTGCTCATTCGGACTGCGCCAGCCCCCCGGCTCACCCCGCACTTTGAACTCGTAGTCTTCGGCCCTCATTATACCGCCAGAGTCGAGCCTTGGACCACACTTCAAATGTACACGCCTTGAGAAACAGAAAGGACTTCCCTCTTGCTGAGGTCAGGGTTTTTGGATTTCGTCCCGCACCCGTTTGGCCGCAGAGGGCTCTCCTGCTGCTTCAAGCGCACGGGCTTCCGCCTGGTAAGCCTGCCAGTAATCTGGAACAACCTTGCGCGCAGCGTGGAATTCCGCCGCGGCTTGACGGTACTTGCCCAGCTTCATCCAGCAGGTACCCAGGTAGAAACGCGCAGTAACATCCTGAGGATCCGCCTTCACCGAGTGCTCAAAGTATTTTGCAGCCGTCGTGTAATCACCTCGCGGAAAATAAACGGCGCCCAGCGCGTCGCTCGGCTGCGAACTGTCAGGCGCGGCGCGTTGGGCCTTCCCGAAGTCCTCAATTGCTTCCTGCCTTTTTCCGGTTCGCTGGGCAATTCGTCCCACGGCCAGGTAGTAGTCGTGATCGAGGTTTAGCGGCCACGAACTCGCCCGGTTCAGCCGCCTGGCTTTGTTGTATTCCCACAGCGCGCCAGTCAGATCTCCTTTCTCGTATTCGAGCACCACTCCTCGCGCCATATGCAGCAGGGGTGAATCGGGCGACTGGGTCAGCGAGTAATGGATCAGAGTGTTGTTGTCGCGCCAGCGCGGAATGGCGCGCAGGGCCTGGACTCCACAGAAAATCATGGCCAGGCCCATCACGCACGCGGCGGCCGGAACCATACGGGCACGTGGGAACCGGCGTGGAAGCCAGTCGAGCAGCAGATAGGCCACGGCAAGGCACGGGCCAACCGAAGGAAAATAGAGGAAGCGATCTGCCAGGAGAGGAAAACTGAGCTGGCGGATGTCCAGCACCGGCAACAGCGTTACCGGCCACCAGGCGATTAGAAAAGCCAGCACGGGCTCACGCCTGCGCATCCAGAGCGTAGCGCCCAGGCATAGCAATGTGATCCATGGCCAGGGTGAATGCAAACCAGGGCCCAGATAAAACATTCGAAAGACGTTCAAATGGGCAGGCCAAAGCAGGATCTTCGTATCCTGGCCCAGCAGTGCCACGGCGGCGCCGGCAACGCGCAGCGAGATTCCCCAGAGATGTCCGCCTTGCGTGAGATAACCCAGCGCCAGGTGCCGCACCACCAAATACGCGACTGTGGCCGCCACATAGGGCAACCACCGCAACAGGCGGCGGGACCAGCTTTCCGGCTTGCCGAGGAAAAACCAGTAAGCCAGCAGCAGAAATGGGAAACTGAGCGCCATCTCCTTGAAGAACAGAGCAACGAAAAACGAAGCAGCCGCCAGCGCATGTTTGCGGAAACTCTTTGCGTTGCCGAGCTCTGCGCGCAGGAAACATAGAAATGCCAGAAGGGTAAAGAACACAAAGCCTACATCAGGCAGGGCGGAAATCCAGGCAACCGCCTCCACATGAACTGGGTGAAGCGCCCAGAGCAGGGCGCCGGCAAACGCAACAATGTCATTACTGAAGAGTTTTCTTGCCAGCCAGTAGACCAGCCCAGCGGAAGCCGCGTAGACCAGCAAATTCAGAAGGTGAAACACCGCCGGGTTGGGCCCGCCAACGCGGTACAGAGCCCAGTAACAGGCAAACTGCAACGGACGGTAGAAGTTGGTTTTGCCGCCCTGGAAAGACCAGACGGAGCCTGTAAAGATCTGCTTCCACAGATGGGAATTCAAGATAAAAGCGTTCTGCAGGATTTGCGGATTGTCATCGTAGACAAAACCGTTGGCCAGCGACCCCGAAAAAATTGCAAAAGTGATGGCTCCCAGAATCGCGCCTGCGAGCAGGCGATGTTTCGCGAGCCGCTCGCTGAATTCAGTTAACAATGGAAAACTCCGGCCAGCAACTCATGCCAGGGTGGCCACGAAGCAACGCCCAGGCCATGCCTTCAAGACCCGGCGGCCATTTATGTCTTCTGCTTCATTCCATGCACCAGAAGCGCGCCAACCTGATGGAACTTCCTCATCTGTTCGGCATCTCGAAACCACCGGCCCGAATAGTCGTCCGGGACGGGTGTGGGATCAGGAATCTGCCGGTGCAGAACGTTCACAAATCCCGCCTCGCGGTAAAAGGCCTTCCAGTCATCGGCTGAGAGCAAGTGGGTTGGAACGTTGACAATCGGCCCCCACTGATGTGCATGCGGGTTCTCGAGGTAATAGTTGATCAGAATCCACGCGCTCCCGCCCTCGGCGAGGACTCGGAACATCTCCCCAATGCTTGCCGCAGGGTCCGGCCAGTAATACGCGGACTCCACCGAAATAATCCTGCTGAAGGAATTGTTGTCACAAGGAATTCTATCGGCAGCGCCCTCCATGAAATTGAGGTGGGCGTATTCCCTGCCAGCGGCCCTGGCGCGCCGGACCATTTCCGGCGCCACATCAACGCCCACGACCCGGCCTTCAGGAACCCGCTGCGCGAGCAGGCGGCAAAGCCAGCCGCTGCCACAGCCAAGATCCAGAATGCGGTCATTGGGCTTTAAGTCCATCAGGGGCAACACGGGCCGCGTGATTGGAAGATGGTGGTCCTCCATCTCTTCTCCGCGGCCAGCTTCCGCCCACTGGTTGAATTCGTCGCGAACTTTATTTTCCGCTGGAATTTCCGTCATAGACACCTTTCGTATCTGTAAATTATGCCATGGGACGCACTGGCGTTCGCACGGCTGACGTCAAAACATCCGAACCCCTGCCACAGAAACAATATGATATCCGAAATCAGCTCACGCATCCTGGACAGAAAGCCGATGATAACCGCCAGTTGATGAGCAAGAAAGATTTCTGGAGCCGGGTTGTCAATATGAACCTCTCAGATGGTATTATGTTTCATCTTGGGGGGTTGCAACGATATCGTATTGAAGATCCCTTGAACAGGTTGATCTCGGGAAGAGTCGGATATGATTGGAATCATGATGAAGAACATCGCGGCGTACAAGAATTCGCTGGCCGAGGCAATGAAGGGATTCCAGAGCTTCAAGACGTTTGCTCTTGCGGCCGCAAGCGATTTCCAGAACATTGCTTCCGTCGCTCCCAGCTCGCGACACCTGGCGCGCGCCATGCTGGAAGGCCTGTCCATCAATGAAACGAGGACGGTGGTGGAACTCGGAGCGGGCACCGGTGCCATCACACAAGTCCTGCTGGAAACCCTTCCCCCGCAGGCCACGCTCCTGGCCTTTGAGATCAACCCGGAATTTGTCAGTTACATGGAAAAGCGTTTTTCTGACCCGCGCCTGGTGCTGCTGAACGCGCCTGCAGAAAGCCTGGGCGATGTGTTACGCCAACGTGGTCTGGACCGGGTTGATGCCGTTGTTTCCTCTCTCTCGCTCCGCTTTATGCCGGACCATCGCCAGCGCATCCTGCAGGACGCTCTCGCACCTTTCATGGACGGGAAAAGCGTGTACACCCAGTACCAGTACCTGCATGGCATGCGCCTCGAGAACGGCAAGATGCTGCGGCATTCTTCCCTGCCGTTCCTTCGCAAGTATTTTGGCTCCATCCAATGCCGAACCATCTGGCGCAATCTGCCACCGGCGTGTGTCTTCACCTGCCGCGAGAGGTTCAGAGACGGACAACCCCCCCAGGTCCGCACATCCACAAAATCCTGCAAGACAGGCTCGCTGGCCCGCGAACAAGCCTGACGACTCCTTGACGGGGACCCCATAGAGGACACACGCGCATGCATTGGATTTATGTCGTGATTCTGGCGGTCGTTCAGGGATTGGCCGAACTCCTCCCCGTTTCCAGTTCCGCCCACGTCATTGTGACGGCTAAACTCCTCCACGAAAATATGTCCACGCCGGCCAACGCACTGCTTTTGGTGATGCTGCATACAGGAACCATGTTTGCCGTGATTGTCTATTTCTGGCGGCAGTGGGTAGACACCTTCTTCTCATCGCGGGAGGCCTTCATCCGGTTCGCTCGCATGTGCTTTGTGGCGTGCTTCCTGAGCGGCGCTGTTGCGCTTCCGCTGATTCTGGGCGTGGAGCACGTGCTGAGCCACGGAAACCACCATGCCGAGATTGAGGCTTTATTCCATAAGCTCAACTGGATTGCTCCTGCCCTGGCAGCCGCCGGCATTCTGATCCTCTGGGCCGGACTTCGCGAGGCACGCAGACCCGACAGGCCGTCGGGGGCAAGGCATCGCGAGATCACCTGGCGCCAGGCCGTCATCATGGGAATCCTGCAGGGTGTTGCCATCCCCTTCCGGGGATTCTCTCGCTCCGGGTCCACCATCTCCGGCGCCCTGCTGGCGGGTGGCGACCGCATGCCGGTTGAGTCGTTCAGTTTTGCCATCGTCGTCGCCATCACTCCGCTGGCCTTCGCCCGCGAACTCTACCGACTGCTCCATGCCAGCGCGCAAGCCGGGGTTCACCTCGATCTGGCCACTGCACTGGCGCCCAGCCTGCTGGGCATGGTCTGTGCCTTCCTGGCCGGTCTGGTGGCGCTCAAGTGGCTGTCACGCTGGCTCGAACAGGGTCGATGGTATTGGTTTGGAATTTATTGCCTGGCGGCTTCCGTGGTTGTCATGCTGCTGTATCTGCGGGGGTGGTAAAGGCTCAGCCAGGCGCAAGGCAGCAGGGAACCCTCGGCGCCACGCGGATTCAGGGTCTCAGCGTCAGGGCTGGAAGAAGTATTGTCTCCGGGCTTATTTGTCAATCCTGGCCAGCAATTCCACAAACTTCTGCTCACGATCTTTCTGATTGAGCCCCAGGTGTTTCTCCATCACCTGCGTCGTGTTCATGGAACAGAACTTGGGGCCGCACATGGAGCAAAACGCGGCGTCTTTGTAATACTCATCGCCAAGAGTTTCATCGTGCATGGAGCGCGCCCTTTCCGGATCGAGCGAAAGGTCAAACTGCTTGTTCCAGTCAAACAGGAAGCGCGCGTAGGAAAGAGCGTCGTCGCGGTCGCGGGCGCCGGGGCGCTTGCGAGCCACGTCTGCCGCGTGAGCCGCAATCTTATAGGCGATAATGCCCTGCCGCACATCGTCCTTGTTGGGCAGGCCCAGGTGTTCCTTGGGCGTCACATAGCAGAGCATGGATGCGCCGTGCCAGCCGATCATCGCCGCTCCGATGGCGGAGGTGATGTGGTCGTATCCAGGCGCGATGTCGGTGACCAGAGGCCCCAGCGTATAAAACGGAGCTTCATGGCATAGCTCCATTTCCTTGTCCACCTGCAGCTTGATCTGGTCCATGGGAACGTGCCCCGGCCCTTCAATCATCACCTGGACGTCGTACTCCCAGGCCTTCTTCGTCAGTTCGCCCAGCACTTTGAGCTCGGCAAACTGGGCTTCGTCGCTGGCGTCCGCCAGACAGCCTGGCCTCAGGCCGTCGCCGAGCGAAAAAGAGACATCGTACTTTTGGAAGATCCTGCAGATATCCTCAAAGTGCGTGTAAAGGAAATTTTCCTGATTGTTCTCTGCGCTCCACTGGGCCAGGATGGCGCCACCCCGGCTGACGATCCCGGTGATGCGGTGACGCGTGAGAGGGATGAATTCCCGGAGAACGCCTGCGTGGATGGTCATATAATCGACGCCCTGCGCGGCCTGTTCTTCAATCACTTCCAGCATGATCTCAGGCGTCAGGTCGCGAACCTGCTTCACCCGTGAAAGCGCCTCGTAAATAGGCACCGTGCCAATAGGAACGGGGCTGTGGCGCAGGTTGGATTCACGGATGGCGTGAATGTCCCCGCCGGTTGAAAGATCCATCGCTGTATCCGCGCCAAAGTGGACGGCAGCGTGCAGTTTTTCGAGTTCCTCCTGCAGGTTGGAAGTGGTGGCGGAGTTCCCGATGTTGGCATTGATTTTGCATTTGGAGGCGACCCCGATGCACATGGGCTCGAGCTCGACGTGGCGGATGTTGGCGGGAATGATCATGCGGCCACGGGCAACTTCCGAGCGAATGGTCTCCGGCGAAAGGTTTTCGCGCTTCGCCACGTACTCCATTTCTTCCGTTACCACGCCCTCACGGGCATAATGCATCTGGGTGACGATGGGCCCGGTCCGCTTTTTGACCCACTCACTGCGCAATGGATCCGACATTGTATTTTCCCTTCTTGGTTGGTGAAACATCCTGTTTCAAAATGCTTCTTATTGGACGCGGGATGAGCCTGAAGCAGGCTCCCCAGGGGAACCATCATCCAGACGCCTGCGCCCGGCGAATCCGTCTTCCAGGCCGTGCCAGAATTCAATCCGGCGCTCTCCCTGTTTCCAGCACAGGAAAGCTTCCTGCCCTTCAATCAGACTCGGAAAATCGATCAGGCCTGCGTCGATGTCCTTCACCAGACACCCGGTCTCCTGAATCTTGGTGATGGTTTCAACAATACTGGCTGAGGCATGGTCCCGTTCCGCTTTCTTCCTGACCAGGTCCGAATACGAGGGATAAGACCCGCCCAGAACCATAATCCGCGAAGCCGCATTCGTCAATTCAGTCTGTGCAGCATCTACGGCCTGCTTGTGCTCCTGCGCCTGCTTCAGAAATCCCTCAATCAACGGCAGAAGTTGTTCGGCTTCGTGACGGCTGAAATACTTGCTTGACATAAAGACCCTTCCCCAACGCGCATCACCAAAGTCGGCGACGGCCCCTTCCTTCTTCCGTTCCTGTTCTTTCACCATCGCCATTGCCCGACGGACGACGTCAACGAAGATCCGGATCGGCCAGGCTTCAAACAATCTCCAGCATGCGGTCCAGGGCCAAATGCGCCCAGCGCCGGGTTTCTTCATCCACATGGACGCGGTTCACAATCTGACCAGCCACCAGGCTCTCCAGCACCCAGCACAAGTGCTGCGGCGAGATGCGGTACATCGTACTGCACAGGCATCCGCAATCGTCCAGCGAGACCACCAACCGGTCAGGATGTTCCTGCGCCAACCGCTTGACCAGATGAATTTCTGTTCCCACGGCAAACTGGCTGCCCGGTCTGCCTTCCTCAATTTTCTTGATAATGAATTCCGTCGATCCCACCGAGTCCGCCTTCTCGCAAACGTCCCAGCGGCACTCCGGATGCACAACGATCTGAATCCCGGGATGGTCCTTCCGTGCGCGGTCCACGTGCTCCGGGAGGAATCGCTGGTGGACTGAACAATGTCCCTTCCATAAAATCACGCGGGCACGCCGTATCTCGTCGTCCGTCAGTCCACCCGTCTCTTCATGGGGATTCCACACGGCCATTTCGTCCAGAGGGATCCCCATGCGATAAGCCGTGTTTCTTCCAAGGTGCTCATCGGGGATAAACAGTCCTTTTTCTCCGCGCTCGAGGGCCCATTCCATCACCTTTCTGGCGTTGGATGACGTGCAGACCGCCCCGCCCTGGCGACCGACAAACCCTTTGATGGCCGCAGTGGAGTTAATGTACGTCACAGGAACAACCTTTGCTTTTAACCTGCCGGACACTTCCTCCCAGCACACCTCCAGTTGTTCCAGATCGGCCATGTCCGCCATCGAGCAGCCAGCGTTCAGGTCAGGAAGAATCACAACCTGGTGCTCTTCGCGCAGGATATCCGCGCTCTCCGCCATGAAGTGGACGCCGCAAAACACTATATATTCCGCTTCCTTGCGGCTTGCGGCCAGGCGCGAAAGCTTCAGAGAATCGCCGCGGTAATCCGCGAACTTGACGACCTCGTCCCGCTGATAGTGGTGGCCGAGAATGACCACTCGCGAACCCAAAGCAGCCTTGGCCTGCAAAATACGTTCGTCCAGTTCCTGCTCAGACAACTCGACGTAATTTTCCGGTAAAAGACTCAAAGTGCCTGTTGCCATGTAAGACCCGCCAATGCCTTATTTTAACACTCCGTGAGCCGTCAGTGAGAGCCCACAAACAAGATGCCGGGAGGAGACGCTGCAGATCTCATCCTCCAATGTAAACCATCGTCCGCGACGGCTGTACAAAGTCCGGCTCATTGATCCGGTGGCCGGGCTCCTTCTGGTCCACCGCGGCACGGATCAAACCTCCGACTGCAACGTCGTCAGCCCCACCGCGAAGCAATGCCGCGACGTCATGTTCTTCAAGCGAAAACAGGCAGGTGCGGAGCTTGCCATCGGCCGTCAGGCGAATGCGGCTGCACTGCCCGCAAAAGGGGATCGATACGGGAGCAACCATTCCGATTTCACCCTGGCCATCCCGGAACCGGTAGCGCAGGGCCGTCTCGCTCGCTTCCCGGCGCGGGAACTCCTCCAGCGGAAATACGGGATGGATGGTCTCAAAAATCTCGCGCGCCGTCACCACCTTCGAGCGGTCCCAGGAGTGATCGGCATCGAGCGGCATAAACTCGATAAACCGGACAATCAAATTCTTTTTCCGGGCAAGTTCCGCAAAACCCACAATCTCCCCTTCGTTGAATCCCCGGACCAGCACCACGTTGACCTTCACAGGATGCAATCCCGCTTCCACCGCAGCGTCCACACCGTCCATGACGCGTTCAAAAGAACCGGGTGTTCGTGTAATGGCAGCAAACTTGTCCGGGTGAGAAGAATCCATGCTGACGTTCACGCGACGCACACCGGCCCGGGCCAAATCCCCTGCCATCTCCGCCAGAAGATACCCATTGGTCGTCAACGCCAGGTCCTGGATGCCCTCGATCTGCCTTAACCCGGAGAGAAAATCAATGATGCCCGGGCGCAGCAGCGGCTCGCCGCCGGTCACACGCACCTTCCGGATTCCGAGCCCGGCCATGATGCGCGTCAACCGCAGAAACTCGTCCCAACCGAGCAGGTTGCGGTGAGGGAAATAATTCTTGGGATCCGCCGACTTGCAGTAGACGCACCGAAAGTTGCAGCGGTCCGTCACTGAAATTCTCAGATCGTGTATGTCGCGGCCGTAGCTGTCTTTGAGCATAAATTTCCGCCGCCAGGGCTGGGGGCGCGCCGGGAAGACGGCCCATCCTAGCCTACATAAACAAAAACGCCTACCCGTATTCGGCGTAGGCCTGTTCCCCTTTCCAAATACGGGAGGCACCCGGATTTCTCCGCGCACCCTGCCGGCCATCGGGGCATGGATTGGTTGAGGCTCTTTAGCTCCCGAAGGCTCGGAGAACACTCTTTATCGTACTGCAACTTCAAGGCAGGAGCAAGACCACTGCATGCCGCATCGACGACCTGGAGTCCCAACGTGGGAAAGTAAACCCGCCGCTCCATCCGGTGGCGGAACAAACAAAAAGGCCGCCCGTCACTTTCTCAACAGGCGGCCTCTTTTGCCTTAACTCCCCACGGGAAAACTAGACGGAAACTTCCTCGGATTCCTTGGTTTGCTTGGCGCTGCCAATCTGCACCAGGTCGGCCTTGGGCTTCTTGAGAACCAGTTCTTCATAGACCGCCCGAGCCTGTTTGGCTTCGTAGTCAGCCTTGCGCCGCGCCCGCTGTTCCTCGGCCGCTGTCATCGGGACGTCGTGAGCAAGCTCACGAACCCGCGAAGCGTCCTCGGCATTAATGGTCAGCGAGTGCTCGTACTCAGACAGGTTGACCTTTTTCCCGGCGGCATAGATTTCATGCTTGCCGTGGGTCTTGTACCACTCGGCGACCGTCGCGTTCTTGTGCATGTTCTCGATGATGTTCCGCCATCCGATTCCCGTGTTGTAGGCGCAGAAGGAAATTTCACCCTGCTGCGTCGCGTAAGGAATGATGCACATTTCGGTCCGGCGGAAGTCATAGTTGAACAGGTCCTGGAACCACATGCCGGCGATGAAAAGGAAGTTCCAGGGGTCCGACCGGCGCTTCAGGGTATCTTCAAGCGTGCGGTTTGGATTGGACGCTCCGTAAACCTTGTCGGCCCGTTTTTCGCCCGTCAAAGCGAAAGACTTGTCAAACTTCTTCAGGATGTCCACCAGAGCCAGGCTCGGCGGCGCACCGAACGGATTGTAATTCTTCAGCAACGCCAGGCCCATCATCAGGTTTGAAAACCACTTGCCGCGGCCGGCATCGGTGATCTTCTGCATGTCTTTCACAAGGCCGGGGATGTTCAGGAATTGCGGCACGGGCGCCCATTCCTTGTTTTCCTTGTTGATCATCAGCGCAGTGCCGACACCACAGTTGGGGTGGCAGCCGCAGCTCACCTGGCCCCACTGCGCTTCCGGCCCGTGAACCAGATCGGCAAAGTCGGCGAACGAACCCATCAGCGAAAGCGGGAACCAGTCGCGGGTCGGTTCGGTAATGCCAACCTGCTTCTTCACGTCCGCCGCCATGTGCGACAGCGTGTACCGCTGCCGGGCACGCCGCTCGGGCGTCACATCCTCATCGCGTCCCGTAAACGAAACCGGCTGGAAGGCGATGAAGGCGATCTTCTTGGGGTTTTCGCGGGCAAAGTTGATGATGGGACCCACCTGGTCGTTGTTCACGTTGTTCACCAGCGTGGTCACCAGGATGATTTCGATGCCCGCTTCGTGCATGTTGTCAATGGCCTTCAGCTTGACGTCAAACAGGTTGCCCACCTGGCGGTGGCCGTTGGCGTCGTTGCCGATGCCGTCAAACTGCAGATAGGCGTAACGCAGGCCGGCCTCAAACGCCTGCCGGGCGAATTCCTTGCTCTTGGCGAATTCAATGCCGTTGGTGGCCGCCTGAACGCTGTTGAATCCAATCTTGCGGGCATAGCGGACAGCGTCAATGAAGTAGGGCGACATGGTCGGCTCGCCGCCTGAAAACTGCACCGACATCTGCCGCCGCGGCTTGATCTTCGTGGCGTTGTCGAGGATCTCTTTGATGTCTTCCCAGCTCAACTCGTGGACAAAGCCCACCTGGTTGGCATCCATGAAGCACGGATCGCACATCATGTTGCAGCGGTTGGTCAGGTCCACCGTCAGCACGGAGCCGCGCCCGTGTTTGATGGTGCTGGACCCGTGATTGTGCAGGTCCTTGTCGTTGTGGGCCCGGATGTCGCGTCCCGGAAAGTTCTGCTCAATCCACTGCAGGAAGTTGACGTCAAGCGCCATGATGTCTTCGTAGTGGCCGTGGATCGGGCAATCCTTGATCATCCACACCTGGCCGTCACGCTCAATGATCTGGGCCTTGATTTCGCCCACTTTTGTAGTCAGCAGGTCTTTCCAGTCCTTCTCGCCGGAAATGATGGCCTCACGAGCTTCCTTCACGCAGCCCGGACAAAGGGAATCGGTTTCCCGCGGCCAGCCCAGCTTCGGCTTGGTCTTCTGCCAGGATTTCAGCAGCGGCTTGTCAGACCAGTTCGGCGTAAAGGCCGGGGCCGGTTTGTACTTATTGAAATACTGAATGCCATCAAACAAAGCGCCGGCGGTCCCTGTGATCGCCCGGTCAAAATACTTCATCGCTCGCTGACCTCGAATACGTGGCATAATTCTGCACCCCTCTTCGTTGAAATAATCACCCGCCGTTACTTGGGGAGGGCGTTACGTTCCTCTCACGTTGGGCGAGGCCATCCAGCCGTAGGCTTCGCGCCCCCAGCTCAGAACAACTCCCGCAAAAACTGTCGCCGTGCGAAGGCAGCATTCTGGGCTTCTATCTCAGACCTGACAACAAACTCAGAGGCTTGCCGACGTTCGCACAATTCCTATTGGCTATGTGATTCCTTTTCCAGTTACCCGCAATTCGTTCCTGCAATCTCACATGCCTAAGCTTACAGCGTGAATTCTAGGAAACATCAGCCGAAGTACTAAGCACTTTGTGCCGAATTGTAGCAAAAGGGGGTTGGACGGCCATAATTGCAGCCTGAATGGAAACCAGAAATCTCCTTGAATTTCAACACGTTGGCTTCGAGTTGCGCATAAATTTAGCCGGCATGTCGCATGCGGGTGTCAGGTCAAGTGCGTACGGTCAACGGTTGACCGCATTAATTTTACTTTTCGATTCTGTCCGGCCACACAGCAACTGCCCGCAGACCTGCCTCTCGCTGGGCTATGATGGTGTGCGATGGTGCTCAAAGCTCAACTGATACAAAAAGCTCTTGAAACAGGCTTTGACCAGGCCGGCGTTGCTCCGCTGGACATCTGGAAGGACCTTGATTTCGCGCGCAAGTGGGTCGAACAGGGCTACGGCGGCGAAATGCACTATCTGGAAAATCCCAAGCGGCACGATCCGCGGCTCGTTTTGCCTTCCGCGCAATCTGTTCTCTGCGTTGGCCTCGTCTATAACGCACCGTTCCCCTATTCAACCGAGAACGCCGCACTCGCCTCATCAGCGGGGTCAGAAACCGAAAAATCGGATGACGCACCCGTTCCCCGCGCCTGGATATCCCGCTACGCATGGGGCCAGGATTATCACCAGATCATGCGCCAAAAGCTGGAAGAGTTAAGGCGGGCCATAGAAAGTCTTTCGCCCGGAGCAGAAACGTCCGTCTACGTTGATACCGGACCCATCGTCGAGCGGGCCTTCGCGCGCTATTCCGGCATCGGATGGACCGGCAAGAATACCTGCCTGATCAACCCCTCAAAAGGGTCCTGGTTTTTCCTCGGCGTCATCCTCACCAGCCTGGCAATTGAACCCGACCTGCCCGCTCCCGACCGTTGCGGCTCCTGCACGCGCTGCCTGGACGCCTGCCCCACCGGAGCGCTGACCGAGCCTTACGTGATGGACGCCTCCCGCTGCATCGCCTATTTCAACATCGAACTGAAAGGCTCGATTCCGGAAAAGTACCGGGAGAAGATCGGCCTTAACCTCTTTGGCTGCGACATCTGCCAGGACGTTTGTCCATGGAACAGAAGCGAGACACCAGCCCTCAGCCGTCAGCCCTCAGCGGTCAGTTCCCAAAATACACAGAAGGGATTCGGTCGCACCGGCGCGGCCACAACAGCGCTGCCCGAATTCCAGCCCATGCAGATTACCCTTGCAGCTTCGCCTGACGCCGGGGATACAGAATCCGGCGGGGAAACGGATCCATCGCGGGCGCGCGGTTTCTCGCTGTTCAATCCACCGCTCGAGGCGCTTGCGGAACTGAGCGCAGAAGATTTCCGGCGCGTCTTTGCGAGTTCGCCCATCAAGCGTCCGAAATACAAGGGCTGGCTGCGGAACCTTTGCGTGGTGATGGGCAATTCCGCCGACCGCCGCTTCATCCCCAGGCTCGAAGAACTAGCCCACCACGAAGACCCCATCGTCCGCGAACACGCCGAATGGGCCTTGCGGCGGCTGAAACTCAGGACCTGAATGATGCTGTTGGGTCCTGCCCTTGTGAGAGGGAAAACCGAACTGCCCTTCCGCCCTCCCATATTCCTCTTGACAATAGTCGTCATCACAACTATATTGGGATTGTGGCAAAGAAACTCCAGGCCGAGATCAAACAGAAGGCGCCATTCTCGAGCGTCGAGCAGGAAGTCTATCTCAACCTGCTGCGGACGGGCGACGCGCTGTCGCAGAAGGTCGAAAAAGTGCTCCGCGCGTCCGGCCTTTCCGGGACCCAGTACAACGTCCTGCGCATCCTGCGCGGCGCGGGGAGCGCCGGGCTGACTTGTGGCGAGACGGGAGAGCGCATGGTGACGCACGACCCGGACATCACGCGCCTGCTGGACCGGCTGGAAAAGAGAAAGCTCATCACCCGCGCTCGCGACACACGCGACCGGCGGGTCGTCAAGACCAGGATCACCCGCGAAGGGCTCCGGCTGCTGGACACTCTGGACAAGCCCCTGACGGACCTTCAGCACGATCTTTTTGCGCACGTCGCCCCAAAGGACCTCAGGAAGCTTTCGTCTTTGCTGGAACGGGTGCGATTGCCTGAAGGGTGACTTTTTATTTTTTCAAATATTTGTTGTAACGATATTCGTCACAAGACATCTTATCTTGCAGGAGGTGCAAAATGGCACAGACTCTACAAGTTCCGGCAGTGAAACAGGGAATCAGAACATGGGAAATCGATCCGGCGCATTCAAACGCGCAATTCTCCGTTCGCCATCTGATGATTTCGAACGTTAAGGGAGAATTCACGGGCATCAGTGGGCGGATACTTTTTGACCCGCAGAAGCCTGAGGCGCTGTCTGCAGAGGCCGCGATTGACGTCAGCACGATCAACACCCGCGAGCGCGACCGCGACAATCACCTGAAAAGTCCCGACTTCTTCCACGTCGAGGAATACCCGACCATCACCTTCAAGTCGAAGAGGGCGGAAAAGAGTTCAGACGGCCTTAAGTTAACCGGTGACCTGACCATCCACGGGGTCACGCGGGAGGTCACGCTGGATGTTGAGGGGCCGACCCCGCCGACGAAAGGATCCCTGGGGCAATACCCGAGTCGGCGCTTCAGCAACCACCAAAATCAACCG
Source organism: uncultured Acidobacteriota bacterium (assembly GCA_963731705.1). GTDB lineage: Bacteria > Acidobacteriota > Terriglobia > UBA7540 > UBA7540 > SCRD01. Next base: position 17,655 of record CAVSWQ010000006.1, read on the forward strand.
CAAAGACTTTGGCCTCACGTGGAATCAGGCGCTCGAAACCGGCGGCGTCCTGGTGGGCGACGAGATCAAAATCACGGTGGACGTGGAACTGGTGGCGCAGGCCGAAGGTGAAAAGTAAACAGGCTCGCTGCCAGCAACCTGGCATCCTTCGACAGGGGTTGCATAACGGTAAATTCCGGGCGGGCGCGAACTAAGTTTTTTTCAGCCCGTTCGGAACCATGGGCATGGAGTAGATGCGTTTGCCCGTGGCGTGAAAGATAGCGTTGCCGATGGCGGGAGCAAGCCCGCAGATGGGCGTTTCGCCGGCGCCGGCGGAAGGCTGGTCCTTGCGGTCGATCAGGACCGGCTGAATTTCCGGAATGTCCTGGAACCGTGGCACGCGATACTGGGTGAAGGTGCCGTTCGTGATGCGGCCGTCTTTGAACTCGATGGCCTCAAACAGTGCGCCGCCCAACCCCATGATGTCCGCGCCCACAATCTGGTTTCGAAGGCCGTCGGGGTTCACCACGGCGCCGCAGTCGAAAGCCGTGGTCACTCGCACCACTCGAACGTTGCCGCTCTTTCGGTCCACGGCAACCTCGGCGCAGGTTGCAACGTAACCGCCCTTTTCAACGCCGCCCCCCATTCCGAATCCGTGCCCCTTGGGGGCCTTACGGGTCTTCCAGCCAAAAGCGTCTGCGGCCGCCGTGAAAGCAAACTTCAGCCGCTGGTTTTTCAAATTCTTCAGCCGGAATTCCAGCGGGTCCATTTTCGCCCGGTGCGCCAGTTCGTCCATATGCGACTCGCGCGCAAAGTGATTGGCGGTTGCTGCAAGTGACCGATACGAACCTTGCCGAAGCGGCGCGTCGACGCGGTGGAACTGGATATGCTGGTTGGGAACATCGTAAGGCGTACGGATGGCCGAGCCGCCGGAATTATAGTTGTGGAACTCCCAGGCGGTCAGCAGGCCATGCCCGTTGACGCCGCTCGCAATTTCAATCACCCCGGAGGGGCGGAAATACGCCCAGGTAAACTCTTCCTCGCGCGTCCACACCAGCTTGACGGGTTTGCCGGCCGCGCGCGCCAGCCGCGCCGCCTCAATGGCCGCTTCGCCGGTATGCTTGCCGCCATACGCCCCACCCGTATCGGGAAGAATCACCCGGCATTTATCTTTTGAAAGGTGGAAAGTTTCTTCCAATTGCTGCTCGACGCCGAACGGCCGTTGCGAGCCGGTCCACGCGGTCAGTTTGCCGTCTTCCCATTCCGCCACTGCGGCCCGCGGCTCAAGCGGAGCGTGCTGAATGTAAGCGATGGTGTAAGTGGCTTTCAGGCGGTGCCGTGCGGCGGCCAGACCTTCCTTCATTGACCCCACTTCATAATCACCGCGCCCGTCGGGCTCACCCGGCTCGGCGTGTGCCTTCAGGTATTCGAAAAGTTCCCCACTGGAAGGCTGCGGAGTGGTTTTCCAACTGGCCCGGATGGCAGCGGCGGCACGACGGGCTTCGAATTCGCTGGGGGCCACGACACCCACAAAATCTCCGTCATGCACCACCGTGACGCCAGGCATGGCCTTTGCCTTGGACACATCAAGCGATTCCAGCGTCGCTCCGTAGGCGGAGGGTCGCACCATCTTGCCGAACATCATGCCGGGGCGCCGGATGTCAGAAGCGTACTGGTGCTCGCCGGTCACAAACGCCCGGCCATCAATTTTGGGAACAGAGGTTCCGGCCACCTTCCATTCACTCGCGGGAGTCAGCGGATCGTTTTCGACAATGGCCCGGGCCAATGTCTGGCCCTGGGCAAGCTCGGCGTAAGCTTACCGAACGGGTGGTGTTCGGCTGCAAGATTTTGCCGTCTCTGGCAGCCAGCAGTGAAGGAGGAACCTTCCATCGCCTGGCGGCCAGGCCAACCAGCACGTCACGCGCCACAGAGGCCACCTGCCGAAGCTGTTTGTTCATGGTGGGCGTGGTGCGGCTGCCGAACGTTCCCATGTCAAAGGGCGTCAGATCGGTATCGCCCATCACCAGGCTGATGGCGCCGACCTCCACGTGCAATTCTTCCGCCACGGCCTGGGTCAGCGATGTGCGGATGTTCTGTCCCATTTCCGCTTTTCCGGTATAGACCGTCACTGCGCCATTCTCGCCAATGTGCAGCCAGGCGCCGATGTTCTGCGGCAGTGGCTCGCGGGAGCCGAAACCTCTGCGGCCCGATTCCTGCGCCAGGCTTTTCGGCAGCAGCAGAAAAACGGCCACACCGCCGCCCACCAGTTTGAAGAAGTCACGCCGGTCCAGATTAAAGTGATGCAGCGGAGCTTCTTGAAGCTCGTAACGCTCGGGTTCGATGGCGAATTCCGGAATGTTCCCTTTGCTCATGCTTAAGACTTCTTCATGGCCGCTCCGGCGCGCTTGATGGCCTCAACAATGCGCGGATAGGTCCCGCAACGGCAGATATTGCCTTGCATAAACTCTCGAATGGTCTTTTCGTCAGGGTTGGAATGCTCGCGCAGCAACGCCACCGCAGTCATGATCATGCCGGAAGTGCAGTAGCCGCACTGCAGCGCTTCCGCGTCGAGAAAAGCCTGCTGGAGGGGATGGAGCCGGCCGTTGCTTGCCAGCCCTTCGATGGTGGTGATCTGTTTACCGGCGGCTTCGCCCACCGGCGTCAGGCAGGAGTGGATGGGCTTTCCGTCCAGCAACACCGTGCAGGCACGGCACTGGCCTTCCCCGCACCCGAACTTGGTTCCGGTGAGGCCCAGGTCGTCACGCAAAACACTCAGCAGAGTAGCCTCCGCGTCGGCGTCAATCGCGTGGCGCTTCCCGTTCACGAGGATTTCAGTCATCCTGGCCATGGCAACGAGCAGCGGCTTTCATTGTGTATCAGACAGTCTGAAAAGGCGAACAGGTCACAGGAATTTCCCCCTGCAACCTGCGCCATTTCCAGTCGATTTATTTTCCGCCGGCGAACCGTTTTTCAACGGCCGTCCAGTCCACCACACTCCACCATGCTTTGATGTACTCAGGCCGGCGGTTCTGGTATTTCAGGTAGTAAGCGTGCTCCCACACGTCGAGCCCCATCACCGGGCTTTTGCCCTCCATCAGGGGACTGTCCTGGTTGGCCGTTGAATAGATGTCCAGCTTGCCCGAACCGTCTTTCACCAGCCATGCCCAGCCCGAACCAAAGCGCGTGGTTGCAGCCGCTTCGAATTTTTCCTTGAACTGGTCGAACCCGCCGAAAGTGCTCTTGATGGCGTCCGCCAGTGCACCGCCGGGCTGGCCGCCCTTCTTGGGCCCCATGATGGCCCAGAACATGGAGTGGTTGGCGTGGCCGCCTCCGTTGTTGCGGACGGCGGTCCGGATGTTTTCCGGCACCAGCGAACAGTTGTTGGCCAGAAGTTCCTCGACGGACTTTCCGGCCAGATTGGGCACCGACTCAATGGCTTTATTCAGCTTGGTCACATATCCGCCATGATGCTTGTCATGGTGAATTTCCATCGTCATTTTGTCGATGTAAGGTTCCAACGCGTCACTTGCATACGTAAGAGCAGGAAGAGTAAATGGCATTGCGCCTCCTTTAGTTGTCGTAGGTGAAGATCCCATCTCGGCCTCCTTCTTAGGGCCGGATTCTCGGCGGCCTTCTCTCGCTCGAGGCCGCGTTCTGCATGCCCTCATCAACGGGGCGCAGAGGAACAGAATCACCGCTCCCCGAGTCCGGCACAGCCGCGCCTGGACTCATTCTGGTGGGCGGCAAGTCTTTCCGCCCAGGAAGAAATATCTGATTCCACGTTTTTTTTCGCCCCGCAATTCATTGATGGCACCAGTTTATCACAGCTCCAGGTGGAGGGATTAAAATCGCCCTGAACAGACCTCCGTCCCTGCCAACATTCGCCGGAACCGAGGCTGGCGGCTTTGTGAGATGAAGCGCCAAGGCCGCAGGCGCACAGTGCGGTTGGCCATTCTGCTCCCGACCGATGCGGAGCAAGTGGCTGCCGGGGCTAATATTCCGGAAGCGTTATTTTGTCGGCAAGGTCCCGTCCGACGGCAAAATCCGCGACCCAGGGAACCGCCAGAAGATTAAAAATCTGATTGCGCAGAAAGAGCGCCCATTTCGATTTTGGCGCGAAGGACCCCGCGAAACGCAGGGCGGCCTTCTGCTTGTTGAGGACGAAGGGCGCGAACAATTCCTGGTATCCCCGAAAAGCCCTGGCATAGTCCCCGCCGGCACGATGCAGTTCGCCGGCCAGAATGTAGGCAGCGATCATGGCCAGGGCCGTTCCCTGCCCGGCCAGCAGGGAGACGCAGCAGGCAGCATCGCCCACCAGCGTCACCCGTCCCGCGGTCCACAATTCCGGGCGTGAATTCATCCGGATCTGGCTCACGCGGTCCAGATAGAAATCATCGGCGGCATCGAGCGCCTCCAGAATCCGGGGGCATTCCCATTGGGTCGCGCCAAATCGTTTTCGCAGCAGCGCCTTCTGAGCCGCAACGTCAGCGGGGATGTCAGGATCGTCATCCTTGAAAGTAAACAGAAACAACGTCCGGTCCCCACGCATTGAAAATCGTCCCACCTGTTGGCCGACTTCCGTGTGCAACATGTAAACGAGATCATCTCTTGGCGTGTAGCCTTGCACCTGGAAAGCCGCGGCTTTGAATCCCAGATAACTTTCAAACCTGCTTTCTTCTCCAAAGACCAGCTCGCGCACGCGGGAATGGAGCCCATCGGCGCCAACCACCAGATCGAATTTGCGCACGTCCCCGCTCTGCACCGTGACTCGAACGCCGTTTTCAGTCTGGTCGATGCGGTCCACGCTGTCTCCAAATATCGTTTCCACCCGGCCTTCGAGCCGGTTGAAGATCGCCAGCGCCAGGTCCGTTCGCGGAAGGCTCGTAAAACGACCGTGAGTGATCCGGGAGAAAGCATCAACCGGAAACCCCGCCACCTTCTTCCCTTTGCCGTCTACAACTCGCAGCTCCCTGATTTTGTACCCCTTGCTGCCGATTTCCTCCGACAACCCCATCCGCTGCGCGATATCAAAGCCCGCGCCCCAGAAGTCGATCATGTAGCCGCCGGTGCGAAACCGGGGCGCCGCTTCGATGAGCGTGGGCTCAAAACCGTAACGGGCCAGCCAGAAGGCTAGAGTCGGTCCGGCGATTCCCGCTCCGGAAATCAGAATTTTCATGGCCCAGAGTATGCCACACAATCGATAAGCGGACGCGCGCGCTGGCGCAGGTCCGGGCAACCCCATCATTGCGCAAAGGCAGAATTTGCTTGACATTTGTCGGCTAGCATGGTAGTCTTTAAAATGCCGATGTGCGGCGGGATTTGAGACGGATGGGACAAAAAAAGATGTTATTTTAAAAAACGAACCCGAGAAGTTATTGATAATAAACGATCGGCACCAAAAACGAACCCAAACGAACCCAAAAACGAAGCCGGGAAGTTGTTGAAAATACGTAGCTGTGGAAAAACGAACCCAAAAACGAACCCGGCCATGTTGTTGAAAATAAATGTGGGCTAAAAAACGAACCGAAAACGAACCGGAGGCAATTCGATCCACAATCTAGCCCTATAACCCAATTTCATGGTCTTTCCAAACGAACTGAGTTCTCCCCGGTCTCCAATCCTGCACGCCCGCGCATCCGCCCATGTGCCCTTTACCAGAGTGGTGCATCGAAATATGATAGGGCGGCTATACATGTCACAAGAGGTTGCCCTGGCGCCTTTCGGTTGCTTCACCATGCGCCGGGTCTTGTGAATCTTGCTCTCAACATCTTGCGTGATAAAATGTTGGCAGCGAAGAAGCTTTTGGTAGAATGCAAGCGCGCAGTTGAAAGCACCACCCAAATTCGTCTGTCCGGGGATGCCTGAAGATGAGCGAAAAAATAAAGAAGACCGCCGATTTTGAAAATCTGGCCATTTTACCGGTTCGGGATACGGTCCTGTTTCCGAATGCGATTTTGCCGCTGACGGTGGGCCGGGAAAGCTCCTTGGAGCTGATCAATTCCCTGCCGGAAGGCGAAAAGTTCGTCGGCATCATCGCGCAAAGGGACCCGCGCGTGGACAATCCCCAGCCCGCCGACCTTTACCAGATTGGCGCCGTGGCCTTTGTCCACAAGATCATCAAACTTCCCACCCAGAGCCTGTTCATCTTTGTCGAGGGTCTGCAAAGGATCGCGCTGGAAGAAGTTCTCCAGATGGAGCCTTTCATCCGAGCCAAGGTCAAGCAGATCCCGGACGTCGTTCCGGAAGACAAGAAGGCCGACTTCGATGCGCTGGTCCGCAGCGTCACCACGTTGTTCCAGCAGGCCGTGCAGCTTTCCCCGACGCTTTCCGACGACCTGCAGACGGTGGTGATGAACATTGACGACCCGGGCCGCCTGGCGGATTTTATCGCCGCCAATCTCCCCTCGCTCTCCAGCACCGAAAAACAGGAATTGCTGGAAAGCCTGGATTTGGAAGCCCGACTCGACCGTCTGAACCACCTGCTGGCCCGCGAGGTCGAGGTCTTGCAGCTTCGTTCCAAGATTCAGTCTGATGTCCAGGACCAGGTGACACAGAGCCAGCGCGAGTATTACCTGCGCGAGCAGATGAAGGCCATCCAGAAAGAACTGGGCGAGGCGGACGAGCATCAGGAAATTGAAGAGCTGCGCAAGAAGATCGAGGCTGCGGGCATGACGGAAGAAGCCCGCAAGGAAGCGCTGCGCGAACTGAACCGCCTGTCCAAGATGTCGCCCGCCGCCGCCGACTATCACGTCACCCGCACATACCTGGACTGGCTGGTGGTGCTTCCCTGGGAGAAGATCAGCGAACTGAAGGTGGACGTCACCAAAGCCAAAGAGGTGCTCGAAAACGATCATTACGACCTGGAAAAGATCAAGGAAAGGATCCTCGACTACCTGGCCGTCCTGCAACTGAAGCCCGAAATGAAAGGTCCCCTGCTCTGCTTTGTGGGACCGCCCGGAGTGGGAAAAACGTCGCTCGGCAAATCCATCGCCAAGGCGCTGGACCGGAAGTTTATCCGCATGTCGCTCGGCGGAATCCACGATGAGGCGGAAATCCGCGGGCATCGCCGGACTTACATCGGCGCCCTTCCCGGCCAGATCATGCAGGGCATCCGCCGGGCCGAAACACGCGATCCTGTCTTCATGCTGGACGAGGTGGATAAGATCGGGCGCGACTTCCGGGGCGATCCGTCTTCCGCACTGCTGGAAGTGCTCGACCCGGAACAGAACTCGCACTTCCGCGACAACTATCTCGACGTGCAGTTTGACCTCTCCAAGGTGCTGTTTATCTGCACGGCCAACGTGCTGGATACCATCCCGCCGCCGCTCCTCGACCGCATGGAGATGCTGGACCTTCAGGGTTATACGGAGGAAGAAAAGGTTGAGATTGCCATCCGGCACCTGATCCCCAAGCAGAGCGAGGAGCATGGCATCAAGCTGGGGGAGCAGATCGAGTTTACCCGCGAAGCCATTGCCGCCATCAGCCGTCATTACACACGCGAGGCGGGCGTGCGTAACCTGGAGCGTGAAATCGCCACGCTGTGCCGGAAGCAGGCCCGCAGGATTGCCGAAGGGCACCCGGAAAAGTTAACCGTGACGCCTGAAAACCTTCCCGAATTTCTCGGTGTCCGGAAATTCCGCATGGAGACCGAACTGCTTGAACGAACCCGCCAGCCGGGCGTCGCAGTGGGACTGGCCTGGACTCCCTCGGGAGGCGACATCCTCTTTGTCGAAGTCACTTCCATGAAGGGCGGCAAGAACTTTACCATGACCGGCCACGTGGGCAAAGTGATGCAGGAGTCGATGCAGGCGGCGCTGGCCTGGGTCCGCGCCCACGCGGGAGAATACAGCATCGATCCGGACTTCTTCCAGAACCAGGACATCCACATCCACGTTCCCGCCGGCGCCATTCCCAAGGACGGACCCTCGGCCGGCATCACCATGGTGTCCGCGCTGGTTTCGGCGCTGACCCAGCGGCCAATTCGTCCGCACGTGGCAATGACCGGCGAAATTACCCTCAGCGGGCAGGTCCTTCCCGTCGGAGGCGTCAAGGAAAAGGTCCTGGCCGCGCGCAGAGCCGGCGTCAAGGAAGTGCTGCTGCCCGCGGACAACGAACCCAATGTCAAAGAGGACCTGCAGGACAGCATGCTGGAAGGCGTGAAACTCCGTTACGTCAAGACCATCCACGAGGCCATTGACCTGGCGCTTGAGAAGAGTCCCGCCCCTGCAGTGGTCCAGGCTTCCACCAGCGCCCCCGGGTAAACGGACCTGCCCAACCTCCAACTCGTTCTCTGCGGCAGGCGCTATCCCGGAGAAAGCCGGATGCATGATCGACTATAACCGTATTCAGCCGCGTCTTCTCGTCGGTGCGTTTCTGGAATCCTCGCGCGAAGTGGAAATGCTGCGGAACCTCGAAGGCGTCACCGCGGTGATGAACCTGCAGACGGATGAAGACCTCCGGATGGACAGATTCTTTGCAGAGCCGCTGGAGAAACTCTATGACGGCAGCGGCGTCAAGCTCTGCCGTGTACCCATTCGTGATTTTGACGAGTCACACCTTCGGGAGAGGCTGCCGGAATGCGTAACCGCACTCGCCCGGCTGCTGGAAGAAGGCCACACGGTCTATCTCCACTGTACGGCGGGCGTCAACCGGTCTCCGACCGTCGCCATCGCCTATCTCCACTGGTGCATCGGATGGAAGCTCGATTCTGCTGTGAAGCACGTCGAGGCGTGCCGGCCCTGCTCACCCAAAGTGGATGCCATCCGCCAGGCGAAGTGGAAGCCGTCCACCTCTCCGCCAGCGGGAGACAACCCCCCCGCTATGGAAGCCCCATAGCCCCGCGCAAGCGGTCATGCAGGCTTCAACGTTTCTTGAGGGTTACCCCAAGCCCCCGGCCCTGCATGTAGAAGATGGTCTGCAATTCAGGATGGGTGGTAACGGCGCGAACGTAGTCGGGCGCCATGTCAATGTTATGGGCGAGAATCAGGCCGCCCGGACGGACCAGCGGGAGGACCTTGTGCAGATAGTCGACGTAGCCGCCTTTGTCGGCGTCGATAAAGACCACGTCAATCGGCCCTTTCAGCTTCTCCAGGTTCTTGTGAGCGTCGCCCTCAATCTGGGTGACCAGGTCTGCGACGCCGGCTTCTTCAAAGTGCTGGTGCGCCTCGGTGAACCTCTCATGGTTGATCTCAAAGGTCGTCAGATGTCCGCCCGTGGCCGTAAGGGCCATGCAGAACCAGAGCCCCGAGTAGCCTGTTGATGTGCCAATCTCCACCACCCGCTTGGCGTCCGCAGCTTCGGTCAGCACCCACAGCGCTTCGCCGTCCTCCCTGGGAACGCTGAGGTACGTCTCGTGATCCTGCGCCATACGGTCCAAGACCGCCAGAATCTTCTTCTCCGCGGCTGTTTTGGCCAGCGGCGGATTCGAATACCGGCTCTGCTGGCAAACCCCCGCCAGCGCCGTGGCAAGTAAGGTCCCAGTGATAACAAACGTTCGCCTAATCGCCTTTCGCATCTGTGACGCTCCTTCTCCCGCATCCCGGGTAAATTCGATCTGCCAATCCATGTTGCGGCCGGAAAAGTATGGCCCTTCCCGCAGAGCCAATTTCCCGTCATCAAATCAGCTCAATCTGCATACAAAGGTTCATCAGCGGAGTGACTTCTTCGAACACGGCCATCATCGAGTCCACGAGATCAACTCCGGTCGAACCGCGCACCTCATTCTCGTCCATGGCATAGAAAAGCTGGAAGCCGGCCCAATCATCCCCAGGCGCCTTCCGCAGCACCCGCGCGATTCCCGAAGCCCCGGAATAATTCGCTTTCGAAAGATAGACGGGGTCGTCTTCCCAACTGCCCGCGCGAATCCTGAAGCCTTCCCGCATCACCAGCCGCTTCAATTCCTTTTCCATGGGACCGCCGGACTTGAGAGCGCCCATCAGCCTGTGCCAGTCCCAGTCACGCTCAAGCTTACAGGAGGGGAAGTCACGAGGGGCCTTCACATATCCACGCTCCACCTGCAGTCCGCACTTGAAAAATCCCTCGTCGGTATCCACGGAAAGGAAAAATTTCGAGCAACCAAAACTGACCCTGTTCGAAAGGGGTTTGGCTTCGCGATTGGCCCGTGGCAAATATCCAATCCACTGCCAGTAAACCCCGCGCCCCCACCGCTCCGTCACGAAGGGCTGGCGGTAACGCGACTCGAGCCCAAGCTTCAGGATGCGGGTGATCCGCTCATTATCTTCCAGGTTGCCGACGTGGATCCCTCGCCGGAAGTCCAGAAACTCCGGGCGAAACCCGATGGCCGCCGAGGGCACGGCATACGAGGGGCCGGAGAAGTCAGGTTTTTGTCGCATGGAAAAGCTCATGCCCATTCTATCGCAAACGGCAGGGTAAGGGGATGGGTCCCGGCGGTCAGGGGAGAACGCGGCTGCTCCTGCGGCGAGGACTACTTGGAAGAATTTTGAAAGGCCTTCTTGCGGAAAGCACTCAGGCGCCTTGGGGAAGGTTTGTAAACCGCCCGCTAATGGTCTGCCGCGACGGCGTGCGCCCCAGCAAAGGCGTGCGCCCCGATCGCGACAATCCTCAATGCCTTCGCCCATCGGGAATGTCCATTATTTTTCAGTCTCTGGGAAAGGGTATTGACGGCGTAGGCGCTGGCGCCCGCCACAAAAAAGATACCCGGGTTGCGTGCAAAAGGCCGGACCATCGGGTTGGCCTCGTAGCATCTGCTTCCGCAGTTCTGAAGCAGATGGTAAGTTGTGGCTGCGTCGAATTCCGCCGCAAGGTAGACCAGCGTGTCGAGCTTCGTCAGCTTAATACGGTGCGGCTTCTTGACGGCCCATGCCGGAACCGCGAACAGGATTAATGCCAGGAGGCCTACCGCACATGAAAGTCTCATCTTCGACACCTCTCCTTCCGTGCGGGAAGCCCATCAAGACAAGAGAGGCCATCCCTCACGTGTTAGTCGTAGAAATGTGGAACTGGTTGATTGAATCCGATGAGGGAGCAGCGACCTCACCGTAAAGTCCGTCGCCCCTCTTCGACCGGTCATTCCTGCCCTGATGAAGGGCGTAGCGTTTTTCCACCTGGCCACGGGCTAGCCTTTTCTTCGCGGGCGGGCAACGGTCAGCACACATAACCTTCTACCTGCTCGCCTAACGGCGTAGAAGTATCCGGAAGCAGGTCCTCAACAATCACGAGGACGCGGCCTTCACCCTGCCGTGGAGCAATCCGCGTCATGGTGATGTGCACAGGCCGCTCCCCGGCCAGTCCCGTCCGGATGGAAGTGTCGAAGCAACAGCTTGCCGCCGGATCAGAACGCCTCAGCAGAGCATCGGTCTGGTCCTCAAGCGCTTCGGTCGCGAGGACATCCTCGACCTTCCAGCCCAGAACCTCCTCCGGCTCCTGGAGAGTGCTTTCCAGGTATTGCTGATTGGCAAACTGCACCCTCATGTCATGAGAAACAATCAAGAACCCGGCGGGTGTGTTGTCGCACCATTTCATGACGCTTTCCATCATTCCGAGCCTGGCCTCCTGTCCCTTAATCTGGCCTTCGAGCTTTTTCGTGTGCCACACTTCTTTGGCCAACAATCCACACAGCAGGGGAAACAGAATCGCCACAACGATGAAAGACGCAGACAAACCGATGCCAAAATTTGATGAAAGCGCGATCCCTGCCACAATGCCCGTTGCCAAAGCCGCAGCAGCAAAAACCAGCAGCGACATGTGAGAAAGATCCCGCAGATTTCTTTCCATGCAGGCGGAAAACTCCCAGCGTTCTGCCTGCCCCAGAGGTTGTGCAATGTTTCGAAACATGGCCATTCGTTCCTCCGTTGGTTGAAAAGACGCAGGCCGGAAATCCCCGGTCCCTGGGCCTGACTTGCACAGTGGTTATCGGTCTGAAACCGATGCGACTTTAGCCCAACCCACACAACTTGATGGGGGGGTCTTTTGCGCCGGCGAACAGGGAATTCAGGATTTTGTCTTTACGCCTCCTGCCCCTGGCCACGCTGCAGGTGCGTTGAGTCGGCACTTCGCCACGGAGGATTCAATTGAGTGTGTTAAGCTTTTTGTTGAACATGACCCTGATTTCCATTCGGAATCCCTAAATATCCTGGAGACGGTCACTGGCGAAAACGTCTTCAGTCCTTCGATTGGGTCACACAAAACTCCGGCAGAATGCTCATGGCGGTGAGTTGCGGCCATCCGGAGGATCCAATCATCAGACAAGAAATCGACTAACCGTCCTATCGGGAGGAACCTTGGCCAAGGAAGCTGAGTCGCAACTACTTCTCGACAGCATCCTGATGGGAATCGTGGGAGGCGTCGCAGCCTTGCTTTTCGGCTGGATGCTGCACACGTGCGAAAAGTTCTTTCTGGTTTGGGTGGCTGGCTATCAATCGCCCCGGCTGGCGAGTGAGGGAGGCACGCTACAGCAGGTCATCGGTCCCCACGGCCTGTGGCTGGTAATCCCTGTAATCGTGGTCGGAGGACTGATTTCCGGATTTCTGGTTTATACCTGGGCCCCGGAAGCCGAAGGCCACGGCACGGATACCGCCGTCAAGGCCTATCACCGTTCGGGCGGGTTCATCCGGGCTCGAGTGGCGCCCCTCAAGATGGTCGCGTCTGCAATCACCATCGGATCGGGCGGTTCCGCAGGGCGGGAAGGACCCACCGCTCTGATTGGTGCGGGTTTCGGAGCAGTATACGCCACACTGCGCCATCGTTCTGACGAGGAGAGGCGGCTCCTGGTTGTAGTCGGCATGGGAGCTGCCCTCTCGGCCATTTTTCGTTCGCCCATCGGAACAGCCTTGTTCGCCATTGAAGTTCTGTACGGCAGCTTGGAATTCGAAGGCTCTGCGTTACTCTATTCCCTGATTGCTTCGATCGTGGCTTATGCCATCGAGGGATCCTTTGTGGGCTGGAAACCTTTGTTCCAGGTGCCAGAGTCTCTAGCATCTCCCAGCCCTCCCGACTATGTCTGGTATGCCGCGTTGGGCATCGCCAGCGGTCTGCTGGCCACCCTCCTTCCGTATGCTTTTTACAAACTTCGGGACGCTTTCCACCTGCTGCCCATTTCGGACAAGCTCAAGCCGGCACTCGGAGCTTTGGGAGTGGGGTTGCTGGCTCTGGAGTTTCCACAGATACTGGGCGGCGGATATGGGTGGATTCAGGAAGCCATTAATGGCCATCTGGTGCTGAAGATTCTGCTGATCCTGATCTTCGTAAAAATGCTGGCCTTTGGCCTGACTGTGGCCTCGGGAGGATCAGGCGGCGTGTTTGCGCCAAACCTTTACGTGGGCGCCATGCTGGGAGCTGCCGTTGCAGCGATCTTCCACCAACCGTCCCCTGACTTTGCGGTGGTGGGCATGGCCGCCGTGTTCGGGGGGGCTGCGAGGGTTCCCATTGCCACGCTGGTGATGGTGATGGAAATGACAGGTGGATATCGGCTGCTGGGCGCTGCCGCGCTCGCCGTGCTGATCAGCTATCTGGTCCAGACCCGGCTGTCGTCATTCCTGAATCTGAAGTACCGAAGCATGTATGAGGCCCAGGTTCCCGACCGCACGCAGTCCCCGGCCCACTATGCAGAATATCTTCGCGTGGGACTGAACCTTCTGGGTAAGCAGAAAATTCAGGAATCTGGGCGGCTGGAGCATTTGAATGTGATGACCCTGCTCCGTTCGGGTGTTTCGGTGGATCTCCCGGAAGGCAAACAGATCCTCGGTTGCGAAGTCCAGCCGGAAAGCAACTATATAGGTTGCAAGGTTCAGCGGTGTTCGCAGGAAGCTGGAGAAGCTGACGTGGAAATTGTCGTTATCCTTCGCGGTCAGGACGTCTTACTGCCGAATCCGGAATCGGTGTTCAAGGCGGGCGATCGCCTGCTGGTGATCACTTCACCGCAAGGCCGGAAATGGCTGGAAAATCATTTCGTCCGTTTGAGTGCGGAAGAGAACTAAGAACGGCAAGCCTCGGGAATCCAATATCGTGGAAGAATGAGGGATGCACGGCAGAATAAAAAACGGTACGCCTTGTTCCCAACCACCGGTTCCGCATTGGTAATAAGTCCGGCATTGCAAGTCCGAAACTTAAGGGCGCAATAATTAATGACGGCAGCGAGCCAGCCCTGACGCAAAATGAAGCATCCAAGGTGTGATAACTTAATACAATGACTTCGTGTAAAGGGTCCGGCATCCACGGACAGCCCAAAGCTCCGGTCGGTGGGGGGTAACTTGGGAACCAGAAGATCATTGGCTTGATTCCGGTGCCGGGGAGAGTCCTGGCAGTCGCGGTGCTTTCTGCGCAACCCCGCCCATGGAATCCTCAACTGCCTCGGGAGCCTGAGCGATTGAACTTGCAGCGGGAGAAGAAAAAAGACTATGCCTCCAGAGGGTGATCGGCTTTGTCCAAGGTGCGGGCAACTGATTCCCGCCGGACAGACAGCCTGTCCAGTCTGTACTCGACCGAAGGGGTTCTTGTGGTCCCTGGAGCGGGAAACCCTGGTCTTGTTCAGTATTGTGCTGCTGGTGGTTTTCTTTGTGATCACCGGATTCACCGTCAAGCGATATCATGCCGAGCAGGCGGCGCTCGGCGGGAGGTGGTATCAAAGGGGTGAAGATGCCCTCCAGGCCAATCGTCCGGAAGAGGCAGTGAACGATTTCCACACCGCACTCGTCTACGCACGTGACAGCACAACGTACCAGATGCGGCTTGCCGAGGCACTCGTCAAAGCCAACCACCAGGCCGAAGCGGAGGTTTATCTTCGATCACTCTGGGTGCGGCAGCCGGGAGATGGAAACGTTAATCTCCAGCTCGCCCGGCTCTCCGCCAATGCGCACAACGTGCCGGAGGCTATCCGCTACTATCACAACGCAATTTTTGGGGTCTGGCAAGGCAACCCGGAAACTCATCGGCGTCAAGTGCGCATTGAGTTATGCAATTTCCTCCTGGCAGAGGGCGAAAGAAACGCCGCGGAATCCGAACTCATCGCTCTCCAGGCGGAGTTGCCGCCGGAAGCCGGCCTTCACACCCAGGTTGGGCTGATGTTCGCGCAAGTGGAGGATTACCGGCGTGCGCTCCAGGAGTTTCAACAGGCATTGAAACTTAATCCCAAACAGCCCGGGGCTGCAGCAGGCGCCGGCGAAGCAACTTATCAGCTTGCCGATTACGCCCGGGCGCACCGTTATTTCCAAAGGGCCCTTGAAATAGATCCCAAGGACCAGGAAGCGGCCAAGAAGCTCGAAATCAGCGGGCTGGTTCTTGAACTGGACCCATTCCAGCGCAGGCTTTCCCAGGACGAACGCGGCAGGCGGACGATGGCAGCGTTTCAGCAAGCCCTTTCCCGTCTAAAGCAATGCGCTCAGAGCCGGGGAGTCAATTTACAGTCTCAACAGGAATCCGGTCCGTTTGCGAGCATTTATTCCAGCGTGAAGAATATGCAACCGAAAGTCACCAGGAGAAACCTGCAGCGCAATCCGGACTTGATCACCAACGTGATGGACCTGGTGATGCAGATGGAGGAGACGGCCCAGCAGGCCTGTGGAACGCCTCCGCCGCCCGACCAGGCCTTACTGATGATTTCTCATACGCGAGGTGTTACAGAACGGTGACTGATCCCGTAGCAACCAATCCTGATATTGCTGAACCACCCTCCATTCCGATCCTACACAAAAACTGGAGCAGAGTGCGCGAACGACTCAAGAATATGCACACGCCGCGCCTGTTTCTTCATGAAGAAGGCCTGTTTCTCCTTCTGGCCGTTATTATCGGGCTTTTCTCAGGACTCGCCGTTGTTTGTTTCCAAATCTCCATCGACTGGACCCGTATCAAGCTTCTGGGGTCCAGCCTGGCCCCGAGTCCGCTTCGCCTTCTTCTGATTCCTGCACTGGCAGGGCTGGCCGTTGCCGTCCTGGTGATCTTTATCTTTCCACGTGTTCGAGGCAGTGGCGTCAACCAGACCAAGGCCGCCGTCTACATTTATGACGGCTATATTCCTTTCAGCACGGTGATCGGCAAGTTCCTAACCTGCGCTCTGGCGATTGGGAGCGGGCAGTCACTGGGGCCAGAAGATCCCTCGCTCCAGATAGGTGCAGGCATCGCTTCGGCGCTCGGAAGGCGGCTTCATCTCTCGCGGGACAAAGTGCGGATGATTGCTCCCGTGGGCGCCGCAGCAGGACTGGCGGCAGCCTTCAACGCGCCTATATCGGCGGTCCTTTTCGTCATTGAAGAAGTCATTGGAAAATGGAGTTCAGGCGTACTGGGCGCGGTTATTCTTTCCGCCGTGTCCAGCGTGACGGTGCTCCACCTGTTCCTTGGCGAAGACCCTCTTTTCCGCGTCCCTCCCTTTCACCTGGTTCACCCGAGCGAACTGCTTTCTTACGCTGCGCTGGGCGTGATCGGCGGGTTTGCCTCTCTGGCCTTTGTCCGACTGGTCTCTTATCTCCGGCTGCGGTCGAAAGCAATGCCCAAATGGACCCACTACTTCCAGCCTGCAGCAGCGGGTCTGCTGATCGGCTTCATGGGAATCTGGGCGCCTCAGGTGATGGGAGCAGGCTACGACATCATCGATCAGGCCTTGCATGACCAGTTCACATGGAAACTGCTGGCCCTGCTGGCGGTCTTTAAGATCCTGGCCACCAGCTTTTCATTCTCAAGCGGCGCGCCCGGCGGCATGTTTGCACCCACGCTGTTCATCGGCGCCATGATCGGCGGTGCGGTTGGAGGCGTCGAGCACATTTTCTTCCCTCACCTGGGCGGTACGGTCGGCGGTTTTGCTCTGGTGGGAATGGGAGTGCTGTTTGCCGGCTTCCTGCGTGTACCCATGACCTCCGTATTCATGGTGATGGAACTGAGTGGAAATTACTCCATCATTCTCCCGGTCATGATTTCCAATACGATCGCTTACCTGATCTCGCTGAAGTACCAGCCCGTGTCTCTGTTCGATATGTTTTCCCGCCAGGACGGTACCGACCTGCCTTCGATGGAAGAGCAGCGGGAGAGCTCAACGCTGCTGGTTGAGGATGCCATGCGTCCACCCGCTGAAATCGTCCTGCGCGCGGAGGACACCGTGGCCGATGCGTCAAGGCGCGTCAGTGCTACCACGCTGGAGTTTTTCCTGGTCAGCCATCGGAATGGGGACTGGACCAGCGTGACCAAAGAGGACCTGCGCCGACTGGCCAAGGAAGGGAAGGGTACATTGCCGCTGGCAAGGGCATTGTCCAGCCCCTTACTCCCCTGGCTTCACCCGGACCAACCCCTTGATGTGGCCTTGCGGCAGATCGGGGAGTGGCCGCTTCTGCCAGTCATCCACAGGGCCGACTTCAATAATCTCCAGGGGATTATTTCCATTGCCGACATCCTGGCTGCCTATGGAGCCGCCAGCGACGAGGAGGAACACGGCAAGCCGGGCGATGGTTCGGAACCGTGATACAACCGGTCGATGCCTGAAATCTCACCCAACACTTTCTCGCTTCGCGAAGGTACTCGTCCGGAGTGGAGTATTCAGCAGAATGCGGGAGCTGTGGTGTGTGGCGAAATCATCCGCCCGGGCCGTCGTTGCAGAGGTATTGATCAAGGGAGTGAAGTTCGCGCTGCAGGTCCTCGATCAGATGTTCCAGAAGATTGCGAATGGAGAGCATTCCGAGAAGCTCGCCGTCCGGTGAAACAATGGCCAGGTGGCGCATGTGCCGCTCCACCAGTTGGTTGAAGGCATCTTCAGCGGTCATGTTTTCCGGGATCGTTGTAACCGGCGAGGTCATGACGTCCCGAACCTTTGTCTGTTCCGGATCGAGCTTTTGAAGCACCACGCGCAGCATCAGGTCGCGCTCCGTAAAAACGCCGCAGAGCTCTACCCTTTCACCCTTCTCAATCACGGCTACGGCCCCGACGCCTTCCTTTGCCATCATCCGAACCGCTTCAAGGACCGTCTGCCCCGCCTCAACCCTGGCAGGGGGAACGTGTGCAATTTTGAGGATGCTCATCTTGGTATCAGGAGCCAGTGCTCCCACCCTTCCAGTTGAAGTGACTTCAATGCATGGACAAATCGTATGCCGGTAAGGCCCTGAAGTCAAGAGGCATAGAACCCCGAGGATCCCAAAGCAAACGGCTTACGCGGAGGTGATTTCCTGACGGAAAAAGGCCAGACTCGCCGTGGCGTCCTGGGCAAGCGATCCCCTGCCCTCGATGGAGAGTCCTCCATGGAAGTGGATCCTCTTCACCTGCCTGAAAAACTCGGCGTACACAGGATCTTCCGCCGGGCTCTTTGGCCACAATCTACCGTGGGGGTTGGCAAAGTGGAAATGAACGATTTCCTTGCGCGCTTTCCAAACGATTTCCGGGCTCTCCTCCTCTACGCGCATGTGGTAATAATCGATAATCATCTTGATGTTCGGATGATTGACTTCGTGGACCAACTGCAGGGCTTCCGCGCCGTTGTTAATGATGTTGCTCTCCTGATGCCGCAAAGGTTCGATGGCAATAATCATGTGGTGGCGGCGCGCAATCTTACCCGCCCGGCCCAGAAATTCCTTGATCTGGCTCCAGGCCTTTTCGCGCGAATACCCAGGCTCGACGTTTCTTGATCCCGCGCTGCCCCAGACGACGATGGAGCCGCCGAGCTCGCGGCAACGCGCCAGCGTGTGGTCAAGGTATTCATTCAGGGCGTTCCAGTTCACATGGTCACCCACCACGCGCAGGTCCTTCCGGCGGATAAAACTGTTGTAGCACTCGCATCGAATCGGCGAAGCCATCATGGTTGTTTTGAAGGCCCGGAAACTGGCGCCACTCATCGCCGCAACGGAAGCGGCCGCTGGCTCAATGTAATCAAACCCATACCGGACCACCGCATCGAGTTCCCGCGTAGGGGCGCAGACCCCGAGCTTTATACCTTCAACGCTGGCCACGGCCGGGATTGCGATTCCAGCCGCACCGGCCGCCAGCAGAAATTCCCGGCGAGTGATATCCACTTCGCCCTCCTCTCAAAACTGCGGGCCCGAGAGGGGCTCCGTCATACTCGATATATGATTTGCAACAGCCTCCAACCTCATTGCAGAAGGGCCGGAACCAGTCCCGCTACGTGCAAATTCACCGCGGGGCCTGGCTTCAGCCCTTCGAATGCTCGACAATGCAGTTGCAGGGGCTGTCCTGATGCCCTACACGTTCTCTGGAATATAGAACGGTTTCCTGTAGCCTCGATCGGCGCTGCGCAGCAGGCGATTGGCATCATCGTCATTCACCACCTTCACCGCGTCAGGGTCAAATTCGATGGTCTTGCCCAACCGGTACGAGGCGTTAGCCAGGTAGATCAGCGTCGAGGAAATATAGCCTTCTTCAATCGGGGCATTCAGTGACGCCTTGTTCCGCGAGCGCACGGCCTCAATGAAATTCAGGAAGTGGTCGCCGCCTCCGGAACCGTGCGGGCCGGGTTCCTGCCCGGGGCCCAGCCAGGTCTTATAGCCCGCGCCTCCGTCAATGGCCAGGTAACCTTTCGAGCCGTAGAAGATATCACCGATGGTATTCTGCGGCGCCTCCACGGGTCCCAGTTTGTGGTTCTGAGCTTGCAGCCCCGCCGCCGGAATGCCGTGGGGCCCTTTGCCAATACCGATGCCAGCTTCATGATTGGTCATCCAGCCGCGGACCTCGAATTCAATCATCTTGCGGCTTCCGTCCGGCATGTCGTACTGGAAGGAACAGTTCAACGTGTTCGGAGTCTCCTGGTCATCCTTAAACATGAACTTGCCGCCCACTGCAGAGACCCGATTGGGGAATTTGACGCCCAGCCCCCATCGCGCGATGTCGAGCTGGTGGATGCCCTGGTTGCCCAGGTCGCCGCTTCCGTAGTTCCAGAACCAGTGCCAGTTGTAGTGGAAGTGGTTCTTCGTAAAGGGCTGTTCGGGAGCAGGTCCCAGCCACAGGTCGTAGTGCACGCCCGAGGGCACCGACGCATTGGGTGTGTGCCCAATCGAGGGCCGCCATTTGTAGCAAAGCCCGCGGGCCATGTAGACGTCGCCAATCAGGCCGTCCCGCATTTTCTGGATCCCCTCGATAACACCCTTTTCCGAGCGGCTCTGCGTTCCGTGCTGCACAATCCGGTTGTAACGGTTCGCCGCCGTCACCAGTTGCTTGCCTTCCCACCAGTTGTGGCAGCAGGGCTTTTCGCAATAAACGTCCTTGCCGGCTTCGCAACCCCAGATGCCGATCAGCGAATGCCAGTGGTCCGGCGTCGCAATCGAAATGGCGTCGATCGACTTGTCCTCCAGCAGTTTCCGCACATCATAGTAGTATTCAGGCTTGGCAAGCCCCATCTTTTCCATTTCCGCAATCCGCTTGCGTCCCACGTTCTCATCTATGTCACAAATCGCTGCAATCTGCACGTTGGGGAGTTTTGAGTATCCCCTCACGTGGTCCCATCCGCGCCCCCGGACGCCACAGACGGCAACTCGGACACGCTCATTGGCGCCCAGAACTTTGCCCGGAGCACCGACCAGACCGAGACCTCCCATAGCGGCCAAACCCGCGCCCGTCTTAGCGCTCGACTTCAAAAATTCGCGACGGCTGATTTCGGATTCCTGACTCATAACTTCCCCCTTCAAAATGGTATAAATAGACTCTTGTAAGGCGGTCTCAATATATCACAGGATAGGCGGTAGGGACCCAGGGGATCGACCCTCATTTCCTGATGCAATTGCGTTCAGGGAATGTGCGGCACCGCTTCATCTTTGTCCGCTTCCAGACGGCCCTGCTGCGAACCGCGCCGGCCAACGCGGTACCAGCATCCTAGTTTTCACTTGCCAGCGGTGTCTTCCGGCCTGTAATCTGGAAGGTTACAAGTTCATTCATGTTGGAGGCATAGTATGGCAACGACGAAAGCCGTACCCGGTGTGGGGCGGCAGAATCAAAGCGGCCGGATGACGGATCGCGTGCGGGAAATCCTGAGTTGGTATGAAAGCGATTCGCCCGGAACCAAAACTAACATCGCGCGGCTGTTGAACAGCGGCCGCCTGGCGGGAACAGGCAAACTGGTCATCCTGCCTGTCGATCAGGGATTTGAACACGGACCGGCGCGCAGCTTCGCGGTGAACCCGGCAGGCTATGATCCCAATTATCATTTTGAACTGGCCCTGGAAGCCGGGTGCAACGCTTATGCGGCTCCACTGGGTTTTTTGGAATCAGCTGCCGGACGGCACGCGGGAGAAATTCCCCTCATCCTGAAGCTCAACAATCACGACACGCTGCACGATGAAAAAGATCCTCTTTCTTCGGTAACAGCCAGCGTGGATGACGCTCTGCGCCTGGGCTGCGTGGCCATCGGGTACACGATCTATCCTGGATCGGCCCATTCGCAGATCATGTATGAAGAGTTGCGCGAACTCTCCAAAGAAGCCAAGAGCCGCGGTCTGGCGGTGGTGGTATGGTCTTACCCACGCGGATCAGACATCAGCAAGGCCGGCGAAACAGGAATTGATGTTGTCGCCTATGCGGCCCAGATTGCCGCGCAACTTGGCGCTCACCTCATCAAGGTCAAATTGCCCAGCGACCACATCGAGCAGGAAGCCGCGCGGAAGGCCTATGAGGGCGCGAAGGTACCTATCGGCACTCTGAAGGAACGTGTGCACCACGTGGTCCAGAGTTCCTTCAACGGTCGCCGTATCGTCATCTTCTCGGGAGGCGCAAAGGCCGCGGATGACGCGGTGTTCGATGAAGCGCGGGCCATTCGCGATGGCGGAGGCTTCGGCTCCATTATCGGACGGAACTCTTTCCAGCGTCCCAGAACTGAAGCGGTGAAGTTCCTACAAACCGTCATGAGCATTTACGCAGGAGAGACCAAGTAGCTGCAACCCCTGAATTCAGGGTCCAAAGGGCGGGAATTTGTTCCCGCCCTTTTTCTTTTTTGCGGAACAGGATGACTGGGTGCCTGACGCTGGACGAGGTGGCCGAGGATTCTGGGGCGCTCCAGCAGACTTCGGAAATCCTAATGGGTCAGCCTCTGGCCGCCGCGCGGCGAGAACTTGGTCAGTGTGCGGTCAAGCTCCCGGGCTGGAGCAGGGATTCCGCCCGCACCCTGCAGGCAGATCTCCTTGGGCTCCAGCTTACGGCCGTAGAGTCGCTCGTTCGCTTCACCGTCGGTTTTCATGAAAGCGCCCTGCAGTGAAATGCCGGCAAACAGGCCGCGCGCCCGCGAGTAGGTGAGCATTTCCGCGTGCATCTGCAAATCAGTGGCCGCTTGAGACGTTCGTCCCACAGGCCCCCCGGCAACCGAAGCATCCGCGCCAAGCTGGGTCTTGTTGCCCATCAGTTTCTCAGCGCCGCTGGCCTTCATCACGATCAGAACGATGTCCGTTGCTGAACCGCCAATCTGGAGCCCAAAACTTCCCCCGCCCATGGTAAACATGGAAGGCCCACTCCAGGGACCGTTGCCACCGCGCCGGCAAACCAGCGCCCCCTTGCCGCCACTTGCACCAATACCAAAGGCAAGTTTCTTGTAGGACGGAACAATCGCAACACACACAGCTTTGTCCAGAAGATCCTGCGGAATTCCCTTCTCGGGCGTCTTCATGATCTCTTGAAGAATCTCCGCCGATCGTTCCAGCCTCTGATCTTCCCTCCCGGCCGCAAACGCCGGCATGCAGATTGAAACAGCCAAAAGCCCCGCCAGAAGATATTTCATCAAGGTTTTCCTTTCTCCTCCCCGTGTTCTGGTTAAAGTGCCTTGCCCCGGGGCGACATCCTGCCCCAAAGGTCTAATTTTGCCATACAGACTGCAAACGTCCACGGGAAGTTTTGCGGCAGTTCAAGTGCCGTCATATCTGTGAATACGGCGCCGGTGTCAGGAAGTAGTTCGTGATGTTCACCACATTCGGTCCGGAGGAAAATTTGGGCGACGACGTCAGCTTCTTCCATTGCGGATCAGAACCGAACGCCGCCCAGGCCTTGTCGCGTTCTTCCATACTGCCGATCGACAGCATGTAGGTGAGGTTGGGCATCCGCTCGCCGATCAGCTTTTCGCCAAAGAAGACGGGATGAAATCCGCTGCGGATGAAAATGTCCACCTCGCCGCTGCAGAACATCTCCACTTTGTTCAGATTGTAATTCTTGCTGGAACTTTCATAAGTGCGGAGCTCAAACATGCGCTTCCCATTGGGAGGAGCCGTAATTCGCGGATGGCAGTCGAAAGCCTTCATCAGCGAACTCTCGTATCGGACATACACAGGATCAGACGCCGGAGCGTCCAGGAAACCGGCGCCTTTCTTGACATAATCGTCATCGGCCCGCAAACGTTCCTCCAGTGTTGAGACGGACTCGAGCGAGCGGTGCGGCAGCAGAACATAGAGCGACGGGCTAATGGGCCCAACCAGCGTATTGAAAACTCCCACCGGCTTGATGCCGATCCGGTTGAGCGCAGGGATTGCGGCCTCGCGTAGGTAGTTGTGCATGAGCTTCACCTTGGAACCGTTGGTCAGCTGATAGAACCTGAGCTCGTAGTAATCACGCGTAGTGGTTTTGCTCTCCTGAGCGTTGGCCGCGCCGCCTGATGCCAGTGCTGCTGACGCGGCAAGGGATGATGCCAGAAAGTCACGCCGTTTCATGAACAACCTCCATAGGATTTCAGAATTCCGTGATAGCTCGTTTTGCTGGAACGTAAAGTTTTCAGGGAAAGGGAGTTGGCACTAACCTCCAAAAGCCGGCCGATGGTGGGGCCGCGACCCGCATACGCCAAGCCGGCGCGGCGCCCTGCAGCCCGCGCCCCTCACACCTGCGAAAATGCGGCCGGGCGCAAAAGCACATTGGTAATGTTTGAAACAATTTCGGCGTCCGAGAAACCGGGCGTTGATTTCAATTTGTTCCAGTCCGGATCGGCGCCGAACGCGGCCCAGTGCTTGTTGCGGTCCTCCAGGCTTGCCGACGCCAGCATGTAAGTCAGATTCGGCCAGCGCTGGCCAATCAGTTTTTCGCCGAAGAACACCGGATGGAAACCAACCTTTTTGAAGATATCGATTTCGCCCGTGTTAAACATTTTAATCTTGGTCAGGTTGGCTTTCTTGGTGGCGCTTTCGTAGGTGCGCAGTTCAAAAACGCGCGGGCTCTGGGCCGGAAGCGTCATCCGCGGGTGCGTTTCAAACGCCACCATAAACTGGCTCTCCACGCGCACAAATGCCGGATCCGAGGCCGGAGCGTTCAGGAAAGCGGCGCCGCGCTCCTGGTATTCCGTATCGGCGCGCACGCGCTCCCAGGCCGTCAGCACCGAGATGGCCGACGGGTGCGGAATCAGCACGTAGAGCGACGGGCTCTGGGGCCCCACCAGCGTCTCGAACACGCCGACCGGCTTGATGCCAACACGGTTCAGCGCCGGCAGGGCGGCGTCGCGCAGATAGTCGTGGGTCAGCTTCACGCCCGGCCCGCGATGGAGCTGGTAGTACCTCAACTCGTAGAACTCACGGCCGTGTGCCCCCGCCGATACCATTCCCTGCCCACCGCCGGCCGGCTCGCCGTAAGCCATCCCGGCCGACGTCGAAGCCGCCGGCGATGATGCCAGAAATTCCCGCCTCTTCATAACCGCCTCCCTCGTCGATTGAATCTGCCTTCTGCTTTTCGTGGCCCCGTTATTGTATGGCATTCCGTCAAAAAAGGCGCGACCAGCTGTGGGAAACCGGGAGCAGAAAATAGGAAGTAGCAAGTGGGGGGTAAACGGAGGTCACCCAGGTCGGTCAGCCGTTCCGAAGTTGAGAATGGATGCAGCACGCGAGCTCAACTCATTTTCCCGGTGTTATACTGGGCGCGCGCAAACCGGGACGGAGGATGTGAACATCCACACGGGCCTCCCGCTTCGCGAGAACGCAAATGCTACAAACCGAGCGTCTGATGTCATAGATGGGCCAGCCGCCACCAGCATTGCGGCGGCACTGCAATGTTCTCGGGCCAACGGCATGAACCCCTTCCCCCCGGGTGGCGCCACCCACGGCCAGGGAGCCCTCTGTTCTCTTTGAAGAAATTCCTCTTGCATTTGCCCCGCAGAAGTCGGATACTTCCCTCAACGGATGATGCAAGAGAAGAAAGAAAGATCGAGCGATCTGGTCCAGGGCACCCTGGACATGCTGATTCTGCGGACGCTTGCCCGCGGCCGGGCCCACGGCTATGCGATTGCAGAATCCATCCATCTTAAATCCGAGGATGTCCTGCGCGTGGAGGAGAGCGCGCTTTACCCGGCCTTGCATCGGCTGGAACTGCGCGGATTGTTGGCTTCTGAATGGGGTATTTCTGAGAACAACCGCCGGGCAAAGTACTATCGGCTGACGGCGAGTGGGCGCAAGTATCTGGAGGGCGAGTCCGCGCGCTGGAACCGGATGACGGCAGCGATTGCCCGTGTAATGGAAACAGCGTAAGGCGCCGGGTGACTGGGGCCACTGGGCGATGTTTGATTGAGCGATGACGCGATCTGGCAACTGAGGAGAGTGTCATGTTTCGCGGATGGCTTCATGCCCTGTGGTTCCGCCTCAGGTCGCTGGCTAAAGGGCGCCGGCTTGACCGCGACCTGGACGACGAGCTGAAATTCCACATGGCCATGCACCAGCAGAAGCTGGTCGAGCAAGGCATGCCGCCGGAAGAGGCTCGCTACGCCGCCCGCCGGGCCTTCGGCAATCCCACCCAGACCAAAGAGGCCACTCGCGACCTGTGGACATTTCCCTTCCTTGAAACGCTCGGCCCAGGACCTCCGCTACGGCCTCCGCCAGCTCCGCCGCAATCCGGGCTTCACCGCCGTCGCCGTGCTTTCTTTGGCGTTGGGTATAGGGGCTAATTCCACGATCTTCAGCATCGTGGACAGCGACCTTCTACGGCCCTGGCCGGTGAAAGATCCCGCGCGCTTGGCGATGGTCACAACACAACGGTTCAAGGAGTCCGATTCCCTCCTTTCGTCTTATCCTGACTACCTCGACGTTCGACAGCAGGCCGGCGCATTATCCGGCGTGGTAGCCTACGGAAACCGTGGAGCCTTCGTGAGCGGCGACGGTCAGCGTCTCGGCCAGGAGGTGTCCGTCGAAGTGGTCTCGCAAAACTACTTCGCGGCGCTGGGTGTAAGGGCTCTGCGGGGGCGCACTCTTCTTACCACAGCCGGAGGAGGCCTCCGCCGAAGGCCACTCCGTCATGGTAAGTTACAGGTTTTGGCAGAACTACTTCGGCGGCGATACCTCACTGCCCGGCAAAGCGATCATCCTCGACGACAAAGAATTCACGGTGATCGGCATCACTCCCCAGGATTTTTGCGGGCTACGGTCGGTTGGGGCTCCCGACATCTGGGTCACCAAAGAGGGGTGGGAAACGATGGTTCCCGGCGAAAGCCGATGGGATGCTGCCCGGGACAATCGCTGGTTCCAGGTTGCCGGGTATCTACGCCCAGACACCCAACTGAGCGAAGCGCGCGCCCAGCTTGATGGCCTCTCCAAACGCCTGGCGCTAGCTTATCCTGCCACGAACCAGGGCGTCGGATTCCTTGTTCAACCTGCCTCCGAATGGGCGCATCGAGGAATGGAAACGGGAATCTACCTGATGGCCATGGTGGGTCTCGTTCTGCTGATTTCCTGTGCCAATGTCGCCATTCTGCTGTTGGCAAAAATGGAGCGCCGGCAGCGCGAGATTGCGATGCGCCGGGCGTTGGGCGCGGCACGGCGGCGCCTGATAAACCAGTTTCTCACCGAAGGGCTTCTCTTGTCCGTAGCGGGAGGCGCCCTAGGAGTCTTGCTGGCTATGTGGCTGATAAGGCTGGGGCCCACACTCTTACCCGCCCTGTCGGATATGAACCTCAAGCTCGACAGCCGGGTGCTGCTGTTCACCTTAGCTATTTCGCTCTTCTCGACCCTAATCTTCGGCCTCGCGCCAGCCCTTCGTGCCGTGAAGGGCGACTTGACTGCTGCCCTCAAGGGTGAAATCCGAAAACGTATGACGGTGCGGCTGCCATTGCGGAGCTTGCTTGTGTGCGGGGAAATCGCACTTGCGGTGGTCCTCCTGGCCGGTTCGGCTCTGTTGTTGCGCAGCCTGCTGTACAGCCAAGCCATCAATCCTGGATTTGATTGGAAGAGGAATGTGGTGATGCTCTCCGTGGCGCCACCCATGCTGTACGGTTATGACCAGGCTCATGCCGGCGTTCTTTATCGTACCTTGGCGGCCCGCGTAGACTCTGTCCCAGGGGTGGTGAGCGTCAGCTATGCGCGGCGGCCTCCCCTGACGGAATCAGAAGGAGGAGAAACACAAGCAGTGGTAATCCCTGGAGTGCAGTCGCCTCCCGGAACCGACCATTTCAATATTCGCTATAACATCATCGCCCCGAAGTTCTTTGCCACAATAGGCGGTCCCATCGAGATGGGGCGGGATTTCAACGAGTTCGATTCGCCATCCACCACACCGGTCGTCATCATCAATAGTGCGATGGCGCGAAGATTCTGGCCTGATCAAAATCCTGTAGGAAGATCAATCCGAATCGGAAAGAAGCGTTACCAGGTTGTGGGAGTCGTTGAGAGCGGGAAGTACCTCAACCTTCATGAGACAACCCAACCTTATCTTTTCCTTCCGTTCAGCCAAGTGTTTTCATTCGAATGCATGCTGTTTGTGGAAACGGCGGGCAATCCCCGATCCTACCTCCCTGCTATCCTGAAAGCAACAGCGGCTGTCGATCCACATCTTCCCATCGTCAATGCGGTGACGTTCAGCGAATATATGCACGAGACCTTGGCACGGCAACGCTCAATGGCGGAACTACTTGCGGGTCTGAGCATCCTTGGAATGTTTCTGGCAGCAGTGGGCCTGTTCGCTACAGTAGCTTACCTTGTTAGTCGCCGTACGCATGAAATCGGCGTGCGCATGGCGCTTGGCGCAAGCCGGAATCATATTCTCAGGCTCGTCCTCATAGAGGGCCTGCGTTTAAGTGGAGTGGGCGCGGTTGTGGGCCTGGCGGGGGCTTTGACCGCCTCCCGCCTCATGTCCCAACTCATTTACGGCGTTCCGCTAACGGATCCATTGAGTTACGCGGTCGCTATCATCGTCGCGGTCGCTGTGGCGCTCCTGGCGTGCTACATCCCCGCCCGGCGGGCGGCCAAAGTCGATCCCATGGTGGCGCTGCGGTATGAATAGGGCAATGGCTGGATACCGAAGAATCCCTTTGTTCCAAAGGAAAGACCTAAATCGATGTCTGCTTCGGCCCTCTTGAAGTAACGTTACTGATATTGGCTATTGAAGACCCTGCCAAACGAGCGATTCGGAGTTTGGATTTGGGCGGAGAGACCGAAATTCCGTCGGCTGGCTCCTCGTTTTTTGAGCGGGTGACGGGTGTTTTAGCCTCGCCTGTGCTGACATTCGAAAATGTCAGGCACCGTCCTCGATTCTTCTCGCCCTTCCTCGCCACGTTGACGTTGTTTGCCGGATTCTGGGGCGTAGTCTACCTGAGAGTCGGATTGTCGGGAATGGCGATTGCCATGGTGCAGTACTTTCGGCGCGGAACGCTGGTAACGCAGCGCGAAATCGACTTTGCGCTTCAGTTTTCGAGCGCGCTGCCTCGATGGGTGCTGATCGGAGGCGCGATCTCGATTGTGGTCCATTTACTCATCGTCGCCCTGATCGGAATTCGTTTCGCGGATATGATTCTCGGCGCCAGGGTGAGGCTGCGCACGGCGCTGAGCGTAGCCTGCTACGCCGATTTGGCAAGGATGATCGTGCAGACTGCGCTGGCTATCCCGCTGCTGCTCTTCGGCGACATCCGCGGGCTGAACTTCGGAAACTTCATTCCCACAAACATCGCCTTCTTTCTGGATCCCGGAAACGTGTCGCGCACCCTTTATGTGCTTCTGCAATCGCTGGACCCGGTCCAGTTGTGGTATTTCATGTTGGTGGGCATAGGCCTCTCCAACGATCCCGAAGATCTGGCCTCGCCGGTCATGATAGCCGGAAGCTTCACAGCGCTATGGTTGGCCTGGAACGTGCTCTTTGCCGCCCTCTCAGACTTCTTGTTGAGATCTTGAAGAACAGCAGACGGATTCTCTGGTAGAGGCATCTCGACGGTAGCTTTCGGGGCAGGCGCAGAGCGGGTAGCAAGGACCTCCGGGTTTGAGATCCGCGGTTCTTGATTTTCAGATTCGCGGATGGCGCAGACGTCGAATCTTGATGTCTGCGTTCAGCGAAGCTGAGTGGGGCAAACAGAATTATGAATAATGAAGGATGAAAAGGGCAGCATGGAACCGCCGCAATGGCAGCGATGGAAAGGGAGCAAGGAACACAAGCAAATGCCTCTTGCTTCGCGGGATCGCAGATGCTATAAGGCGAGCATCTGCGCCGGCCGCGCGCGCAATTGTTTCAGAAGGTCCATTCCCTGCTTCACTTCTTAATTCTCAAGTTTTCGAACCAGTCTGCGTGGAACCGGCCCCCGTTCGCATTTCCCGGCCAACGTTTCCAAATCTTCGAAACCACGTCCAGGTCTCCGTCGCCGTCTATATCGCCCACAATGATGTCATGGCCACCCAACCGGCCATCGAAAATGACGTGCTCGACGAAATGGGCTCCCCGGCCGTCGACGTTTTCCCAGAGGAACCATCGGGGCTGTGAGCCTTTCGGCAGCAGGTCCTCCTGTTCCGCGGTGAGAACGTCCAGGTCGCCGTCTCCATCAAAGTCCGCCACCGCCAGCGAGTGAAACGAGCCCCGCACGCCGGGGACAGAGTCCGGCAGCCAATGGACCTTGAATGCCGGCGGACTCTTGCCGTCATTCTCCAGCCAGGCCGCGCGCGACTCCTCCTGGTCGGAATCCGTCATCACGATGTCGTTATGGCCGTCCCGGTTCATGTCCACGATCCAGGCGCGACTGGAAAGGCCGTACGGGCCACTCTTGCCGAAGGGCAACTTGTGCTCCACCCAGTCCGTTCCGCCGCCGCGGTTTTCCATCCATCGGTCGGTCAGGACGATGTCGGCATCACCGTCCCCATCCAGGTCCTTAACACCGCCCGGATAAGGGCCACTGTGAATATGATCCTTCTGTTTGAGCATGGCCAGCGTCACGATATGCTTTGGCCAGGGAGCGTTGACAGTGGGCCTGGCGGGAATCTTGTACCAGGCGCATCCATAATTTTCGCCCCCCATCACAACCTCCGGCCTGCCGTCTCCATCCACGTCCGCCACAACCACGTCATGCACCTCGGCAGCGATAGCCGGGTCATATTGATATCGCCTGAAGTGTCCGTCCCCATCTGCGCCGAGGTTGCGGAACCAGTACCCTCCGATGACGATGTCCGTCCATCCATCGTGGTCCACATCAAACGCAGCAGCCCCCAGCTGTCCGACAGGCATATCACCTGCCTCGTGCCTCACCCAGTTGTCCGCGCCGCGGTTTTCGTACCAGAACATCTTCTGGTCGCGCACCGAAACAGCAAAGTCCAGGTCCCCATCCCGATCGAAATCGGCAAGAACCGGGGTTCCGAATCCCCATTGAGTTTGCGGCGCCATTGGAATATCGGTGGCGATAAAGTGGTGGCGGAACAACTGAACCGGGCCGGCCTTCGAGCGTGTGCGGCACCCCACGGTGAAGAAGGCGACCAGGAGAACACTGGAACATAGAATTTGACGTTTCACTTGCTTTTCCTTTCTTGGATGCGGCAAAGCGGCTCGATCAGATCGACGTGTACACCATCTCCGGGACCGGCCAAAGAATCACTCCGGAATTTCCATTTTGAACTTTTTCGCACGTTCGAGGATATACCCATCCGTCATTTGCTGATCCCGCGACCTGCAATTCTTTGTGCCGGGAGCGGGTTGCCATCGCCTGCCGCCATTCTGCGCTGAAACAAAACGCTGAAACCGGCAAGCCCCATCTCTTCAGGGATTTTTATACAGACTTCTCCATCCCTCTCCCTCCTTCTCCGCGGGTCAGGCCGGCCAGGGGTGAATCATTCGTCCGACGGCCGGGGCTGGACCGTTTTCTCAGCCGAGCCGGACGGCTTCAGGATCCACACGCTCCCTGCTGAGGAACCTCCTTCGTCCCCTGCAGGGTGACTCGCAGCGTGTAGCGGCTGCCAGGGTGGCGGGCGCCGGTGAGAGCCAGCCGACCGCTACATCGTTGCTCTTATTTAACGGGCCCGGGAAAGCGATTTCACGGGTCTGCCGGCCACCCTGAAGCAGCTCCACCGAACGCACGTGGAAGGGATGCTTTCCGCTTGCCCAGCGCACCTGCACCTGCGCCTCGCCC
This sequence comes from uncultured Acidobacteriota bacterium, assembly GCA_963731705.1. Lineage (GTDB taxonomy): Bacteria > Acidobacteriota > Terriglobia > UBA7540 > UBA7540 > SCRD01. The sequence continues at coordinate 48,841 of CAVSWQ010000006.1, forward strand.
GCATGAGGGATTGCGCTCGTAGCGTCAAACTCAAACACCCGCGGCGCGTCACCCGCCAGGGCCGACTCGCTCCATGCGCCAAGTTTTGTGCCAACGGCTTGCGGGTCGCGGTAGGTAACTCCGAGGCTTCGAAGCCGGGGAAACTGGCTCCTGAGCCGATGGTCGAAGCCGGACCATTCCCGGCCCTGTTGCGGCGACCAGGCGACCTCAGAAAGCGCCAGCAGCCGCGGGTAGATCTGGTAATCGATTTCCTTGTCGGTAACCGCGAGGTGGGTCCACATGCAGGCCTCCACACCCAGAATGTGCCGGGCCATGGCCGGCGTAAAGCCGTCCGCCGGATTGTAGGAATAAACCTTCTGCGTGGGCGTGGTGTGGTAGGTGTAATCAAAATAGGTGTAAGGGTTGGGAGCCATCACCACGTCGTGCCCCGCCTGGCGGCAGCCAGTCCGCCCTTGGTGCCCCGCCAGGACATCACCGTTGCGCCGGGCGCCAGGCCGCCCTCCAGGATCTCGTCCCAGCCGATCATGCGGCGACCCTTTGCCGAAACCACCTTTTCAATGCGCTTCATAAAATAACTTTGCAGCTGGTTGGCATTTTTCAGGCCTTTGGCTTTCATGAATGACTGGCAAAGCGGAGACGCATTCCCACGCATCCTTCGGCACTTCATCGCCGCCGACATGAATAAACTCGGAGGGAAACAGCGCGATGACTTCGGAAAGGATGTTCCGGTACATCTCAAAAACCTTGCCGTTGCAAACGCACAGCGGCTGTGAAAGGTGGTGCGTCGAAATAAAGGCCCAGAAGGGAGCCACTTCAAAAGCCTCCTTTTCGCCGGGACGGGACAGGCCAGCTCAGGGTAGGCAGCCAGCACTTCCTCGGAATGGCCGGGCATCTCAATCTCCGGCACAATCCGGATGTTTCGCCTGTGGGCGTAGGCGATGAGATCGCGCATCTGCTGCTGCGTGTAAAAACCGCCGCCGCCCCCAAGCGCTTCGCAAAGTGCGAACCCACGGCGGTCAGTTCCGGGTATCGGCTGATCTGCAGCCGCCAGCCCTGGTCGTCCGTCAGGTGCAGATGCAGCACGTTCAGCTTGTAGAGCGCCATCAAATCACGTGCGCCGAAGATAAGCCATGCTGAGAAAGGTGCGGCTGCAGTCGAGCATCAGGCCGCGCCAGCCAAAACGTGGGCGGTCCTGAATGCGCACACATTGCACCTGGAAGGGCCGGGCGATGCGCACGCCGCGTTCAATCTCAGGCGGGAGCATCTGGCGCAGGGTCTGGACAGCGTAGAACAATCCCGCAACCCTGGAGGCGCTGATGTGAATGGCGTCGCGGGAAACACTCAGTTGGTAGCCCTCCTGGCCCAGCGTGGCGGGGCCTTGGAGCGAGAAAACAATGGCGTTGTGATGCGGGGCGGCGCCGTCGTTAATGCGGACGGGGAGGGAGCGTCCCATCGGTTTGGAGAGCAGCCCGGAAAGATATTCGCCCACCCAGTGAGCGTCGCGGCTGGAAGTCTCCAGATCAATCCGTGTCGCGGGCCCGAGTTCAAACGCGCCAGATTGATTTTCAACCCGGGCGGGCTTCGGGATAACGTCAATCGTCGCCGCCGCTCTCTCAGCACGAAGCAACGGGTGCACAGATGCCGGCAATCAAACAAGCAACAGCAAGGAAATGCCTGGGAAATTTGAAACGGTGCATCTGTGTTGTCTCCTGTGATGGGTGCGCTCACGCCCTGCTGACGTGCCCGAGTTTTACTGCCAATCGAAGCGAAACAGTTTATATCACAATCCCTGCTGTAAAACTGCCCTGGGTCTGACCCGCAGAACTGAAGCCCGGCGCCACAAAACACTGCTCGCCCCCATGGAATATCAAATTCAAGATTCCAGAAGGAAAAACCAGGTTTCAACTCGTGGGCGGGAATGAGGGCCGGCTTCAGGGGTGTGCGCAGCGCGCTTACTTCGCCACGCTGAGCAGAGGCTGGTAGAAAAACGACGCCAGGTTGTCTTGCAGGTTGCAGGCCGGGCGGTAGCGAGCGATCAGGTCGTACTCAACCCAACGGCGCTGCTCTTCCTTCAGCAGGGGAGTGGGGCAGAATGCCACATAAAGGTTTGCGGCCCCGCCTGCTTCCGCCGTCCAGTCGTTGAAACGCCCGTGGTGTTCAGTGACGTGCTGAGAGAAGTTACTGGATTCCCCAAAATAAATCGTGCGGAAGGGCCGCGGCCGGCAGGAATCTTCGGGCGCCAGGATGGCATAGATGCCGGATGAAACAGGCGGCATCGCCAGAGAAAACGGCGCAGGCTCCGTGAAGGCTCGATTGCTGAAAGCAATGCCAGCCGTTGACGATGCGAACCTGTTGACCCAGCCTGAGAACTTCATAACAAAACCTCCCCGCAGCAGTCTAGCACAAGATATTGTAGCCACCTAACGAGAAATTCCATATGTAGTGGAAAGTTGGCGTTTTTTTCGGGACTCTACCCGTAAAACAGAAAATCGCGCCGCAGGACCCTGCAGTTTTGACACTGCCGGGCGGCGGGCGAAGATAATCTCAAAGGGGGGGGAAGGAGGCCAATGTTGAAGAGGGTACAGATATCGTCTGTGGCCGTTGCGGGATTCCTGCTGCTGGCGCCATTCTCCGATGTTGCCGCCCGTGGCGCTCAGGAAAAGGCGTCGTCAAAACAGCCCGCTCAGGAACAGAAGCAGGAGAAGCAAGTGCGGGGCGCGAGGAACATGGCCGACGGCCAGGTCAGGACCGTCACCTGCAAGGGCCGCGCCATGGACATGACCTTTGACGACTCCTATGAAATCCTGCGCCTGCACTCCGACAATTACTTCAAGGTGGACTTCAGCGCCATCAACTTTACTCCCAGTGGCACCATGAATCCCTGCAAGACCGCCCAGGGAATGTACGCCCGCGTCTACTACTACCGCCTCAAAGGCCACCCCAAGGAAGGCGAGCTGATCTCCGTGGAACTCAGGAAATAGGAGATTGGCGAGGGCCTGCTCCACCCACCCCTTTGCCCCTGCCGTTAACTTGGGCTATAATCCCGTATCAAGAGGGTAAACAGGGGGAGGTGGAAATGATAGCTCAATTTCACTGGAACGAAACCGACTTCGTTTCGGCTCAAAAGGTATGGTTGCGCCGCCATCCCTGGGCCCATTTGCGAGGTTATTGGATCCCGGTGGCTTTCGCGGCCCTTTCAATCGCTTTTGTAGTGTTCAAACCTGAAGCGGGCCTCAGAGGCCTGATGGGCATCGCCCTGGCATTGCTCCTGTTTGGGTTCAGCGCCCTCAGGACCCGATGGCGCTGGCACCAGGATTTTATACGGACGCCGCTGTGGCAAGTTGAAGTCACTGCCAAGGTTGACCTGCACGGAGTCAACCTGCAGAGCCAGAGCTATAACCTTCACCACTCCTGGGGGGAATGCTCGGATATCTACGAGGCCGCCGGGGTTATTATTATTGAAGCAGCGAACGGAAGTTTCGTCTTCCTCCCCAAAAGGGACATGAGTCAAGCCCAGCTTCTCGACCTCAGGAATACCATCGTAACCTATGCGCACGTAAAGCCTCGCCTGGCCAGCCAAACGGCGTGATGGAGTCGGCAGGAACTTCGCGCGTTGCGAGGAAGCAGACCCTGCGGGGCTTGTGTTTGCGGTATCCGCCTGGAAGGGGGCCTGCCGGAGAGTATGGGAAGTTTGGCCACGGTTACAAGGTGATGGTGTGCAAGCTGAGTTCTTCAGGGTGGTACGTTTTTAATAGGTCCCTATTTTTCTTTTCGCCGGCAATTAATTCGATCACTTCCCGGATATTCCGAAGCGCTTCGTCGACGGTTTTCCCCTGGCTGTAGCAGCCTTCGAACAGGGGGCATTCCACCACATAGAAACCGTCTTGATCTTTTTCGATGAACACAGGCACCTGCGTGCCACGGAGTTTGGTTCTGGCTGGCGAAGCTTTCTTTCGCATGGTTTGATCCTAAGGCAACGGCAGAGAAAATTCAAACCGCAAAGGAACGTGATGAAACCATAACCGCAGTCCACGTCCCTTGCATGATTAGCCTTCCCTAATTCGCCAAGGCGGCGGGTGCTGATTCAGGCAGCGGAGGCAGTAAGGTAGTTTTACCCCTGCGCGGCCTTGGCCTTGGCGGGGGCGAAGGTCATCTCGCCTTTTTTCGAGTCGGCGTCCACTTCAACCGTTTCGCCGGGCGTCACTTCGCCTTCCAGGATTTTGAGCGCCAGCGGATCCTGGATGAGGCGCTGGATGGCGCGCTTCAGCGGCCGCGCTCCAAACTGCGGATCGTAGCCCCGCTCAAAGATCAGTTCGCGCGCCGCGGGCGTCAGCTCAATCGTGAGCTTGCGGTCAGCCAGCAACCCGCGCAGGTGGTTGAGCTGCAGGTCGATGATCCTGGTCAGTTCTTCCTTGCCCAGCGCGTTGAAGATGACCACCTCGTCCACGCGGTTCAGGAACTCGGGCCGGAAGTTATCCAGCAGCGACGCGCGGATGCTCTTTTTCAGATCTTCCGAAAGCTTGCCGGGCTCGCCGCCGCGCGACGAGTTCATCGCCTCATGAATCATGTGGCTGCCGATGTTGCTGGTCATGATGATGACCGTGTTCTTGAAGTCCACCGTGCGGCCCTTGCCGTCAGTCAGCCGGCCCTCGTCGAGAATCTGCAGGAAGATATTGAAGACGTCCGCGTGCGCCTTCTCGATTTCGTCAAACAGCAGCACCGAATACGGACGCCGCCGCACCTGCTCGGTGAGCTGGCCGCCCTCCTCGTAACCCACATAGCCCGGAGGCGCGCCGATCAGCCGCGCTACGGCGTGCTTCTCCATGTACTCCGACATGTCGATGCGGAGCATGGCCTTTTCGTCGTCAAACAGGAACTCGGCCAGCGCCCGCGCCAGCTCCGTCTTGCCCACGCCCGTCGGCCCCAGAAAAATGAAACTGCCGATGGGCCGGTTGGGATCGGAAAGTCCCGCCCGGCTGCGCCGCACGGCGTTGGCCACCAGCTTCAACGCTTCTTCCTGGCCCACCACGCGCAGCCGCAGGCGGTCTTCCATGCTGACCAGCTTGGCCACTTCGCCTTCCAGCATTCTTGAAACGGGGATGCCCGTCCACTTGGAAACCACGCGGGCCACGTCTTCCTCGTCCACTTCCTCCTTCAGCATGCGGCCGGCCTTTTCCTTGCCTTCGAGCTCGGTGTTAGCCTCGGCAAGCTGCTTTTCGAGCGTCACCAGCTGGCTGTAACGGATTTCCGACGCCTTCGCCAGGTCGCCTTCGCGGGTAACGCGCTGCTCTTCCACCTTGGCCTGCTCAATTTCAGACTTCAACTGGCGGATGCGCGTGATGATTTCCTTCTCGGCGTTCCAGCGCAGCTTCAGGCGGTCGGACTGCTCGCGCAGGTGGGCGAGCTCCGCCTCAAGCTTCTCCAGCCGCTCCCGCGAGGCGGCGTCTTCTTCCTTCTTCAGCGCCTGCTTCTCGATCTCGAGCTGGGTGATGCGCCGCTCGATCTGGTCAATCTCCGACGGCATCGAGTCAATCTCAATGCGCAGGCTGGAAGCCGCTTCGTCGATCAGGTCGATGGCTTTGTCGGGCAGAAAACGGTCCGTGATGTAGCGGTTGGAGAGCACCGCGGCGGAGACAATCGCCGAATCCTTGATGCGCACGCCGTGATGCACTTCATAGCGCTCCTTCAGGCCGCGCAGAATGGCGATGGTGTCTTCCACGCGTCGGCTGGCCCACCACCACAGGTTGGAATCGCCGCTCGAGCGCCGCGTCCTTTTCAATATGTTTCTTGTATTCGTTCAGCGTGGTGGCGCCGATGCAGCGCAGCTCGCCGCGAGCCAGCGCCGGCTTCAGCATGTTGGAAGCGTCAATCGCCCCCTCCGCCGCGCCCGCGCCCACCAGCGTGTGCAGCTCGTCAATGAACAGGACCACCTGCCCGCTGGATTCTTCAATCTCCTTCAGCACGGCCTTCAGGCGGTCTTCAAACTCGCCGCGATATTTTGAACCGGCTATCATCGAGCCGAGGTCCAGCGCCACAATGCGCTTCGACTTCAGCGATTCCGGCACGTCTCCCGCCACGATGCGCTGCGCAATGCCTTCCACAATGGCCGTCTTGCCCACGCCCGGCTCGCCGATCAGCACCGGGTTGTTCTTGGTGCGCCGCGAAAGCACCTGGATCACCCGGCGGATTTCATCGTCGCGGCCAATCACCGGGTCGAGCTTGCCGCGCCGTGCCAGTTCCGTCAGGTCGCGAGCGTAGCGCTCCAGCGCCTGATACTTCGCTTCGGGATTCTGGTCGGTGACGCGCTGCGAGCCGCGTATGGCCACCAGCGCCTTCAGAATGGCGTCATGCGCCACGCCCAGGCGATTCAGAAGCTGGCCCGCGGCGTCACTCTTCTTCCCGGCCAGCGCCAGCAACAGGTGCTCGGTGGATACAAATTCGTCCTTGAACGGCTCGGTCTCTTTTGCCGCCTGGTCCAGAACTTCCTTGAGCGCCGGTGAAAGATAGTGGTCCGCCGTGCCGCCCACCTTGGGCAGGCGCTCGATGGCCTTCTCCACTTCCTGGCCCACGGCCGAAGGAGTTACGCCCAGCCGCTCCAAAATGGCCGGCACAATGCCTTCCGACTGCTCAAGCAACGCCTGCAGCAGATGCACGGGTTCCAGTTGCTGGTTGCCAAAACGGCCGGCAACTTCCTGGGTGCCCTGCAATGCTTCCTGCGCCTTGATGGTGAATTTGTCAAATCGAGTCGCCATGTTGTTTCCTTTGTCTTACCAGATTGTTTAGAAAATGCCCCTTCACACAGTTCTGATCCCGTTCGATTCGCTCAGGCTTCACTGATGTTCCTGCTGTCTGTGTCTATCAAGATTTAACACAGAGTGCACAGAGAGTCTTGGATGTTTCCGCGTTGAACTCCTACCGCCACAGAGGGCATAGAGAAAAGCAAAAACCAGATTACGCCTCTCGCAGTGGGAGCGGAATATCCCGGACCGAAACGGTCTTGCAGCGGCTGGAAAAGAAAATCCGGGCTGGCCGGCATCCGCCCACCAACCCGGATAAATCTTGCCAGCGCCTTTGGGGCGGCCGGCAGAGAGCCGCAGAGGCTTGCGCCCCACCACCGTTATTTTGCGGTGCTGATCTTGATCCGCTTGGCCTTCGCCTCTTCTTTTTTGGGCATGGTCAGCTTCAGGATCCCGTCCTTGAATTCCGCCTGGACATTGTCCGCATCGACGGAGGCGGGCAGTTCGAAGCTTCGCGCAAAGCTGCCGTAAGCGCGCTCCACGTGATGGTAGCTCTCTTCCTTCACTTCTTTTTCGTACTTCCGCTCACCCTTCAGATAGAGCGTGCCTTCGTGCACGGTAGCTTCAACGTCTTTGGGGTCAACGCCGGGCAGCTCGGCTGTCAGCACAATGTTCTGCTCGGTTTCGTAGATATCCACCGAGGGCACCCACGCGCCCGACCTCATGCCTTCGTTTCCAACAAACCGCCCCATCGTCTCATTGAAGAGCCGGTTCAGGCGGTCCTGGGTTGTGACCAGATCTCGAAAAGGTTCCCATCGTACAATTGGCATTGTCCTCATACCTCCTTTGCTTTTCAGTCCCTACTGCTGGCCGGGGCCCGCGGGCCTCAGGCCTTTGAAACGTTGATCTTGATGGTCCGGGGTTTCGCTTCCTCGCGCTTGGGCATGGTCAGGGTGAGAATGCCGTTCTCGTATTCCGCCTTGACCTTGTCCGCATCGATGGTGTTGGGAAGCGCAAAGCTCCGCGTGAATGTCCCGTACGACCGCTCAACCCGGTGGAGATTCTCTTCCTTGACCTCCTTCTCAAACTTCCGTTCGCCCTTCAAATAAAGCGTGTTGTCCTCCACCCGGATTTCAACCTCGTCCGGATTGATTCCGGGCAGTTCCGCCTTCAGCACCAGGCTGTCGCCGGTCTCGTAAATATCCACCGGCGGAACCCAGGCGCGCGGCGAAACCTCCTGCTGATCGCCCAAGGCACGCGCAATAGTGTGATTGAAAAGCTGGTTGAAACGGTCCTGAGTTGAGACCAGATCGTGAAATGGCTCCCATCGGATGATTGACATTGCTGATAACCTCCTGGAACGCGTTTAAATGTCTTAGTCAGTTAGAATGATAAAACCTTAGCCTGATGTTGTCAAGTATTTTTTATTAGTTATTTTTCAAATACTTACAAACAACAAATGAATGTAATCATGGTGATCATTCAGGCACCAGACGGCATTCTCACCCTAATTATTAGATGATGGCGGGTTGCTGTACCGCGCGTGCTTCCCCGCCCGGCAGGCTTTTGGGCATGCTTTCGCGGTGCTTACTGCTTACCCTCAAGGCAGGCTTGGTCGAGACGCTCATGCAACTGCGCAAAATTCGTGATAAACTCCTCGGCATCTTCACCCAATTTGGGGCCTGGGAGGTAAGCGATGAAGCGGAATTTCAAAGCTGCTGCCGTGCTGCTGGTACTGGCGCTGGTGGTTCCCATTCTGAGCCAGTGTTCGTCGGCGGATACGGCGGCCACGCCGGAAGCCAGGGCAACAGCAAGCGCCGCGGAACCTGCAATGTTGAAAGTGGGGGACAAGGCGCCGGACTTTACGCTGCCGGACCAGAACGGCAAGCAAATCAGCCTGAGCCAGTTCCAGGGCAAGGAAAACGTGGTTCTGGCTTTTTACGTTCTGGCCTTCACCGGCGGTTGAACAAAGGAATTACAGGCGTATCAGTCTGATCTCGCCAAATTCGAAAAGACGCAAACACAGGTGCTGGGCATCAGCGTGGACAGTTCGCCGGCCAACCGGGCTTTCGCCAAGCAGATTGGCGTAACCTTCCCGCTGCTCAGCGATTTCAACCGCACGGTTTCCAGGGAGTACGGAATCCTGAACGCACAGCACGGATTTGCCAACCGCACCACCTATGTGGTGGACAAGCAGGGCGTCATCACGCACATTGACAAGGACCGCGAAGCACTGGATCCCACCGGCGCCCACGACGCCTGCAGCCTGATGGCGCACCGTGAGGCGGAGAAGAAGAAGTAGCTCGGCCGAAGGTGGCGTGACCCACTACGGAAAGCCAGGATGGCACTGAACATCGGAGACCAGGCGCCGGACTTCGAACTGCCGGACCACACAGGACGGCAGGTCCGGCTGCGTGATTTCCGGGGGAAGCGCAGTGTGGTCCTGGCTTTCTATGTTTACGCCAGCACGCCGGGTTGAGCGCAGGAACTCAAGGCATACCAGGATGGTCTTGCCGGTTTCGACGAGAAAGGCGCCCAGGTGCTGGGCATCAGCGTGAACAAGCCCCAGGCCAACCGCGCTTTTGCGGAAAAGCTGGGCCTCACTTTCCCTCTGCTGTGCGACACGGAAAAGAAAGTGGCCCGCCAGTACGGCGTGCTCAGTTTTCTGCGGGTGGCCAGGCGCACCACCTTCGTGATTGACGCCGCGGGCGTCATCCGCCACATCGACCGCGGCAGCGAGGCGATGGACCCCGCACGGGCCCGGCAGGCCTGCGAATTGCCCACGCCACCGTCCACCCGAACAGATTGAACGAAACCTTCCGCACGGCCAGCCGCGAAAAACATCAAATGAAAATCTGCCATCACGGGACAGCGGAATCAACGACCCTGAACTCGACAACGGCGCTGTTGCTGGTGGGCGGGCCGGAAGTGGCGGTGGCCGTAATGATGACGGTGTCGCGCGTGTGACCCGTCGTACTCGCAGGGATGTCCAATTCAACCGGAACTTCGCGCGATTCGCCGCCGCCCAGTGATACCACCTGTGGCTCGTGGCTGGTGAGAAAGTCTTTGGTATCTACTACCAGGACCTGGAACTCCCTCGCCTCGCCCGCATTGCGGATCTTGAAGCGGAGTGGAACCGTCTTGCCGGCGGGAAGGTCCTCAAGCCCCGGATTGAGGGGCGTTACCTCGACGGTTTCAGCATGAAATAGCGAGGAAAAAACGCGCTCAAAGGAATGGCCGCTCTCGTCTTCTCCGGTCACAGCCAGGCGAAACGGGGTTGCAGGCAGGTTGACCTTTCCAAAATACTCGGCTTGGTCGCCGCCGGCCGAGTCGGCCTTCATGGCAACCGGCTGCAGCGTTTTCGCTTCAGGCGAGATCAGGTGGAATTGCACATTCCGGGTCTTGCCGCTCAGGTCCACCCGCAGCAGGGCCGGCTCGCCCGCCACTGGCTGGCCGGAAATGCGAAAATAACCCTCGTGACCGGGTCGCCCGCCAAGGTGGACGAACTCAGCCTCAACCATAAAGATGTCGCTGACGCCGCCGGCTTCCAGCCAGAAGCGTCCTTTGCCGGCGACCCGCACATGCCATTTTCCGGGCGCAGGAGGGGCGACCGTGACAATGTCACCGCAGTTGAGCGGGGTCAACACCGCCCCGGGCATTTCGCTGCTCACTTCTTTCCCCTCCGGATCGAGGGCCGCCAGTTTCCCTCCTGGTGTATCAAACGAAAGAGAAAAGACCAGGCGCTTCACAGTGGAATCCACCGGCACTACAAAATCGCGGCCTTCTGACAGTTCGCCCCGCGCCCACAGCAGGGTCACATGATTGGAGCGCGTTAACTCGCTCATCAGCACGAACGATTTCCCCACCTCGTCCGGAGCAAGAAACAGCGGCTGCCCGCCAGACTCTTCCGCGGTGCGGATGTAAGTGGGATCCGCCGGGCCGCACACACCCGGGCCGTAGTGGAGGGGAGTCCTTCCCGGTTGCTGCGCGAACAACGGCAGACAAAAGGCCAGCAGAAAAACCGGGCAGGCTTGAAGCAGTCGCATGAGATTTTATAACAGGGCGGAGTGCGGTGGTTTGTCGAATTGCCGCCCCGGCTTTAGCAACCATAGCGCGGTCGGCGGCTCCACGTCAACGGGCGGTGATAAATCGTGTTGGTTCTGTCGCACCGTGCTTCAACCTGGCAAGGCAGGGGCGGCCCGAGGACTGACCCTGCCATCAGATGACGGGAGCTATTTCTGTTGGGCGGCAAGCTGGTTGAGCGTCTCGCCGAGCTTCTTGATGGCGTTGCCGTAGCCGGCCCAATCGCCCTGCTTCAAAAGCTGCAAGGCTCGCTCGTACTGCTGATTGGCCTGCTGGGTCAAGGCCTTGAATTGCAACAGATCGGCCGCTGACGGGGCGGTGGGTGCGCTGGGCGCTCCCGCGGCGGAGGTCACCAGCTTTTCTCCCGCAACCTTGGGCTTCAGGGTTGGGAGCGCCTGGGCTGTTTGAGTAGAGATGTTGGTGCCGAAGATCTGGCTCAGTGCATCGTCCAGCGTGTCTGACATCACCACCTGGTCCGAGTATGCCACGATCACTCGTTTCAACTGTGGCAGTGCGCCACCCGACTGTGCCGCCAGATAAAGCGGCTCAATATACATGACGGCATTGCCAATGGGAACCACCAGCAGGGTGCCACGGAGGACGGATGAGCCCACCTGGCCCCAGAGCGTCAGTTGCTGGGAGATGGTGGGGTCCTGGTCGATGCGCGATTCAACCTGCTGCGGGCCGTAAACCAGTTTCTGCTTGGGGAAGGTAAAGACGGTCACCTTGCCATAGTTGGGGGCATCACACCGGGCGGCCATCCAGGCAATCATGTTGTTCTTACGCGCCGGCGTGAAGGGCACCATCAGGATGAACTCTTCCTTTTTTCCCACCTCCGGCAGCTTCATGATGGTGTAATAGGGAGTCATCGGAGCGGCCTGCCCTCGGGCGGCGCTGCGGGCCACCCGCCACAAATCTTCCTTATTAAAGAAGACGCGCGGGTCGGTCATGTGGAAGACGGCGAATTTGGCGGCCTGCACGCTGAAGAACGCCTCGGGATAGCGAATGTGCGCCTCAAGGTCCGACGGCATTTCGCTGAGCGGGTGAAACACACCGGGAAAAATGTTGGAATAGACCTGGATGAGGGGATCGGTGGGGTCGGCGATGTAGTAATTGACCTGGCCCGTGTAGGCGTTGATGGTGGCTTTCACCGAGTTGCGGATGTAATTCCCCATCTGGCCGGTCGGGTCGGAATACGGATAACGGTCCGAAGCGGTATAGCCGTCAAGCATCCAGTAGAGCGAGCCGTTCTCAGCCACCACCATGTAAGGGTCGGAATCGAACTGGAGAAATGGCGTCAGGCGCTGGGCGCGTTCAATGATCTGACGGTAGATCATCACCCGGCTGTTATTCTTGATGTCGCTCGAAAACAGAATGTTCTTCTGGCCGAATTTCAGCATGAAAAGCAGGCGGCGCCAGATGTTCCCGACCTCAATGCCGCCCTTGCCACTGTAGGTACTGTAAACGTCATGGTCGCCCGCCGGATAGTCGAACTCCTGCTGGCCCGTATCCACAAAACAGTAATTGTTCGAGACCTCGCCGTAATAAATCTCCGGGCGTTTGATGGTGAGCGGGATGGAAGAGACCGGCGGGACGTCTTTGACGAAGAACACCGGCAGGCCGTCGGACGTATATTCGTTCACCGGCCCCATGCAGAGTCCATAGCCATGCGTGTAGATAAGATGTTCGTTGATCCAGTTGCGGCTGGGCAGGCTGGAGGTGGAAAGTTCACGCGGCGAGAGCGAAACCTGGCGGTAGACACCGCCAATCTGGTAGCGGTCATTGTCAACGTTGACGAAGTCGTAGTAGGTGCGGATTTCCTGAAGCTGTCCGAACGTGGTGAGCAGCGGCTTGTGGTCCCACAGCCGGACGTTCCGCATGGTCGCCTCATTCTGCATGATGGTGGCGGGCGTCAGGTCCATGGCAGCAGAAAAATGGTGTTCCTGGAAGCGATTGAGCGCGTAGGCCTGGCGAGTGAACTCAATGGCGTTCGAGATGAACGGCCGCTCCTTGTCCAGCTCATTCGGCGTCACCACAAAATGCTGGACGATTCCGGGATAAACGTTCACCCCTACAATACCCACCAGCACCAGCGCCAGCAGGCTGTAGATCGCAGGCCGCACCGGCCCTCGCGCGGCGCCGTACGCAAGCGCCAGCGCCATCACCACGCAGAGAGCCAGCATGATCTTCAGGACCGGCAGGGTGGCGTGAACGTCCGTATAGCCCGCTCCGTAAACGATCCCACGCGATGAAAAAAGCAGGCTGAACATGGCCAGTCGCGCCCGATAAGCCAACAGCAGAAACAGAAGCGCTCCCAGAACCATCAGGTGCTTGCGCACCGCCGGAGCCACGTTCGGGCCGCGCGGCGTTACCCACACGCCGCCTTCCAGCAGGTAAACCACCGCCGCGCTGATCAGGCAGAAGATCACAATCACCAGACCCAGGTGATAGAGGAACCAGTAAAAATTCAGGTGGAAGAGGTAGAAACCCAAGTCAATGTGGAAAATGGGGTCAGCCTGGTGCATGGGCACAGCGTGCTGGGCCAGCAGGTAATCCTGCCAGTGGAATGACGCCCACTGTCCCACGGCATAACCCACCAGCAGCACGCCCAGCCACACCACCCAGCGGAAGGCTTCCGCAAAACGGTCGAGCCCCGGCAGTTCTATGGCCCCGTGGAAAACACGATAGCCGTAACGCTCCGCCACAGTGCGCGCCACAAATACATTGGCGCCCACCAGAATGATGAAGCCAATACCGCCCAGGCCACTGAGCCCGATCTGGGAAAAAAGAATGTTCTTATAAATGACGAGGTAGCCCTGAGCGCCAAACCACAGCCAATCCACCAAAAGGTTGACACCGTCGGTCAGCAAAGGGGCTACCACAAGCAGCAGAAGTATTCCTGCAACGATGTAGCGTTGAACGCGATCCTGTTTCAAGTGAATTCTCCGCCGTTATCTTCACATACCAAGGACCTCAAGTCAAAAGAGATAGTAGATTTGCTGGAGAAGCCGGAAACCGCCATTCTGCGGAGCCCCATGCTGTCCCTCGCCACCATGAGGAATCTGAACGTCAGATTGGCGTCCTCACGGTCAGAAATCTCAAGTCAGGAACCTCATATTGCGTGGGGTGTGGCCACAAATAAAAATCTCTTGACAATACTAATTCGTTAGTACTATCTTTTGCGTATGAGAACACCAAGCCGTACCCTCACCGGGCAGGAACTGGAAATCATGAAGGTCGTCTGGGAACTCCGCCAGGCCACCGTTCGCGGCGTCTATGAGAAGCTGCGCGAGCAGCGGCCCATCGCCTACACCACCGTCATGACCATGATGAACATCCTGGAGCAGAAAGGCTTCCTGAAGAAGCTGCCGGCGGAAGGCCGCGCCTACGTTTACCAGTCGGTGCGCCCGCGCAAGCAGGTGATTCGCAGCATGGTGCGCGAATTCGTCGACCGCGTCTTCAACGGCTCGGCCGAACCGCTGATGGCGCAACTGGTGGAAGACCGTCACCTCTCGCGCGAGGAGGTCGAAAAGATCGCCCTCGCCATCGAGGAGGGCCAATGAGCTATCAGCCGTTGTGGCTTCGGGATCTGGTGGCTTACAGCATTCAGGCGGCCGCGATTGTAGGCGTGGGAGTCGTCATGGCGCGAGTGCTGCGGCTTCGCATGCCCCGCGTGCGCCATGCTTACTGGCAGGCTCTGCTGGCCGTGTGCGTCTTCCTGCCTTTTCTCCAACCCTGGCGGCCGGAAATGCTGGAATCATCTGGAGCCACGCTGAGCAACATCACTTTTGCTGCGACTGCCGCCGTTGCCGCTCCTGCAGGCCCGTCACTTGCGGAAATTGTTCTCTGGTTGATCTGCGCCGGCATTGTTTTGCGCACTTTATGGATGACGCTCGGCCTTGGCCGGCTGTGGCTATATCGCCGACACGCCCAGCGGCTTGAAGCAGCGCCTCAAGCTGTCGAGGAAGCGCAGCGCCTCGTGCCTGTTTTCCCCAGGTTCTTTATTTCCCGCCAGCTTCCAACGCCCGCGACGTTTGGCTTTCTCCGTCCCGCGATCCTTTTCCCGACGCGCTTTCTGGAAATGGAACCCGCAATGCAAAAAGCCATCGCGCTGCACGAACTTCTGCACGTGGAGCGCCGCGACTGGCTGTGGAACATGTTTGAAGAAGTCGTACTCACACTGCTCTGGTTTCACCTGCCGCTCTGGTGGGTGGTGCGCAGCGCGCGTCTCAGCCGCGAGCAGGTGGTGGACGCGGAAGCCATCCGGCGAAGCCACGCCCGACGGCCCTATCTGAAAGCGCTACTCGAAATGGCGGGACAGAAGCGGCTGGCCGAGAGCCTGCCGGCACCGCTGTTCCTGCGCGAAAGCCAGCTTGCCGAGCGCGTAACACTGATGATGAAGGAGGTCCACATGTCTCGCACACGATTGACGGTCTCGATTCTGACAGCCGCCGTAACCCTGCTGATTACCGGAGCGTCGCTCGTCTGGGCGTTCCCGCTCAAAACTTCCGCCCAGCAACAGACGGCGCCGCAGATGTCTTCTGCAGCGGCCGCTGGAACTTCCTTCCCGGCAAACTCCGTAGCAAAAGCAGGTTCTGCGCAAGAAGGTACGAAGGTCTATAAAGTCGGCGGCAACGTAACCGCCCCCGAACCGATCAACAACCCGGACCCGGCCTACACGCCCCAGGCGCGGAAGAACCATCTGACCGGCACGGTGGTTTTCTCTGTGGTGGTGGACGCCACAGGCAGGGTGGTGGAGGTGAAGCAAGTCTCAAAGCCTCTGGGGCAGGGGCTTGACGAAAGTGCGATAAGAACAATTCGCTCCTGGACATTCAAACCCGGAATGCGCGATGACGTCCCGGTCCCGGTCCGGGTCCAGGCTGAGATCACTTTTAAGCTGTATGGAAAGGCAGACGAGGCTGCTCAAAAACCGGGAGCTGCCATCGACCCGCTGGTGCAGGACAACCTGAACACCCCCACCAAGACGAACAAAGACCACAATACAAACTTCAAGCAGCAGGAAATCCAGCGCCAGGTCGAGCAGGCAAAGCAGCAGGCCAAGATCTCGCAGCAGGCCGTTGCAAAGATTGACCAGGCAAAAATCCAACTGCAACTCAAAGAAGCGATGGACCAGACCAAAATCGCGCAGGAGGCTGCCTCAAGAATCGATAGGGCAAAGATCCAGCAGCAGGTGGAAACCGCAATGGAGCAATTGCAAAAGATGAACACGCCGGAAATGAGGCAACAGCTCAAGCACGCAATGGCGCAGGCAAAGGTCGCGCAGGAGGCTGCAGCTAAGGTGAACAAGGCCGAAATCCAGCGCCAGCTTGAACAAGCCAGGAGTCAGATGAAGCAGGCCAGGAAGGAGGCGCAGGCTGCCGAAAAGGAAGCCGAAAAGGCTCGCGAAGAACTGAAGAAGGAACGGCTGGAGTTGCAGAAACAGCCTGAAGTTGCCCGCCCGCTGCCACCGGCGCCCGCTTCACCACCGGCACCTCCGCTTCCTACTTCGTCTGAAAAGCTGACACCACCTCCGCCCCCACCCGCTTCACCAGCGCTGCCACCTCTGCCTTCAACCGGCAAGCTCTCGCCGACTCCAGCACCGCCCGCTTCACCAGCGCCGCCTCCATCAACCGACAAGGTGTCGGGGCCTCCAGCACCGCCCGCTTCACCGGCGCCGCCACCTCTGCCGCAGAATTGATCGAGCAGGATTGAAGGTCCCAAACACACGGGGCTGCGCGATTCCTCCCGAAAGATTTCACACAGAGGGCACAGAGGGTCGCGAAGCCCGCCGCATAAAGAGCCTTCTTGCCACAGAGAACACAGAGAAAAATCTCAAGCTAAAACCCGTCGGTGGGGGTACCGCCACTGCAGTATGCCCACGGCACGGAATCTGTGGCTCGGCTACCTCTGCCGCCGCAGCACGGCAGGGACGGCAATCGACCGGGCGCCGTTTTTGCCCACCGAGCGCACGGCAAAGAAATGATTGTCCGTCGAGACGTCTTGAAAGGTGAACTCTCCGGGAGTTTTCGCAAAGTCGAACACCGACCATCGGGGACTGGTGGTCTCCCGCCACAGCAATTCAAAACCCGCGCGCTCGGCGTCCTCCGGCGCGGTCCAACTGACTTTGGCGCTGGGCGTCACCGCGCCCGCAAGCGCAACATCACTGGGCGGCGCGGGAGCCAAGGCAAGTTCCCGCAGCGCCTCGGCATTGTCGCGGGCCACGCGGGCCATGAAATCGAAATTCAGAAACTTCATCAGGTCGCCGTACTCAATTCCGTTCTCGATGCGCGGCGTCTGGTGTTCGTGGTGGTAATTTTCGAGCGGCTCGGTAAAACGCACGGCTGGCAGTCCCGCCTGGACAAACGGCATGTGGTCGCCTCCGCGGCCCAGCCGATCCACGCGGAAAATCATCCGAACGTTACTCCGCCCGTCGATCTCTTCCACCCTTCGCGCCAGTTCGCGCGAAGGCGAATCGCCATCGTCCACTTTCCCACCGCCCGAGAAAAGCCGTACCCGGTGCGGAGCACCCGGTGCAAAATCGGCGCCGACAATATCGTTGTCCAGCATGCCGCCCACCGTGTAGCCGTGCTCTTCGAGATATTTCAGCAAACGCGTGCCGCCCAGCAATCCCTGCTCCTCGCCTGAAACCGTGGCAAACACCAGCGTTGAGCGGTAATGCCCATGTGCCAGCAGGCGCGCACACTCAATCGAAACCGCGGTGCCGGAACCGTCGTCGTCCGCGCCGGGCGCATCTGACTTCGGGTCCATGATGTTCGAAGGCATGGAATCAAAGTGGCCTGAGACAACGAAAACCGCTTTGGCGAGCGCTGGCTCGTCGCCGGGCAGAATGGCGTAGACGTTTTCCATCGGGACCGGTTTGTCGCCGGTGCGCGGCGCAGTCACTTCAAAGCGGTCCACCACCACGCGCAGCCGCTCGCCGGAATCCGCGGCGATCTTCCTGAATTCCGCCACGATGTGATCGCGGCCGCAGCCGATGCCGCGCGTGGGATCGGTCCACGAGGAAAGCGAATGGCGCGTGCCGCAGGAAACCAGTCCGCTTGATGGTTGCACGCAGATCACTTTCGCTTACTGCGCCGAGCGTGATCGCGCCGGCGGGCGGGGGCAGCAGCTTCGGCCTGGGCGGAGCTGCCTGGGGCGACGGATCCTGCGCCACGGCTGCACCGGCGGCAAACAGAATTGCCAGCACGGCGGGCATCAGCCATCTGGAAATGGGTGAAAAGGAATGCTGGGATAAACACATCACCATCGCCCCTCCCTGGTTCTAAAGAGTCTCGAAAGTATATCGCTTTTCAGTCGACGGTCGCGGACAAAGGCGTGACAGGGACAGAAAACTTTGAGGCGCGCAGAACAACGTCGCGGCCGCCGCCGGCCTAATCGAAAACGGCGGTCTTGTTGCCGTAGACCAGCACTCGATGTTCCAGGTGGGCGCGCACGGCCCGGGCCAGGACCACCCTTTCCAGGTCGCGTCCTTTGCGGATGAGATCCTGGACCGAATCGCGATGGCTGATCCGAACGGCATCCTGGGAGATGATGGGACCACCGTCAAGTTCCGCGGTGACGTAGTGGCTGGTGGCTCCAATCAGCTTGACGCCCCGCCGGTAGGCTTCGTGGTAGGGACGGGGTCCGGCAAAGGCCGGGAGAAATGAATGGTGAATGTTGATGATGCCGTTCGGGTAATGCCGCACGAAATCTTCCGTAAGGATTTGCATGTAACGGGCCAGGACGATGAGGTTGACCTTCCGGCGCTCCAGTTCCGCCCGCAGCGCCTCTTCTTGTTTACTTTTGGTTTCGGCGGTTACAGGGAATACCAGGAATTCGAGCCCATGGCTTTCCACGAGATCCCGCAGGTCCGGATGATTGCTGACCACCAGGGAGAAATCGGCCGCCAGTTCACCCGCTCGGCAGCGGTAAAGCAGGTCCTGCAGGCAGTGGTCATACTTTGAGACGAAGATGGCCCCAGGGGGCCGCTCATCGGAGAAATGCAGTTGCCAGTCGAACGCGAGTTCACGCGCCAGCGGCTGGAGCGCAGTCTGGATCGAGTCGCGTGCCAGATTGAACCTCGCCAAATCCCACTCGATACGCATCAGGAACAAGCCCACCTCGTCGTCAATGTGCTCGTCGGCGTGCAGGATGTTCCCATTGTTCTTAAAGACAAAATCCGAAATGCGTGCCACCAGACCTCTCCGGTCGGGACATGAAATCAGCAGAATGGCGTGCGGATTGTCCGATGTCATCGAGTTGATCTTACCATGCCAGCGCAAAACGGCACATTTCACGGAGGGATCAGAATCATTGCGGACCGGCAGTTTACGGCAGGGATGAACTCCGAACATTTCGCAGCAAACTGCGGTGAACAGTTGCCGTGCCAGCGGCGTATAATCAAGTGCAACAGGAGTCACAATTCAGCAAAAAGGAGGGGCCGGGCACGACGCGTTCCGGCAAGTTTTCACTCACATGATGCGACGGCTGAAAAACTTCTGGCAGCGGGTGAGCGAAGGGCTGGAGATCAGGGTTCTTTGGACCCAGTTTTTCTCGGAAGCCAAAGACAGCTACAGCCTCTACGATCGTGAGGTCGACTGGGGCGCTTTGAAGCGCGAGTCTCGCTTCCGGCGGATATGTAAGAGTTGCAGCGCGCTTTTCTGGGCAATGGTGCTGAAGCTTTCTCCGGCGCGGCGAGTCTTTCTGCTGATCGCGCTTCTGCTGGGAATCCTCTCACTGCCTCAAGGCGACAACAGCCAGGGAGGCGCACACGTTTCTCCGCTGCTCCCCATGGCCATGCTGATTTTCCTGCTGGCGCTGGAACTGGCCGACCGCGTGATCATGAAGCGCGACCTGGAGATCGCGCGTGAAATCCAGCGCTGGCTGGTACCGGGCACTCCGCCGCGCGTGCCGGGCCTCGATCTCGCTTTCAGCTCAAAACCTGCCAACACGGTGGGTGGGGACTACTACGACGCCTTTCCGCTCGACCCGGAGCAGCCGCCCGGCAAAGAAAATCCATTGATGATGGTGGTGGCGGATGTGGCGGGCAAGAGCGTTCCGGCGGCGTTGCTGATGGCCACTTTCCATGCCAGCCTGCGCTCCGTGGCTTCACCGGCAGCTTCATTGACAGAGATTGTCACGCGCATGAACCGTTATTCCTGCGCCCACAGCCTGGAGGGACGTCGCTTCACCACGGCGCTTTTTGCTGAATATGACCCCACCACACGCGTGCTCGCCTACGTGCGCGCGGGGCACAATGAGCCTTTCCTCGTGCGCGCCTCCGGACAGTTCGAGCGGCTGGATGCCGGCGATCTTCCACTGGGCATCAACCCGAACGCACCCTATCTTCCCACGGAGTTCACGCTCGCTGCCGGCGACCTGCTGCTGATTTATTCCGACGGGCTGGTCGAGGCGGTGAACGATCGCGAGGAGGAATTCGGCGAGCAGAGGGTGATTGATCTTCTGAAGACCGCTCCCCGGGAACCCGCCCAAGAGACTTTGCAGCGTTTGCTCACCAGCGTCCACGCCTTTACCGGCCAGCGCCGCCAGTACGACGACCTGACGGCCTTCGTCGTGCGGGCGGAGTAAGAACGGCCTGCCGGGGCACAGCCACCGAACCGGAAAGGCACCATTCCCGGCCAGCACAGCATCTAAATATGTAAAGAAGGATGTGTCGCTGCCGAGGCCGGCAGCCGTCCATAACAAGTGCGAAGGCTGGAGTATGCCATGACGATAACCAGCTTGTCTGCGCTGTGGAGAGGGCTGCTCCTGGCTGTCCTTTTCGGAATAAATGCCGCAGGAAACTCGATTCCGGCATCAGGCATGGTGGCGGGCGGCCCGGTAACCTACGCGGCGCGAGGGGGAGATTCCCTCACCAGCGTTGCGGCGCGGTTCGGAATGGACGTTCCGACGTTGGCGAAACTGAACGGTCTCAAACCCACGGCCCGGCTGAAACTGGGCCAGGAACTGCGCATCTACAATCCCCACCTTGTTCCCCTCACGCTCGATGACGGCATCATCATCAACATCCCCCAGCGGATGCTCTTCTATTTCAAGTCCGGAAGTCTGGTGGCGGCTTACCCAGCAGGTCTGGGGCGGCGAACCTGGCGGACCCCGCAGGGCGATTTTGAGGTGCTCGAAAAAGAAAGGGACAAGACATGGGTCGTCCCCGCATCCATTCAGGAAGAGATGGTGAGGAAGGGATTGCCGCTTAGAACGAAGGTACCGCCCGGCCCGAAGAATCCTCTGGGCCGGCACTGGATTCGTATCTCGCCGAGCGAAGGCATCCACGGCACCAACGCCCCGGCCAGCATCTACAAGTTCCAGACGCACGGTTGCATCCGTTTGCTGCCGGAGAATATCGCCAACCTTTTTGGGGATATCCCCCTCGGGACGCCCGTCAGGATTGTATACGAACCCGTCCTGCTGGCCCGCCTGCCGGACGGTCATTACTACCTGGAAGTCCACCCGGACATTTACAGAAAAGCGGGCAATCCCCTCGAAGCCATCAAGCGGATGGCAGAGGCCGCCGGCGCAGATTCCATGATAGACTGGCAGGAAGTCCGTAAGGCTATTCGGGAAAGGCGCGGACTGGCCGAAAAGGTAAGCCTGCCCGCAGTCCAAACTCCCTGAGGGACTTCATGAAGGATTCCGCATGCCAGGTCCCCGCCGGGCGCCGCCAGGGCGTGAACCGCAGGGATTTCATCCGGCTGGGGTCGGTTGCAACAGCAGCCGTGGCGCCGGCTCTGCTCCTTGGGCGCGCGCGCGCCATCCATCTGGCTGAAAGGCGGCTGGCGTTTTACAACCTGCACACCGGTGAGCGCCTCAACACCGTCTACTGGGCCGAGGGGCATTACGTGCCGGGAGCCCTGAAAGAAATCAACTGGATCCTTCGCGATTACCGCCGCAACAAGGTGAAACCCATCGACCTGCGGCTTCTTGACCTGCTGCACGCGCTCGACCGGAAGCTGGAAACCCGCCAGGCGTTCCATATCATCTGCGGATACCGCTCGCCCGCCACCAACGAGGATCTACGGAAACACACCGCAGGTGTGGCAAAACACAGCATGCACATCGAGGCCAAAGCAGCGGACGTCCGCATCCCGGGATGCCGCCTGGCGGCCTTGCAACGGGCCGCCCTGGCGCTGCACGATGGTGGGGTCGGGATCTATCCTGTTTCCGATTTTGTTCATGTCGATGTGGGCCGGGTGCGGCACTGGAGATTCCCACCGGCGGCGCGGCGCGCCAGACCGTCTTAACAATCGGCCTCGCGCTCCGCAGGTCCCGGCGCCTTTCTGTTCCGCCAGGGGCGTTGTCCGATCACAATTCCAACGAAAGCAGAGGATCAAGCGATGGCAGACGGAAAAACAATTCTGGTGACCGGAGCGACCGGCGCACAGGGGGGCGGCGTTGTTCGGCACCTGCTGAAGGACGGCAAGTTCAAGGTCCGGTGCCTGACCCGACAGCCGGAGTCCGAAAGGGCCCGCGCGCTGGCGCAGGCCGGCGCGGAAACCGTTCGCGGCGACCTCGGCAACCCTGAGAGCCTGCAGGCGGCAATGAAGGGCTGCTACGGCGTGTTCGGCGTCACAAATTTCTGGGAGCACTTCGAAAAGGAAGCCTTCCACGGCAAGAACCTGATTGATGCCGTGAAGGAAGCAGGGATCGAACATTTTGTCTTCAGCACGCTCCCTTCTGCGCAAAAACATTCAGAGGGAAAACTCGAAGTTCCTCACTTCGACCTGAAAGCCAGGATGGAAGAGTACGCGCGCAGCCTGAACCTGCCAGCCACCTATGCGCACGTGGCCTTTTACTACGAGAATTTCCTCTCCTTCTTTCCGCCCAAGCTGCAGGAAGACGGCTCGTTCATGTTCGGCTTTCCACAGGGCGACACTCCGCTGGCCGCAGTGAGCGTGGAGGACGTAGGCGGCGTGGTCGCTACGATCTTTGAACGGCCCGGAGAGTTCCGCGACCAGACGGTCGGCATCGTTGGCGATGACCAGCCCTGCAGCCAGTATGCCGAGATCATGTCCCGCGTGCTCGGCAAGAAAATCATCTACCGGTACATCCCTCGGGAAGTCTTCGCCAAGTTCGGCTTTCCGGGCGCCGAGGACCTGTCCAACATGTTCGAGTATAACCGGCTGTTTATTCCAAACCGGCTGGCCGACCTGGAACAGTCCCTGGAACTCTATCCGGAAATGCAGCGCTTCGAACCCTGGGTCGAGGCCAACCGGCAAAAGTTCGCGGCCATTTTAAAGTAAGCCTCTGGCGGCCTGAATCCTCGAACAATCAGTTCAGCGGGACTTGCGCGGGTAGCGAGCCTCGACCGTGGTGTGCATGCCGCCGCGGGTGGTGAATTCCCCACGAACCACCGCCCACTTGGGCCGGCACGCCCGGCCAACATCATCAAGGATACGGTTGACTGCATTCTCGTAGAAGATGCCGAGGTTGCGGTAGGCAAGGATATAGTACTTGAGCGACTTGAGTTCCAGGCAAAGCTTGTCGGGAAGATAGTGGATGGTTACGGTGCCAAAATCCGGCAGGTGAGTGCGGGGGCAGATGGAAGTGTATTCAGGAATCGTGATGGTGATCTCGTAGCCCTGGTAATTATTCTCCCAGGTCTCGATCTCAGGCAGATCAGTCGATACTCCGGAAGAAGCATGCTGCGGTGTGTACTCGCGCTTGGACTTTTTCTTGGGCATTCAAGGCCTCTCCTGTCGAGAAAATGACGTTTAAGCCATTAGCTTACTACAGGATGAGGCGTAGAGGCACGGCTCATAGTGAATGGAACTTCCAAGAACCGGATTATAGGCTTGGTCCTGGCCTTTTAGCGGGCGATGATCGAAACCATTAAATCAACCAAGCTATTGATTTAAAAGTTGTTTTTTATTTATATTGACAATAACGCACTAAGACTTTATTATAGGCTAGAACTAAAGCAATTATTGTGCACCTAACTCAATGTTGGGCGAAGAGGATACAATAGGGCTTCTCGAACGGATCTAAGCGGATTTTTCAAGTTTCTTAATGGAGGCGTCAGCAATGGGAAAGATTATTGGCATTGACCTGGGCACGACCAACTCAGTGGTTGCGGTGATGGAGGGCGGAGACCCGCAGGTCATCACAAACCCGGAAGGCGGCCGCACGACCCCGTCGGTGGTGGCGTTTACGAAGAGCGGGGAGCGCTTGGTAGGCCAGGTGGCCAAACGCCAGGCAGTCACAAACCCTGAGAACACAGTCTATTCGATCAAGCGGTTCATGGGGCGCCGCTATGACGAAATCCCGGATGAAATCAAAACGGTTCCCTACAAAGTGGTTTCCGCCACCAACGGTGACTGCCGTGTATTGGCACAGGGCAAGGAGTATTCACCGCCGGAAATCTCAGCGATGATCCTGCAGAAGATGCGGGACGCCGCCGCCGAGTATCTGGGCGAAAACGTGACCCAGGCGGTGGTGACGGTGCCGGCCTATTTTAATGACAGCCAGCGGCAGGCCACCAAGGACGCGGGCAAGATTGCCGGCCTGGAAGTGTTGCGGATTGTGAACGAACCGACCGCGGCGGCCTTGGCCTATGGCCTGGACAAGAAGAAGGACGAGACCATCGCGGTTTATGACTTCGGCGGTGGAACGTTCGACATCTCAATCCTTGAAGTAGGCGAAGGCGTGGTCGAGGTGAAATCGACCAATGGCGACACGCATCTGGGCGGCGACGACATTGACAAGCGCGTGATCGACTGGATTGTGGAAGAATTCCGCAAGGACCAGGGCATAGACCTTTCCAAAGACCGCATGGCGCTGCAGCGGCTGAAGGAAGCGGCTGAGAAGGCCAAGATGGAACTGTCCACGGTGCTGGAGACTGAAATCAACCTGCCGTTTATTACCGCGGACGCCTCTGGCCCCAAACACTTGAGCCTGAAGCTGACCCGGTCGCGTTTTGAGCAGATGTGTGAGGACGCCTTCCAGCGTTCCGTGGGCCCGGTAAAGCAGGCGCTGAAGGATGCCGGGGTTGAACCCAGCCAAATCGATGAAGTGGTGTTGGTGGGCGGGTCCACTCGCATCCCGCGGGTCCAGCAGATTGTGAAGGACCTGTTCAACGGCAAGGAACCTCACAAGGGCGTGAACCCGGACGAAGTGGTGGCTATCGGCGCCGCGGTGCAGGCGGGCGTTCTGGGCGGCGAAGTGAAAGACCTGTTGCTGCTCGACGTGACCCCGCTGACGCTGGGCGTTGAAACGCTGGGCAGTGTGATGACACCCCTGATCCAGCGCAACACCACGATCCCGACGCGGAAAACCGAGACGTTTTCAACCGCGGCGGACAACCAGACGTCGGTTGAAATCCACGTGCTGCAGGGCGAGCGCCCCGGCGCCAAAGACAACCGGACGCTCGGCAAGTTCCACCTGGTTGGAATACCGCCGGCGATGCGCGGCATTCCGCAGATTGAAGTGACGTTCGATATTGACGCCAACGGCATCCTGAATGTAGCGGCCAAAGACCTGGGCACCAACCGGGAACAGAAGATCACGATCACCTCTTCCAGCGGCCTTTCCAAGGACGAAGTGGAACGGATGAAGCAGGAAGCTGATGTCCACTCCGACGAGGACCGCCAGTACAAGGAACAGGTGGAAGTGAAGAACCGGGCCGACTCGCTGGTTTACTCCGTTGAGAAAACACTGAAGGAAAACCGCGATAAGGTTTCAGAAGAGGATGCCAAGGACATCGAAACTGCCGTGGAGGAAGCCAAGAAGGCCATCCAGGAAGGCAACGTGGAAGCGATCAATGCCGCAGTGGAACGCTTGACACAGGCTTCGCACAAACTGGCTGAGGCCATGTACAAGCAGCAGGCCGCCACGGCCGCCCCCCCGCCCCCCGAAGGCGAGGGTGAAGCCGGGCAGGCCAACACTGCCGGCGGCGACAGCGAAGAGAAAACCAAAGGCGGAGGTGAAGTGATCGACGCTGAAGTCGTTGAAGGAGAGGACAAAAACAAGAAGTAATCGGACGGCCCAATAGTGCATCTAAGTGAATGAAGGCCATTTTGGGAAGAAGGGAGGCAATCCTTATGGAACAACAAACACCACAACCGCAAGAACAAGTTATCATGCACCGGGCTCAAGTGGGCGTTGAGTGCCCGACCTGCCACGTCAGGCAATTCATGGAGGTCCAACTCGACAACCCGATGAACAATTCTCCTGCCGTGGAAGAAATTCACCGGCAGCTTGAAGCGTGGATTGCCTCCCGATGCCCCGATCACCTTGGCGTCGTGCTGAAAACAAGCATGAACTGAAGCGCGGGGTATTGGGCTCAAGAGCGCATGGAGCGAAGATGTGAAATTCCCGCATCCCGCTCCAGCGCAACTGTTCGGGCCCTCTGATCGCTGATTGTTTTGTCCACCTCCTTCCACAATGTGAGCCACCGCCAAAAGCAGCGTGGCACAGCAGCCTCAAAAAAGGAAAACAGGCATGGCCGTGGGAACCAAACAGAAGGATTACTATGGCGCGCTGGGAGTCGACCGCAAGGCCAAGGCTGACCAGATCCGAAAGGCTTACCGGCGACTCGCCAGGAAGTATCACCCCGACCTCAACCCCGGAAACAAACAGTCGGAAGAGAGTTTCAAGGAAATCCAGGAAGCGTACAACGTCCTCAGCGACGACAAGAAACGCAAGATTTACGACCAATACGGGTTCTACTCCGACAACATTCCCAGCGGCGCGTACGAGGCTTACGCCAAGGGATCGGGAGAGCCCGCCGGAGGAGGTCCGAGCGTTGACTTTTCCGGCTTCGATTTTTCCGACTTTCCGCCCCAGGGAGAACGTTCGGCAGGTGTCGGCTCGACCTTCCGCGACATCTTTTCCCAGATTTTCGCCCGCGGGGACGAAGGCCGCGAATCTGCTGCGGGCCCGGTGCGGGGACGCGACATCGAGCACCACATGCACATTGGGTTCTGGGACGCCATTGGCGGAACGCAGGTGCGGATTACCATCGCAAGAGAAGAGATTTGCGGGTCGTGCAAGGGCAGAGGCACGCGCGGCGGGCCATCCGTCACCTGCTCCGCGTGCGGAGGGAGCGGCAAAGCCCAGCGGACGGCCGGAGCGATGCGCTTTTCCATGACTTGCACGCAGTGTGGTGGGACAGGGCGGCAGCAGACTCGTTGCCCGGCCTGCCATGGGACAGGGCATATTCGCAAACCTGAAACGTTTGACGTGCGAATTCCACCGGGAGTTGATACGGGATCGCGGGTGCGCGTTCCGGGCAAAGGAAACGCGGGCCCCCACGGCGGACCGCCCGGCGACCTCTACATCCTGACCGACGTCGAGGCCCACCCGTATTTCGATCGCAAGGGAGACAATTTCTATGTCAAGGTCCCTATCAGCGTCACAGAAGCTGCGCTGGGAGCCAAGGTGGAGGTTCCAACCATTGACGGACCCACCACAATCAGGATTCCTCCCGGAACCCAGAGCGGGCAGAAACTGCGAATCCGGGGAAAAGGGGCCCCCTCGTTGCGGGCCAGCCTGCGAGGAGACCAGTTCGTGGAAATTGAAATCAAAGTTCCGCGAGTGGCCGACGAGCGCAGCAAAGAAATTCTGCGGGAACTTGACCGGCTGAATCCCGCAGACCTTCGCAGCGAATTGCGAAAGTATTTCAACCCCCGGTCGTAAAGGCGAGTTTCCCGGGTTCGGGACGCTCAAAGAGCACATGGCAAAACGAGGCCGAAAAACCCGAGGCAAGGCAGGTTACATGATCAGCGCCGTGGCGGAGTTGTATGATATCCATCCACAGACGCTGCGCCTGTACGAGCGCGAAGGGCTGCTGATCCCATCGCGGAGTGAGGGCAATACCCGCCTCTACACCGACGAAGACCTGGAAGCTCTGGAAACCATCCTGAGTCTGACCCGTGATCTGGGCGTCAACCTGGCCGGAGTAGAAATCATTCTGAACATGCGGAAGCGCATGGAAGAAATGCAGAACGAGATGCAGGCGTTCGTTAAGTATGTGGAGAAGGAGATTATGACCCGCGTTGGCGAGTCGCATGAAGAAGTGCAGAATGGCCTGGTTCGGGTGATCCCACCCTATTTGATCCGGATGCACCGCTCCAGAGAAAAACATTGAGTCATTCCGCCTCCGGCTCATCCGAATGGAGTCCCACAGCGCCAGCATTGCGCACTGAAAATTCGCTGCCGGTCTATTTCCCTTCCGCTTTTTGCTCCAAGTGATTTAGAATCAGCTACGGGTTGCTCAATGGCCACAAAGGATTGTCCCCACTGCGGAGGAACGGGCTGGCGGCCGGTTGAACGAGACGGAGTGCGCCTCGTGGCACGGTGCGAGTGCGAGAAGTCTCAGCACTCCGAGTCGTTGCTGAAAGCGGCACAAATCCCACGCCGGTACGAGCACTGCGACTTTGAAAGCTTTGATACTCGACCGGACCCGAGTCTCAAAATTGCCAAGGTCTACTCTCAGAGATTGGTGGAAGAATATCCGACGGACTTCGGCCTGCTGTTCGCGGGGCCCACGGGCGTCGGCAAGACCCATCTGGGCGTCGCAGTGCTGCGGGAACTGATGGTGCGCAAAGGCGTTCCGTGCCTCTATTATGACTTTCTGAAACTGCTCAAGGATATCCGGGACAGCTATAATCCGGTTTCACACACTTCGGAACTGCGAGTCATGGGGCCTGTCCTGGATGTGGAAGTGCTGATGCTTGACGACCTGGCGGCTTCGGATCCGACCGACTGGGTTCGGGAAACGCTCACCCATATCATCAATTCGCGTTACAACGAAAAGAAAGTCACGCTGATTACTACGACACTTGCATCAGAGCGCGCCAGGCGGGGTGAAGTCCGCGAGCCATCGGGCAATCCCATTCCGGAAATCGACCGGTCGCTGGCGCAATTGGGCCCGACTCTTTCATCGCGGCTCTATGAAATGTGCAAGCTTGTCGAGATCAAAGCCAAGGACTTTCGCAAGACCACGATGCAGCGCGGAGTCAAGTTCCGTAGCGAGTAGAAAATAGTTCCTGCCAAGTCCATTGATTAGTTTGACTTCACTTTTCAGGGAACGGTAAAATACAATATCAGTCGGAACATGCGTTGGGTAAGGGCAGGGAGGTAAGTTCATGTCTTCGCAAGAAAATCGGCTCAACTCGGGTGAGGTCATCATTTCACCCGAGGCGCAGGGCAGTGTCGACGCTGCTCCGCGCAGGGATACGGCTGACCCCGTCGATACCCCGGCCCAGGCCCAACCCAAAGAAGAAGTCGTGCAAACTCCGGCGGTGACCGACGAAGACTCGCCTGCCGCTTTATCCACTCTGGATACCGGCGAATCCGCGGCCGAGCCCGAGGCTAAACAACCGCCCACGGCGCAAGCCTCTGAGGCCTCAAGCGAATCCGAGGCCCAGCCCGAGGTGAAAGCACCACCCACGGATCAAACCTCTGAGGCCACAGACAAATCCGTCACACAGCCCGAGGCAGCACTGCCGCCCACAGATCAAGCCTCTGAGGGCGCAGACAAATCCACGGCCGACTCTGAAGCACCGGCTGTTGCCGCTGGCGCGGAAGAGCCATCCGGATCAGAACCTCCTGCAAACAACGAAAACGGAGAAGAATCTGAGGACGAAGCCCTTGGCATGGCCGAGGTTGAGAGCCTGATGGAAAGTATGGAAGCGACCCCCACCCTGTCCGTGGGCGAGATCGTCCAGGGCCATGTTGTAAGCGTAACCGACGAAGAAGTGGTGGTCGATCTGGGCCTGAAATGGGAGGCAGTCATCCCCCGCATGGAGTTTACCTCCGAAGACGGCGCGCTGAACGTCGAGACGGGCCAGTCCATTGGAGTCCTGGTCGAGAAGTTTGACGAGCTCACCGGAACGGCCGTGGTCTCCCGCCGCAAAGCTCTGCAGGAAGAAGTGTGGGAAGAAATTGAGCGCGCCTTCTACGAAGAAAAGCCCGTCCGCGGGCGCGTCGTGCAGCGGGTTAAAGGAGGGCTCGAGGTCAACATCGGAGTCCACGCTTTTATGCCCGCTTCGCAGGCGGACCTGAAACCCCATCCGACGCTGGAAGACTGGATCGGCCAGGAGATCGAGTGCAAGGTCATCAAGCTGAATCGCAAGCGGGACAATGTTGTGGTCAGCCACCGGAAAGTCCTGGAAGAAGAAAGTAACCAGAAGAAAGCGGCGCTGATGGAGCATCTTGTTGAGGGAGCGGTTCTGACCGGACGGGTGAAAAACCTGACCGATTACGGAGCCTTCGTGGACCTTGGCGGTATCGATGGCCTGTTGCATATGACCGACCTCTCGTGGACGCGCGTGGCTCATCCTTCAGAAGTTGTACAGGCCGGACAGGAAGTCGAAGTCAAGGTGCTCAAGTTTGACCGGGAGAAAGAGCGCGTTTCCCTGGGAATGAAGCAGCTGACGACGGACCCGTGGGAAAACGTGACGGCCCAGTTCCATGTCGGTGACCACATTACCGGCAAAGTTGTCAGCGTGACGGATTACGGGGCTTTCGTGGAATTACAGCCGGGTGTCGAGGGGCTGATCCACATTTCCGAGATGAGCTGGACAAGACGGCTTCGTCACCCTTCGAAAATTCTGAAGCCCGATGAAATGGCTGAAGTCGCAATCCTGGACGTCAATCCCGAGCAGCGGCGTATATCCCTCAGCCTGCGGCAGGCGCTGCCCGATCCGTGGGATGGCCTCAGCGAACGGATGGGTGCCGGGACCGTGGTGAAGGGCCGCGTCCGCCACTTTACCGACTTCGGGGCTTTCATCGAAGTAGCAGAAGGCGTTGACGGCCTGATCCACGTCTCGAATCTTTCCTGGACTCGAAATGTGAAGCATCCTTCTGAAGTGCTGAAGAAGGGCCAGGAGATTGAGGCCGTTGTCCTGAACGTTGATACAGAGAATCGTCGTCTGTCGCTTGGGTTGAAGCAGCTCCAGCCTGACGCCTGGGAAAGCTTCTTTGCCAAGATAAACGTAGGCGACAGGGTCCATGCGAAGGTCACCCGCCGAACTTCTTTCGGAGTCTTTGCCGAAATCGAAGAGGGTATCGAAGGCCTTTGCCACATTTCGGAGATTGAAAGCAGCCACCCCGGCAGCGAAGAAGGCATGCCGAAAGTCGGGGAGGAACTTGAATTTCGCGTGATCCGGCTGAATCCGGAAGAAAAGAAAATCAGCCTGAGCACGAGGTCCGAAAACTGGAAAGCCACACAATTGCGGGAAAGAGTTCCTGAACCACCGGCGCTTTCCAGGATGGCCGAAGCATTTTCTTCTGCGGGCATTACCACCGAAGCGATGGCGCGGCCCAATGCCTCGGGGGATCGTAACGATTCGCACTAAAAATAACCGGTGGCGGCGCGTCCTTCCGGACCGGCCGAAAAGCTGCTGGTGAGGATACCCGGGTCTAAATCTTAGCCTGAGGAGTCGAGCATGACAAAAGCTGACTTGATTGAGGATGTTGCTCGAAAGACAGAGTTGAGCAGGAAAGACTCTGAGGTGATTGTCGATACCATTTTTGAGGGTATCGTCAAGTCCCTCCGGGGTGGAGATAAGATCGAAATCCGGGGGTTTGGAAGTTTCAGAACGCGCCACCGGAATTCCCGAGTGGGGCGAAACCCAAAAACCGGCGAACGCGTGGATGTACCCGCCAAAGATATCCCTTACTTCAAACCCAGCAAAGAACTAAAAGACCTTGTCAACAGTGGCCAGGAGACGGGCCAGCCGGTTCAGGTGGCTTCTCCTGCGGAGGCACCGACGCCACAGCCCGTGAGCGAAACGCCTCCCAATCCAGTCATTCCCGAAGAGTAATCTTTCTGCCGGCAGGTTATTGGACATGGATTATTTGTGGACCCCGTGGCGGTTTCAATACGTCACCCAGGGGACCGGAAATGAGGGGTGTATTTTCTGCGAAAAGGCTTCCGCGGATCCCTCAAGCGACAGAGAGCATCTGGTCCTCTACCGGGGCCGGGCGAATCTTGTCCTGCTGAACCTTTACCCTTACACGGTGGGCCACGCCATGGTTGTTCCGTACGCGCATATCGCAGAGCTGGTTGAAGCGCCGGCCGATACGCTGACGGAAATGATGACGCTGGCGCAGCAGGTCCAGCGCGCGCTCAAGGACGTCTACCATCCCGAAGGATATAATCTGGGCTTGAACATGGGGCGTTGCGCAGGCGCCGGCGTTGAGCACCACGTCCACATGCACATCCTGCCCCGCTGGACCGGCGATTCAAATTTCATGACCGTAGTTGGAGAAACGCGGGTTGAGCCCGAAAACCTTTCAACCACCTACGATAAGCTGGCAGGTCACTTTCGCAATTAACGCCACTTCTTCAAGTCACAAGAATTCCATATTTTCGACCCCACCGAGGTCGCGACAAAACACGGATTGGCACCGGGACTCCGCAGGCCTCGATGTGAAGATAGGGTGCATCCTCAAGTTTCCGGGCCTCCAAGAACCCGCGCCGATGAGGTCGAGCGACTCTTATGGTGGAAGTTTTTACACGGCGTTGCAGAATGAGACACATTTTGAAAACGATCAAATCAGGTATCCATATAATGTACAGAAAATAAATGACATATAAGAATACAACGCTGGCGTTCAGATTGTCCCACTTGTCTCATCAATTGTGTTTGGCCGAGGCTCAACCACAATATATTGTGTGTGCTGGCAGGACCTATTTAGACGAACTCAGGACCTTTTGAATTTTGCTGGCCATTTCCGCAACGGACCCTGCCATGGTGTCCTTTGGTTCAGGCGGAGATATACCTTGAAAGCTTTCAAGGCGTCCTGAGCATTCCTCTCCCGCACATGAGGTTACCCAGCACAACGGACGCGGGAGCCAAAGTGGGTTGCAACTGCACGGCTTTCCGGACGTGCGGGGCGGCGTCCTGCCAGCGGTTCTGGCCCCAATAGGCTCGAGCCAATTCATAATGGCCC
The DNA here is from genome assembly GCA_963731705.1 of uncultured Acidobacteriota bacterium. Taxonomy (GTDB): domain Bacteria; phylum Acidobacteriota; class Terriglobia; order UBA7540; family UBA7540; genus SCRD01. Next base: position 81,576 of record CAVSWQ010000006.1, read on the forward strand.
GTCGCGGACTGCGGAGCCAGCCTGAGCCCTTGCAGCAGCGGTTTTTCTGCCTGGGAAAACTTGTGTTCCTGGTTGTAGCAGGCCCCGAGCGCCAGAAACGCGGAGCCGGCCTTATGATCCAGTGAGACGGCCTGCTCGAGCGCCTTTTCCGCATCCTTCCAACGATGCAAATCCATCCGGGCTGTGCCCAGAAGCAGATAGGCTTCAGCAAACGACGGCACCTGTTGGACTACCTTCCGCAAGTGAGGGATGGCCTTCTTCCGCTGTTTTTTCTCCATCGAACAATTGGCGGGCTTGCAAATTCTCTGCCGGTTGGCCTCCGGAAGGGCCAGTTCCGCCGCGGAAACGGTCACGCCAGGCGAAGCCGGTCCTTTACCTATCACCTTATTGGCCGGCAGCGGCACAAGGGTCAACTCGACATAGGCAGTGGTGATGGTGCGCAGATCAACCTGCTGGGAATCATCCCGGTATCCAGGCTGGTGAGCGGTGACCGTGTAAGCCGCCTGGGGAATCGAATTTACCTGGAATGTCCCATGGGTGTCCGTCTGGAGCTGGGCGACAAGGCTTCCACTGCCAGCGTCTTCAATCGTGATCATGACGATTTGCCGGACAGCCGCGCCGCTCGGATAGCGCACCTGCCCGCGGATCTGGACCGGCATAGTGCGACCACCCTGAATTCCCTGCGGCCATGAAGTCCCGGCACAAAGCAACAGCCCGGCCAACAGCAGGAAAGCAATCTCACTGCGAATCGGCTTCATCGAGCGCCTCGCGGGCACCTGAGGTTTGCGAAGGAAAGCAACAATCGCTGCATTAGCGCCGGGCTGCCGCCGGCGTTTTTCGCCGCTCATGGGACAGTGCCGCAGGAAAAACAAGAGAGGGCGGAAACCGCCCTCCCTCGGCTTTTCCAGGTTAAGGACCTCAGAACTCCAGTCGTACCATTCCACGCATGCTGAACGGAGCCTGAAACGTGGGGTTATTGATATCCGTTGTGGCAGTTGCTGAATGTGCGTACGGCTTCAGGAAGTCTGCATTCGGTGTGAGGTATCCAAGATCCACATCCTGGTTGAGGTATTGGATGGTGCGCGTATTTCCGATGTTGAAGAAGTCCCATCCCGCGACCAGGTTGACCTTCTCCGAGATCTTGAAAGGATAGCTGAGGTGCAGATTGACCTGTCCAGTCACCGGCGTCCGGCCCAGCGAGCCGCGGCCACCCAGCGGGACTTCGCCTGCGTTCTGGTAGGCGGGATGCGCCGCCAGCTTGCTAATGGGCAAGCCGCTCTGCAAGGTAATTCCCGGACCCATCGTGAGACCTTTGATCAATCCCCCCGGGACGACGTAAGCGGCGTAAAAATTGACGATGTGGAGCCTGTCCGTGTTGAGCGGTCCAGGCTTAAACTGATCGCCCAGCAGGTTCAACTGGCCCGCCGTAAAGTCATAGAGCGAACTGATGCCGGGGTCATCCTGGCGGTTGTCGTTGCGATAAGCTCCCTCATAATTTCCGCTGAGCCTGGCAATGCGCCAGTTGGTGCGCACCAGCCAGTTGTTGCTGAAGGACTTGTTGAATCCGATTTCCACCGCATCGTAGTTTCGAATTGGAGCGGCGAAGCCGTCAGGAACGCCGTCCGGAGTAGGAACTCCGGGTGTCAAACCATTGGTGCCGAAGGGATTGAAGCAAGCGCTGCCCACGACATTTCCCAGGGAGTCTGTCACGTTGACGGCGTTGTAGGGCACGGTTCGTCCGAAGCGAAGCATGCTGACGGAACACTACTTAACAGGACGTTGCCACCCCCGTCGAATTGAGGTGTGTAGACGTGCTCGATGGGGTTGGTGAAGATGTCGGTGTTGGCACCAAGGTTTCCGATGACGTAGTCATACGTTGGGCTGACGTCATAAATTTCGGGCGGCAGTGAACTCCCGTCTTCGATGATCCGCTTCAGCCGCCGGCTGATGTACCGGGCGCTGAACACCACACCATGAGGAATTTCCCGGTCAATGCCAACCATATACTCGTCGTTGTACTCCATTTTTGTCCCGGGGTAGATCGCTGTCCCTACCGCCTGCTGTGAGACACCGATGCCGGTTCCCACTCCTCCGTCCGCGCCGGTCAGCAGGTGTGCTGCGTCCAGGATGGGCGTTACAGTTCCATACTGGTTGATGGTAACAACCCGCTGGCCGCTCCCGTTCGTAGTGAAATCGGGTGCGAAGTAGCCGTTCTGGAAGTCCAGCTCGCTACTCAACGACCTCAGGGCCATGTCTAACGGGAGCACGTAATCGTAACGGGCGAAGTTTGCGTAGATTTTTGTCTTGCGGCTGCCCGTTGGGTCCCAGGTAACACCGATGCGAGGCAGCCAGTTGTCGGTGAAGGAATAGTGGGTAGCAATACCGGTCATCCGTTGCTGCTCCCACCTCAACCCCAGATCCAGCGTCAGGTGCGGGTCCAATTTCCAGATGTCTTCCACGTAGGCGGCGTGGTAGTCGCTGCTCGTCTGGAAGTCGGGCGGGCCCCACAGGCCTCGTCGTTGCCGCAGCGCACGGGAGCCATTCCCAATCCCGGCACGTCCATCAACGGGCAGAGAGTGCAGGTGGAGTCCTGGATTTGCAGATAATACAGGGCGTTGGTGGCTGGCCAACCGCAGCTTCGGGGACACCCAGATCGGTGATGGGCACGCCGGTGGCATTGGTGGCCGGAATGGGGCTATTGGGGCCGCTGTAGAGGCGTTCACCATCGTATTGGTTCTTTTCATAATGATACCCGAGCTTCAAGGTGTGGCCGCCCGCAAAGTCATACGTCTTGGTGGTGGCCACGTCGAGGCCGTAGGTATTCGCCTTCGTGTTTTGCTCGAACCCAGCCGACGGGAGTAAACTCGCCCCTTTGGCCGGGCAAACCATCCGTTTGAGTCTGGTCAACGATCTCGCTGAGGTTTGTCGTGGGAAATTCGGTAAAGTCATTGTGGTTCCAGGAGAAGTGGCGCTGATCAGCCAGGTGGGTGAGAGAGTGCCGGTATAGTGGCCGACCATGTTCTTACTTCCGAATCGCCAATTGCTGAACCGGGTGTTGTTATCTGCCGTGAGGCTGGCCAGGGGCTGTTGCTGGTATGAGACGGGTCCCCGAAAAAGGAAAAGTGGAGCTGGTGATTGTATTGACTCGATAGGTTACCTTGCTGGCGTAACTATAGGTATTGGTCGAATCTCATAGGGCCCATGCTGAAAGAGCGGAAGCGGTCGGCGCCAGGCTATAAATCCTGTTCCAGGTGGGGTCAAATGAACCATAGAAAAAGAGGTGCTTCCTGACTCCAGGCACGGGGCCGCCAAACTCTCCCGCCACGTCATACCCTTCCTTGTGAAGCGCCTTCCCGTAGGTGTTCGACAGGTTGAAATCATCGGGCTGAAGCGTGTGCTGAAAGCCCTTGGGCTGAAAGAAGCCGGTCAATGCCCCGTGGTAGCGATCGGTGCCCGACTGATAACAATTTGCACGACACCGCCGGTGGCCTTGCCGTATTGCGGCTCGAATCCTGCGGTCTTGATGTTCACTTCCTAACAAACGAGATGTAATGCCCGTGCCGACCGGGCCATACTCTCCGCTGTAGACGCGGAGAGCGCTGTAGCCGGCGTCTGTGATGTTGACACCGACAGCCACGTACAGGTTTCCAGGCCCGAGGCCCCGGAAATGGAAGGGTTGGAAATCCGGTGCCGCCGCCGCCCGCCACGCCGGCCGCATGTAAAAAAGCCCTGCCACATTCGATCAAGCGGGAGTTTGCATAGGCCGCGTCGTGACGTGGGTGGTGACATTTGTTGAATCGGTGTCTATCCGCACCGCTGGAGAACTGACCTCGCGGTACGCGACGCAGCACCCACTGTCAATGTCACGTGGACGGTGGTCGTCTGGTCAGATACACTTGCGCGCCGGAAGCCTTGTGAGCCCTGAACCCGGATCTCTCCCTCGCAGATCGTAGCTGCCAGGAACCAGGTCACGAAAAATGAAGCTGCCTTGCGAATCAGTATTCTGGACCTGGTTGCCCGAGAGACCCACGATGGTCACAAGCGAAGAGAAAGACTGCGCCACTGATGACATATACCAAGCCACAAGAGAACCCCACCGCTGAGACCTGACAGAGAGCCATAAACGAAAAAACAAGAAGCAACACACATGACACCCAAATGAACCCTACGCCCCCCCCCACCCCACACACCCCTCCCACCACCCCCGCACACAACCCCGCTCCCCCCCCCCCCCCCCCCCACCCCCCACCCCTCCGACAACACACAACACCCCCCCCACCCCACCCCCCCCCCCCCCCCCACAACCCCACCCCCCCCCACCACCCCAACACCTCAACCCCCCCCCCCCCCCTCCCCAACCCCTCCCCCCCCCCCCCCCCCCCCAGACCGATCCGCGATGTCACAGGCGAACCCCCACGACCCCCAACCCCCGCCCCACCCACCAAAACCACCCCACCGTCAGACCAACCCCACAAGAACCCCACGAAGAAGCGCAACACGCACAGGACGACCCTAACACACCAACAACAACCAAAATCTATAAAACTACCAAACCACAACAACTACCTATAAATAAACTATATAACAAAATAAAATATATATATAATAAAATAAAAAAATAATATATATAAAAAAAAAATATAAAAAAAAAAAAAAAAAAAAAAAAAAAAAAAAAAAAAAGGGCACCCTAGCTTGACCGACCTTTCGCCCTGAACCTAAAATCGCTTCAAGCGCCGGGAATAAACATGAGACTTGAAAACTCGCTGGAATTCGATCCCAGGGCGGAAAGCGAACCGTTTTTCGAGCAGTTCGATCATCGGGCTGCAGTGTTTGCCCTTTTTTCGGACCAGAGCGCGACATCCCGGCCCTATATTGGCCGCACGCGTGACCTTCAACGGCGGCTGAAGAGGGTCCTGCGAAGCACAGAGGGCCATTCCAGGCTTTTGAACCTTCGCGGGATGACTCGCCGCATCGAATACCAATATGCCGGGTCGGGTTTCGAAATGCAGTGGCTGGTCTACCGCCTGAACCGCCACTATTATCCCCGGCAATACCGGGCGCGCTTGCGGCTGAAGGCCCCCGCGCTGCTCAAATTGAATCTCCGGAATCGATTTCCCCGGCTCTATCCCACGCGGCGCATTTCAAAAGATGGCTGTCTCTACTACGGCCCGTTCCCTTCCCGGGCGGCGGCTGAGCGCTTTGCAGGAGAATTTCTTGACCTCTTCAAAATCCGTCGTTGTGTTGAGGACCTCGATCCGGACCCGGCCCATCCCGGGTGCATATACTCGCAGATGCACATGTGCCTGGCGCCGTGTTTCAAGGGTTGCAGTGACACCGAATACCACGAGGAAGTAGAGCGCGTCGTCGAATTTCTGGCCACTGAGGGTCAGTCGCTCGAGAGGAGCGTTAAGGCCGAACGAGGTCAGGCTTCAGATCAGCTTGATTTTGAGCGTGCTGGACAATTGCATCGCAAGATTAAAAAGATTCATGACGCGCTGGCGCTTAAGCCGGAACCCGTCCGAAACGTAAACGACCTTCACGCGGTTCTTGTTTTGCCGGGCTCGCAGCACAAGACCGTCTCTTTCTTTCTGATGCGCTCGGGTAAACTGCTCGAACCCGGATCGATGGACCTCGGAGAAAATGTCTCCTCGCCGCTTTCTCTGGACGAACGCTTTCGCCTGCTCTTCGATGAGTTGTTGCGCGAGGCGGACGAATCCCCCGGCACGGTCTCCTGGGAGCATCTGAGTCTGTTCGCCAGATGGTATTACAGCAGTTTCCGCCAGGGAGAACTGGTGGTGCTTTCTTCCCCGTCACAGATTCCGCACTCCAGGCTGATCCGAATTTGTCGCAAGATTTTGGCGGAACCTGCCTGACCGAAGATCCGAAAAGAACCGCAAGTTGTGAGCTTATGACCCCATCGATCCTTGGAGCATCATCTTTGTTTGACTGTTATAAAGGGTGGTCCTAGAATTGGTGGAGAGGGAAGCACTTATATGGATGGTCCCCAATCGCGGCCTCCGAATCGCCCAATTCGCGGGGGGGCGGCACCCCTGTTAAGAAGCCGAAAGTTTTTCGGCCAGCTTGTCTTTGTTATCCTTGTTGTCCTCTCGGCGGGAGTCGGAGTGCTGGGAGGACTCTTCTTTGTCTATTCGTCTGACCTTCCCCAGGTTCAACAATTGGAAAATTACAGGCCTGACGTGATGACGGAGGTTTTTGCCGACGACGGAACCCCCATCGCACGGTTTGCGATGGAACATCGCGTGATGGTGACTTACAACCAGATTCCACCGGCCATGCGTAACGGTGTGATTTCTATCGAGGACCGCAATTTTCAAAACCACTGGGGCATTGATGTTCTGAGGATCATCCGGGCGGCCATCACCGATATTCTTGAATGGCGCAAGGCCCAGGGCGCCAGCACATTGACACAGCAGTTGGCTCGTATGCTCTTCCTGACTCCGGAAAAGAGTTTTCGGCGGAAGATCCAGGAGGCCCTGCTGGCCATTCAGATCGAGCGCCGGTTTACCAAGCCTCAAATTTTCAGCATGTACGCCAACCAGGTTCCCATGGGCTATGGGAATTACGGTTTTGCCGCAGCGGCGGAATTTTATTTTGGCAAGCACCTGAACCAGCTTACGCTTCCTGAAACCGCTCTTCTGGCGGGCATGGCCAAGGGCCCCATTTACTGGCCGATTCTTCACCCGCACTACGCCATCGCGCGCCGCAACGAAGTTTTGAAGGCGATGCTGAACAATGACAAGATCAGCAAAGCGGATTATCAAAAGGCCATCAAGTCGCAGTTGGACCTGCACGTCAAGGGCTGGAATGAAAACATCGCTCCCTATTTCGTCGAAGACGTCCGGCAGTTCCTGCGAAGGAAGTACGGCCTGAAAGCTGTGCAGCAGAAAGGCCTTCGGGTTTACACGACTTTGAACATCAGCATGCAGCGCGCCGCCCAGGAAGCCCTCCGGAATGGTTTGCGGGCAGATGACAAGCGTCGCGGATGGCGGGGCCCGGAACAGAACATTCTGAAACGCCCGGTCAAACTTACGGATGGCAAGCAGGCTACGCTGAAGACCTATGAAAATTCTGATTGGTCAGACCCTCTGAAGGCGGGCAGAGTGGTCCATGGCATTGTCATGGACGTTAATCCGCGCTATGCCGAGGTGCGGTTCGGCGACCTGACAGCCCAGGTCAAACCCGCCGATTTCAAATGGACCTGGAAGAAGGATCCCCGCAGGGTGTTCAGCCCGGGCGACGTGGACGTGTTCAAGATCGAGGAGATCAAGGGCAAAACAGTCCACGCGACGCTTGATCAGACGCCGACAGTCCAGGGAGCGCTGCTGGCGGTTGACAATGCAACCGGCGAAATCAAGGCGATGGTGGGCGGATACGACTACAGCAAGAGCCAGTTTAACCGGGCGGTGCAGGCTTACCGGCAGGTCGGATCTTCCTTCAAGGTCTATGTGTATGCACAGGCTCTACTGAACGGCATCGGGCCTTTCGATACCATCATGGACAGCCCGGTGACATTTCCGAGCCCGGCAGGCCTGTGGGCGCCCCACAATTACGATGGCAAGTTCGAAGGAAGCATCACGCTGCTGCACGCTCTGGCGGAGTCAAAGAACGTCCCTGCGGTTAAACTTCTTGCCAAAGTCGGCATCGATAACGTCATCAAACTTTGTCGCCGGTTCGGAATCGAGTCACGGCTGGTTCCCAATCTGCCCCTGGCGCTTGGCGCTTCTGACCTGACGCTGCTGGAGCATACATCGGCCTTTTCAACATTCCCTGATGACGGCGTCCACATTGCGCCCCGTGAAATCCTGCGGGTCACCGACTATAACGGCCGTGTGATCGACGAGTTTCCTCCCCAGGTGACCGATGTGCTGCCGGCGGGAATCGCACGGATTGAAGTCTCGATGCTGCGGGAAGTTTTCAATTCCGGCACGGCCGTCCGCGACAAATGGCTGGCCCGGAAATATGACCTGGCGGGAAAAACAGGGACCACCAATGACTTTACTGACGCCTGGTTCATCGGGTTTTCCCCTTCAGTCACAGCGGGAGTCTGGGTGGGATTTGATGACCATCACCCGCTGGGACATGGAGAAGAAGGCTCGCACGTCGCGCTGCCCATCTGGACGGATTTCATGACCCAGGTGCTGAAAGACAAGCCGGTACAGCGGTTCCCGGGCTCACCGCTATTGTCAACGCCTGACCAGGTACAGCAAATTCTGGCCAGCGCGGGATCAGGCAACGTTCTGACCAGCGATTCCGATCTTCGCGCGCTTGCGGCCAGCCTGGCGGACTCAAAACCCGTCTCCACGATTCAGCAGATTCCGCCCACCACCCAGTCAAACCCAACCCCGTCAACCACAGCACCGCCACCATCTGCCCAGCCTCCAGCCGTCGTCACTCCACAAGCCGCGCCGGAGCCTCAGGCCAACTAGGCTCATCATTCCAGGTTTTTCCATCGGGAAGATCCGCACGGCCTATGCCATTACTTTGAAAAATGATCGTAGCCGGCCGGTGCGAGAGGCGATGGTCTGCCGTCTTGATGAGCCAGGAGGACGTCCCGCGAGCGGTACATCTGGCCAATACAATGGAGCGGAACGCCGCGGTAGGTTCGGGGGACCTTCCTCACTTTCCGTCTGGGCACCGCAAAGAGCAACTCGTAGTCCTCTCCCCCATTGAGAGCCAGTTCCAGGGAATGTTCCGGCGTCACTCCGGCGGGCCCGGGTATGCGCCCGGCATCAACTTTGCCCCCACCCCACTCGCCTCGCACATCCGCACCAGATCCGTTGAAAGACCATCACTGATGTCCATCAGTGCAGACGGAATGCCGGCGCTCTGAAGCCAGCGGCCCAATTGGCAGCGCGGCTCAGGGTAAAGATGAGCCTTCAGGGCTGCTGCGGTTTCAGGATTGTCCTGCTTCTCTTCTCGAGTTCGTTTGCTCTTTCTCGCTCGCGATTTCAGAATCTCAAGTCCGCGCGCCGACTGCCCCAATCTTCCGCTGACATAAATCATGTCGCCGGGACGCGCCCCGGAACGGAGCAATCCTCTGCCGCGGGCGACTTCGCCTGCCAGCGTCACGTCAATCATAGCGGTTCGCCGCGCAATCGATGTGTCTCCTCCAATCACGTCCACTCGAAAACGCCTGGCAAGATCCATCACTCCCCGATAGAATTCTTCAACCCAGGCGCGAGAAATGGCGCGCGGGAGGGCCACGGAAATCAGGGCAAAGCGAGGAACACCTCCCATGGCAGCAATGTCGCTGAGAGAGCGCGCAAGCGCGCGGTGGCCAACCGACCGGCCCGGATGCAACCGCGAGGTGAAATGGACACCCTCAATCGAAAGGTCGGCCGTCAGGATCAAATCACGATCGCGCCCCACCCGAACCACGGCTGCGTCGTCGCCGACACCCATCCTGACTCGTCTCGATTTTTCCGACGTCAGGTCCCGGAGCCACCTTACGAATTCACCTTCTGATTGAAACATCGCCACGGCTGTAGTATACAATCAGCTTTGATTTCCAGTCCCTGTGTTTGAAAATTCGTGGTTTGCGTGTGCGAAAGACTGCCCGCTGACTGCCTGAAGGATCCTTATGATCACGCGTCGAAAGTTTATTCAGTCCAACATGCTGGGACTGGCCTTGCCCCTGGCCGGTGCGGAAACCTTCGCGGCGGGCCATTCCGGGGGTGAACCAGCAACTTCCCAGGCAGCACCCCGGGGCGAACGTGACTATTGGAACGACTGGCCGGAATACCTGACCGCTCAAATGAACGAGGCGCGCGCCCGAAGGCTCTCGCAGCTTCGCGCCCTGCGCAGCGAGGCTGACGTTCGCGCCCGCATTGAAAAAGTACACTCCACGGTCTGGGAACTCGTTGGCGGCCGGTTTGAAAAAACTCCCCTGAACCCGCGCATTACGGGGAGGATCGACCGCGGCGCCTATCGAATCGAAAAGGTCATCTTTGAAAGTCATCCTGAAATCTACGTTACGGCCAATCTCTACATCCCCAACGGCCGCAAAGGCCCGTTCCCGGGGGTCCTCGCGCCTCTGGGACACACGAGAAACGGAAAAGCCTACCGCAATTACGCGTATGTTTACCAGACGCTGGCACGCAAGGGATATGTGGTGCTGGCTTTCGATCCTTTCGGCCAGGGCGAGCGCTACCAGTACCTTGACCCTCAAACGGGCAAGATCCTTTACGGTCCCACCGGGGAACACTCTCAAGCCGGGCGGCCCATGCTCCTTTTTGGTTCAACCTTCGCGCAGTACCGCGCCTGGGACGGTGTGCGGGCCCTCGATTACCTCCTTTCACGCCCCGAAGTCGATCCGGATAAGATCGGCGTGACGGGCCAGTCCGGCGGTGCGACCATGACGATGTACCTCTGCGCGCTTGAGCCGCGGATCAAAGTCGCCGTGGAAGTTGACGGAAACTCTGAAAACCTCGCCGGGCCATCTTACGCGCCACCGGGAGCGGTGGCCGACGCAGAACAGAACTTGATCTTCAGCCTGCCTGAAGGAATTGACCGTGGAGACCTGCTGCTCGCTTTTGCGCCCAAACCCCTGCTCATGATCTATACTCCGATCGACCGTGGCGCCACTTACTCACCAACGTACATCGAAGGCACGAAAGAAGTTCACAATGAAGTCCTGGCCGCTTACAAACTGATGGGCGCTCCTGAAAAGGCCGGCCTTTTCGCCACCTCGCTGCCACACGATTATGACTTCTTCAGCCGGCGCGCTGCCTACGACTGGTTCAACCGTTGGCTCGGGCAGGAGGCCTGGGGAACCGAGGAAGCCGAGTTTGATGAGGCCGCTGCCGGCGAGCTCAACTGCACACCGACGGGACAGGTGCTGACGTCTCTGGGCGGGCGTACGGTGGTCCAGCTGAGTGCAGATCGGCTGAAGAAGTTGCAACCGGCCAATCCTCTGGGAAGCACCTCCAGCGAAGCCAAAGCCTTCCGTGAGCGAGCGCAAGGCACGCTCAGGCGTCTGCTTGCCCTTCCCGCGAAGAAGACTCCTCTGGAATCAGTGACGCTTTCCTCCCACACGCGAAAGGGCGTACACATCGAAGATGTCGTCCTGCACTCGGAACCTTCCGTTCGGGTAACAGGATGGTTCATGAAGCCGGCTCAAGGCAAAGGGCCCTTTCCTGCAATCCTCCATGTCTCAGAGAGAAGTAGGAATGGTGCCATCGAAGAGACAGGCGAGATGGTCGATCTTGTGCGCAAAGGATTTGCAGTCTGCTCAGTCGATTTACGTGGTCTCGGCTTCTCCATCCCGCACCTGCCCGCTGCCGGGCCTGTCTTCTACCACGGAGACGACAATCAGGAAGACTATGCCTGGGCGAGCTTCACCCTGGGTAAGCCGGTCATAGGTCAGCGGGTTTGGGATTGCCTGCGCAGCCTCGATTACCTTCAATCAAGGCCGGATGTGGACCGTAAACGGATTCACGGACTGGGAGAACACGGCGCAGCTATTGCCCTGCTGCTGGCCGGAGCAATGGATGAACGCCTGAGCTCGCTAATGCTTGATTCTACAGTAGCTACGTACCGATCGATTGTAGAGTCCAAAGCCTACTCGCTGACACTGCCATGGTTCGCCTATGGAATCCTGAAGCATTTTGACCTGCCGGACATTGTGGGCGCCCTGGCCCCCAGACCATGTTGGCTGCTGAATGCCACTAACGCGTCAGGTGAACCGTGGCCACAAACGAAGCTCTCGGCAATTTATCGCCACGCACTGGAAGCATACATGCAAAGCGGCACGGGTGGAGGACTTCAATTATTAGTCCGAAGAGACGATGAACGAGCGGAAGTGCTTGACAATTGGCTCAAAATCGCATGAGTTGCGTGACTAATCCGCTTGACAAGCTTTGCTTGCTCCAATAGGATGTCTCTCTTGCTTTCCTGGGCGAACCTGGGGACACCCGCTCTTGTCCAGGTGAGGTGGGAGGACGCCCAAGATTCTACGGAAGGCTAGTGGTGATTGAACCGAATGAACAACAAGTTTTACACACTGCTCATCACGTCTGGGGCCCACGGTAGAGTCCGCAAGTTCCAACTCCCATTCTATGTAGTCCCCGTGGTTCTTGCTTTGAGTATCGTCGGAATAGTGATGCTGGCCGGCCTGGCAACCAGTTACGCGCGGATGCTGATCAAAGTATCCAATTACAATACCGTCCGAAGCGAGCGTGAGGCTTTGAAGCAACAATTCCATACCCTGGAAAACAAGGTCAGCCGCGCCAATGTCAAGCTGAACTCCCTTCAAACGCTTGCCGCCGAAGTCGCGGTGACCTACGGATTTGGAAACGGACGCCGGCAGCAGATTACTCCTGACCTTCTGAATCTGGCCAGACAGTCCAGCGTAGCAGACGGGGACCCTTCACTTTACGCCCTGGACACCATGAAAACTGTAAGCCTCAACAGCGTCAGTGGAAGGTTCAGCCCCAGCGCGTTTCCAGGCATGATTGACGACCCCAACGCCATTCCGTCCATCTGGCCGGTCCATGGAAGGCTATCCGCCGGATTCGGCCAACGGATGGATCCCTTCAGCGGCGAGGCAGCCTTTCATCCCGGCATCGACATTGCCGATGCAGTGGGAACCGACGTGGTGGCCACCGGTGATGGTCTGGTGATTGAGGCCGAGCCTGATGCAGGTTACGGGCGAAGTATCCTGATCGACCACGGCGACGGCATCACGACCCGCTACGCCCACCTCAGCAGGATCTTTGTGGTGGTGGGAGAACAGGTCAAACAGGGCGAGATTGTCGGCGCCATCGGCCTGAGCGGGCGGACGACGGGGCCTCACCTCCACTACGAAGTCCGAATCCACGGCACTCCGGTCAATCCGGGGCGCTTCCTTCACGGATAAGATCAACACGCCACCTGGAACTTCGAGTTCATAAAGATCAGATCATCAGTTCTTGCCGACTGCCTTTGGCCTGCTTTCTGTAAAGACGGGCCGGACCCTCTGCCCCGAGGCATCGCGTGCTGCCGCAAGATCTCCGGCAGCGGCACAAATCTTCTGAAAAATAGCGGCAATATTGCCCTTCTCCTTGAAAACTGGATTGACAGCAGGCCCTGCTTTCGCGCATCATAGAATGCAAAGGGATTGTACGAATGGGCGTTGATTTACGAGTTGAACCTTCGGCTAACTCTTGCCGCTTATTAGTAAGAAAGAAACCCGGTCCTCGTGAGATTTTACAGTTTGTCGTAGGCGGCGTTGAGATTGGTCAGCAAATCGTGGTACTGGCGGGACCCGCGTGGCTCAAAGAGCTTGCTCGAATCCTGGGTGAGCATGGGCTGCGTCCCGAGACCCTTATCCGAAACAGCCGCCTGGTTTTTCTGACGGCTCCTGACTGCCTTTCCCGTTTTGCCAAGATGGACAACCCCTGCAAGCGGCCGATCATCCGGCGTAACGGATCCATGGTACGCTGGGTTTCCGACTGGTCATGGGCTTACCGTCCCGGGGCGGACCCCGCGACGATTCTCCGCTATCAGTGTCGTATCCATGACTGTATCCACTCGCTTGCTGACATGTCGATCTGCACGGTCCACTGTGAAAAGATGGAGCGCAGTTCCATGCTGGCCGTTCTGGCCCAGCACCGGCGCGCGACCCGTGCCGCCGAACGTCCCGCTTAAGTTCCCTGTCCGCGGTTTACAACCCAATCGGTCTGAAATGTGATCAGGAGGCACAGGTATGTCCAGGTGGCTCGAAGGCCGAATCGCAGTGGTGACCGGGGCAGCCCGAGGAATCGGACGCGCCACGGCCGACCTGTTTGCACGCGAAGGCGCGCGCGTTGTGCTGAATGACGTGGATGAAACGGCCCTGGCAGTGGCCGCTGAAACGATTCGCCGGGCCGGCGGCTCCGCGCACAGCTTTGCAGGCGATGTAACGGCGGCGGATTTCCCGGAAGACCTTCTCGAAACCTCGTTCGAGATGTTCGGCATCCCCGACATCCTGGTGAACAACGCCGGGATCACCTGGGACGGAACGCTCCACAAGATGACCGATGAGCAATGGCATTCTGTGATGGACATCCATCTCACTGCAACCTTCAGAATCCTTCGCGTGCTGGGCGCAGCCATGCGCGAAGCAGCCAAACAGGAGATTGAAGAGCAAGGCGCCGCCCGCGCCAGGAAAGTGGTCAACATCAGTTCCACCTCCGCCACCCGGGGCAACTTTGGGCAGGCCAACTACGCTGCCGCAAAAGCCGGCGTTATCGGCCTGACCAGGACTCTTGCGCGCGAGTGGGGCCCGGTGAACATTCAGGTCAACGCCGCGGCCTTCGGACTGATTGATACCCGCCTGACGGCGCCGAAGGAGGACGGTGAAAGCGTCCAATGGCAGCAGGCGGAAGTGAAGCTGGGCATCCCCGCCCGGATGCGCGAGGCGGCTATCCACTCCATCCCCATGGGCCGCCCGGGAACTCCAGAGGAGGCGGCGGGAGTGATCTTCTTCCTGGCTTCGCCGCTCTCGAATTACGTTTCCGGGCAGGTCATTGAAGTGACCGGTGGATTATAAGAGCCGGAGATCCTGACCTGTTTTCGCGCAGCGTGAGTCCCCAGGAACAACCCACCACACAGCCCTGGCCGGTCAGTGGTAACGGCCCGTATAACTCGTGGGATTCGCCAGCACGGTGGTGCACTGCGAATCCCCATAGCCGCACAGCCACCCCGAAAAATTGTCAATGGTCAGAACGCCCGAATCCGCGTTGGGAGAAAACGGCAGGGCCAGAACATAGTAGTTGCCGGGCGGAACGCCATCCAGGGTGTAGGCGCCGTCCGAAGCGGTGATCCCGTCGATCACGGCGTTCCCCGTGTTGGCATTCACGGCGATCACGTGGGCGCCAAAGACGCCACTACCGCTCAGGTTGACAGTCCCGGAAATGGCCCCGGTGGCACTGAGGTAATTCGAGGAAGGGTAAAGAAAAGAGATGCCGATGGCGTCATCTGTGGCAAGTGTTGTTTGCTGGTGCGCCGCGGTTGAATCACCGAAGGGAAACATGACGGTATGGCCGATCCCGCTATGATCAAGCCCCAGCAGGTGGCCCTCCTCGTGCGTGGCTGCAGATTGCAGGTTGAACGTATTGGCCGGAGGGCTCAGCGATGTCGTGAACTGGACGCTGGGATTGAACTCGATGTCGGCATCCGCCATGCAGTCATCGGTGTTGCACGTCTTGATGGTACTGCTCGCGTCATTGCACTGGTACTGGAAAGGTACAGTACCTGAAGACGACGTGACGGTGGCAAGTTGCGTAAAAGCGATAGTCCCGGTCGAAAAATCACCACTGGTGGTGTCAGAAAATCCCACCACGTTCTGGCAGTCATCGAAGACAGGATCGGTGAGGGTCGAAGTGCCGGAGTAGGAAACGGCAACGTTCGTCAGACTTTGCCCCGCAACCATGGCACTGGTCCAGGTGCTGAATCCGTTCGACAGCTCCTGCTGGATGCACGCGCCGGGACTGCCACCCAGGCAACCCGGCTGGCTGACGTTCCCGCTGGGCGTATCAGGGTTCAGCAGCCACGCGACGGGCATGGAGTTCCAGCGTGGCGCTACAGGAACGGGTGAAGACAGCGTGCCCAGGTTGTCCTGAAAGGTGTTGTAGCCAAACGTCAGGACCGCCGAAAACATCGCCACCACGGCAACAATAACCGCTGCAATCCCTCTTTTCCCATCTGTGCGTTGCCTCTGCCTCATCACCTTCACCTCGTCTCAACAAACATCGCCTGGCCCTTCAGGCCCTCTGTCACCGAAGTTTCGCTGGTGGCGGAAAGATGCGCCGGGCGGCCCCGCACGGAAACGGTGTTCCAGTAAATTTTCCACTTCGTTCCCTGCCGCTGAGCGTTGCCCACCACCTGGCTGCCCGCGGGGATCACCACCGACTTGCTGGGGAACAGGTCCGAGGTTGTCCGCGCAATAACGACGGTTTGTCCGGCGCCCTGAAACTCGGTTGAAACAATCACCACCGGGATGGAAGTCCCTGACGGGATGACGATGGGCGCGGCGACAGCGCCCGAGACGGTCATCTGGAATTCCCCAAGCGAAGGGGACCGGGTAATGGTGGCGGAGCTGCCGCCCGTGCTGAGAGCTCCCAGGGGAAGAACAACGTGGCGCTCGACGCCATTTCGCCGCCGATAGACCCGAAAAGCGCCTTGCATCATGCCCACCAGGTGATAAGTGGCGCCGGCCCCCGCCGCCGGTTCCAGAAAGAGGATGTACTGCGTCCCCGGCCTCAGCATGGCCGTACCCGGCACCCGGACGTGAAAATTGCCCACCGTCCCGCCCGGCTGCTGGATGGTGAGCGTGGCGGGCGGGCTGCCTTTCAGCGCCTTCTCAAGCTGCACGGTTGTGTATGTGTACACGCGGGTGTTTCCGGAGTTTGTCCGGGTGGTCTGGGCCACCACCTGCCCCTGGACGATGGTGCTGGACGCCTGGGCAAGCTGGCTGAGGCTCATCCGGACCAGGGTGGTTGCTGCGGCCGGTAGAGCCAGCCACAATCCCATCAGAACGGCAAGAAGAGTGCTACGAATCTTCATATTGCATTGCTCACTGTGTGATATTCACCGCCCCCACAAAGGAGGTGAGTTCGCTACCCTGGTTTTTCACCACCAGGTTTCGGGGTCCCAGCGTGGCCGTGGGGCTCACCACCACCTGGAAGTACACCGCCGGAAGCCCGCTGGTGGTGGTCGCAAAGTTCCCACCCGCGCTGGTGGGCTGGAGGGGGATGGTAACATCGGTCCCATTGCTGCTGATGTTGTATGTGGTGCCCGGAAGGATTCCATAGCCCGCCACAAACAAGTAGACGGTCCGCGTACTATCCTGGCTGCGCGAAAGCTCGGTCCCCGTACTGCCGGCTGAACAGTTGAGATTGTTGGGATTCGCGATGTCCGGAACGCACTGGCCGACGGCAAGGATGGAAAGGCCCGAAAGCGTGACGGTGGCGGAGGCGGACTTCGTGCTGTCCTCCTGGCTGGTGGCCTTGACAGTCACCGTATCAACGGAGTTCAGAGGCGGGACGGTGATGTTAGCACCGGAAACCGCCTGCCCGGCGGTTACGGTAATCATCTGGGGCGCAGCTTCCCCCGGCACCGAAGTGGCCGCCGGAGCCGTATAGATCCCCGAACTCGAGATGGCGCCGATCTGGCTGCTGCTACTGCTGTTGGAGCTGGATACGCTCCAGGTGACAGCCGTATTGGTGGCGCCTGTCACCGTGGACGTAAACTGCTCGGTTGCGCCGTATCCCACGGTCTGGCTGGTGGGCGAGATGGCCACACTCACGTTGGAAGAAGGCGGGTTTGACGAACTGCTGCTACCGCCACCACATCCTGCCGCAGCAAGCGCCAGGAGAATCACCACTCCGATCCCTGACCATCTGGCGTATCGCATAAGCTCTCCGTGCTGCGGGTCCAGGGCTGCTAACACTGACGTTCGATTCCATCATGCAACCCGGAGGTCGCCTTGCCGCGCCCCCGCACCCTATTTCACCGTATTATATCGGACCTTTACACCGGCGGGTTAGGGTATCACCACGTTATTGGAACTTTTTACGCGGACCGGCTGGCAGGGAAATCTGGGATGCAGGGTTGCGGTCAATACCATACTCAAGAGTCAGTTGTCAGCGGCGAACCCCGTGCGCCAGTACGCTACCACCAAGCTAAGGCGGGGAAATTGCAGTCAAATGGGCTACATGACATCGGGGGTGGAACTTCTCCGGTTCGTTTCAGGTCCGTTTTTTCACGATCGTTTATTTTCAATCACATCGGTAGGTTCGTTTTTAGGTTTGTTTTTCCACCGCTACGTGTTTTCAACAACTTCTCAGCTTCGTTTTTAGGTTCGTTTAGCTTTGTTTTTAGGCCCGATCCTTTGTTATCAATAGCTTCTCAGCTTCGTTTTTCAAAAAACGTGTTTTTTTGTCCCACATTTTTAGTTCCAAAACCACTGGTACATTTTTTCAACGACTTACGGCGAAATCGAAAGTCTCGTCAGACTGTTTAATTGTGCCGAAAACGTGCCCCGGTCCACCCCGCACCGCTCCGAAGAGCGACCCTATAAGGCTATCACGCTAGCCCACGAAAGTCAAGTGAAATCTCGGCGGGTGTCGCTGCAAAGTGAGAAGTTCCTATATGAGCAAAGTAGAAAGTTCCGGTGGGAGTGGACGAAGCTTGGGGGATGAGAAAAGAGGAACTGAGGTTGAGCCAGAGGGATCGAGATCGGTTGGTGGTACTGGCAGGGATCGAGCGAGGGCATTGGAGCCAGCGGGAAGGAGCGGCGCAGTTGGGGCTGAGCACGCGGTGGCAGGGCTACCCGGAATGACGTTGCACGGGTTGGGAAGACGAAGGACGGGCTTTCTCCCCGGTGGCGCCAGCCATCATGGGTTCGAGCTCCGCCGAAAATGAGCCGGGCTGCGAGGGCTGGGAGGACTGGCTGGGGCCCAGGTGAAACCGCCGCCGGGATTCGGATTGGAACCCGGAAGGCCAGTGGGCGACTGCCCCGGCGGCGCTCCGACTCCAGGGACAGCGCCCGGCCCCATGATGTTGGGCGCTCCGGGACCGCCCGGGACCCCCAGGAACTCCCATTCGTCATACTGGGTCCGCTTGTCAAAAACGCCGATCGACTGGTGGTGGCTGGTGCTGGCGACTCCCACGATGAAGGCGCCTTGGGTTTTGTTGTCACCAAAGAAGGAAGAACCGTTTTTCTGCTGCCGGTTCTGGCCGGAATTCTGTTCAGGCCCGGCAAGGAAAAGCTTCCTGCGCTGAAGCTCCCCTGCTGTGAGCCTTTTCGAGTCGCTGGCTGGCTGGTTTGCGTACCCACGGATCCGGATGGGGAGCCTGATTTTCCGTTATCTGATCCAAAGGGCTTGTTCTGATTCATGCCGGGCGGTTTGAGGATTTTTGAATCGAGAACCACGCCGTTGGCCGTGGCGTGGATGAACCGCCACTTGCCGCTCCGGGTCATGGGGTCGGGATACGCATGCCGCAGATAACTCAAATTATTGGTGTGGAGCAGTTCTTTCACGGAGGTTGGGTAACGCTTGAACTGCTGGTGGAACAGAATGATGGCGCGGGCGTACTGTTCGCCGCGGAAGATGAGTTCCTTTTCCTTCTCGCGCTGGCCCTCAACATAAATGCTGGGCACCGCCGCGGCCAGAGAGACCAGCAGCAGCGTGGCCATCATCATCACAATCAGCAGAATATATCCCGCTTCCGAGGACTCCCTCCGCGGGCGCCTGCCGCGATGGCTACTGAACAACCGGAATAGGCAGTTGAGACTTTTCACCAGAAGCTCCGTCCTGGACTTCCACAATCATGGATGTAATCTTAAGAATCTTGAAGCGCTTGGAAACGACGTCGCCATTGTGGACGATAAAAACATCGTCTGAATCCACCAGGTAGGCTTCGGGCCCGACGCCGTGTTTTTCAGAGTACCCGATGGCCCGCAACGAAATGTGCGACCCCGCGGCAGCTGAACTGGCCGTCATGGCGCCGTCGGCTGCTGCTCCGGCTGCCAGCCTTGCCTTCTGGGCGGGTGTGAGCGGCGGCGGGCCGAAATCAAAAGGATCGCGATTGAGGGCCGGAAGCGGCTTCGGCTGGTATTTCTCGATGGCCTGCATCTCCAGAGTGGAACCCCAATCAGACAAGGAGGAAGTTTTCCCTGCCGGGGACTTTGCCTGCGCGGGATTTGGAGGGCGCAGGTAAGACTTCGTTTCCGGTTGAGCCACCGTGGCCGGATGACCCATGATTTCCGAAACGAGCCTGATGACCAGGAACACACAGAATCCCGCCAGTACAACCGCCCCGATTCTTTCGACCTTTTTCCGGTTCTTCATGGGGTGATATAAAGGACGCCGCCGACCCGCAGGTTGACCGTGCTGCCCTGCCCGGCCGCGAAAGAGAAGTTCCTGACCAGGATGAGGTCATCTGACGTTTCAAGCGAATGCGCAAATTTCAACAGATTCGCAAAGGGGCCTTCCACTGTTACATCCAGGCCGAGCTGTTCGAACGGTTCGTCCTTCTCTGAATTCAGTTTATAACTGACGTTGTCCAGCTGCACCCCGGATTTCTCGGTCAGCACCCGCACCAGCCGCGAGGCGTCTGAAAAAACCCGCTGCCGCGACGGGACATGCTCTTTGAGGTAATCCTGCAGCTTGTCGTCGGCGGCAGGAAGGATCTCCTGGAGCTTTTCAAGGCGCGCCACCTCGGCCTTCTGGAGATCGAGGCGCATCGACGACTGATGATAAGAATCCTCAGCCCGGGCCACCTTGTCCCGCAGCGGCCGAACGGCCAGGAAATAGACGGCCACATCAAGCGCAACGATCGCAAGGGCGGCGATTTCAAAAAACCGGATTATTTTCTTTCGACGCTCTCTTTTCATGCGTTCTATCAGTTACCTGGAGGCGGAGCCTCCGTCCAATACTTTGCCGTGCAGACCAGTGCGATCTCCTGCGGGCCGCTCCCGCCCCCGCCGCGAAAACCCTGGCTCTTGATAACGATGTCACTGAAATCACTCGATCCTTCCAGGTTTCTCAGAAAGGTTTCGATGGACTCTTCATCCTTTCCCATCACCGCGAACTGAACTTCCGGGTTCGGAGCCGACGCGGAAGCGAGGGCCATGCCGCTCAGGCGGGTGGAAGGAGGCAACAGCTTACTCACCTTGAAGGTGAGGTCCGTAAGCGAAAACTGCCTGCGGCTGATCAGTTGATTCACAAATTCGGTTTTCCGAATCATGCTCCTGAATTCAGGGCGGTCAATCTTTCGCCGCAGGCCGGCTTCCTTCGACCTCATGGCGGCTTCCTTCGACCGGACCAGGTCCAGCGACCGCTGGACCTCGTGTGAACGCCGGACGTCATGAATCGCCGTATAGGCAAGCCACACCAGCACCATCAGGGCGACGGCAAGCAAGGGGGCGGCCCAGGCCAGCGCGTATCGCTCACGGCGATCAGGAGCAACAGCAAGATTGAAGTAGATTTTCATATTTAAGTTGCGTTCGCCAACAGCCCGGATATCGTGGCGCCAAATTCATTCAGAATCTGCCCCTCTTCATGTGAGAGCCTCATCCTGACGGGCAGCACGGGGGGAACCACATCCACCACCTCCCGCGAAACCTTCTGCCCAAGCTCCATGACCCAACCGCGGGGCACATTCGGCCGCGCGCAGATGCAGACGCGGCTGATTTCGAGTCCCAGGTGGTCATGCGAGGCGGCCACGGTTCGCAGGGCCTCTTCAGTGACCGCGGCCAGACCCTCTTCGGAAGACTTTCCGCCCATGAACTGGTTTCGCCACAGCTTGATCTGCCGGCCCTTGGCAACGACCGCCGTCAAATGGGTGGGCGATATATTCAGCAGCATTTCACCCGCCTCGGCGCCTTCTTTTAACAAGGGGAGAAGCGCCGCGCTGGACGGCAGCACCAGGCTGATATCACCGTTGAGAGCCTTCAGAGCGGATTCGTACTCCGCCAGCACCGATTTCCGCACCGACATGACGACCACTTCGACTCCCGCCGGTTCTTTCGGCGAAACCTCAAAACTCAGGCGGGCTTCTTCCACCGCGAACGGCAGCAGGGGCCGCATCTTCCAGCAGATCAGAGACTCCTGCTCCCTGGGATCGGAAGGCAGCGTATCAAAGTTCAGAATGCTGACGCGTACGGCCCCGTCAGGCAGCAACAGCCCAAAGGGGCCCCGGTCAGACCCCAGAGCCCTCGCCACCGCGAGAGTCCTTCGGGCCACTTCATCGGGCCGCAAAAGATTGGGCCGAGCCAGAAGGGGAGACAGGGTCCCGGCATTAAGTTCTCCCAGGGCCACGCTCGCCACCCGGCGGAATGACCTGAAGAGCCGCGCGCCCAGAATGTATTCCGGCTGGAACTCAAACACCGTCGCGGGCAGAGAAAACTTCCGCTTTGCAGGAGCACGGAACGTCCGGGCTTTCCCGGCGAAAGACCTTCCACGCGACCATAACCGACCCAGCGATGATTTATTCAACAAAGGTGACCTTATTGATTTCCTTCAAGGTGGTGATGCCCTGGCGAACCTTATCGAGCGCGGCTTCGCGCAACGTCTTCATCCCTTCATCGCGAGCCGCCTGCCGGATCTCCGACGAGGGGCGCTTATCGAGAATCAGCTCACGAATCCTGTCGGAAAGGGCCAGCAGTTCTCCAATGGCGGTCCGGCCACGGAATCCGGTCTGGCTGCAATGCTGGCAGCCGGCGCCTTCATAGAAAACAATGCCCTGCCACTTGGCCGGGTCGATTCGGGATTCTTCGAATAATTCGACGGGGGACGGTCGCGGGCCGCTTGCACTCCTCACAAACCATGCGGAGGAGCCGCTGCGCCAGAATGCAGTTGAGTGCTGAAACAAAGTTGTAGGGTTCCACGCCCATGTTCAGGAACCGGCCCAGAACATCGACTACGTTGTTGGCGTGGACGGTGGTGAACACCAGGTGGCCGGTCAGGGCCGACTGGATGGCAATCTGCGCCGTCTCATTGTCCCGGATCTCGCCGACCATGATTTTGTCCGGGTCGTGCCGCAGAATCGATCTCAAGCCGCGGGCAAACGTGAGCCCCTTTTTCTCGTTGACGGGGATCTGTGTGATGCCGCGAATCTGATATTCGACCGGGTCTTCGATGGTAATGATCTTGTCTTCATCGCTCTTGATTTCCGAAAGCGCCGCATAGAGCGTCGTGGTCTTGCCGCTGCCCGTGGGCCCGGTGACCAGCACCATGCCGTAGGGTTCGCGGATGAAGCGCCGCAGGCGTTTGACTTCCCGATCGGAAAAGCCCAGGATGTCCAGTCGAAGCTGTCGAAACTTCTCGTGCAGTGATTCCTTGTCGAGGATGCGGAGCACGGCGTCTTCGCCGTGAATCGAGGGCATGATGGAGACGCGGAAGTCAATGGGGCGGCCGCGATAGCTGACTCTGAAGCGCCCGTCCTGCGGAACGCGCCTTTCCGCGATGTCGAGGTCCGCCATCACCTTGACTCGGCTGATCACGTTGGACTGGTATTCATAGGAGAGCGGATTCATGGCCTGCTGCAGAGCGCCGTCGATGCGGTACTTGACCACCATCGAGTTGTCACGGCTTTCCAGGTGAATGTCACTGGCGCGCCGCTCCAGCCCCGCGAACACAATCGAATCCACCAGCCGGATGACCGGGCTGCCGGCTCGCTCGCCGACCAGTTGCTCGAGCGAAAGGTTTTCCTGGCCATGGCCGTTCTCTTCTTCGCGGATGACGTCCAGGCGGAATTCGACGGTGGCCTCGTCCAGCACACGCTGCGAAGGATCGGTTTTGCTGAGGAATTCCTTCACCTGGCTGGGAGCGGCCACTTTCACCACCAACTGGCGGTCCAGCCGCATCGCCAGCTCATCCAGGCGGGCCAGATTGGAAGGATCGCCCACCGCAATGGCAAGCTCTCCGTCATTGAATTCCAGCGGCAGGAACTGGTAATCCAGCATCACATCGAGGGGAATGGACCGCAGCACGTCCGGATCAGGACGCAGATCGCGCAGGTCGACAAACTCGAAGCAGTAACGCGCAGCGGCGCGCTTGGCCGTTGCCAGTTCCTCTTCGGGATCGATCACCATTCCGGAAAGCGGGTTTTCTTCCATCAATGCACCTGAGCCGCCAGTGAAAACAGCGGCAAGTAAAACGCCACCAGCACAAAAAGCACCACAATCGCGATGGAGGCTATCATGATGGGATCCACCATGGCCACCAGTGTTGAAAGGTCGATATTGACGTCCTCTTCAAAAAACTCGGCAACCGATTCCAGCATGCTCGGCAGCGCCCCTGTGGTTTCTCCCACCTCAATCATGTCGAGAGCCATGGGCGGGAAAAAACCCGTCATGCGGAGGCTTTCGCTCAGGGGACGCCCCCCCATCACTTCTATTCTAGCCTGCTCCAGTCCGCGCGCGAGCAAAGGACTGGAAACCGACCCGGCCGAACTCTGGAGCGCCGCCACAATGGGAAGCCCGCCCTGCAGCAGGGTTGAAAGAGTGCGAACGAATTCTGCCACAGAAAATTTCAGCAGCAGCTTCCCTGCCACGGGAAGTCGGAACTTCAGCTTGTCCCATTGCAGGCGCGCCGCCTGCGACCGGCCCAGCGACCGCAGGCCCAATACCGCAAGGACAATTCCAACCACCACAAAAGCACCCATCCGCTTGATTGCCAGACCCATGCTAATGACAAACAGGGTCAGCGGAGGCATGGGGACGTTCAATTCGCTATAAAGCTCCGAAAAACGGGGGATGATAAACGTATCAATCAGGACAATGAGGCCGGTCAGAAAAATCAGCAGGAAGGCGGGGTAAATCATTGCAGACAAGAACTTTTTTCGGAAGGAGCGCGCCGTCTTCTGGTAGGTAACGTATTGGCCCAGGACCTTGTCAAGCGTACCGCTGCGCTCGCCGGCCCGAAGCGTTGCGCAGTAAATTTTCGGAAACTTGCCAATGGATTCAAAGGCTTCCGAAAGCAGGGCCCCGCCGCGCACCCTTTCTTTCACCTCTTCCACCGCCGCCCGCAGGCTCTCGTTCCGGGTCTGACGGGCCAGCATCTCCAGCGATTTCTGCAAAGGCAGGCCCGATTTGGAAAGCGTCACGAACTGCTGATTGAAGATCAGCAGTTCATCTTCCTTGATCTTGCCCCGCCGCGGCGGTCCAACCCGCATCGAAAGGATGGATTTGGGCCTGACCGAAAAGACATAGTATCCCTGCGACACCAGACGTGAGCGAAGTTCTCCTTCCGACGCAGCTTCGTGCGTCTGGTTGAGCACCTGGCCGGTTCCTGTCCCGATCCTGCAAACGAATTCGCCCATGGCTACCAACTGCTGTACGGAGTCCCCTCCAGCGACTGCGCGTTGGATCCGCTGTGGACATCCACGACGCCCGGCACGGTTTGTTCCGGGCTCAAAGGAACTTCTTCAATGTCAACCTGCCAGGTCTGGTTCGACCCGGTAAAAGGGTCAACGGGCAATCCCCCGCGCAGGTAGCCTCCCTGAACGAGGTCATCCAAAGATTAAGGGGGCTGGTTCTTGTCCAGCGTGTACTGGTCAATCAGCTTCCGCATGGTGAACAGGTCGTCCTTCAACACCGCTTCACGCGCCCTGACGATGGCCACGCGATAGCTGGGAGCGGCAATCGCCGCAAGGATCAGGATCAGCGTGAGAACCACCATCAACTCAAGCAGTGTAAAGCCGCTCTTCCGCGGCGCTCGCCCCGCCACCCGTTCCCGGCTCCAGGTTGCTCAACCTACCAATCCGCATAAGGGATCCCATTCATGCCAGTTCCCTGGCTCTTCGAAAACACGTCAAAAACATCCTGCCCACCCCAGCTTCGAGAGTCGGAGCTATCCTGCATGGAGCGCTTCCCCCAGTCGGTGTTGCCCGTCATCGGGTCAACCGGAATCTTCCTGAGGAATTTATACTTGTCCTTGCTGCCTTTCAATGGAACTCCTTTAACCAGCGTCTCCAGATGTCGGCGGATAGCCATAAGTGTCCATCTCGGTGGGGATCATGCCCCGGTCCGCAAAGTCCTTGTAGCGGTCAATAGCGTTCCGCATGGTCCGGAGGTCTTCCCTAGTGCCGTCTCCTTTTCCCGCTTGACAACAACAGCGGCCATGGGAAGGGCAATGGTGGTGAGCACCAGCATGATGGTCATGGCGGCAATCATCTCGATCAGGGTAAAACCCCGGGCAGCGGACAGTATCCTGAGCCGATTTCTAAAGAAGCG
The DNA here is from genome assembly GCA_963731705.1 of uncultured Acidobacteriota bacterium. Lineage (GTDB taxonomy): Bacteria > Acidobacteriota > Terriglobia > UBA7540 > UBA7540 > SCRD01. Next base: position 107,299 of record CAVSWQ010000006.1, read on the forward strand.
TCTCATCGCCGTTGCGGTGGCCTTCCCGGAGAAGGAGGCGCAGGGCTGGGCGTGGTGGGCGAGGCAGGACGGGCAGGTGCTGCTGAGGGGGCCGGAGTCGAAGGTCCTGTAACAGGCTGCGCAGGAGTCTGCGTCGCGGCGGACTCCACGGAGGATTCCGGCAGGCGGATGATCCGCGGAGTCAGCATGATCAGCACATCCGTTTTTTTCTTTTCGTGTTTCGTGTCGCTGAAAAAGTATTTCAGGCCGGGAATATTGCCCAGTCCGGGCACACCCGAAACCGTGGTGGAGTCTTCGGTCTGGAGCAAGCCGCCCAACACACTCGTTTCTCCTTCTTCCAACCGAATATCATGCTCAATTTGCCGCTGGCCAAACGTCGGCTCATTCACGCCGGCGATGCTGACCGAGGGCTGCACAGATGAAATCTCAATCTTCGCGTGGATCGCGATTTCGCCATCGGGCAACAGGTGCGGCGTCAGTTCCACATTGACTCCCACGTCTTGAAACTGGAATTGCGTACTGGCGATCAAGCCGCCGAACCCGCCTGACTGTCCCCGGTTGATGCACCGTCCGAGCGAAGGCAGAAAGCTGCCGGTGGCGTAGGGGATGCGGCTTCCGATGCGCAGCGTGGCGGTATCACCATCGGTCACCCGAACCTCCGGATTCTGCATGATGCTGCGTGGTGGAATCATTCAGAATGGCATTCGCGATGGCACTGGGAACAACCAGGCCATAATCGTTCGATCCGAAGATGCCCTGCCAAGGTGGCGGCGCTCGCGGGGCTGTAAACCGCAGCTCCCTGAAACCCTTTGGTAATCGAGCCTGATGGAGCTGATGGTCGCCGGTGTCAGCCCCAGTTCTCTCACCCGGTCTGCGTCAGCTTCCAGAACCGTAACGTCAATCATGATCTCGGCTTTGCCGTGATCAAGATCGCGGATGAGGGCCACAGCTTCCTTCACCTTTTCAGGCGAGTCTCGGATGATGATGGCGTTGGCGCTCGGATTGTCGATGATCCGCTGAATACCCAGAATCTGCTTCAGCGCCGTGGTGATTGCCGTGCGGTCGGCGGGTTTCAGCGAATTGTCCAGATAGACCGTCTTCAGTACTTCGGTCTGATAATCGCGGCGGTTGGCAGGATTGTCAGGGACAACCAGAATGGTGTTGGAAGTCACCACCCTCCAGAACGTGTGGGTCTGCAACGAAAGGACGTGCAAAGCGTTCTGAATGGTCACATTGTTCAGGTCCATCGAAACCGGCTGGGCCTGAAAGTCAGAAGCGAAGGCAACGTTGAGTCCGGCAAGCTTGCAAAGCGTCTCGTAGACCCGCTTGCTGTCGGCGCTGATGCGAAAGTGAGTCAAGGGCTCCTGCGGCAAGGGTTTCAACTCGGCTGCAGCAGGCGGCTGCTGTTGCTGGCTGGCCTGGATGGCCTCCTTCAGTCCCTTTTCCCGGGCCTGCTTGGCAGCCACTTCATTTGACAACAAACGGGCAAGCTCCTGCCTTGCGGCCTGGTTACTGGGGTCAATGCTGGCCGCCTTCTGGAACTCTCCCATCGCTGCCGGAACCCGCTGCTGGCGCAGGAACTCTTTCCCCTGCTTCAGATGGAACAACGAGGCTTCCATCCGCGCATGCGTCTGCCGGAGCTGAAACTCGGCGTCTGCAGGCCTCGACTGCACGGCCCTTTCGTAGTTGATCAGGGCCGTGTCCCAATCTTTCCTGAGTTCCGCTTTTTGCCCTCGCTGGAAGTACACGTTACCTGGAGCACAAGCTGTCGAGATCAGTAATCCCGCCAGCGCCGCTACTCCCGCCGCGCGCCCCTTCATAGACAGCTCCCCATAGCCACACATTAGTTTTAAGTAGAGTCTATTATCCGCGAAGACGTTGCCCAAAGCAAGGAAACAGATGCCATTCTGGCCATAATACGTAGCCGATCGGAGGAATTAACTATTTAAGCAACAGAATGTGCTATGATGTCGGTTCAGATTCAAGAATACAGCAAGGAGGCTGTGATGGGAAAGGTATTGCGCTGTAGCGACTTGGGCACCAACTGCCCCAAGGAAATCCGGGCGGATAATGAAGAAGAATTGATGAAACTGGCTGCTGAGCATGCCGAAAAAGACCATGGAATTAACACATCCAACATTCCGCCTGCCATGCTCCAAATGGTGAAAGCCGCCATCAAGGACGAATAGGCCGAAGCTTCCCAGACCCCAATCGGGGCGAGCAAAGCCGCGATTCGCCCTTTCATACAGCCCTGCAGGCGTAACGACAGCCTCGGGTCGAAGAACCCGCAGAGAGCATGGCCTGCAGGCGGCACCCGTATTTCGACCCCTCGAAAAGAAAGCCCCTGCCGGTTGCCCGGCAGGGGCTCGATGTCCCTCAGGGCCGGGTTGTTACTGGCCTGCGCTTTCTTCGGGCTGTTTCTTCTTTTGCTTCTTCGATTTCTTTGAAGCCTTCTTTTTCTTGCGTGCTTCTTCTTCGCCTGCTTCTGGGCAGGAGCGGACTGCGGAGCGGCTTCAGCCGGGGCATCCTGTGCTTCCTGTGCGAATGCCGGCATCGACAGGGACATAGCAATCACCAGCGTTGCCAACAAAGTCAAAATCTTTTTCATATACGGAGGTTCCTCCTCAAAAAATAGGGTCTTGCATCAGTTGGTCTAGCACGAGTGGGGCCAAACACCATGAAACCCACGCCACGATGCGTACTCCTTGATTTATAAGGGATTCGACAGCAGGAAAGGACGGCGGTCCAACAACCCACTGCCCGATGAGCAAATGACTATACGGGATGGTGCACGCCTGCACCAACCGGTGTGCGGGTCCCGCCTGAAAAGGTGGGAAAACCTGATGACACGAGTTGACAGGCCTTAAAGAGCAGAACCGGAATCGGAAGAGAGCGGCTGAATCGTGTCCCCTCTCAACGCGGTTACCAGGAGGTTCCGTTTATGCGACGGCCGGGCGCGGAGTTACCTGCTCGCACTCGATGGTGGCCGTAGCGGATTCGAGACCCGGCGATGTGGCCTGCACGGTGATCGACCCGGCTTGCTTTGTTGATTGCACGATGGCCACGCACAGCCCGTTGAAAGCATGCCGCTGGCTGGCTTTATCGGCCTCGTGGCTCGAGGGATCGCCATTGCCCACGCCAATCAACCTGCCGGCGCCGGAAACCTGGAAGGAAATCAGGTTGTGCGCCACGGGAACCACCCGCCCTTGCGAGTCCACCACGCTCACGGCAACCACCGAAACGTCTTCGCCGTCCGCATTGATTTTCGCCCGGTCCGGCTGGAGCACGATTCTTGCCGGCTTGCCGGTGGTTTCCCTTTTGGCGGTCATCACCTGGCGGCCGCCCTTGTAACCCCGGGCTTCCATCGCACCCGGCATGTAATTCACTTTCCATGCCGCGTGTGAATTCTTCTGCACGGTCCGCATTCCCAGGCTCTTGCCGTTCAGGAAAAGCTCCACCTTGTCCAGATTGGTGAAACACCAGACATCAATGGGCTTGCCTTCCTGGTCCCAGTTCCAGTGCGGGAAAAGGTGGAGCACCGGCTGATCGCCCCACCACGCCTTGTAGTAATACGCAAGGTCTTTGAAAAAGCCGCAGGTGTCGATGAGCCCGAAATGCGAACTGATGCACGGCCAGCCGTAAGGCGTAGGCTCGCCACGATAGTCGAACCCGGTCCAGACAAAGCCGCCGGAAAGCCACGGCCGCTGGTCATAAATCTGCCACCACTCCTCGGCCGAAGTGGCCCAGGGCGGATAATTCACGTCGTAGGAGCTGACGTAACCACGCCCCGGGTCGTTGAAATAGATCCCGCGCGTGGAAACGGTGCTGGCCGTTTCCGTTCCGACGCAAGGCATGTTCGGGAACTTCCGGCGGAAACCGTCGATCTCAGGTGCGTGCTTGTAGTTAAACCCCATGATGTCCAGCACGGTGGTGATCCCTTTCCCCAGCCGCCGTTCATCGCCTGGGTAATGGGCCGGGTGGGATCGAGCCGCCGGGCCAGGCGTTTCATGGTCGCGGCACATGCGGGCCCCGCGGTCGGTGCTCTGCTCAGCTTCCTCGTTGCCGGTGGACCAGAAGACCACGCTGGGATGGTTGCGGTCGCGGCGAACCAGCCGGCTCAACTCGCTGAGGCCTTCCGGAACCGATGAAAACATGCGCGTTTCGTCCAGCACCACCATGCCCAGCCGATCGCAGGCGTCCATCAGTTCGGGGGTGGGCGGATTGTGGGAAGTGCGAAGGCCATTGGAGCCCATCTCCTTCAGCTTGGCGATGCGGAAATACTGCAGCCGGTCCGGCAGCGCAATCCCCACGCCAGCATGGTCCTGATGGTTGCAGGTTCCCTTGATCTTCACCGGCTTGCCGTTCAGGAAAAAGCCCTTGTCCTTGTCAAAGCGGATGGTCCTGATGCCAAAGGGGGTCTCGCAGGTATCCGTCGCCGTCCGGTTGACCTCAACGGTGGTCTCCAGGCGATACATATTCGGCTCTTCGATGGACCAGAGCTGGGGGTTATCAACCTTGACCTTCTGAGTGATTTTTCGCCGCCGCCAGCCGGGAATTGAAACTGCGGGGGCACGGTGCGTGGCGGCCACGTTCCCTTTGCTGTCCAGAATCTTTGAGGCCACCGTACAGGACGCCTCGCTCTCCTGATCGTTGCCGACTTCCGTCGCGATGGTAAGCGTCGCAGAATTTCCCTTCACCTCAGAAGTCACAAAAGTGCCCCACTGCGGCACGTGCACGGGATTCGTCTTCACCAGCCAGACGTGCCGGTAGATTCCCGCCCCCTCATACCACCAGCCCTCGTGCTCGGTGGCGTCGACACGGACCACCAGGACGTTCTTACGGCCGTACCAGGCATGGTCCGTGATGTCGTATGAGAAGGGCGCGTAGCCGCTCAGGTTTCGCCCAAGGAAGTTGCCATTCAGCGCCACCATGGAGTCCCGAAAGACGCCGTCAAATTCCAGGCTCAGCCGCTTGCCGAGGTCGCCGGCTGGAATTTCAAATACTCGCCGGTACCAGCCGATGCTGGTCTCCGGATAATCTCTGCCCAGCGGCTTGGACCCGTGGGCCGTCAGCCATTCATCTTCATGGAAAGGCAACGCCACCGCCCAGTCATGAGGGAGATCGATGGCCTCCCAGCCGGTATCGTCAAAATCCGGCCGCGAGGGCTTGGAAAACAAGGCCCCAGTCTTCTGGTAACCGCGTGCCGAGGCCGTAGTCAAAATCCTTCGAGGGATCAGCGGCGTTGCCAAGGTGAAAACGCCATCCAAAATCGAGCAACAATCTCTCCCGCAATGAACCGGCGGAAGACGGCTGGCCAGGGACGCCGGCAAGCGCCGCGCGCGGTTCCGCCAGAAATTCATCGGCATTCGGTCCGAGTGAGGCTGCTCCGGCTGAAGCCGCGATACCACTCTTCAGAAAATCTCGCCTTGTCCAGTTTGGCATTTTGACTCCTGTAATAACGACATGCGCATTGGATACTGCATGCCAATTCCGGGCAGGAGTGGCGGATTGGCGTGACTGGAAACGACCCGATTATATCTCCAGACAAGGTCTGTGTTGTGAAGAATTTGGAAGAATGTGCAGATTGCGCTGGCAAGGTGCCCCCATTGCAGTGGCCGGCGAGTTGCATCGGGTTTCTCTCCATGAGGTGCCATGCAACCCACCAAATGCCATTGACTAGAACTGTGCGAAAGTGCACAATTAAGGCTTAATAGCCCAAACACCCCTGCCGAGAAGATGGGCATTTAGTTGCCGGAGAGGAACACCAAAGCTCATGGCCAGCAAAAACAAGAAGCTGAAATTTGGAATCGGGATCGCGATAATCCTTGCAGCAGTGGGGTGGGAAGCTGTATCAGGCTTTCAGCAGTCCAAGACCTACTATGTAACCGTCCAGGAGTTGACCAGCGGGAAGGTCTCCCACCAGCATGTCCGTGTGGGCGGCATCATCATGCCCGGCTCCATCCATCGAAGCGGGCAGATTCTCACCTTTCGCATCTCGCAGGAAAACGAATCGATCCCCATCACCTACGTTGGCAAGGATACCCTGCCGGATGACTTCAAGGGCGGCGCCAATGCGATTGTCGAGGGTGATTACCTGGCAGACGGCACTTTCCGCGCGCAGCAGGTCCAGGCGAAATGCGCCTCCAAATACAAGGCTGTGCCTCCAGCCCCGAAGGAGGCCAGCACAGCCTCCAAAGTAGCTTCCTACGGTGAGTGAGCATTGAAATCTAAGACAATTCTTTTCCGCCAAGATCAACTTCCCACGCGAAGCGGCACTATCGGACTAGGAGTAAGGGGGACCTGACCAGCCATGAATCAAGTCGGAGCCGTTGGACTTATTGCAGCACTGGTATTTGCCATCTATGGGATGATCACCGGCGCCATCGCCGGAAAGCTTCGAAGCCCCCGGATGCTGAAAAGCGCGCAACGCGCCGTCCTGGGCTTTTTCGCCATGGCCACGCTGGCAGTGGTCTCCCTTGAGTACCTGATCCTCACCAATGACTTCCACAGCGCTTACGTGGCTTCGCACTCCAGCCGCGAGCTTCCTTTGCTCTACAAGATTCCAGTCCTGTGGTCAGGGCAGGAAGGCTCGTTGCTGTTCTGGACTTGGCTGCTATCGATATACGTCGCCCTGGTCGTGCTGATGAACCGGCGGAAGAACCGCCAACTGATGCCTTACATCATCGCCATCTGCATGGGCGTGGCAACGTTTTTCTCTCTGCTGACTTTCTGGGTGGCGAATCCCTTCAATCAACTTTCCCTGGCGACGGCGGCCGGGGTGACGCCGTATGCCCCACCGGATGGAAATGGGATGAACCCATCCCTGCAGTTCCATTCGATGGTGATCCATCCGCCGCTGCTTTATCTCGGATACGTCGGGATGGCCATTCCCTTCGCCTTCGCCATGTCGGCCTTGATGACGCGCCAGTTGGGCGACAACTGGATCCGAGTGACGCGGCGCTGGACCATGGTGCCCTGGATGTTCCTGGGGACCGGAATCGTGCTGGGAGGCCAGTGGGCTTACCATGTGCTCGGCTGGGGCGGCTACTGGGCATGGGACCCGGTTGAAAACGCCTCTCTGTTGCCCTGGCTTGCCGGCACAGCGTTCCTGCATTCGGTGATGATCCAGGAAAAGCGCGGCATGCTGAAAGTCTGGAACATGGTTCTGATTATCCTGACTTTCTTCCTGTCCATTTTTGGAACGTTTCTGACGCGCAGCGGTATCATTTCCTCGGTCCACGCATTTGCAAAGTCCGATATCGGCCCGTGGTTTTCGGTCTTTCTTGCCATCATCGCAGCGTTTTCGCTGACGGTGCTTTTCCTGCGCCTGGATTTCCTGAAAACCGAGAACCGGCTGGACTCCATCGCCTCGCGCGAAAGCGGATTCCTGTTTAACAACTGGATACTGCTGGCCGCCGTGCTGGCCGTACTGTGGGGCACCATCTTTCCAGTCGTCTCCAAGGCCATTCAAGACGTTACGGTGACCGTGGGACCGCCGTTCTTCAACAAGGTGATGATCCCCATCGGGCTACTGCTGCTCTTCCTCACGGGCGCGGGGCCGCTGCTGGCCTGGAGGAAAACCTCGTTCCAGAGCATCAAGCGTAATTTCACCATTCCTCTGATTTTTGCTGCTCTTGTCGGGGGAATCCTGTTTTTTGCGGGCGTTCATCGCCTTTACACATGGATGTCTCTGTTCCTGTGCGCGTTTGTTGCCGCAAGCATCGTCGGTGAGTTTTACAAAGGCGCCCGCACGCGAATGAAGACAACCCGGGAAAACTTTTTCGCCGCTGTCTACAACCTGACCATGCGGAACACCCGCCGGTATGGTGGTTACATTGTCCATTTCGGCATTGTCCTGATGTTTGTGGGTTTCGCCGGGCAGGCCTTCAGGTTTGAAACGCAAGGGCTGATGGGGCCGGGCGATCTTCTCCAGGCCAAGGACTATATGTTCCGCTGCGAAGGTATCCAGACAGGGAAAAAGGCAAATTATGAGTTCCAAACCGTCGCCCTGAGTGTCACGAAAGACGGGCACGCCCTGGGAGTGATGCAACCGCAAAAACGCTTCTTTATTGCGGAGCAGCAGCCGTTGAGCCACGTCGCACTGAAATCGAACCTGGCCCGCGACCTTTACGTGGTGATGGCAGGCACAGATCCGGATTCAGGCAAAGCGATCATCCATGTGATCATCAATCCGCTGGTACAGTGGGTGTGGATTGGCGGCATGATTGTCTTGTTAGGAACCATACTGGCCCTGATTCCCAGCAGGATTGAGCGGCAGATGGCCGATCTCCACAAGGACCAGCAAGTAGTTGCTGAGGCGCATCATGTCCGTTAGCAGGCTCCTGAAAATTCTTGTGCTCAGCCTCGCTCTGGTCAACGTGGCCCTGGCGGCGCAAACCCCCGCACAGATCGAGAAAGACATTGGGGATAAGGTTTTCTGCCTGTGCGGATGCGTCACCACTCTCAACCATTGCCCTCACGAGAACTGCGAGGTGAAGGCGGAGATGCAGAAGATCATCCGCACGGACCTGAGCGAGGGCAAGGCGGAGCCGGCCATCCTTCAGGACCTTGTCAACCGCTACGGCGAACGGGTGCTGGCCGCTCCACCCGCGCACGGATTTAATCTCACGGCATGGATCCTTCCGGGTATTGGGCTGCTGATCGGGCTGCTTCTGGCTGTCACGATTGTCCGTAAATGGCGGCGCCCAGCGGTTCAGACAGCGGCTCCGTCAACTGCGCCACCGGTGGATGAAAACGTCCGCAGCGCGGTGGAAGAGGAAATGAAGAAGTACGTTGATTGATCTGCTGATTGCAGCAGAAGACGATAAGCAAAGGCGAGAAGATGGAACTGGGAATTGCAATCCTGCTGGTCATCGGGCTGGCCGTGTTTACGGTGACGCCCTTGCTTGCTCCAGAAGGCCCCTCCGAAGGCGCCCTGCCTATTGATGTGACACCGCTCACGGACTTGAAACGCCGGCGAATGGTAGTCTATGAAAACCTGCAGGACCTGGATTTCGAATACAAAGCCGGAAAGGTCGCCAAAGAAGACTATCAGTCGCTGCGGGAAAATCATCTGGCTGAAGCCGCGCAGTTGATGCTGGCCTCTCAGGAACAGGAAGAAATTACGGAACACGATCTGATGATTGAGAAACAAGTTGCAGAGCGGCGAGCGCAGAGGAAGTCCCAGAGTCCGGATCCCTACGTATGCCCCGAATGCGAGTTCGAAAACCCGCTGACGGTGAAATTCTGCGGGAACTGCGGCAAAGAACTTCCACAGCGAACTCACAAGAAATAAGCCGGACGTTGACGGCCCCTTTGTGGTGCCTTGCAGAGTTGAGTTTTTGTTCAGAGTGAAAAGGAAAGTTACATTTACGGTCGTGACGGTTCTGGCAGCATTCACCGTCCTTTTGGGAACTCCCATTTGTTCTCTTGCAGCGCGGATCCAGGGGCAAGTGTCCAATGGCACCACCCAGCGCCCGCTGGCCAGCCAGAAAGTGGAAATGATCAGCCCAAGGGGCGGCATGGCCATGGTGGGTGAAGCTACCACCGATGCAAGCGGCCATTTTGTCATCAACGACAATAAGATTGACACCAACGGATTTTATCTGCTGCAAACAACGTACGAAGGTGTCGACTACCATGCGCCGGTGCAATTTGATCCCGCCGGAGATGCCGCCGTTAACGTCGCGGTTTACGAATCCACCAGCAAGGAACCCGCCCTTCGCATCGATTCCGCCCGTGTCATTGTCCGCGCGGAGGGATCGCAGGCACACGTTCAGGAACTTTTTGCGGTTCAAAACCCGCTGCAAAAAGCATACCGAAATCCCAAAGGGACCTTCTTCTTTCATGTTGCTCCCAGCGTGGGCAGTCCCACCGTTGCCGCCGTCGGGCTGATGAACATGCCCTTGCCCCAGAACGCTGAAAAGGGCAAGAAACCAGGCGATTTTTACATTACCTACGCCCTGAAGCCCGGCAGGAACGTGATGATGGTGGCGTACGATGCTGATTACAGCTCACAGCAGCTTACACTGGACGATAGCGTTGCCTATCCAATTGGGCGGATGCAGCTTTTTGTGATTCCCCCAGGCCTGACGGTCAAGTCGAAGCTGTTTTCTGCCGCCGGCCAGGATCCAGATACCGGCGGGCAAGTCTATGAGGCCAGCGGGTTGAAAGCGGGCACAGCGTTCGCCGCCCAGATGGCAGGGCAACCCGCCACGCCCGGTGAAGAGGCGAACACCAACCAGCAGCAGGAAGGAACACAGGTCAAGGTTGTTCCGGACTCAATTACAGCCGTAGGCATTCCTTTTCTGCTCTGCTTTCTGCTCGTATTGTTATGGGCGCTCGGAATTCGAGTATCCAAGGAATGGCCCCGCTGGAAAGCCAGGCAAAAAGGCAGTCCTGTGCAGAAGCAGTTTCGGGCCAAACTGGATACTTTGATTAACTCCATCGCGGATATCGACGAACTGTATGCCTCTGGAAAAATCGCTGAAAAAAAATACTGGAAGGATCGCCTGGAACTGAAGGCGAAGGCGGTGGCCATTCTGAAAGGGGGCCCTTCCTCGAAATCCAAGTCTTATGCCTCCCGGGAATCACATCGCTAAACCGTCGCTGGAAGTCCGTAACGTAACCAAGTTTTTCGGCGACCTTGCCGCGCTGAAGGAAGTCTCGCTGGGCATCCGTTGCGGAGAGTCGGCGCTTCTTTACGGCCCGAACGGCGCCGGCAAGACGACGCTGATGCGAATGCTGGCATCGCTTGCGCGGCCCAGTTCCGGTGAGGTCCTCTTTGGCGGCGAGAACATCGAGCATGACGGGACCAGCGCCAAGTCGGCCGTCGGGTTTGTTTCGCATGCAACCTTCCTCTACGGAGAATTGACAGTCCGGGAAAACCTGAAGTTCATCGGCAGGCTTTTCGGGCTCAGCCATCTTGAAAAGCGAATCGATGCTGCGCTCGAAATGTTTGACATGCGTGCCCGCGAGGAGGTTTTTGCGCGCGACCTTTCGCGCGGGCTGCAACAACGCGCCTCCCTGGCGCGGGCCTTCCTGCACGATCCGGATTTTGTGATACTCGATGAACCCTTTACGGGCCTCGATCACCAGTCGGTGAAAAAACTTTCAGACCTGCTGCAGCGGCTTCCGGACCAGGGGAAAGCGCTCCTGTTTTCAACCCACGACTTTGAGCAGGGAGCCGCGATCGCCAGCCGGTTGATCGCCCTGAAAGCTGGACGCGTCCGGTATAGCGGCCCCCTGGATTCAGCGCCGTTTAAAAAACTCGGCATCGTACGGGCCAGCGGGCAGAATCACGATGAATAGCCTGAAGATCATCTGGAGCATTCTGTTGAAGGACCTTCGCGTCGAGTGGCGAAACCGCGAAACGCTGGCCTCGATGTGCGTCTTTGGCCTGCTGATCGTGTTTCTTTTTAATTTCGCTTTTGAAACCGCGCGCGAAGAGACGCTGCGCCTGCTTCCCGCCGTGTTGTGGGTGGCGATTGCTTTTGCAGGAGTGCTGGGTTTTAACCGGTCATTCGCCTCAGAACGGGAAAATGACTGCCTGGAAGGCATGACTCTGGCGCCCGTTGACCCCAGCATGATTTTCGTGGGCAAGATGCTGGCCAACCTGCTGTTTCTGGGCATTGCTGAAGTGGTGATGGCATTTGCCGCCGCGCTGTGGTTCAATTTCTCTTTTCTGCCGGCTCTCGGCCAGTTGCTCCTCATCGCTTTTTTCGGCACGCTCGGGCTACGCGGCGCTGGGGACCATTTTCGGAGCGATTGCCGCCAACACGCGCATGCGCGAGGTGATGCTGACGGTCCTGCAGTTTCCAATTGCTTTCTGGATTCTGATGCTTTCCATTGATGCCACCAGCAGCGCCATGCGGGGCAACCCGGATGGCGACTGGGCGGGCAGCGTGGCCCGGGTCGCAGGCATCAGCGTGGTGTTTACGGTTGCTTCATTCCTGCTTTTCGAATACGTTCTGGAAGAGTAGCCGGGTGGGAAGCCATGCGGCTATTGGGCCTGAAAGCGGCAGGATGGTTCCATATTGTTGACGATCACTGACAACAGGGGCGTTGAATGAACAAGAAGTTTCCCATGTGGTTGCATTTCCCCCTTACTCTCGCCGGGCTGGTGGTAACGCTTTACATGATTTTCCTCTACGCCCCGGAAGAAATGACCATGGGTGAAGTGCAGCGAATCTTCTACATCCACGTGCCGGCGGCCTGGGTGTCGCTGCTGGGATTCATCATCATCTTTATTGCCAGCATCGTCTATTTGATGAAGCGTTCCCAGCCTGCCGATGAGCTGGCACATGCGACGGCGGAAGTCGGCTTCATTTTCTGTACCTGCGTACTGGTGACGGGCCCGCTGTGGGCCAAGCCCGCCTGGGGCATCTGGTGGACATGGGATGCGCGATTGACGCTGACGTTCCTTCTGTGGCTGCTTTACGTCGCCTATTTGATGTTGAGAACTTATCTGATCAACCCGGGACGCGCAGCCAATCTATGCGCTGTGGTCGGCGTCATCGGCTTTGTGGACGTGCTCATCAACTACATGGCCATCCGCTGGTGGCGGACGCAGCACCCGCAGCCCGTCGTTCTGGGCGGGCCTCAATCAGGCTTGGACCCGCACATGCTGGCCACGCTTCTGGTCGGCGTGGGTGCGTTCACAATTCTTTTTTTCCTGCTGCTTCGTGTGCGGCTGAGTCTGGCAGAAATGCGGAGAGAGCTCAGCGAGATTCGCCATGCCCTGGCGTTCAAACTTTCGGAGGATTAGTGTGGTCAACAAATATCTCTTCCTGGCATATTCGTTTGTCTGGCTGATTTTTATGCTGTATGTCTGGAACCTGAGCCGGCGGCAGACCCGCCTGAAAAAAGAGCTGGACGAAGTGAAGAGCAAGGTTACTGAATCCGCTTCTACCACTGTCTCAGGCCCGTCGGGCTCCTGACGGCATTGCTCCCGACCCATACTCAACCTGATGAACACCGGGTTACTAATCGTACCGCCCACTCCTTAAGGACACCCGCGCATGCCGCCCGGACGGGTGACGTGGTGTGATTTGTTGGAGGGGTCTATTGAACAGAGACGATAGCGGCAGGGGCGCGGTTTGGCGCCCCCACACCATAACCCATCGTTTGCTTCTATTGCACGGTGAACTTTGCCGGCGCGGTCAATTTGAAAGTCATCTCTGTTTCCGCCGGCAAGTCAATTTCTTTCTTCCCGGTCGCAAACGCGCCCGCCGTGCCGCCCGCAGCGCCGACCGCGCTGCCGATCGCAGCTCCTTTGCCGCCACCGGCGATCGCCCCGATTGCGGCACCCACTCCGGCGCCCCCGCCAATCATGGTAATGTCACGCTTTTTGTGGGACTTGCCGGAAACGCTCCAGGTTCGGGTTGAAACGGTGGTCTGCTGCCCGCCATTCGGGGTGATGGAAGTCAGCATCAGCGAGATTTCCGCAGGCCGCTTCAGCCGCCCTGAACTGACCACATCGGTCACGCGGCCGCCCACCAGGCTTCCACGGGGAGCCACGGTCACGCCATTCACCACCAGGGGTTCTGCCAGCGTGCCATCAAAGGTGCTGCCCGGAGCCGTCGAGCCCGTATTGAGCTCAGTGGAAAGCCGGACGTGAATGGCAGTATCCGCCGGAACGCTGACCGTCCGGGGAGCGGCAGGCGCACGTGAAGCTTTGCGCTGATGGGTAACGGATGTATTGAGTGTTCCCGGTCCGGATGCTGCTCCCGCCTGGCCGGCTTCAGGACTGCTTGCCTGATTCCCCGTAGACTGACAGCCAACCATTACCGCGAGGGTGAACGCTATGGCCAAGGCTTGGATCGCTCTTTTCGTATTCAATTGAAACCTCCAACACAGGCTCAAGACCTGTTTCGTTTGTCATTCAGGCGACCCCTCCCCAAAGCCAACCGCCCCTTCCATCTTAGATACTGCACCGAAGCGTAAACAATTGTCCGCAAAAAAGTCAAGCGCCTGTCGCGCGGGTTAGGCTCCAGAGGCACCGCAGGCGTGACGGCCATTCAGCGCATTGCTCGCCTTGATGGGCGCAGTCGCCCGTAACCATCGACGGAAACCTCCTCTGCGTGTTAGGCTAAATGAGTTGCGAATTCCGCTTCGAACCCTGACAAGCGGTTTCATGACATATCAGACTTCGGGCTCTGTGCAACGGATGTTCGTGAACCCCGCCAGGTCCGGAAGGAAGCAACGGTAGCGAGCCGCTCTGTGTGCCGCAGATCAACCCGAAGTCTGACCATATCTCAGTTCCAGGGACTCGGGGCCCGGCAGGATGTGCCAGGTTTTTACCCTTCGCCACCAGGCCCTGAACCCAGTTCCCTTCGCTTATGTCTTATCAGGTTATCGCCCGCAAATACCGCCCCCAGTTTTTTGATGACGTCGCCGGTCAGCGCCTGATCACTGACACACTGAAGAACGCCGTCACCCGGCAGCGAGTCGCGCATGGATACATCTTTTCCGGCGCGCGGGGAGTGGGCAAGACCACGACGGCGCGAATTCTGGCCAAGTCACTGAACTGCATCAAGGGGCCGACGGTCACTCCCTGCGGCCAGTGCCCTTCCTGCCAGGAAATCGCCCAGGGGAATTCGGTCGACGTTTTTGAAATTGACGCCGCTTCCAACCGGGGCATCGATGAAATCCGCGAACTGCGCGAAAACGTTCGCTACCTTCCGGCGCGCGACCTGTACAAAGTCTTCATCATTGACGAAGCCCACATGCTGACCACCGAGGCCTTCAACGCTCTGCTGAAGACGCTGGAAGAGCCGCCGCCGCGGTCGCTGTTCGTCCTTTGCACCACCGAGGCCCACAAGCTGCCAACCACCATCCAGTCGCGCTGCCAGCACTTCTCTTTCCGCCTGCTGGATTATTCGGAAATTCTCAGCCGCCTCGAATGGGTGATGAAGCAGGAAAAGTTTGCGGCGGACGAGGGCGCATTAAGCGCCGTCGCCGAAGCCGCCGAAGGCAGCCTTCGTGACGCCCTCTCTCTGCTGGATCAGGCCATCGCTTCCAGCGCCGAGCGCCTTGAAGAAGCGCATGTCCGCAAGTTGCTGGGCGTGGTCCCCAGCCAGGTCCTGGCTGAACTGGTGGAAGCCATAGGCGATGGGGACACCGCAAAAGTCCTCCAGACCGTCGAACGGGTAGCTGCGGAAGGCTATGAACTGAACCATTTTTGTGGCGAGTTCACGCGCTACATCCGCAATCTGGCAGTTGCCAGAAGTTGCGGAGCAGAAAGTCCTCTGCTCCAGATGCCCTCCACTGAGCGTGACATGCTGGGCAAGCTCCGTGAGCAGTTCAGCGAAGAGGACCTCGCTCGTTTTTTCCAGATCCTGCTGCGCACTGAAAACGAAATGCGCCATGCGCTGAACCCGCGCTTCCACCTGGAGCTGGGACTGATTAAAATGGTCCATGCCGGCAAGCTGGCATCACTCGAAAGTCTGCTGGCTGAACTGGGCGGGGCGCGTCCCGCACCGGCCGGCAAGCCGGAAACAGGGCCTCCCGGAGGCCGGCCATCTTCCGCGCCGGCTTCCGCGCCGGTCACGGAAAGAAGGCCCCCGTACATGCCGGGATCGGCTTCCTCCGCGCCCGTTCCCACTCGGAAGCCTGAGAGACCGAAAGGTCCCGAAAAGGCCCCTGAGCGCCCGGCAAGCGCCACGGCAAGACACGCCGGTTCGTTGCCATCGCAAGCGCCGGCGACCCCGCCCTCGGCGCAACCCATACCTCCGGAAGCGCCAGGTGATCCGCGCCTGAGCAAGATCAAGAGCCTTGCGTTCGGGCAGTCCAAACTGCTGAGCAGTTGCCTTGATCCGGTCTCGGCATGGCGGTTTGAAGACGGCGAAGTCCGCTTTATTTTTTCCAAGAGCGACTCCTGGGCGGCCGACCTGTTGAACAGCCGCGAGCAGCAGGAAAAGCTCCAGGCTCTATGCGCGGAGGCGCTGGGACAGCCCGTCAGGATTTGTGTTACACTCGATAACGAAGAAAGGTCGGGGCTCAAGAAGCGTCGCAGCGTTCGCGAACGCGCTGAAAGCGACGAAGGGGTTGAAGCACTACTGAAGAAGTTTCGATGCACCCTGGTTGACGTGGTTGATTTGAGCCGGGAGTGATCCATGAAAAATCTGCAACAGGTACAGCAAATGCTAAAACAGGTTCAACAGTTCCAGGAGCAGCTTCAGAAACAGCTGGATGACC
Organism: uncultured Acidobacteriota bacterium; assembly: GCA_963731705.1. Taxonomy (GTDB): domain Bacteria; phylum Acidobacteriota; class Terriglobia; order UBA7540; family UBA7540; genus SCRD01. The sequence continues at coordinate 123,496 of CAVSWQ010000006.1, forward strand.
TTGTCGTTGAGTCTTCTACAGGCGGCGGCATGGTAACCGTCAAAATGAACGGACAAAAACACCTGGTTTCCGTCCATATTGATCCGGAAGTCTACAAGTCAGGCGACATCGAAATGCTCCAGGATTTGCTGCTGGCCGCCGTCAATGAATCCGCCAGGAAAATCGATGAGCAGGTCGCGAGCCAGATGGGTTCGCTGGCGGGCGGGCTCAATCTGCCTGGGCTCAATTTATAACAGACTCCTTCCGGGCCACAACTCAGGATTTCCGCAAAATGAGCGAATACGCAGCGCCTCTTGCGCGCCTGATAGATGAACTGAAGCACCTTCCGGGCATCGGGCAGAAGTCCGCCCAGCGAATCGCTTTCCATCTTGAGCGCGCGCCGCGCGAAGAGGTTCAGCGCCTGGCCGAAGCATTGCTCGACGCCAAGGACAAGATCCGCCTCTGCAGCGTCTGCAACAACCTGACCGAATCCGATCCCTGCGAGTATTGTTCCGATCCCAGACGTGATCCTGAAGTGCTGTGCGTGGTGGAAACGCCCTACAACGTGGTTTCAGTGGAAAAGGCACACGAGTTTCGCGGGCGCTATCATGTGCTGCATGGCGCTCTCTCGCCTTTGCAGGGCATCGGCCCGGAACAGCTCAAGCTGAAGAACCTGATTGACCGCCTGAAAGATGGCACGGTGCGGGAACTGATCGTGGCAACCAGCCCCACCGTCGAAGGCGAAGCCACCGCCGTCTACCTTGCCAAGCTGGTCAAGCCGCTGGGAGTCAAAGTCAGCCGCATTGCCATGGGCATCCCCGTCGGCTCGGACCTCGAGTTCGCGGACGAAGTCACCATGCTCCGCGCACTCGAAGGCCGCCGCGAAATGTAACCGCTGCCTGCATCGCAGGTCTCACTTGAAGGATTCTGTGCCCCGGTAGAGCGGGGTCTCAAGACGGGCCGCCAAGGACCTCAGCCTCTCGACGGCGTGCCACGATCTTCTACTTCATTCCATCCATTACTTCGTCAAGCACCTTCTTCGGGGGGCGCACGGAAGACTCGGGAAGCGTGGCCAGGGGATCATCGACAAAGTTCAGCATCTCCATAAAATTGGGCTGCTGCGTATCCAGATAGAACAGGCCGGTTACAATCTCTCCCTTGTCGTGGGCCTCCCCCAGAACTCTCAGCGATTCCGTCTTGTTGGTGGGGTCATAATCCGAATTCAACTTCTTCAGGATCAGGCGGGACCCGTCATGGAGAGTGATTTCGGTTGTAGTTCCGGGATCATATTCAACCGTGATGTCCTCAAAGAAGGGGACGTAACTCACTTCTTCAAGCGCCACTTCGTGATCTCGCACGTAGCTGTAGCTCTTGGTCGATCCCGTATGGTCGTTGAACGTGACGCAGGGCGAAATCACATCCAGCATCACAGTACCATTGTGACCCAGAGCCCCTTCCAGCAGAGCCAGCAACTGCTTCTTGTCTCCGGAAAACGAACGTCCCACGTAGGTCGCCCCCAGCATGATCGCCAGCGCACAGGTATCGATGGGAGGCAGATCGTTGATCACGCCGTTCTTCAATTTTGAGCCCACATCAGCCGTTGCAGAAAACTGTCCTTTGGTCAGCCCGTAAACCCCGTTGTCCTCGATGATGTAAATCATCGGCAGATTGCGGCGCATCAGGTGGACGAACTGCCCAATGCCGATGGAAGCCGTGTCGCCGTCGCCGCTGACACCAACAGAAATCAGGCTACGATTGGCCAGCATCGTGCCGGTGGCAATCGATGGCATGCGGCCGTGGACGGAGTTGAATCCGTGTGAGGTGCCAAGAAAATAGGCAGGGCTTTTGGAAGAGCATCCGATTCCTGACAGCTTGGCCACACGGTGCGGTTCAACGCCGAGTGTATAACACGCCTCGACAATACGCTCGGAAATAGCATTGTGGCCGCAGCCCGCGCAGAGCGTACTCCTCTTCCCTTTATATTCGGAAGGTTCCAGCCCGATGCGGTTTACTTTTCGAGGTGGAGATGGGGGGACAGCAGTCGTCGACATTTTATTTCTTTCCCTCCTGGGAAACAATTTCGTCCGTCACGCTCCGCGCGTCAATGGGAATTCCCGCGTAGTGCCGGATGCTGCGCAGCCTGGGAACATCTTCCGCAGCGGTTTCCATGCGCAGCAGTTGGAACATCTGGCCATCACGGTTCTGTTCCACCACGTAGACGCGCCGGTAGCGGCGGATAAAATCAAACACCTGCCCGGAAAACGGAAATCCCCGAATGCGGCAATAACTCACCGGCAACTCGCATTCCTGCTTCATCTGGTCCAACGCTTCCACGATGGCCCAGTGCGTAGTGCCGTAGGCGATCACGGCAATTTCTGCTCCCTCATTGTCCTGCACGATGGGAGCGGGAACCCGATCGCGAGCCGCATTGAATTTTCTGTTCAGCCGGTCCATGTTGTTGACGTAATCTTCCGGTCGCTCGCTGTAAACAGCCTGCTCGTTGTGGCCGCTGCCGCGCGTAAAATAGGCCGCCTTGGGATGCTTGGTGCCCGGCAGAGTGCGATAGCCAACCCCATCACCGTCAACGTCACGGTAACGCTCAAAGCCGCCCAGGCGCTCCAGATCCTCCGCGCTCAGAACCTTGCCCCGGTTGATGGGCTTCGAGGGGTAAGGAAATGGATCGGACATCCAATTGTTCATGCCCAGGTCAAGATCGCTCATCACAAACACCGGAGTCTGCAATTCCTCCGCCAGATCAAAAGCCTCGACGGCCATCGTAAAGCATTCTTCCACAGAGGAAGGTATCAGCATCGGATGCTTCGTATCACCGTGCGACAGGAAGGCGTTATTGAGGATGTCACCCTGTTGCGTGCGCGTCGGCAATCCGGTCGAAGGACCCGTTCGCTGAACGTCAAAGATCACCGCCGGGATTTCCGCGTAGTAGCCCAACCCGACAAATTCCGACATCAGCGAAATGCCGGGGCCGGAAGTGGCCGTCATGGCCCGTGCGCCCGCCCAGCCTGCGCCCATCACCATTCCGATGGCCGCCAGTTCGTCCTCCGCCTGCACGATGGCAAAGGTCGCCTTGCCGCTTTGCGGGTCCATGCGGTAGCGTTTCATGTAACTGCTGAGCGTTTCGGCCAGTGAAGAGGATGGCGTAATCGGGTACCAGGTACAAACCGTCACCCCGCCAAACATCGCGCCAAGCGCCGCAGCCGAGTTGCCGTCAATAATGATCTTCCCGCGCGTTGCGTCCATGCGCTCCAGGTAGAACCGGCCCCGCTTGGAAAGGTTCTTCTCAGTGTATTCGTAGCCCACCTGGGCGGCGGCAAAATTCAGGTCCACGGCGTTGGGTTTCTTCTTGAATTGTTTCTTCAGCGCCTCGTGAACCTCTTCCATGGGAATGCCCAGCAGCTTGGCCAGCACGCCGTCATAAATCATGTTGCGCACCAGCTTGCGCAGCTTCGCATTCGGGCAGACCGGAGCCACGAGCTTGTCAAAAGGCACAGGATAAAAAATCAGGTCGTCCCGCAATCGTTGCAGATTCAACTTCTCATCAAAAACAACGCTGGCGCCGGCACCCAGTGACATCACATCTTCCTGGGCCGTCTCAGGGTTCATGGCAACCAGGAAATCAATCTCCTTGCGCCGGGCGATATAGCCGTGCTTGGACGCACGGATCGTATACCACGTCGGGAGTCCCGCGATGTTCGAGGGAAACAGGTTCTTTCCGGAAACGGGAATGCCCATCCGGAAAATGGACCTCAACAGGACGGTGTTTGCGCTCTGGCTGCCTGAACCATTCACGGTAGCCACTTGAATGCTCAGATCATTAACAACTTTTTCCTGCCCGGAAGATGCACTATCAGCTTCCTTGACAGCAAGGTCTGCAGTTCCCATGAATATCCTCGATGAAAAATATGGATGGTTTGATACTAACGTTCATTCCGATTGGCCTTCAACATAGGTCGGGGCAACGACGACGCCAATAATCGATTTGAGCTTATCAAGAGGGCTGGGGGGGTAAGGCGTCGAATCGTGGCGGGTCCGCTACCTATGTCTCCGTCCGGCTCTCTCGGCCGACGCGCAGCTGCATAAGCTCTCACAAAAATCATAACACAATTAGGCAGGGTGTAAACACCGCCGCCCACAACCTCCCCGAGAGGTCCGCCCTGGCGGAATGGGTCCTCCGGAACACCCGAGCATACACCGCAGCGGCCCAGGCTGACAACACCTTCTTCATCAGCGCCGCTCCACCAATTCCTGCTCCTCCTGAGCAGGAGGGCAATCGTGCGTCGAAAGGAAAACAGATGCCTCGCTTTCCCGCCTTCTGGCGAATAGTACAGATATACATCGTGGAGGAAAAGTGCTAAAGTACGGCCCCGGATAGTCATAGAAAACACAATCAGGCCGCTTTGCCGGCGTCCCTCCCTGGAGCCGATCCGATGTCAAATGACAATTCTGAAGGTTATGCAGTCGTAGGGTTCTTCTTTGGCCTCTACATGTTCTACAAGGGATTCCGCCAGTTCCGCAATTATCTCCTGATCGCCGACACACCAGAGATCGCCATCCGCAGTGTCCCCATGGGCTTCGCGCAGATTCACGGAAAAGCCGAAGGCGAAAAGACAATACTTTCCCCCATCAGCCACACACCGTGTTTAGTTTACAAAGTGGTCATCCAGCGATGGCAGGCCCGTTCAGGCGATGACGACGGCTACTGGGCCCCCCTTTGTATTGATCTCGACGGCGTGGGATTCCACCTCACTGATGAATCCGGCAGGGTGCTGGTGGATGCACAGGGAGCTGAATTCGACGTGCCTGAGACCGCATCCTGCGAAGCCGGCAAGGGGAGCACCCCGCAGACGGGTGTGGCCGCCACGCAGCAGGAGTTGCTCGAATACGTCACCCGGGCGGAATCGCGCTGGGCCGGAAATATGTTTGAACACGGGTTGAGATATGCGGGGCAGCACGTTGGCTCTGCCCAGGAGCAGCATCGGGAGAACCTCAAAGATGTATTCCAGCATCCCCCGGGCACGCCGGAGTTTCTGCGCGGGGTTATGACCGTAATGGGACCGAGAATGAAGCGCCATCTGGAGTCCATGGGGCCGCAGTCGGATCCCAAACACGAGGAGGCTCGTCAGGTCATGCTCCAGGCGCTCCAGCATCCGCCGGGAAGCCCGGAATATCTGGAAGGCCTGCGCCGTGCGGAAGAGATGGCTGGGAAACCGGGCGCGACTCCAAGGTTTAACGCCCTTACGAAGGCTCTTGCCGTGAACCCGCCGGCAACTTCCGGCCAGGCCAGCGCAGCCAGCGGCCGATATACTTTTACGGAGTATTGCCTGGTACCCGGCGGTACGTACAACATCAGCGGCACCTGCATGGAAAATCCCCATCCCCAGGACGCCAATGACCACAACATGATGGCCAAGGGCTCAACCGAACAGGAGTTTGTTATCTCAAGCAAGGCAGAGAAACCCCTGGAAACCGGCATGCGCAAGCGCGCTGTGCATAAGATCCTGGTGGGGGCTGGCCTCGCCATCGCCTGCATGGCGATCCTGTTGTTCGATCTCGGATTGCTTTTTTGACCGTGCTCGGCGCCTTCCTTTGGCGGCAACGTCTCGGCTTTCCTGAGTCCGCAAATTGCCAGGCGGGGGCCGGGCCGCATGAGGGGGTGCTTCCGCTGCGCAAGTCACCTCCCGGCCAATAAAAAGTGCCCAGGTTGAATTTGCAACGGATTGTTCTTCCAGACGTGCTATAATGCCTTGACGCTTAACACCACGGCTGTGTGGTGCGATTGCTCCGATTGATTGCAGATCTGATCTGAGAAGTCCCGCCTTTTGTTTCCTCCGTATGTTTTTAGCGTAAATCACTGAACTCTGGCTCTGCCGGCTCGTGCGAATTGAAGTTAAAGGCACGCGAAACGGCAGATGATGCCAGAAAGAGAGAAGATTAGACTAGTGCAGAATTTTTCAGAACTATCGATTTCAGCCTACATGAAGGACAGGCTGTCTCGGGCGGGCTTTTCAACGCCCACCCCAGTCCAGGCTGCGGCCATCCCGCAGGCGCTTGAAGGCAAAGATGTCCTCGCCACGGCACAGACCGGGACCGGCAAAACACTGGCATTCCTGGTTCCCATTATGGAGGACCTGTTGAAACAAAAGACGCCGGGCATAGCAGCCCTCGTCCTGGTTCCCACTCGAGAACTCGCCATGCAGGTTGCAGAACATTATGACCGGTTGCGCGGCAAGCAGCTACCCGCCGCGGCTATTGTGGTGGGGGGATTATCTGAAGCGCAGCAACTCAGCGCCCTTCGCAAGGGAGCACGCCTGGTAGTGGCCACGCCGGGCCGGCTGGAAGACTTTCTTCAGCGCAAACTCATCAACTTCCGCGAACTGCGGACGCTCGTGCTGGATGAGGCCGACCGCATGCTGGATATGGGCTTCCTTCCCGCCATACGCAGGATTGCAGCCGCCCTTCCCAGCAAGCGCCAGACGCTTTTCTTTTCAGCAACGCTCGAAGCCTCGGCGGCTCGTCTGGTTGACAACTACCTGAAAGACCCGGTGAGGCTGTCTTTTGGGTCAGTCTTGAAACCTGCAGAAAACGTCCGCATTCAGGCTCTGGAGGTTTCGCATCACCGCAAACAGGAAGTGCTGCAACAATTGCTGGCACAGGAAACGGGACGCTGCCTGGTATTTGCGCGTACCAAGCGCGGTACCGAGCGCCTGGCCAAGACCTTAACCCGCAATGGTTTCACTGCCGCCATGATCCACGGTGACCGCTCGCAATCCCAGCGGAACGCCGCCCTGGCCGGCTTCCAGAAGGGGCGATACCGCATCCTGGTGGCCACGGACCTGGCTTCTCGCGGCATTCACGTTCAAGACATCGCGCATGTCATCAACTATGACCTGCCTGATATCGCTGAAAACTTCATCCATCGGGTGGGGCGCACCGGACGTGCAGGTCAACACGGTATTGCCTCCACGCTCTTTTCGAGCGATCAGCGGTCTGACATGTTTCTGCTGGAGCGCGCACTCGGCCTTCAAATGGAGCGCACTCAGGCGGGATCAAGCCTCCCGCGAACGCCGACACCGACCCGGATCGATACAGATCAAGTGCCCTCAGCACCAAAGTTCAGGATGACTGCCCTTCCCGGAGAAATCCTGCAAGTCCAGATGTAACATACGGTTCATAGTGCCGGGCTCCGGCCCGGCGCTATGCGCACGAGCCCTCCGCCTCAGGAGTGAGCTGGCGCCGTATCCAGTCCACCTTCCGCCGCCTCCCAAACCCCGGCAGCCGGCACCCCTATATTGAGCAGCTTGAATTGGACAGCCTTCGAAGTGTAGCTTAAATAGGCAGCTCATCTGACAGAAGGAGTCTCGATGCTCGATTTAGGTTTCGTTCGCAGTAATCTCAGCCTGGTTCGCGAAAAGATGAGGGACCGCGGTATAGCGGGAATCCTGGGGGATTTTGAAGCTCTTGACGTGGAGCGCCGCAAGCTGTTGTCTGAAGCGGAAGCCTTGAAGGCGCAGCGCAATACCGTGTCCAACGAAATTGCCAGCCTGAAGAAGCAGAAGCAGGATGCCTCCAGCCTGATTGCACAGATGAAACAGGTGAGCGCCAGCATTCAGCAGCTTGATGAGCAGGCCAAGGCTGCAGACGAGAAACTGCGCGACCTGCTGCGCAGGGTACCGAACATCCCCCACGAAACCGTCCCTGTCGGGCGGGGGGCGGAAGAAAACCAGGAGGTCCGGCGCTGGGGAGAACCCCGCAAATTTGACTTCGAGCCCAAAGCACACTGGGACCTGGGACCGGCTCTGGGCATCCTCGATTTCGAACGTGCCGCCAAAATCGCCGGAGCGCGATTCGCGGTCTACTACGGAATGGGCGCAAAGCTGGAGCGCGCGCTGGCCCAGTTCATGCTGGACCTTCATACCCGCAGGCACGGCTACACCGAGGTTCTCCCGCCTTTTATCGTGAATTCGGACAGTATGTTCGGCACAGGGCAGCTACCGAAGTTCGCCGAGGACTTGTTCAAGCTGGAAGGGACGGACTATTGGCTGATTCCAACGGCCGAAGTTCCTGTCACCAACCTTTTCCGGGATGAGGTGCTGGAGGCTGAAAAGCTTCCGGTCAAGTTCTGCGCCTGGACCGCCTGCTTCCGCAGCGAGGCCGGATCTTACGGCAAAGACACACGCGGAATTATTCGCCAGCACCAGTTCCAGAAAGTCGAACTGGTCAAGTTCGTCCTGCCCGAAAACTCCTACGACGAGCTCGAATCGCTGACGCGGGACGCAGAGGCAGTTCTCCAGGCGCTGGGCTTGCCCTATCGCGTTGTGGCGCTCTCAACGGGCGATCTGGGCTTCAGCTCGGCCAAAACCTACGACCTGGAGGTCTGGCTTCCATCAAACCGGGAATATAAGGAGATTTCCTCCTGCTCCAATTTTGAGTCTTTCCAGGCCCGGCGGGCCAACCTGCGATTCCGCCGCGGAAAAGGCGGCAAAACAGAACTGCTCCACACTTTGAACGGAAGCGGGCTGGCGATAGGGCGCACATGGCTGGCGCTGCTGGAAAATTATCAGCAGGAAGATGGCACCGTCATCGTCCCGGAGGTCCTGCGCCCTTATCTCGACGGCATCGAGCGGATCACTCCACAAGGATAGTTGCATCCCCTCAAGGCTGTCCGCCTGGCAGAAAAGAAGCAGGCACCCTGCAGAGGGCTACTTTTCATGGGTGGGGACAGGTTCCGGCATATACTTGTGGAATTTGCCCGGCTCATGCTGGTGCTCAAACTGGATGGTCGTGTGGGTAATGCCGAATTCACTGGCCACGGCTTTTCGGATGTGGTGGGCAATTTTCTCGCTATCAGAAGTCGACATATCCAGGATGTGAACGTGGCAGGACATGGCATGAGATTCTGATCCCAGGCTCCAGACATGGATGTCATGCACCTCGCGGACGCCATGAATCCGCAGGACCGCCCTGGCAATCCCCTCCAGACTCATTCCTTTAGGAAGGCTTTCCAGCAGGATGTTTGAAGACTCCGTGATGATGCCCAGGGCGCCCCAGAAAATCATTCCGGCAATCAGGAAAGCCAGCAGAGGATCGATCAGCGGCTGCCCGGTATAGCGAATCAGAAACGCACCGGCAATGATGCCCACATTGGAAAGCGCGTCGCCGAGGTAATGGACGAAAACGGCGTGCAGGTTCAGGTCGCGGTGCTCCCGGGCCAGTCCCAAGGTGACGCTGGCATTGATCACAAGCGCCACGATTCCCACAATCAGCATCTTACCCGTGGCAACATGCTCCGACTGGACGATGCGCTGGTAGCCCTCAAAACAGATGAAGAGGGAAACACCCACCAGGATGAGTCCATTGACGAAAGCGGCCAGCACACCGGCGCGCTGGTAACCATAAGTCTTGCATTGGTCGGGCGGCTTCCGCTCCAGGTAGAGGGCAAGCCAGGAGAAGATCAGCGTGGGAACGTCCGTCAAATTGTGCCAGCCGTCGCTGACCAATGCCAGGCTGTGGGCCATATGCCCCACTACAAACTCAGTAGCCACAAGGCCGAGCGTCACGATAACGGCCGCCTTGACAACCCAGCCCCTTGACGACTTGTGCTGGTGAACGTGCATCCATGCACCTCATCTGGAATATTATTCCAGAGCCGACCCCACCGCAACCGGACAGACACGGAAAGGCTGAGGTGCGGCGCTAATCTTTTTTTCGGCAGAAAACCATTTTCCGTTTGCCACACTCCAACCCGAAGAAAGGGTATGGATCAGGCGCGGAGCGGTATAGCATCCCTGAAGAGGCTGGAGTACAGAGCCGCTGAAGCGGGTCGGGTAGCTGCTCGGATAACAGCCACCAACCTGAGGGGCTTCCTCTGCCAGAGACCTTTTCCCCCAATCGGTCCGCAAGTAATATTATAATTTGGGAAGTGGGTGCAATCTTGACTCAGCATGAGGCGGAAAAGCCGACGATGGACGCGGGGGGGCGAAAAATGGCTAGAGGAAAAGGTCTTTCAATCCGAACGTGGATTCTTCCTGCCGCCTTCCTGACTCTGGCTCTTTTTGGGCTACTGATGGCTGAGCCCCTTGCCACGTGGGCCCAGCAAGGCTCCTCAGGCGCGGCCGGAACCACACCTTCCGCCACTGACAACGGTTCTGCCACCGGCGCGAAGCCCGGGGCCGGCGAAAACAGAATCAAAGTCCACGTGGAAGTGGTCAACGTCCCCGTCACCGTGCTCGACAAACGGGGGAATCCGGTCATCGACCTCACTCAGAACGATTTCAAAATCTATGAAGACGGCAAGGCCCAGGGCATCCGGTACTTCAGCAGTGAAACGATGCCGCCCCTGCGCATTGGCCTGCTGGTTGACACCAGCAACAGCGCCCGTTTCGAACTGAAGTTCGAAAAGAATGCAGCCACAGAATTTGCCTACACCATGCTCAGGGGCCTCAACAGCAGAAACCGGATTTTTCTTGAAACGTTTGACGCCACCAGTTCCATCATTCAGGATTTCACCAACAATCCCGACGACATCAATGAAAAGCTTCGAAAGTTGAAGGCTGGTGGGGGCAAAGCCGTCTACGACGCCATATATGAGGCGTGCAAACACGAAGTTCTGAAAGCTGGTCCCCGAGAGCAAACGCGCAGGGTCCTGATCCTCATCAGCGACGGCATTGATGTACAAAGCAAGCATTCGCTCGAAGAGGCCATCTCCATGGCCCACAGGGCCGAAACGGCCATTTACACCATCGGGAACACATCCTACGGATATGCCAACCCCGGCGCCAAATATCTTGAGAAGGTGGCTGAAAACACAGGGGGCGCGTCCTTCTTCCCTCAGCGCAAGACCGCAGGCACGGACTTCCTGACCGGATACCTCTCACACGGCCAATTTGATTCACTGGAACAAAACAAGGGCCTGGGCGCGGAAACCGGGATCTATACCGCCCAGAAAATGATTGCCCTTGCCGACTCACTGGAGGCGATCAGGCGGCAATTGACAAACCAATACCTGATTGGCTACACACCGACCAACAGTGCACTCGACGGGACGTACCGGAAGATCCGAGTGGTGGCCCATCGCAAGAGCGTGATCATCCGCTACAAGCCGGGATACTTTGCTACCAGCGATCAGTAAACCAGCCTTGCCAGCCAGCTGCGTGTGGAACAACCCCACCTTCAGCCATGCCAATGACCATCCTCCCTGGCGTTTCTTCATGAAACCTTCCCCAGGGGTGATTGACAGCCGGCGATCCTGAAAAATATCCTCGGAGCTTGTCTTGAAACGCCGACTAGCAGATAATTAGAAATCTGTAACGCCCGCCCATTTCCGCCTTTGGTCTGGGGCCAGCGAAACAACATGAAACGGGCGTTTTTTCCTTTGCAAGACATCCATGGGTCAGAAGGGCAGCACGAATAACGCTATGGAAGCTGTGGTTTTAGCGGGAGGGCGAGGTACCCGGCTGAGAAAGGCAGTTACTGGTCTTCCCAAGAGCCTGGCCCCGATCGGAAAGCATCCTTTCTTGAGCTATCTGCTTGACTGGCTTCGAGCCCGGGGGGTCACCGACATCATCCTCGCAGTGGGCCACCGGAGGAAGGACATCGTTCGTCACTATACCCAGCACAAGCCCCAGGGAATGCGGCTGAGATATTCGATCGAGACCACTCCGCTTGGCACGGGGGGCGCTCTAAGGAATTTACGTTCAATGTTGGACGGTGAAGAGTTTCTTGTACTGAACGGGGACTCGATATTCGACGTCGACTTGCGAGAAATGCTCTCCTTCCATCACAGACACCGGGCGGAGACAACTCTGGCCCTTGCCAGCCCGCCGGAGGAGGGACGTTACGGCTCGGTCCTGCTGGATGCCCGGGGCCGGATCAAAGCATTTGTTGAAAAGCATGCCGCAGGTCTGCCCAGCGAGGGCGGCCAGCCCGGCGCTTCAAAATGGATCAGCGGGGGACTCTACATCATGAGCAGAGCGGTGTTTCGTCACATCCCGGGGCGGTGTGAAGTATCCCTGGAGAAGGAAGTCTTTCCCCGCCTGATCGGCGGCCCTTTTTACGGATTTCCCTCAAAGGGATACTTTATTGATATCGGGGTCCCGGAAGACTACCAGAGAGCAAGAACTGAACTGACGGAGCGTTTCACTCCATGTTGATTCGAGCCAAGGTACCCCTGCGGATCAGCTTTGCCGGAGGAGGGACGGATGTCAAACAATTTTTTGAGCAGGAAGGCGGATGCGTCCTCAATGCGACGATCGGCCGTTACGTCTGGGGAACCCTCCGCAGCCGGGCGGATGGCCTGATCAACATCGAATCGGGCGACCTCGGCTATATCGTCAACTACGACACCCAAACCGATCCCGTTTACGACGGCAAGCTCGACCTCGTCAAGGCCGGCATTCAGAGTCTGGGCGGCCATAGTTCCGCTGGTTTTGACCTCTTCCTTCACAGTGAGGCGCCCCCGGGTTCAGGGCTGGGCTCCTCTTCTACCCTGATGGTGTGCCTGGTGGGTCTCATGAAGGACTTTCTAAATCTGCCCATGACGGATTATGAGACGGCACGCGCCGCCTATCGGATCGAACGCGAGGAGCTGCAAATCAAGGGCGGCCTGCAGGATCAATATGCAGCAACGTTCGGCGGGTTCAATTTTATGGAATTCGAAAAAGACCGTGTGATCGTCAATCCGCTGAGGGTTAAGCAGGAGGTCATCAACGAGTTGGAGCACAACTTTCTACTTTGTTACACGGGCTCAACGCGCATGTCGGACGGGATCATCAAGGACCAGGTGGGCCGATACGAACAACACGTCGAAGACACTCTTCAGGGGCTCAGGCGCCAGAAACAACTCGCCGTTGAAATGAAAAATGCGCTCCTGCAGCGGCGCCTGAATGATTTCGGTGAATTACTGGATGAAGCCTGGCAATTCAAGAAAATGCTATCACCGAAGATCACCAACTCGAAGATCGATGAGATGTACAAATCTGCCCGGAAGGCCGGCGCCATCGGCGGGAAGGTAACCGGCGCAGGCGGCGGTGGCTATATGCTTTTCTATTGCCGTTTCGAACACAAACACCGCGTGGCTGAAGCCCTGAGCAAACTGGGCGGAATCCCAACCGGCTTCGCATTCGACTTCAACGGCCTGCAAACCTGGAGAGTGGATGGCAACTCGGCCCCACTATGATGGCCAGGCTTCTGTGTGCAGGGGTGAAATGATTCATGGATAAAGGGAGGCGCGTTCTGCGCAGGGCTGTTTTTCTCGATCGTGACGGGGTGCTCATTCGGAAAGCCCCTGAAAACCAGTACATCACTGCCTGGGAGCAGGTGGAGTTTCTTCCCGGGGTGGGCGAGGCATTGCGAAAACTGAAGCAGAATGGCTATCTGCTGATTATCGTGACCAATCAGAGCGCCGTATCCAGAAACGAACTGCCGGTCGATGTCCTGGAGTCCATCCATAAGAGAATGGTTCATCATCTTGCGCGGGAAAGCGCGACCATCGACGCGATTTATTATTGCCCGCACGACCGAAACGGGAATTGCCCATGCCGGAAGCCCCGGCCCCAAATGCTTCTGCAGGCTGCCGAGGAGCACGGGATCGACCTCCAACAATCCTGGATGGTGGGTGATGCAACATCCGACATCGAGGCGGGACGCACGGCAGGTTGCAGGACCATCTGGATACGGCTGCCGAGTTTTAATGGCGAAAGCCCGCCTCCGGCTGATTTCAGCACAACCTCTATTCAGGAAGCGGCAGGCTGGATACTCAAGGCAGGTTCACCCTTGAATGAAGAGGCGGCCGCCGAGATCCTTTAAGATTTCTCTGCCACCTGGATGGTGTTTTGCTCGCAAAACTCACGCATCATGCGAATCGCCTATCTGACAGCCCGATATCCGTTCCCCCCGATAGGAGGGGACAGGATGCGTGTCTACTACACGCTGCGACACCTTCTTCGCTCACATGAAGTCACTCTCTACACGCTGGCCTCATCTCCAAAAGTGCATTGGCAAAGTCACCATTCTGATCTGCCGGGCCTCGAACAAAAGACTTTCCAAATGGCAAGGTCTGCTTTTGCATGGAATAGCGCGACGGCGTTTTTTTCCGGTCTTCCGTTACAGGTCAAACTCTACCAATGTCCTGATCTCGTCCAAACGCTGGATTCGGATATCCGTAGCGGGGCTTTTGATTTGTTGTTTGTTCATTTGATCAGAATGGCAGAGTATGCCCGGCCTTACAGTTCCCTTCCACGCATCCTGGATATGGCGGATTCGATCTATCAGCACTATGCGCGGATGCGCAAGATCTGGTGGAGCCCCTGGTGGGTGGGGGCACGGATGGATCGGGACAGAGTCCGCCGCTACGAAGCCGAAGTTCCCAACTGGTTCGACAACGTCATGATCCACACGGAAGAAGACCTGGAGTGGGTCCGGGAGCAGTCCGGGGCCGGGAATTTAACGCAATCCCTGATGGGCGTTGATACAGAAGAATTTGCATTCCAGGAAGGGCCTTATGACCCCCGCCGCATCGTCTATTGTGGCAAGCTCGATTACCTGCCGAATTCCGATGCCGCCCTTTACTTTGCAAACCAGATCTTCCCGCTCATCAGGCGCCGGCTGCCGGACGCTCAATTTTCTGTGGTGGGACTCAACCCTCCGCGCTCCGTGCGCGACCTGGCCAGGATTCCGGGCGTCGATGTCCGGGCCAACGTCCCGGACATCCGCCGGGAGATGTCAAGCGCGGCGGTTAGCGTGGCCCCGGTCCGCTTCGGTGCGGGAATTCAGAACAAGATCCTGCAGTCACTGTCGATGGGAATCCCGGTGGTAGCGACCCGGTTTGCGGCCAGGCCTTTTGGCGAACCCGCAAACTCTCCGCTGCTTGCCGCGGAAAGTCCCCAGGAGTTTGCCGATCAGGTTCTCAGGATCCTCGAGGATTCGCAGTACCGCATGCAATTGGCACATGCAGGCCGTCGGCTCATCGAGGCGCGTTTTCAGTGGGACCAGGTTCTCGCCCCCCTGGATCGAATTCTGGAGGGTCTCGTGAAGAAACGGGTCGAAGCACGGCGATGTTAAAACGGCAGATTCGCAAATCACAATTGATGCTCCTGGCAAGCGACATCATCGCCATTCTGGTGGCTGTCCAGGTTGCAATCCTGCTGGGGACCGGGCAATATATCCTGCTGGCGCAGGGCTTTAAGAGCATTGCTGTTGGCTACTGCTTCTTCCTCTCACTCCTTTTTTACATCACAGACCTCTACAATCTGCGGCGTGATCAGCAGAGTGATGAAATCGCCAGTCTGGTGGTTCTGAACTCGGCAGTTGCCGCGGCGTTCCTTACCCTCAGTTTTTATTTCTATCCCCGGTGGAGCTTTGGAAGAAGCTTCTTCGTGAGCCTTTTCCTCGTGACGCCGGGTCTGGTGATGACGGGACGGCTCGTGTGGTCTCGCCTTCGCGGGGCGCTGACCAGCCCTTCCAAGGTGGCGTTCCTCGGTGACGGACCCGCGGTGGAGGAACTGGGGAAGGTTGCGCGGGAACACAAGCTGAAGGTGGTCAAGTTGCCGGTGGCAAGCTATGCTACGGTGCCTCCTGGCACTCAGGATTGGACCCTTTCGTCCCCGGACGGCGCAGGCGAACTCCAGGAGGCCATGGCCAGCCTGCAGCCGGACATCATCGTCATGGAACCTTCGGCCTCCCTCGATCCCGGTGTAGCGCGGACGCTGATTGACGCCCGTTTCTCAGGCATAACCGTCCTCGATTTCCCCACCGCCTTCCAGATGCTCAGCGGCAAGCTTCCGCTGAACTACATGGACGGCAAGTGGTTCCTGAGCGCACAGGGGTTTCAATTCTTCGAAAGTAATATCGCGGTCAGACTGAAGCGCTTGCTGGATCTGGGTCTGGCCTTTGCGCTCTTCGTGGTGACGGTCCCGCTGCTGCCGCTGATCGCGCTGGGCATCAAGCTTTCGTCGAAAGGACCCGTCTTGTACATCCAGGAGCGGGTGGGGCGGAACAGTCAGATCTTCCGCCTCTTTAAGTTCCGAACCATGTCCGTCGGCGCCGATACGGATGGTCCCTGGACCGTCAAGAATGATCCTCGTGTGTTCCCCTTCGGGCGCTTTTTGAGATTAACCAGGCTGGATGAACTCCCTCAGCTCGTCAACGTCCTGAGGGGAGACATGAGTTTCGTGGGGCCGCGGCCCGAAAGCCTGGTTCTGGTGAAGCTTTACAAGAGCGCCATCCCTTACTACACCCTGCGCAGCGCTGTTCGTCCCGGCATCACCGGATGGGCACAGATCAACTATCCCTATGGATCATCAGTCGAGGATGCAGTGGAGAAATTGAAGTACGATTTGCATTATATCCAGCATCTCTCGCTTTTGTTCGACGTCCAGATTGTTTTGAGAACTATTCGGACCGTTCTGGGACGCCAGGGGAGCCAGTGAGATCAGATGAGGAACGCGCGCAGCCTTGGGCTGCGGGCAGGAAATGCTGGGAAGCCTTGCCAAATTCGAATGCGAGGCGTAGGATTTTTCGTTAGTTTTCCGGCAAGGATATTTGCCAGCTCACACACATCCTGAGCCCGGGCTGGTGTTCCTGCCAGAATTCATAATGCTCCAGAATGAATGGGCCGGGGCGGCGGATATTGAGAGGGACGAGAAATTCAACGCTCCCCGGCGGCGATGGGGAGAAGTGCTGTGGATAGGACGCTGATATGACAAGAAAGTTTGAAGTTTTTCTGGCCCTCATTCTGGTTGGGAGTACGTTCGCCCTGGGCGGGGTTCAGCCCATCGCCTATTCGCTGGCAGAAATACTTGTCTTTCTCCTCGTCATACTGTTCCTCTGGCGCCAGAAACGCCAGGGCCGGATCGACCTCTCCTTACCCGTCTGGCCCCTGCTTTTTGTGCTGTGGGTAGCCCTCCAGTTGCTTCCGCTTCCACGGTCTTTTCTGGCGGCTGTGTCGCAGGCGCACCGCCTGACTTCGGGCTGGCTTGCACCCATCCAGCACGCAAGCTTCTGGGGAACCCTCAGCATTAACCCAGCCGCAACCCTCCTGGCATTTTTCAAGATTCTCGCCTACGTGGGCGTTTTTGTTCTGGCCATCCAACTGTTTGACTCCGCCAGGAGGAAAAATACCGTTGTGACAGCTCTGATTGCCCTGGGGTGCTTTGAGGCGGGCTACGGAATTGTGCAGTTTCTCCTGGGCTGGAACAATATTTTTGGATATACCAACCCTTATGATTCCTGGGTTGCCACCGGCACCTACATCAACCGCAATCATTTTGCAGGATTGATGGACCTGACCGTACCACTCGCCTTCGCGGCGGCATTCCACACTTATCAACTCTGGTCGGATCCGAGGCGCCGCGCCGCATCCACAAGGTCCGGCTCTGAAAGCCCCCTTGAGTTCCGAATTGTTTTCTATCTGTTTCTGGCTGTCATCATGGTGATCGGCGCCGTCTTTTCCTATTCCCGCGGAGGCATCCTCTCGGTATCGTTCACTCTGATTGCACTGTCGATCCTGACAGTCCTGAAGGTCCGCCGTAAAAGCTGGGGACTCCTCATCGGGGGGCTGGCCACGCTGGCATTGGGCTTCAGCCTTTGGGTTGGTGTCGGAGGGTTGGTACATCGATTCGTGGATATGAGCCGGACAGGGTATGTGAGCACTCAGCGCCGGAGCATGATCTGGAACGACACCGTCCAACTCTTCCGCAGCAATCCCATTCTGGGCACGGGGCTGGGAACGTATGAAGACGCCTTACGTCCCTTCCAGACGCATCTTGTCGATTTGACGATTGATCATGCCCACAATGACTATCTGGAATTTGCGGCGGAAACGGGACTCATCGGCTTCGCCCTCCTCTTCATTCCCATTTTTTATCTGCTGGTCCGGATGATCATCTCTTTTCTCAAGGACCACCGACGCTATCGGAGCGCCATCCTGCTGGGTTGTATAGGAAGTACGCTGGGGTTGTTGATTCACAGTCTGATGGACTTTAATTTACAGGTCCCCGCCAATGCCATGATCTTTGCCGCCGTTCTGGGAATCGGGTACAAGGCGGCGTGCGTCGAACCTCGGAGAGAGGTGCAGGAGCGAACGCCGTCCTCACCCTGAGTCCAAGCGCACCTCGCGACCTTCAGAACGATCCCAGACGCAGGATCTCCTGCGCAATATCTTCCGGTGAGCGTCCCCCCGTGGCAATCCTGAATTCTGCCTGCCGATAATAGGGCAGGCGCTGCTCATAGAGATTGAAGAAGCTTTCCCGGTCACGAAACAAGGGGCGGTTGTCCATGGTGGAACATCGTTGCCAGAGTTCCTCAATGGGGCAGTCCAGCCAGATGGTAGCGCCGCGGGTCTGGCAAATGAAGTCGAAATTCGAACTCTGCACAAAAGTCCCCCCGCCCAGGGCGATAACGGCTGGCGCTTTCCGGGCAACCTCCACCAGGGCTGAGTGCTCGACCTGTCGAAAGAAAGGCTCGCCGGCCTCTTCGAAAATCTGGCGTATGGTGGCTCCCTGCCCGGCTTCAATCACCGTGTCCAGATCAACAAACGGCCATCCCATTTGCTGCGCCAGAATCGTCCCCACGGACGACTTGCCGGCTCCCATGAATCCGACCAGGTAAATCAGTTTTTGCCGATGATTGTTCATACCGCAGGCAGACATCTCCGCGTGCAATTATAGGAGGCCGTCTGCTGATTCCGCAACTGAGGACCGTTTTGTGCCCGCACCCGAACTAACAGGGATGCAGGAGGAACGCATGAAATCAGATGAGGGTCTGCATAGCTGGCAGCCCCAGGCGTGAACACAGGGAAAACAGCCCAATCAGGGTAACCGGCTATTGATGGAGAACATGGATGGTGCCGCTGAAGGAAGTTACCTCCAAAGTGGCCTGCCCACTGCCCTGGGTTCCGAAAATGCTGTTCCCTGCAGGGAGAAACGACCGCCCGGAAGGTCCCCGCGGAACCAACTGAAACTGGTTGTCCAGCTTTCCGCGCACCGTCTTGGCGTCAAGTTCGAATGAAGCGGTCGAGGGGCAAAGCACCGTGACATCTCCGCTGTAATCCGAAAGGATGTAATCGCCTCCCGGCGCAAAGTCACCTTCGTAAACAATCGTGCCCGATGTGGTTGTGCCCCGCAGGCGGTTACTGGTCGGGTTCACAAAGTGGAGGTTTCCATTGATGGAATACGCTTCAACGCGACCAGCGGGGTGGATGATTTCGATATTTCCACCCACCGAGCGAATGGACAAGTGGCCAGCCGAATCGGCAACTGAGATGCTCCCTCCCAGCGTGTTAACCGACGTGTCCCCTTTGACCGAATTGATCTTCACCGTCCCCTGAGGATCATGAATCTCCAGGCTGGCGCCCGACGGAACCTGGACAACGTAATCCACCACAGGATTCTGAACCGATCCTGAACGATCGGTAACATACGACGTCAAATGGACCTTCTGCGCAGGCCCCTTCGAAGGAACCTGCTCCGTATCCACCGCAACCTTCGGTGACACAATCGTATAAGCGACATGGACCTGCAAGCGATCCCAGCCCCTGACCATGACCTTTCCCGCCAGGTTGGAAATGCTCACCCGCGGAGTGGCCGTCGTCACTATATTCTTTTCAGTTTGCGCAGAGCTTTGCGCCATCAGCAGGCCGGCCGGGATCAGCAGCAACGCCCCGACGGCCTTGACTCCACTGTTCATGCGGACTCTTTTCAATCTCAGCACGGTGTTTGCTATCCTCTCCCCAATTACCGACCGCCATACTCCAAAGCTGAAGCCAGGACCTCCGCCTTTTGCGCGTAGGCCTGCATCAGATAATCCCGCACCAGGATATTGTGCGGTTGCTTCCGGAGCGAATCAAGACATTCCTGAATCGAATTGTTGAGTGAAGTCAGTCCGGCCCCATAAACCTGTTTAGCTGAAGGGTCCAGCGTGGCTTCACGGGCCCTGTAATTTTCTTCCATCGCCTCGACGGTCCGTGCCAGGTTCGACTGCACAACTGACAGGCCAGCCGGAACGGCAGTCGCGACAGCCGGAGTTGAGGCAGGTTTCTGGATCCCATTCCTCTGGATATCGCCTTTGAAAAGCATAATAACCGCCAGCATCAGCGCGAAGGCCAAAGCCGCGGCAGGAGCTGAACGCGGCACCAGCGAAACCGAAGAAACCCACCTTTGCCAGAAGCTCTTCTGCTCGCGAATGAGACCCTCTTCGGCCAGCGTTGCCCGAATATTGCTCCAGACGCGGGGCGAAGGAGACTCCAGCGGCAAATCTTTTGCGGCTGCCTGAATGATTTGAAAGTCGCCCAGGAGTGCGCCGCAGGACGAACACTGTTCGGCGTGCATCGAAACGTCCGCGCTTGCTTCACCTTCCAGATACGCGGAAAGCTCCAGGTCAAATTCCTGGCATCCAAAGTCGCCGCTTTGTTTTTGTCTCTCTTCTGCCATAGTCTTACTGCTCCTCCCTCGCATCTCTGGCAGCCTGCGCAGGAGAACGCCTTCCCTCTTGGCTTTGATGCTTCTGGAACCACTCGCGTAGCTTCAGGCGGGCCTTATGGAGTTGCGATTTAGAGTTCCCGATCGAGCAATTCATGATTTCAGCGATCTCATTATGTTCATAACCTTCCACGTCGTGCAAGATGAACACGGTCCGGTAACCTGGAGGTAGCTCCGCAATGGCCCGGTTGAGCCCAATGCGGTCAATCGACCCGATCAGACGGCGATCGTCATCGCCGTAATCCCGTTTGATCGGTTCTCCCTGAGAATTCTCCGTTTCGTCCAGCGAAATCTGGTTCAGGCCCTTCTTCCGCAAGTGCATCAATACGACGTTCACCGACAGCCGATGCAGCCAGGTCGAAAACGCAGACTCACCCCGGAAGGTTGCAATCTTCCGAAAAAGCTGCAAAAAGGCTTCCTGGGTAAGATCTTCCGCTTCCGTCGGATTGCCGAGCATGCGAAGACATAACGAATATACACGCCTCTTATGGGCCTCGAAGAGCGCCGAAAAAGCCTCTTCATCGCCCCGCTGGGCGCGTGCAATCAACTGAGTCTCTGCAGATGCCGCAAGTTTCTGTGGGCTCAATAGTGCACACTCGGTGCCGCATCAAGACTCGGTTTTATGATGCGGTGACGAAAGTTGGAGTTGTCTCCTAAATAAAGTGCTTCAAAAGGGGGTACCGGGCCGTTTTTGCCCCCAGCACAACATTCCAGGGCCACGTCTGCCGTGACGCTACTGCCTGGCTGGAATCTCAACGACCGCCTTGCCAATTCCTACATTTCCGGCCATGTCGTACGCTCGCAAAGTGATAACATGCTCGCCCGGCGCAAGATCACCAGTTTTCACGGTAAACGCCTCGCTGCGGGAGTCGACAATCCCATCTTCAGAATTGATCTCCTGCCAGGGATCCCCGCCGACAGAACTCTGGGCATTCTGAAGGGGCGAAGTCGTGTCCTCAACGCTGAACCGCACCACCGCCCGTTTCCCTTTGGTTTCAACGTGTTCCACCGTCACCGTCGGTGGAGTATTATCAATCCAGAACGGGGTGCTCAACATCCGGTCTTTCCGGGCCGCCGCAGGCGGATTGGAGAGCGCATCCGAGGCCACCAGCATGGCCATGTATTGGCCGTCGGCAAGCGTAGAAGGGTCAAGTGTGTAGCTGGTCGACTTGATCTTGTCCTTCAGCAGGTGCCACTGGGTCTCATCGGAGGACTTGAGGGAGAGAGAAAACTCCAGGTCGTCATCATTCGGGTCCGACGCCTTCCAGGTCAGGGTCACGGGGTTCTTTGTGCTGGTATGGGCCACTTGACTGGGGTTCGTGTAGGTGATCTGGGGAGTCGCCGCCACGCTGACACTGATGCCTGAAACAGTTGCAGCCGTTGCGCTGCTGCTGCTGGCGCTTGTTCGCTCCCCTGCGTTGCTGACGTTGAACGATTCGATTTCAGGCGGCAGGTTTTGATTCAAGTATGCGACCGAAACTTCATCCAGGGAAGGCCGTGCAGACGCAGATCCTCGAAAGACGGCTTTCCACTGAATGTAACGGGCAGGAGGACTGGTAACCCGCGATCCGTCCTTTTCACGATAAGGGCCGGACCAGTCGCTCCAGGTCTTGTCGGGTCGATTGAAATTGCCGCTTCGCGTGTAAAATTCAACGGAACTCCCCGCGGGAGTATTGCCTCTCCAACTGATAACACCCCATCGGGAGATGAACTTCGTATCGTTCACGCGCGATTCATACGTCCCTTCTCGCTCAGTGGCGGATCCCATCTTGAAAAGCTTGGCCACATTGCTGGTGGCAATATACAGGTTGTTTCCCTCGCGCATCAGGCGTGTGGCCACCGATTCGTGCGTCTCGGTCAGCAGAGTGAGGTTCTCGCCGAATTGCGTTGGGTCCAGTTCAAAAATCTGGCCGTTGGAATCGGTTGAAAAGATAAGCTTCTTCCCCAGCAACGCCAGTCCATAGGCGCTTGCGCTGTTGGAATTCCACAAAGTCTCAGCCGCAGAGCTGGGAGAAATCCTGATCAATGCGCCCCGGCTCTGGGTCATCAGGAGACGGTTGCTGGCGGCCACGCTTGTCCCGGGGCGAATAAAACTGGGGGCCATTCGCTTCTTTTCCGTTGGTGGTTGAGGCTTTTTGGGCTTTTGCGGAGGCGCCTTGCTGTCTTCCGGCAGGCCGTTCTGCGTATCGGCCGTTACGGTCACAACCTGGGTTGGAAGGCTGATCGTCGGCGTGTGCGGCATCAGCATCATCGGCACGCCCTTCTGGCCCGGCGCGCCCAGCGCGGAGGCGTAAATGTCTCCCTGCCCGTCCACCACCAGGTCGTGAATTTCCGGCAGATCTGCCTGATAAATCACGAAGCCTTTGCCATCGGGACTAATCCGGTAGACCAGCCCGTCCGGCACGCTTCCCGCAAGCAGATTATTGTGGCGGTCAAACGCCAGGCACATGATGTGGGTCTGGTTACTGTCAAAGAAAACTTTACCCTTCCCCGTCCGGTCAACCCTGAGAATTTGTCCCTGGTCGCCCGTGCCAACGTACAGGCGACCCTCGGAATCGAAAAGCATCGCCCAGATGTACTTGGTGTTGGGATCGTAGAAGACCGAGGACTTGCCTTCCGGCGTAACCCGGTAAATCTTCCCTTCAGGCGAGCTTCCCACGTAGAGATCGCCGTCGGGTCCCACCGCCAGAGCAAAAACATCGGGCTCCTGTGCCTTGAAGAACAGGGAGGACTTGCCGGCGGCCGTTACGCGGAACACTTTCCCCTGGTGCCCGGTGCCAACATAAAGGTTGTGCTGGCGATCGGCAACCAGTGAAAGAGCCAGCGCTTCATCCGGGTTGAAAACCATTCTGGACTCGGGCGCCAATCCCAGCTCTCCATCCTTACTGATGGAAACCCCCGTCAGCCTTCCCTTGAGAAAGTCCTTGAAATCACTGACTTGCCATATAGAGGTCTCGACTCCCGAGAGCGAAATCGGGGCCACCACCGCAATTGCCAGAAAAAGGAAAAGTAATTTCGCCAATGATTTCATGTACACGCTCTTGGAATGGATTCTAAGTTTTACCGTTTCCGTGACCGATGAAGCGCCGCGTCAGTTCCCCATGTTTTCGACTTTCAAGTAAAGCGTCTTTTTACCCCGGATTGTATACTGCGTCGACTTGGTCTGGTAGTCACCAATCACCGAAGCGTTGCCGTAGATCACATTGCTGGAGACGGAAGGATCAGACAAAAAGGTTTGCACCATGGAAGGCGGCGGCGATGGATATTCTTCGCCCTGCAATGTCAGGGACCTCTGCGGGGTCATCAGCAGCACATAAAGACGGTTGTTTCTGCGCATCCGGTTCAAGGCCCTCACCAGTTGGTGCAGGTCACGCGGCGTTGTGCTGATGGGAGTCAGGCGGTTCTGAATCGCATTCAGGTCCACCCCGCTTCCGACAACCAGTGAGAGGCTCTTGTCGCTGACGCTTTCCGGAATATCGACCGGGATCTTTTCAACGACCGTCCCGCCGGAAGGCGTCCGGAGCAACCCGGTCACCTCGATATGGTCACCCGGCTTCACCTGCGACTTGGTGCTCCACACCTGCTCCAGGGTAGCCACACGCTTCTCATCTGTTGAAACAATGTTCAGGTCGATTCCCTGGATGCTCATACCTGGGAAGTTGCCATCAAGAAGATAATTCAACGGAGAAGAAACCGCCGCGCCCGCGACGACTGCCGTATTGAGCTCCCCGGACGCAACGTCCTCAATCCTGACGGTTTCGCCGCCTTTCAGGTGGATGTTTCCCCGCAGTTCCAGGGTGGAGGGGCCCAACCCCCTCTCAGTGCCGCTCAGCGTGGATATAATGCCCAGATTCAAAAGTAGAGGTGAAAGGAATGACTGCTCGACGATGTCAAAGTTGTAGTCCGTCCTGGTGTTCAGCGTCGAATCCAGATGGATATGGACCGGGATCATGGGCGCTTTTTCTCCAACCACTCCGTAGATCGCCCCAAAACGGTCCTGGCGAATCGTTCCCACTTCCGGCCCCGGCACGTCGATCTTGAAAGAACTCGCAACACTGGGAACAGATGCCAGCACATGCGATTGCGAAAAAGGTATCTTCGTCGGTCCCACCATCAGGAAACGGTGCCCGCAGGCATATAAGTCATTTCCCTTTCGATAAGTCACCGTGCAATCGACGTTCAGGTTCAGGTCGCCCTTCACCAGCGACAGGCTGACCATCGTCCCCGGCTCAGGCCCTTGGGGATTGGCCGGCATGGGTTCAGGGCTGCTGGAAAGCGCAGCCCCCTGCATCAGATGCAGTCCCATCCGGTTGAACAGCGGCGAGTAGGCGTCCATGGCCTCGGCGGAGAAACCACCAAAGCGGAGTGGAAGCAGCAGGTCGGTGAGCGCCCCGTTGCCGCCCCCCGAGGGGAGAAGCTTCATCAGCTTCTGAACGCTCAAGTCATTGCCGGTCCCATCAGGAATCAGCCGTATTGAACCGGCAGGATGCAGCGTTGTACCCGCAATCTTGAAGGGCAGCCTTGTGGACGCGGGCCTCGCCTTTGCCGAAACATGAGCACCCGGTGCTTCGGGAACAACGTCCAGCATCTCCTGGATCGGAGTGATGCCCGCTATGGCTTCTTTGGAAAAGGGAAATGCCAGCGCCACCGCCCCCACCAGCTTGCCGTCCACGTAAACGGGACTTCCGCTCATGCCGGCAATCACACCCGTCTCGGCCAGCGGTCCGCCCGACAGGCGCGCCAGGATCACGTTGTGTTTTGGGGCCAGAAAGTTCTTCAGCACGCCCAGAAACTCAACCTGAAATTCCTGAACCTTGTTCCCCTGAAAAATCGTTCGGCCAACGCCTTGAAGTCCTGGACGAACATCCTTGAGAGGGAAGAACTGGGTCGGGCCTTGGGCCCGGAGAGCGGATGCCGACATCAGCACAAGCGCCGCGGCGGCGATGCACTTATGGATTCGCATATTGAAGGGTTACCTTAAACAAATCAACATTTAGTCTACGGGACAGTGAATTGATACGTCAAGCCGCCTCAGGGACGCCATACGCGATAGAACTCTTCCAGTCGCCGGGTGAAATCCCCTGCGGACTCGCCGGGCAGAATTTCCATCAGATCGCCAACCCAGAGCTGCGCCTTGCCGCGGACGGGGCGTTCCTTCGTGCGCGGCCAGACCTCAAAGAGCCCCCGAATCAGCAAAGGAACCACGGGGAGTTGAAGTCGTTCCACCATGACCCCAACGCCCGATCGAAACGGCAGCAGCCGGCCATCCCAGGTCCGCTCGCCCTCGGGAAACAGCAGCGTGGAATACCCACGGTCAGCCAGGCGCCCCGCGCGCCGCAGCGCTTCCTGCGCCCGGCTGGGGTCGTCTGAAATCAGGTACACGTTAAACGCCAGCCGCGCCCAGAACAACGTGGCTTTCGAATGTCCCCGCAAGGCGGCTTCGCCCATGGCGGGCGCGACGCGGCGGCGAATCCGGGCCGGAAAAGATCGCAGGATGACAGGAGGGTCAAGCAGGCTCTGGTGGTTTGACACAAACAGCACGGGGCCCCGAAGCTGCCGCAGCTTTTCGGCCCCATGCACCTCCGTCTTGACGTAATAACGCAACAACGGAAAAGCCAGCAGCATCTGGAGCGCCTCACGCCCCACCGCGGCCGCGCGGGAAAGCGGCCAGCGGGGCTCGGCCGGGCTTGCAATCTTTGGCAAGGGCGCAGGCTTTGGTGGCGCCCGCTGAACTTCAGGCGAACCTTCCCTTTCCCCGGCAGTCGAAGGAACGGCAGCCGGAGCGGCAAGCCCGGACGGCGCCTGGAGCAGCTTTTCCACGTCGCCCACTGTTTGCGCGCGGGCCAGTTCCTGTTCGTCAAATGAATAGCCGGATGTTTCGAGCCACGTCAGCAACTCCACGCGATCCAGAGAAGACAGCCCCAGATCTTCGGCCAGCCGCGCCTCCGGCCGGATTCTTTCAGGCGGCGTTCCCAACCCGGCAAGAAAATCGCGCCAGTTGTGGGCCTCGCCGGCCGCAGCCGAAGGTTTTCGCTCGCCTTCCCCGGCGTTGACCCAGGCGGCCACCCTGGCTCGCTGAAGTTTTTGCGTGCTCAGGGTTCGGGGCAGCGAAGCTTCCGGCCACACTGAAAAGTCGCGGACCCGCTGGTGCGGCTCCAGCACGTTGTTGGCCTCGCGCACCGCAGCTTCCAGATCATCATGGGTTGCGCCCGCTCTCGGCACCAGCACGGCATGCACCACTGTACGGCTAACGGCCGCCGCGGAATGCTTGCCCACAACTGCGGCTTCCTCGATGGCCGCCTGGTCGCGCAGCGCCTTCTCCACGTCATCCGGATAAACATTCAACCCTTCCGCCGTCACAATCACGTCTTTCTTGCGCCCCAGGTAAATCAAGTTGCCGTTTTCATCAAAGCGTCCCAGGTCGCCCGTGTGCAGCCATCCGTTCTCAAAGCTTTCCCGCGTGGCATCAGCGTCCCGGTAATATCCCGGCGAAACGTTTTCGCCGCGCACCAGAACTTCACCGTCCCCGGCAATGCGGGTTTCCACGCCGGGCAGGGGCTTGCCCACCGCGCCGCGCCGAATCTTGAAGGGATGGGTGATGGTAATCGCCGGAGCCGTTTCCGTCAGTCCGTAACCCTGGATGACTGCATAGCCTAATCGGTTCCAAAGCTGCTCCAACTCCGCCGGAAGCGCCGCGCCGCCCACCACAAAGGCCCACATCTTCCAGCCCAGGCGGCTGTGGAGGCGGCGAAATTTCCACCACCGCTTTGGGACAGACCATCGCTCCCGCACCGCCTGCTCGATGGCCGCCTCGGGGTTTTCATACCCGTCTTCAGAAAGCCGCCCTTTGGCCCAATTCCCCATCGCCTCAAGCTGCTGCGGCACTGAGACCATCACGGACACCCGCCGCTCGCGGATGGTGCGCGCCAGCATGGCCGGCGACTGGCTCTCCGGAAAGATCACCACGCCCCGCAGCAGTTGGGGAATAAACAACGCCGTCACCTGGCCGAACAGGTGGCTGAGCGGAATCAGATGGAGAAATCGAATGGGATGGTAAGAAATACTGAGTTTTTCATACCGCCGGATCTCGCGCTCAATCGGCTCCAGATTGGCCAGCAGGTTGCCGTGCGTGATCATCACGCCGCGCGGTTCCCCCGTGGTTCCGGAGGTGTAAACAATTTCCGCGAGAGCGTCGC
>CAVSWQ010000007.1:0-62898 GCA_963731705.1 uncultured Acidobacteriota bacterium
GAAGGTTGAGATGCGGCACAGGCAGGGAAGCATATCATTGACAAAATACTTTCGGAGTGAAATTTAGTCTGCGCTGAATGTGCTCAGCGGGCACATTCGGACGCGCGTTGGGAGGCGGGTCGATCTTGGATGAGTAAGTCAACGAGTCAGAGCCTCTTCCCATCACAAATTGCCCGTTTGTTCGCCCAGCTTTGAAACAACCCATGTGCATCCTCGACGCTGTTGATCGAGTACAGAGGAACCGCGATCAAGCCAGCGCGTTTAACCCGCTGGGAAAAGGGTCATTGTAAGTTCTCGCGAGTCCCAGTTCCTGTTTTTTGCTTTTGAAAGAACAGATTTCAGATGTCCCAGGGGTTACACACGGCTGCTACTTCCTGGGCCTGTTGAACGTGATATTCAATGCCCGCAGCGAAAAACAGCGGCCCGTCGTTTCTCTTCTGTAGCTTCGAAGACAATGGTGATGCCCGAACTGTCGCAGGCTCCGCCGAAAGAAATAGTAGCGATAGACACCTTCCGCCATCCAGAACCGGGTAGGAAGGCTGGTGCTGATGTCGCGAGTTACGTTGTTTCCAAAAACTGACCTCCATTCCACCATGCGGCCATCGAATCTGTCAACAACCGCATAGTGTCCAAGTGAAGCTGTCAGACCATCCTTAGTGCTGTGCCAACCGATTTTCCGTATCCTGCACTTCCTTTACCCACGGCGCCCTCCTTATTGCAAAAAGGTGTGACGGTTTCAGTCGAAAAAACAGCATGTCAAAACGCGGTCGCTGCACGCGCAGCTCAGGCGTTGGACCCAATCGAACAAACAGCTTATCGAGGGTGCTCTCCGTACTCGCAACTCAGGAAATGGGGCAAATCTTTGAACCCTGAAAAGTATTTCAAGCCCCTCCGTCTCAAGATTCTTGTACATCGCGCAAGATCATGTCGATCTGATCCTCCCCAGTCCGCAGGCTCTCATCACACGCCAGTATGAAATCCTGCCACTGGAGGCGGAATATCTTGCTTCGGTCTCTGTCCGGGTTTGGGGACAGCTTCAAATTTTCAAGTACCTCGTTAGCAATTCACGAGGGGTCAGGTACACGAGCGCGCCCAACGAATCATCAGGCAAGTCAAGCCCCGGGAACTCCTCTAATTCCTCCAGAATACGTAGATAGCGACAAGCTGATCTTCCCCGCCGCCGTCCTTCCAGACCGCAGCTTCACTTCAATCACCAAGGTTATCGGGCGCAGTCCTGGCCCTTCAAAGTTGAGAATCAGGTCGTGTTCACCGCACGTCGCATGCTCGGGCGAAAAGAACACTTTGAGTGACGCCATTCCGAATGCCATGCCCCGTCTGATGAATGAAGTCGTAAGCGAGTTTTGGGGATGGCCGTCAGCATGTCCCTGTGCGAGACAGAGGAGCCGTCCCCAGAAATATTTCGGCGGGATATACCGGAGGTGCCCGAAGACGGAGAAGAAAGATAATTTTCGTCGTCTTGAGCGGCGGCCACAGGGCGGCCATGAATGTCTGCTAAGAGCAACGTTTCACCCGTCCTGAAGCGCTTCCAGGGTCTGCCACTTTAGCATTACCAAGAACAGGCTGTAATTCCTGATGAAGACTGAAGAGGAGTCTGTGGACAACGGGCACACCTCTCTTGCGCCCTCGGGAGGGGCGACCGAGAGGTGCCGGGCCAGGGAGGGACCACCTTGGCACGCAGCAATTCTACCTTCCCTGCTTCGATCAGAAACACTGAATCCCATGGTTCGGTTAGCTGCGTCATGCTCGCCTTGGGGACGACCTCTCATGACTGGATCGCCCTTAGCTTGCGTAGTCCCATGGCGGGTTCTTGAACTGGCCGATCATCCACGCGAAGTTGGTTAACGGGTCGACAAACTCTGCGTGGCGAATGACCCATTTCGCCATGGCACGGATATCCTGCCTCTGGTCTTCAGGGATGCCTTCCCGCTCCGCTTCGGTGGAGAGTCTTTCAGCGAACGCTCGAAGTGATTTGCTCAGTTCCCAAGACCGGACAAAACTGTCGACCGCTGAAAAGAACGTTCCTTCCTGCTGAATTCGAGCTGGACAAAGGTACTTTCTTTCGGCACAATGTGTGCATAATATTAGGTATATCCAAATGTTTTGCACACAATAAAGGCTATGACCAAGACAAACCCCGATCACGATGCTCTCTATAATCTTGCAGAGCAGCAGGCAGGATACTTTACAGCTTGTCAGGCGGCCAGAGCAGGCTTTTCCGGGGAGCGACTGGCCGATTATTCAAAAAATGGCCGTTTTCAGAGGGTCGCGCACGGAGTTTATCGCCTGGTCCAGTTTCCGTCTTCCCGATTTGAGGATCTTTTTGTGGCTTGGCTGAAGTGTGGCCCGAAGTCTACCATCTCTCATGAAAGTGCTCTAGCTCTCTATGACCTGTCTGATGTCCTCTCTGAGGAAATCCATGTGACCATTCCGCGAACCGCATCTCACAGACGAAAGGGAATTCGTCTCCATACGAATCGCCTGCCGTCTGCAGATGTAGTAGAGCGTGAAGGACTGCAGGTTACCTCAGTTCCGCGTACTATAGCCGATGTGGCTAGAGCAGGGCTTTCCGAAGATCATGTTTCCCGTGCCATACGGGAAGCGCTCGAACGCGGACTTGCCACCAGTCAAGCACTCCTGGCAGAAGCGAAGCGCCGGGGGGGACGAGCGGCACGCCTGATTAAGGCCTGCCTGAACACATCGAAAGGTCGCTCGTGAAATACAAGACCGCTGCCGCATTTCGTCGCGCCCTGGAAGAACGACTTCGGCAACAGAGCCTCGAAGGCAGACAGTCTTTGACGCGCCTGAGGAAGATGGTTGCGTTCGACCGATTCCTGGCCCGGCTAGCAAAGAAGGAGGCCGAAGCATGGATCGTGAAGGGAGGATTTGCTCTCCAACTTCGTCTCGGGGCTCGGGCTCGAACGACCAAAGACATCGACCTTTCAGCAACCAACCGCTGGAACCGTGAAGAAACTGCCGCCCATCTCCGAGCGGCGGCTTCCTTCGCCTTCAGTGACTGGTTTGAGTTCGAAGTCGGTGAACCAGTAGATGCAGCGACAGGAGCGCCAGGAAACGGCTTGCGCTTCCCAGTTCGCTGTCTGCTCGATGGCCGCCAGTTTGAAAATTTCCATCTGGATGTCGGATTCGGTGATCCGGTCCTTGGGCCTCCCGAGGTGCTTACTGCGCCTGATGTCCTCGGGTTTGCTGACATCGAGCCGGCGACGGTACGTTGCTATCCTCTTGCAACACAGGTTGCAGAGAAGCTCCATACCTACACGAGGACGTACGCGAGCGGTGAGACTAGTCGCTCACGCGATCTGGCCGACATCCTTCTCGCGGCCTCAATGGAGAAATTCGACAAACGAAGCTGAGGCAAGCTATTGAAGCAACGTTCCAGGCCAGAGCTACGCATGCCGTGCCACAGGAAATGCCAGATCCACCGAAGCGTATCGGCTCTTCCTACAGGCAACTAGCGCGTGAACTCGCTCTCACTTGGGCAACGATTGAAGAAGCCGCACAAGCTGCAGCTCAATTCTTGAACCCGATCCTTAAGGGTGATGCTAGCTCGACGTGGGATCCCGTTGATTGGAGATGGACGTCAGGACTGATTACTGATGGGCAAAACTCAACCTGCCAATGCTGGGGATAACGAGGCAAGAGAACTTGTTCGGTTGTGCCGCGCGGGAAGGCTGTACGAAGTTGAAAAATGGATCAAGGATGGCAAGTCGCTGGAGATTGCCGCCACGACGAAAGGCAGAAGACAGCGGACCCTGCTTGAGATCGCCGTCGAGACCGGATTCCACAGCCTTGTTGAGCTGATTGCGAAACACGAGAGCAACCAATCAGTGCGAGACGCCGCCCTAGGCCGTGCGGTATCATCGCGCAGGCTGGATCTTGTTGAGTTGCTCCTGGCCAACGGTGCCGATATTAGGTCGGTCCCTCTTGTGGACGTTCTGCTCACGTGGGAGCCAACGCTAATTCGCTTCTTTCTTGACCACGGCGCCGATCCCCTCGAGGGACGGCCTTTCGCGGAAGCGTTTGGTGCCAAAGTCCGTACAGCGCTCCGTCCCTTCGTGGAATACAAACGCGCCCATCCAGAACTCGCAGCATCATTACAGGAGCAATTGGATTGTGCGCTTCGCTACTTTTGCGGTGAGGGAGATCTGAAATGGGTCAGTCTGCTTATGTGGGCCGGTGGCGATCCCCGCTCCCGTGGTCCATGCCTGGAGAAGGATTACACAGAAGACCCTGAGTGCTACACCTCCGGGCTGGAGGAGGCCTGTCGTTCGGAAAACCTCGATGTGTTGAAAAGGCTGAAGCCGGACCCCAGCAGAGATAACCTTCCCGAGCTTACTTAACTGCGCTGCAATTTGGGCCCGGAAGGAAACGTTGGAATACTTGCTCGAGATGGGCGTTAATCCAAACGACAAGGCCAACGGTGGCTCCTCAGCGCTCGATACCGTTTTGCGGGGGCTTGGTTTCGTGCGATTCGATGCTCACAGCTGGAAAAAGTTGAAGTCGAAATATGATGTCTCGCGATCTCTTGAATGTGTTTGTGTGCTGCTTGCTCACGGGGCGACCTGGAATCCTGAGGGAACGTACGAAGTGAATTCCCTTCGCCGCACACTTCTCGAGTGTGAGTCGGACGTAACGATCGAACTGCTCCACCTATTTCGCCAACACAACGCGTGTCCGGCAGCGCTGGTACACAGGCTGCTGGGAACACCTCGGATGAAGGATCACCTGAAACTCGAAAGGAATGCCCTGTTGAGACTCGGAATCCATTTGGAGGTCGAGTGGAAGAGGCAATCGGCAGGGGGCGCGTAGCCGGGCGTAATACGGTCGGTTAAACAATCACATCGAGGAGAAGCAATCACCCTTAGAGGGGAGGACACCATTGTTGCTGCCGTACGATCGTGAAGAGCTCTATCGAGAAGTCTGGGAAAAGCCTCTAATAAAAGTGGCTGAGAGCTACGGGGTGTCCGCGGTCGCTCTGGGCAAAACGTGCCGAAAACTCCGTGTTCCAGTTCCGGGACGTGGTCACTGGGCGAAGCTGGCTTATGGGAAAGAAGGCGCTAAGAAGCCTCCGTTACCGAAGCTGGACAAGATTCCAGTGATCTATCGTTCTCCCATAGTGCAGAAGAAGCCGGCAACTCAGAATGAGAACGATCCTGAATTCGCGGCAATTAATGGGCTGCTCTCTTCAGGTGCGCTGAACCCACCCCCAATCGATGGCTCTGGACGACCACATCCGCTAGTTCGACATACTGCAAGCCTCTTGCGAAGTCGCAGCCGCAAGGATGAGCATGGCATCCTTCTACCACGAGAGGCAGGTGGCCTAGACGTGAAAGTGAGCGAGGGCACTCTGGAACGCGCCCTGCTGATAATGAATCAAATCCTAGGCGTTTTGGAACGCCAGGGTTCCGGTGTTGAAATCTCGGAGGAGGGAAACACTACGGCCTTGATCAATGGCGAGCATGTGTCCTTCGGGATCGAGGAGCCAATTCGGAGAGTCGTTACGCAGAACCCGAGAGTGCCCAATCCAACTGATCGATGGGATTACGACAAAGTCGTGACGCATGAACCTGGCGGCAAGCTCGCGCTGGTCATTCGCTCGACGACTTCGGGAAAGTATGCACAACGGGCTCAGTGGAGTGATGCAAAAGTCCGGCGGATTGAGAACCTCGTCCCGGATTTCGTGGCCGGACTGTTGCGAACCGCCGTCGCGCTGCGGCGTCAAGAGGAAGACCGCAAGAAACGCGAGGCTGAGCAGCAGAAACGTACACAGGAGAGGGCGCAGCTCCAGAAAGACATCCAGGAGGAGGAGAAAAAGCTGGAGCAGTTCAACAAGTGGGTTGATCTGTGGGAACGTGCGGAACGCATGCGCCGATTCATTTCAGCTTATGCGGAGAAATCTCAATCATGGTCTGCCGAGGAGCAGCAGCATTACAAGGCCTGGATCGAGTGGGCGACAAAGCAGGCGGACCGGCTCGACCCGTTTGTCTCGGAAAAGCCAGCGTCCGTATTGGATCGGAAGGGGGAGTTGAACCCATGGTGAAGTCGCAGTTATCTTCTCAGATGCACAGCCCATAGTTAAGCGGGTAAGAAACGTCCAGTATCATCATTGACGAACAGATACGGATCCGTCGGCGCTACACTCGAGAGGCCGGTTTGTCGCCCGACGGATAAGAATTCGAGGCTTTAGACAATTACTCAAGCCAGCAAGACAATGCAGCTGCGTTAACAAGGTA
Source organism: uncultured Acidobacteriota bacterium (assembly GCA_963731705.1). GTDB lineage: Bacteria > Acidobacteriota > Terriglobia > UBA7540 > UBA7540 > SCRD01. The sequence goes on from CAVSWQ010000007.1 coordinate 6,270, forward strand.
GAAGCGGGCCTGTCAGAAAAGCCGAACTCGGCCGCCAGCTTCTGCATCGGTGTGCTCCAGAGCTTTACGTAGAGCTTTTCACGAGTCAGCGCAATTTTGAGTTCTGGCACATGTACCTCCTTATCCAACACGGCATTGAGTGGTCGCAACTCCGACGTAGTCACATGTCATACCGGACGAGTCGACAACAGGATTTTCTTTCCAAGAGATCTGACGAATTGGTTAGATGCCATTTTCTTGTCTCCATTTTGGGTTGCAATTTCGGCGTTTCGTAGTAAAGTGTGAAATCGAGATTGGGGTCCGAGATTTTGGCATACTTTTGGCATACTTTTGCCCCATTCTACCGGGGTTCACAGCTTGAGCGAATTGCAGAATCAGTAAGTTACTGATTCCGAGTATCCAACTTATGCTCGCGCTGTACTACGATATTTAGGCGCAAGCGGCTTGTTTTCAATCAGTTGAAAAAAGCCGCAAAAATTTTGGCATATTTTTGGCATACTCGGCGAATTTTGCTCCCGCTGTCCAGTATTAAGGCTTTGGGGGTATTGCCGAGATGGAAAGCTAAAAGACCGAAACCGGGGTTGGACCCGATCCAGCCCCGGTTTCTATTTTATTCAAAGACTGTTACGGTCTTCGTTCGCCATAGTAAAAACTGTAAAGACAAGCACCGGGGCGGGAGTTGGCGAAAGTGCCGCTGCCCGAAATCTCTTCTCATCTATGAGGGCCATGGCTCAGGGAAAAATCGGCGGGTAAGCGCCAGGACCCGTTCCTGGGAACGTGCTGAACAACAGGCTCAAGAGCTGCGGGATTCCTGGGACCCGGAGAAAGTAAGACTCAAGCGTCTGCTGACCGAGAAAGAACAGCAGCGTGTACGGCTGGAAGAGGCGGTCGCATTATTTCTCGCCGATCAGATTGCCCGACTGGGGGATAACAGCACGGTTCGGAATTCACGGTCGCTGTTCGCTTCCGTCAACCTCGAATCGAAGACCGTCACCAGGGCTGGTCGTCTTTTCCGGTGGGTGGAAAAGTACAATGCCAACAGACCATCTGATCGGCGGATCACTCACATTTCAGATTTAACCTCAACACACCTGACCGAGTGGCGAGCCTCCTGGCGCGGCAACTCCGACGTCACAAATCATCAGCGCTGGAGGCGCGTGAAGGGCTTTTTCAACTTCTGCAAGGCTCGGGGTTGGATTGACGACAATCCCACTTGTGGGATTGCAAACATCAAGGTGGCGAAGGGTAACCGGACCGCGATATTCACCGATAACCAGTATGCCCGAATCCTGAAGGCCATCCCACTCTATGCTCCGGAAAATGTTCCCGACGCCACCCGCACTGCGTGGCGGCGGCGGCTGATGGTGTTTACTGAGTTGCTGAGGTGGACAGGCATGGCTCCCGTGGACGCCGTTCTGTATAGTCCCAGCCTCGTAGACGCTAAAGGGGTCCTAACCTACCGCAGGCAGAAGTCTGGGGAACTCGCAATTGTGCCTCTGCCTGACCATGTTCGCATTCTGCTGCGGGATGTACCTCTTGAACGCGACAGCGTCGGCCCGGAAATGCCATTCCGGTCACGGAAATCCACCTTAGCTAGCGACACGCGTAAATGGGCCCATCGATATGGTGCTTTATTCAAATTGGCAGGGATCAGCGAGGTAAGGACGGACCACCGAACACGCAAACCGCATCCTTATATGTTCCGCGATACATTCGCGGTTTGGTACCTGACACATGGGACCAGTATCTTCACCGTATCCCGAATGTTGGGCCACTCCAAGACGCAGACGACAGAGAAGGCATACCTGCCCTGGGTTAAAGAGATGCAGGAATACCACATTAATGAAGCCCGCAAGGCCCAGCAGGCAATTGCGAAGACTATGATCGGTAAGAATCTTGATGTAGACGCCGGCAAGATCAAGATCGAAACTGCCGCGGCCTAACGTGTTCTGCGCAGTTTTTCATGCGCTCTCAGCACGACGCTTTCCGGAATGCGCAGAACGAAATAGCTGCGTTTGTGCAGCTTCTCTCCTTCCCCAATCTTCAAAACGGCTGGGTCATCCCGGAAAAGCTTCCGAATCGTGTCCTCCGAGAGACTCCACAACTTCGCGACTTCAGCTACCGTATAGTGTTTTTCAAGTGCGGCCATATTTATCCTCCAAAGGTAAATACTGAGAAATCGGTCGAACTTTTGAAGGGAAGTGTCAAAGCTGTAGAGAAACAAGAAACCGTCCAAGTTGAATTTCTAATGTCGGCATCGTCAGGACCTCAAGGCAGTCAGTGTCAACCCTGTAGCGTTCAAGCTGGTCGGAGAGCATTTTGCAGCGGTCGTCTCTGCATCCATAGACGGCTCTAGGAGTGAGCGAAACGCTGGCGGATGTAATGCTGGTACGGGGCATCCCGGAGTACTTACGCTCAGACAATGGCCCTGAATTCGTGGCCCGGGAGTTGCGAAAATGGCTGGGGAGCTTAGGAACGGGGACGCTGTATATCGAACCGGGAAGTCCTTGGGAAAACGGCTACTGTGAGAGCTTCAACGGGAAGCTGCGGGATGAATGCCTGAATGGAGAAATCTTCTATTCGCTGAAGGAGGCGCAGATCGTAATCGAGGAGTGGAGGGTGGAATACAACACCCGGTGCCCGCATTCGGCGCTCGGCTATAGGCCGCCGGCACCGGCGGCCTATAGCCCTCTGGTACGCCAAGACCAGTTTCACAGCCCCGAGCTGTGATGTAAACTCTCTCACTTGGATTGGTACAAAATCTCGGTCAGGTCATGACAACAGACTTGACAACTTGACAACAGAGACGGTCTCTAGAATTGTCTGTAACTTATTGGTGCGGAAGGGGGGACTCGAACCCCCACGGTCTTGCGACCGCCAGCCCCTCAAGCTGGTGCGTCTGCCAATTCCGCCACTTCCGCGTGGAGGGCAATTTGACTGGCCCATGCTGCGAAGCATGGCGTCGTAAAGAGCGGTTTCTCCCTTATTTCTTGGCTGGCGCCGCCGGGGCTGCAGGAGCTGCCGGGGCCGACTGAGTCTGGGACGGTGCGTTCTGCATCACCGAGTTTGACGTAACCTTCGTAGCCCAGATGGCCAGCGTCACCGAAGTCGCCATAAAAATGGCGCCCAGCACCCAGGTGATCTTGGCAAGGGTTGTGACCGCGCCTCGGGGGCCAAAAGCCGCCTGGCTTGAACCGCCAAAGGCCGCCGCCATATCAACGTTCTCTCCACCCTGGATGAGGACAATCACAACCAGCAGGACGCACGAAATAATCTGGAGAGCCGTAACTGCTAATACCATAAGAAAATTCCTTTCGAACCTGCCCGCCGTGCGGCATCTCCTCAGGCCGACGGGTAATCAATAATCGCCGCAAAGGAATCAACTTTGAGACTGGCGCCGCCCACCAGCGCCCCGTCAAGGTCTTGCTGGGCCATCAATCCTTTGATGTTCTGGGGCTTGACGCTTCCCCCGTAGAGGATCCTCACAGCCTGGGCCTGCTCTTCGCCAAACTGCCCGCGGGTCAGTTCCCGCAGGTACGCATGACTTTCCTCTGCCTGCTCCGGGGTAGCGGTACGGCCGGTGCCGATCGCCCAGACGGGCTCATAAGCCATAATGATACGGGAAAACTCAGAGGGGGTCAACCCGGCGAAACCGCCCTGGAACTGGCGTTCCAGCACCTTCTGCGTCTCATTGGCTTCCGCGTTCTTCCAGCGTTTCTCCCACGCAGACAATCGGCGTGAGGCCGGCGGCCAGCGCGGCCTTCAGTTTGCGGTTCACCTGCTCGTCGGTTTCGCCGTGGTCGTGCCGCCGCTCCGAGTGGCCGATGATCACGTGCGAGCAGCCCGCATCCAGCAGCATGCCCGGCGAGACGTCGCCGGTGTGCGCACCTTCAGCATCCCAGTGGACGTCCTGGCCCGCGATGCCGATGCCGCTTCCTTTGGCGGCCTGGGCAGCCTCCGCCAGCGCGGTGAAAGGCGGGGCCACAACCACCTCGCAGTGGCCGACTTTCGCCACCCGGGCCTTGAGTCCCTCGATGAACGCCACGGCTTCACCGCGCGTCTTGAACATCTTCCAGTTTCCAGCAATCACAGGTCTTCGCATGTAGTCCGTCCCCATTTTTCAAAAGTAGGCAGTAAGCCGTAAGCAGCAGGCAATCAGAACCGGGAAGGCAGCAGCCAGGAGCCAGACAAGAAGGCTGCTTTGCAGTGAGCTTCGCATCCGTTGCATCCGGCACGTTGCGCTGAAAACAAACCATGAACTGCCGAGTTGCCCCGCCTAATGCAGGCAGCCTTTTGCACGCTGCTTTCTGCTTACCGCCTCTGCTTTCTGCCTACTGCTTTTCCGGCAGGGCTTCCACGCCGGGCAGCTTGAGTCCTGACAGAAACTCAAGTGAAGCGCCGCCGCCGGTCGAAATGTGCGTGATCCGGTCTTCGATGCCGGCCTTGTGGACCGCAGCCACCGAATCACCGCCTCCAACAATTGAAACGGCTTCTGATTCGGCGACAGCCTTCGCCACTTCCATGGTGCCCTGCGCGAACTGGTCGATCTCAAACACCCCCATGGGCCCGTTCCAGATGATCATTTTGGCCTGCTTGATGGCGGCCGCATACTCGGCCCTTGTCTTGGGACCGATATCCAGGCCCATGCGGTCGGCGGGAATGCTAACGGAGTCAACCGTTTCAGCCCTGGGCCGAGGCGTCCAGCTTCTCGGCCACCACGTGGTCCTGGGGCAGCCGGAAGTTCACGTTCTTCTGCCGGGCCTGTTCCAGCAGTTCCTTCGCCAGGTCAAGTTTGTCGGCCTCAACTCTCGAAAGTCCCACTTCCACGCCCTGCGCCTTGAGAAAGGTGTAGGCCATGGCTCCGCCGATCAGGATGGTGTCGGCAATGCCCATCAGGTTTTGCAGGAACTTGATCTTGTCGGAAACCTTGGCGCCACCCACGATGGCCACGTAAGGGTGCTGCGGATTCCCGAGAGCCTTGCCCAGATACTCGACTTCCTTTTCCATCAGCAGACCCGCCGCCTTCACCGGAACGTGGTGGGTGATGCCTTCCGTCGAAGCGTGCGCGCGATGGGCGGAGCCGAATGCGTCGTTGATGTAAACCTCGGCTTTGCCGGCCAGTTGCTTTGCAAACTCCGGATCATTCGCTTCCTCTTCCTTGTGGAAGCGCAGGTTCTCAAGCAGCACGACTTCGCCTTCCTTCAGTTCCTCCACGTGCTTGTCCGCCTGAAGGCCCACGCAGTCCGTGGCAAAGCTGACCGGCTTGTTCAGCAGCGTGGCCAGGCGCTCGGCAGCCGGCTGCAGGCACATCTTGGGATTAACCTTTCCCTTGGGCCTGCCCAGGTGAGAGGCGAGAACCAGCTTCGCGCCCCTGTCCAGCGCCAGTTGGATGCTCGGCAGGCTGGCGCGGATTCGGGTGTCGTCGGTGATTTCGCCCTGGTCATTCAGCGGCACGTTGAAGTCAACCCGCATGAAGACCACTTTGCCTTTCAGGTCAACATCGCGAATAGATAATTTCGCCATAGATTTCACTCCTTGTAAACGGTGAGCCTCAACACACATAGCGCGCAGAAGGCAGAAAGCGAGAAGGCAGTAAAGTTCACCGAGGCGTAAATTTTCCGGGGTCCCGCATCATGCTTCCAATCATTTTACCAAGCTCTTCATATCTGGAAACAAGCCGCTTCTGCTCTTCTCCTGACAAGTAGCCGCATTCGTGCGCGAAATCCAACCAAACCTGCGTTTCCGTCGCCTCAGCATCCGAATCGGCCAATTTGCTTGCGAACATGCCGGGATACTGCCGCTTGCGAAAACCTTCGGCTATGTTGGCGGCAACGCTACGCGAAGAACGTCGAATCTGGCTGGTCATGGAGTAGCGCTCCTCCTGCGGAAAGCACTTGGAAAAATTGAAAATCTCCATAGCCAGTTCGAAAGCGAGCTGGTAGACCTTTAAACTCCGGTAGCCGCTGAGCGTTGCCGCCATGTTTCATCGCTCCAACTCCCAGAATCCATACAGGGGAGAAGCATTTCGCACCTCCCGCTGGAACCAAGGGTCGGAAACTGATGTCTGCACTGCCTTCTGCCTTCTGCTTACTGACTGCTGCCTACAGGCTCTTTCCGATGTAATTGATCAGGTCGCGGACACGGCAGGAGTAACCCCACTCATTGTCGTACCAGGTGGTAACTTTCGCCAGGTCACCGTCGATCACCTTGCAGAATGGGGCATCGATAATCGATGAATACGGGTTTCCGCGAAAGTCGATGGAAACCAGCGGCTCTTCCGAGTACTGGAGAATGCCCTTCAGCGGGCCTTCCGCCGCTTTCTTGAACGCGGCGTTCATTTCCTCGGTGGTGGTCGGCTTTTCCAGTACCACGACCAGGTCAACGAGCGAAACGTTGGGAGTGGGCACGCGCATGGCATAGCCGTCGAGCTTGCCCTTCAGCTGGGGCAGCACCAGTCCCACGGCCTTGGCCGCTCCGGTGGTGGTGGGAATGATGGAAAGCGCCGCGGCACGGGCCCGGCGCAGGTCTTTGTGCGGCAGGTCCAGGATGCGCTGATCGTTGGTGTAGGAGTGAATGGTGGTCATGGCGCCCTTCTTGATGCCGAAGTTCTCGTCCAGAACCTTGGCAGCGGGGGCCAGGCAGTTGGTGGTGCAGGATGCGTTGGAAATAATGTTGTGTTTGGCCGGATCGTAATCCTTTTCATTCACGCCCAGCACGATGGTAATGTCTTCATTCTTGGCAGGCGCCGTGATAATCACTTTCTTCACAGAACCACGAAGGTGCTTTTTGGCATCTTCGGCGGTCCGGAAAAGCCCGGTGGCTTCCACCACCACCTGCACACCCAGCGAAGGCCAGTCGATTTGGGCCGGGTCCTTGACCTTGAAAACTTTAACCGTCTTCCCGCCAACCGTGATGGAGTCTTCGCCGCTGGTGACGTCGACGCTGAGGTTCCCCATCACCGAGTCATACTTCAGCAGGTGAGCCAGAGTTTTGGGGTCCGTAATATCGTTGACTGCAACAACTTGAATGTTTGGGTCGTTGAGCGCGGAACGAAGAACATTGCGGCCAATCCGACCAAAACCGTTGATACCTACCTTCACTGCCATAACAACCCCCTCAAGAGGATATTTTCACATTTGGGCAAACGTTCAATTTTAATGATTGCCGACAGGGAAGTCAAATTGAGAACTTCAGTCGCGGGGCGCGGATTCTCTGCGTGGTTCCCTGGTGCAATATCGGCAGAGGGTTGAAAAGAGTGGCTAAGAGGCTGCCAAGGGGCTAGGGATTCGGGGGATTGTCTCGGTTTGTTTTGGGTTTGTTATTCCGCCATCCTTTATTTTCAACAAGATCGGTAGCGTTGTTTTGGGTTCGTTTTGGGTTCGTTTTTTCAGCCATCTAATGTTTTCAACAACTTCCCGGCTTCGTTTTTGGGTTCGTTTGGGTTCGTTTTTGATTACCTACTCTTTGTTATCAATAACTTCTCGGCTTCGTTTTTTAAAATAACATCTTTTTTGTCCCATTTGTCCCGATAACCCCCGCCTAAGGCTGAAATAAGACTACCATGCTAGCCGACAAAAGTCAAGAAAATTCTCTCGCGCGGGGTCGAAGCAGGGGTACCGGCAACTGCGGAAATCGGGATTTGAGCCCGGTGGTTCCTGCCGGCATGGATTTGGCGGACCCACCCCGCTGGAGAAGGTCTCCTCGGGAGTTCCAATCAGGGTCCGTCTTCCCGTCACCTTTGGGGGCCCAGACCCCCACAAAGTTCTTTACATAAAGTACTTTATAATATAAAGTCATCCCCATGAGAGCGCGCCACCCTGTTCTGCTACCCCCGAAACACCGTTGGTGCCCCGATGAAATGCTGCGGCCTCCCCTGCTGGACTCAATGGCGGCCGCAAGGCCCGTCCGGCCGCGCTATGCGCTGCTGATCAACCCCTTCTACCCAAAGGACCCGAACGCCAGCTTCGGCAAGCACGTGCTGACGCCCACGCTCGCTTTGACGAGTTTCGCGGCAACGACTCCCGCACACTGGGAATTGCGGTATTGGGACGAAAACCTTCTTGACGGACGGCCGCCTTTCTCGCCCATGCCCGAGGTGGTGGGCATCACGGTCCACCTGACGTTCGCGAAGCGGGCATTCGAACTTGCCCGATGGTACCGCACGCGCGGAAGCAAGGTGGTGCTGGGCGGATTGCACGTGTTGTCATGCCCCGAGGAGTGCGCTCCCCATGCGGACGCGCTTGCGGTTGGCGATGGCGTGCAACTCTGGCCGCGCATTCTGGCGGACGTGGAGGCAGGCGGTCTGAAGTCAAAATACACGGCCACCTATGAGAGCGACTATCGCCTGGACCCTGCGCCCCGCCGGGCCATCCTGCCGCGCAGCAGCTTTCTGACGACCACCAGCCTGATCGCCACGCGCGGCTGCCACAACCGCTGCGGGTTTTGCTACCTTTCAACCGACGGTTTGCGCATGCCTTATCGGATGCGCGAGCCCGCACAGGTTGCCGCCGAGTTCGCGGCGGATGGCCAGCCCTACGGCGTCTTTATCGACAACAACCTGGGATCGAAGCCTGCGTATCTTCGCGAGCTGTGCCACGCCTTGCGGCCGCTCGAACAAGATCTGGAGCGCCGCCGTCTCCATCGACGTCACCGATGATCCGTCCCTGGTCCGCGCCATGGCGCTGGCCGGATGCACGGGCGTCTTTGTGGGATTTGAGTCGCTCACCGACGAAAATCTTGCCGACGCAAGGAAGAAGACGCCGAAGGCCAACGACTACGCGCGCCGCGTCCGGCTGCTGCACGACAACGGCATCCAGGTGAACGGTTCGTTTGTGCTGGGATTCGATCACGACCGGAAAGATGCTTTTGTTCGCACCGCTGAATGGATCGAAGAAAACCGGCTGGAGTGCGCAACGTTTCACATTCTCACGCCCTACCCGGCCACGCCGTTGTTCCGGCAGATGGAGGCGGAGGGCCGCCTGCTGCACCGCAACTGGTCGCTCTACGATACGGCGCACGCGGTGTTCCGCCCCAAAAACATGTCGCCCGAGGAACTGGAAAACGGCTACGCGTGGATGTACGAGCGCCTGTTTTCGCACGCTTCCATCTGGCGGCGCCGGCCCGCGGATTGGCGCGCCGTTGCTCCGTACCTTGCCATGTCGTACCTCTACAAGCGCTCCAACCGCTTCTGGCACTTGCTCATCAAGCACCACATGGTCCATGCCGTCTGGCGGCCGCTGGTGGAACTGACGCGCCTCCGGCACCTGCGATTCCGGGCGGAGTTGGCGGCAAGCGAAACCCTGCCCCAACGGGGGACCAGCGTGGTAACCGCCGGCGTCTAGGAACGGATGTGCCGCTCTGAATGGACCGGGGTGGGCCTCCGGCTTCGCTCTAACCCAGCACTTTCATTTTTTCAGGGTCCCAGCGGACAACCTTCTTCTGGTCGTAGCTGAGGTTGCTGAGCAGGGCGGCGCCGGCAGCACGGAAGCCGAAGACGGGATCTTCCACCACCGGTTGGCGGGTGCGCACGGCGTTGAAGAAAGTCACCATGTGGTCGTAGGTATCGTTGTAACCGTGCGGGGCAACGTATTTCTCCTCGCCCATGGGGATCTCTCCCGTGGGGTGGGTGATGGGGTACTTCTTGCGATAAGCGGCCAGAAATTCCTTCTGCATGCTCTCCGCAAAACTATTCACGGAGTAGCCGGGTTCCTTCGCGCGCGGGACCCGCACCAGGCTGACCCCGTCGCCGCCGATGGTCATGGTGCCTTCCGAACCCGTAAAGACCAGGCCCTCGCTTTCGGAGCCGCCATTAACAAAGTTGCAGCGCAGGTTGAGATTGAAGCCTTCGGGGTAGTCGAACAGGCCCAGCAGCACGTCAGGCACGTTGCGGCCGTCTTTCCAGAAGCGAAGCCCGCCGGTGGCCATGGCGTGCGTGGGGCCGTTGACGCCGGTGACAAAGTGGGTGCCGCTGAACAGGTGCACGAACAGGTCTCCCGCTTCGCCCGAACCGTAGGCTTTCCACTTGCGCCACTGGAAAAAGTGCTCGGGATTCCAGGGAATTTTGGGCGCCGTGCCGAGAAAGCGCGGCCAGTCGCAGGAGGTGGTCGAGGCGTCGAGCGGCACGGAATAATTCCAGGCGCCGATGGAGGAGTTGCGGTCCCACCAGGCGGTGACCATGTTCAGTTTGCCGATGGCGCCCGAGGCCAGCAGTTCCTTCGCCTTCTTATAAATCATGGAGCTGACGCGCTGGCTGCCCACCTGCATGATGCGCCCGGTGCGCTTCGCCGTCTCGATGATTTTGGGCCCGTCGGAGTAGAGGTGGATCATGGGCTTTTCACAATAGACGTCTTTGCCGGCGTTCATGGCGTCGGTGGCGGCCCGCATGTGCCAGTGGTCGGGCGTGCCGATGATGACCGCGTCAATGTCCTTGCGGGCCAGGATTTCCGCGTAGTCGCGGGTGGTCTGGATGTCGGCGCCCCACAGCTCTTTGGCGTGGGCGAGGCGCCCGTCGTAGCAATCCGCCACGGCCCGCACCTTGACGCCCGGCACCTGCGCGGCCGTCTTGGTGTCGGATTGTCCCCGGCCGCCGGCCCCGATCAGGGCAATCTGCAAGTGGTCGTTGGCCGCCACCGGCCTGGCCGGCTCACCCTGCTCCGCGGCCATGGCATGGACCTGCACGCCGCCCGACAGGAAGGTTCCCGCCGTCATCATGCCTCCCGTTTTTAAAAAGCTTCTGCGATTCACCTTTTCCGCCATGGGCCTTCACCGCCTGAATGATTGGACTGACCGCCGCTCGGTACTCTACTGGAGAGAGGGGCGGGCGTCAATGCTGATTTGCGGAGTCTGGTAACGGCAATGCCGGCGGACGGCGTTTGAGCCCCGGGCGCAAAAAGTCTTGACAGAAAATAATGAATGGTATCTAATTATGAATGTATTCATATTTGGAGTGAATTCATGACCGGTATCCGACAGAAGAAACGTGCCAGAACCGAGACGGCCATCCTGCGGGCCGCAGCTTTTCTCATCACCCGGAAAGGCTTCGAGCACACCTCCATCGAAGACATTGCCGGCCGCGCGGAAGTAGGCGTGGGCACCGTCTACAACTATTTCGGGTCAAAGAACGCCCTGCTGCTGGCTCTGATGCAAAGTGACACCGAGGACCTGCTGAAGGAGGGTGAGGCTGTCCTCGCACAACCGGCAAAGAAGGCCGAAACAGCCCTGACCAAACTCTTCTGGATTTACGCGCGCGATTTTCTGGGCAGGTACGACCGCAGGTTGCTGCGCGAGGTTTTTGCCGCCGCCTTCCACCAACCCGAAGAACTGGGGCGGGAACTGACCCGGATGGATTTCCAGTTGATGGGCCAGGTGGGACGTCTGATCGAAAGATTCCAGAGTGACGGCATCCTGAAGAAATCTCTTTCCGTCGAACAGGCATCGCTGGTGCTCTACGGCGCTTTTGCAGTGGCGGTGATCATGTATCTCCAGTATGCGGAGATGCCGCTGGAAACGGTTCGCGAGCAATTGGCATCGAGCATTGAGCTGATTCTGAGTGACTGGAAAGCGCCAGAACCATCGGCGGGAGCAAAACGGAATCCGGCAGTGCGGCGGAAGGGGAAAAAGCGATGAGACCCGATGCGGCAAGAACCCTGAACTTGAAGCCCCGACAGCAGTCTTGCGGCTTGCGGTGGACCGTTGCCCTGGCGGCAGTGGCGGTTTTGCTGGCCGCTTTACCCTCGTGGGCACAGCAGAAGCCCGACGCGCACGCTCTTGTGGAAAAGACTGACCGGGCGCTGCGCGGCAGGACGCAGCACGGCAAAGCGAGCATGACGGTCCGCACGCCCGACTGGACGCGCACCCTGGAGATGGAATTCTGGTCCATCAATCCCGACAAGACTTTTATCGTGATTACCGCACCGGCCAAGGAAGAGGGCACTTCCACGCTTCGCCTGGGCGCCAACATGTGGAACTATCTGCCGCAGGTGGAGCGGGTCATCAAGATTCCGCCCTCGCTGATGCTGCAGGCCTGGATGGGCAGCGACTTCACCAACGACGATCTCGTAAAAGAGAGCAGCCTGGTGAACGATTACACGCATGAGATTGCGGGCGAGGCGACGGAAGGCGGCGATGCCTGCTGGCGGGTGGTGGCGCACCCCAAGCCGAACGCCGCCGTGGTGTGGGGAAAGCTGGTGCTGCTGATTCGCAAGTCCGACGCCCTGCCCCGCAAAGAAGAGTACTACGACGAGAAAGGGACGGCTTCAAAAATCGCTCAGCTTCAGCGATTTTCGCAGGCTCGGCGACCGCGACTACCCCATGCGATGGCATATGGTTTCCGTGACCAAACCGGGCCACGAAACCACCCTGCTCTATCACTCGCTGGTTTTTGACCGGACGATTCCGGGCCGGGTGTTTACGCAGCAGAACATGAAGCGGCAGTTCTAGAAGACAAGAGGCGGAGCAATGCTTTTCTTCAACATGGCGTGGCGAAACGTGTGGCGCAACCGGCGGCGGTCGCTGCTGACGGTGATGGCCATCTCGCTGGGCCTGGGATTCAACATCTTCATGCGCGCCATCGGCGACGGTTTCCACGAGCAGATGGTGGACAATTCCGTCCGCTCGCACATCGGCCATCTTGTGGTGCACCGCGCCGGCTATCACGACGACCCGGGCATCAACAAGACCCTGCCGGACCCCGCAGAAGTCGCGCAAGCGATCCAATCGCTTCCAGACCTGCGCGCCTATTCGCTGCGCGTGCTGGGCGACGGCCTGGCCAGCACGGCGGAAAACTCCGCGGGTGTGGCGATTGTGGGCATCGATCCGGCAATGGAGCGCAAGGTCACCACCATCCATCGCGGCATCGTGAAGGGCCAGTACCTGCGCGAAGGGGAGGTGCGCCCCATCCTGATCGGCGACCGGCTGGCCGTGAACCTCAAGGCCGACGTCGGCGACAAGGTGGTGCTGCTGGTGCAGGCCGCGGACGGCTCGATGGGCGCCAACCTGTTTCGCGTGGCGGGAATCTTCCGCTCCGGCGCGCCCGAGCTCGACCGGGGCATGGCCTTCATCCTTCGCCAGGACGCACAGGCGCTGTTCAGCCTGCAGAACCGGGAGACGGAGGCGGTGGTCCTTCTCAACTCTTCCCTCGCGTTCCCGCCGCGCAGCAGGCGCTGCAATCGAAGCTGGCCGGGAAGCAACGTGGAAGTGCTGACCTGGTACCAGGTGGAACCGTTTCTTCTACAGTTCATCCAGCTTGACGACGCGTTCTTTTACATCATCGTGATCATTTTCTTTGTGGTCATTTCCATCGGCATCCTGAACACCATCATGATGTCGGTGTTCGAGCGGGTGCGGGAATTCGGCGTGATGATGGCGCTGGGGACAAAGCCCCGGCAGATCGTCAAGATGGTGGTGGAGGAGGCGTTCGTTCTGGCGCTGGTGGGCGCGGTGATCGGCAGCGCCATCGGAATCTCCGCTTCGCTCTATTTCGCCCACCATGGCATGAACCTTTCGGCGTGGGCCGAAGGCGCTGCGGCGCTGGGCATGACGTCCAGCATGGTTTATACGAGGCTCACCGCCGCCAACGTGGTGATCTCCAATCTTGCCGTGCTGGCCGTAGTGGTGCTGGTGGGACTCTACCCGGCGTTGCACGCCTCGCGCCTGCGGCCGGTGGAGGCCATCCGGCACGTGTAGGAAGGAACCGTTATGGCCCTGGTGGAACTTGAGAACGTCACGAAGACTTACGAAGACCACGTTGCGGTACACGCGTTGCGCGGCGTCACGCTGGCGCTCCAGCCGGGCTCGTTTGCGGCCGTGGCGGGCCCTTCGGGTTCGGGGAAGACAACTCTGCTGAACGTGGTCGGCGCGCTTGACCAGCCGGATTCGGGGCACGTCCGCATCGGCGGAGTGGACCTGACCACTACGCCGCCGGACGAGTTGGCCGACTTTCGCCTGCGCCACATCGGCTTTGTCTTCCAGGCCTACAATCTGCTGCCGGTACTCACGGCGCTTGAAAACCTGGAATTCATCCCGGCCCTCCAGGGAGAACCGAGGGAGCAACGAATTCGCCACGCCGAAGAGTTGCTTGAAGCCGTGGGGCTTGCCGACATCCGTGACAAGCGGCCCAACGAACTGAGCGGGGGCCAGCAGCAGCGTGTGGCCGTGCTGCGCGCCATCCTGACGGAACCGGAAGTGGTGCTGGCGGACGAGCCCACGGCCAATCTCGATTCCACCAACGCCTCCCTGCTGCTCGACATGATGGAAAAGCTGAACCGCGAGAAGAAAATCACTTTCCTTTTCTCCACGCACGACCCGCTGGTGATGGAACGCGCCCGGCGTCTGATCCGGCTGCGGGACGGCATGGTGGTCTCCGACGAAAATCGCGAAGGGCGCGGCGCAGGGGTCAAGCCATGAGCCGCGCCGGCCTGCTGGCGGCGTGGCTGTTTCTTGCCGCCGTTGCCGCCTGCGCCCAGCAGCCGGCGGCTGCCGGTCCCGACTGGAAGCTCCACTTTAACGGCTATTACAAGAGCCTGTTCAGTGCTTCGCAGTCGATCTTTAACAACGATGCCTATGGCGACAGCCTCAACCGTCTGCGCCTGAGCCTGGAAGGGCGGCGGGGCGCCTCCGTCTTCTTCCACGTTGATCTGGATAACGAAGCCCACTTCGGAAACCTGACCCAGCTTCCTGACTTCGAGCTGGTCCGCCAGCGCCAGGCGTCCGCCTATCTCGACCTTCTGCACGTCAACGTCAACGAACCCCACGCTTACTGGGACACTTCAATCTATCGGGGCTACGTCGCGCTGCGGTCGGGGCGCGCAACGCTCACGGTGGGCCGGCAGCGTATTGCCTGGGGCACGGCGCGCTTCTGGAGTCCGGCGGACGTGTTCAACCCTCTCAGCCCGTTGCAAATTGAGTCTGATGAGCGGCAGGGAGTGGACGCCGCACAACTGGAATTGAGCCTGCCGAAGAATCTCACCTGGACGCTCGTCTACGCTCCCCAGGAGGGTTTCAACCGCTCCTCGGTGGCCACGCGCCTGGCGACCACGTGGCACAATTATGACGTTGCTGGATTCGCAGGGCGATTCGGCCGGGACTGGATGGCAGGGGGAGAATTTGCGGGCCAGTGGGGAGGCGCGGGGCTGCGCGGCGAGGCCACCTACACCTGGCGGGCCAATCCTGCCGAACCGAACGCGTTGCGCTTCACAGCCGGTTCCGATTACGCCTTCACGCCAAAATTCTATCTGGTGGGCGAATATTTCTACAACCAGGGGCAGCCTGCCGGACTGGCGCCCGGACAGGCCTTCGACCCTGCCGTGCTGCTGCGCTTCACGCGTGAAATCTTCACGCTGCACCGCCACTTTCTCTCCGCCGGAGGCCGCTACGAGCTAACGCCCCTGCTTCACGTGGAAAGTTACGCGGTGCTCGACCTCCAGGGGCGGAGCGTCTTCTACATGCCGCTCGTGCGCTACAGCCTGACCGCCAACACCGACCTCACCGCAGGAGGACAACTGTTCGCGTCCGCGCAGGGCGGTGAATTCCAGCCGCTGCACAACCTGTTCTACGTCGAGCTACTAACGCATTTCTAATCGCCAGGCGGGAGGTGAGTTCTCGAAGTCAAACACCTGAGAATCGCGAAGTCATCGAATAGGGTTAATACTGGTGGACCTTGACGACCAGGTCGCCGCTGAAGGTGACGAAGAGAACGTGGGGAGGCAGGCCGTAAAGCCAGTCTTCCGTCTCTTCGCCGTTGGGCTTGGTTTCGCGCACTTTGCGGAAGGGAGTGCCCTTGGCGGAGAGCACGGTGTCGCGGTCCATGCCCACCAGCACCTGGTGTTTCTTGATGGCCGCTTTGAACTTTTCAGGCAATCTGGGTGAGTAGAGTTTCGTGGGCAACTGGCGGTGGAAATCGAGAGCCGCGCTCAGCAGCTTTTTGGCCTGCTCCACGCTCACGTCCGGAACTTTTTGCCCCTTAAAGTTCAGGGTGATATAAGACCCGTAAGCAATGGGGTTCTGCCGCTGCTGTTGCTGCGGATCGAGAGGCTGCATCATGCCGCCGCCACCCATGCCGATTTGAATATGCTGGTACCACTTCTTGTGGCTCCTGCCGTTGTTGATAACAAAAATAATCGCGTGGTCTTTGAACTTTATCTTGGTAATTTCAACCGGTAACCCGGGCTGGATCGCGGTGCCGTTCGAACGGAGTTCTTCCTCCGCCCGGTCCCGGTCAACCTGTCCCTTGTCATTGATAAACAGGCCGTGCTTTCCGCGCGGCAGCATCACCTTGGCCACGGCAATTTCGCGGTCCAGTCCCCGGATCAGCAGGATGCGCCCCAGCTGGTCGAGTTGCTGCTCTTTGGCGAATAAACCCGCCGGGCCTGCCAGCAGAACCGCGGCAGCGACCGCCAGCAAGGCGCACCCTCCGCCCCGTGGACCTGCTTCGTGGGTTTCGTGTGAAGGAATGGGGTTCGTTTTGGCGCAGGGGAGTGGCGGCTAGTGGAAGGCGACGGAAATACTGACGGAAACTCATACCCTTGCCCACGCCTCGGCGCATCCGTTGCGCCGTTTCTAGCGCTTCCCGGTCGGGACGCCATCAGAGTGAAAGAGGGGAAGTGCAGTTGCCTTTTCGCTTCTTCGACCGAGCCCCAGAGCCTGCATCTCGCTGGTCGTATAAATGCGTCTGGAAACGAAAAAGTAAGCCGTTCCCGCCGCGATCACGCCTAGGCATAGGATACTACCTTCGGGGCCATATGCGCCACCGGTAAGCCAAAAAGGTCCGCTGATTTTTGCCTGCAGAATGCCATACGGAAAAGCCACCCCGCTGACGGGCAGTCCCAGGATGTATCCCTGGACAAAATTCCAGGCGAAATGGATTCCCAGAGGCAGCCACAAGGCGCGGGTGCGCAGGTAGCAGATGGCCAGTAATACTCCCACCAAAACGGTGTTCAGCGTGGAGATCCAGTTTTGGAAAGGGTTCCGCAAATGGGCGACCCCGAACAGAGCCGAGACCGCAACCACAGCAAGAACCGGCCCTGCCACCTCCACCAGACGCTGGAAGGGATAGCCGCGGAAGATCAGCTCTTCGTCGGCGGCCGCCACCATCAGCAGCAGAAACAACAGGATTCCGGCCAGAACAGTTCTTGCCTCCGGACTCCGGGGCCAGCGAGAACCGGGCAACGCCCAGCAGACTTTCGGCGCCCGCAACGGCCAGTATCATGACGGTGCCGGCGATCAGGCCGGTCGCAAGCTCCTTTTTCCATCGGGGATGGAAGGCGAACCCGACAGAACCCAGCGGGCGACGTTCCAGAACGCGCGTCAGAACTTTGTAAAAGCCCAGCAGGAGCGGCAACATCAGCAGGCTGAACCAGAACAGCAGCGCCAGCCTGCCGGGCAGCCACCGGAACCTTACGGACAGGCTGATCGCCAGAATGCCTGCGACCATGGCGACGACCAGAATCCCCGCTGCAGAAACCAGCAGCCCGATGGCAGGGCGCGGGCGCGCATCTTCAAGAGAAGGCATTTCCAACATCGTCATCACCGATATCCGCTGCACGGCAGGCGGACTGTTCAGAGCGCAGGGGCACGGCCAGACAATTGCTCCCAAAGGCCCCAGCCACCGGCGCAAGGATGCGCCGTTGGCACCTATTCTCGTTATTTTGGCTGCCGGAAGCAATGGCCATCTTGCTTTGCGGCCACGAAAGTGCTTTAATGGGCCGCCTCACACGTGACGGGAGGTGGCATGAGCAAACGAACACAATCCCTGCCTGTCCTGCTGCTTGCGGCGGTCCTGGTGGCCGGCGCGGGACTGTTGCCGAACGGCCGCGGGCGCGCCGCCGCAGCCCAGAAGGCGAAGAACGATTCAGGCGACCTGGCCCCCACCCCTCCCATGGGATGGAACAGCTACGACAGCTACGGCGGGGACGTGAACGAAAAGCAGGTGAAAGCCAACGCCCGGTACATGGCGGACCATCTGGCCATCTATGGCTGGAAGTACGTGGTGGTGGATTACTACTGGTACTATCCCGCCGGCCGCGTCGAGGGCACGCCCGTCATGGATGAGTATGGCCGCCTGCTGCCCGCCCCCAACCGCTTTCCTTCCGCGGCAGACGGGCAGGGATTCAAGCCTCTTGCCGACTACGTCCACTCGCTGGGTTTGAAGTTCGGAATTCACATCATGCGCGGCATACCGCGCGCCGCCGTCAAACAGAATCTGCCCATTCTCGGAACCAGCGCGCACGCCAAAGACATTGCCAACCTGCTGAACACCTGCTCCTGGTCTGAAGCCATGGACGGCGTGGATGTCTCAAAGGCGGCCGGGAAGGCCTACTACGATTCCCTTGCCAAACTTTACGCGTCGTGGGACGTAGACTTCATCAAAGCGGACGACATGAGCCGCGCCCGCGACCCTTACGGCGAGGTCTACCACGCCCCGGAAATCGAGGCGCTGCGGAACGCCATGACTCGCTCCGGCAGGCCCATGGTGTTGAGCCTTTCCCCCGGCGCGACGCCGCTGTGCGAGGCCGAACACGTGGAGAAGTATTCGCAGATGTGGCGCATCTCCGACGACATGTGGGACAACTGGCCGGAACTGCGAAACCAGTTCGGATACTGCCGCCTGTGGGCGTCCCACATCGGTCCCAACCACTGGCCGGATGCTGACATGCTTCCTCTTGGCCTGCTGCGTCTTCGCGGGTTCAAAGATGGTCCGCGCCTCAGCCGCCTGACCCACGAGGAACAGATCACCCTGATGACCCTGTGGTCGATCTTCCGCTCTCCCCTGATGATGGGCGGCGACCTGCCCACCCTCGATCCCTTCACCCTGTCTCTGCTGACCAACCAGGAAGTCCTTGCCGTCGATCAATACAGTTCCGGCAATCATCTGCTCTTTACGCGCGGCAACCAGATCGCATGGGTTGCGGACGCCCCCCGAACCCGGCAGAAATACCTGGCCCTGTTCAACCTGGGAGACTCGCCCGAGGAGATCACGGTCTCGTGGCGCGAGTTGGGGATGACCGGGAAAGTTCCTGTTCGCGATTTGTGGAAAAAGGGAAACCTGGGCACTTATGACAAACAATTTTCAGCCCGAATCGCCGCCCACGGCGCAGGCCTCTACCGAATCGGCAGAAGGTAACGGATAGATTTCGGATTCGGGGGTTTGCCAACCGGCGCTTCGGGTCCATCGCGGTTGGCCTGGTGGGGCGCCGGCAACCCAGACGGAGAAGCCCCTTCAAGTTTCACTCCCAGCATACCGATAAAGATTGACATGATGGGCTTCGTGCGGGGATTGGGTTCGGCGTGCGCCGAACTGTGCCCTCGGCAAGTCTCGCCGGGAAGTTGCAACTGACTCTCCGCCCGGACGAAATACGTTGAGGACATCCCCGCTCTCCCATTACGAGGGACAGGTAGGGGCCAATCTCGCACGGAGCCGAAGGGGCCTGGTTGTGACGGGGCTCATTGATCACAGAAAGGTCACGATCCATGGAGTCGTCACCGAGACAACAAAGTCTGCTGGCAACCGTCAGCGAGCAGATGTTGGCGCTTGAAAAGCGTGACTGGGAGGTCTGGCTGATCTCCGCCGGAGTCGGGATTCTATTTGGAATCGTGCTGCTGGCGCTGCTGTTCCGCGCCGCCTTCCTGCAGCACGGTTCGCTGCACCTGGACGTTGCCATCTCGCCCGAATTCTTCTTTATCTTTGTCGCCTTGCTTATCGTTTACAACACTTATGTCATCAACCGGCGCCGGCAGTTGAGGCGAACGCGACGACAGGTGATCTCCACCACCATCCAGAGCGAACTGGTGCGCTTGCAGAGCTTCACGGACCCGCTCACGGAGGTTTACAATCGCAGAGCGCTCGATGACATTGTCCGAAGGTTTACGAGCAACGCCAAACGCCAGGGTAAACCTCTGAGCTTCATGATGGTCGACATCGACAACTTCAGAGACATCAATACGCGCTTCGGCCATCTGATTGGTGATTTCGTGCTCGCAGAAGTGGCGACCATTCTGCGGGGAGCCGTGCGCGGCTCCGATGCTGTGGTGCGATACGGAGGAGATGAATTCCTGGTCATCCTCTACAACTCAAACTTCCAGGGCGGCCAGGTGGTGCTCAATCGAATCGCAGGCAGCCTTGAAGATTGGAACCGTGCGGAACACCTGAATGATGTTGACCTCTCCTTCAGCGTCGGCCTCGCCGAGTGGTCGGACGGGAAACTCCTGGCGGAGATGCTCGACTCAGCGGACCAGGCCATGTATTCCACCAAGGCATTGCACAAAATGGCCGGCAACAACCCTCCCCAAACACCGGTGACAGAACCCTCCACCCGCGCTCGCACTCTTGCAGGTGATTGAAACGCGCCGTTCTCTGAGGTTACGTGGCCGCAAGCATCCGCGGACTCAGGAAAGGCGCGCCAGAACCGCTTGCTCCCAACTGAATTGTAGAATTCCCTCAGTCCCTCCCAAGGTGTAAACTTTGTCTAGCCACAGGTGCAGGCAGGAAGTTCGAAACGCATCCTGGGCAGAAAGAAGCCCAAAGCAAGCCTGAAAAATGCTGCTCAAACTCTATCAGTGGTTGCCACCGGACGGCGTCAAAATCGTGCTCGTGCTCTTCCTGGCCTTCCTGATTGGAATCGAACGGGAGGAACACAAGAAGCAGATTGAACATTATGCTTTTGGTGGAGTGCGGACTTTTCCACTGATCGGACTGATCGCGTATGCGCTGTGCGTGATGGCCCAGGGCAACCTGCTGCCGGTCACGCTGGGATTTGTGGTGGTTTCGGGTTTCCTGCTGCTTTCCTACTGGCGAAAGCTCTCCAGCAGCGACACCGCCGGCGTGACGACGGAGATGTCCGGCCTGGCCACCTACCTGGTGGGCGCCCTGGTCTACTTCAACCATTTCTGGATTGCCACCACCCTGGCCGTGGCCAGCGCCTTGCTGCTGGAGTTGAAGGCTGCGCTCGATGGCCTCACCAAACGCATCTCATCGGTAGAAATCCTGACCTTCACCAAATTTCTGCTCCTGAGCATCGTCATCCTGCCGGCCCTGCCGGACAAGGCGTTTGGGCCCTTCAACATCAATCCCTTTAAAACGTGGCTGGTGGTTGTAGTGGTCAGCGCCATATCCTACGGCAGTTACGTTCTGCAGCGGCTGACGCGGGGGCACGGTGGGGTCATCCTCTCCGCCATCCTCGGCGGGGCCTATTCATCCACGGTGACCACGGTGGTTCTTTCCAAACGGGCCGTTCAGGGCAAGCATCGGCACCTCTTCGCCGGCAGCATCCTGATGGCTTCCGGCGTCATGTATCTGCGGCTGGTGGTTCTGCTGGGTCTCTTCAATCATGACTTGATGGTCGCCCTGGCCCCCTCGTTCCTGCTTCTGGCCGCGATTGCAAGTGCAGTGGGCTGGCTCTGGTCCCGCAGGAAGGACGCCGGCACGGATGAGGTGAAACGGGAGTTCGAACCGAAAAATCCACTGGAACTGGGAGCCGCTTTTCTCTTCGCGTTCCTGTTCCTGACCATGCTGGTGGCCACGCGTCTGGCCATCGCGCACCTGGGTTCCGGCGGAGTCTACGGGCTGGCGGCCCTCGCTGGAGTGACGGACGTGGATCCCTTCATCATGAGCATGACCCAGGCGGCCGGAACGCTCACCCCCATGCAAGTGGCCTCAGCCAGCATTCTGATTGCAGCGGCCAGCAACAACCTGGTGAAGGGGATTTACGCGCGCTTCTTTGCTGACCGCGAGACCGGCAACGAAAGTCTGTGGCTTCTCGCCGGCCTGGGAGTGCTGGGCCTGGCGCCTCTCCTCTGGCTGCTGTGATTCCTGGCGCCAGACTAACGCCCGCCGGCTTCACTTTTTTTCGTCTAAGGCCTTCTCAATGGCCGCTTCGGCCACCGGCGCCAGCAGGGCAAAGCCCCGGTCGTTCGGATGCAGGCCGTCATTCGAGTAGCCGTTTTTCAGCATCCCCTTGCTGTCCACCAGGGCCGAATAGTAATCAGCAAACGTGGCATGGACCCTCGCGGCGTATCTCTTGATCCAGGCATTCAGCTCCAGAATCTGCGCTGGAGGTCGGCGCACGGTCTGAGGATGTGCCGTGTAGTCGCTGACCGGCGTCAGCGAGCAGAGAATCACATTGATGTGGTGCGCCTGCGCAAGCTCTGTGATAGCCCTGTAATTTTCCTCGATCATCTTTGCCGTTTCAGGACCGGTGTTGCGGGCAATGTCATTGGTCCCGGCCAGCAGGATGACCGCGTCCGGCTTCAGGTCGATCACGTCCGGGTACATCCGGACCAGCATCTGCGGCGTCGTCTGGCCGCTGATGCCGCGGTTGACGTAGGGCTTGCCCGGGAAGAATTTATCCAGTTTCCAGATATCCGTAATGGAGTCGCCCAGAAACACGACGCGCCCGGGTACGCGCGGCTGGGCTTCCAGGCGCAAATCGTCCTGGTGATAGCGGCCCAGCTGGTTCCAGTCCTGGAGTTCATCCGCCAACCTCTGGGCGGCCGTCGTCAGGCAACAGCCTGCCTTGGGCGGATTAAACTCCTGAACCAGTTGGGCGCGCAGATTGGTGCACAACCCGAAAAACGGCAGCACCAATAATGCCAGAAAAGTAGAGCGCAGACGCATAGCTTCCCCCTTCAATAGTTGGATGGCTGTCTACTATAAGGCAGATGGAGGTTCTTTGAGAATGCTTTTGTTCCGGCGCGTCCAGCCCGGCAGTCCGGCCGTGGGTTGCACGGTCCTTATGTCAGAATTCCCGCACCCCGGTCACACGCGGAAATTCGAAGGAAGGCCGGAAGAGCCCGATTCCAGTTCAATCTTGGTGGAAAGAAAGTCCAGCAGGTCCTTCAGCGTCAGGACTCCGGCAAGGTGTCCGTCGTCAACCACCATCAACCGGCTGTTCTGGGTTTTCTTCATCTGAGTGAGAGCCTTGATGGCATCAGTGTCAGGCGTCACCATGTCTTCGGCACAGGAGGCCCGCATCACAGCCTGCACGCTGTTCTGCGCCCACTCGCCGCGGGGAATCGCCTTGACCTCTTTGGTGGTAACGCAGCCCAGCAGATCGTTGGAATCGTTGACCACAGGAAACATTTTGTAGTGGTACTTGTAAATGTAATGCTCCACCAGATCTTCAAGAGACAATCCGGGAGGCACCGTGACAGGGTTGGTGTTCATAAACCGCCGGATGGTCTCGCCTTCCAGCATCCTCTGGACGATAAGCTGCTGATAAGAACCCTGCGCAACCGACCGCAGGAACATTCCAATCAGGAACAGCCACACGGCTCCGATGAAATCTCCAAAAAAAAGCAGCCGGTAAACGCCATAAGCCATCAACAGGATTCCAAATCCGGAGCCGATGGTGCTTGAAATTCGGGTGGCTTCCCAGATGTTGCCTTTCCAGTGCCACAGCAGCGAACGCAGGACGCGACCGCCGTCCAGCGGAAATGCTGGAATCATATTGAACGCCGCCAGGACCCAGTTGATCCAATAGAGATAGGTAAACACTCCCACGATGGCGACCGGCCAGATGCCACGCATGGCCAGGGCCAGGACAAAGAAAACGACGCCGACGGCCACGCTGGTCAGCGGACCGGCGATTGCCATCTGGAATTCCGCTTTGGCGCTGGACGGTTCGCGTTCCATCTCCGCAACCCCGCCAAAAATAAAGAGCGTGATGCCCTTCATCGGCAGGCCGCTCCGTCGCGCCACCAGCGAGTGGGCAAATTCATGGACAATGATCGAGGCAAAAAGCAGAAAGGCGCCCGCGATTCCCATCAACCAGTATTCAGCATGGGAAAGACCGGGATTTTGGTGGGGAAAAATCATGGCCGCCAGGGACCAGGTGATCAGCACAGCAATGATCAACCAACTGGCATCGACGCGGACCGCAAAGCCGAACATCTTGAACAACGTGTAGGTTCGTCCGAACATGGCGCTTCTCCCTCACTTGATAGCGTTTGCGTTTCGCAACCCCTGCTTTCCTGTTCGACCCAGGGCCCACCGTATCCTTTTCTCCCTCTATCAGTTCAGATAAGGCCGCACCTCGTCCTGTTATTTACATTCTATGCCCGCCGGGGGCACTAAACAATTTGAAAGCCAGCAGAGGAAGCGCCCAGAAGGCCACATTGGCGAAGGAGTCCCCTGATGCAGCGGGACAGCGTCGGGCTGGCTTGTTCTGATGGGCGCGGGCGCGATTGAAAGCCGCGTAGCGTGCAGGCCGGGCAGGTCAATTAAAAGTCAGGATGAGTTCGGCGTCTCCGTTATTGGGCCGGGAAAGCGTTACCCGGACAGTATCGCCTTCGCGGGCCAGGGCACTGATGCGGGCGTCCTCGGCGCGCTGGGTTTTGAGAGTCGCACCCGCGGTGTAAATGGTCAACGTGGTGGGATAATTCTGCACCAGCGAGGCTTTAATTCGAAGCTGCTTCTTCGCCGCGTCCCACACTTCATTCGCAATCTCCACGCCTCCCATGGTGATGTGCCGGTCCGTCCCGATCAGCTGGGGATGGCCCTCGTCAGGCCGTACGGAAATCACCTGGCAGTCGTGGGGCGGGAGTTCCACCGAATATTCCCCACGCACCTTGCCCAGGAATTTCTGCTTCCAGAAATCGAACAGAAGATAATCACCGCCGGGCTCGAGACCTGCTCTGGCAAAGTTGAGCACCATTTTCCGCGGCGCCGGAGGATTCAAAAAGGACGGCACCGGCAACAGTTGCAGGCCGGGCGGCTTGGAAGACGAGGTCGCCAGGCTCTGATTCTGTTTTTCGGCGTTATCGAGTTTGGAGGAAATGGCCAGTTGCTCCCCGTAGTCGTGGCTGGTTCCCAGCAGTTCATCATTGCGGCTCAGGATTTTCGCCACCCCCGGCTGCATGGAGGCCGGCATTTCATCAGGCCCCTCGCCCCAGTTAAACAGGCCCACCACCGCCCAGGAACCAAACGACCTCTGCATATGCAGGACCCAGACAGGGCGGTCCGTCTCGAAAGGATAGAGGTCCATGGGTGTGATGTCGGCCACGGGCATGATCTTTCGGACCATGTCGCGGCGCTCAGGCGGCAACTTTGTTTCATCGTCACCCAGCATCAGCACCTGGCCCGTGAGCCCCAGAATGGAAGTCCAGGTTCGCGCTTCCTGGAGCGTCAGGGGCGGACGGACAACGAGGGAGTCCGGGTCGCCATACCAGGCAATGTTGTGCGTGTAATAACCGCGCCGTATGCCGGCAAGCGCTTCGCGCACGGCCCGGAATGACGGCGGCTCACCGTCGCCCACCACATCCCCGGCCAGCCGGCCTGCCTGCGCAATTCCCATGGCTTGGGTGGGATAAACGGGGCCGCAGGCGGAAAAAGGGACTCCGGGTTTGGCATCCATCGCCTGGCGAATCAGGCTGAGGGCCTGCCGGAATGCCGTGTTCGCATCCAGGGTGGGATCGTAAGCGCGGGCGCGGTTTTTCGCCCAGATGTCGCGCGTGTCGTTCTCTCCGTCCAGCTTGAAATAGTCGTATCCCCAGTTCAGCGCATGGTCCCGGTAGGTACGGTAGAGATACTTTTTCAGGGCGGGATTCGAAAAATCCGCGACGTAGGTGCCGAACCACGTTCCAAGCTTTCCGCTGCCATCGGCATCGTGCAGGAACCAGTCGGGGTGGATTTCATAGAATTGCTCGTCGGCATTTCCAAAAGCCGAGAGCCAGAGCCCGGCATACAGCCCCTGGGCGTGGATCTGGTCAGCCAGCCACTTCATGCCGTGCGGAAACTTCTTGTTCCAGGCGTTCCAGTCGCCCCCGATGGGCGAGCCTTTCTCGCCGTCGCCCTCAGCCTGCCAGCCGGCGTCCACCAGGCAATACTTCAGCCCGAAAGGCTTGTAATACCTGGCGACGGCCTGGGCATTCTCCACAATTTCCTTTTCGGTGATGTGCGAAAAGTAGTCATACCAGGAAATCCAGCCCACAGGAACTTCCGGCCACTTTTTCTTGTCGAGCGGAGCGAAGAAAGGCAGCCGCCGGCCGTAGACATGCTCCACCAACTTAAACCGACAGTGGGGGGCACGACCCAGGGGATCGCTGGCGGTAACCCGGAAGCCTTCCGGCGCCGCACTGAAATGGGTATCCCGGGCAAGCACTCGAAGGGCCTGATCTCGGAAACGGTCATAAACACAATCATTGAGCGTGCTGGTGGTGGGGCCGCTCACCATCTGCTGAATGCCATCGCCGGGGTCGCGCAGCCGGGCCTGGATAGGATCGGAACCGCCGTCAACATCCGCCACAATGGCAGCCTGCGCCTCGCCTTCACCTGGGAACCCCTGAAGGGCAACCTCGACCACAGGTCCGTCACTGGTCAGGACAATCTCATAAGGCGTCGGCCCCTGGACCTTGAAAATCGTCTGGCCAGGCTGGGAAACCGGAGCGTAGGACAGCCGGGTTCCGGGAGCGGTGGAACTGAGCCGGGGATTGCCCGCGGTCACCTCCACTTGCAAGCCCGTTACCCAGGTTGTCCCAGCATAGTCCAGCGTGATGGTGTGCGCGTCCCGGGAAAGACGGGCCGACCAGGATGAGGAGGAGCTACTGGAGCTCCGGGCAGGGGGCTGCGCCGTTTTAGCCGGATCGCCAGTCCTGTTGGCCTGCCGCTGTGCCCTCAAGGAAGCCTGAGGAAAGGCCTGCACCAGAAGCTTTGTAGCCACCAGCATCCCCGACCCGAGGATAAAAGCCAGGATTAGAAATCGTGTGAACCGGGTCATTCTGATGTCACATCCTCCTCAAATTGCGGCGCCCGCCGCTGCCTGCCGACGGCCGGACGTACGGCGAGGATTATACTCCCAAGGACGAACAGCCTATGAGATAATTCCTTTTCGTTTCATCACAACATACCGCAATCTGGGAAAATAGATGTCTGGTTTCGTTGACTTTCGTCATCCTCTATTGTAGTTTCTTCGCGGGGGCTATTCTGACTGCTGATGAATCATGAAGCTAGCATCGTCGAGGTGATCCTCCAAAGCAAGCTTGAGAATGTGGAACAGGCTGAGGAGGCCTCCCGAAGTGTTTCCGCAAAGCTGAAATTCGACGAAGAAGCTCAGTTCCACATTGAGATGGCCGTGCATGAAGCCGTCATTAATGCCATCCATCATGGCAACAAGGAGGACCCCAGCAAAAAGGTTTACATTAAATTTCTGGTCTCCGAAGACAGGCTGGAAATTCATGTGCGAGACGAAGGGGTGGGGTTTGATCCCAGCACCCTTCCCGACCCTCTGGCCAGGGAAAATCTTCTGAACATTTCCGGAAGGGGAATCTTCCTGGTCCGCAAGTTTATGGACGAATTCCGGGTTGAGAATCCCCCGGGCGGAGGGACGGAAGTGATCATGATAAAGTATCTGACTTCTCGAATTCAGTCAAACCAAGGAGGAACAGGCCGTGAGCATGAAGGCAACAGTGCGTCAGGTTGATGCTGTGACCGTCGTAGACGTTAGCGGGAGGATTACGCTCGGTGAAGCGTGCAAGGAGCTCCGTGAGCTCATCCGCGAAGAACTCGGCAAGGGCCATAAAAACCTTCTCTTGAACCTTGCTGATGTGACCTACATCGACAGTTCCGGAATAGGAGAATTGGTCAGCGCTTTTACGGCGGTTTCAAGCCAGGGAGGAAAGTTGAAGCTGCTCAACCTCACCAAGAAAGTCCACGACTTGCTGCAAATTACCAAGCTTTACACAGTTTTTGACATTCACAATGATGAAGCAGGGGCCGTCAGCAGCTTTTGACCCGCATAGGAAGACCCGTCGTCCGACGGGAACGCTTTAGCCGGAATGAACGATTCCCTGCTTCGATGAACTCCACAGACAATCGGGCGCCGGAGTTCGTCGCGACAGCTTATTGAGCTTTCTGTCTGGTGCCTTTCAAAGTCGTGCGTTGGGGACTTTTCGTTTTTCTCTTTGGAGATCCTGCGCGGCGGCGGCGCGGAACGGGGGTTGGATGATCGGCAGGCAACATTGCAAGTTCCTGTGGACCTGCTCTGGAATTTCGCACGAATGAAGTGCCCGCCGCATTCGGGGCTGTTTTTTTCCAGCACCGTTTCCTGGAAGACTCTTCTGCCTTCTGCTGGGAGATTAACACCTCTTTCATTCTTGCTTTGAGCGAGGCAACCGCTGAAGAGTGGATCTGCGAAACCCTGGATTCGCAAACCCCCATGCGGCCACCTGTTTCCTTCATGGTCAAGCCTTTAAAATAATACAGGTCCAGGACCTGCCGCTTCCGGAGAGGCAGCTTGGACATGGCTTGCTCCAGCAGACCGTTCATCTCCGCTCTCTGGCAGAGAACAAAGGGGCTCTCCTCCGCAGTATCCGCCATCTTTTCATCAAGAGAATGGCCCTCCAGGTAGGTCGGTTCCTGAAGACTGGTCACTTCCAGGCCCTGCAAATCTCGCAGCAGCACCTGGAGCTGGTGGTCGGAGATCCCCAGTCCGGTCGCAAGTTCGGCCTGGGAGGGTGCCCGGCCCAACTTAAGTTTCAGCTTTTGCCGTGTCATCTCAAGCTGGCGTTCTTTCTGCCGCAGCAGCCGCGGACTCCAGTCCTGCTCGCGGAGGCTGTCCAGGATCGCTCCCTGGATGCGGTATCGGGCATAAGACTGCAACTGCACATTCCTCGTGGGATCAAACTTGGCAAGGGCCTCAATCAAGCCCAGGACGCCGGTGTTGACAAGGTCTTCCAGAAGGATATGGTGCGGAAGCCGGGCATGGATCTTTTGCGCAATGAAGCGAACCTGCGGAAGCTGCTCCAGGACTAATTGATTGCGCTCATTCAAGGGTAAGTTCTTATGCCCTCGTGTCGAAGTGGAAAGTATGCGCACGTAGACCTCCTTTCTGCTAGGGCGAGCGTGAGAAACGAGGTGCACTGACGAAAGTGAAAAACCAATCAGTCCATCCCTAAGTTCATTTTTACCTTTTGCGGATTAAAGGCTTATTAGGCCGAGATTAGAATTTTCTTACCCTGTCTGCCGCCGTGGACGGACGCGTGCGCACACCTGAAGTGAGCCACGCGAAAATGGCGGGGAATTGTGGCGAGAAAAAGCGCCAGAAGCCAGGGGGGGCAGGAGGCGGAAGGACTGAGTGCCGCTCAAGAACCGCGCACGAATCCCTGAAGGACCTTTCAGGCAGGGAACGGACGACCGATGTTCTTAAGGTCGCACATTCTCAGAGGTCGCCAGGGGAAGATTCAGCTGGTAACAGCGGCAGCACTCTGAAACCTGGCTGACTTTTAACCAGCCACCCTGGCGCTCGATAGCCCGACGGACGACCCACTTATCAAGCCCTTCCAGTACGGAGCTTTCCTGGATGAAGGCTGACGGGAGTCGGCCCGCAACGGCGCCCGCTTCAGATGGCGAGTCCTCTTCGCAAACTGAGAGGCAGGCGGTTTCATCACCCACCGAAAGACTGACGCGGACCTCGCGCCGGGAACGCGCCGCCCTGATGGCCCCGCCGATCAACCTGGCGGTCGCCGTATCAAGGTGTTGAGGGCTGGCGTTGACCCAGACCTCTTTCAGCTCGCTGACGAACCGGGGGCAACTATCCTTGTCAACAGACGCAGCATCTTCCAGCAACTTCTCAACGGTCCGCGTCCAGGAGACAGGCTGGACCTGCTCGCCAGCCCCCTCCATTTCAAGAACGTCTCGCAACGTCTGCAGTATTTCGGCCATGCGGTGAGATTCCTGCAGCGACATTTCCAGAACCCGCCGGCACTCTGATTCGTCCAGTTCGCCCATCAAGGCAACTTCAACCGTCCCCTGCAAAGACGTCAGAGGCTGGCTCAACCGGTGGGCCAGCATTCTAAGAATTTCCAAGAGGTTGTCACTGCCTGCTTCCAGCGCGGTTGCCAGCGGCAGATCGGTAAGCTTCGTCATAAAATTCATCAGACAGTTATGAGATTCATCCTGGCCCTTATTGAGGATTTCCAATCCGGTAGCCGACACCGCGGACGGTGTGGATCAGCTTCAGGGCTTCCCCTCCATCCACCTTCTTCCGCAGGTAATTGATGTAAACGTCCACTACGTTGGTCATCGTGTCAAAAGAGAAATTCCACACGTGCTCAATGATCATGGGACGAGAAACCGCCCGCCCCTGGTTTCTCATCAGGTATTCCAGCAGCGCAAATTCCTTGGGAGTCAGTTCAATCCTTCTCTCGCCACGGCACACCGTCCGCTCCACCAGGTTCATCTCAAGATCATCGACCTGGAGCTTGAAATCCACACGCCCTTCACCTCGCCTGAGGAGGGCACGGACCCGCGCCGTCAGTTCACGAAAAGCGAAGGGCTTGATCATGTAATCATCCGCTCCGAGATCCAATCCCTTCACCCGATCCTCCACCCTTGTGCGTCCCGTCAGGACCAGCACGGGCAGATTTTTTTTGCGGGTCCTGATCTGCCGGAGCACCTGAAGCCCATCCATTTTGGGCAGTACCAGATCAAGCAGCACGAGGTCATAATCATATTCTTCCGCCATGTACAGGGCTTCCTGTCCGTCGGGGACGATGTCCACGGCATAGTGCTCAGCCTCCAGCCCCTTTTTCAGAAAACTGGCGACTGGTCGGTCATCTTCAGCAACGAGTATTCTCACTAGGTCTCTCCATTAAGTCCGGCACACGCCTCAAACCTGCTAGAGCCCGGTCTGTTCCGCCTAACATTTGGCGTTTTTCATTAGTCACAATTTAGTTCGGCAAAATGGAGTGATGGGTTGAGAAAAGAATTTGGTGAGTGGTGAACGCTGGAGGGACCCGCAAGAATCTCTCATCGCGGGATGTTTTGGAAGAAGGCCGGAGTGCAGAATGAAGCCGCTACTGCTTCCTGATGCCAAACTTTTCCAGGCGGTACTGAAGGGTGCGGAAGGTCATGCCCAGCAACTGGGCGGCGCGAGTGATGTTCCCGTTGGTCCGTTGCAAAGCCTCCGTGATTTTGGCTTTTTCGTGCTCTTCCCAGGTCGTTTCCGGAATAATGGGTGTGAAGTGCGGCACGCCGGGTTGCGATGCGGGGGCAGGGGATCCGGGAATATGCCCCTCTTCAGTCGGCTGCAAAATCTCCGGCGGCAGGTCCTCCAGTTCCACGCGGTCGGATTCGCCCAGCACCACCGCCCGCTCAATGGCCCATTCCAGCTGCCTGATGTTTCCAGGCCAGCGATAGGCCTTCAGGGCCTGAAGCGTCTCCGCGGAAACGCCAGGCACCGCGCGCCCCAAGGCAAACCCTGCTTTGCGCATGAAATGGAGAGCCAGTTCTTCGATGTCGTCCCGTCGTTCCCTTAAAGGAGGGCAGACAATCGGGATGACCTTCAGGCGGTAATAAAGATCTTCACGGAATTTACCTTCCTGCATCAGCTGGTCGAGATTCCGGTTGGTGGCCGCGATAATGCGGACATCCACCTTGATAGGTTCCGTCCCGCCCACCCGGAGGATCTCGCGTTCCTGCAACGCTCGCAGAATCTTGGCCTGCATGGCAAGGCTGGTGTCACCGATTTCGTCGAGGAAGAGGGTGGAATGGTCGGCACGTTCGAAAAGACCTTTCTTCTGCTGGTAGGCGTCAGTAAAAGCGCCCTTTTCATGGCCGAACAACTCACTTTCCAGCAAGGTTTCCGTGAGGGATGCGCAGTTCACCGCCAGGAAGGGCTTCTGGTGCCGGGGGCTGTGCTTGTGAATCTCCCGGGCCACCAGTTCCTTTCCTGTGCCGCTCTCGCCGAGGATCAGCACGGTGTGCGCGGTGGGGGCGACTTTCAGGACCATCCGGACCGTTTCCCTGATGGCGGGAGAGTGTCCGATAATATTCCGCTTCAATGATTCCAGGCGGCCCATGGCATCGCTCACCACCTCCAGCAGTCTCGACCGGTCCACTGGCTTTTCCAGGTACTGGTAAACTCCGCGCTTGGTGGCGTCAATGGCCGACTCGATGGAGGGATAGCCGGTGATCAGGACGATGGCGACGGTGGGGTCCGTTTGCAGAATCTCGCTGAGCAGGTCAATGCCCGTCATGCCCGTCAGGTTCAAGTCAGTCAGGACCAGGTCAAACCGCTTCTGGGCCAGCAGCCGGAGCGCAGCTTCTCCGCTGGGGGCCGTAACGGTCTCATAGCCTTCGTCCAGAAGAATGTCGCGGTAAATCTCCCGCTGCCTTTGCTCGTCGTCGACAACCAGAATCGATCCTTCGGGCATATCAGGTCTCGCCTCACGCAACCGTTGAAACTGCCAGCGCCGCAGCGCGTGCGCCACGCGGGCCGGAAAGTGGCAATTCCAGGACCATTTCAGCGCCCGGGGCGTTCTGCCGCGAGACATAAACACGGCCGCCGTGATCCTCAACTATCTTTTGGGTGATGGCCAACCCCAGGCCAAAGCCGGTCGCCTTGGTGGAAAAGTAGGGGGCAAAGATTTTCTCCTGGTCCTGTTCCGGAATGCCCGGCCCGGTGTCCCGGAATCGCAGTTGCAACCTCGCCCCGCCGTCGCCGTCCTGCATTGTTTTCACGTCAATATGAATGGAGCCGCCGTGGGGCATAGCCTGCACGGAGTTGGTGAGAATATTCAGAAAGCAGGTCTTCAGTTGCCCGGCGTCGGCCTGAAGCGAGGGTAGATCCGCGGGCAGGCCGCTGACAATACTGATGTCCTGCGCCTTCGCCTGCTTCTCAACCACGCTGACCGCCAGTTCAACGGTGGCCTTCAGGTCGCACGGCGCTATCTGGGGAGGTGACTGTCTTCCGAAAGCAAGAAAATCATTCACCAGCCGGTTCAGCCTGGTGGTCTCGTCTTTCATATTGGCGAGCCTCGTGCGCAATTCCCGTCCCGGAGTCTCCTCGGTCGGCCAGCGCTTGGACCGGATCTGGTCGATGCTCAGGTTCAGGAAATTCAGGGAGTTTCGGACCTCGTGGGCGACGGTGGAAGCGAAGTGGCCCAGCAGCGAAGATTTCTCCGCTTCATTCAACCGCTTCTGGAGTTCCCGGGCATCGCGAAGGCGCTCCGCCATCTCGTTAAACGTGCGGGCCAGGAGTCCCATTTCATCCCTGCCGCCTTCCGGGATCGACACATACAAATTGCCCCGGGCCACCTGGTTCGCTCCCTCCACCAGATGATCGATCGGCCTGGTAAACCGGAACGCCAGATAGATAATGGCGATCATGCCGGCCAGCATGGTCACCAGAATCCACTCGAGCCACAGGAAATAAACGTGGTTGAGCATGGCCCCGACCTCGTCCATTTCTCCGCCCACCTGGACGTAGCCAATCACCTTTTCGCCCTGAATGATGGGAAAGCGGATGTCATAGTGCTGCTGCCCTGCCGGTGTGTCCGTGTCAATATCGTGCAGTTGGGCCGTAATCTGGATGGGTCCCTCTTTGACCTTGGTTCGCCGCCTTCGCAGCTTGACCTTCTTTCCAATCTGCCGGGGGTTCGTGCTGGCCACTACCTCGCCGCTGGGTGTCAGGACGTTAATCGAGGAAAGGCCCGCCCCTTTCAGCGCACTGAGGTATTGGCTCAACGCCTGCCGGCGGTCCACCTTGGCAGGAATGCTGGCCTGGGTCAGTTGGATGATCTCCAGCAGGTCGGAAGTCTGGCCCGCCACGTATGCCTTAATGTGGCGATTATGCTGGATGTAAGCGAGCATCAGGATGGCGCTCGTACAGGCCGTGATGAGAAACATCACCAGTACCAGGCGCGTTCGAAAACGGAAATTCAGGAAACGTCTATTCAACGCGGGCCTCGCGGGTCACCCCTCACTATCCTCAATGAGTACGATTCTAGCTGAACGCCCGTAGGGGGTCAATCAACGGGGAAGCCGGCCAGGCGGTCGTCATCCTTCCTATAGCAGGACACCCGGCGGCATGGAGAACGGCAGACCCGCAGCCACTATTCCGGCTGTTTCCCTTTCTCTCCCAGGTAAACCCGCGCTCCGATTTCGAGATGTGAAACGACAAATTGAGTGAATCCGTGTTCAATTTCAGGCGTGAGGGTGGCATAAAACCCATGCTCGGGCGTTTCGTACCGGATGCCCGGAAAAGACCCCTTGACGCGCACCTGGACCTGAAGGGGTTCCTGCGCATAGTTCACCAGTTCCAGAACCATGCCACCCGCCTGCGGGTCGCGGTAAGCAAATGCCAGCGTCGTTACGGCGTTCCAGATGTAGATCAAAGCGCCCTGGCGGCGCAGAAGATCCCGAACCTTTCCGGCAAACGCATCCGGGTCGCCAACCACCTGGCTCGACTCGATGGTCTCGCCGCGCTCTATTTTGTAGCTTGTGCCAGCACTTGCCTTCACGGCAGGCAGTCGCTCCCAGTGGGCGGGTCCATGCGGGTCCACAACCACCACCGTGCCGCCCGCTGATGAAAAAGCCTGGAGAGCTTGCGCAGCCGGCGCATCCAGAGGTGAAAACAGGATGACCAGCCGCGACCCGCTCAGCCGCTCGGCCGTCACATCACCGGGGCCGAGGACCCGGAACGTGATGTTGCGCCTTGCCAGCAGGTTCATGGCTTCATAGGCGTCCTGGTAGCGGTCCGCAACAACCGCGACTTCGGCCACGGGCTGCGGTTCGGAACTGCTCACTTTTGAATAGAAGCCGAGGTAAGTTTTCACCCGGTCCCATTCCCGCCAGGCCGCCTGATCTCCTTCCGCCAGGCGTTTCTGCAAGTTGGGGTGGACGGGAAGAATCACGTCGGCGTCGATCGCTCCGGCCTCGGCAACGGCGAGCGCATAGTCCTCCGCACCGGGGCCCTGCTGCTTTTCCAGCGGGTCCGTCAAGTCCCATGAAAAACTGAAGAGGGGCTGCTGCCCCGGTTGGTCGGCTTTTTCAAACCTTGCCAGCGCCACGTTCGAATCAATCCAGGGCTCCTGGGTTGGAGATGAAACCATCAGCACCCCGCGCCGCTTGGTCACCAGATTGCCCCTGATTTGAGGCTGCTTCCCTCCGGAGTCCAATACCAGGAAAGAAATCCCGGGGTAGGAACTCCGCAGCCTCTGGACAACTTTACGTGCGATTCCCTGACCGGGTTCGCTGGAGTCATCTTCCACAATGATCCCGGCAAGTCCATCCCTCACGGCGGCGCCGGCGTCCTGGGCCTTGACTCGCGCATAGACACGATAACCGCGTTCTTTGGCAGTATTCATCAACTGGATTTTGTCCGGGCCCCATGGGATGACCAAGTCCTTCACGCCGAGTGAGGCGGCGGAGGGAATGGCGGGTTCGGTCCATTCAACAAACACCCGGCCCCACACCGGAGTCGCAACCAGCAGCAGAAGTGAAGCGAAAATGATGGCTCGTGAGGTTTGCATATCGGCAATCTTCCCTAACGTTTTTGACCGGCAGCATGCTTCACGGAGATCCGCGGACCGTTGGAAAACATTTCAGACGTGCCCTGGGGCGAAATCCAGATGGCTGCCACTTGGGGCAGCTTCCTCGCCAGCATTTTCCCTCGCGCCGGTCCCATCAGCAACAGTGTGGTGGAAAGTGCATCGGAAGCCGTGGCCGTGCCGGCAACCACGCTGACGCTGTAGGACGTCTTGACCGGAAGGCCTTTCGTGGGATCAATAATGTGCCCGAACGGGGCCTTTCCAGGTTCGGGGTCGTGCGTCTGTTCGGAAGTCGAAACGCTGTTCCCGTTCAGGCCGACTTCCGGGCCCAGTTTACCGGAAGGGTCGCGAAGATGCACAACCCAGGCGGCCCGGCCGGGCGGAGAACCCATGGCAAAAATGGTGCTTCCACCAGCATTGATCAGCGCCCGGTCGATTCCGTAAGAACGCAGCACGGCGGCGGCCCGGTCTACGGCATAACCCTTGCCGATGGCGCCCAGGTCAATGGCCATGCAGGAGGAACGGAGCTCCACACGGTCAGGCGGCTCCAAAATCACCTTCTGCCATCCCACGCAGCGCCGCAGCTTTTGCTCTTCTGCTGCAGTCGGAACCGTGCCATCCCGGATTTCCGCTTTCCACATCCGGGCCAGCGGCCCCACCGTGATGTCAAACTCGCCTGCCGACAATCGCGAATATACAAGAGATTGCTGGATCACTTTGTAAAGGTCGGCCGGAACGGGTTCGGCCCGATAGTGCGCCGTGCGGTTGATGCGGCTGAGGTCGCTCGACGGAATGTAGTCGCTCATCACGTGGTCGAGGCGAATCACTTCATTGAATGCCTGTTCGATGGCATGCGACGTCCGGTCGGGCGAATGGACCATAGGCCGCGATCTCAAAAACCGTGCCCATGGCGTACTTCTTCCTGTAAACAAGCTGGTCGCCGTTGACGGAGGGCCAGGCCTGGACCACGACCATGACCAGCAGGGCGGCGCTCACCGGGAATGCCTTACTCCAGCGCATAAACGATCCCCTGAATTCCGGCCAGGTAGATCCGGCTCCCCGTCAGGACCGGGGCCGACTGAAGAGAGCGGCCCAGGGAAGCCCTCCAGAGGGTTTTCCCGGTTGAACTGTCCAGCGCAGCGAGCCCGCCTGCCTGGATGCACACAACGCCCTGGCCCATAACCGGCGACGCCGTCACCGACGTCCCCAGATCGACCTTCCACCGGAGGCTTCCGGTCTCGGCATCGAGCGCATAGAAAAAATGGTCTTTGCTGCCGATGAAGACGGTGCCGCCGCCAACAGCCGGGGAAGAGGATATGCCCAGCCCGGTCTCAAACTTCCAGCGCACCGAGCCCGTGGCGGCGTCGAGCGCATAGACTGCAAAGTCCTCCGAGCCAACCAGAACGGTGTCGCCCGCAACTGCCGGCGAAGAGTCAATCACGTTGCCCGTGGCGGTGCTCCACAGCACTTTGCCGGAAGACGAGTCCAGGCAATAGACCCGCTTGTCGCTGCATCCGAAATAGACGCGCCCGGGCGTCGCGCAGGCCGTCGAGTAAATTCGAGCTCCAACAGGCCGCGTCCACTCGCGTTTACCGGTCTCAAGATCAACGGAATAAAAGTTCCCGTCCGCCGAACCAAAGAAAACTTTGCCACCCTGCACCACCGGCGACGCCCAGACCTCCGCACCGGCGGCAACTTCCCAGATTTTTTCGCCGGACTTGCGCTCCAGCGCGCGCACCGCGCCGCCGTCGCAGCCGAACAGGACCTTGTCACCTGCTAGCGAGGGCGTCGCGTGGCTGGGCGCCCCGCCGTCAAACTTCCATGCGTGCCGGCCCGTTGTGGTATCGATGGCGTGCAGGAAGCCGTCGAGGCAGGTGACGTAAAGCAGGTCACCGCCCAGGACGGGTGATGATCGGATGGATTTATCCAGGCGCAGACGCCATCGAATCCCTTTGGGTTCGGGGGCCGGCTTCAACCCCAGCCCTCCCGTCCGGGCGCAGTCGCCCAGCAGTGCAACCCATTCAGTGGCGCCGGAGTTGTGCTGATTCATGGCGTGCTAGGTTCCCAGTTGGATTCTTTGGCGATCGATTTTCTGGAGGTCAGAAATTCCCAGTCCCAGCTTCCCTGCAGCAGCGATGTGTCCCGGCTGCCGGTAGTAGAGGTTCTTTTGGGAATCATGATAGAACTCGTCGGAATTAAAAGTTATGTTTTTCGGGTTGCGATCCCACAGCGAGAGGGCTCCTTCCGACTGCCGTTTCTTCGTAATCAGGTCCAGTTCGATCGTGTCGACCGCCACAGGGTCGGTGCCGAGAATGAGCATGCCGGTTTGCGCGATGAAGCTCTGGACCTGGGTCAGCGGCCCGCCGTGCCACACCTCGCGCATGCCGTCCATGATGTGCAGCACAGCCTTCGACCGCAGAGGCTCAACCGAACACATCACCCCAATCAGCGGGATCGGTGAAAGTGATGGGCTGATGGTGCGAGCGCGCCACGTTGTTGAACGACCCGTACCCCAGGTTCTTGAGGCAGCCCGTGACGCCTGCGGCCGAGTGGTCCTTCAGGGTTGGAACGTTGATGATCTTGGTGACCTCCTGCGAAACCACCTGGGCAAGGTAGGAGCGGGTTTCCCATTCGCCAAAGAAATCCGCCTGGCAGTAAACATTCATGTCGTAGCCGGAAACGTCGAACGCTCCGTTCTCAATGCCCACCAGGCGAACCCCAACGGGCAGGAAGGCACGATAACTGCCCAAGCTGCACTTCATAGGAATAGCGGTCATAAACCACGATGTTGTGCGCAGGAACTCCAACGCTTTCCACTGCTCTGATGATTTCCCGGACAATTTCCGGGGACGAGTAGCACGCCGGAGCCCCCGAAGGATTGATCTTGATGCCCACCACGTCCGACGGTTGGATGAAAAGCCCCCAGGCATCCTGCACGGAGCTTTTTCCGGTGAGCTCCAGCATGCCGCGGTCCAGCATGCGGCGCACAAGGGGCTGGGAAACGTGGTTGTTTGAAATGGCATGCGGATCAACCACCTCAACCACGCGGCCCGGATAGAGGCCCGGCATCCCCAGCGGCGAGAGCTTGTAATTCGGCAGCGGGTGGGTTTTGATTGGCGGCGGCTTGGGCTGCGTGAAGTCGCTTCAGCCCCTGCGCTTTCAGGCGGCCCACAAACGAAGCCGCATAGCCCAGCCACGCGCTTTTGAGAAAAGTTCTCCGTTTCATGTTCGCACCCGGTTTGGTGTGATCTTTACACCAATTGAAAACTCCTTAACGATGAGCGGCAAGGCGCACGGCAGGGTGCGCGGTCGGCCTCCGCCCGTCACTTCCTGCTACCGGGGGAAATCATCCGCCTTCGAAGGGACGATGCTCGCCCACGGTGGGCGGCGTAAAGTACTGCTTCCGCGCTTTCCGCCATTCCACCATGCTCAGTCCGGAAGGGTCGAACACAATCCGCCCGGCCCGCACTGTCATGCGGGCGATCAGTTTTCCATTCCCGTCCATCCGGGCATCACCGTCGTCGGCATAACTGTATTTTCCCTGCAGTTCCTGGAGCACGGCAATATCCGCCACCCGGCCCACCGAGAGCGTTCCCAGTTCCGGCCGATGAATCTCCTTCGCGGGGTTTATGGTCGATTCACGGATCACCGTTGCGAGAGGAACGCCCATGGCCAGGAACTTCGACATCACGTTCACCATGCTGATGGCCTTCCAGGTCATGCTTTCCATGTGAAGGTCGGTCGAGATCGAATCCGGCAGGAAACCCTGCTCCACGGCCGGCACCGCGTTGCGAAACCAGAAGCTGCCGCCGCCATGCCCAACGTCGAAGATCACCCCGCGCTTGCGCGCCTCTTCCATGATGGGGTTCAGCTTGCCGTTGGAGAGGATGATGGGAAACTGCTGCGCGAAAACGTGTGTGTGGATATCGCCGGGACGCATCTTCTTAAGGATCAATTCCGCATACGAGCGCAGGGGCTGCCGCGGCCAGAAGTCAACCATCACCGGCACATGCGCCATCTGTGCGCACTGTTCGGCGCGGTCAACGGCCGTCCACGGCTGGTGCTCGGCGTCCCAGGGGTCTTCCGGTCCAGTAGTGCGCCGTTTTCACCCCCACGATCAGGTCACGGTTCTTTTCGATGGTCTCCGCGCACAGCTTCGGGTTCATCTGGTCAACCGTCTGCTCCAGCCCACCGTTCATGCCGTCCGCAGACAATGTTCAGAAAGGCCAGCACACGCACCTTGGAATGCTCCATCACCATCTCTTTTTCCCGCAGGAACGTGTCGGCGCCGGAGCTTCCCGCGTCGACCGCAGTGGTCACGCCGGAATTGAACATCAGATCGGGCGGCATTCCGAACGGCGGCGTATGCGAGCGAGCGCTCGGCGAATACCAGTTGTCGGGCGCTCCGCCATAGCCAATATGGACATGGATGTCGATCAGCCCAGGCGTCACGTAAAGGCCCATGGACGTCCACAACCTTGCCCGCTTCGGCGGAGGGAATGTCCGGCTCGACTGCGGCAATTTTGCCGTCGGCCACTGCCACGTCCATCAGCCGGTCAATGTTGTTGGCGGGATCAATCACATGCCCGCCTTTCAGCAACAGATCATACCGTGGCTTCTGCTGCCCGGCCGAATAGGAAACAGAAGCCATCAGGATTACCATCAAGAATAGGATTTCTAACCCGCGGCCTCGTCGGCTTGTCATGAGTTCACACTCCCTGGTGCAATAAAATGACTTCAATGAGCCTTGCTGTTGACTTTGCGGACACTAACAATTTCGAGGATGGCGCCATTAAATCTTGCGGTTGCATCCCTAACAATGGATGACCACACAGGACCGCTACGGTTTGGCGGTCGGCACCTTTTCACAGCATGCTTCCATGATTCCTATCCTGTGTCTTCGAGGGAAACAACCTATCACGGAATTCCGGTCCTGTTATGGGACTGCCGGCTTCGCCGGTTTCCTGCAGCATCAGGAAAGATCTTGCTCAGGAAGTTCCCGCGGTTGTCTGAACCATCTTTCCTTCGAGATGGATATCCGGTCAGGATCGGGTCATGCCTCCCTCTTCTACCATGCATTCCATACATCATGTGGTCCAGGGGGAGAACTCTACCACACCCAAAGTGCGAGTTGTATTGAAACCCGTAGCCCCAAATGATTTAGAAATGCTCCCTGGGTTCATAGTCTTGCCCTTGCCTCAGCACCCCTTTCCGGATAAACTGCCGTCCTGACTCGTGAAGGTTCCAGATCGGTCCTTGCGCCATCTTTCGAAATTCCCTAAGGCAAAAGGCTCCAGGAGGACATCCTCATGTCCAAGCTAAATCGGCGACAATGCATGCAGGGAGTTTTGGCAACCCTTGCCG
Source organism: uncultured Acidobacteriota bacterium (assembly GCA_963731705.1). GTDB lineage: Bacteria > Acidobacteriota > Terriglobia > UBA7540 > UBA7540 > SCRD01. The sequence goes on from CAVSWQ010000007.1 coordinate 46,890, forward strand.
CAGCGGCCGCTCCTTCGGCCGTCGTGGGGGCGCCAAGTCCGGCGGCCGGAAAAGAATCCGACCCGGAGAATGACAGATTCAAAATCTGTCTGGTGTGGGGAATCAACGATCCGCATCGAGTGAGACTCTCAAAGCAGATCGGCGTCACTCATGCAATTGCCGGGACGGCTGGCGCACTCAGGCGGGTTCCCCGTTCCAGGTACGTCGAAACAATGGCGAAAATCAAAGCTGACCATGAGGCGGCCGGCCTGACCATTGCAGGAATTGAAAGCCATCCGGTGCCGGCGGAGAAAATCAAACTCGGACTGCCGGGCCGCGACGAGGAGATCGAAAACTATATCGCAGCGATTCAGGCCATCGGCCAGGCGGGAATTCCCGTGGTCTGCTACGACTTCATGGCGGGGATCGACTGGTACCGCACCGGGATGCATGTCCCGGGACGAGGTGGCTGCAGTTCCGTATCGTTCAATATTCGTGAAGTTCCCAAGGGGCTCACCCAATGGGGCCGGATCAGTGAAGAAAAGATGTGGGACAACATCACTTATTTTCTGAAGGCCGTCATTCCTGAAGCCGAAAAGGCGAACGTGAAGATGGCCCTGCACCCGGATGATCCACCCATACCCGAACTGCGTGGTATTGCCCGCATCATCATCAGCCCTGACGCCTATCGCCGCGTGATGGGCATCGTGCCGAGCCCGGTGAACGGCGTGACGTTTGAAATATCTATCTACCATTTGATGGGGGCGAACCTCGAGGCCGTCGCGCGGGAATTCGGCCGCAAGAAAAAGATCTTTTACATCCACTCGCGCAACCTCCGAGGTACGCGGGACAATTTTGTGGAGACTTTCCAGGACAACGGCGCCATCGATTTCGGGAAGGTTTACCAGGCGCTCCATGACAGCGGCGTTCACGTCCCGCTGCGCCGGACCACGATCCGATTCTTGACGGGGAAGTGAATGTTCGTCCCGGCTATGGCGTCCTGGGTAAGATTCTCGGAGTGGGTTACATCAAGGGAATTCTCGATAGCCGGCATATTCCCTACGTTTAGCAAACGACGAGGGCGAATCTGCAGACCACATCTCGCCGGGAAGGGCGCAAAAGGTGTGCCAATGCGGCCCCAAAATGAGGAGGTGAGTGAACGATGTCTAAAGAGGATGGCATGAGGATTGACCGGCGGGGAATTTTGAAAACGTCTGCGGCGGTGCTGGGCGGTGCTCTTTTAGGTTCGAACGCAGAAGCCGGCGCAGAATCACAAATTCAGGAGAACGTTAATACGCGTTCAAGCCCATCAACCCTGAAAATCACAGACCTGCGTGTTGCGACCATCGTCAAGCCGGGCCCCAGCCCCTGCCCCATCATTCGGATTGACACCAACCAGGGCGTTTACGGACTGGGTGAAGTGCGCGACGGCGCGAGCGCAACCTACGCGCTGATGCTCAAGAGCCGAATCCTGGGCGAGAACCCTCTGCGCGTCGACTACATCTTCCAGAAGATCAAGCAGTTCGGCGGCGATGCCCGCCAGGCCGGCGGCGTCGTCTCCATCGAGATGGCGCTCTGGGACATTGCGGGGAAGGTTTACAACGTTCCCATCTATCAGATGCTGGGCGGCAAATGGCGCGACCAGATCAGGGTCTATGCAGATACCACCGAATCCAAGGACCCTAAAATCTATGCTCAGCGGATGAAGGCTCGCAAAGAGGAGGTAGGACTGACGTGGCTGAAAATGGACCTTGGAATCAATCTGATCGAGCACATTCCCGGCACCGTAACACGTCCCTCGGGGCTGAGCCGGTGGGAAGAAAATTTCCAGCCCCATCCCTTTATTGCAACGGAAGTGACCGACAAAGGTATTGAGAAATTGAGCGAATTCGTGGCGGCGGTGCGCGAAGCGGTGGGTATGGAGATTCCCCTATGCATGGACCATCTTGGCCACATCGGGGTCAAGTCCTGCATCCGCCTGGGAGAGGCTTATGAGAAGTACAACCTTGAATGGATGGAGGATGTGATCCCCTGGTTCTATACCGACCTTTTGAAGCGCATCACCGATGAAAGTCCGACACCCATCCTCACAGGAGAAGACATCTACCGCGAAGAAGATTTCGAGAAACTGTGTGTGAACCATGCCGTGGACAAGATCCACCCCGACCTCTCATCCTCCGGTGGAATTCTCCAGACGCATCGAATCGGTGACATGGCTTTCAAATACGGTATACCGATGGCCATGCACATGGCAGGAACACCCATTGCCTGTCTGGCCAGCGCCCACTGCGCGGCAGCCACACGGAACTTCCTCGCCATGGAAAACCACTCCCTCGATGTTCCCTGGTGGCAGGACCTTGTCGAGGGCGTTGACAAGCCCATTGTCAACAAAGGGTACATCAAGGTTCCGGAAGGACCCGGCCTGGGCGTGACACTCAACGAGGACGTCGTCCGGAAGCACCTGAAGCCCGGGACAGGATACTTTGAGCCCACGACCCAGTGGGATGAGGAGCGCTCCTGGGACAGGACTTGGAGTTGAGGATGCCTCAAGTCCGGCGGGCGCAGCGTGCTCTTCGGGAGTTGTCTGGCTGGGTACACTGAACGGTAAGCGTACCGTGTCCAGATACCGTGCGCGGTGATATAGTGAATTTTTACTGAAGGGCCTGCGACAGAACAGGCTGCCTTGCTCAATTTCGGCAATTCGTGGAGGTCGTGCAAATGGACTCGATGTTATCCTCTGACCGGCGAACTTTTGTCAAGTGGGCGGTGGCGCTGCCCTTGTTCGGGCAGATCGCCGCCCAGGACATGTTTGGCAAGGCGAATGCCAGCATGAAGAAACTAACAGGAAGCAAGATACCCACCTACCAGGATATTGGTGTCCGCCCCCTGATTAACGCGCGCGGAACATGGACCTATCTCAGCGCCAGCCTGGAACTCCCTGAGGTGAAGCAAGCCCAACTGGAGGCGGCAAAGCATTATGTCGTTATCGACGAGCTCCAGCACGCGGTAGGCCGGCGGCTGGCGGAGCTCTCTGGAGCGGAATCCGGCATGGTGACCTCAGGAGCCGCTGGAGCCATGGCTTCAGCCACAGCAGGCTGCATCGCCGGAACCGATCCCCAGAGAATCTGGCAATTGCCAGACACGACCGGCATGAAGGACCAGGTCGTCATGTTCGGCGGCCGCAGCGCTTTTGATAGCGCTATTCGGCTGGCCGGTGCCAAGCTGGTGGTAGCCCACACTCATGAGGAACTGCAAAACGCGCTCAACGACCATACCGCTATGGTTTACACAACCCGCCTGGGCGACCAACTGAAGAAAGCGCTGGAAATCACCAAGCGCGCCGGCGTGCCTCTGCTGCTGGACGATGCCGCCGGGATTCCGCCCATTTCGAATCTGCGGCTTTATTCTCAAATGGGATGTGATCTCTACGCCTTCAGCGGCGGCAAGGGCTTGCTCGGGCCGCAATGTTCCGGCCTGCTGCTTGGGAGGAAAGATCTGATTGAGGCGGCTCTGGCCAACACAAGCCCGTGGGAAGGCGCCGTGTGCCGTCCCATGAAGGTTGGCAAGGAAGAAATCATGGGGTGCCTGGCGGCCGTGGAAGCCTGGCACAAGATGGATCCCGACGCTCTTTACCGGCAGTGGGACGCACGGGTCAAGAGGATTGCCAAGCTGGTGGATACCGTGCCGGGAGTTAAGACAAAAATTTACGTGCCTGAAGATGGGAACCGCTATCCCACTCTCCGTATCACTTGGGACGAACAGGCGTGGAAATTCAGTGCGCAGGACTGCGCCAAAAAACTGAGCGACGGAGAGCCCCGAATTGAAGTCCTGACTGCCAGCAACCCGAGTGGAGTGCTGGCCCGGCTCCATAAAGACTTCATGAGGCCCGGCGCTGAAAACCACCTTGAGATCATCTCGATGAGCCTTCAGCCGGGCGAAGATCTCATCGTCGGCAGGCGGCTGCGGGCAGTCCTGACGGCGGCTCGCCAATCCGCTTGAGATGGGCCTGACGGCCAGGGGCTTAACACTTTGTCCCACAGAACCAAAGCCCGACCACTTGGAATCAGGCTGCGGCCGGCGCTCCGGGTCAGGCGCCGGCTCATCACCCACCAAACAGGGAAACGGGTTCCCCACTTGCCCTCTCCAATCCTAATCCTACTTCACCACCGCTGCGATCCCGTTGATTTCAAGCAGCGAACGGCCCGGGATGCCGGATACCGCAACCGTGCAACGCGCCGGCCCGCCATTCGGAAAGTAGGAATAATACACTTTGTTCATCCCCTGGTAATGCTCCAGCGTGGCCAGGTAGACATTCAGTTGCAGAATGCTGTCCATGGTCCCGCCGCCTTCTTCGACAATACGCTTGATGTTCTCCATCACTTTTCGCGTATGGTCTTCAATGGTGGCTCCCTGCACGTCTCCACTGTCATTCGCTCCCTGCCCCGAGATGTATATCAGCCCGTTGTGCACCATCGGGCCGTGATGTTTCGGCTTGCCCTGTGGCGGGGCGGCGGCCTTTGCCAGCAACCTGGGTGCACTCCAGACTGAGCCTGCAATCGCCGCCAGGCTTGCCAGGAATGCGCGCCGTTTCTCATTCCGTTTCGTGTCCATCGGATCCTCCTGTTTGTCAGTCGGTTTTTTCTTTAGTGGCGGACGACTGCCGCAATACAACTGATTTCAACCAGCGATCTGCCGGGAATTCCGGCCACCGAAACCGTGCAACGTGCGGGACCTCTGTTGGGGAAGTACGGCCGGTAGGCCTTGTTCATGGCTTCATAAAATTCCAGCGTTGCCAGATAAACCGTCAACTGCAACACGTGGTCCATATCTCCACCGCCCGCCTCCACCAGTTTCTTCACGTTGTCCATCGCCCTCTGAACGTGGGTGGTGATGTCCAGCGTCGCCTCCTCCTGATGTTCGTTGGCGCCCTGGCCCGCCACATAGATCAGGCCGTTGTGCACAACGACCGGGGCAATCCCTCCCTTTGCGGGCTGGCCGTCATAACCCAGTTTCAGAATGCCGCTTTGCCCTTGCGCGGCCGGGGCGCTTTCCGCGAAGCCAACGCTTTCAGGAACAGATCCCACATTCGGCGAATCCAGCAGCAATGCAGACTCCCTGTGAATTCCGAGCTCGTTGAACATGATGTCCTCTCCTTCCGCAGCTCCCGTTTTGGGACAACACACGGGGAGCCTTGAATTGCATGGCCTACGAATTAAAACCGACGGCAGGTAGGGCGAATTGTATAACTTTTGGGTTTTATAATCCACCGTGCCTGCTGAAGGGGTTTCAGCAACGAAATGCCGGTTCCGGAGTTCCGGCGGGTGGCGCAACGCTGCATGTTCAGCGCCTCTCAGGGCGGTGCCAGAGCCGGGTTCAGGTCGCGGGCCCTTTTGAACTCCGCGGCGGCGGCCTGGCGTTCACCTTCTTTGCTGAGAGTGAGCGCCAGATTGTAGTGCGCCTCGGCCGAATCGGGGTTCAACCGCAACGATTGGCGGAACGCCCCGGCGGCTTCCTGAAGATCGCCATGCTCCAGCAGCGCCAGGCCCAGATTGTTCTGGACGGCGGGATTGCGGGGGAATCGCTCTGCCAGGTCTTTGAATTGCTCAACAGCCTCCTCGACCTTCCGCTCCTGCATCAGTGTCAACCCGAGGTTGATGCCGGCGTCCAGATAATCGGGCTTTAGAGCGAGCGCCGCACGGAAATCAGCGGCAGCGCTCTTCACGTTGCCCAGCCGGGCCTCGGCCAGCCCGCGGTTGTAATGCGCTTCCGCAAGATCAGGAGCAACCGCAACAGCCTTGTCAAATTGCTTAGCGGCCCCCTCATGGTCACCCAGTTGCCACAGCACCCGCCCCAGCCCGATCAGGGCGTCCGGATAATCGGGCTTGAGCTCAACAGCCCTTTCAAGGTTCGAGTGGGCTTCCGCCAGGTTTCCTTTCTGCTCAAAGGCAAGACCCCTCAGATAATAAGCGGCGGGATTTTCATTCCAATATTTCAGGGCCGATGCAAGGTCAGCCAGGGCCTTGTCGGGTTCATGATTTTTCAGGTGATCGGCGGCCGAAAGTGTCAGGCCCTTGGCCTGTGCCACCTTTGCGCGGAATTGGCTGAGGCCTGCAATTTCCTGCATCTCCTTCTGCGCTTGCGCCGACTGGCCGCGTTTGCGGATGATCAGCGCCCGGTTATAACGGGCCTGCTCAAAGTCCGGTTTCAAACGGATGGCTTCATCCAACTCGTTTAGTGCCTCATCCAGTTTGCCTTCTGCCCGCAATGCAAGGCCAAGATTGTAGTGAGCATCTGCATCATTGGGCAAAAGGCGAACAGCCGATTGGAATTCGACAAGCGCCTCCGGTTGCTCTCCCATGCGGCGCAGGACAATCCCCATCCGCTCGTGCGCAGGAGCAAAATCGGAACGAATGTGAATCGACCTGCGATATTCGGCCAGGGCGTCCTGGCGCTTGCCTTGCTGTTCATAGGTCAGGCCAAGGTTGTAGTGGGCGAGGGGGTCTTGGGGCGCCAGGGCGACAGCCCGCTGAAGTTCACTTACAGCACCCGCAAGGTCGTTGTTTTTCCCCAGCGCCAACCCTAACGCAATATGCATGGGAGCAGAATCGGGCCTAAGGCGAACGGCTGCCTTAAAGGCAGTGATGGCCTCAGCCAACTGGCCGATCTTTTCAAGGGTTATCGCCAGATTGTAATACGGGTCGGGAAACTGCGGCCACAGTTCACTTGCGCGACGGAATTTCTGGATGGCCGGTGCGTAATTGCCCTTCCTGGCAAGGACTATTCCGTCTTTGTTTAGCTGCACGGCCAACCGCTGTTTTGTCGCGGAAGGCCCGTGTTCCTGGGCCCGGCAAGGCATACTGCAGGCTGCAATTCCCAGGTAGAAGGTAAGAAAAAAGCCACACCAGCACAGAAACTTTTTGTACCCGGCCCCACCCAGACTAACCGGCATTAAATATCCTTCAGCGTTGAAAAAAGCCCGGGCAGCGCAACTGTCAACATGTCGTTACAGCTACGCCGCCCGGATGAGAAGCCTCTGCTGATGATCAGATCAGAAGTGCAGCTTTAACGCCATCTGAATGATGCGCGGAGCACGGGCGCTGGTAACCTGTCCAAAGGTGCTCGAGGTAAAGCTGCCCGAGGGGTTGTTAAACTGAGCGTGGTTGAACGCGTTAAAGAACTCGGCGCGGTATTCAAGCCCCTTTGTTTCGGAGAACTTGAATTCCTTGTGCAGCGCCATGTCGAAGTTGATGATCCCAGGCCCATGGAAGAACGAGCGTCCCGCGTTTCCGGGCACGCCAATAGATTCCCCAAAGAAAGTTGCCGGCGAAAAGTACTGGTGGTCGACATTGCTTCGAGGGTCATAGATCTGAATGGACTGCCCGGTCCAGTTGGGCTTGTCCACACCAGAGCATCCGCAGAGTGAATAGTCACCACCGTGGCCCATTCCGATTGCGAACCCGGTCGTGAGCCGGGTAATGCCCGAGAAGTCCCATCCTCCAAGCACTTGTTTCCCGAAACCCTGAGCTGGGCCTGGCAGGGCCCACACGTAACTGAAAACGAAATTGTGGGCCAGGTCATACGTGGAGAGACCCCGACTCAATTTTGCATTAAACGGATTGATGTTTTGCGAAAAGGCCGAGGAATCATCAATTGATTTCGACCAGGTGTAAGCGCCAAGAAACTGGACAGCGCCGACCCTTTTCTCCATCGTAACCTGCAGCGAATTATATGCGGAATTGGCGATGGTCGCCGTATAGTTGTTATCCGAGAAGTCCATGATGGCGTTCAGGCCCTGCCCAATTGCAAAGCGGCCCGAAGTCACGGAATGGGGACGCGTCCCGTATTGAAAGTTTCCTCCGCCCAGGTCGTAGGTCGAGTCTTCACCATTTCGACCGCATCCCGGCGTCGACAGACATAGGGATGCGCTACCTGGATTCGACGAATACCCGGCAATCAGGTGATGCCCGTTTGTCCCTACGTAGGCGATAGTCAGCAACGTTGAGCTGCTCAGCTGCCGCTGGATGCTGAAATCATAGTGCTGTGAGTAAGGAAGCTTGTTGTTCAGGTCAAATCCGGGCGCACTCGCAATAGGCTGAAGCTGGGCCCAGTTGATTGTCTGCGGGTTGGGGAGATCAAAGGGGAAACGCTGGCCCGGCCCTCCCGCGGTTTGACGGTTCTTATAGGGCTCCGCGAAGTAAGTCTGGGTAGGACTCACGTAGAAGAGACCTGCAGGCGCGTCACCGACTTCATAAAACTGGGTGAGGTCTTCGACGTTTGTATAGTAAATGCCATAGGAGGCCCGGATGCTGGATTTGCCGGGGCCGCCAAACACCTTGCCCATCAGGCCGCTACTGAAGTCTGGAGAATAGGCCACGCCGATACGGGGAGCAAAGTTATTGTAGTCGTTGGGGGCCAGCCCTGGTGCGACGCCCGGATCTCCAGGACACAGCCAACCCTTCGGCGCGGTGGGATAAATGGTCGACTGGACATTAAAGTTTATCGCCTGAATTCTGCAATAGCTCGGCGTCCTGTTCAGCTTGTCACGGAAAAAGGTGCTGGTCTCCCACCTCAAGCCGTAGTTGACCGTCACGTTCGATTTTAGCTTGTAGCTGTCCGCCACAAACAGCGCACCGTATTCTGATCGCGAATCCAGAAATTGCCTGCTGGATTGGATAAAGCCTACAGGGGCCCCAATCAGATAATCGGCAAAGTCACTACCCGTTTCCGAGCCATCGAAATCAAACACGCCGTTTTCTGCGTAGGTGTTTCTTTCGTTGATCTGGAACCGCTGGTAGTTGCCGCCAAATTTAATGGTGTGCTTTCCCCGAACCGAGGAGAAGTTATCGGATATCTGATAGGTATTGTTGAACTGGCCGGTTGTGCCGTCCGGAAGCCCAATCGAGACGCCTGTGTTGTCCAGAGAGATCAAAGGAACACCTTGAAGGCTTGGCACTACGGGATTGATCCCTAGCCCTCCCGTCACGAACCCAAGAGAGGCCAGATCCGACACCAGCCCTGCCTGCGGCTGGCGCTGGGTCATGGCTGTTCGGAAAAAGGAAGCATGGACTTCATTCACATTCGTCGATCCAAACGTGCGCGTATTGCTCAAGACGGTCTGCATGGCCTGCTGCGGTGTTGAAGCCTCGAAGCCCGGTACATTTGCGGCGGGGTAAGGGTCCAGGAGATTGGTATTGTCCAGGGTATAGTACAAAGACCAACGGCCGTAGCCCTGCGTGTCGAGGTCGCCTTTGACAGAGAATTTATCGTCCCGGAGGTGCTGCTTTTGAGATGTCGTCGAAAAAGTCTCGCCGCCCAAACCCGGGCTTGCCTCGGGGATATAACTCAGCGTCCCGGCTGCAGCCGGTGACCACGCGGCCTGGGGAATGATGCCGCCAGGGAAGACGCAATCCGCTGTACTCGCGCAGCCCGGAGTGTAATACGGCTCGCCGTTTGTTACCGTATAACCCAGTCGGTTAGTCAACACCTCGTTCATGCAACCGGCCCCTGCCGCATCGCACCCCTGGACCACCGCACCGGGATCAAGCAAACCACTCACGTCACCGGCTCTCTGCGCGGCAGTGGGCACCGAGATGGCGCCGGTTGAAACGCCGAGTGATTGCCGGGTTCCCTGATAATCACCGAAAATGAAGAGCCGATTCTTGATGATGGGCCCGCCCATGGTGGCGCCGAACTGGTTCCGCTTGAAAGCCCCACGGTCCGGGTCAAAGAAATTACGCGAATCGAATTTTTCGTTGCGTACGAACTCAAACGCCGAACCATGCCATTGGTTCGTGCCGCCTTTGGTCACCACATTGACAGTTGCTCCGGAATACTGGCCATATTCCGCTGAGCCGGCGTTGGTGATCACCTTGAATTCCTGAATCGAATCCAGATTGGGAACAAGACCGGCGCCGTTGTTTCTTCCCTCTTCGACGCTCCCGCCATTCAGCATGAATCCGTTGGCAGCCTCCCGCCCCCCGTTGACGGAGAAGTTTCCGGAGTTCCCGGTGCCTGCAACCGGCCGGTCACTCAGGGATCCCGTTGTGCTCTGGGGGGCCACACCCGCCTGCAGCCCTAGCAAATCGATGTAGCTGCGGCCGTTGAGCGGCAGAGAGAGCATTTTGCGGCTCTCGATCACATCGCCCATGGAAGTATTCTCGGTCGCAACCTGTACCGCCTGGGCGGAAACCTCTACAGTCTGTTGCGCGCTTCCGATAGCGAGCTTGGCATCCACACGTAAATCCTGATTGATGAGCAGGGTGATACCACTCTGGACATAAGCCTTGAAGCCCGTTGCCTCAACCGTCACGCTGTAGTGCCCAACCGGCACAACTGGAAAGCCGTAGGCCCCACTGGAATTTGAACTTGTCTTCGCGACCGCGCCGGTATCCTGGTTCTTTAGCGTGACACTGGCCGATGGCACGGCTGCCCCGGATGGATCCGTCACGACCCCGGAAATGGACCCACTCACTGTTTGTGCCCTGAGCAGTGGAACGGTCGACAACAAAACCAAAATAAATGCCGTAAACAAGCCCAGAATCATTCGCCCCTGTCTCATGCTGACATTCCTCCTCAATCGGTCTTTGTATCGGTGCTCATTTGCAACATAACCCCAGTAAAGTTCACCCTTCGTCACCCACCGCAACAGGACCTGTCGTCCATGAGCGTCCGCGAACCTTCGCCGGGCAAACATCTCACTGCCAACCTCTCAACCGCTGATTTCACCGCCTGAATGTCCACACGCCAAAACTGAACCGCAACGGCCTTGCGTGCACACCCGCCCATTTAACCTGCAATCGGTCCCCAAATCCGGACCCCATTAAAATGCCATGAGAGAATGTGACCCTACGCCTTGCGCCCTGTCGCCTTATAATTTGAAAACGACAGGCCGCCTACTCTGTAAGAATGGATAATGTAGTACGAATATGTGATACCGCACCGTTAAGTATCATGAGGGCTTTGGCGCTGTCAAGGAGAATTTGCTTCGCTTTTCCCCGGCTCTTACGCCTCACGCCACCATCCCCAAACTCGATTGAGAAAATGCTGTGACCCTGGCGCGAATGATCTAACATAGGGCTCATGTGGCTGGGCGAGACTATGACAAATCGCTTGCTGGCATTGTTCCTGGGCACCCTCACACTGGCATCCCTTTGTGGAGCAGGGCAAGGCTCCGAAGTTCGCTCCCAATCTGCTCTGACCCATACCAATGAGGCTAAGAAGTATCTGGCTCTCAAGGATTTAGACCGCGCCAGGAATGAACTGAAGACCGCTATCCGGATGGATCCAACCTACGGCGAGGCCTACGATGTGCTGGGGCAGCTTGACCTCCGGACGGGAAACACCGAAGGTGCAATCTCGGCCTTCAGACAGGCCGTGAAACTACGACCGAAATCTTTCAGCTCCCGCTACGGCCTGGCCATGGCTTTCCTTCGAAAACACGATGTCCAACAGGGGCTTCGAGAGCTCAGGACCGCTGTATCCCTCCGCCCGGCTGACGTCGATGCAAATTACAACCTCGGAGTGTTGCTCCTCGACGAGGGCCACACATCGGAGGCCATTGAGCACTTGCGCCGGGCCCAGGCGCCCGGTGAGAGCCGGCCTGACGTTGCTTACCAACTGATCCGTGCAGAATTGGCGGCCAACAGGTCCGACGAAGCAAGGCAGGATGGCAGGAAGGCGTCACAGGCCCTGGCATCGGACCCAACGTGGCAGGCGGCTGTCGGCCAGCTTTTCCTCGAACACCACCAGCCCGGCGACGCCATCGCGTATCTTTCAAGGGCGCACGTGCTCCAGCCGGATTCGATCGAGGTCCGGCGCCGACTTGCGGCGGCCTGCCTGGAAACCAGCCAACCTGGACAGGCGATCGCACTCATCAAGGAACCACAGGCAGCGGAAGACTACTATCTCCTGGCTGGAGCAAATTATCTGCTGCGGCGTTATGAGCTTGCTGCAAAAAATGCAACCGCTGCGCTTCACATGGATTCCAGCCAGCCCTCCTACCTGCTGCTTGCCGCTCGAATCGAACAGCACCTTGGCCAGCACGACTCCGCGCTCTCGCTGCTGGAAAACACCATCAGGCTGGCGCCGAAGTGGGCGGACCCCTACTACAGCGCCGGCATAAGCCTTTATTGCGAAAAGCGATACACCGAAGCGCAGAAATACCTTAAGGAGTCGCTGGCGCTTCAGCCTGATTCAGCACGCGCGCTCTTTCTCTACGCGGTCAGTCTTGTCAGCGAAGGGAATGACCAGGAAGGGGAAACTTATCTCCGCAAAGCCGTTGCTCTCAATCCGGGTAACGCGCACTTCCGGTATTATCTGGGCGATATCCTGTTGCGCCAAAACAAACTGTCTGATGCCGAAGAGGTTTTCAGGCAGGGCGTCCGCGTCGATCCGAAATACGCGCCGCTGCATTACCAGCTTGGGAAGGTTCTGCTGCGGAGCCATCATCCCAAGCTGGCAGCGCAGGAAACCGAAAAGGCGGTCAGCCTTGACCCGAGCCTGGCCGAGGCCTACTACCAGCTCATCCAGGCTTACAACAGGCTGGGAGAAAAAGAGAAGTCCGCCCGCGCGGCTGCCATCTTCGCCAGACTCAAGAAAGAACCCGCCAGCGACAAGCAAAAGTTTTATGAGAGCGTGAAAAAAGAGCTGGGATTTTCCGGACAGTGAGCCCGCCCTCACGCTCAGCAGGTGCTTCCTGTCATCCTCATGCCCAAGGCAAATTCAACACGCCAAACGCCACCAGCATTACCAGGAGCGGCGAAAGGCGGTCGCAATCCACTTCTCTATTTCGGGACTTTCCTCCGCAGCTTTGATCCCTGCCTGGCCGCGTAGGCATTGAACTCTTCAATCATCTGCGGTGTCCACTGGCCGTCGATTTGCCCCGGGCTGTACTTCTTCTCCCGCAGCATCATAAACCCCCACTCATCGACCAGGCGATCCATCTCCGCGTGGTCCGCCACTTTTCCCGCCAGTTGCGGCGGAATAAACGTGATCCCTTCCGGATCGCTCACGGCCACATCCCCCGGCATCACGGTTGTCTGCCCCATCCGGATCGGCACGTTGATCCCCATCAGCGTCACGTTCTTTAACGCCGAAGGGTCCGTCCCCCGGCAAAAGACCTGGAACCCTTTCAGCTCCTCGATCTCAGCCGTATCACGGATCGACCCATTCACGATGATTCCGTTATGGGTCTTCGTAAACACCGAGGTGGCCAGATTCCCCCCGATGATCGTCCCGTCCTTGATCTTCCCGAACAGGTCCACCACCATCACATCCCCCGGCTGCAGCCGGTTGATGATCCAGGAATTCTCGCCTCTCACCGTCTCCCCTTCTTTTTTCGCATTGGCCCTGATCACCGAGTCCAGGTCCGGCCGATAGGGCATGAACACCGCCGTCACCACACGCCCCACCAGCCTCTGCTTCTGCGGGTTGACCACCGTCCACCCAGACTCAAACTGGTTGTGATATCCTGCCTGCTGCAACACTCCCCAGGCTTGTTCCGCCGTCACGTCCTTCAGGCGCTGCAGCATCGAATCGGCTACATCCGGTCGCCCGTCGGCAAACCGCGCCCCTTGCCAATCCGGCGTGAACTCGATGAGCTGCTGCTTCGAAAACATCCCCAGCTGGCCATAGGCAGGACTGGCAAACATGGAACTCAGGACGAGTGCGATAACAAGCAAAACCATTTCATGCCTGCGTTGAATCATGATCTTCTCTTCTCCCTTCCGTTAGGGATTTGATTGAACCTGCCCGAGCCTCGGACAGCAAGCGTTAGTGCAAAACTTCCAGCCGCTCTATGATGGGCCGCGGCAATCTGTTGAAAAACCCGTGCCATCCGTTATCCCGGGAAGCGCGATGCGACAAGGAATCCCGGTTGGAGCTGCATCCCAGCCAGGACTCCTCACCGCGCCGTGAATGACATCACCTGATTTCGCGACAGACTTCCGGCGCTCAATCCGCCCATTCGCGCGCCCCATGGCACGTCTAGCGGGGCTTGGCGGCGATGGCGGAGATTTCAATTTTCGCGCCGTTCACCAGTTTCGCCACCTGCACGGTTGTTCGTGTGGGTTTGGGGTCGGGGAAAAACGTCTTGTAAACGCCGTTCATCTTCCCGAACTCATTGATGTCCGAAAGATAGACGTTCACGGCCACCACGTTGCCCATGGTCATCCCACCGCCCTCGACGATCTTCTGGATCAACTGCAGGGCTGCGCGGGTCTGGCTTTCAATGTCGGGCTCGAGTTTTCCGTTGGCATCGGTTCCCTGCGTACCCGCCACATAAAGGGTGTTACCCACAAGAATCCCATTGCTGAAGGGCAACCCTTCCGGAGTTCCCGGCGGGTTGACGGCCCGCACCTGCTCCACAGGCGGCTGGGCTTGGGACTGGGGCGCCGGCGCCGAACATCCGACCGTCATGGCGGCCACCAAAGCAATCGCTAGGACAACTATCGCATTCTTCATCGCTGGTTTTCTCTCCTTGGGCCGGCGTGACGGGGGGTTGCGAGCGCAGTTCGCGCACAGCGGTATTTTTCCGCTTTCAACTCATGAATCACACCGGAAAATTTGGGATCGATCAGACGACTCCAACCGCCCCCCACTATATACGAGAGAACCCGTCTTGTTGCAATTATTTTGTGTGATTCCACAAGGTGATATGGTACCGTCTACTGCGCTCATCCGTGTCGTCAACCGAACCGTGTCCCTTGAAGAAAGAAGTGTTCAGATAACTCCATGCGGAGATCGTGCCATGGCTGAAAAACCCACTTCCCACGTGCGCTGGCTGCTGGTGATCTGGATGTTTATTGTCAGTGCCATTGCCTACCTCGACCGGGTCAATATCTCCATTGCCGGCCACACCATCATGGAGCAGTATCATCTCAGCACCGTGGAGCTGGGATGGATTTTCAGCGCGTTTGTAGTGGGCTACGCGTTGTTTCAGACCCCTGGAGGCAGCCTGGCCGATCACATGGGACCCCGATGGGTGCTCACGGCCGGAGTCATCTGGTGGGGGCTGTTCACCTCGCTGACGGCGATGGTACCGACGGGCATCGCCTCCGCCTTGTTCGTTTTCATCGCTGTGCGGTTCATGCTGGGGGCGGGCGAAGCAGTGGTCTATCCTGCTTCCAACAACGTGGTGGCCAACTGGGTGCCCACCCAGGAACGGGGCATCGCCAACGGGCTCATCTTTGCCGGCGTGGGCGTGGGAGCGGGCATCACTCCACCCTTCATCACCTACGTCCTGACTCATTTCGGCTGGCGCTGGAGCTTCTGGGGCAGCGCCCTGCTGGGCATCGCAGCCGGCGCCGTATGGTTCCTGATCGCCCGCGATTCACCCGAACGCCATCCGTGGGTCTCAAAATCAGAACTCGAACTCATTCGCGCCGGGGTTGACGTCAAGCATGAGCAGCACGTCGAGTCGACACCCTGGCTCAAGATTGCCCGCAGCAAGGAAATTCTCGCCATCACCTTCAGCTACTTCTGCTACGGGTATGTCGCCTATATCTTCTTCACCTGGTTCTTCATCTATCTCACCACCGTCCGCGGCCTCGACCTGAAATCGGGGGCCGGCTACACCATGCTGCCTTTCATCGCCATGGCCGTCTGTTCGCCCCTGGGCGGCGTCATCTGCGACGTCGTCACCCGGCGCTACGGCAAGCGCTGGGGCCGTTGCGGCATTGCGGTGGTGGGCATTGGCCTGGCAGCCGTCTTCATCGTGATCGGCGCCGACGCCGCAAGCCCTGAGGTGGCCAGCTTTGTTCTGGCGGGCGGGGCGGGCGCGCTCTATCTTAGCCAGAGCTCTTTCTGGTCCGTCAGCGCGGATGTTGCCGGGCCGTGGGCGGGAACCGTTTCAGGCGCCATGAACACCGGCGGCCAGCTTGGCGGAGCACTGACCGCAACGCTCACCCCGGCCATCGCCGGCCATTTCGGCTGGAGCGCATCCTTCCTCACCGCTGCGGCGCTTTGCGCGGTCGGTTCCGTGGCATGGCTGGTAGTGGACCCCGACCGGAAGATTCTGCCATCAGGCGCTCTC
>CAVSWQ010000008.1:0-35042 GCA_963731705.1 uncultured Acidobacteriota bacterium
GGCCCAACCGTGAGCGGTGAGGCAGGCGCGTAGGCGCCTGCCATTCATGAGTTGGAAGGAAGCTCTCGCAAGCTCCTGCTAATGGCGGCTGGGCTTCGCAAGGTATGGAATGAACCCTCGAGCGCGCGTGCGGATCTTGTAAACCGATTTCGTGGCCGTGATGTAGAGCGTGCGGTAGTCGGCGTCGCCCCAGGCCAGATTGGCCGGCTGCTCGGGAACGACAATCGTGCCCAGATGGTTTCCTTCGGCATCCCAGACCCAGACGCCCAGGGGTCCTGTTACAAACAGATTCCCGTTACGGTCAACCCGCATGCCGTCCGGAACTCCCTCGTGCGGGCCACCCTCTTCGCTGCCGAATTCGCGGCCGTTTGCCAGTTTGCCGCCGGGCAGAAAATCGTACACCCGGATGTCTTTCCGCTCACTGTCATCAATGTAAAGCTTCCTGCCGTCCGGTGAAAACGCCAGCCCGTTCGGCTGGGCCATATCTTTAACGAGGAGTTGCATGCCGCCTTGCGCGTCAAGCCGATAAACACCCTGGTAAGGAATCTCCTGTTTCTGGTCCTTGGTCAGGTCCATATTGGGATTGGTAAAGTAGAGGGCGCCGTCAGGGCCCATCACGATGTCGTTCGGGGTGTTGAGCTTCTTTCCCTCATAGTGGTCTGCAAGCACCTTGTAATGGCCGTCCGGGTCCACCTGAATAACAGCCCTCAGAACACTCGCGCAGTCGATAAGGTGAAACTCGCGGTCGAAGGTGTTTCCGTCGGGATTGCCCAGAGAAATCAGAGTTTCCTTGTGCCCGTCGGGATAAACACGGAAAATTTTGTTGAGAATTTCGTCGCTCACATAGAGAAACCCGTGCGGGTCCCAAACAGGGCCTTCCGTAAAACCGAATCCCGTCGCCATGCGTGTCATCTGCGCGTGGCGTCCAATCAGCTTCCAGAACTTTGGCGAATTTGCACGGAGCTCAAACTTGCGGGGAGCCTGCTGCGCCTTCAGCGCCACCGGCACGGAAAACAGAAGAGCCAATCCGACGATGATGGATTTCATTAAGGACGCACCCCTTTCCATCTGCTGCAGCCTACTCCGCACTCGAACCTCCCTGAACCTTTATTTGGAACGTGGCGAACCAGCGGTCTTTGCCACCGGGGTCTTAGGGTTTAAACCAAGAATCATGAAACTGGCAAGATCATCCAGTTGTTGCGAGCTCAGTTTCCTGCCGTAGTCATCCGGCATCATCGACCGCGGCTCACGCGTCATATGAGCGATGTCAGACTTCATCAAAAGATGAAAGGCGCCGTCTTCACTGAGCAAAGCAATAGAGAAGTTGTCTTCGTTGCGGACCAGCCCGGAAAAGCGCCGGCCCGAATGCGTGACCACCCTCACCAGTTCCCACTGCGGCTGGAGATCTTTGTTGGGCTGTAGGATCGTCTCGCGGATCACCCGGGCTGAATGAGTGCGGCCGAAATCAGTCAGGTCAGGAGCGATAAAACCACCCTGGCCCTGCATCATATGGCATTCAGAGCATCGGGCCTCTCCAAAAAACAGCTTTGCCCCCGCCGCCGGATCGCCTTTCAGGTTTGCCGTGCCGCCGTTGCTGCCGCGCAGCGATCGAATGTAACTGACAATCTCCTCAATCTGCTGCCTGGTCAGAAAGTGGAATGACGGCATCCCCTTGTCGGGTATGCCATGTTGGATAATCCTGGTCAGCGCTTCGTCCGTGCGCGCCGCCGCGGCTGGAGTACCCACAATCGCAGGAGCATGTTCTCCTCCAAGACCATCGAGACCGTGGCAGGGAGCGCAGTGGCTTGCAAAAGATTGCTTTGCGTGTTCGAGCGCGCGCCCGGCTTCCCGGCCTTTGTGGGCGTGGGGCTGTTGACCACGGCATACGGCTGGAAGGACAAAAAGGGCCGCACACAGGAAAGCGACGCCATATTTGAGAAGCCGCAGAGTTCCGGGCTTCACCGGCTCACACTCTGCTCTTCTCGCTGCGGCTGGAGCCCGCTTCGCAGTATCAATCAAGCCGGCGCCGAACGGCGATTCATCCATATTTCCCGCTTTCTGATCGCCCTGTACAGGCCAGAGAAATCTCTCTCTTGCGGAAGTTTTCCGGACCGCCTGATGGGTTTCCCGGCCGGAAGCGTTTCGTTTCCTGCCTGATCCTCCCGGAACACCGGGCAGTCTACGGCAATCCGCTTGACGCTGTCAATTTGCTGGCCGGCGGGTATTGACCCAGTTTGAATTTGTGGCACGGGCGTCCTCGCCCCTGCTGTGGTCAAAAGACACAGCCAGAATGGCCGTGCCACAAAACAGGAACCAAACTGAGCGCTACAGACCGGCGGGAACTTCCAAAAGGGCCGGACATCCCGAAGGCCGCTTCCTCCCGCTAAAGCGGCTTCTGGTGTTGCGCGACGTACTCGTCCAGCTTGGATTCCGGGGGCCCGATGTAGTGGAAAGCCTCCGCCCACTCCAGGCCATACTTCCGGCCGAGTTCGCGGTCTGAGGGAACGCCCCTGCGAGCTTTCGAATCATAGTCCAGCACAATATGCTTGAAGTATTGCCGGTTGGCCGTGTCATCATCGTCGCCGAGGATGGGCAGCCGCTGGCCCCTGGCGGCGAGTTGTTGCCTCAATTGCGCGCCGGCAGTTTCCTCCCGGCCCCTGGGTCACAATCGCCACGTTGGCCTCAACCTTCTGGTCGACGTGCGCACTGATATCGACAATGCGGTTCACCAGTTGCGGCCCGCGCGCAAAATAATATTTCTCTTTCACCCCATGCGGATCGAGGCCCGCCGCCAGTTGTTCGGGATAGTCCTTCTCCATTCCGGCCATCCAGCAGGCCGCCTCCACCATCTTCGCCGTAACGTAGTGGTCGGGATTCTCTTCGTATATCCCCCAGGGATCGTAGCAGAAAACGGTATCCACTTTGAGCAGGCGGAACAGAAACATCAGGCGTCCGCGAAAATCCTGCCACGGCTCGCTGTCCATCCGGTGATTTCGATATTCCAGATTGAAAACCTTCTTCAGGCCCAATGCCCTGGCCACGGCCTCTGTGTCCGTTTCGTTGTGCAGCACGGTTTCACCGGTGGTCCCTGCGCCGGCCATTTCGTCGTTGGTGGTGCGAATCAGATAGCCCGTGTAGCCTTCATGGATGAGCTTGGCCACCGTGCCCCCGGCAAAAATCGGAACATCATCCACGTGGGGTTCGATGGCCGCCAGAACCTTTCCGGCATGAGGTTTTCCGGATGCCGCTTTCTCGACGACAACTTCATCGTTTGAGCGGTAGAGATACTCTCTTTCGTCGCCTGCCGCCGATTTATTCTCCGCACCGCTCGCAAAGGGCAGTCCGAGTGCGCTCCCGGCCAATGCGCCGCCGATAAATTCCCTCCTCTTGATATCCATAACGTCTCCTGTTGGTATGGTTAGCTGCGTCCAGGACCGAGCAACAATACTACGCTTTTGTGTTGAAGCCCGCATCAGCGAAGGCCCGGGCCAGGGAGCAGGCATCCGCCTCCCCCGGCGACTTTCCCGCAATCGCAATGAAAGGCCTTTTGAGGGTGCGGGACGATGCGCGGCGCAGGATACCGCGTCAGCAGTTCTGCGCGAGGAATATCCGGGCGCAAAAAGGCTAGCAGTCTTGGCTTGGAGCGGTTTTGAGACAAATGGGACAAAAAAGATGTTATTTTGAAAAACGAACCCGAGAAGCTATTGATAATAAATGATCGGCCAAAAAAACGAACCCAAACGAACCCAAAAACGAAGCCGGGAAGTTGTTGAAAACACGTAGACGCAGAAAAACGAACCCAAAACACGAACCCGGCCATGTTATTGAAAATAAATGGATTCAAAAAACGAACCCAAAACAAACCGGAGAAATATCGGCCTCAATGTAGCCCAATCAGCGCCGATCCCCCCAGCAGCCCCCGATTGAGAGGGCCCTCGCGCACCGTGTTTGTCGCACACTACTGATTCTCAACTCCGGCCTGGGCCTCGTCAAAGCGCTTCGGCAGATCCTTACTGGCTATGCCCGGCCAATAGCGTGGAAATTCCGGCAGGATAATTACTTGACCCACCGGCCCCGGCAATGTACCTTATGCCTTGTTCAGGGGTAGGCAGAGGGATGATGAGGGGCCTTTCCAGGGTGATGTTCAGGCCGCCGTCCTCATGGTGAAACAGTCTTGCATGGGCTGCCTCAGCTCGCCAGGTCAAAAGTTTGGGCCGGTGATCTCAAAGGGATTTTTCACGCACGACAGCAAAGACAAGGATGTCAGGAACAAATGCTTTACGTTTGGGGTTTCAAAGCAGCCGCACGCAGGTATTTCCCGCTTCGGGGCCGGTCTGTTTTTTGCTTGCAATATGGCCCTGCGCGGAAAAATCGTCAAAGGGATACCCGGGCCTTTCAACCGCTCCTGACCGTTTGAATCAGACGAAAGAGGTAATCTCATGACAAACAACTTTCTATCTCGAAGAAAATTTTTCAAGTGGGGAGGCGGACTGCTCGCCGCCTCTACAATGGCGGGGCGTGAAGCTCCCGCCCTTGCAGCAGCGCCGCAAGGGCATCATACGCCGGCCGGAGAAGATTACTACGCCAAGTTGGGAGTGACTCCTTTCATCAACGCGGCCGGAACCTACACGATTTTGACAGCCTCCACAATGCCTCCGCAGGTGCGTGCGGCCGTCGAGCGCGCGGCATTAACTCCCGTAGGACTGATTGAACTGCAAAAGGCAGCCGGAGAATACCTGGCCAAGAGACTGCGTTGCGAAGCGGCCTTGGTGAGCGACGGCGCAGCCTCCGCGTTGACCCTGGCAACGGCAGCCTGCATCACGCGGGGGAGAACAAGGCGAGTCCTCAACCTGCCCACTGACATGTCTGAATTGCCCAATGAAGTGCTGATTCAAAGAGCGCATCGCTATGAGTATGACCACGCCATCCGTAACTGCGGCGTCCAGATGGTGGAGGTGGAAACTCTCGAGGAATACGATCGGGCCTTCTCGCCTCGTACGGCGATGGCGCACTTTTTCAACGCCGCGCAGGGCGGACAGATCAGCCGCGAAGACTGGGTCCGCATTGCCCACAAGCACGGCGTGCCGGCATCAAACGACGCAGCAGCCGATGTGCCGCCCAAGTCGCGCCTCTGGGAATACACGCAGATGGGCTTTGACGTGGTGCAGATCTCCGGCGGCAAGGGGTTGCGAGGGCCGCAGAACAGCGGATTGCTGTTAGGAAGAAAAGATCTGGTTGAGGCGGCCGCGCTGAACAATAACCCTTATGGCAGCACCGTGGGGCGCGGCATGAAAGTTTCCAAGGAACAGATTGTCGGCCTGGTAGCTGCTGTGGACTGGTTCCTGGACCAGGATGAGGCGGAAATGCGAGCGGAGTTTCAAAAGCGCGCCGAGACGATTGCGGCCGCCGTTCAGAAAATCCCTTCGGTCAAGACGCAGATCTTCGTCCCGCCGGTGGCCAACAATGTGCCCCATCTGCTGATTACTTATGATATGAAGAGGGTGAAGGCGTCGGCCAAGGACGTACAGGCCGAGCTTCTGCGAGGGGACGCCGAGCATTGCGCTGAATCCTGCGACGGGCGGTGATCCCGGCGGCCTGATGAAAGGTTTGCCGGCAGGTGAGAATGTGATTGTGGTGGGCGTCTGGATGATGCTGCCGGGCGAGGATGCAAAAGTTGCCAGGCGGCTCCATGAGGTCCTTTCCAAAGCCAGTGCAGCCTGAACCCTACTGTTTTGGCAGGAACCGCAACTGAACCACGAAGAAGCACCACTCTCGCAAGGACGTCTTAAGAGAACGGGGAATGAGCGCGGCTGTGTCTTCCGTGGGAACCGACAACGCCCGGCCCCAGGGCGCTTCTGCAGAAAACCCTCTGGAACCCGCGATGCAAGTACGCGGTGACGCTGATGCCGCCGCCTGATTACGGCGCCCGCCGCACAGGATCTCTATCTTCACCAGCCATCGCAGGCCCGAGCACGATCTAAGCTCTCACCGGATGCAGCCATACCGTCATTCCGGCAGCGCGAAAGTGAAGATGTCGCTTCCCGCGGCAATGGCAACGTACTGTTGGCCATCCACACCATAGCTCATGGGAGAAGCATGCATCCCCTGTCCAGTATTGAAGTGCCAAAGCGGCTTGCCGTCGCGTGCATCGATGGCCTCAAAGCTGTCGGCGTCGTCTCCGAAGAAAACCAGACCTCCCGCCGTGCTCATCGTTCCACCCCAGGAGTTTCCTCTGCCAGCCTGAGGGTAGCGCCACGCGATCTTTCCGCTCTCAACATCGAAGGCCACAAAGGTCTTCTTGCCCTGCTCGCCCGAGATTCTTTCAACGCCCGTGTTGTAATAGCTCTCGCCCTTTACAAAAGGTTGAGGCGTCGCGTGGCCAATATTGCAATCACGGAGCGCCAAGAAATAAAAAAGGTGCGTCTGGGGATTGTAGGATGGCGAGAACCAGTTGGTTGCTCCCACAATACCAGGACACACCCTTGTTCCGCCCGGAGTGGGAATCACTCCGGTGGTTATCGGCCGGCCTTCGGCGTCAATGCCTTTGGCCCAATTCACAGAAGGTTCGAACAACGTGGCGCCGAGAAATTTCCCGTTGGTCCGGTCGAGCACGTAGACAAAGCCGTTCCGGTTTGCTTCCACAAGAAGCTTTCGATTTTCGCCCTTGTAACTGCCATCGATGAGTACGGGCGTTTCGACAGCATCAAAATCGTACAGGTCGTGGGGAGTGAATTGGAAGTGCCACTTCAGCTTTCCAGTGTCGGGGTCAAGCGCCAACACGCAAGCGCTATAAAGATTGTCACCGGGGCGTTGCGAACCCTCAAAGTCCGGGGCGGCGTTTCCAGTGCCCCAGAAAAGTGTGTTCGTTTCCGGATCGTATGTTCCCGGCATCCACGCCGTTGCGCCACCGTGTTTCCAGATGTCACCCTTTCCCCAGGTGCCAAAATTCGGTTCACCCGGCCCAGGAATGGTCCAGAAGTTCCAGACCAGCTTGCCGGTCTCCGCGTCAAAAGCTTCAATCCTCCCTCTTACGCCTGCATCGCCGCCGGCAGGTGCAACAATCACCTTACCGTTAACAATCAACGGAGCACTGGTAGCCCCATTTGCAGGATTTTCTTTGATGTCGCCGAACTTAACATCCCAGATCAGATTTCCGCTGCGAGCGTCCAGGCACAGGAGGTGAGCGTCGTCGGTTTCCATGTAAACCCTCGAATGCCACACGGCGACACCGCGGCTGTGATGGGCGGACGCATCTTCGATCAGGCCATTGGTAATCGGGCGAGTGTGACTCCACAGCATGCGCCCGGTGCGCGCATCAAGCGCGTAGGCATCGTTGGCGCTGGTTACGTACATCACCCCGTTGATCACCACGGGCGTCACTTCCAGACTTTGGGAATTCCTCGAATGGAATACCCATTGCGCACGGAGACGGCCTACGTTGTCCCGATTGATCTGCGAGAGGCTGGAGTAGCGCTGGCCGGTATAGTCCCCGTTATAAGACGTCCAATTGGTCCCCACGGGCTTTGCCAACAGGTCATGTTCATTCACATTGATGCGCGCTGAAACAGGCCCCCGTTGGCCAAAGCACACTATCGAAATGAGACCAAAGAATACGGTCCAGAGAATTGCGTATCGTTTGGGATTGCTCATTTAAGTTGAATCTTCTCCTGAGGATTCAAGTGCACCTGGCCCAACGCGCCTCGATCTGATCCCTGTGCGTCCACCAGATGGACCGAAAGCCACGCTACGGAAGGCGGCGCCTCGATGGTCTTATCGAGGTTTACCAGTTCGAGAGGAGACACGTTCATGAGGTCCACGTCTTTCACGTGCATTCCCCCATGGTCGTACAAGTGAGCAACCAGATGACCAGGGTATAACACGCCAAATGTTCCGGCCAACCTGAGCCCGTTCGCGGTTTGCGTCACAGTGAGCGGGTCACTGACCAGGCCGGCGTAACCCACCGTCTTGAAATTGTCGCCCACCCGCGTCGGGAACCACTCGGTATCAAACGCATAGGTCGCTCCCGCCGCAAGATGGACCATGGGGCTATTCAGCTCTGCTTCCATATAATACGGAGTGTCGAGCACGTTCAATGGCCGCATCTCAGGCATCCCATTCTTGTCCAGACCCAGCCGTGGCCCATTCAGGTAAAAAATAACCGAGGCCTTGCCGGGATAATTTTCCGTCTTCTGAAAATGAAAACGCTCCACCATGGCGTATTGGCGCAAACCGTCAACGACGGCCACCCACCCCGCCGGCGAATCCAGCCAGACCTCTGCCTCCAGATACTTCCAATGCAGCGCAAACGTGTTCCCATCGCGGATTGAGAAGGAAGGGTGATCGCTCGGTCCGCTGCGCACGTGGTAGCTCTCAAGATAAGCACTCTTGGGATTGATGGGGGTAAATGCCCAGAACTGGTGATTATATTGCGAGGGGTCGCGCGGGTCGGCAGTATCGTACTGCGAGACTGATTGGATGGACCAGTCGATCGGGTGTCCGGTGAAGTTTTTCATCATTGCGTGAAAAGTGATGCGTGGAGAGTTTGCCCCAAGGCTGATGACGCGCGAGTACTGAAGGCCGGTCGGGGGGTCAGGCGGCCCTTCCAGCCGGACTGAACACTTGGCACCCTGCGATAGAACTTTTAAGGAGTATTCCCCATCGTCCAGCAGGTCCGATCGTGCGCTCGCCCAGTGCTGCTCATCGTGCGCCCCTTCGGGCAGAGGCCAGTCCTTATCACCGCCGTAATTGTACCAAATGTTCTTGGCCGCCCCCTGTGAAGGAGGAAAGTACTGGCCATAATACTTGGGGTTTACAAACAGGTATGGATGGCCGCCGAAATCCACCTGCATCAGTCTGCCGCCCAGTTTCGGAACAATGGTCAGCGTCGTCCATTGATTGGAAATCTGTTCGGCTTTCCAGCCGTGGAAATCTGCTTCTCGAACCGTGCAGCCCCCTCCGGAGGCATCGTTCTGACCAGCCGCAAACCCGGCAGATAGCAGACTGAGACCCGTTGCCAACAAGGCGACAGCCACTAAACGAAATCGCATAATTCCTCCACATAACAAAAGATTGCATGCTGTGTGGGAACAGCCAAACTTGAAAAACAGGAAACGCCGCCCGGATACCTCGCATGGAGTTGAATACAGGCCGCCCGCACCACGGAATCCTTCTCTCTCGCCCGCGACACAGCTTCTCGCTTTGCAGTTTGAACGTTCTATCTCCGGTCGCCTGAGGGAACCCTCACAGACCGACGTCCCTATTCAGCCTCTGCCACACGGCAAAGTCGCCGCATGCGGAAAAACAGTACCATGAGTTGCTATTTTCCGGTAGAAAAACAGCGTCCCATCCATGGGGCCCATCACCCGGATATGGAGCAGGCACAAGCCCAGCCCGACTGGCGCCGGGCGCTTCTTGTGCTGTATGAGGAAACATGGAAAAACGGCTCTGCGCGTAGTGGGTGGAACATAGTACAGCGGTCACAACGGCGTGTGGGGTGGACAATGGGCGACAATATAGGGTCCACTGACTGGAGGAACAAGGCAGTTGCCGTCCCCGTGGGAACCCCTCATTTCCAGCAAGCAGAAAATCCGCAGTGTCTTGCCTGGATTTCCGCGCCTCAAGTTTCGCCGTGAAATCAATCCATACTGTGGCTTCCTGTGTTTTGCGCGTTCAAATCTTAAAGAAAATCCTTTTCTTGTACAGCCAATAGCAAATGTACCAGAGCATAAACCAAACGGTAAGGCTGGTTACGATCTCTGCCGTAAGGTGTCCACCCCAGGCAAACAACCCCATGGTGAAAGGCTGGGCAATCTTGTGCAACCACTCAGCCCCAGCGGTGTTCGTTAAGAGGTAGATAAAAATCGAGTTCATTCCCACGATATTGAAAAAGATGGCCCATTTTTTCCAGCCCTTCACATCAATCAGCCAGTAAGAAAAGGCCAGTGCCAGCAGGCAGAACCCGCCGCTGACAATCACAAAGGAAGCAGTGCAAATGCGTTTGATGATGGGATCTACGGGATTCAAGGCAAAGCCTACTATCACGCCAATGAGCCCGGGAATAACCAGCACCTTGATTTTGCTCCAGGAAGACCGGCTGCTTTTCAGGACGTATCCGGCAAGCACTCCCCACATGGTGTGCGCTGTGGTAGGTACGGCGTTGAACGCCACCCAATGTCCTCTTGAAAGGTGGGGCATGATAGCCAGATCCACCCAGGAACCGAAATTGTGGTCTGGCACAAAGGGCTGGTTAAATCCTGCAACCGGCCATGTTCGGAATAACAATTCGGTAATGATCAGCAAAAGGAACGTGAAACCAATCTGCGTGCGGGTTGATTTGCGCATCATCAGGAATGCCACCAGGTAAGTGAAGGAGAGTTGTGCCAGCACGTTCCAAAGCTGAAACGTCAGGTGGCCAGGCCCGATGCAATAGAGCGCCCAGCCAAAAAACAGAAGCAGCCCGGATCGCCTAAGAACATGCCGAAAGGTCTGACTCCAGGTATCACCCCGTGCCCATCTTTTCCCAATGGAAAAGGGCATCGCTACTCCAACAATAAACATGAAGAAAGGCTGGACGAGGTCCCAGAAGTGAAGTCCGTTCCAGGGATGGTGATCGAACTGCCAACCGATAAAGCCGAGCACGGTACCGTGTAAAGCCGGATTCCGCAGGAGCGAATAAAGCTCAGTCGACTCACCGATGAGTAGGAACATCGTGAATCCACGGAAAAAATCGACTGACGCCACCCGGCCCGGAATAACAGCCTGAGTTTGTCCCGAGTTCTTTTCCATTCCCATCCTCCCCTTAAGTCTGTACCATCTGGTTTCCCTGATTCCCTGTCGCTTCACTTGTCTAATAAGGCCTTGCCTGCACGCGCGCGTGGACACGCTTCAGCAAAAACCCGGATATTGTTCTCCCTCTACCTGAGACCATTGGCCATCACAGCCTCAGTAGATTGAATTTCTCCATATTGGGGCACTTCCCGGGGTTCACTCTGCGCTAGCTTGGGCCATAAGCTTGCCTTAACTTGCGGCTGACTTCAACCATTATTTGCGGATAGGCCATGAAATATTTCGCTTTTACGAAAACATTTGGCGGTGTCGGAAGAGGGTTCCTCTGCCAACGACAGATTTCCAATTGGGTGATCAGCCTGTGCCATGTTGACATGACCGGCCCCGGTATTTTTGCACCACTTTGAGTGTTTATTTCCGGAGAATTGAGCGGGCCGCTTTTTGCGTCAACTTTAAAGCGAGTTTAGTCATCCCGGACCTGGCGAAAGATCACCTCATTTTCAAAGCCGATTCCTCGCTGAACTCCGCCAGCCCTACCTTCGATTTCCCCTTTATAAACTTGAGCGAGCGATTTTGACCTTACGTGTGAGCAGTACGGGGCAGACGCGCGAATGGCCCCGGGGTATAGATAGGATGCCCGGAGTTGCCATGCGGTAGCTGGCGGAGGGCGGACGGCAACAAAAGGAATGGGCAACGTTTCTCATCCTGCTTGCTGCGCCCCTCGTGGTTTTTCTTCATGGGTTCGATTCCGTGGATCAATCGGATTACTAAGCGAGGTGTGACGTGAAAATAAGTATCTTGAACCGGATGCTGGTGGCGGCTGTCCTCAGCGCGGCATGGCTGGTGGGAATGAATATGCCGGCCAATGCCCAGGGGCGATCGCAGCAAGACCACCAACAGAAGCAGGACAAAAGAAAGAAAAAGCAACAACCGCAAGCACGACATCAACAGCAGCACTCACGCGCCGTTGCCAACAACCATGGCAACAACGGTAAGGGCAATAATGGCAACCATTATGGCCGCATCTCTGACGAGCATTACCGCGCCCATTTTGGCCGTGACCACTCATTCCGCATGATGCGTCCCCGGATGATCAAGGGGTACAACCGATTCCAGTACAATGGCTATTGGTTCGGATACAACCAACCTTGGCCCTCCAACTGGGGCCGCAACGACAACGTTTATGTCGAATACGTCGAGGGAGGCTATTACCTGTACAACCCGCGGCATTCCGGCATTCGCATTACACTCAACCTGTTCTAACGATTGAACCACGATACCTTCGGGGGAGGATTCCATCGGCGCCCCATGAGCCGAGTCTCCCCGAGGGTGTGGCGAGGACCGAATGATGGATTGGCTTAAGCGTTGCCCAGGCGGTAAATCATAATGCAGCCGGGATCCTGAAGCGCCGGGTTCAGTCCCCGTTCACCTGACGAAAGATCATCTCTTTTCAAAGCCGATTCCTCGCCGAACTCCGCCAGCCCTACCTTCTATTTTCCCCTTATAAACTTGAGTGAGCAATTGTGACCACACGCGTGAGCCCTACGGGACAGATGTGCGGATGGCCCCGGGGTATAAGCAAGATGCCCATAGTGTCCAGACAGGATTTGGTGAGAGGCGGACTGCAACAATAGCACGCCCAGCAGCCGCGCAACCAGAACCAACGCGACCAGAACCAGCAGCGCCGATGGCAGCGAGACCAGAACCGGCAACAGCAGATCCAGCAACAACGGCAAGACCGAAATCGGCAGCAAGCGCGCCTCCCGCAACAGCGCCAGCAGTAGCTGATCAGGCAGCATCAGCGGCGTGTGAGGCAGTACAGCCAAAACCTGGTTCAACGGCAGCGTGCCGGGCGTCAGCATGAGGCACAGCTTCAGCGGCAGGGACACAACGCGCAGTACCGTTATCACCAGGCGTATATAGGGCACTTGCGACAGCAGGAGAAGAACCTCCGCAACAACCGCCACAATTACAACAACGATCCCTACTTCTACACGGCCGCGAACTATCGCTACCGGCGCGGCCGATACTACGAGACGAACCAATACGGCGCCAATCTGTTTCGGGAGGCCGTGAACAACGGTTACCAGCAGGGCTTCCTTGCCGGACAGGCCGACCGCCAGGGACCGCTGGCACTCCAATTACCAGGGTTCGCATGCCTATCAGGACGCAAACTACGGGTATGGTGGCTTTTATGTGCCCCAGGCCGACTACCACTACTACTTTCGCCAGGGGCTCCGCCGAGGTTAAGAAGATGGCTACTACGGCCGATATCAATATGGAAGATATTCCGGCGGCAGGTACACCATTCTCGGCGCCATTTTGGGGTCCATCCTCGACATGCAAGTGAGTCGCTAAAGGGTGAGTCGGTGGTGCACCAGGCAAGCCCGATGGAGCCAAAGCCGCAGGCTTTTCAGGAGTTGCACACCCATGCACCGATTCAAGATGTTTCTTCGCGTCATGATGCTCATTGCCATCAGCGAAGCCGCGGTGATGGCCATTCATCGCTTCTTCGAGGCCCCCCAGGGGTTCGCGGAGGATCTCCTCAATGCAGGTCTGCTGGTTATCCTGTCCGCGCCCTTGCTTTACTACGGGGTAACACAGATGTTAGCGCGCCGCCCGTCCGCACGCGCAAGCCGCAGACGCCATCTCTCCTCCTGTCTTGCGGTTGGCCTCTATGCGCTTTCGCTGCTGATGTTCGGAATTCCAGGCCGGGCCCAGGATCGGGCCACGGTGGATCTGTCCAAAGCAAGTCTCGAAGACCTGATGAATGTGCGAGTGACCTCTGCTTCCAAGAAGGAAGAGAAACTCTCGCACGTGCCGGCGGCGATTTTTGTGATTACCCAGGAGGATATTCGCCGGTCCGGCGCAACGAACATTCCCGACTTGCTCCGCATGGTTCCGGGAGTTGACGTGGCGCAGATCAATGCCAACACGTGGGCCATCTCAGCGCGCGGCTTCAACGGGCAACTCGCCAACAAGATGCTGGTCATGATTGACGGGAGGACCGTTTACGACCCCTCGTTTGCCGGCGTGTACTGGGACTCGCAAGACGTGGTGCTGGAAGATATTGACCGCATTGAGGTGATCCGCGGCCCCGGAGCGGCCATCTGGGGCACCAACGCCGTGAACGGGGTGATCAACATTATCACCAAGAGTTCCAAAGACACCCAGGGAGTCCTGCTGACGGGCGGCGGCGGCAATGTGGAGCAGGGTTTCGGGACGGCGCAATATGGCGGAAAGATCGGGCAGCATGCCACCTACCGGGTATTCGGCAAATACTTCAATCTGGTTGGCTTTCGGAACCGCGCCGGACAGGAGGCCGCCGATGGCTGGCGAATGAACCATGGAGGATTCCGGACGGACTGGGAGGTCTCTGACCGAGACTCGCTGACGCTTACAAGGGGACATCTATGGCGGTGTAAAGGGGCAGCCGTACCCTCCGGGGTTTGATTTGCAACCTCCCTACTCGACGCCCGCCTTTACCTCCATCATGGACTTCTCGGGAGGAAACGTCCTGGGCCGTTGGACTCGCAAAGTTCGCCCGGGATCGGAAATGCGCCTGCAAATGTATTTCGACCGCATCAGCCGGGAGGATGTGATCGAGCCTGAATTGCGCAGCACTTTTGACGTGGACTTCCAGCATCATCTGGTCTTGGGGAGCCGGCATGACGTGGTGTGGGGCTTCGGCTACCGGAATAATCGGGACCATATGGTTCCAAATCCCACGCAGTCTTTCACCCCTGTGGCGTTCAGCAATTCGATCTGGAATGCTTTCGTTCAGGACGAGATCAATCTGGTGAAGGACAGACTCTGGCTTACCGTGGGAACCAAGGTCGAGCACAACTATTTCACGGGCTTCGAAGTGGAGCCCAGTGTGCGCCTGCTTTGGACGCCGGGCAAGCGCCACACCTTCTGGACGGCCTTCTCGAAGGCGAACCAGACTCCCGCGCGGTCCGCCGAGGACATCCGACTCAATTTACAGGCTCTCCCTATTCCCGGCGGCCAGGTGGCGCTGCTAAGCGTTTTCGGGAAATCAGGCCTGGACTCTGAAGAACTCAAGGCGTACGAGTTCGGCTATCGTTTTGAACCGAACAAACAGCATTTCCCTGGACGTCACTTCGTTCTATAACGTTTACGATCGTGTGCGAAACCTCGAGCCCGGCGCTCCCTTCTTCGAAACGGCGCCCCTGCCCCCGCACCTGGTTATCCCCCTGGTTTACGACGGAAAAGCGTATGGGTCCACGCACGGCGCCGAGACCTTGCTGGGGTGGAAGGTCAGGAAATTCTGGACGCTGCAAGGAGGTTATACCTGGTTTGTTTCCTCGATAAGGTTGGACCCGTCCAGCCTGGACACGTTGACGACCGCAGAAATCAACGGCGGAGCCCCACGCAACCAATTCCAAATAAGGTCCTATCTGGACCTTCCTCATCGCTTCACGCTTGACACCTCTCTCTATCGCGTAGGGCGTCTGGCAGCGGGCTCGATTCCTGCTTACACGAGGTTTGACACTCACCTGGGCTGGCGCCTGAACAAGTGGACGGAATTGAGCATCGTGGGGCAGAACCTCCTCGACGCCCGTCATCCGGAATTTCAGGCTCTGGTACAGACGGTCATCACGACTCAAGCGCGGCGCAGCGTCTATGGCAAGGTCACCTGGCGGTTCTAGGGATTGACAATTTTCGAAGTACGAGTAGCCGGGCAGATATGGAAACTTGTTCTAAAAAGCGAGAACGGCCCCATTTAACCAGGAAGGGTCCGGCTGTTCTTCGTGCGTCCATGAGCGGCCCGGCTGCCCTGTTCCTTGCCATTGCAATACTGGCGCTGCTTCCCCAGGCCTCGGCCCAGGAGATTAGCGAGTATCAAGTGAAAGCGGCCTTTCTCTATAATTTCACCAAGTTTGTGGATTGGCCGCCGCAACCCGGCAACCCCGGCCAAAAGCCATTCCCGATCTGTGTGATCGGTGATGACCCTTTCCGCGGAGGACTGGAAACCATCGTTGAAGGGAAGTCCTTCAATGGCCAGGTGTTAGAGGTCCGGCACCTCAAGAAAATTGACAACGCCCCGGGTTGTCGAATCGCCTTTATCAGCTCTTCCGAGAAAGGACATTTTCGGCCCATCCTGGATGCCTTGAGAGGGTCGGGGGTGTTGACGGTGGGAGACACCGAGGGCTTCGCCAGGATGGGTGGGGTGATCAACTTTACCCTCGTGGATAACCACGTGCATATCGAGGTCAACCTGGAAGCGGCCAAGGCTCAGAAGCTCAAAATCAGCTCACGACTCCTGCGGCTTGCGCAAATCGTCCCGAGTGGCGACACCGGCGGGTAGGACAAAAATGTTTTCCGTTCGCAACATATCGATCAAGAGCAAATTGCGGGTGATGATCATGGTGACCGTCGGCGCCGCGCTGGCGCTGGCCCTCGTGGCCGTGATCGGCTATGACTACATGGCCTTTCGCCAGGGGCTAAGAAGCAATCTCACCATTCTGGCGGAAATCGTCGGCGAAAACAGCACGGCGGCTTTAACTTTCAGCGACCCCAAATCCGCAACCGAGATCCTCGGAGGGCTGAAAGGACAGCCGCGCATCAGTTCGGCGTGCATCTACTCCCCTGACGGCAAGATCTTTGCGGTCTACTTTCGCGGGGGGATTTCAACATCCCTGCCACCCACGCCGGACTCGAACGGGGCCACTTTCGGCCAGGGGCACTTGAGAGTGTTCCACAACATCAGTCTCGATAAAGCGCAGATCGGAACAATCTATCTCGAATCCGACCTGCAGGAGTTGGATGCACGAATTCGAGAGTACCTGATGGTCGTCTCCGTGATCCTGGCGGCTTCTTTGTTTCTGGCATTCTTTCTCTCTTCCAGGCTCCAGAGAGTGATCTCCGGGCCTATTTTGCAGCTTGCCGAAACCGCACGGTTGGTTTCAACCAAGAAAAACTATTCCATCCGTGCAGTCAAGCAGGGTGAGGATGAGCTTGGGGACCTGATAGACGGATTTAACGAAATGCTTTCGCAGATCCAACTGCGAGACCAGGAACTCGGGCATCACCGGGAAAATCTGCAAGACGAAGTTGCCGCACGGACCGCGGAGCTGCAAACTGCAAATAATGAGCTCTCGAAAGCCAAAGTCAAGGCCGAGGCCGCCAGCCTTGCCAAAAGCGAGTTTCTGGCCAACATGAGCCATGAGATTCGCACCCCCATGAACGGCATCATCGGCATGACGGACCTGGCGCTCGACACCAACCTCGACGCCGAACAGCGCGAGTTTCTCGGCATGGTCAAGGAATCCGCCGATTCTCTGCTGACGATCATCAACGACATTCTGGATTTTTCCAGGATTGAGGCGGGAAAGTTTGCTCTGGACATCATCGAGTTCGATCTCAGCGACTGTCTCGCCAACATCGCCAAGACCTTCGCCCCGCGAGCCCAGGGAAAGGGATTGGAGCTGGCCTACCAGGTGCAGCCCGAAGTGCCCCGATCGCTGGTGGGCGATCCCAGCCGTTTGCGGCAGATCATCGTCAATTTAATCGGCAACGCCATCAAGTTCACCGAGCAGGGCGAAGTGGTGCTGCTCGTGGAGACTGAGGATCTCAGCGAGGCCGGGGTCCGCCTGCACTTCGCGGTCAAAGACACCGGAACCGGAATTGCCCCAGACAAGCAGGACATGATTTTCGAGGCCTTCACCCAGGCTGACAGTTCCACGACGCGGCGGTATGGCGGGACCGGCCTGGGCCTGAAGATCTCCACCAATCTGGTGAAGATGATGGAAGGCCGGCTCTGGGTGGAAAGTGAACCCGGCAAAGGCAGCACCTTCCACTTCACCGCGCACTTCGGCCTGCCAAAAGCCCACAAGCAGAGCAAACCTCTGAAGACGATCAACCTGCAGGGAATGCGGGTGCTGGTGGTGGACGACAACTCCACCAACCGGCGCATCCTGGACGCCATGCTTGGGCGCTGGATGATGCTTCCCGCTTTGGCAAAGAGTGGAGAGGCCGGTCTGGCCCTCCTGGAGGAGAACGCGGCACTGGGAAAATCGTTTCCCCTCGTCCTGATCGACGCCCAGATGCCCGGCATGGATGGATTTACGCTGGCGGAGAAGATCCAGCAGAATCCCAAACTGGCGGGCGCCACGGTGATGATGCTGACCTCGGCAGGGCAGCGCGGAGATGCGGTCCGCTGCCGCGAACTGGGTATCTCCGCCTACCTGATCAAGCCGATCCGCCAGTCCGAGCTCCTGGACGCCATCATGACAGCGCTTGGACAGCAGCAGGGCGACGATCGCCCGCGCCTGGTCACCCGCCATCTGTTGCGCGAAGCCCGCCAGAAACTGCGGATCCTGCTGGCGGAGGATAATCCCGTGAACCGGGTACTGGCCGTGCGACTGCTCGAAAAGCGCGGGCACCAGGTGGCGGTGGCGCAAAATGGCAGGGAGGTCATGGCCGTATTGGAAACGCAATCCTTTGACCTGGTCCTGATGGATGTGCAAATGCCCGACATGGACGGTTTCCAGGCCACGGCCGCCATCCGCGAGAAGGAAGAGGCGACGGGATCGCATCTGCGGATTATCGCCATGACCGCCCACGCCATGAAAGGCGACAAAGAACGTTGCCTGGCCGCCGGGATGGACGGTTATGTGTCCAAACCGATCGAGACGGAACAGTTGTTCGAAGCGATCGAGGGCGCCACCGTGGTGCCGGTAGCGACGAGTCCCACTTCGGAAGAAAGCACCGCGTCGCCCATCAACTGGGAGGAGGCCCTGGCCCGCGTGGAAGGAGACCGGCAGCTTCTGGCCGACATGGCGGAATTGTTCCTCGAGAATGGCCCGAAGTTGTTGTCAGAGGTGCGCGCGGCGATTGCGCAACACGACTCCGAGGCCCTGGAGCGCACGTCCCATGCTCTGAAAAGCTCCGTCGGCAACTTCTCCGCTCACCCCTCTTATGATGCCGCCCTGAACCTGGAGAAGATTGGACGAGGCGGGGATTTGACCGCCGCCGAAGAAGCCTGCGGTTTGCTCGAGCAGGAGCTTGCGCGGCTTTGGCCGGCCATCAAAACGATGGCGGCGGGGAGCGTGAAAGTATGAAAAGTATCCTGATCGCCGATGATGACCAGATCCAGACCTTGATGTTATCCACCCGCCTGAAAGCGAAAGGATTCAGAGTCGCTGTGGCGTACGACGCCGTTCAGGCATGGATGTCCGCCATTCGAAGCCTGCCGGATGCCATCATTCTTGACATCCAGATGCCCGGCGGTACCGGAATCGCAGTGCTGAAGCAACTCAAGATGTCCAGCAAAACCAGAAAGATTCCGGTGATTGTCCTGACCGGCACGATTGACCCGGGCGATGAGCCCAAATTGAAGGAACTCGGCGTGGACAGACTGTTGTACAAGCCGGTCGATTTGGAACAGTTGGACCTCGCTCTGTCCCAGCTCATGGAAAAGTCTCCGGACCCTTCTTCTGCCCAGTAACTCGCACGGCGGAAGCGGGGTGGGAAAACAGCCTGAAGAATTCCATTGCAACTGCGCCGCCGCCCACAATCCGGAGCCTGTCGAAACCGCTCAAGACACCGGCCGGTACGGCGCACGCGGAAACCGCAACGGCTTCATCCCCGGCACCGTTTTGGGGTTAATCCTCAACATGGAGATGCGCCATTAAGGATTGAAACGCTGGCGCCCCAGGCAAGCACGGAAGCGCCAAAGACCGCACGCTTTCCAGGAGGTGCGCATCCATGCACCGATTCGTGATGTTTTTTCGCGTCATAATGGTTATTGCCGTTACTGAAGTAGCGGTGATGTCCATTCTTCGCTTCATTCAACTTCCCCAGGGGTTCGGGGAAGATCTCGCCAATGCCGGCCTGCTGATTGTCCTCAGCGCACCCCTGCTTTACTTCTGGGTGGCCCGGGAGATGGGGAGCGCCCTCGCCGACGAGCACCTGCGGGATTTTCTGGACACGGGCCCCGATCTTGTCCAGAGCGTGGATCCGCAGGGTCACTTTCTCTACGTCAATCAGTCCTGGCTCAAAACCCTTGGCTACAGCCGGGACGAGGTGTCTCGCCTTTCCATGTTTGACGTCATCCACCCGGATCACCAGGATGCGTGCAAGATCATCTTCGAGCGAATCCTGAGCGGGGAGGCGGTTGAAAACATTGAAACGGCTTTTGTGGCCAAAGACGGCCGCAGCGTCATCGCCTCCGGCAACATCAACTGCCGGTTCGAAGACGGCAAGCCGGTCGCAACGCGAGGGATCTTTCGCATTATCACCGAGAGCAAGCAGGCGGCTACCGCAATGAGGGAAAGCGAGGAAAGGGTTCGCTTGCTGCTCGACTCCACTGCCGAGGGAATCTACGGAATCGATCTCCAGGGCAACTGCACTTTTGCCAACGCAGCCTGCCTCCGGATTTTAGGGTATGAAAGCCCGCAGGAGTTGCTCGGCAAGAGCATACATGATCTGGTGCACTATGCCCGCGCGGACGGCACTCCTTATCCCAAGAAGGAATGCCGGATATGCCAGGCTTTCCGAAAAGAAGAAGAAATACACATTGACGACGAAGTCCTCTGGCGGGCGGATGGAACAAGCTTTCCAGCGGAATACTGGTCCTATGCGGTACGGCGCGAGGGAAGCTTGGCTGGCGCCGTGGTGACGTTTCTGGATATCACGGAACACAAACGCATTGAGGCGGAAAACAGCCGGCTGGGCGCGGCTATCGCGCAGGCGGCAGAAGGCGTCATCATAACGGATACGGAGGGAACCATAGAGTACGTGAACCCGGCCTTTACCCTGATGACCGGTTACAGTGCGGCAGAAGTCATCGGCAAGAACCCGCGCATCCTCAATTCCGGACAGCAGGATCCTGCCTACTACACCGACCTCTGGCAGACCATCCTCCGGGGGCAGGTCTGGCACGGTGAGCTGGCCAACCGGCGAAAGGACGGCACTATCTATTTGGAGGAGATGACGATCGCCCCTGCACGCGATGCGTCTGGGGCCATTACCAACTTTGCCGCCATCAAAAGGGACATCACTGAGCGCAAACGCTCCGAGGAGGTGCTGCAAGCTTCCGAGAAGCGCTATCGCCGGTTTGTGGAGGGGAACGCGGCCGCCTATCTGCGCGCCACGGCGGATGGCCGGATTCTGGAATGCAATGAGTCCATGTTGCGGATGTTGGGGTTTGGGTCGCGCGAAGAACTCCAGGCGGTGCGCGCGGAGGACCTTTACGTGAACAGAGCCGAGCGGCAGGCGATGATCCAGCAACTCCGGGAACAGAAGACGCTCAGCAATTTCGAAGTCACGTTCAAGCGTAAAGACGGGGCTCTGGTATTCGCTCTCGTCAATATAAGCCCTGGTCGCAGAGGACGGCGGCGAACTGACTCGAGGGAACGGCCATTGACATCACCGAGCGCAAGCGGGCACAAGAAGCCATCTTGGCGTCGGAACAACGTTACGCCGAACTGTTCGAAAACGCCAACGACAGCATTGTCCTGTTCGACTTGTCGGGCCGGCTCACCGGGATGAATCGCGCCGCGGAGTCCCTCTTCGGTTACCGGCGCGAGGAGACCGCCAACCTGACCATCCACCAACTGGTCCCCCCGGAATATCATGAGGTTTCCCATCAGGAGCTGGCGCGGCTGGGCGCCGGGGGCGAACCCGCAACCCGCGAGTGGGAAATCGTCACCCAAGATGGGCGCCGCGTTCCGGTGGAGGTGAGCGCGCGCACCATCTACCAGGATGGAAAACCCGCTGGCATCCAGGCCATTGCCCGTGACATCACCGAGCGCAAGCTGGCCGAGGCGGCGGTGCGGGAGAGTGAACTGCGCTTCCGCCAGTTGGCGGAAAACATCGGCGAAGTCTTTTACATGATGGACATGATCGGCGGCCGCACGATTTATATCAGCCCTGCCTACGAAGTGGTCTGGGGACGAACCTGCCAAAGCCTGTATAAGGCCCCCGAATCCTGGTTAGAGGCCGTTCTTCCTGAAGACCGGGAAATCGCGGCCGCGATGCTGCAAGACGCACTCGGGAACAATCCGACCGAAAAGGAATACCGGATTCTTCACCCGGATGGCTCAGTCCGCTGGGTGCGGGACCATGGCTTTCCCGTTCTGGACGACAGCGGGCGGGTCTGCCGGTTGGTGGGCACCGTGGAGGACATCACCGAACGCAAGCGGGCCGATGAGGAATTGTTCCAGTCCCGGCAGATGCTTCAATCCATCCTGGATACCATTCCCCAACGTGTCTTCTGGAAGGACCGGAACATGTTGTATTTGGGCTGTAATAGGAATTTCGCGACTGACGCGGGATTGCAGGACCCGGCGGAAATCGCCGGCAGGAGTGACAACGACCTTGCCTGGAAGGGGTCCGCTGAACTTTACCGCGCCGATGACATGCAGGTGATGGAGTCCGAAACGCCCAAGCTCAACTTTGAGGAAGTGCTCAGTCAGGCGGATGGAAGTGAGGTGTGGATCCGCACGAACAAGTTGCCCCTGCGCGACCGCGACGGCAGAGTAATCGGCATCATCGGAACTTACGAGGACATCACGGCGGGGAAGCGGGCACAGGTGGAACTCGCCAAAGCAAAGGACTTGGCCGAGGCCGCCAGCCTTGCCAAAAGCGAGTTTCTGGCCAACATGAGCCATGAGATTCGCACCCCCATGAACGGCATCATCGGCATGACGGAGCTTGCGCTCGACACCCACCTCGACGCCGAACAGCGCGAGTTTCTCGGCATGGTCAGGGAATCCGCCGATTCTCTGCTGACGATCATCAACGACATTCTGGATTTTTCGAGAATTGAAGCGGGAAAGTTCACTCTGGACATGATCGAGTTCGAGCTCGACGACTGTCTAGCCAATATCGCCAAGACCTTCGCCCCACGGGCGCACCAGAAAGAGTTGGAACTCGCCTACCAGATGCAGCCCGAAGTGCCCAGGGCGCTCCTGGGCGATCCCAGCCGCTTGCGGCAGATTCTTGTCAATCTTCTCGGCAACGCCATCAAGTTTACTGAACAGGGAGAAGTGGTGCTGCGCGTGGAGATCGAGGAGCGCACAGATGCTGAGGTTCTCTTGCACTTCACGGTCAGCGACACCGGCATGGGGATCCCGCAAGAGAAACAGGATATGATTTTCGAGGCTTTTACTCAGGCGGACAGTTCCATGACGCGGCGGTATGGAGGAACCGGCCTCGGCTTGATGATCTCGACCAAACTGGTGAAAATGATGGAAGGCCGAATCTGGGTGGAGAGTGAACCCGGCAAAGGCAGCACGTTCCATTTCACCGTGCACTTCGGCGTACAAAAGCCCCACAGGCGGAGCAAACCTCTGAAGACGATCAACCTGCAGGGTATGGGGGTGCTGGTGGTGGACGACAACTCCACCAACCGGCGCATCCTGGACGCCATGCTCAGGCGCTGGATGATGCTTCCCGCCTTGGCCAGGGGCGGAGAGGCCGGTCTGGTCCTCCTGGAGGAGAACGCGGCACTGGGGAAATCGTTTCCCCTCGTTCTGATCGACGCCCAGATGCCTGACATGGATGGATTTATGTTGGCCGAACGAATCAAGCAGAATCCCAGTCTGGCCGGGGCCACGGTGATGATGTTGACCTCGATGGGACAGCGCGGAGACGCGGTCCGCTGCCGCGAACTGGGCATCTCCGCCTACCTGATCAAGCCGATCCGCCAGTCCGAACTCCTGGACGCCATCATGACGGCGCTTGGGCAGCAGCAGGGCGAGGATCGTCCGCGCCTGGTCACCCGCCATCTGTTGCGCGAAGCCCGCCAGAAGCTGCGGATCCTGCTGGCGGAGGATAATCCCGTGAACCGGATATTAGCCGTGCGCCTGCTCGAAAAGCGCGGGCACCAGGTGGCGGTGGCGCAAAATGGCAGGGAGGTCATGGCCGTATTGGAAACGCAATCCTTTGACCTGGTCCTGATGGATGTGCAAATGCCCGACATGGACGGTTTCCAGGCCACGGCCGCCATCCGCGAGAAGGAAAAGACCACGGGATCTCATCTGCGGATTATCGCCATGACGGCGCACTCCATGAAAGGCGACAAAGAGCGTTGCCTGGCCGCGGGGATGGACGATTATGTGTCCAAACCGATCGAGGCGGAACAGTTGTTCGAAGTGATCGAGGGTACACCCGTGGTGCCGGTAGCGACGAGTCCCACTTCGGAAGAAAGCACCGCGTCGCCCATCAACTGGGAGGAGGCCCTGACCCGCGTGGAAGGAGACCGGCAGCTTCTGGCCGACATGGCGGAATTGTTCCTCGAGGATGGCCCGAAGTTGTTGTCAGAGGTGCGCGCGGCGATTGCGCAACACGACTCCGAGGCCCTGGAGCGCACGTCCCATGCTCTGAAAAGCTCCGTCGGCAACTTCTCCGCTCACCCCTCTTATGATGCCGCCCTGAACCTGGAGAAGATTGGACGAGGCGGGGATTTGACCGCCGCCGAAAAAGCCTGCGGTTTGCTCGAGCAGGAGCTTGCGCGGCTTTGGCCGGCCATCAAAACGATGGCGGCGCGGCGCCGGGAATCGGGCATTGACGCCTATCTGATCAAGCCATCCGCCCCCGGTATCTGTTCAAAGCCATCCACCATCTGCTGCCCGAGATTGCCGAGGATTCGTTCAACGGGATCGCGAGTTCTCCCGACCCGGTCAAAAAGCGATGGGAAGCAGGTCCCTGACACCCCGCTGATTCCAGTCTGATCTGGTTCTTGCCTCGATCTTCCTTAAAAGCCCGACATCCGCCTCTTCTTCGCGGCCTCCGCGCTTCCATCCTGTGCTCAAGATTTGCTTGTCCCTGCCCGATAAAAAGGGTGGGAAGCAGCGCCGAGGGAGGTGATAAGCGATTGCTTCACATGGAGTTCCCATGCAAACACCAGGAAGCAGTCGTCCCATGCCGAAGTGGATCCCTGCCGTCGGTTTATCTCTCCACCTCGCTTCGGTCTTTGGCCACGCCGTCTGCGACCAGTCGGCATGGTTTTGGCGCGCCGCCCGTCCGCACGCGCAAATTGCAGACGCCATCTCTCCTCCCATCTGGCGGTTGGCCTCTATGCGCTGTCGCTGCTGATGCTCGGAATTCCAGGTTGGGCCCAGGAGCGTGCCACGGTTGATCTGTCCAAGGCCAGTCTCGAAGACCTGATGAATGTGCAGGTGACGTCTGTTTCCAAGAAGGAAGAGAAACTCTCGCACGAGCCGGCGGCGATTTTTGTGATCACCCAGGAGGAAATTCGGCGGTCCGGGGCCACGAACATTCCCGATTTGCTCCGCATGGTTCCGGGACTTGACGTGGCGCAGATCAATGCCAACACCTGGGCCATCTCAGCGCGCGGCTTCAACGGGCAACTCGCCAACAAGATGCTGGTCATGATTGACGGGAGGACCGTTTACGACCCCTCGTTTGCCGGCGTGTACTGGGACTCGCAAGACGTGGTTCTGGAAGATATTGACCGCATTGAGGTGATCCGCGGTCCCGGAGCGGCCATGTGGGGCACCAACGCCGTGAACGGCGTGATCAACATCATCACCAAAAGTTCCAAAGACACCCAGGGGGTCCTGCTGACGGGCGGTGGCGGCAACGTGGAGCAGGGTTTGGGGACGGCTCAATACGGCGGGAAGATCGGCAAGGACGCCACCTACCGGATTTTCGGCAACTATTTCAATCGCGCCGGCTTCCTGAATCGCGCCGGACAGGAAGCCGCCGATGGCTGGCGAATGAACCATGGCGGGTTCAGGGCGGACTGGGAGTTGTCCGCTCGCGACTCGCTGACGCTCGAAGGGGATATCTATGGCGGCGTAAAGGGGCAGCCGTACCCCGTGGGGTTTAATTTGCAACCTCCCTACTCGACGCCCGCCTTCACCTCCATCATGGATTTCTCGGGAGGTAACATCCTGGGCCGTTGGACTCGCAAGGTTCGCCCGGGATCGGAAATGAGCCTGCAAATGTATTTCGACCGCATCAGCCGGGCGGATGTGATCGAGCCTGAATTGCGCAGCACGTTTGACGTGGACTTTCAGCACCATCTGACCTTGGGCGAGCCGGCATGACGTGGTGTGGGGCTTCGGCTACCGGAACAATCGGGACCATATGAGTCCAAATCCCACGCATGTACCTTCACTCCTGCGACGTTCAGCAGTTCGATCGAAAACGCTTTCTTTCAGGATGAGATCAATCTGGTGAAGGACAGACTCTGGCTGACCGTGGGAACCAAGGTCGAGCACAACTATTATACGGGCTTCGAAGTGGAGCCCACCGTGCGTCTGCTTTGGACGCCGGGCAAGCGCCACACCTTCTGGACGGCCTTTTCGAAGGCGAACCAGACTCCCGCCCGGGGCGAGGCAGACATCCGATTCAATTTAGAGACTTTCCCTGTTGCCGACGATCAGGTGGCGCTGCTGAGTTTTTTCGGTAAATCAGGCCTGGACTCTGAAGAGCTCAAGGCGTACGAGTTCGGCTATCGTTTTGAACCCAATGAAACGCATTTCCCTGGATATCACTTCGTTCTATAACGTTTACGATCGTCTGCGGAACCTCGAGCCCGGCACTCCCTTCTTCGAAGCGGCACCCCTGCCCCCGCACCTGGTATTCCCCCTGGTGTACGATGGAAAAGCGTATGGGTTCACCTACGGCGCCGAGGCTTCGCTCGGGTGGAAGGTCAGGAAATTCTGGACCCTGCAAGGAGGTTATACCTGGTTTGTTCCCTCGATCAAACTGGATCCCTCCAGCCTGGACACGTTGACGATTGCAGAAATCAACGGCGGGACCCCACGCAACCAATTCCAGATAAGGTCCTATCTGGACCTTCCTCACCGTTTCACGCTTGACACCTCCCTCTATCGCGTGGGGCGTCTGGCAGCAGGCTCAATTCCTGCGTACACGCGATTGGACGTTCACCTGGGCTGGCGCCTGAACAAGTGGACGGAATTGAGCGTGGTGGGGCAGAACCTCTTCGACCCCCGTCATCCGGAATTCCAGGCCCTGGTTCAGACTGTCGTCACAACTCAAGCACGGCGCAGCGTCTATGGCAAGGTCACATGGCGGTTCTAGGAATTGGCAGTTTTCGAGGTACGAGTGGCCGGTCAGATATGGCAACTTGTTCTAAAAAGCGAGAACGGCCCCATTTAACCAGGAAAGGTCCGGCTGCTTTTCGTGCGCCCATGCGCGGCCCGGCTGTCCTGTTCTTTGTCACCGCAATACTGGCGCTGCTTCCCCAAGCTTCGGCCCAGGAGATTAGCGAGTATCAAGTGAAAGCAGCCTTTCTCTATAACTTCACCAAGTTTGTGGATTGGCCGCCGCAACCCGGTGGCAACCCGGAAAAAGCCATTCGCAGATTTGTGTGTTTGGGGAGGATCCTTTCCACGGCGGTTTGGAAAACATGGTGGAAGGGAAGTCGGTGAATGGACAGGCTCTAGCGGTCCGGCACATCAAGAGAGTTGAAGACGCGCAGGGTTGTCGAATCGCTTTTATCAGTTCTTCCGAGAAAGACCGTCTTCGACCTATCCTGAATGCTTTGAGAGGGTCGGGGGTGTTGACGGTGGGAGACACCGAGGGTTTCGCCGAGATGGGCGGGGTGATCAATTTTACTCTCGTGGATAACCGCGTGCGATTCGAGATCAACCTGGACGCGGCTAAGGTTCAGAGGCTCAAAATCAGCTCACGGCTCCTGAGGCTCGCGCAAATCGTCCGGACCGGAAAAGCTGGCGGGTAGGACAAAAATGTTTTCCATTCGCAATCTATCCATCAAGAGCAAACTGCGGTTGATCATCATGGTTGACGGTGGGCGCCGCATTGGTGCTGGCCATCGCGGCCTTGGTCGGCTACAGCTACATCGCCTTGCGCCAGGCGGCTGAGAAGCAATCTCTCGATTCTGGCGGAAATCGTCGGCGAAAACAGCACGGCGGCTTTGACTTTCAACGACCCCAAGTCCGCCACCGAGATTCTCGGCGGGCTGAAAGGGCAGCCGCGCATTGCTTCGGCTTGCATCTACTCCCCGAACGGCAGACATCTTCGCGTCATACTTTCGCGGGGGGAGAGCAACTCTACTTGCCCTCCACGCCGCAATCGAACGGGAGCGCTTTCGGCCAAGGGCGATTGAGGCTATTCCACAGCATTCGGCTGGATGAACAGCAGATCGGAACGATCTATC
The DNA here is from genome assembly GCA_963731705.1 of uncultured Acidobacteriota bacterium. Taxonomy (GTDB): domain Bacteria; phylum Acidobacteriota; class Terriglobia; order UBA7540; family UBA7540; genus SCRD01. The sequence continues at coordinate 27,926 of CAVSWQ010000008.1, forward strand.
TCGAATCCGACCTGCAGGAGTTGGATGCACGAATTCGAGAGTACCTGATGGTCGTCTCCGTGATCCTGGCGGCCTCTTTGTTTCTGGCGTTCTTTCTCTCTTCCAGGCTCCAGGGGGTGATCTCCGGGCCGATTTTGCATCTTGCCGAAACCGCTCGGTTGGTTTCAAAGAAGAAGAACTATTCCATCCGTGCGGTCAAGCAGGGCGAGGATGAGCTGGGGGAGCTGATTGACGGGTTTAACGAAATGCTTTCGCAGATCCAACTGCGAGACCAGGAACTCGGCCGCCACCAGGAGAATCTGCAAGCCGAAGTGGCCGCCCGGACCGCGGAGCTGCGAGCCGCGAATGAAGAGCTGTCGGAAGCCAAAGTCAAGGCCGAGTCCGCCAGCCTCGCCAAGAGCGAGTTTCTGGCCAACATGAGCCATGAGATTCGCACCCCCATGAACGGCATCATCGGCATGACGGACCTGGCGCTCGATACCGACCTGACCGCCGAACAGCGCGAGTATCTCGGCATGGTCAAGGAGTCCGGCGACGCGCTGCTGACCCTGATCAACGACATTCTGGATTTTTCGAGGATTGAGGCGGGCAAGTTCGCCCTGGACACCACGGAATTCGACCTCGACGACTGCCTCGCCAACATCGCCAAGACCTTTGCCCCGCGGGCCCACGAGAAGGGCTTGGAACTGGCCTACCAGGTGCAGCCCGAAGTGCCCAGGGCGCTGCTGGGCGATCCCAGCCGCTTGCGGCAGATTCTCGTCAATCTTCTGGGCAACGCCATCAAGTTCACCGAGCAGGGCGAAGTGGTGCTGCGTGTGGAGACTGAGTCGCAGAGCAGCGAGGCCGGGGTTCGCCTGCATTTCGCGGTCAAAGACACGGGGACCGGCATCGCCCGCAGACAAGCAGGCCATGATCTTCGAGGCTTTCACCCAGGCTGACAGCTCCACGACGCGCAGGTACGGCGGGACCGGCCTGGGCCTGACGATTTCGTCCAAGCTGGTGCAGATGATGGGAGGCCGGCTCTGGGTGGAGAGTGAACCCGGCCAGGGCAGCACCTTCCACTTCACGGCGCGCTTCGGCCTGCCAAAAGCTCCGCAAGCAGAGCGAACCCCGGGAGACGGTCAACCTGCAGGGCATGCGGGTGCTGGTGGTGGACGACAACGCCACCAACCGGCGCATCCTGGACGCCATGCTCAGGCGCTGGATGATGCTTCCCGCCTTGGCCGAGGGCGGAGAGGCCGGCCTGGCCCTCATGGAAGAGAACGCGGCGCTCGGACAATCGTTTCCCCTGGTTCTGATCGACGCCCAGATGCCCGACATGGATGGATTTATGTTGGCCGAACGAATCAAGCAGAATCCCAGATCTGGCCGGGGCCACGGTGATGATGCTGACCTCGACGGGACAGCGCGGAGACGCGGCCCGCTGCCGTGAACTGGGGATCTCCGCCTACCTGATCAAGCCCATCCGCCAGTCCGAGCTCCTGGACGCCATCATGACAGCCCTTGGACAGCCGCAAGACGACGGCCCCCAGCGCCTGGTCACCCGCCATCTGTTGCGCGAAGCCCGTCATAAACTGCGCATCCTGCTGGCCGAGGATAATCCCGTGAACCGCAAATTGGCCGTGCGCCTGCTTGAAAAGCGCGGCCATCAGGTGGCCGTGGCGCAAAATGGCAGGGAGGCAATGGCGTACGTTGGAAACGCAATCCTTTGACATCGTCCTGATGGACGTGCAAATGCCCGACATGGACGGTTTCCAGGCCACCGCCGCCATCCGCGAGAAGGAAAAGACTACCGGATCTCATCTGCGGATTATCGCCATGACCGCGCACGCCATGAAAGGCGACAAAGAGCGTTGCCTGGCCGCCGGCATGGACGGTTACGTGTCAAAGCCGATCTCGACAGAAGAGTTGTTCGAGACGATCGAGGACGCCACCGTGGTCCCGGTTGCGGTGAATCCAACCTCGGAAGAAAGCACCGTGTCGCCCATCAACTGGGAGGAGGCCCTGGCCCGCGTGGAGGGAGACCGGCAACTTCTGGCCGACATGGCGAAATTGTTCCTCGAAGATGGCCCGAAATTGTTTGCGGAGGTGCGCGCGGCGCTTGCGCAACGCGACTCCAAGGCCCTGGAGCACGCGGCCCATGCCCTGAAAGGCTCCACCGGCAACTTCTCCGCCCACGCCGCTTATGAGGCCGCCTTGAGCCTGGAGAAGATTGGACGAGGTGGGGATTTGACCCGCGCCGAAGAAGCCTGCGGTGTGCTCGAGCAGGAGCTTACGCGCCTCTGGCCGGCTATCGAGGAGATGGTGACGGGGAGAGTCCATTCTTGATGAATATCCTGATTGCCGATGATGACCGGGTCCAGACCTTGATGTTATCCACTCGCCTGAAGGCGAAGGGATTCGAGGTGGCGGTGGCGTACGACGCCATTCAGGCCTACACGGCCGCCATTCGGATCCTGCCGGACGCCATCATTCTTGACATCCAGATGCCCGGGGGGACCGGAGTCGCAGTGCTGAAGCATCTCAAGATGTCCACGAAGACCCGTCAGATTCCGGTGATTGTCCTCACCGGCACCATTGACCCGAGCGAGGAGCCCCAATTGAAGGAACTTGGCGTGGCCAGATTTTTATACAAGCCGGTGGATTTGGAACAGTTGTATGTCGCTTTGTCCCAGCTCCTGGAAAAGCCTCCAGACCCTTCTTCTGCCCAGTAAATCACACGCAGGTGGAAATGTAGCGAAACCTTGCGTGATGTAAAGGCTGCCATTTGGCCCTTGCACGATCCCAATTCCCACGTCACTGTAATTCGCATTTAAGATGTTGGCCCGATGATCTTTCTTGAAACGAGGCTCGTTCATAAGTGAGGCTTCCGCGAAAGACGCGCGGGTGATTCTCAATCGCACTTACTTCAACGTGTTGGCCAGCAGGTCTTTCAGTTTGCTCCACGCGCGCTCGGCCTGGAACTGGTGGTAGGGCTTGCCGTCAGGGACCGTCCAGCCGTGGCGGGCGCCCTCATAAACCTCGCTCTCGTATTGCCCGCCCCACGCCTCGAGCGACTGGTTCAGCTTTTCAATCGCTTCAGCCGGCATGCTGCGGTCTTCAACGGCATGGCCAAAATAGAGCCGGGCCTTGACGCGCGGCAGCGCAAGATGAGGGCTTGCGGGCGCATCGGTGTAGAGCGCACCTCCGTGGAACGATGCGGCGGCGACAATCCTGTCTGCCCGCACGGCAGCGGTGCGCACGGCCATGGCCCCCGTAAAGCAGTAACCCACCACGCCCATGGGGCCATCGTTCACCGAATCATGCGCAGCCAGAAAGTCCACGTAGTCACCGGCGTCGAGTTCCATGGGTTCCGGCCCCAGCGGGCCCATCAGCTCGGCAAAGCGCTTCATCGTCCGCTCTTCCCCCAATCGCCGGGGAAAGTCAAACAGCGGCGGACGTCCGGTGCGGTAAAAGACATTCGGCATCAGGACGGTGTAGCCCTCTTCGGCCAGCCGCTTTGCCATCTCGCGATGCGCCGGGCGAATGCCGCCGATGTCGGTCAGATGGATCACGCCGGGCCGCTGAACGCCGTCTTCATGCCGGTAGAGCACCGCGTCCGCCGTCCCATCGTGCGTGCGAATTTCAATCTCTTGTTCAATCATTTCAGCCCCCGATTCGGCCGGCGCTCGCGATGGTCTTGCAACAGCGGCGCAGGCCAAATGTCCATGCTTGTGCAATTTCCCCAATACGGCAGGGCGAATTATGCCACGCGGCAGGTGCTCCTGCAAACACAAAGGTCAGAATGCCAGACGGGCAGGCAGGCAGCAAAGGGAAGCCGGGAAATTATCGCGGCGGTAGCCAGGGCCGAAGCATTTCGGCGCCTTCATCCAATGCCCTGTAGCCCTGACTGAACAGGCGCCATTCCGACAGGAAAGGAACCGCCAGATGGGCTCTCCGGTTCGTTTTTTAGCTCTCTTTTATTTTCAACAAGATCGGTAGCTTTGTTTTGGGTTTGTTTTGGGTTTGTTTTTTCCACAGGAACGTGTTTTCAACAACTTCTCCGCTTTGTTTTTGGGTTTGTTTCGCTTTGTTTTTGGTGGCCAAGACCTTTGATTATCAGTAACTTCTCCGCTTTGTTTTTTAAAAAACGTGTTTTTTTGTCCCACGCATTTTGGTGGCCAAAAGCTCATCCTAATGATTTCAGTTACTTACGGCCATTAAACAGTCCAGCCAGCCTGCTTAATTTTCAGCCTGGCACCTCGCCCGGTGTTATCGTAAAGACTAGCATAGTAGCGTAGCCTCTGTCAAGTTTTTTCTGTGTTGCCGATGGACGGAGGAATTGTAAGAACTGAAGAAAATCAAGTGCCGCAGGCCGCAAGGGCCTGCGCTACTCATAGCGCAGCGCCACCATGGGATCGACTTTCGACGGCCCGGCGCGCGGGGATGTAGCAGGCCACGAGCGCCACGGCGATCAGGATCAGTGAGACGGCAATGAAAGTGAGCGGGTCGGTGGGCTTGACGCCATAGAGCAGGCTGACAAGGAATCGCGTCAGCGCCAGCGCCCCGGCGATGCCAATAGCCACGCCAATCAGCGCCAGCTTGAGCCCCTGCCCGACCACCATCCTGAGAACATCGCCCTTCTCCGCTCCCAGGGCCATCCGAATGCCGATTTCGTGCGTGCGCTGGCTCACCGAATAGGCGACAACGCCGTAGAGTCCCACCGTGGAAATCAACAAAGCTATGAAGGCGAAGATACCGAGCAGCAACGCGTTGAAGCGCCGCGGCGCGACGGATTGTGAAAGGGTTTGCTCAAGCGTGGTTACGTCAGCTATCGGCTGATCAGGATCTACCGCCGCCACTTCTCGCCGAACCGCTCCGGCCAGGCTTGTGGCATCCACGGAGCTTTTTACTGCAAGTTGCATATAGTTCTCTGACAACTGGAGGTATGGCACGTATATCTCTGATTGCACGCTGGCACCTGGGCCTTCGTGGTAAATGTTTCCGACCACGCCTACGATCGTCATCTTCTTGTTGATGGATCCCGGCCGGGGCAATTCCCTTCCTACCGGATCTTTTCCGGGAAACAGGCGGCGTCCCAGCGCTTCATTCACTACAGCGACATATGGCGCCCTTGCATCGTCTCGCTCCGTAAACGTCCGCCCCTCAAGCAGCGGAATACCCAGCGCATAGAAATAACTGGGGCTCACAGCAACTCGCGATGCTTGGACCAAATTCAGGTCTGCCGGGTTCATGCGTGGACGTGCTAGCCAAGGCGTGACCATTAACCTCGCGCGGAAAGGGCTAAGCGGCAGAGAATCTGCAAGAACAGCGGAGCGAACACCCGGCAGAGACTCCACGCGGCGCAGAACTTCGGAGAAGAAGGCAAGTTTCTGTTCTGGCTGGGTATAGCGCGAATCGGTAAGATTAAAGTTCATAGTCAGGACGTGCTCGGACACAAAACCCAGATTCACGGAGACCAGGCGGTAGAAGCTCTTCATCAGGAGCCCGGCACCCATCAGCACGACCAATGCAAGAGAGAGTTCGACCACGACAAGACTGCCGCCCAGCCAGCCACGTCCCCCGCCCGCATTCGCCGTTTGCCCGTTTTCCTTCAGTTGTTCTACCAGGTTGGAGTGCGTGGTAGCGAGGGCCGGAATAAGTCCGGAGAGAATTCCCGTCGACACCGAAACCACGAGGGCAAATATCAGCACTTCCGCATCCACTCGCGGTGGTTCCAGGCTCAAGATAGCGATCCCGATGATAGACGACATGAGGCGCGTCATCACATGAACGCCCCATGCAGAAACGAGCAGTCCTGCCACCCCACCTACCGATGACAGAAGTACGCTTTCCGTGAGCAACTGGCGTGCCAGCCGCCAACGCCCGGCTCCCATGGCGGCGCGCACAGCAACTTCTTGGCTTCGCGACGAGGACCGCGCCAGCATCAGGTTGGCTACGTTCGCGCAGGCGATGAGCAGAACGAATCCGACAACCCCGAGCATGACCAGCATGGCTGGGCGCAGGTTCCCTGCCAGATGCTGTTCCAAGGGCACGACTTGCACTTGGACTTCCGGCGGGTGGAACGAACGCTGCGGGAAGGTATTGACGTTCGGTGGCGGCTGCATCGCGCGCGCTGCCACACCTTGTTCTTTTTTGCCGGCCTTCGTGAGGCCTTCTCTGCCGCCTCTTGGTGCAACTTCCTGGCCCGGCCGGAGCGAAGGCAAACCACTCACCTTTAGCGGCGGATTTGAATCACCCCCATTCGGCGTCTCGCGGGCTGGCACGGTCAAAAGCTTCGTTTCCGGCCCGGCGGGCGGTGGAGCGTTAGGCGCCTGGGACAGCTTTATCGTTCTGGTGTCCGGTCCGGGAGCGCCGCCGCCGGGACCGGAAAGAACCACTCGCTTACCTCCGTGCGTCGGATTGGAAGGCGCGGAGTCCTCGCGCTTTCGGATCGCGTCAAGTTCGCTTGTCACCTGAGCCACCGTAACGCCGGGCTTCAGACGCCCGATAATATGAACTATTCGCATCATTCGCCGCTGGAGCTGCTTGGCTTCATTGAGCTGCAGCGGCACCAGCAACTGCGCATCGGAATCTCCCGGGAATTTGAAGCTCGCCGGCATCACGCCGATAATTGTGTGCGGCGCCGCATCGAGCGTAATCGTTTGCCCGAGCACGCCCGGGTCAGAGCCGAAGTATTGCTGCCAGAAAGAGTGCATCAGGACGGCGACGTGCGGGCCGTTCGGCTGGTCCTCTTCGCGGCTAAAGCTGCGTCCAAGTTCCGGCTGGACCCGGAGCGTCGGGAAGAAATTAGCGCTCACCTGCACGCCCTGAATTCGCGCGGGCGTTCCGCGGCCGGTCAGGTTGAATCTGGCCGACTCATCGTAGGCCGTGATCCCGTCAAGGGTCTTGTTCTGTCCCTTCCAATCAACGTAATCCGCGCCGCCAGCAATGTACGCCTTGAAGAGGGGAACATATTCGGTGATCCACACCAAGCGATTGCTGCCAGGATAAGGCAGCGGGCGGAGCAGCACGGCATTCGCCATGCTGAAAACGGCTATGTTGGCGCCGATGCCAAGAGCGAGGGAGAGAATAGCCACCGCCGTGAAACCCGGGTTGCGGCGGAGCTGGCGGAGAC
>CAVSWQ010000009.1:0-122500 GCA_963731705.1 uncultured Acidobacteriota bacterium
GCCCACCATTGACCGAACATTTCCCACACCCGACCTGGCCAATCTTTACGAAATCACGGATTGGATCGCCCGCGAGAACCAGCCTCGCATGTCGTTCCTGGAATCGAAATGGAGCAACCTCGAGGAGTGGAAGCAGGCCGCCCGGCCCATTTTTCATCAGGCTTTGCGCTACAACCCCACACCGGAACCCCTCTCTGCCGAAGTCATCAGCCGCGAACGGCGCGTTGGTTTTACGCTCGAGGCCGTCAAAATTTCTGCCACGGCAGCCTACAGCATTCCCGCCTGGGTGCTGATTCCGAATAAGGCCAAACGGCCTGCGCCGGGCATTATTGCCATCCACGACCATGGCGGCAATTACGTCTGGGGCCATGAAAAGATCCTTAGTTCACCCCATGACCCGCCGGCGTTAACGCAATATCGCAACTTCTTTTACGGCAGGCCCTATGCGGAGGTATTGGCGCGCAAGGGATACGTGGTGCTGGTGATTGACGGGTTTTACTTCAGTTCACGCAGGCTGCGTGTGGAGGATATCGACGTGGCCAGCGCACCCGGTTCTATGCGGCCGATCCTGGAGAAACTTTCCAGCATCAAGAGGAACACGCGCGCCTGGTTTGTAGCCATCAACCACCTCTGCGGGATTTATGAAGACCTCACCGCCAAAACCATTTTTGCGGCGGGCGCCACCTGGCCGGGCATTCTGAACTGGGACGACAGGAGAAGCGTCGATTACCTCGCCAGCCGGCCCGAAGTTGATCCCAGGCGGATCGGCTGCCTGGGTCTTTCGATCGGCGGATTGCGGACCGATTACCTGGCTGCGGCCGATCCTCGCATCAAGGTTGCCTGCTCGGTCGGATGGATGTCGGAATTTCGCACGCAGCTTCGCAACTATTTGCGCAACCACACCTGGATGATTTACATCCCCGGCCTCTACCGCTCACTGGACCTGCCCGACCAGGCCGCCTTGACCGCTCCCGGCGCCTTCATGGTGCAGCAGTGTCTGCGCGATGGCCTTTATCCCCACGAGGGCCAGAGAGCGTCGGTCAAAAAGCTGGGTGAGATTTACGCCAAAGCGGGCATCCCGGAGCGATTCAGCGGCAAGTTTTACGACTACGGCCATTCTTTCCGCCCCGACATGCAGGATGACGCCTTCGCCTGGATCGAAAGATGGATCTGACCCGCGCCTTCCATACCGCCGGCCGACCGCCTTCGCGAAAGGGCACGGATTCATTGTATGACGGGTGGCGCAGATACTCGCTTTGTAGTGTCTGCGATCTCGCGAAGCGAGAGGCTCTCATTAAAGTTCATTTCCGCCAGTTTGTTTTGACCATTGAGGTCGAAAATGGCGGAACGGTTCTGGTACCCGCCATTCTAACCCCACTCAGCTTCGCTGAACGCAGACATTAAAAACCAATATCTGCGCCACCCGCCCTGCGCGCAAAAAGCCCAGCGCGCGAATCCGTTGCTGCGGCTGCCCGCTCAGTTCGAGGCGGCGGATTCTTTCTGCTGATTGAGAATCACGCCACAGCGTGCCGCTGAAGATTTCTTCCTGGGCCTGCGGGGGGACGTCGCAGGCGTCGAGCAGGGCGTGATAGCGTTTCAGTTCACGGTCAAACTCCTCCAGGTCTCCGCCAAACACGTCGGAGCCGAAGACCAGCTTCTCAAAAGCGCTGTGCCCGCCCTTGGGCGTATGAGGACTCACCACCCCGGACCACCAGAAGATCGATTTGAAGAAGGTGTAATCGTTCTGCTTCTTGATCAGTGACGAGCCCGACAGATCAAAGTAGAGGTTGGGGTCCCAGCGGCCGATTTCCGCGGCCTCCGCATAATCCGGGTTCCCCATGTGCGCGCCAATCACCGTGAGCGTGGGAAAGCTCCTGGCAATCCGGTCAAGCCGGGTGGCGCGCATGCGGTCAAAGCTGACGTCCTGGGGCTTTGAGGGATTCCCGCGGGCCACCACGCCGGTGTGGAACAGGAGGATCATGTGGTACCGGGCGGCGCGCTCGTAAAGGGGCCAGTAGGCGTTGTCATCGTAGTTGTGCAACGACGAAGTCAGCTCGCCCAGGCCGCGAAAACCCGCGGCGTGAAAACGGTCAATCTGCTGGAGCGCCTCGGGAGCGTCCAGCCGGATCGATCCGAACCCGACGAGGCGGTTGGGGTGCGCATGGATAAAAGGCGCCGCGGTGTCGAGATCCGCGGGAGGAACCAGCAGAAACGCCATCCCATCCACCGAATCGAGCTTGGCGAGCAGCTTCTGAAGAAAGGCCGGGTCGCCATTGTAGTGCACGTGTCCATCGATGAGTTTAGGCTGCGCCGACTGCGCCAGCAGCGGGCCGCAAACAAACACACAGATCATCGTCACAAAAAGCAGATGGTATCTTTTCATCTTCCCTCCCGAAGTCTTTCAAATTTCAGTTGCCGGTACTTTCCACGGGTGGTGCATCCATGGCGTATTTTGCCACGGGCGCGGATTTCAGGGGCGATAAATAAATGGAGCGATTCTACTCAGCTCAAGATGGTAGCGCGGTCCTCCGTTTCTGAGTTCTTCTCCTTTAAAAGAGGAATTTCTCATTACAATCAAGATAGAATCTACCCGCTTTGTCATCCGCAGGTGGAGAGGCCCGGCAGGCGGGGAGAAGGAAAGTTTCGTTCGATGATACAGGCCATCCGAGCCACGCTCCCGATCATCACCGCAGTCATGATCAGTCCCATTCCCCTGGCAGGGCTGATCGTGGTCCTCACCTCGAAGCGAGGACCGGTCAAGTCGATCGCCTTTGGCCTGGGATTTTTCGCGGCGCTCTGGCTCCCCACGTTTCTGCTGGCCTGGACCGGAAAGCAGACGACTGCGTTTTCCGGCGGCAGTGGAGCGTCGTCGGCCTGGGGCGCCCTCATTCACGCCGGGATGGGCGTCATCCTTCTGGTTGTGGCCATCGTGGCGTTTAAGAAGCATCTCAGGAGAACGTCGCCGGCCTCCGAACCCCGTTGGATGAAGACCCTCGACTCCGCGCCCATGCTCGTGGTATTCGCTCTGGGGGGCCTCATTACTCTGAATCCCAAGAACTTCCCGCTGCTCATTTCGGCTGCCGTCGACTATGCCCAGATGAGTCTCAGCACGGTTCAGCTCGCCCTCGTGGTCACGGCGTTTGCCGCTCTAGGCTCGCTGCTGATTTTCCTGCCCATTGTGCTCGTGCATCTTGCCCGCCAGTCCTCGGCCAGGCTCTTTGGCAAGATGCGCCCCTGGCTCGTAGCCCACAACGCCATCGTCCTCGCGGTCATCTGTTTCGTCGCGGCCGTGGCCATACTGGGCAGCGCCCTCTCCGCCTCGTTCTAATCCCGCCCCTCGAAACAATGAAAGCCCTCTATAGGGGTGCCGGGGGGACGACGCCGGGTGAGGGGTTTTTCGTAGCGCCGGGCTTCAGAGCCGCATCCGGGTTTGAATTTCGAATCTGCAATTTTGAATTCCGCCGGTCCGCGCGGCTGCTCCTAATCTGAAATCTCAAATCTCGAATCTGCAGTCCCCCATCGAGCGTCCCAGCGCCGCCCTTCATCCTTCAATCAGTGCCGTCCTCTGAGCGCCGAGGGCCCGCATACTTTCACGCTTCCGAGCGCGTGCACCTCCGGCGACGACATGTAAACGGGATCGTATGTGGTATCTGTCGGGCCTCTAAATTGCCAACCGTCGTCGCCACACATCGCGCACGGTTTCAGGCCAGCCCCTGCCCTCCAAGGTGTTTGATATGGGCACAGGCTGAGTGAGGCGTAGAAAATACGGGGGAATCAGTTTAGCCCTTATATCGATTGAGTATGTTGGGCGACCATGTCGGGTTCCCCGTTGGTGCTCTACCACGGTAGTCACTGTGACGTCAGACTGGGCGGCCAGTCAAGAGGTTGCGAAGATCATTAAACCTTAGCTGCTCTTCACAACCGGAAGCCCCTAACGGACGGTCACTGTAGCAGACCAGAGCGTAGTGGGCAAATTTGGGTGAGGAGGGGTCAAGCCTGCTCGTGATTAAGTATGACGTGGGCAGCTGAAACGGGCTACCCATTAGAGTATGCGCGGATGTCCATACCGTTACAGAGGCAGGTGAAACATCCCTAGGGCGCCGGGAAGACCTTATTGGACTAAACAACGCTTCGGGGCACGTCGTCCGCCCGAGAAGTCCTCTTATTAGAGGTGACCAACTGCATTTCCGATTCCCCAAAAGAATAGGCCCCTATTAGCAACGCGCTCCTCTTCCTTTCGGCCCAAGATGTGAGTCACAGGTTGCCCGGCCTCAGAACCGAACCGAGTCGAGCAAAACCACTCTGGTAAAGGTTTCAATCAAATGTTCCTCATCCATTAATATGCTGTATTATTCATTTTTATGCACGAAGCCAAATACAACTTGAACAGTTTATGCGGACGCGTAGACTCAGTCAAGGGCAATTGGCTGTCAAAGCGCGTGTCAGTCAGTCGACGGTGTCCAGGGTCCTTCGAGGGGACCCTGCCAAGCGCTACAGCGGTGCCCGCAACCGGCTCTTCAAGTACGCTCGAATTAGAGAAAGTGTGGTGATTCAGCCGGCTGATAATGGTATAAAGCGGGTGGTTAAGACGTTCGAGCAAATCTGGGATGGGTCTGATGCGCACGCAGTGGCAGTATCAAATGTAATACGCGCCCTGGCTGGACTTCGACCCACGGCCGAGGGGCGAAAAGGATCCAAGCATGAAAGGCGACGCAAATCGACTCAGAAGGCGCCTAAAGCGAATCGGGCTAAGTGACCCCGCAATCGCTGCCGCGTGGCCTGAATGGTGGAGTGAGGATGCGGAGTCATCTGCTTCTGCACAAGCAGAGCTCCGTTTCTCCCTCTCCCGTAAACTTGGACTCGACCCCCGCTCACTCCTTGAAGAGGACGAGGAGCCAAGATTCATTTGGCGGGAAGAGGCGAGGTTCAAGCATCTTTCTGAAGAGGGCCGTGGTGAGCTCGCGGCGATCGTGTCATTCGGGACTGCATTAGGTCGGTACTTGGTTGCGGCCACGCCCCCCCCACCGGCTGTACCCGCGTGGGACGCGGCAGCTCTGCGGGAAGCCATGCTTCGTAAAAGCCCGTTCGTTAGTCTTGGTGATCTTTGACGGTGTGTTGGGGGTTCGGCATGCCAGTCGTCCACTTGCGGGTTTTCCCATGATAGAAAACGGATGGCGGCGATGGTCGTTCGTGCTGGAGAACGGGCGGCAATCATGCTCGCGAGGGACTCAGAGTTTCCATCATACCTGGCGTTCTATCTAGCACACGAACTTGGACACGTGAGTCTCGGACACCTTTCAGCCAACCCGGTGGTCGTGGACTTCGGCGACCACAACCTGCTCTCCCCCGGTGAGGACGCCGAAGAAATCGCAGCAGATCGCTTTGCACTCGAGGTCTTGGACGGGTTTCCCTTCGCCTGCTGTGTTCCCGAAGACGGCGTACAACGCAAAGGAACTTGCCCGGGTTTCCTTGGAGGCAGGAACGGAACTTAGAATTGAGCCAGGGACTTTAGCGCTCTGTTTTGGCTACTCAACCGGCGACTGGCCGACTGCCAATGCGGCAATCAGGCGGATCCACCCGCAGAGACAGGCAGTCTGGGCGGAAATCAACCATCTCGCTCTTCATGAGTTATCACTTGATCAGTTGCCGGAGGAAGCGAGTCTATACGTGAGAGCTGTCCTACGGGGGGCCGCAACAAAGTGGACGCCCTGATCGACAACGATGTCCTTCTAAAAGCCGCATGCTACAGATTGTTGACCGAGCTTACCTCAACGATTTGTTCAAGGACTTCGGCCGTCGGCGTGCTGGGGTCAGCACGCTTTGTCCTCGCCAAGAAGATTTTGAGGGTCAAGCTAAGGCAGGATAGGGGAGCAGCATTGGGGCTTCTTTCCGAGTTCATGAAGGAAGCCACAGTACTCGAACCTGACGAGGAAGAAGTCTCACTTGCGGCGCAGATGGAGCTAGCTGCCCAAGACGGGGGGTATTCTTGGACGGGGGAGAAAGCCTGCTGTGCGCGATTCAGATACAGAGGGCGGTTCCGCTACTGGCAACAGGCGATAAGCGGGCAATTGTTGCTGTAGGCAGACTAATCGATACCCATCGTAGACTAAAATTTCTGTGTGGCCGTGTCAAATGCTTAGAACAGCTTTTTGAAGCTGGGCTCCGCCTAACGGTTCGCCGTACTACGTGAGGCAGTGTGCTCCGAACCCAGCGTCGACAAATCACTCACAATCTGTTTTGCTTGCCGAAGTCCATCCGTGATGGATTCGACGGTTGAGGAGGGCTTGCAAAGTTACATTAAGGACCTTCGCAGAAACGCGAACCGTGTACTGGCCACTTGAGGGCCTAGTTCCGGATGTAAACAGCGTAAGGTTTGACTATCTCTGCGACCAAGCCAATCCGGACTTGCGCTTTAGGTGCTTCCGGATCTGCGTTCTCGACGACTTCTAGACAGGCCTTGTCCACTCTGCCCGCAATGTAACGGCTGCCATAACGCCCCAAGCTATTACCCAACGCCACTCTGGTTTTCTCTAGTTGTAGGTCAAACTCTTCTTGACGCAGATTCTTAATCACCAGTGCGTAACGCGAACCAAGGACGTTGATCGCAGTGTGTATTTCCTGCCAGTTGGAACCGTCAACTGAAAACTGTTTGGCCCTTATTGGCTCGGCAAAATGCTTGGATTCCATAGGCTCCATACAAAGGTAAATTATGCCGCCGCGTTCTTCGAAACTTCGAGCGAACGGCTGCACCATCGTCTGCGGGTGACAAGTGTTACCCCCATACCCCCAGAAACTGAACCCCGCGTCCTCTATTTCTTTTCGCTTTCGGGCAATGATATCGTTGAGGCCTTCCTGTGCATGAGTCCCAACCTTCATATATAGGAGTCCTTGACCAGGCCTGATTTCGAAGGACATCTCCTTCACCCCCACTCTTCAAAGGAATATTCGTCATCGTGAGCTTTTCCATAATCGAGCCGCTTTCGCTCCCGAACATACCGAACTCTAGGTGGATTGTCCCGCCCATAGAAGTTTTCCAATCGGGACGCGTCGGAGATCTGCTCGCTTGGGCCGCGGGGTCGATTACCTGGCAAAGCCTTGATGATCAGATTACACGAGCGCAAGTCAGGTGCGTCATCAAGGTGGTACGAATGCATTTGCGGCATCATTTTCTGGACGAAAAATCCCGAGTCGATCACAAATTTTTGGACATTCGCTAATACACGCTTCGGCCAATCAAGTTCCTTGTCGTCCGCAATGACTATCATGCCTTCGCCTGCATAGGCGGTTGCGTCCATCCCACGCTGACAAAAAATCTTAACGCTTTCCCCATCGTTGCTCGCACCCCAGGGGGGATTGGTGTAGAAGCGGTCAAACACTTTGTTGTATGCGAAGGGGTCCAGACAGTTGTACAGTTCCGAGCGAAGCTGCTCCAATCGCTCGCGGTCGGCAAAACGCGTCACCGCGCTGCAGACACGCTCGTCAAAATCAAACACCACAATTTCGGAAGGCCCGTAGTCAATAATTCCCCTCTTGTGCAGATAGGCTACACAGACACTGATTGCGTCCCCGTCACCGATGAACGCAAGTCTCTTGGCATCAGCCCATCGAGCCACAAATTCACTCTGGAGCACCATGTCCGCGGTCTTCATGTATATCTGGTCGAGCTGTCTAAGGGGCCGCGGACGATTTTGTACCACATCGGAGACTGCGTTGATTGCTGCTCTAAGGTCCACTTCTTTTTGTTCGCTCATAATACCTCGGAGGAGGTCGGGCTCACGACTCCCGAATAGGTGCCACAGCCCGCAGATGTGGCAATTTGAGGTACTGTCTCGCCCCACCCAGCGGTTCCCGGAGCTTCTCTGCCGGGGTTTCGTCGAGAGCTGGGCGCTGTTGGTAGCTCAAGTTACCTCTTCCTTACAATCCTCACGCCAGGCGATAACCGCGGAATAACTTGCAAATATATACACCTCAACGATTTCAAATGCAAAGGAAAATGCAGAAAAGCTGTGACGGGTGACAAGTGACGAGCAGGACATTGGTGATTTGTGATTGGCGATTGGAAAAAAAGGAAATTGCGAATTACAAATTGGGAATGACAACGCAGGCGGGCACGCGCCGTGGGATCTCAGATTGAAGATTTCAGATTGGGAATGGCCGGGCATCGCCCCAACAGGCTTTTTGCCTTCTGCCAACTGCTGTCTGCCTACTGCTTTCCGCAGCCCGGAACGGCGCCGGCTGCGGTTCGCGCTGCGGGCTAAAAAATGCCGTTCTCGTTGGGGGAATCCTGGAGGGCTTGCTGCGAGGCTTCCCATTCCTCGATGATCAGATTGCCTTCAAACCGGAAAATGTGAATCACCGACCACTGCGAGTCCGGCGAGAAGACCACTCTTCCGTGGACGGCCACCAGGTCTCCATCCTCAACGGCGCGCAGCGGGTGGTAGATCTTGTCGGGAAACTGCTTCGCGTTTCGTTCCATGCCCCTGAGCAGCGACTCCCGGTCACCTTTGAAGTACGGATGGTGGTGGCGAAACTGCGAGTGTACGTGCCAGGCGAAGGCTTCCCGCACTTTTCCGGATGAGGCGAGTTTGAGAAAAGATTCAGCGACTTCTTTCCGGGTCATATCCATTTACCTTCCGGGGCGGCGCCCGGCCGCGGCGAAAGAATTAAGACCTGCGCACCCCTTCAGCGGCTGAAGCCGTGTCGACTTCCAGCGCCTCGAATGACGCAGCTGAAGCTGCGTCCCCCTGAAAAACGAGCCGGTAGCGTGGTCCTCCGGTTCTGAGGTTCGCGGCTCTTTGCTCAATAAAGACAAAAGCCGCAGGCCGCCACCATTCGCCACATGGTCTTTTCCAATCACTCAATCACAAATCGGTCAATCCTTCAATTATTCCAAAAGCCCCCTCACCCCGGCCTTCTCCCGGCGGGAGGGGGCTGCGATTTTTTGGCGCGCCACAGCCGTGCGCCGGCAGCGGACTGCGCTACTGGATGGCGGCCAGCAGCCGGGGCGCCAGCCGGCGGCCCGCGTAACCCTTCCCGCTTTTCGTCACTCGCCAGCGCTTCCAGTGGTTGGGCGACAGCGAAAACGGCAAGTGTGCGCCGACAAAGCGGGCGGTCTTGAGAAAGTCTTCAGAGACCTCTTCAAACGGAAAACTGAGAAACAGCGAGACCGTGGAGCGGCCCGAAATGCGCACATAGAGCTGCGATTCCCCCAGCAACCGGCCCGGTACGGCCGAAAAGTGTCCGTAGAAGGAGCCGCCCTGCCAGGGGAGAACGGCGCGTGAATGCGGACGAAGCAGGTGAAACCTGAACACCGCATCCACCGTGATGGGCTGCAGCCTGTAAGACAGAACAGGAAGAGGCATGGCCTGCGACATGATCGCCACAAAGGCGTCAATCTGCGGCGCCGCAATGGGCCAGAAGTGGGCAGTGTCTCCTGCGCCATAAGACACGCTGCGGCCGGGAGCGCGCAGCTCAGCCATCAGCTTTGCTACAAGCGGGGCAGAAAATTCAGCCGGAACGCTCGCTCCTGTGATGACCTCGACGGAAGCCTGCTGGGGTTGTACGCAGTCCGTGCAGGAGGAAAGGAATTTGCGTACCTGCGCCAGGGCGGACAGCGGGCTGCGCGTCCGCAAGGTGTGGGCGCCCCCGCTGGAAGGCGGTAACCCGTCGTAAGTAATAATGGAAAGCCGCAGCAGGGGAAGTGGCCCGGAGGGCTTTCCGCTGACGCCGTTCATAGCCTCGCATTCTATCGCCGCGTGTCGCGCGTGTCGCCCTTTTCTTAAGGACCCGTCCGCCACCAACCCCTGGCACTGGCACGGGCGGCCGAAATAGATAGGCCCCCAATCTAGGCTAGACTCAGCCCTCAAAACACCCCGAATGGGACGTATGGGACGTTTGGGCGACGAAAAAGCGAAATTTGTAAGTTATAGATAATGCATAATTTATAAGATGTAAGGCCTTTCGAAATCGTGCGTTTTCAAAAAACATGTTCAATTCTGGTACAGTGGGTAAAAATTACAATTTGCCGCTTTGGGAACAAAAGCCTTCACTTCACGCCGGTCAGTTTGAAGACATAAGTCTCCGCCGGCGAGCCCATCAGGTCACCACTCGGCTGCGGCACCTGGATGTGCATCCCGCCATCGGCCTCGCGCCACTTGAGCTGCGTGTTCGGTCCCAGCAGAGTGACCGTCGTGCTTGAGCCCGGCTTGGGTGCGGCAAGCGTCAGCTCGCTTCCCGGCCAGCCTTCGACGATGGCGTAGACGTTGCCGTCACGCTCCGTGTAGCGGACGTTGCCCTCTTCGGCCTGGCGCCACGGCCGGCTGCCGTAGATGGCCTCGCCGTTCACCTTGAGCCACGCACCTATCTGCAGCAATCGCTCCTGCATGATGACCGGGATGCGGCCGTCGGCGGTGGGGCCGATATCGAGCAGCAGGTTGCCGCCCTTCGCCACCGTGTCCACCAGCAAGTGGATGAGCTGCTCGGCGCTCTTGTAATCGGAGGCGGTTTCCATGCGGTTATAGCCGAACGATTTGCCGATGCCCTGGTCTTCCTCCCACTTGTGCACGGCGGTGTACGACACCTGCTTGCCATGCGCCAAGCCGTATTCGGACGTGTAAAAACCACCGTCCACGCCGCGCGTCTCCTTGCCCCAGCGGTCGTTGATGACAATCTCATTCTTCACCGGAGAATCGTTGAACAGCCACGCCAGGAACCGGGTGGAATGCCAGTAGGAACTCGGCTGTTCCCACTCGCCGTCGGTCCAGAGAACGGAGGGATGGTAGCGGTCCACCAGGTCCTTCATCTGCGGAATCATGTGCTCGGTGACGTAGCGCTCGGAATGCTGAAGGTAGAGCGGGTTGTACCATTCGTAGAGCGAGTAATAAAAGCCCATCTTCAGCCCGTGCGCCACAACGGACTTGGTCAACTCGCCGGCCAGGTCCTGGTGCGGACCCACGTCCACGCTGTTCCAGTTCCAGCTGTCGGGGCATGGCCACAGGCAGAAACCCTCGTGGTGCTTCGAGGTGAGCACCACGTACTTCGCTCCGGAATCGGCAAACAGCTCCGCCCACTGGTCGGGATTGAAAAGTTGGGCCTTGAACTGGCCGGCAAAATCCTGGTAATGGAAGTTCGCTCCGTAGTTGCGCAGGTGGAACGCCCAGGTCGGCCCGTTCTTGTTGTGCATGTGGTTCCAGTACCACTCGGCGTAAGCCTCGCCGCCCTTGGCGTGCGGGTCCGCGAAGGCCGGCACGGAATAAACTCCCCAGTGGATGAAGATGCCGAACTTGGCCTGGTCAAACCACTGCGGAATGGGACGCTTGTTGAGCGAGGCCCAGTCGGGCTGGTAATGAACGTCCTGCGCCCACGCGGCAAACGGCATGGCGCACAAGAAGGCAAGAGCAAGCAGTTTGATTCTCATGGCGGGGATTCTACACCATCCGGGATCGATTCGAATGACATTTCAGCCGCGCGCCCGATTGAGAACAGCAGGACATCAGCGCCTGGTTGAACCTGCGGAAACTTTGCGCAGTTCGTGCTGGATCAGAATTGCAGGGCCTGGTCGAGGTCGGCGATGAGGTCGGCGGCGGCTTCAATGCCCACTGACAATCGCACCAGTCCGTCGGTGATGCCGATGGCCCGGCGTTCTTCCGGCGGCACCGCACGGTGGCTGGTGGAAGCCGGATGCACAATCAGCGAACGCGTATCGCCCAGGCTGGCGGCGCGCGCGAAGAGCCTGACGCCGTCCATCACCCGCTTGCCGCCTTCGTAGCCGCCTTTCGCTTCAAAACTGATCATGGCCCCGAAATCGCTCATCTGTTTCCTGGCCACTTCATGTCCCGGATGGCCCGGCAAGCCAGGATAGTAAACACGTTCAACATTGGAATGCGCTGCGAGGAATTCCGCAATCTGCCGGGCGTTCGAACAGTGGGCGGGCATGCGCAGGTGGAGGGTGCGAATGCCGCGCAGAATCAGCCAGGCGTTGAAGGGGCTGATCACGCCTCCGTAATCGCGGATGACTTCATGCACCAGCAGCGAGATGTATTCGCGCGAGCCGATGATAGCACCGCCCATGGCGTCGCCATGTCCGCAGAGATACTTGGTGGCCGAATGGACCGCAACCGTCACGCCCAGGCGCAGCGGCTGCTGAAGCGCCGGGGAGGCGAACGTGTTGTCCAGCATGGTGGGGATTCCGCGCCTGCGGCCGAGCGCGGCGATTTCGGCAATATCCACCACATCCAGCACGGGATTGCTGGGCGTTTCAAAGTAGATCAGGCGGGTGTTGGGCTGGATCGCTCGTTCAAAATCTTCACACGCGGGTCGATTCCACAAACGTCGCCGAGGCGCCCATGCGGGGCAGTTTCCGGTTGAGAAAGTTGTACGTGGCGCCGTAAAGCGACCGCGCGGCCACCACGTGATCGCCCGTCTTGACATAACCGAGAATCGCCGTTGAAACCGCCGCCATGCCGGAAGCCGTGGCCAGCGCCGCCTCGCCGCCTTCCAGCGCCGCCAGCTTGGTTTCCAGCGCGTGGATGGTGGGGTTGCCGTAGCGCGTGTACATATAGCCGGGCTTCTGTTCGCCATACACCGCGGCCATCTCGTCCGCGTCGGCGGAGACGAAGGTTGTCGACTGGTAGATCGGCGTGTCCAGCGCGCCCGTCGCCCGGCAGGGCTCCTCACCGGCGTGCACGGCCAGCGTTGCGAAATCGAATGGCTTTTCCATCTGTCACCTCTTGGGATTGGAACTCTTGCGGCCCGGAGCATCAATTCATCACAAAGATTTCTGTCACCAACCGGTTAAGCGTATCGTGTCTCGGGCAGGATGGCAAAAGGCCATTCGGCGTCCGGCGGGAAAGGGCAGCGCCCGGTTTTGGGAGGGAGCCTGGAAAATCTCTGTGCGGCTATTGACCCTCTGGACACCGCCCGAAGAAATGACTAGACTTTTTATTGTTGTTGTCATTTGACGATTGGAGGGTCGACAATGCCGGCGTGTCCAGAATGCGATGCAATGATCGACATCGAAGAAGATCTGGCGGAAGAGGGCCAGTCCATCGAGTGCCCGGAATGTGGAGCTGAACTCGAAGTGGTGAGTACGGACCCCGTCGAACTCGACATTTTAAGTCGCGGCGAGGACGACGAAGACGAGGATGCTGATATTGATGATGACAAAGAATCGTAAGGCTTCAGGAGGCAGGGCCGTGCCCTGCCGGCGCTATTTTCCGGCCTTCGTTATGCGCGCGTGCGCCCTCGCGCTTGCCTTTGCAGCGCTGTGGATGGTGTTTGATGCAGCCCCGGTGACGGCAAAAAGAAGGAAGCCTCCCACCTCAAAGACCGTGGTGGGGCAGGTGTTCGACGCGTCAGACAACCCCATTGTCGGCGCCGCGGTTGAAATGACGGACCTGACGACGGGCAAGACGTCTGCTAACTACACCGGACCCGAGGGGCGGTACACCTTCACGGACCTCAAGCTGACTGAGGATTACCAGATTAAGGCCCATTACAAGGGTCAGTCTTCTGAGGTGCGCAAGGTCAGCTCCTGGGACACGCGATTCAATCTGGTGCTGAACCTCCACATCCCCGCACCAAAAGATTAGCGCACCGGAATTAAGGGCTCTGCCTCAGGATTATTCCTCATATCGAAACGGAAATGACAGGGGGAAGTTCTGTTCAATTGCCGGGACTGACTTTCACCAGCTTGCGTCCGACACGAAAGATGGCCACCGGGCAGTTCCGCGCGTCAAATTCCCACTTCGGATCCGTCAGGCGCTGCCAATCGGGCGGGTCTGTCTCTCCCACGGCCATGTAAACAGCCCCTTCCTTGATCTTGCGCTGCGCAATCGAATTGGAATCGGCAAGCTTCAGTGTGACCAGCAGGCGGAACAGTTTGACCGGGGAGTCAAAGTCGCAGGACTGCACGCGAATTTCCGAAGGCAGCGACTTCTCCTGAAACTGCGTTTCCCAGTCCTTCTGCGCCTGCTCGGCTGCCGGCGGCGTGTGAAAATCGGAGATGATTCGGCGGGCGAGGTCCTTTTTCATTTCCAGCGGATGAGTGCTCCCGTCGCTGACAGTATTTTTCAGGCCGGCGATTTCCGCGGGTGAAAGGTCCGTGAGCAATTCGTAGTAGCGCCACATCAGGTCGTCGGAAACGGACATCAGCTTGCCGAACATTTCCTGGGGCGGTTCATTGATGCCGACGTAATTGCCCAGCGACTTGGACATCTTCTGCACGCCGTCAAGCCCTTCCAGGATGGGCATCATCATGATGACCTGGGGTTCCTGGCCGTATTCCTGCTGGATGGTCCGGCCGGCGAGCAGGTTGAATTTCTGGTCGGTTCCGCCCAGCTCGACGTCGGCCTTGAGCGCCACCGAGTCGTATGCCATGGCCAGCGGGTAGACCAGCTCGAGCAGCGTGATGGGACGGCCCTCCTTGAAGCGCTTGCTGAAGTCATCGCGTTCCAGCAGCCGGGCCACGGTGTACTTTGAGAGCAGGGTCATCCAGTCCGGGCTGTTCAACTTGCCCAGCCAGCGGTTATTGAAGTCCACTACCGTCTTTTCCGGGTCGAGAATTTTGAAGACCTGCTTCTTGTAGGTTTCGGCGTTGGCGGCGATTTGTTCGGGCGTCATGGGCGGGCGCGTCACGTTGCGCCCCGAGGGGTCGCCGATGAGGCCCGTAAAGTCCCCGATCAGGAAAATCACCGTGTGCCCGAGATCCTGGAAGTGCTTCAGCTTGCGGATCAGCACCGTGTGCCCCAGGTGGATGTCGGGAGCTGTGGGGTCGAAGCCCGCCTTGACGCGCAGCGGCGTGCCGGTCTTGGCGGCGCGCTCGAGCTTGGTGTAGAGGTCTTCGGGGCGAATGGTTTCATGCGCGCCCTTGGTGAGATAAGCGAGTTGTTCGTTCAGTGTCATAAGTCGTTTGCTGTGTTTGAATGAGTCCCCGCACAGCCTGGCGAGAAATCATAGCCATGCACTCAGGCAACGAGCTCAAACAGCGCCTCGATCACCTGCTGCATCTCCTCTGCGCTGATGCGTGCAACCCGCTTACCCAGGCGAAGAGTAGAAAGCACTCGAACCTGCGAGATCTTCACCCACGAGGGCTTCGGGAGACGCGGACTCTCGAGTTTCAGCGCGAGCGGTAAGCCAACCTTCTGGGGCCGGCTGGTCAGGGCAAGGGCGATCACCGTGCCGGAGCGTTCATTGAAAACGTCGTGACTGATGATGAGCACGGGGCGAACACCCTTCTGCTCGCTTCCCTGCGCCGGGTCGAGGTCCGCCCAGTAAATTTCGCCCCTCAGTATTCGGGCCAGGGTGATTCTCCAGCAAAGAATTCCTCAGCCAGTGCCTGCTCTTCTTTCGGGTCGAGCTTGGCAAGCTCCTGGATGAGCCGCCGGTGCTTGTGCCGAGCCGTCATTTCCGCCAGGGCCGTCTGAATGGCACGGCTCCGGCTGGGAAAACGGCCTTCATGCACGAGGCGGTCGATTTCCTTCAGCGTTTTGGTTTCGAGACTTACGGCGACCTTTGTGGTACTCATCGGTATGATAATTTATCATACTTCAGCGCAGTGGTCTATTGCGCGAACCGCTGTGCGATCGTGGGCCTTTAGAATACGCCGGAATCGAAGCCATGCGGGCTTTCGGCGTCCTATTGCCGGAGCACCGTCCTGCGTCCCTCGATGCGGACTTTGTCCTCGATCATCAGGCAGACGGCCTCGGAATAAATGCGGTGTTCTTCCTTCAGGATTCGCGCCGAGAGTGTTTCCTCGGTGTCATCGTCGAGCACCGGGACGACAGCCTGGAGCACGATGGGGCCGGTATCCATGCCTTCGTCCACGATGTGGACGGTGCAGCCGGTGAACTTGACGCCGTAATCGAGCGCCTGTTTCTGCGCGTCGAGCCCGGGAAACGCGGGAAGAAGAGCCGGGTGGATGTTGAGGATGCGGCCGGGAAAGGCCCGCACAAAAACCGGGCTGAGGATTCGCATAAAGCCTGCCAGGCACACCAGGTCCACCTGCGCGTCCCTGAGGGCGGCGACGACTTCGCCGTCATAGACCTCGCGGTCCTTGCCCTTCGATGGAATAAAAAGGGTCTTCAGTCCCATGGCGCGGGCGCGCTCCAGGCCCGGCGCCTGCTCGCGGTTGCTGATGACCAGGGCGATTTTTGCCGGGATTTTCCCCGCCGCCACGTTGCGGGCAATGGCCTCAAAATTCGATCCCCGGCCGGAAAGCAGAATGCCGATGTTCTTCATGGATGTTTAACCACAGAAGCAAGCGGATTTAAAAGCAGATTCCTCGCTTTGCCCGGAATGACCAGCCCGCGGCTTGGAATGACAAGTTTCCAGAACGGTGTTCAGCAACCTGCTACCCACGGTCTGGAGGACCGGCCAGATATTTTACCCCAGCCGGGCCGCGAACGATCCTGCCCACTGTCCAAAACTTCTCTTTTTTCCTCTTGAGCGCGCGGGCGACGTTCTCCAGGTTCTTCTTTGGAACAATCAGGAGCATGCCCAGGCCCATGTTGAAAGTGCGCAGCATCTCCGCCTGGCGCACTTTCCCGAGACTGGCGATCATGTTGAAGACGGGTGGGACGGGCCACGATCCCAGATCAACTTCCGCCTGGCACTTGGCGGGAAGGATGCGCGGGGTATTGTCGGTGACGCCGCCGCCCGTGACGTGGACGAGTCCGCTGAGCCAGCCTTTCTGATGCAGCGGCTGGAGCAGCGGCGCGTAGCAGCGGTGCGGCGCCAGCAATTCTTCATCGAGCCTTCGCCCCAGTTCCGGAACGCGCTCGGAAAGTCCGATGCCCGCCTGGTCCACCAGAACCTTGCGGGCGAGAGAATAGCCGTTGGTGTGCAGGCCGAGCGACGGCAGTCCCAGGATCACATCACCGGAGCGAATCCGGCTGCCGTCCAGAATCTCGCGTTGCCGCACCCATCCCACGATGCAGCCTGCCAGGTCGTATTCGTTGGCCGCGTAAAAGCCGGGCATCTGGGCGGTCTCTCCGCCAATGAGCGCGCAGCCAATCTCGCGGCAGGCATCGGAAAGGCCGCGCACAATATCAGTGACGACTTTCGGACGGATTTTTCCCGTTGCCAGATAGTCCATGAAAAAGAGCGGCCGCGCGCCGTGCACCGCGATGTCGTTGGCAGAATGGAACACCAGGTCGCGGGCGACGCCTTCATGACGGTTGGCGGCGAAAGCGATTTTGAGTTTGGTGCCCACGCCGTCCATGCTGGAAACCAGCACAGCGTCTGAGGGGAGCCCCTTGAGAGAAAAGAATCCTCCAAAGGCGCCAAATCCTCCTAAGACGCGGGGATTGAAGGTCCGGCTGACCAGCTCTTTAATTTGTGATTTGGCGCGGCTCGCCGCATTGATGTCGACGCCCGCATCTCGATAACGCATCAGTTGTAAAGGACTCCTTTGGCGGAATCACAAAAGAAAATCAGAAGGACGGAATCCGTCAGAAGATTTTGCCCATTCTGGACCAGCGTGTCTTGGTGAAAAAGTTCCAGAGGATGGAGGCGTCAAATTTCAGCCGGTCTCTCAGCCCGTCATCCAGCCATTCGTGCGTGGGCGCGTTGTAGGACCAGTAGACAAAAAGCGGTTCGCCCACCACGTTCTGCACGGGCACGAATCCCCAGAAGCGGCTGTCGAGAGAATCGTCCCGATTGTCGCCCATCACAAACAGATACCCTTTGGGGACATGGAGGCCGTCCTTGTGAATATAGTGGGGCATTTCGCGGGCCCAGTTGGGATCGAGCCCCCAGGCCGCCGGCAGTTCGTTGATTTCGTTTTTCGGTGGCGGAAAATCGTCGCGGAGCGGAAAGATGGCGGATGATTGAAAGCGCACATAGGGTTCCTTGAGGAGTTTCCCGTTGCGGTAAAGCTTCTTGTCTACCACGCGGATAACGTCACCGCCAACCCCGATCACCCTCTTGACAAACATCTGGGTGGGATTTACCGGATAATGAAATGCCACGATGTCGCCATGGTGAATGGGGGCAATGCGTGGAAAACGCACGTCGGTGTAAGGCAGTTCGGGACCGTAAAGCAGTTTGTTCAGAAAAACGTGGTCGCCGATCAGGATGGTATTTTCCATCGAACCCGTCGGGATCACGGTGGCTTCCGCCACAAAGGTGCGGATGCAGAAAACTCCGATCAGGACAATCAGGAGAGACCGGACCGTTTCCCACCAACCGTCGTGGCGGGCGGCGCGCCGGGAAGTCGCGGGAATCTGCTCAGGAGGATTCTGAGGTTGTTCGCCGGCGTTCAAGGGCTCGGAAGGTTCCATAAACTTTAGTCCCGGTTTCGCAGAGCGATCAGCGGCTCCTGGATGGCCGTGGGATAGCTGGACGTGTAGCAGGCCAGGCAGTAATTGTCTTTGTCGCCTCCAACGCTGTCGCGCAGACCGTCCAGCGAGAGATATCCCAGGGTGTCCGCCCCAACGTAATCGCGGATCTCTTCCACAGTGTGGTTGGATGCGATCAGTTCTTTTTTCGTTGGCGTGTCCACTCCGTAGTAGCAGGGCGAAATCGTGGGCGGGCAACTGATGCGGAAATGGACCTCGCGCGCTCCGGCCTCGCGGACCAGGCGCACGATTTTGCGGCTGGTGGTGCCGCGGATGATGGAATCATCCACCAGCACGACGCGTTTGCCCTGCAGCAGGCTGCGCACGGGATTGAGCTTCATCTTGACTCCAAAATCCCGGATGGCCTGCGCGGGCTCAATGAACGTGCGGCCAATGTAATGGTTGCGGATGAGCCCAAACTTCAATGGAATGCCCGATTCTTCCGCATACCCCAGCGCCGCGGCGACTCCGGAATCGGGGACCGGAACCACGATGTCCGCGTCTGCCGGATGTTCCTGCGCAAGGCGCCGGCCCAGCATTTCGCGGCTGCTCTGCACAGAGCGGCCGAAGACGAGGCTGTCAGGCCGTGAAAAATAGACGTGCTCAAAGATGCATTTTGCCGGCTTGGCCGGCGGTGAAAACCGCAGGGACGTAATGCCGCGCTTATCCAGAATCACCATTTCACCCGGCTCGATTTCACGCAGGTAGGTGGCGCTGATGATGTCAAACGCGCAGGTCTCTGAGGCCACGACGTAAGCGCCGTTCAGCTGCCCCAGGCTGAGCGGCCGGAACCCGCGCGGATCGCGAATGGCGTAAACGCTGTCTTTGAAAAGCATCACCAGCGAGTAGGCGCCCGAAACACGGTCCAGCGCTTCGGCAATCGATTCCGGAATGCCACTGTGCCGGGAACGGGCGAAATAGTGAAGGATCACTTCCGTGTCACTGGTGGTCTGGAAGATGTCACCGCGGGCTTCCAGTTCGCGCCGGATGCTGGAGGCGTTCACGAGGTTCCCGTTGTGGGCCAGGGCCACCTGGCCTTTCTGGCAACTGACGCTGAGGGGCTGCGCATTCTTCAGGTTGGTATCGCCGGCCGTCGAATATCGCGTGTGGCCAATGGCGGCATGTCCGGGGAGGTGCTGCAGAACTTTCTCGTTGAAAACCTCCGCCACGTGGCCCATGTTCTTGCGGCCGTTCAGGCGGTCGCCGTCGGTTACCACCATGCCGGCACTTTCCTGCCCGCGATGCTGAAGCGCGTAGAGGCCCAGATAAGTGAGCTTGGCAGCTTCAGGATGACCATAGACGGCAAACACCCCACAATGGTCGTGGAACTTGTCGTCGGGAAGTGAGAGTGCTGGGAATTTTTCTGGGGTTAGTTGCAAAGCCTTTTTCCGCGGCCCCACGCCTGCCTGGATACAACTCTGATGGGATTCACTTGCCGGAGTCCGCTAAGCGTTCTGCTGCCTGGGAATGCCTCAGGCTGTTCAAGTCCTTACCTTTTCATTTTGCCCCGGCTCCATCGACAGCGCAACTCTTTTCTGGCAGGGGCGCGAAGCCGGCTCTGATCGACTGAAGGGCGCTCCCGGACTGCGGCTTACAGTTCCAGGTTGAGTGCTGGACACCGGGGAAGTTTATCCTCCACAATAGGGTGAATATCTGGTTCGCGAGGATCCCTTGAGCGTTTCTCAGGCTTCTGTGAATAAGAAGAGTATTCCGGTGCGCGAATATGTCCAGCAGACGTTTGTGCCGCTCTCCCGGCTTGTGCATGATTGGGAAATGCACTCGGCGGTGGCGCTGAGCCCCTCCGAAGAACGCACCATGGTTCGCGAACCCGCGCGGGCCGTCCCTCAAGCGATTGCCCGCCGGGTCGGAAAGCTGAGAATTCTTCTGGTCCCTTTTGTGGCGTGCTCCCCATCGGGCGACAGGGTTGCCTTTTCCAATCCGCAGGGCGAAAAGCATTCCGCAGTCTGGCTGGAAGACAGGAACCGGATCGACCTGGTCCTTGCCTGCCGCGACCTGGACCCTCATGACACCGGGTGGGAATTTCTGGCGAGCGTGGCCGAGCTTCTCCGCGTGCGCCTCACGCCCGAGGAAGTGGCGCGCTACACGTCGATGTTGCAGGAAGAACTGAGCCAGGGGTTCGAGGGCGAAATCGATGAGGAAGCCTACCAGGCCAAGCAGCCCCTTCGCCGGCGCAACCGCTGGTCGCGAACGGGCCCGCAGTTCCTGAAGTATCGCGACGTCTCCTTCACCAGCACCTGCGCGGAATATATCCACGGACTGTGGCACGATGTCCAGATCCGGCTGGGCCCCGAACACCTGCCCGTTTCTGTCCTTCGCCAGCGCATGATTCTGATGGCGGAAATGTTTCCGCCGAACCCCGGCTACGAGTTGTTTGCCGAAGGCGGGCAGACTTAGCCGGGCGCGATTCTGCAAATCCCCGCCAGACCCATTTGAAGGCGCCCGCCAGGCCCCAAGCCCCTC
This sequence comes from uncultured Acidobacteriota bacterium, assembly GCA_963731705.1. Taxonomy (GTDB): domain Bacteria; phylum Acidobacteriota; class Terriglobia; order UBA7540; family UBA7540; genus SCRD01. Next base: position 20,817 of record CAVSWQ010000009.1, read on the forward strand.
CACTGATTTTTGCTTTTCAACTTGCATAAAGGCCCGGCAGCGACTATTCTTTGACCCCGACCAGACTCTATCGCGCCTACTCAATGGGGGAAAAATGGCCGCCGAACTACCCAATTACGTTGAATCGTCCGTTCCCAATCCTCTGGACAAACGGGTTCCCTGGTACAAGAGCACGTTCCCTTCATACGCGGGGATTTTCCTGTGGGTCGCTTTCTACCTGGGGCTTTCAGCGCCGACCTTGAGCCAGGCCAGTCCTGCCGTCTGCCTCCTCGGATTGTTTGTGGCCGGCCTGCTCTGTTTCGCGCTCTTTTATTACGCTCCGGCCATGCTGGGCATGCAGACGGGACGCCCGCTCTACATTGTTGGAACCTCCACCTTCGGCGTGAAGGGCGGCTACCTGATGCCCGGCCTGCTGATGGGCTGTCTTCAGATCGGATGGTTTGCCGTGGCGACTTATTTCGCCGTGGATTACATCATGGAGGGGCTCGGCAGCCAATCGAAGACGCTGTTCGTTGCCATTGCGCTGGTGTGGGCCTATGGGCTGGCCTGGGTGGCTATCAAAGGAATTTCGTACATGGCGCGCATCGCCCAGTTTCTGAACTGGGTGCCGCTGGTGATGATCATCATCGTTTTCTGGGCCAACAAAGACGGCGTGGCCAGCTATCATCCTCCGCAGAACGACCCCTGGGGCGGCTTTCTGACCATGCTCGCCATCGTCATCGGGTTCTTTGCCACCGCCGGTGCGGCAGGCGCTGATTTCGGACTGAACAACCGGAACCGCGGCGACGTTGTGTGGGGCGGGCTGACGGGCATCGCGCTGGCCATCCTGGTGGCAGGCGGGTTGCCGGTGCTTGCGGTGGCCGGGCATCTGGGCACGCTGGGGAACGCTTCAGACTTCACGTTTGCCGGAACCATCAAGAGCGTTGGCGCGCTGGCTCCGGTGATGTTCTTCCTGTTTGCGGCGGCTTCCATGGTGCCCACGACTTTCTGCACCTTTATCGCCGGCAACAGCTTTGGAACCATGCTGCCGAAAATTCCGCGCGCCGCTTCCACCATGGTGGGCGTGACGATTGGGGTCATTCTGGCCATCACCGGCGTGGCGCAAAACCTGATTGGCTTCTTCTCGATTGTGGGAGCTTCCTTCGGACCGATCTGCGGCGCCATGGCGGCCGATTATCTCCTGGCCGGGAAAAAATGGTCGGGGCCTCGCAAGGGAATCAACTGGGCTGGATACGTTGCGTGGGCAGTTGGGTTTGTGGTCGGAATCCTCGACAAGATTCCGGGCGTTCCGGCGAGTTGGGTCAGGATGGACCGGCCTGCCGTCCTTTTTTCTTTTGTCGTGGGCTTTGTGATTTACCTCATTCTTGCCAAAGCAGGCGCTTTGCCGGAGCTGATCCCTCAAACGGAACTAAAGTCCGGCGCGGAAGCTTAGCGGCAGGTTTACCCCGCCAACTGCTCATGCAACTCCCTGCCACGTGACGGGTAAAGTCGCTGCTACATTCTGCACTTCAGGCGTTTGGGGAAGGCGTCTGCGCGCCGGTTCGTTCTTCGTGATAAATTAGTGATCTTGTGTACAAACCTCGATTCAGGGGCGACGGGCGGTCGCGACAGGACTGTTTCGGCTGGCCGCGCATGAGCCGTTTTCCGACTGCCCGGGAGTGGAGGAGGTTGTGTTGCTAAAGCACATGCGAAAGTCCATCTGCACAAAACTTGCGGTCGTCGCCGGAGTCTTTTTGCTGCCGGTGCTGGCCCGGGCGCAGAGCAGCGTCGTCGCGGTCACCAATCGCATCAGTTACAATGCCGGCTCGGAAGTCCTGATGCGGCTGGCCACGGCTCCGGGAGCCTCGGTGCGCGGCAACATGGCTTTTTCGGCCACGGTGCGCTACGACGGTGACAGCAAAGCGGTGTACACCACTTCACCCTCACAGGTCTGGACCATCCCCGCCGATCCGGCGGCGAGTTCCTATTCCCTGCTTTGGAAAATTCCTGCAGACGCCCGGACGGGGCGTTATGAGATCGACCTGTTGGGCTATGACCGAATCTCCGGAGTCACATTTATCAGGGTGCCTCAGGCCGGTTCGTTCGCCGTTTACCGTAAGCTGGCCAGGATTGAGGGCATCAGGCTGGACAAGACTTTCTATGTGACGGGCGATCATGTAGCGAGCGACATCACGATTAAAAACCTGACGGACCGGCCACTGAATGGCCTTCGGGTTGAGTTCTCAAACCGCTACTGGCCCTGGATTGCCGGGCCCGCCCAACAGGCAGCCGCAAGTGTGGTGACGCTGAAAAAGGACCTGACGCTGGCGGCCGGCGCGGAACAGGAAATTCACGCGAAGGACGTGGCCGTTGCCGGCAAGGTTGACCAGCCGGCGATCCATCAGTACGGAGTGGTGGTGTGGGACCACGACCGGAAGAACGTTTTGGACATCGCCTTCAGCCAGTTGGTCCTGATCCGGCCTCCCGGCGTCACCGCGCCCAAGCTTTATCCCCCGCAGTATATTTATCCCGAGCTGAGCAAGGTTGATACCAAGGACTACCGGCACTTCTATCCTCCGGGGCTGGATGCCGGCGCCATACAGTTCGACGCCAGCCACACGATGTATATGCCCGGGCAGGATGCGGCCATTCATTTCTCCATCGGGAACCCCGGGAAAACAGCCTGGGAGCAGATTACCGCCACGGCGTCCTTGCTGGACCCGGATGGGAAATCCATTGAAAAGAAGGTTGTTGCCGGACGGCTCGACCTGCAGCCGGGTTCGGCAGACAGGAAGGAATCGGTCTCCTTTGCGCTTCCTTCCGGCCGGGCGGGGCTCTACCGGGCTGAAGTGGTTCTCACTGATTCGGCTGGAAACACCGTGGCTGAGAATGACCTTGAATTGGGCGTGAATCCACTGCCCAGGTCGATTCTGATTTTCTGCGCGCACGAGGATGACGAAGGCGGCTGGGCCGGACTCACCCGGGCGGCCGTTGAGAACCACATCCCGATCCACTTTGTCTACTTTACCGGCGGCGATGCCGGGTCGTGCGACCGTTATTATCAGCACTCCTGCAGTCCCGCCGAGGCTATGAACTTCGGCATGTTGCGCATGGATGAGACGCGCGCGGTTCTGGGGCACCTGGGCGTGCCCAAAGACGATATCTATTTTTTGGGAATGCCGGACGGCGGGTCGGGCGAAATCTGGTATCACCATCGCGACTCTGCCCATCCTTATCTGTCGGTCCTGCTGGCTTCTGACCACACGCCCTATCCGAATGTCTTCCAGCCCAACCTGCCCTATGCGCGCGAATCGGTTGTGGCGGCAGTGAAGAGATTGCTGAAGGCGTTTCGTCCCGAAGTGGTGGTCACGGCCCATCCTCCGGCTGAAGGTCACATCGACCATATTGTGAACAACTATTTCGTGGTGAAGGCCCTGCAGGAGATGGTGAGCGCAAAGGAGTTAGATCCGAAAAGCATCAAGCTCTATGTGGACAGAGTCTATAATCCGAAGACGATTCCTTCGACTCCCTATCATTATTCTGAACATGCTCTGTTTGTCTCCGGCGAAGTGATGGCGCTGCACCAGGAAGCAGGCTGGTACTATCAATCACAGGGCGGCAATCGCGCCGAAGGCCGCATCCGCGACTTCAATCGGCTTTCCCGCAAAATTGTCTACCGCCAGGTGTTAGACTGGGAAGAGCATCAGGGTTGGAATTCGACGCCATGAACAAAGGAACGGACAAACCGGGAGAGGAAAGAATTGCCAATGGCTGATTTGCCCGAGGAAATCGGCTTGCAGCCGACAGCCACCTTCCCGAACGAACCTTTTGCCTGTCCGAACTGCGGGCAGATGCTTGCTTCCTCATGCCGCGTATGCCCTTCCTGCAAGCAAGACGTTAATCCCAGTGAGATCGTTCGTCCGGACGTTACCGTTGTCATTGCCGAGCAGGTTATTCCTCTGCCGGCCCCTGAGTACGCGCGATTTTCGTGGGGGATTTTTTTCGCAGCATTGGGGACCTGGCTTATCGCTGCAGCGATCTCTGAGAGCCTGCTGGGGCCTGGAACCAGCCAGGTGGTTCTGTTCAGTCTGGTGGCTCTTTCTTCTGTATGGGTTTATCGCGACGCTCGCGAAAGAAGTATTCCCACACCCATCCGTTGGAGTCTCGGATCGCTTTTATTGTGGATGGTTATTTTTCCCTGGTACCTGGCCCGGAGGAGAACTCCGAAAGCGCCCTGCCCTTTTATTGAAGGTGAAGGCGGGCGGGTTGCCCGCACTCTGCTCGTTATCCTTTTGGTCTTCTTTTTACTCAGCGCCCTGATGCTGCTGCTGAAAGGACCGAAGAAATCTTCCCCCGGGGGAAAACGCCAGATACGCATGGCACTTCAGCCTCCGGAGGCAAAATCGCGACCCTGACGAAATCGATCCCCGTTCAGGCGCCAGCGGTCAGTGCGCCGTCAGAAGCCTCGCAAACGTAGACTTCCGCGTTGAGTCCCGTGGCTTTGTTGTAGCCTTCCTGGACTGCTTCCGCAAACGATTCGGCCGCGCCGGCGAGCACCAGGTTGACCGTGCAGCCTCCGAAGCCCGCGCCGGTCATCCGCGCTCCCAGAACGCCGGGCTGTTTGAGGGCCAACTCCACCAGAACGTCGAGCTCTTTGCAACTGACTTCGTAATCATCCCGCAGGCTTTCGTGCGAAGCGACCATCAGCCTGCCGAAGCTTTCAAGGTCGCCCTTTTCCAAATCCTTGACGGCCTTGAGCACGCGGTCGTTCTCACTCACCACGTGCCGGGCGCGCCTCAGCAGAATTTCACTCAGGCTGTGGCTTGCGACTTCCAGGTCCGTCAGGTCGATCTCACGAAGCGACTTGACCGCCAGCCCCGTGGTCCCCAGCTGCGCCACGGCCTGGCGGCACTGCTTCAGGCGGATTTCGTATTCCGATGCCGCCAGCGCCCGCCGGACTCCCGAATAGCACACCACGATCTTGACGCGCCCGGACAGCGGGATGTGTCGGTAAGACAGGTCGCGGCAGTCGAGGAACAAAGCGTGATCGCGTTTGCCCAGCGCGCAGGCGAACTGGTCCATGATTCCGCAAGGGACGTTGACAAAGTCATTCTCCGCGCGCCGGGCGAGGCGAACCACCTCAAGAGGGTCCAGTTCAATGTTGAAAAGCTTCATCGAAAGCACCACGGCGCCGACCTCGACCGCCGCCGACGAACTGAGCCCGGCTTCCCGCGGCACGTTGCCGCCAAAGGCCACGTCAATGCCGGTGAGGCTGTGCCCGTCCTCCTGCAGAAACTTGAGCACGCCCCGCAGGTAGTTGCTCCAGGCATGTTCGTTGTCTCTTTCAATCGCCTCCAGGCTGAACTCGACCTGGTCCTGGAAGTCGATCGAGTAAGCGCGCACAACACGGTCTTTGCGGCGGCGAGCGCCGAATTCAATAGCGCGGTCAATCGCGGCGGGAAGCACAAAGCCGTCGTTGTAGTCGGTGTGTTCACCAATCAGGTTCACGCGTCCGGGCGCACGGACGGTAACGTCTGGCGCTGATCCAAAGGTCTTTTGAAAGGCTTCGTTCATCATGGTGTGCTCCCGGGCCCTATCCCATCAGCCAACTTCTCGGAGCGTCCTGGGCGCCACGCGGCGAAGTTCGGCAGCCTTTTCCTCGGCCAGCGAATCATTCAGAAACGTTCCCGCACCCGTTTCGACGCTGGCCAGGTACTTCAGTTTTTCCTTGCTGCGATGCGGCGGATAAAACTCAATGTGAAAGTGATAATACGGATGCCGCCCGCGCGTGGGAGCCTGGTGCAACAGCATCATGTAGGGGAATGACATCTGGAACAGGTTGTCGTATTTCCGGGTCACCCACTTCAGCATCTCCGCCAGCGCCTTTTCTTCCGACGGCCTGAACTCGTCGAGCGCCCCCAGGTGCCGCCGCGGATAGACGTGCACCTCGTAGGGCCAGCGCGCATAGAAAGGTATGAAGGCCGTGAACGCCCGGTTCTCCGCCACGATTCGCAGTTTGGCTTTGCGCTCCTTCTGAAGGACATCGCAGAAAAGACAGCGGCCATGCCTGCGGTGATGGGCGCGCGCGGCGGCCAGCTCTTTCTTGATGATGGGCGGAACGAGCGGGAGAGAATAGATCTGGCCGTGTGGATGCGGCATGGTGACCCCGATCACTTCTCCCTTGTTCTCAAAAATCAGCACGTAGCGAATGCCCGGCGTCGCTTTGAGTTCCTCAAAGCGTTTGCGCCAGGTCTTCACCAGGCGCGTGAGGTGCTCCACGGGAATCTGGGGGATGGAGGTGTTGTGATCCGGGTGGTAGAGCACCACATCGCACTTGCCGTGTGAGGGCCTGACCGGATAGAAATCGTCCCCTTCAACGGCCGGCGGCTGAGCGGGAATGGTGAAGGCGGCGAAATCGTTGGGATAGATATAGACGTCGTAGTGGTCGGGAACGCGCCCTGACCCGGGACAGAAAGGGCACCAGTCGCGTGGCATCTGCGGTCTGTTCTGGCGATGCGATGCGGTAGAGACCCATTCGCGCAGCGTCGGATTCCATCGAAGCTCGGTCATAGGTTTGTTCTTGGGGCAAACCGCGCCTCAGGACCGGTCCGGTCGAAGCGGATTCATCATCTTCAGCCCGGGGAAACGCGCGAAATCACGGTCCGTCGTACACAGAGTGGCGCCGTGCTCAAGGGCCAGGGAAGCCAGATGCGCATCCATGACCAGCGGACCGGTCGCCTGCGCCTGGGCGACTAAATTTTGGAGAATCTCCCAATGCCGCGATGTTGGGACCAGAATTGACGTGTTTGGCCGCTCCAGCCAGTCGCCAACAATTTCCAGGGCCTCCTCCGCGGCAAGAGGGCGCGGAAAGACACGGGGATGAGTGGTAATTCTCAGAAAAGCGAGAATAACCGCCCAGGCAAAGCAAACAGGCGCGGGTTTCGAGAAGACCTCTTCCAGCCTGCGTAGAGCCGCAGAGCAAGCGCCACCGGTTGTAAGCATAGAGCAGCAAGTTGGCGTCAACGAGTATCACCGATGCCGCGGCCCTTCCACTTGCTCCAGGAGGCCACCTATGTTGTCGTAGTTGGTGCCGGGATACACGCCCATGTCCTTGACGCGCACTCTGAAAGGCTTGATGGAGCGTGCCTCTCGCCGCAGCGCCAAGCCTCGGCGTAGCGCCTCGTTCACAACTTGCTTGACTGGTTTTCCAGCCCGCCGCGCCTCCGCCTTAAGCTTTTCGGCAACATCCTCGTCGAGCGTTAGGGTTGTTCGCACATCATGATGTTATAAGCGAGGCATCATGATGTCAAGCCGGTTCGCGAGCTCGCGAGGTCTTAATTGAGGTAGTAATTGCGATAAAGCGTGTCGCGCTTGATGGGGCGGAAGCCGGCGTCGCGAATCATCCAGCGAAGCTTTTCCTCAGAAGAGGTGCGCCCGCAGCCCGCGGCGGAGACCACATTCTCTTCAATCAGAATGCTGCCGACGTCATTGCCCCCAAAGCGAAGAGCGATCTGGCCGACCTTGTGGCCCGGGGTCAGCCAGGACGCCTGAACGTTCTGAATGTTATCCAGGTAAAGGCGGCTGACGGCAAGCGTCTTGAGATATTCCACCGCCGTGACTTCTTCCTTGACGAAGCGCCCCAGCGAGGTGTTCTCGCGCTGAAAGAACCAGGGAATGAAGGCGGTGAAGCCGCCGGTTTCTTCCTGCAGCCGCCGAACGCGTTCCAGGTGCGCGATGCGGTGTTCGAAGGTCTCTCCGCAGCCGAACATCATGGTGGCGGTGGTCCGCATGCCCAGCTTGTGCGCCTCGCGGTGTACGGAGAGCCATTCCTCGGTGCCGCACTTCAGCCGCGCAATTCGCTTTCGAACCTCGTCGTCCAGAATTTCCGCCCCCGCTCCGGGAATGGAATCGAGACCCGCGTCCATCAGGCGCCTCAGCGTGTCGCGAACGGTCAGCCCGCAGATCTCGGCGATGTTCAGGACTTCCGGCGCCGAAAGGCAGTGCAGGTGGACCTGGGGATAACGCTGCTTGATGCTGGAGAGGAGGTTCTCGTAGTAATCCATCTTCAGGTCGGGGTGCAGGCCACCCTGCATCAGGACCCCGGTACCGCCCAGCGCGATCGTCTCCTCAATCTTCCGGTAAATGGTTTCAAGCGGCAGCACGTATCCTTCCGGCGAGCCCACGGGCCGGTAAAAGGCGCAGAAGGAGCAGTACTCCGTGCAGATGTTGGTGTAATTGATGTTGCGGTCAATCTGGTAGGAGATGATGTTTCCAGGGTGGAGCCGCCGGCGCAGAGAGTCGGCCTCCATGCCCACGCCGATCAGATCGTCGGAGCGCAACATTTCGAGAGCCTGTGCCGCGGTTAAACCCATTCTTCACAACTCGATGATAAAAACCTTCGCCGGGCGCGCTTGCCGGAAATCAAGCCCCGCATCACAAGCTAAGCGAATTGAATTTCTCTGGTCCGCGGGATCAGGCCGATTTCGTGCGCAAGGCGGTAAAAAAGCTCCAGACCCTTGAGGTTTTCCTCATCCAAAGAATAATCGATATTCTCCTGCAGGTAAACCTTCACCGCCTCCGGCGCCAGCCCCAGCCTGGGCGCATACTCACGGGCGATGTCGTCGACGTGCGCGAGTCCGTAATCTCTTGAGGCTTCAAAGTCAGCGCAGAAGCGCCCGAGTCCGGCGTCTTCATGCCCCGCCCAGACCGCAAAAACAAATGGCAGCCCCGTAAACTTTTTCCATTCAGCCGCGAGATCATACACCATCAGGTCTCCGGCATCGAAGGTGAGCGCCGGGTCGCCGATCAGACAGCGCCGCATCGGCCTGCTGCAGCATCTTCTGCGGTTCCGGGTCCGCCGGCGGCCACGCTGACGGGCCGCGAATAAAACTTCTGCAACAGCACCCGAACCAGCGCCGCAGAGGTTCGCGAGGAATTATCGAGCGCGACGGTCTCCACCTTTTCGATGGGCACTTTGCTGAGCAGCACGACGCTCTTGACGATGCCTTTTGAGGCGATGGAGCATCCGGGCAGGACGCGCAGCCGGTCCATGCGCTGGTACTCGATGGAAGGCACGATGCCCACGGCCGCCTCCCGCCGGCCCAGGTCATCCGCGCACTTTGCAGGGGTTGTGAAGTCGAGATCGTATTTTCCCTGCTGATCGCCTTTCAGCATGCCCCAGATCAACGGGGCGGTGTTCAGGTATTTGACAACCGAAACCCTGGGTCGCGTGGTCGTGTCCATATGTTTGCCGTAAATATTTCATTCTAGCGCATCCTGGCATCCCGTCAACGCGCGGGGGTGGATGCATGGAGGGGTATCGGGGTCGGTCGCGGCCCTCTATGAGCGCCGGATTTGGCCTTGATGCGGCGCTGCTGTAGTGGAAAGTTCATATCGCCAAAATCGAAGCGGATGGCGGGACAAACCCATCGGTACAAAACCGGTCATGGCGTGGTAAGCGCGCCGCTACAGAATAAGGCGCTTACTCCGCCTGCTTGTGTTTGAGGAAGGTGCCGTGCTTGAGCTCGCTGAACGCTTCGCGAAGCTCTTCCTGGGTGTTCATGACGATAGGGCCGTACCACGCCACGGGCTCTTCAATCGGCTTCCCGGAGACCAGGAGAAAGCGGACGCCTTCTTCACCAGCCTCGATGGTAACCTCGTCGCCACGGTCAAAGAGGACGAGCGAGCGGTTATCAGCCTCAGTGGGCGGAGTCGTGTCCGCACCTCCGACGGATTCAGTGGGAACCTCCAGCGGCTCCGAGGCGTTCGAGAACTTTCCCGCGCCGTCAAAAATGTAGGCAAAGGCGTGGCGGGTGGTTTCCACTGGCAGGGTCCGGCGCTTGCCGGGCGGCAAAGTAACGTCGATATAGATGGGGTCGGCCGCGACGCCATCCACGGGACCCTTCTTGCCCCAGAAATCTCCGCAGACTACACGAACCAGCGTGCCGTCATCGTCGGTGATCTCTGGGATTTCGGCCGACTTCACCTCCTGGTAACGCGGCGCCGTCATCTTGAGCGAAGAGGGCAGGTTGCCCCAGAGCTGGAATCCGTGCATGCGCCCCGAGGAATCGCCCTTGGGCATCTCCTGATGAATGATGCCGCTGCCGGCCGTCATCCACTGCACGTCACCCGCACCGATGGTGCCGCTGTGGCCCAGGCTGTCGCCGTGCTCCACGTCGCCCGCCAGGACGTAAGTGATGGTCTCAATGCCGCGGTGCGGATGCCACGGGAAACCGGCCAGGTAGTCTTCCGGGCGCTCATTACGGAAGTCGTCGAGGAGAAGAAACGGGTCAAAGTCTGACGTGCTGCCAAACCCGAACGCGCGGCGGAGATGCACGCCCGCACCTTCCAACGTCGGCTTGGATTTGATCAGCTGCTTAACGGGTCGAATGGACATTTTTCCCCCTTTGCTGCCAGTGTACCCTGTTAGCTTTGTTACAGCAATCCAGGTTCCGGGAGGAATTGAGCCCGGTTACGCCGCACTGCTAGCTGCTGCCTGAGGCTTCCCGCGCGTAAAGCATGTAAGAGACGGAGGGCGGCGACTCGTCCTGATGGAAGCTCCAGGCGCGGTCGCGGAGGTCGCGGTCGGGCGCCGAGTAGCGCTCGCGCTGGCGCAGGAAGTTAATCCAGGAATCGACGACAAACGTTTCGATAAAACGCTCCGGCTGCCGGGCATCCTGAAACACTCCCCAGCGGATGGCGCCGTTGCGCAACCGCATGTCGCGGACCCTGTGAATGGCGCTGGTGAAGGCAGCGTAATCCTGCGGCCGGATCCGGTACTCAAGGGTGACCAGCACAGGACCATCGTCGGGATGAGGTTTCGATCACCAGCTGCGGGGCGGCGCGGTTCAGGCGGTAGGGGCTGAGGTCGGGCGGAGTTTCTTCCAAAAGTCGAAAGTTGCGCACCAGAGGGATGCTGGCCAGGGCGCTCGCCGCAGCCACCAGCAGCGCCGCTGGAGTGGAAATCCGATCCGCCAGAAGTCCCCAGAAAGCGCTGCCCGAAGCCACGCCACCCCAGAAGATCATCTGGTAGGTCCCGAGCGCGCGCGCCTGCACCCAGGGCGGGGTTGAGATTTGCACGGTGACGTTCAGCGTGGAGAGCGCACTGGTCCAGGCAAAACCTGCCGCCAGCAGCGCGACCACAATGAGAGGCACGTTGCGTACAAGGCCAAGCGTTGCCAGCGTGCCGGCAAAAATGGCGGACGAACCGGCGACGATCATATTGGCCGATAATCGCTGCCGTAGCCGCGGCAGGAATGAAGCACCAACAACCGCGCCCGCGCCCAGGCAGCCGTTGAGGATGCCGTAGGCCATGGCTCCCTGGCGAAGGTCCTGCTGGGCCACCACCGCCAGCAGCGCCCACACGGCGCTGGCAAAGCCCGCAAAAGTGAACGTGCGGACAAAGGTTGCGCGAAGGTCGGGCGTGTAGCGCAAATAACGCAGGCCGGACAACAGCGCACCGGACAGCCGCTCCGCCGGAAGCGCGCTTTTGTAAAGCGGTTTGCTCCTCCATCGATATAGGACGGCAATTACTGCCATAAAGGAAAGCGAATTCACCAGGAAGACAGCGCCTGCGCCCAGCGTGACCGTGGCAAAGGCCGCCACCATCAGCCCGCCGATGGCCGGGCCCACCGCGCGCGCCAGGTTGTAACCGGCGCTGTTCACCGCGATGGCGCTGGGCAGTTCGGAGCGAGGAACCAGTTCCGGCACAATGGCCTGCCAGGCCGGATTGTTCATGGCGGCGCCGATGTTCAACAGGAAGGTGAGTGCCAGCAGCGACCAAGGTGAAATGATGCCGGCAAAAGTGAGCACGCTGAGCACGGCAACCGTGGCCAGCATCCACACCTGCCAGAAGATGAGCAGGCGGCGGCGGTCAACAATGTCAGCAGTGGCGCCGGCGGGATAACCCAGCAGCAGCACCGGCAGGCCGGCGGCGGTCTGCATCAATGCGATCAGCAGTGGAGAAGTGGTCAGCGAGGTCATCAGCCACGTGCCGGCCGTGTCCTGCATCCAGCTTCCAACGTTCGAGACAACGGCAGAAGCCCAGCAGTTGCGGAAAACCGGGTGGCGAAGCGTTCCCCAGGCCGAGGGTTTTTCGGTTTCAGTAGCAGTCGTCAAGGGTCACCCAAACGGTGATGATAGCAGGAAGCTGGAACGAAAAACATCCGTGCCCCCGGTGGCTGAGATATGGCGTTAAAATGTCTGCGGTTTCATGGTGAGGACGGACTGTGCGATCACATTTCACTCTTGAGGATATATCGTGAGGAGTCACACGATGCTGCATGCTTCCTGTGCGAAATCATTACGACTGGTTTTTGTGGTTGCGGTCATATGCCTGTTGTGTGCAGGAGGGTCGCTTGTTTGCTTCCAAAGGCTGCGCGCGCAGCAGAAGATTGAGTGGACGCCGCAGCAGGAAACTATCATCCAGCAGATCCGCGGGCTGCGCCAATTGTCCGACAAGGAGCGGGGGCGCGTGACCTGGAAGCTTGCGCTCGAGATCAGGCAACTGCCGCCGTCGGAGAACAAGGTGCGGCTGGCAACGGGTCTGGCGACGCTCTCGACCGAAGGCGACCCGGGCGGCCGGGAAACGGTGCAGGAGGTGGCGACTACTCTGGCCGATGCGCTGGGGGAACATCCGCTCGCTGCCGGCAAGGGGCAGCCCGCCATGCCTTACGCCGTGCTCGCCGCGATGGCGCATTTTGAGCACCTGAAGGTCTCCTTGGATTCGCCGGAATTTGCGGCGGCGTTCGCGCAACTGAAACAGCAGGACCTGCAACGCCAGCAGGCCAACTTTACACTGGCAGATCTCGAAGGCCATGAGTGGACGCTGAAAAATCTGCGCGGCAAGGTGGTGCTGGTGAATTTCTGGGCCACCTGGTGCCCGCCCTGCCGGAAGGAAATTCCCGACCTCGAGGCGCTCTACAAGCGGTTCAAAGGCCAGGGCCTGGTGGTCCTGGGCATTTCGGATGAGCCCGCAGCAAAGGTGCAGCCCTTTGTCCGCAAAGAGAAGATCCAATATCCCGTGCTGCTCGACCCCGGACAAAAGGTGAATGGATTGTATTCGGTTGCAGGCATCCCCATGAGCTTTGTTTACGACCGCAGCGGCAAGCTGGTGGCCGAGTCGATGGACATGCGTACCCGGAAACAGTTTCTGGCTATGCTGGCTGAAGCGGGATTGAAGTAGAGATCTGGCCTCACCGGTTTCGGCGATCTTCGCGTAAGAGTTGCAGGGACCTGTAGCGACTTGTCGCCACTACAGTCAGCGCTGGTTGTTGCGGGCCAGGCGATTTTGTGTTACTTCTCTTTGCGGTCACCGACCGCATGTTTTCATCATCAGGAGGGAAACGATGGAACAGGGCAAAGCGAAGGGAGCGGTATCGAGGCGGGATTTTCTGAAGGAGACGGCCTTCGTCACTGCCGGTGCGGCTGCGCTGGGCGGACTGGCGCCGGCGAGCGTGCTGGGAGCAAATGACCGCATCCGCGTGGCGGTGCTGGGCAGCGGACATCGGGCGCGATACCTGGCGTCGATTTTTGTGAAGCAGCCCTCGGTGGAGATTGTGGAGGTTTGCGACGTTTACGGGCCGAACCGGCGCGCGGGGCAGAAGATTGCGGGCGCAAAAGCCACCGGCACGGAGGACTATCGCGCGGTGCTCGACCGCAAGGACATTGACGCGGTTGTGATCGGCGCGCCCGACCACTGGCACAAGCAGATGCTGGTGGATGCCGTGCACGCCGGCAAGGACGCCTATTGCGAGAAGCCCCTGATCCATTCCATTCCCGAAGGCGCGGAAATCCTGCGGGCCGTGCACGAGACCAAGCGCATTGTGCAGGTGGGCATGCAGCAACGCAGCTGGCCGCACTATGTGCTGGGCAAGCAACTGGTGGATTCCGGCAAGCTGGGCAAGCTGACCTTTGTCCACACCTACTGGTATCAGAACTATTTCTCCGCCGAGGGATGGAACGCCCTGCCCAACGTGGACCAGGCACAGCTCAATTGGAAGCAATGGCTGGGCGACGCGCCCATGCAGCCTTTTAACAAAGAGAAGTTCGCCTGGTGGCGTTTCTACTGGGATTTCGGCGGCGGCATTCTCACCGACCTGCTGACGCACTGGATTGACGTGATCCAGTGGTACACGAAACAGCCTGCGCCCAAGACTGCCACTACGACGGGCGATCTCTACCTGATGAACTGGCAGTGCCCGGACACCATCACGGCGGCCTACGAATTTCCGGAAAAGTTCATGGTGACGTTCACGGGTGCGCTCTGCGACGGAATTGACGACGGCGGCATCACGTTTCGCGGCACCAATGGCGCGCTGAAGGTGAATCGCACGCGCCTGGCCTTTTATCCCCAGGGGCGAAAATGGGAACCGGGCACGCAGGAGCCCAAGCCGGAAATCCTGGCGGAATCGCTGCACGACGGAACCATCGAACACATCCAGAATTTCCTGGATTGCGTCCGCACGCGCAAGACTCCGAACGCGCCGGTGGAGGCCGGCTTTGAGGCCGCGCGCACTTCCTGGATTGGTAACATGGCTCTCAAGGCGGGCAAGAGGCTGACCTGGAATGCAGAAGAGAACCAGCCCGCGTAAGGTTGTCCTTCGGGAGCGCCGTGGGTGGGGCCGGCCACCTCCGCGCCGCCCGAACCGCGGAGACCACCATACTGTTTTTCATCGGCAGGGCAACGTGGGGCCGCCTCCGCCAAACTCGTAAGCGCCGATGTCAATGGCGCCAACCGGGTGGCGCACCTGGCCGCAGGCCGGATGGACATACTGATCCTTCGGCGAAAGCGAGAAGCCATTGACCGACGCCGGCTGCGATCCTGCGTCCATGGCGGGTGATCCCTGCAGCAGGTGATAGTCGTAATTGTCGATATCCGCAAGCATTGGGTGGCTGCCCGAAAAATTGGTCTTTAAGATGGCGTTGGTCTGGTTGGTGATCGTTCCTTTTCCATCGAAGATGTTGTTCTGCAGCAGAGCCACATTCGCCCTGGGGTCTACGTGGACGAAAGTGCCGCCTTCGGTGCCCTGGTTTACAAACGTATTGTTGACCACATAGAGATTCCTGCCGGGGTCGCGGGGATTGGGCCCTTCCTCCATGTAACTTAAGATTATGGGATTCAGGGTATTCTCCCCCTGCTGTATCAGATTGCCGATCACATAGGAAGTCCCACCGCTGGGAATGTCAATTTCGTAGCTGTCTGTTCCGTTTTCGCCGGTGAGCCTGTTGTACACAATGTAGCTAACGGCGGCGCGCGTCTTTAGTAAATGGCCGACATTGGCGTCGTGGGAATAGTTGAAAGCAAACAGCAGCGAGGCGCAATGCCCGATATAAACGTTGTGAGTGTAGCCGTAGCCTTCGGAGAGGGCCTTATTGCTGACTCCGTTGTGAGCAAACTCCGAATATTTGATCACGATGTTGCTGCCTGCAACGTTGCCCTCCAGAATTCCATCCTCATTGTCGTGGAAATAGCAATTCAGCACAGTGAGGTTCTTGCCATGCATGCGAATGCCGGCGCCATTGGCCCCTTCAGCATTTGAGACCATCGCATTCTCGAATTCCAGGTTCTTGATCACCGTATTGTTTCCGGAAATAACCCAGATCCCATTGTGGCCCGAGATATGTCCCGTGGTCGGGGTGTCCGTCAGCCCGGCGGTGTTGAGGACCGGACGCGCGCCGCCGGGGCCGGGCACTCCAACCATGGTGAGGTTGTTGTGAGTCCAGTTGCAGGTGTCGTCATAGTAACCGATGCCGGGACCGTCGGACGGAGAATAATCAATGACGATGGTGTCGCCATCCGCCAGAACACCGGCCCTTTGTAAATTGCAGGGCGTTGTATAAGTCCGGGCCGGCCCGACCTTCCAGGTCTTAGCGCTTGCGCTCACGGCCAAACCCATTGATAATGCCGCCCACAAGCACAGCACGGTGGTTTTTCGTAAGCTGGTCCTGTCCATCTTTTCCTCCTGCCTTTGCGTTTTTTGGTTTTTCTATGAGTTTCGATGTGGTTGCAAAGTTCTCCCAAAACCGGATATAGGGCCCTGCCTGGAGTCTGAGAAAATCCCAGGTCGAATTGCTGAGGGCTAACCGCTACTTGGCAGAACGTGATTCGTACGTGACGGTGATTTCAGACGGTTTTGAGAGCGTCTGATAGACAACGCAATAGCGCTCGGTCAGGCGGACGAGCGTTTCCAGTTGCTCCGAGGTTGCGTCGCTTTCGAGATCGAAATTCAGGCGAATTCGCTGGACGCCCACGGGGGCGTCTTTGGCCACGGCCAGGGTTCCGCGGAAGTCGAGATCTCCCTCCGCGGTGATGGTTGCGTCGCGGAGCGGGATGCCGGTTGCGGTGGCCACCGCACGCAAGGTGACGCCGGCGCACGCCGCCAGGGCTTCCAGCAGCATGTCGCCCGAACAGGCGGAGAGACCATCACCGCCCGTGGCCGGGTGCAGACCTGCTTCAACCAGCGCCTTTCCGGTTTCCACCTTGCAGGTGATTCCTTCACCCAGCCGCGCCTGCGCGCGCAGAGTGACGACGGCCGATTGGGGCTCGTCACGATACTTCTGCTTCAAAGGGGCCTGCAGGGCCTTGATTTCATTCGAGTCCATTGATGCCTTCCGCGGTTAGTCGAGCGGGATCAGGTTCTTGTTTTTGGCCAGCCAGGCGTCGAAAGTCTGGAGTTCGGGATTCAGGCTGCGGGCGAAATTGGGATTGCGCGCGCCACAGAAGTAATCGTTGAAGTCGCGCTTGAACTGGAACATGTTGCCGAGGTCGTCGGCGCCCGGGAAGCCGAAGCTGCGGTACTGGTCCGGCGTTACGGCGTTGTAGCGGACCTCCTGTCCCAGTGCCTTGGACATAGCTGCAGCCATCTCGGCTCCGGTCAGGTGCTCGCCAGCAATGCCCACTTTCTTGCCGATGAATTCGCCGCCGCGCTTGAAGATTCCATAAGCGCACTTGCCGATGTCTTCAGCCGCCATGCCCGGCAGCTTCTTGTCATCCATGGGGAAGGTGAGGACGAGTTTGCCGTCCGGACCTTCTTTCGGGCCCGAGCCGAAGTAGATAAAGTTGTCCCAGTAAAACGAGGTGAGCAGCATCGTGACCGGCACGCCCAGGCTCGTGAACACCCCATCGGCTTCGCCTTTGGCGTCAAAGTGGGGCACTTTGTACTTGTCCATCAGCGTGGGCATCCGATTGTCGTCGAGCGGCACCCACTTGCGGGTGTCTTCCAGCGTGGACCAGATGACGTGCTTCAACCCCGCCTGCTTTGCGGCCTGCGCCATGGAGGTGGCTTCGGCCAGTTCCTTTTCCGGCGAAAAGTGCGCCCAGTAAAACGTGACACAAAACGCTCCGTAGGCGCCGGCAAAGGCCTTCTTCAGGCTTTCGGGATTGTCCACGTCGACGGCCACCACCTCCGCGCCCTGTTGGGCCAGAGCTTTGGCCTTTTCGGAACTCACGTCGCGGGTGAGCGCGCGCACCGCGAAGCCGCCGTTGGGGTCGGCCAGAATGGCGCGGACCATTCCGCCGCCTTGCGCGCCTGTTGCGCCGAGAACGGCAATGATTTTCTTATCTTCCATGTCGCGCCTCCTTGTTGAGTTCAATAACCGGCGATGATGAGTTCCTTTGCCGCACGTCTTTAAGAGATGCGTCAGGCACACCCCAGGTTACGCCGCCATGAGGCGACCGGGCAATCAACATCTTTCGGGGCGCGACCGATCTACGCCCATTTCTTGCCGAGCTCTTCCAGGCCGGCTTTGGCCAGGACGTCGGGCGTCATCACGATGCGGAATTGGCAGTCGGCGTTGAATTGCAGAAACCACGGTTCGGCGAGCGATGGAACTTTGGAGGGATCTGCCAAATCGACGATCAGGATAACGCCTCGGTTCCCATCTATTTCAGTAAAGTAGACGGCCTCGGGTTTGGTTTCCTCGAGGATGCTCTGTATTTTCTTTCCCAGGCTTCCGTCCCGGACGGCCGTGTTGAAAGTTTCGTGCGGAAACTTGACTTGAAGAAGCATTTTCATGATTGTCTCCTGCGCACTGGCCCGAGCCAGTGGACTTGAAAAAAGTGAATTAGGTGTTGAGGATCAAAAAGTCCGCACCAGCATAGCACAAGGCCGTGTGGGCAAAAGACAAAAAGGCCGGGGCTGACAGCTCTCACCAAACCCCAGGAAGCGCCGCATGAAGTCGCGCGCTAAGGAACTTTGGGCAGGCGCGCCAGGGCTTCGTGAACTTTTTCTTCCGGATACTCGTAGTCAGTGAGCTCGCCGGCGAAGTACTTCTCATACGCGGCCATATCGAAGAAGCCGTGGCCGCTGAGGTTGAAGAGAATGGTCTTCTCTTTCCCTTCCTCCTTCGCTTTCAGAGCCTCATCAATGGCCGAGCAGACGGCGTGCGAGGTTTCAGGCGCCACGACAATGCCTTCCGCGCGCGCGAAAGTGATGGCGGCCTCGAAGCACTGCAACTGCGGATGGCTGACCGCTTCCACCACGCCCTCCTGGTGCAGCAGGCTGATCAGCGGAGACATGCCGTGATAGCGGAGCCCGCCGGCGTGGATGCCGGGCGGAATGAAGTCATGCCCCAGGGTTTCCATCTTCAGCAGCGGCGTCATGCCGCTCTTGTCGCCGAAGTCGTAGGCGTAGAGACCTTTGGTCATGGTGGGGCACGCGGCGGGTTCAACGGCGATCAGGCGAATCTGCTTGCCCGCGGCTTTGAGAGGAACGAAGGGAAAGGCCAGACCTCCGAAGTTGCTGCCGCCTCCGCAGCAGCCGATCACGATGTCTGGAAATGCATCGGCAAGCTTGAGTTGTTCAATCGCTTCCTGTCCGATAATGGTCTGGTGAAGCAGGACGTGGTTGAGCACGCTGCCGAGTGAATAGTTGGTGTCCGGCCGGCCAGCGGCGTCCTCAACGGCCTCGCTGATGGCAATACCCAGGCTGCCGGGGCAATCCGGGTCGGCGGCCAGAACTTCGCGCCCGGCGGCCGTCTTGTCACTGGGCGAAGGGATGCAGTTGGCGCCCCAGCACTGCATGAGGGTGCGGCGGTGGGGCTTCTGGTAGTAACTGCACTTCACCATGTAAACCATGCACTCGATGCCGAAGATGTTGCAGGCATAGGAGAGCGCGCTGCCCCATTGTCCCGCGCCGGTTTCCGTGGAGAGCCGCTGGATGCCCGCCGCCTTGTTGTAATAAGCCTGCGCAACGGCGGTGTTGGGCTTGTGGCTGCCGGCCGGCGAAACGCCTTCGTACTTATAGAAGATTTTCGCCGGGGTGCCGAGCGCCTGCTCCAGGCGATGCGCCCGATAGAGCGGCGTGGGCCGCCACAGCCGGAGCACATCAAGAACCGGTTCGGGAATGGCGATCGTGGGCTCGGTGGAAACTTCCTGCTCGATCAGCGCCATGGGAAAGATAGGCGCAAGGTCCTGCGGGCCGGCTGGTTTTCCGGTGGCGGGATGCAGGGGCGGCGGCAGCGGCGCCGGAAGGTCCGGGATCACGTTGTACCAGGTTTTGGGAATGTCGCGTTCGGACAAAGTATAGCGATATTGGGTCATAACAAGCCTCAGAGTTGGTTTCGCCTGAGCGGCAGGAGGCTCAAAGCAAGAGGGGAAGCATAGCACAAGATGCCCGCGAGTGGCGCGGCATCCCTTGCCAAAACTTTCACTTCGGGGGCGAGGTCAATTCTTCGGTGTTGAATCTGCTGCGGGTTTGCTCAGGTAATGCGGTTCCCACTTTGCCGGTCCGGCCATCGCAGCGAGGCGGTCCAGGTCAAAATCTTTGTAGAGATCAAGGCAGAAGAGGTCGGGCGCGGAGCGGAAGGGGACCGGGGCATCCAGCAGATAACCCAGGCTTTTCATAGCGTCGTGGCTGACCACTTCGGAGAACGCGGCAGGTTTGAGCGCGGCCGCGGCCAGCCCGATGACTTCACTGCGAATTCCGGTGGTTTCCAGGCGAACTTTCGCGTGACCCGAATGTTGTTCGAGCCATTGGGTCACAGCCAGCAACTGCTCAACCTCCAGGCCCAGCGCGCGGCCCCCGGTGGTTGAAACCATCAGGGCGTAAGGAGTGGAATCGGGAACCAGCGGCATCGATTCTCCGACAAAAATGGGATCGAGCGCCAGGACCTGTTCGCCGCGATTAACGCGATCGGAAACCACTTCGCCGGCGGCCGCCCTGCCATTGTCATTCAACACCAGGGTTACCGGCGCATCCGGGGCCGAGGCAATGGCCTTGAGCCAGGTGCCTGCGGCGGTCAGGCCGTCTGAGAAATCGAATCGATAGGAAAGCGACTGCAGCAGATGGTTCTTGGTGTTCCACATTCGCCAGGCGTCTTTAACTTCAACCGGTTTGTAACGAATGACGGAGGCAAGCTTGCGCCTTTCGGCGGATGCCCAGGTTTCGCGGGCCGCGGCCTCAGTGGGAATCGACTGGCGCTGGAAACGGCTGGCAAACTGCCTGGCCAGGGTTAACATTGTGAGATTGTCTTTGGGCAGGCCCACTTCGAGTTGCTTATAAGACTTGATTTCCGCGCCGCTCGGGATTTCATGACGCGGCAACGGGCATGTTGAAATGTCTGGTGAAGAAGCTGTAGGCGTGCTCACGGTTGTCGATGTAATAGTTGTGGGTACCCGGGTCGCGGTTTTCATACCAGGCCAGGTTGTCCTCTTTGCCGAAGAGTTTGAAGAACGGCTTGATATCCTCGTAGTTGTAGGGCTTGACCAGGTCCGCGCGGAAGCAGCAGGTGTCTTCAGCGTTGTGGATCAACAGGGTCGGCCGCGGAGCGCGCATGGCCACCAGATGGGTGTAATCGCGGCCGCGCAGCAGATCCGGGGGATCCTGTTCGTCGCAATCGGTATCAATCGGATGCGTGATGATGGTCTGGAGCGGACCGAAGCCTGCCACCTCCACCATGACGCTGACGCGCGGATCGAGCGAACTGAGGATGATGGTCTGCCACCCGCCGCCCGATACGCCGGTGACACCCAGGCGGTTGGTATCGACCTGCGGAAGGGTGGCCAGGTAATCGAGCCCGCGCCGCATGGCGAGATAAAAAATCCCCAGTACATTCGAGCCCACCAGGTCCAGATCCGCGCCGTCCTCGTGCGTGTTGCCGGGAACAGCCAACTCACCGTAACCTATCCATTCCAGGCTGAGCGCGTAGATGCCTCGTTTGGCGAGATTGATGCAGCGTTTCTGCTTGTATTCGGCGGCTTTGCCCAATGGGTCGTGCCCGTGCACGTTCAGGATAGCCGGGACCTTTCCATGCACGTTAAGGGGCTCATAGAGAATGGCGGTGGAATCAAAGCCCGGCACGATCTCGAACCGCAGCTTGCGCATGCGATACCCGTTGCCGCCGGTGATTTCGCCCAGGTCTTCAAATTTTGGCAGCCGCGTCGACCCACGCTTTCGGCCAGCCATGAAAAGCAACGTCGTCAAGGATCTGCTTTCGCAGGCGCGCTTCTTCTTCGGTCCACGCCTGGGCGCTTGAGGGAGTCGGCAGTTTGGGAATGCTCTTGAAGAGATACTCCTGGAGCTGGTAGGCGATTGTTTCGTGCCGCTGGATCTGCCGCTTTATGACTTCAGTTACCCGCGCAGGGGTGGTTTGCGCGTGTGCTGTGCCACTTAGAAACAGAAGCAGAATGCCAAAAAGCTGCCGTAGACTCATCATCCCTCCCTCATGAACGCTGTAAGCATTCAATTTACGTCTTCATTCTACGACTGCTCAATCAAATTCCTCGGTTCCTCGATTCCGGCGGACAGAGGCCAAGAACGGGATCGACCCACATACGAGGCGTGTCGACCATCCATATCCGTCGAGAGAAAGTCTCCAAAATGGGATATCCGGAGACCCTCTTCACACGGACACGTAACCCTGGTGTCATGGGTTGACCGTTTAACCTTGACACCCACGTCTCAGAATTGGAGCCTCAGGGCCATCTGGAGAATTCTTGGGCTCTGAGCTCCGGTGATGTACCCAAAAGTGTCGTCGGTCACCGTTGTATCCGGATTGAGAAAATTGGTGTGGTTGAAAACGTTAAAGAATTCTGTCCGGAACTGGAGCTTCAACCTTTCTGTGACAGAGAACGTCTTGTAGGCCGCGAAGTCGATGCCAAAAACGCCGGGACCAATCAACGTGTTGCGTCCCACGTTGCCAAATGTATTGTCAGCTGGCACCACAAAGCACCCCGTCTGGAACCATGGGGTTTGAGGGTAGACTCTGCTATTGGGCGAGCCACCGGTGTATTGGGGTGTGCAAATTTGACTTGCCTGATCGTTTCCGACCTCCGGCAGGCTGAAGGAAGTATCCGTGGCGGTGTCGATGTTAAGCGGGAATCCGCTTTGCCACGTCCAAATACCGGAGGTAGCCCACCCTCCAAGTACGGCATTCTTCATCCCAGTCCCTACAGAAGGCAGCTGCCAGACATAATCGAGGAGGAACCGGTGGGGAACGTTAAAGTCGGACACCGCGCGGTAAGCGGCGATGTTGTACGGGTTGATGATTGTAATCGTATCCATGTCGCTGGTGCTGGAAGCCCAATCCATGCTTTTGCCCCAGGTGTAATTGGCGTCGAGAAGCAACCCATGCGAGAAGCGCTTCTGGAGTGCCAGTTGGAGCGAACTGTAATTGGAGTTGGCCCCTGAGACGTCCATGGTGATTTGTCCGTAAGCCTGATAAGGACGGCGTGCGTCCTCGTTGTCCGCTGTCGCCGTAGGGCTGGGGAGCGGGGCGTTAACATCGGTATTGTACGAAAGGTGCGTTCCTTTGGAACCAACATAACTTCCCCGCACAAGAATATTCCTCGCAAACTGGTGCTCCACCGTCAGGTTCCACTGCATCATCTCGGCCGGCTTCCAGTCGGGCGCAAAGGATACCGCCAGATCGAGCGGGCTGGGGAAGAAAGCATCCGTTGCACTTGGAACCTTCGGTGCATACTGGGCGGGAAATGGATTCTGAATACCTTTGGAGCCGTAAGGATCGGTGAAGGAAACACCCCGGAATAAGTATTGCGGGCTGAAGGGCGCACTGTCCACCATGTGGTTAAAGGACTCGAGGAAGGGTGCCTGATAGAACATTCCGTATCCGCCACGGATGACGGTGTTGCGGTGCCTACCCATGCTGTAGGCGAACCCGAAGCGCGGAGCAAAATTCGCCCACGTCGTATTAAAGCCCGAATCAGGACAACCGGAATCTCCCGCAAAAAGGTATCCGGAAGGTGCGCCTGGGAACCGCGTGGATTGCTGCCCGGGCCGAAAGCACTCCGTCCTGCCCAGAGAGTCCGTGTAGCCTGGGAAGGGATCCCACCGCAACCCGAAATTGAGGGTTAGATTTGGCCGGAACTGATAGTTATCCTGAACGTAGAGACTGACAAGATTCGCCCGGTGCGACCCGAACTCCCCGCCACCTTGCTGGAAGTTGTCCACATAACCCAGCAGGTAGTCGGCAAAAGCATTCCCGCTGTGAGCACGGAAAGTCAGGCGCGGGTTCTGTTTATAGTCGTTATTCAGGACGACGGATGGCCGCAGAAAATCACCGCCGAAAACGACGATGTGGCGGCCGTGCACCCAGTTCATATCATCCGTGAACCGAAAATTGTCACGGTCAAATTCGCCGGGAGCGCCCGTACTCATGCTGAAATAGCCACTGACGTTGAGCCGGAGTTCCGGCGGGTCGGTCACCGACACCATGGAACCGATATCCGCCAGGCTGAACGGCGTGCCGGGCAGAATGGTGCTGTGATTGCGCGTGTAGGCAAAAGTGAAGATGTTGACCAGTGAGGACGTAAAATTATAGGTGTCGCTCACCCCAACATCCTGGACACGGTCTTCGAATCCCGACGAGGACTGCAACGGATTTACTTTTCCGATATATGGATCATTCGTGTAGCGCGTATAAAAGTAACGTCCATACAGGTGGTTTCTATCAGACAGGTTGTAGTCGACCCGCCCCATCACCTCATTTTCGCTCTGACGAACCGGCGAGCGTGGCAGGACAGTTACACCACCCGAGGTGCTGAGTGGAATTTTGGCCAGCAGGTTGGAAGCGGCTGTGTCCATCATGCCGGGCGTAATGATATTTCCGGGAATGGGATTCCCGGTAAAAGGGTCTGTCAGTTGTGTTCCCGGAAGAAGGGAAGAAAAATCGCCGCTCGCAAAGGCTTGGCTGGGCAAATTGACCGAATTCCCGAAGGACTCACTTCTGATAATGGTTCCCTGGTAGCTGCCGAAAAAGAAAGCCTTGTCGTGAATGATGGGTCCGCCCAGCGTGCCTCCAAACTGGTTGCGCTTGAGCAGGTCGCGGCCCGGATTGAAAAAGTTGCGAGCGTTCAGTGCTCCGTTGCGGAGGTAGTCAAACGCGCTGCCATGAAGCTGGTTGGTCCCGGATTTGGTTACAACATTGACGACTCCCCCGGCTCCCCGGCCGTACTGGGCGCTGTAAGTGTTGGTCTGGACGCTGATTTCCTGGACCGCATCCGGATTAGGGTACGGATCATTGACGTTGGTATAAGTGTCCTGGTTGCTTGCCCCATCAAGGTTGTATTCAACCGAATCAGCCCGGGCACCATTCCCTGCCACGGCTTGCGCCCCAGGGTAGGTAACCCCCTGGAAGGAATCTCCTGATCCTCGAGCATTAGTTCCAGTGCTGGAGTTCGCTCCCTGATTGACCGTCTTGCCTCCCAGACTAACCATTCCCGGAGAGAGGGTTACGAGCTGCGCCGTAAGCCGGCCTTGCAGCGGAAGGTTGCCAACCTCTTGCGTCGAGATCCCACGGGCAAGCGTTGCCTGCTGAGTCTGCACGAGTGCGGTGTTGCCTTCAACTGTTACCGACTGCGTTGCTGCGCCGAGCGTCAGGTTTATCGGTACTGTCAATGATTGATCAGCCTTGACAGTGATCCCGGTCTGAACAGAGCGCCGAAACCCGGCGGCTTCAACAGAGAGGGAATAGGACCCGACCCGAAGCCCAAGAAATGCGTAGCTACCATCGCCGGAGGTCGTTGTCTGGCGCGTCACACCGGTATCAACGTTGGCTGCTGTAATTTTGGCCCCGGGGACTGCAGCTCCGCTGGGATCGACCACCGTCCCGCTGATGCTTCCTGTCGGTTCGGCCGCTTGTGTTAGCTGAGCCGGAAGAAAAGCGACACAAAGTGCGCACAACAGAACTAACTTCTTCATGGATGCCTCCCTTTGCAATTGCCAATCGGCAATGTGCGATTAAGGAAATCTCAGTTGGTATAGGTTTTTAAACTTCCCGACCCTTCTATCCTTGGAATCCTGTGGTCTAGCATGCCCGGCTTTTCGCACGACCCTGCCAGGAAAATCCTCGGCTGCAGATGCAAAGGCTCGAAATTCTGTAGAAGATTGCGTTCAAGATCCCCTAAAAAGGAGGGGCACTGCAAATCGTTGCTTGACGAAGCGTGGACATCGATGGAGCACAGCATCATTTATTAATTTGAACTCTTCCTATGCACGTACTAAAAGCCAGCGAAAGAAATTTATGAATCTATTTACATAGTCACTTACAGATATCACTGAATAATTCGGACGTCAATAAATTTTCATGATATTTAATATTATTTGCTTATTGTTACTGTAATTAAATCAGATAGTTTTGAAAATCTGTGAAAATAGTACAATCCCTTTAGTTGGGGTAGCTATTTGGAAGAGAAAGTTACCGGAGCCCAAGGTACCACCACCTTCTCTTGCTCTAGGGACCACTTAAATGGAGAGGAAAGTCCCAGAATTTCGGACGACCCGCTTCGTAGATATTGCACTGACACCGTACGCGATGAGACCGGATGGGGAGTGTCCCAAGCTTGGTATGAATTGATAGGTGAGAAGTTTAAAGTCAAGGCAGGAAGCACGTCGCAAGAGGGCGTGGAAAAAAGTGCGGTTCTCCATATCGGACAACTCGAGACGGAACGCGACGTGTGCACTTCCTACGTGAAGTTTACTGCGAGCCGGTTCTCAGAGTTTACTACTGCTGCGTCCCGCCTGCCAGCCGGTGATACTTCCTCAGGATTTCCCGGACCTGATCGTGCGGCAGCGCTACCGAGGTGTGGCCGTCGGCTCCGGTCAT
The DNA here is from genome assembly GCA_963731705.1 of uncultured Acidobacteriota bacterium. GTDB lineage: Bacteria > Acidobacteriota > Terriglobia > UBA7540 > UBA7540 > SCRD01. The sequence goes on from CAVSWQ010000009.1 coordinate 46,857, forward strand.
GGTTTTTGCGGCGACCATGGCATTCACAATGGCTTCTTCTGTGGCGTTGACGGTGGCCAGGAACAACGGATTCATTCGGCCGTTCGGCAGCATCTGGATATGGGCAATCCCACCGGGGGGCCTCACCGCTCCGGAATTGGCCGTGGTGAATGAAACAAAGATATCGCCCGAGCCGTCGCCGGAATAGCTTCCCATTCTGCCCAGCGCGAGAGTGGCGCGGCGAGCCAGGCGATTCATCTGGGTCGGAATCAGGGGAGCGTCGGTGGCAATCACAATGATGATGGAACCCAGATCGCGCTGCTCGGGATCTTTGGCTTCAGCCTGCATTCCCGGGAGCTTGATCTCGCGGCCCACGGGAACACCCGCAATGCGCAGCTCCTGCCGGTCACCCGTGTTGCATTGCACCAGAACGCCGACCGTATAGCCGCCCTCGTCGGCTGGAAGCACTCGCGAAGAGGTTCCGGTCCCACCCTTGAAACCGAAACACCTCATGGCTGTTCCGCCGCCGACGTTGCCTTCGGCTACGGCACCGGATTCGGCTGTGTCCAGTGCGTGCCAGGTGTCCTCAGGCTTCACGTGGAAGCCGTCGGCGTCGTTCAGGAAACCGTCCCACGTTTCCGCCACCACCGGCAGCGACCACGGGTAAAGAGTTCCGCCGTGTTTCAACTGCCACGCAATCACCGCGTCGCGAACAACCCCGACGCTGTGAGTGTTGGTGATCATGATGGGACCCTCCAGAAAGCCCGACTCCTTTACCCAGTGGATACCGGTCATTTCACCGTTGCCATTCTGAGAAAAAAAGCCGGCCATTACCGGGTCTTTGGCCTTCATTCCCCGCGGCAGAATCGCCGTAACTCCGGTGCGCACCGGCCCCTTGCCCACGACCAGCTTGCCGCTGCCCGAAATCAGAGTGGTGAAGCCCACCGTGACGCCCTTGACGTCGGTGATGGCGTTGAACCGGCCCGGCGTTCCTTCAAAGGGAATGCCCAGGTCGCGGGCCCGCGGGGGATGCGATTGCGGAAAAGCAGGGCCGGCGGCCAACAAGAGAAAAGCCAGCGGAAGGCACAGGAAAATCTTTCGCGCCATGGTTTCGCCTCCAACTCATCAAACGATTTGCTTGGTGTGGGAATAGCCGAATAAAACGCGTCAATCATACCGCAGGCGCGCCCAGGCGCGTCAACCGGCAAAACGGGAAGGGGAGACACCCCAACGCCGCCATGGCCTGCACCGTGCGTGCAAAGCGGGACAGGATTTGATGGTTGGCCCCGGCCGGAAGATCAATCGGCCGTTGGCCGCTAGGCGGAGCCCAGGTGGAACAGCGGCTGCAGACCCTTGGCCTGAGCCATCAGCGTCTTGGTTTCCTCGGCATTGACCGGAGTGAATTTCTCGGCCACGTCCATGGCCAGGCGGAAGTACTCGATGTCGCCCGGCGGGATGGCGGCTGCGACCGGCTGCGAGAGCGTCCAGCGGAGGGCGAGCTCCGCCTGCTTGGGAAGCGCCGCCGGCTCGTACCAGCACTTGTCGTAGGGATGGTGTTTCTTCTCTGAGGCCGCCCACGGTGTTTTGGCCATGGCTTTGATAGCCATCATGCCCATCTGTTTTTCGCGGGCGCGCTGGACGATCTGCGGGCCGAAGTTGGCTTGCGAGTACATGACGAAATTGATGGGGAAAAGCACGGTGTCAAAGTCGAACTGGTCCATGGCGATGAGTGCGGCTTCAACCGAGTGTGCCGAAAAGCCAAGGAAGCGCACCTTGCCGGCTTTTTTGGCCTCGACAAAAGCCTCGATGGCGCCGCCCGGGCCGAGCGCCTTGTGCACGTCTTCCACCTTGGCCAGAGCATGGAGCTGGTAGAGATCGACGTGGTCGGTCTGGAGCTGGCGCAGAGACTCGTCTAGTTCCTTCTGGGCGCCGGCCTTGTCCCGCGGAATCTCCTTGCAAGCCAGAAAAACACGGTCGCGGTAAGGCTTGAGCGCCGGGCCCATGCGGTCCTGCGCGTTGCCGTAGGAGGGAGCAATGTCGATGTAATTGACGCCGCGGTCGACGGCTTCGGCGACAATGTTGTTGGCAAAAGGCTGGGAAACGTTCATCACTACGATGCCGCCCATGGCGATGATGGAAAGACGCTCGCCGGTTTTTCCCAGCGGGCGCCGGGGAATGGTTCTTCCCGTGGCCGAACCCGTCTCACTGGCCGCAAGCGGCGGGAGCAAACTTTGAGAAGCCGCCAGACCGGCCGCGGCGGCCGTCCCTTTTTTCAAGAAATCTCGTCGTTTCATCGTCAGCTCCTTCAGGCAGTGTAGCGGAATGGCGTGGTGACCTTCTGCGCCTGGCAGGAAAGCCTGCAGATAAACGGCTGCCGAAAGACTCTCCGCTGCCCTGCTTCGTTTTTTGTCCTACCTATTGCTTGTAGCACCGTCGAAGGCCAGCGTCAATGCAAGAGCCGCAACGTGAAAGGATGAACATTGCGACATAGGGTAAAATCCTCCTATGACAGCAGAAGAACAGAGAATCGAAGAATCGCGGCAACATGACCGCCACTGGAACCGCTGGGGGCCGTATATCTCCGAGCGGGAATGGGGGACGGTGCGCGAGGACTACAGCGCCAACGGGACGGCATGGGAATACCTGCCGCACGACCACGCGCGCAGCCGCGCCTACCGCTGGGGCGAAGACGGCATCGGGGGCCTCTGCGACCGCCATCAATACATCTGCCTGGCCTTTGCCTTCTGGAACGGCCGTGATCCCATCCTGAAAGAACGACTGTTTGGCCTGACGGGAAACGAAGGCAACCACGGAGAAGACGTCAAGGAATACTACTTTTATCTCGACTCCACTCCGACGCACTCCTACATGAAGTTTCTCTACAAATATCCCCAGGCGGAGTTTCCCTACTCGCGGCTGGTGAACGAAAACGGCAAGCGCACGCGCAGGGATTTGGAATACGAACTGCTGGACACAGGCGTTTTCAATGAAAGCCGCTACTTCGACGTCTTTGTGGAATACGCCAAGGCCACCGAGGAGGACATCCTCATCCGTGTGACGGCGTGGAACCGCGGGCCGGAAGCGGCGGAGCTCGACCTTCTGCCGACGGTCTGGTTCCGCAACCGGTGGTCGTGGGGGCGCGGCGATCATCGTCCCAAAGTGTCAAAAGACCAGCCGATTAATGGCGCAACCGTGATGAAGGTGGAACATGAATATTACGGCACGCGATGGCTTCTTGCGGAGGGAGCGCCCAATCTCCTGTTCACCGAAAATGAAACCAACCTGCAACGGCTGTTCGGTGTTGAGAACCGAACGCCCTATGTGAAAGACGGCATCAACAACGCGCTGATTCACGGCGACCAGTCCGCAGCGAATTCGAGCGACGGCACCAAGGGCTCGACTCATTATCACCTGACGATCGAGCCGGGCAAGTGCGCAGAGATTCGATTGCGCTTTACGAACGTCGCGCCGGCGGCCGGGATGTTAGGGGATTCATTTGCCAGTACGTTCGAACAGCGCATCGCGGAAGCTGACGATTATTACCGGACGATTGTGCCGGACGCCCTGGCCGACGACGCCAAGCGTGTGATGCGGCAGGCGCTGGCCGGAATGCTGTGGAGCAAGCAGTACTACCACTACGACGTGCGGACCTGGCTGGAAGGCGACCCGGCCTGCCCTGCGCCTCCGCCGGAGCGCCGGGAAGGGCGGAACCACGAATGGGTCCATCTTTACAACAACGATGTGATCTCCATTCCGGACAAGTGGGAGTACCCGTGGTATGCGGCGTGGGACCTGGCCTTCCACTGCATCACCCTGGCGCTGGTGGATCCCGATTTCGCCAAGCGGCAACTGATTCTGCTGCTGCGCGAATGGTACATGCACCCGAACGGCCAGCTTCCGGCGTATGAGTGGGCTTTTGGCGACGTGAACCCTCCCGTGCATGCCTGGGCGGCGTGGCGCGTCTACAAGATCGAAAAGAAGCGGCGAGGCAAGGCCGACCGGAATTTCCTGGAGCGTGTGTTCCACAAGCTGATGCTCTATTTCACCTGGTGGGTGAACCGGAAGGACCCACAGGGGCAGAATGTTTTCCAGGGTGGGTTTCTGGGACTCGACAACATCGGGATATTTGACCGCTCGAAGCCGCTGCCGATGGGCGGATCGATTGAGCAGAGCGACGGAACAAGCTGGATGGCCATGTACAGCCTTCTCATGCTGGTGATGGCTTTTGAGCTGGCAAAAGAGGACCCTGCCTACGAAGACATGGCGAGCAAATTCTTCGAGCACTTCGTCTACATTGTGGACGCCATGAACAATCGGGGTGGCAAGGGCGTTGGCCTGTGGGATGAAGAGGACGGTTTCTATTACGACGTGCTCCACATGCCGGACTCGCAGCACGTCTTTATGAAAGCCCGTTCCATGGTGGGACTGATTCCGCTGTTTGCCGTGCAGACGCTGGAACCGGAAATGGTGGACCAGTTTCCCGGCTTCAAGGCAAGGATGCAGTGGTTCCTGGATTTCCATCCCAACACGGCCAACCTGATGGACACCAGCCAAAGGTCTGATCAAGGCGTGCGGCGCCTGCTTTCCATCCCCACGCGCGAGCGGCTGCTGCGGGTGCTGAAATACATGCTGGACGAGAATGAATTCCTTTCGCCTTACGGGATTCGCGCGCTTTCGAAATACCACCAGGCGCATCCCTACTCCATGCAACTGGACGGCCACACGCATTCGGTGGACTACGAGCCGGCGGAATCCACCACGGGACTTTTCGGTGGCAACAGCAACTGGCGGGGGCCCGTGTGGTTTCCCGTCAACTTCCTGATCATCGAATCGCTGCAAAAGTATCACTACTATTACGGCGACGACCTCAAAGTGGAATGCCCGACGGGCTCCGGCCAGATGCTGACGCTGTGGGAAGCGGCCGCCATGATCTCACAACGCCTGTGCCGGATCTTCCTGCGAGGCCCTGACGGCCGCCGGCCGGTTTACGGCGGAACGGAGATGTTCCAGACCGATCCGCACTGGCGCGACCTGATTCTCTTCAACGAATACTTCCACGGCGACAACGGCGCGGGCATCGGCGCCAGCCACCAGACGGGCTGGACCGGCCTGGTAGCCAAGTTGCTGCAGCAGAGCGGCGTGGGTTGCTGAGGGTTTGTCGAGCAGGGCCCGCGCCCGGCCCGACAGCGCTTAGGCGGGGTGCCCATGCGAGCACCGCGGCGGAAAAGAAGGTGCGCTGCGGTCCAGACAGTGGAGAGACGGCATCCTCAGCCAAATCATTTCGACAATTGACCACAGGCGCTCGCGGGTTTATGGTTGACCCTTGTGGGGAGAGCCGCGATGCTGGGTCTCAAGTGTTGCGGCTGAAGTCCGACAGGTGCCGTTATGAATGATCCCAATACGACGACGAAGTGTACTCCTCTCATCAGCTTTGGCCGGGAAGTCTGCGGCGATATCGAAGCGGCCGAGTCGCGCGAATGGCTTGTGACCAACGGGCTGGGCGGTTTCGCGTCCGGCACGGTGGGCGGGCAACTGACGCGGCGCTATCACGGCCTGCTGATTGCCGCCCAGAATCCTCCGCTGGGGCGCACGCTGCTGGTGCCGAAATTCGACGAGGTGGTTGAATACGACGGACGGCCTTATCCTCTGGCTACCAATCGCTGGCGCAGCGGAGTGGTTGAGCCTCAGGGCTACAGCCGCCTCGAAGAGTTTCACCTGGAGGGCATGAGGCCCGTGTGGACCTATGCCTGCGCCGACGCGTTGCTGAGCAAGAGAGTCTGGATGGAGCAGGGCGCGAACACGACCTACGTTCTCTACCGCCTGGAGCGGGCCAGCCAAGGCGCGAGGCTCAGCTTGAAGGCGTTGGTTAACTACCGGGACTTTCACAATCTCACGCGCGCCGGCAGCTGGAAGATGCAGATCAGCGAGGTGGAGCGAGGCTTGTGCATCCAAGCTTATTTTGGGGCGACTCCGTTTTATGTGCTCTCTCCCTCGGCCGGCGTGCAGCGCTGCCATCAGTGGTATCGGGCGTTTGAACTCGCCGCCGAAACGCTCCGCGGGATGAGCCACCAGGAGGACCATCTCCACGCGGGAACCTTTGTAGTGGATCTGAAGCCGGGCGAGTCGGTCCTGATGGTTGCCAGCACCGAGCCTCAGCCGGACCTCGATGCGCAGTCGGCGCTCAAACGGCACGATGATCGCGGGCAAAGGTTGCTGGAACATTTTCGCGAGGTGCATCGCGGCATCCAGGTTCCAGCGTGGGTTGACCAGCTTGCCCTGGCCGGCGACCAGTTTGTCGTCGAGAGGCAGGTGAACGGGACCAGCGGCCACACGGTGATTGCCGGCTACCACTGGTTCAGTGACTGGGGGCGCGATACCATGGTTGCGCTGCCGGGGCTGACGCTCTCAACCGGGCGGCCCGATGTGGCACGGAACATCCTGCTGGCCTGGGCCGGATTTGTGGATGGCGGCATGCTTCCCAATCGCTTTCTGGAGTCGGGCGAGAAACCTGATTTCAACACGGTGGACGCCGCCCTGTGGTATTTCAACGCTGTGCGCTCCTACTGGAGCCACACTGGCGACAGGGAATTTCTCAAGCAGATTTTCCCCACCCTCTGCGACATGGTTGCCGCCTATATGCGCGGCACTCGCTACAACATTCACATGGACCGGAGCGACGGGCTGCTCTATGCCGGGCAGGAAGGTCTGCAACTGACCTGGATGGACGCCAGGGTCGGCGATCAGGTGATGACGCCGCGCATCGGAAAGCCTGTGGAGATTAATGCGCTGTGGCTGAATGCGCTGAGGGCGATGAAGGAGTTTGCGGACGAACTGGAAAGCCCGGCGGACGATTTTGAGCACTCGGCCGAGCAGGCGGCGAAAGGGTTTGAGCGCTTCTGGAACGCTCCGGCGGGATACTGCTTCGACGTTCTGGACGGACCCGAGGGCAACGACGCGTCGCTAAGGCCCAACCAGATTTTCACCGTGGCGTTGCCGGATAGTCCCTTTCACCCCGAACGGCAACGGGCCATTGTTGATGCGGTCGGCCGCCACTTGCAGGCCTCCCCGGGGCTGAGAACCCTGGCGCCTGATGACGCGCATTACAAGGGCTCTTACGCCGGGAACCAGGAAGACCGCGACGGTGCGTACCATCAAGGCACTGTATGGGGATGGCTGCTGGGTCCGTTTGTGAGAGCCCATTTAAGGGTCCACAATGATCCGCGGGCGGCGGCATCATTCCTGGCGCCGGTGGTTCACCATCTGCAGGCTCAAGGCCTGGGAACGGTGGGCGAGATTTATGATGCTGACGCGCCCTTCATGCCTCGAGGATGCATTGCCCAGGCCTGGACAGTGGGGGGCATCCTGGAGGCGTGGGAAAAGACTGCAATGCACGATTTGCCTGTGGGGGATTAGAGTCGGGCAGCCCACAAGCAAAATGCAATGTTGCCGCTCTCTGGAGTCCGCGGCAGCGGCGGGCGCCCCGCAACTTAAGTTGTGGGTGGTTTCGGCACCGGAGGCGGGAGAGCGCGGGCCTTGATTTCAGACTGGAATCCTGCCTTCCTGTGGGACCCGTCGCAGAAGGGCTTGTTTTCCGAATGCCCGCAGCGGCAAAGGCCGATCGTCGTGCGGCCGGCAAGGTCGAACACCCCGCCTTCTGAATCAACGATTTCAAAATCACCCTCGATACGAATCGAGCCGTTATTGCGGACCGTAATTTTTGTTGCTGCCAAAGGTTCCTCCGAGATTGAAAGTTTCCAAAACTGCAAAGACCAGCCAGAAATTCTGATCATTCGTCAAAAGGGCCTGAGCAAGACCATAATCAGAATTCCAATAAACACCAGGGCGATGCCCCCGTGCAGCATCATGCATTCTTTTCGCCGAAGCACAATCCTGCCGGCATGAAAAGCCCTGGCGCGGATGAAGGTGATGGCATCCAGCACGATCAGCATGGCCACCAGAAACAGTTTGACGTGGAGCCACGGTGCATGGAGGTAATACTGCGGGTTGGTGGAAATCAGGACAGCGCCGGAAATGACGGTGATGATGGCGCCGGGATGCGCAATGCCTCTGAACAGCTTCCCTTCCACGCGGTTCAGGACTTCATGAACTTCCGGGGACTCCGATTCCGCGTCGAAAACCAGAAGATGAGTGACCACCAGGAGGCTTCCCAGCCAGAAAACGATGCCCAGGATGTGAAATACCAGCGTCCACTCTAATAAAGTGCCCATGATCATTCGCCTCAGTGGGTGATTTAAAATCAGAAAATACTTTTGAAGCCTGCAACGCCTTCCACCCCAGCGCATGCCGTAATCCATTATTGAAACATAAATCCCGCTTTTGTGCGAAACAGACGCGGAGAACTTTGACTGCGCAAAGTTGCCGGAACTGGTTTGGGGGAATTTCCGGAAGTTCAAAATGATTGATCGGGGATTTTCAGACGGGGCGGTAGAGGTGATAGAGCATCCAATAGACCACAACGCCGGTGACAGAGACGTAGAGCCAGATGGGAAGCGTCCATCGTGCAATTCGCTTGTGAAGGGCGAAGCGCTGCCGCCAGGCGCGGTAGAGCGTGATGAGGGCCAGCGGAACGATGGCAGCCGCCAGAACAGAATGCGTTCCCAGCAGGGCGAGATAGAAAGTCCGGATCGCTCCGTGACCCTGGAAGTAGACAATCCCCCGCAGAAAGTGGTCGGCCAGGTAAAAGACCAGGAAGACTGCAGACGTGAAAAACGCCGACACCATACACGCCTTGTGAGCCCGGATCTGTTTTTTGCGGATGAAAACGTACCCTGTGGCCAGCAGCACGGCGCTGAGGGTATTCAGACAGGCTTCGATGGCTGGAAAGTAGGAGACCATGCCGCTTAGAGCCAAATTTTATCAAACATCATCAAGCCGAACACCAGCGGAAGGTAAAGGACCGAGGCCAGCACCAGGCGTCTTGCCAGCACATTGGTCCGATTTCTGGCCAGGCGCGCGCCGTGGAGCAGGAAATAGGATCCCAGGACCGCCACGCCGAAAAGATACACCTTCCCGACCTGCCCGATCAGGGTGGGCACCATGCTCACGATCACCAAAGCCACAAGGAAGGCGATGATCTGGCGGCTGGTCAGCCGGCCGTCCGGGTCTTCAGGCGGCAACATGCGCAGCCCCGCGCGGGAGTAATCCTCACGATACATCCAGGCAATCGCCAGAAAATGAGGAAACTGCCAGAGGAAGAGAATCGAGTAGAGGACCAGGGATTCAGCGTTTAAACTGCCGCGCGCCGCAGCCCACCCGATCAGCGGCGGCATGGCGCCGGGAAAAGCTCCAATCAGTGTGCAGAGAGCGGTCTTTCTCTTGAGCGGCGTGTAGATCAGCAGATAAGTCGTGAGCGTGAGCAGCGCCAGGACGCTTGCCAGCGGGTTGACTTCAACCCAGAGCAGCAGGCCGCCCCCCATGGCCAGCAGGAGCCCGAAGACAAGCGCTTCCACCGCCTTGATGCGACCCGCCGGCAAAGGCCTGCGCGCCGTCCGCCGCATGGAGGCGTCAGATTTTCGCTCGATATATTGATTCAGGGTCCCGGTTCCGCTGGCCACCAGCAACGTTCCCAGCAGCGTATTCAACAGCAGGAAAATATCCAGAGGGCCGCGCAGGGCAACGTAGTAGCCTGCCAGGGTGCTGATGACCACCAGGAAATTGACTTCAGGTTTGGTCAGTACCCAGTAATCACTGAGCCTGCCGGCAAAGACTTGCCGGAAACTTCTGGACGCACCAGATGATGCCGGGTGTTGATTTTTGTTTTCTGCTGCGATCCTCATGTTGCAACTCGATCTGGGCCCTGATTTCCGTGTGAATCAGGCGGTTTTTGCACCCCTGAATTCTCGACAAGTATCCGAAAAGCCATATGGATCATCGATGGCATCGTGGCGGAGAGATCCGGCTGCGGATGACCTTGCAATCAAAAAGACAATAGGGGCCTGTAACCCGCTTGGAGAAAGGGAAATGCTGCTTTTACTCACGATTCCATCAATTGCAAAACATGGGGTTCGGTGCCCCTCCGAACCTTAGTGCCCTGCGGTTCCTGCCGCGCTTACCAGATTCCCGGAAATACCGGGAAATCCCATGCGCGGAAGATCGGTCTTTCTCCTGGCCTCAGGTGCACAAAAACGGGCAGGATCTTGCACTCCGGAAGCATCTGGTTTGATGATGGCCCCTGTCACCCAAGCCCGTATCACGTTCGCCCGAAACCACGGTTCAGGTCCACGGGACTAGACAGCCCTCATGCTCATGGCTGAGAGCACGCGTCTGGGCCTGAGATTTAAACTGAGTATTCTACCACCATTGTGTCCATTTGTGGGATTCCATCCTCCACTTTGTCCTGGCTGGTGGAATTGTGTGAGATGTGCCTGGGGGATGTGAGGGGCTAGAGCTTCACCGCCAGAAGAACCAGAAGATAGATCCACAGGCCGTCCATAAAGTGCCAGTAAGTGGCCGTAATATCGACGGCGATGCGCTTGCGGGGATTGGAGATGATCTTCCGGGTTGTGAAGGCGAGGTAGGAAAGGGCCAGTATGCCTCCTAGCAAATGGAGACCATGAGCGGCGGTGAGCAAGTAAAGGAACCCACTGCTGGGGTTGGTGGTGATGTAAATTCCTTGGGCGGCCAGTTCACGCCAGGCGATCAGTTGTCCCACGATGAAGGTGATTCCGAGCCCGGTTGTCACATATAACCAAAGGACAAATTGGTTTGCCGCCTCCCTCTTCAGGGCTCTTCTTGAAATTTCAAGCGTGTAGCTGCTGGCGAGCAGGACCAGGGTGTTGAAATAGAGGAGCGGAGGTGTGATCGTGTGGATCCACGCGCTTGATTCCTCCGCCCGCGCCACCATCACCACGGTGAGGGCAAGAAAGAGCATGGCGATCGAGACAATGGCGATCCAGATGGCTATTTTGTACGCACCCTGAGGAAGGGGTGGGTTGGACGGCCCTTGCTTGCCGCGCCCCCCAGAGTCGCCGCCGCCACCGCTGCCACCATCTCCCCTTCCCGGCGGAGGGCTGGAATGGCCCGGCAGGTGTGGTTTGGCTGGTGTTACCAGTGTTGATCCCATATGGCTGCCCCGCCTGTTTAGATTATCACGGGGAGAATGGGCCCGATGGCAGAAATTTCCGTTGCCGGTTGTTCCGTTCGTGGCCGGGTTGGAGCAAAATTCGCTTGCCGGCGGGACAGCCGGTGATATCATGGCGCCGCAAGTCTGGCGCGCGATTGAGTGCTTGCAAGTAGTCGACTGCGTCCGGGTGGTCGGTTTCAGTCTGTTGCGGGATAAGGAGGCAAAACAATGGCAGGGACCCGGAGCCGTTCTCTTCACCTGTTTAATTTCAGAGGCATTGACGTTTTCCTGCACTGGTCGTGGTTTCTGGTCGCGTTGATTGAAATCGACTCGCGCGCCGGCAGCTATTCAACGCTCACGTGGAACGTTCTGGAATACGTTGCATTGTTTGGCATCGTCCTGCTGCATGAATTCGGACACGCGTTCGCTTGCCGGCAGGTGGGCGGGCGGGCGAACCGAATTGTCTTGTGGCCACTGGGGGGCATCGCCTACGTGCAGCCTCCGCAACGTCCTGGCGCTACGCTCTGGAGCATTGCCGCAGGTCCCCTGGTGAACGTGCTTTTGATGCCAGTCCTGCTGGTTTTGGTGATGATGAACACGGAGTACGGATGGGGACGGTCCGTGCCCGACCTCCATATCTTTCTGGTGGCGCTTGCCTTCATTAACGGGATTTTACTCGTCTTCAATTTGCTGCCCATCTATCCCCTGGATGGGGGCCAGATTCTGCGGTCGCTGCTGTGGTTCTGGATGGGACGGGCCCGTAGTTTGATGGTGACTTCAGTGATCGGGATGATTGGGGTGGCGGGGCTTTTCCTCTATTCCTATTGGACGCGCTCCATCTGGAATGGGGCCATTTCGGTTTTTATTCTGATCTATTGCTGGGGAGGCTTGCGGCAGGCTCAGGCGCTGTCACGCCTCGCCAGGGCCCCCCGGCGCGAGGGTTTTGCGTGCCCCTCCTGCAAAGCGGCGCCGCTGGCCGGCGAATACTGGGTCTGCAGCAGTTGCCAGAAGGCGTTTGACACCTTTGGGGCCGGGGCGGCGTGTCCGCATTGCGGGACACGTTTCGCCAGGACGTCCTGTTTCGAGTGTGGGTCGGCCAGCGCAATCAGCGAGTGGGCGGCGGCGGCAGCGGAGAAACGAAACACGCCGGTTGAAGCTCCGAACGCGCTTTCTGCAAAGCCCGATTAACCGGGCTTTCAGGTGCGGCGGCTGGCTGCGGCTGGTTGCTGGGCACAGTAAATAGCCTAGGCAGGGAGGCTCTGCCAGCCCGGGGCGGAAGCGTTCGGCGGCCTATGTTTCACGTGAAACATAGGCTCTTTCCCGGACCCGTGTCCACTGCAAGTCCGGCAAGCCGAAACTCCGCGGCGGAGGGGATCCTCCACTCAGCTAAGTTGCCAGCGGCCCCCGCGTCATCTACAATGCCTCTTGATGATCTCCAGAAACACTGCCAGGGAGTTGCTGGCCCGTTTTGACATCTCGATTTGTGACGAGAAGGTTGATAAGCTCATCGCTTACGTCGACCTGCTTCTGCGGTGGAACAAAAAAATCAACCTGACATCAATTTCTACGGCCGAAGAGTGCGTCAGCAGGCACTTCGGCGAGAGCTTTATGATTTCACGAAGGGTGAAATTGCGCGGCCTTCTTCTGGACATAGGAACTGGCGCAGGATTTCCAGGCCTCGCCCTCAAATTGATAGCTCCCCAGCTCGAAGTTGTGCTTCTTGAACCTGTTGCTAAGAAGAGGGCCTTCCTGAAAGAGGTGGCTAGGGCTTGCGGTATGAGTACGGTCCAGGTAGTGGGCAGCAGGCTTGATGAGTTTGCTCGCAGCGAACAGGGACGCACCTTCGATATCATTACGGCGCGAGCGGTCGGTGGCCTCGAATTGCTCATCCCTGCGGCAAAGGGTTTGTTGCGCCCTGACGGGCATTTGTGTCTTTGGGTGGGGACGCAGCAAGTTCAGGGAATTCGAGAAGCAGATGCGGGGCTGCAATGGCTGGATCCCGAGGCCATTCCGCTCAGTCACGAACGGCTCATCATGGTGGCGGTTCGAGCAGGGATGAAGTTTGATTAGAGGCTGTATTATCTGTTAGATGAGAAGATTAATCGGGATAACCTGGTCCATGTTTCACGTGAAACATCGCATTTGGACTTGCTTTAGAAGTTCCTCTCTGATAGTTTCTCATCCTCTTGATTTGAGCTGAAGGCACTATGGGACGTGTTATCGCAATTGCTAATCAGAAGGGTGGCGTAGGGAAGACAACGACTGCCATCAATCTTGCAGCATCGCTTGCTGCCCAGGACATGTGGACTCTCGTTATCGACTGCGACCCGCAGGGAAATACAACCAGTGGGTTCGGTTTTCCCAAAGATCCCTCGCGCCGTTCCCTCTATCACTCTCTAATTCTAGAGGCGCCGCTTACAGAACTCCTTCTTCCAGGCCCGGCCGAGGGAATACAGTTAATCCCATCTGATAAGAACCTCGTTGGTGCAAACGTAGAACTTGTCTCAAGGCCCGGCAGGGAACAAATCCTACGGGAGAGGCTGAGCCCCATCCGGGACCGCTTCAATTACACGCTGCTTGACTGTCCCCCGGCGCTTGATTTGCTCACCCTCAACGCCTTGGTGGCGGCAGATTCAGTTCTTGTTCCCATCCAGTGCGAATATTTTGCCCTTGAAGGCGTTTCAGAGCTTCTTGACACTCTGATCCGGATTCGTCGGACGCACAACCCCAGGTTGGCAATTGAGGGAATTCTGTTGACCATGTTTGACGAGCGAACGAACCTCTCGCACCAGGTTCGGGACGACCTGAAAGACTTCTTTGGCGACCAGGTCTTTGATACCATGATCCCCAGAAATGTCCGCCTTGCAGAGGCTCCAAGCCATGGAAAACCCGTGCTTCTGTACGATCCGGATTGTCGTGGCTCAGAAAGTTATCTTAAACTTGCAAAAGAGGTTATAAGTCATGACCAGAAAGGCGTTGGGGCGCGGACTGAACGCCCTGCTGCGGGAAACTGAGTCATCGCCTTCTGCTTCGGGGCTTGACCAAGTGCGGCTGGATCTCATCGATCCCAATCCTTTTCAACCCCGTACACAACTGCCGGAGGATGCGCTGGAAGAGCTTGCGAATTCCATCCGGACTAGTGGATTGATCCAGCCCATCCTCATTCGACCGGCCGGAGAACGCTATCAGCTTGTGGCCGGCGAAAGGCGCTGGCGGGCTGCAGCCAAGGCGGGTTTAGAAAAGGTCCCGGCGGTCGTACGTGAAATCGGCGATACTGAAGCATTGGAACTCGCGCTCGCCGAGAATATTCTCCGCGAGGCACTGAACCCGCTGGAAATTGCGCGTGCATACGAGCGGCTCCAGCAGCAGTTCCATCTGACGCACGAACAGATCGCAGATCGCCTGGGTGTCAACCGATCGACTGTGACGAACACCATTCGCCTCTTGGGACTTTCACCGGCGGTACAGACCCTGCTGATGGAAGACAAGATTTCCGCCGGCCATGCCCGGGCGCTTCTGGCCGTGGACTCACCGCAGGTACAGACGAAGTTGGCGCAGTCTGTTATTGAAAAAGGGCTTTCCGTCAGGAACCTGGAGAATCTTGTTGCTCCACGAACTCGCGCCAAGGGAAAAAAAGACCTGAAACCAGACCCAAGTGTAGACCCGAACCTTCGGGCGGCCGTGCTTGAGCTGGAACGTGCGCTCGGAACGCGAGTGAAAGTGGTGGGAAGCGAACGCCGGGGAAGAATTGAAATCAGCTATTTTTCCGGGGAAGATCTGAGTCGAATTTACGATCGGATAGTTCACAATTAGCTTGTATTGCGTCTTTAGTTATTAGTTTATGTAAGGATATTGCACACTGTTGAATTACGCAAAGCACGGAGGACCGAATGGCGTTGAAAGTTGGTGAAATGTTCCGGCGGCGGTCGGCGGACCCGCTGGGTGATCAGGAACTGGTCGGGCTGCTTGAGCCCGGCATTGAGTTCGAAGGCAAATTGACCGTCGCGTCCGGGCTGATTCGGATCAACACGCACCTGAAAGGTGAGGTCGATTGTGCCGGAGCTGTGGTCATCGCTGACCAGGGCGAAGTGGAAGGGGAGATCCATACAAGGTTTATCAGCGTTGCCGGAAAAGTCACGGGAACTATTCGTGCTTCTGAAAAGATCGAAATCAAGGCGAACGGAGTTGTGTTGGGCGATATCCACACGGCATCCCTTGTGGTCGAGCCCGGCG
This sequence comes from uncultured Acidobacteriota bacterium, assembly GCA_963731705.1. Lineage (GTDB taxonomy): Bacteria > Acidobacteriota > Terriglobia > UBA7540 > UBA7540 > SCRD01. The sequence continues at coordinate 62,152 of CAVSWQ010000009.1, forward strand.
GTTATTTTGATGGACAGTGCCACATGCCCATTCCCGATCTCTCCTCCCACGCCGCGGAACCGGAAGACGCGAAAAAGAGGGCCTAGCCTGCCTGGGCAGAGGGAGGACCCGAGAGATTCAGCCATGAAGGCATATCCTCCCCTGGCGCCTGGGTAGCGCGTTGCGCGCGAAGCCGCCCAGCGATTGGATAGTGCTCCTCAAAAAGCTGCCGACCCGAAAATGTAGCGGCGCCCGGGCCTTCAATTTTGGGCCTCTCATCGACCCGAAGTGGCATCCACGATGACGACAGTTGTTATTGGCGGACACTCCCGCAATATCGGCAAGACATCTGTGATGGTGGAACTGATCCGCCGCGTCCGGCCGCCTGAGTGGACTGCCGTGAAGATCACGCAATATGGCCATGGCGTTTGCTCGCTCGATGGCGAGCAGTGTTCCTGCGACCCGGGGGAACACGGATTCGTCCTGACCGAAGAGCGGGAGCGCAAGGGGCGAGGCGACACGAGCCGGTTCCTCCAAGTGGGCGCCCGGCGTTCGCTGTGGCTGCGAGTCCGCCAGGGACAGCTTTATCGCGCACTCCCGGGGTTGATGCGTGCGCTGCGCCGGGAAGAATGGGTGATGATTGAAAGCAACAGCATCCTGGACCACATTCAGCCCGCGCTTTATCTGCTTGTCCTTGACCCTTCGCAAAGCGACTTCAAGGCAACGGCCCGCAAGCATCTGGAGCGCGCCGACGCGCTGATCGCGATTGGACCCGCCGACTGCAAATACTCCTGGCCCGATATTGATGCCAGTCTCCTCAGCAGCAAGCCGGTTTTCCAACTGGCACGGCCCGACGATCTCAGTGATGAGCTGATCGGCTTTGTACGGCGGAAGCTGGGTTTGGGAGAAGCAGCGCAGAGCGCAGACGCCCGAGGCACCGGGTCGGTGCACGACTAGGCTCCATTGCTGGCCTATCGGGATCTATCGCCGCGACACTTCCACCACCGCGTTGTAATCCGGAACGCCGCTTTCGTCCAGCCGATCGGAAGGGATCAGCACATTGCCTTCCGGCCAGTGGACCTGCAGGCTTCCCGGCTTGATGCGGTCAATCTTCACCCGGCCGCGGAACCGGCCGTACTCATTGCGCAGGACCACCGTATCGCCCGTGCGCAGAGCCAGCCGAGCGGCGTCTTCAGCGGCCATGATCACGTCCTCGCGGCGCGCGCCGTTCAGCGGATCGACGTCGTCCTGCACCATGCTGTTGAACTGTTTTCCACGCCGTGTGCTCAGCAAAAACTTCCCTTTGGGGACCTGTTCCTGGGGCAAATCAACGGCAGAAAAATAACCTTTGCCGCTCGGTGTAGCAAAGCCATTGGCCAGCAGGCGGGGCCCTCCGTACTGGAAGCTGTCGCCCTTGCTTTTCAGTTTTCCGATGCCGCGGTAGGTGGGGCAGACGCGGTCAATTTCCGCCCGAATGTCACCCGCGTCCTTCCACGGGAACGCCTTGGCGGAGCCTTCCGGGTCGAAGTGACGCGCCAGCATAACCGGAATTTCCCACTCATCGCGAGCCTCGCCCGGCCGCGGCCCGGGAATCTCCGGGCTGTAGATCACGCGCCGCTCGGTGCTGGTTTCCGTTCCGCCGCCGCGCTGTTCATAGCGGTTGCGGGCAGGCAGCAGCACCACGGTTTCTCCGGGATCGACCAGCATGGTGGGATTCACCACAATGTCCTGATGGACCCGCAGCCGCAGGCGGCGCAGCGCGTCGCAAACGCGGTCGGGTTCCGGCAGCGTATCCATAAAGTTGCCGCCGCTTTGCCACAGCATGTCGATTTCGCCGCGCTCGGCGCCCAGCACCATTTCCGCCGCGCCCATCCCTTTCCACGCCGGCGGCCGGAAGCCCCAGAAGTCGGGCGAAGCAAACCGCCACGAATTCTCCTCGTTCGCCGGGAACCCCATCACATAGGCAGACGGCTGGGCGCCCATCTCGGCGCCGCCCTGCACGCCGCTGTGCCCTCGGATGGGCATCAGGCCGGTATGCGGCCTTCCCACGTTGCCGCGGGCCAGTTGCAGGTTTACAATGGCGCGCACGTTGTCGCTGCCGTAGCGGTGATGCGTAATGCCCATGCTCCACACAAAAACGGCGCTGCGGGCTTTGCCGAAGGCCTGGGCGAAGCGCAGCATGTCCGCCCGCGTGAGGCCGGAGCCGTGCTCCAGGTCCTCCCAGCGCAGCTTGCGGGTTTTCCTTTCAAGCGCCCGCCAGCCGGTGGTGCGATCGTCGATAAAGTCGCGATCGAGCCAGTTGTTTTCCATCAGGTGCTTCAGCACGCCGTAGAAGAAAGGGATGTCACCACCCGGCAGCACCTGGAAGAAATCATCCGCGATGCGTGTTCCAAACAGCGCGCTTTCCGTGACCGACGGCACCCAATAGCGCTCCATGCCGGGCTCAAGATAGGGATTCACCATGAAAACTTTGGTGCCTGCCTTCTTGGCGTAGTAGAGATATTTGGTGGCTACGGGCTGATTGTTGGCTACGTTGGTTCCCACAAAAACCACCAGGTCGCTGCCAATCCAGTCGCGGTAACTGCAGGTGGTGGCGGCGCAGCCCACCGTGGCCTTCAGCGCCGTGGTGCTGGGAGCGTGGCAGATGCGCGCGCTGGTGTCGATGTGGTTGGTGCCGATAAAGCGCGCCACTTTCTGGTGGGCGTAATAGGCCTCATTGGTGAGGCCGCGGGAGGTGAGGTACCAGGCCAGGCCGCGCGGGTCGGTCTGGCGCAGCTTTTCGGCGATGACGGTCAGGGCCTCCTCCCAGGTCACACGCCGGAAGCCCTTTTCGCCCCGCTGGCGCACCATCGGCACCGCCAGCCGCCCCAGACTGCGTAGATCCTGCTCGCGCTTGCCCTGCAATGGTTCCACGTCCTCCAGCAGGCGCCAGTCCATGGCCGGCATGGTGTTCAGGCGCAGCAGGCGCAGGCGCACGGCGCAGAGGTGGATGCCATCCATGGTCCAGTCGCGCATGCCCGTGGTGCCCAGCGCGCAGCCGTCGCAGCAGCCGTCATTGAGGATTCGCCAGGCGTAGCGCAGGTTATCGCGGTTTTCCCAAACGGTCTCCAGTATCTCCCTGTAGGCATTGGGGTGCTGCTGGCCGACTCCGTAAGGCACCAGACTGACCCACTCTTTCGGATTCCAAGCCTTCAGAAGTTTGCTAGCCATTGATTCGCCCAGGTTGACCGCACATTAAACCACAAATTGGCAGGAAGTGCACCGCCCAAGGCCTGAGCGGCGGCTAAATGGCCCGGAATGGCCCAAAATGGAGGCTGGCGGGTCAGCTTGGATTCGCTGTCAGGACTGTTTTTAGCCCTTATTTATTTTCAACAACATGGCCCGGTTTGTTTTTGGCTTTGTTTTTTCCACAGCTACGTATTTTCAACAACTTCCCGGCTTCGTTTTTGGGTTTGTTTGGGTTTGTTTTTTGGTGCCGATCCTTTATTATCAGTAACTTCTCGGCTTTGTTTTTTAAAAAACGTGTTTTTTGTCCCACACAATTTTAGTGCCAAACCAATTATTCCATCTTTTCAACAACTTACGGCAAATTTAAAAGTCTGATCAGACTGCTTAATCCTGCCACCGAAAAACTCCTCCCGCCGCCATCATAAGGCTACCACACTAGCCCACGAAAGTCAAGCAAAATTCGGCGGTTTGTCGCTGCAAAGTGAGAAGTTCCGGTCTGAGCAAAGTAGAAAGATCCGGTTGAGGTGGTACGAAGCTTGGGGGATGAGAAAAGAGGAACTGAGGTTGAGCCAGAGGGATCGAGACCGGTTGGTGGTATTGGAAGGGATTGAGCGAGGGCATTGGAGCCAGCGGGAAGGAGCGTTGCAGATGGGACTGAGCACGCGGTGGGTGCGGAAGCTGCTGGCGCGGCGGAGGGAGGAGGGGGATGGAGGGATTGTGCACCGGCTGCGGGGGCGGCGATCGAACCGTCGGATCGAGGAGCAGGTTCGGGAGCGGGTGATGGCCGAGGTGCGGCAGCGGTATGGGGATTTTGGGCCGACGCTGGCCTCCGAGCGGCTAGCGGCGGAAGGGATGCCGGTAAGCCGGGAGACGCTACGGAAGTGGATGGCGGAGGAGGGGTTGTGGCAGGTGAGGAAGAAGCGGCTGCGGCAGGTGCATGTGTGGCGGCAGCGGCGGGCGGCGCGGGGCGAGCTGGTGATGATGGACTCGTCGAGGTTCCGCTGGCTGGAGGAGCGGGGGCCGGAGCTGTATCTGATCGCCATGATCGACGATGCGACGTCGCGGCTGTGGGGACGGTTTGTGGAGCACGACTCGACGGAAGAGAATCTGCGGACGCTGGGCGGGTGGATCGAGCGCTGGGGCCGGCCGCTGTCGCTCTACACAGATCGGAACAGTCTGTTTGTGACCACCCGGCCGGTGCAACAGGCCGAACAACTGCAGGGCCAGGTGACGGCGAGGACGCAGTTTGGGCGGGCGCTCTACGAACTGGGGATCGGATGGATTGCTGCCCACAGTCCCCAGGCCAAGGGACGGATCGAGCGGCTGTTTGGAACCCTGCAGGACCGGCTGGTCAAAGCAGATGCGGCTGGCCGGGGTGTCGACGGTCGAAGAGGCCAACCGGTACTGGGAGGAGGTTTTCCTGCCCCTGTGGGAACAACGCTTCACGGTGGAACCCCGGCGGCAGGAGGACGCGCACCGCGAACTGGGACCGGAGCAGCGGCTGGAGGAAATCCTGAGCGTCCGGGTGGGGCGCCAGGTGTCCAACGACTACACGGTGAGCTGGCGGGCCACCACCTGGGCCCTGGGGCGCGAGCAGGCCCGGCCCGGCATGCGCGGGGCGCGGGTGGAGGTGGAGCAACGGTTGGACGGCTCGGTGTGGCTGCGCTTCCGCGGTTCCTATCTGAAGCTGACGCCCTGCCCGGCGCCGCGGCCGGCAACTCCTTCCGGCCTACGGCCTCCAGGACTTGCCGCCAGTAAAGCCCACACTCCTGCCCCCAACCACCCTTGGAACAGGAAGTTTCTATCTGGCTAAAGACCGGAACTTTCTACTTTGCGTTGACAGCAAATTCGGCCGACGACCGCTTCAGCGGCTTGGAGGGCGGGAGCTTGCTCCCGCTTTGGAGTGCGGTAGCGCCAGCTACCGCCGTGGAATTAGAGAAGGCGGCGGCTTGCCGCCGCACTCCAAGGCCTTCGGCAGAGGTCAGCGAATGTTAGAAGCAATACAGCAGCTATGCCTAGCAGAGACAGGGGGTCGGACCTTCAGGTCCGACAGAAAGCAGCAGGCCAACCGGTTTGGCGAGCCGTCATTTTGAGGAGTCCCGCGGCGCCACATACGTCATTCTGAGGCCGCTTTCTGGCCGAAGAATCTGCTTCTGGCTCTACGCTCATTCTTCAAAGAAACCAGATTCCTCGTCGCCCCACAGTGGCGGGACTCCTCGAAATGACGGTGGCAGAACAGGGCATGACCGGGACGATGGACCGGAAAAACGGGCGAGAGGGAGCTGGCCGTCGACCACCAAACGTCGCTACATAAAGACAAAGAACCGCGGGCCGTAAAGGCCCACGCTACAAGGGCCTCAGGCTTTGGGGTGGGTGCGGTCGTAGACGTCCATGAGCTGCTTGATGGAGACCTGGGTGTACTTCTGCGTGGTGGCGAGGCTTTTGTGGCCCAGCATTTCCTGGATGGCGCGCAGGTCGGCGCCTTCGGCCAGCAGGTGCGAGGCGAAGGCGTGGCGCAGCGAGTGCGGGCTGACCTTGACATTCACGTTGGGACTGTAGGTCTGCACGTAGCGCTTGAGAATCCGGTCGATGGAGCGCGTGGTGAGCCGCTGGCCGTAAACATTCAGGAACAGCGCGGAGCTGCCGGTGCGGGTTTCACGCAGCATCGTTTCGCGGGCGGGCAGGTAAGCCTCCAGCGCCCCTTTGGCTTTGGAGCCGAAGGGAACGATTCTTTCCTTGTCGCCCTTGCCGCGCACCAGCACGAAAGAGTCGCCGAAGTTGACGTTGCGCAGGTCGAGCCCTGCCAGTTCGCTGACGCGCAGGCCGGAGGCGTAGAGCATCTCCAGGATGGCACGGTCGCGCAGGATGGCCGGGTCGCCGGTCTGGGCTGCATCGGCCACGCGGTCGAGGAAGGTGTTCATTTCCTCCTCGGTCATGATGCGCGGCAGCTTCTTTTCGAGCTTGGGGGTTGAGACGCCGGCGGCGGGATCTTCAGCGATGAGACGTTCCCTGGCGAGGAATTTGAAAAACGCCCGGATGGCCGCCAGCTTGCGCGCGATGGACGACTTCTGTTCCTGCATCTGGAACAGGTGCGACAGGAAGGCGCGAATCCGGAGCGGGTTTACCCCGCTCACATCCACCGAAGATTCCTTGTCTTTCCCGGCCAGAAAATCGCGGAACTGGACGAGGTCGCTGTGATAGTTGCGGATGGTGTGCGGCGAAGCGTTCCGCTCGTACTTCAAATACTGAATGTAGCGTTCGATCAGATCGTCCATAGAGTGTGGACCAATTCTCTTCTAACGGGCTGCTGATACATCGAACAGAGAGGACGTAGCGGCGGGTTCACCCCGCCATAAAGGGAATGCTCGCAACCTGGTTTGGCGGCGTAAAGCCGCCGCTACATACTCTTTCAACACCCTTCTAGGCACTACAAATCATCGCGCCGGAATCGGTCGGCGGCGACACCGGCGCCACGGTTTCGAGCCACGGCTGCATATCCTCGAGCGACCGCTCGCACTGTTTTTCGCGCCGGGCGCGGCGGTCACGCGCCACCTCTCTGGGCAGTCCATCCATGGGCGGCAGAAGATCAAAAGCGATGTTGGCGGGCTGATAATTCTGCGGGCTGGCGTGGGTGACGTAATGGACCAGCGAGCCCAGCGCCGTGGTGCGCGGCGGCGGAGAAAAAGTGGACTGCCGCGCCCGATGGGCAATCGCCAGGCCTGCCAGCAGGCCCGTCGCAATGCACTCCACGTAACCTTCCACGCCCGAGAGTTGCCCGGCAATAAAAACCTGCGGATGGCCGCGAAAACTGAGATCGGGACTGAGAAGCCGGGGCGCGTTGATGTAAGTGTTGCGATGGATCTGCCCGTAGCGGAGGAATTCCGCATTTTCGAGGCCCGGAATCATTCGCAGGATACGTTTCTGCTCCGGAAACTTCAGGTGGTTCTGGAAGCCTACCAGGTTGTAGCTGGAGGTGCGCAGATTTTCGGCGCGGAGCTGCACCAGGGCGTAAGGCCGGCGGCCCGTGCGGGGATCGACAAACCCCACGGGGCGCATGGGACCGAATCGAAGCGTGTCGACGCCGCGTCGGGCCAGCTCTTCGATGGGAAGGCAGGCCTCAAAATATTTCACGTCTTCGAATTCGTGCGCCTGGACCGCTTCGGCACTCATCAAGGCGTCGTGGAAGGCGTGGTACTCGTCCTTCGTCATGGCGCAATTCAGGTAATCATCGCCGCCCTTGCCGTAACGCGAGGCGCGGAAGATGCGGTCCATGTTCAAGGTGTCGGCATCGACGATGGGGCTGATGGAATCGTAGAAGGCCAGGCTCTCGGTTCCGGTGAGGCGCTGGAGGCTTTGGGCGAGCGCGTCGGAAGTCAAGGGCCCCGTGGCGACGAGACAAAGGCGGTCGCCGGGAATTTCGGTGACTTCTTCGCGGCGCAGGGTGATGAGCGGATGACGCTCGATGGCCTGCGTGACGGATGCCGAAAAGCCTTCGCGGTCCACCGTGAGGGCGCTGCCGCCCGGCACCGCGCATTCATGGGCCAGGCGCAGCAGCAGTGAACCCGCGCGGCGCATCTCTTCCTTCAGCAGCCAGGAGGCCGCACCGGGAGCGTTGGATTTGAGCGAATTGCTGCACACCAGCTCCGCAAGCTGGTCCGATTTGTGGGCGGGCGTTGGGCGCAGCGGGCGCATTTCGCAAAGCGTGACGCGCACGCCACGGCTGGCAAGCTGCCAGGCCGCTTCGCTGCCCGCCAGACCGCCTCCGGCAATGAGGATTGGATCAACCATCGGCCACTGGAATGATTATAGCAACCAATGCCCGAAGGCGTTTGCGTGGCGGCACAGAACATGTTAGTGGTTGCCAGGCATTCATAAATTTTCGTTGAGCGGGAAAAAGATTTAACACAGAGGACGCAGAGATTGCGGGACACAGAGCGCACAGAGAAGAATCAGGAGAAAGCATGCCACGCACGATTTGCTATTGTGCGAGGAATGCGTTGACGACGGGATCCAACCTTTTAGATTCGCAACCGGGGGCGCCATGGCCGCAATTGGAGGTGAGTTTGAAGACGCCGGCGTGAATCAACTTTGCAAAATCCAGCGCGGGCTGCGGGTTGACGATGTGGTCCTGCATGCTGGGAACCACCAGCACGCGGGCGCGGACCACCGAGGCTGCTTTCTCCATGGAGCCGCCGAAGGGTTTGGAAACATCCTGGGCCAGCATGGCCTGCAACTGGCGCACGCAGTTGTTGGCGTCAAATGACTTCACCACCGAATTCTGGGCGCCGGAAATGAAAGCGGGAAGTTCGGCCAGGGTGGTGTGGGTGATGCGGTATTCCGGCGTGGATCCGTTCAGGGCCAGGATATCGGCAATCATGGACAGGGCGGCCACCGGCTCCGAGGCGTAGTTCCCATTATTCCAGTCGCGGGAAAAGGTGATGGCGTGGAGGTCCGCGGTGTGCAGCAGCGAATCGTAAGAAGTCGGGCGGGGCGAACCGACAATGGGAATGGCCTCATCCATGAAGTTGGGGTAGGAAACCATCCACTGAAAAGTCTGGTGCCCGCCCATCGAAACTCCGACAACCGCGTGGACGTGAGAAAGTTTGAAAACGCGCGTGAGCAGTTCGTGCTGCGAATTCACCATGTCGCGCATGTTGAATTGGGGAAACTGCATGCGCGGCTGCGCCTTGCTGTTGGAGGGCGACGACGATACTCCGTTGCCCAGAGCGTCAATCAGAATGACGTAGTACCGGGAACTGTCAACCAGCTTGCCGGGCCCGACTTCACCCAGCATCCCGCCGGTCTTGCCCATAAACGCCGTGGGCATCACGACGACATTGGATTTTTGGGCATTCAGTTTGCCCAGGGTGCGATAACCCACCCTGAGATTCTGAATGACCTGGCCGTTTTCCAAGCGAAAGTTGCCCAGCGAGGCATACCGGAGCTGCTGTGCGGCCAGCGGCTTGGCGCAGAGGCACAGAAGGGCAACCATGAGCAGTCTTCTGACCGCTCGCGAAATCCTGATGAGCATGAGTCGAGGCCTCTTTCCTTTGCTCTCTACGGCATCACGCCCGGAATGCCGAGTTTGATGCGATAGACGCTGCTGCTGGCGGTGATGTAAAGGGTCTTGCCGTCCGCACCGCCCCAGGCGCAATTGGCCGCCCTTTCCGGAAGCTTGATGCCGCCAATATGTTTTCCTTCCGGCGAAATGATCCAGATGCCGCCGGGGCCGGACCCGTAGAGATTTCCTTTTTCATCCACCTTGATGCCGTCCGGCCCGCCGACGCCCTGGCTGGAATCGGCCTTGCAGAAGACCTTGCCGTTAGTCACCATGCCGTTGGGCTTGACGTCGTAACGCATCCAGACCATGTTCTCCGGGTCGGAAACGCCGATGTAAAGGTACTTTTCGTCGGGTGAAAAGGCGATGCCGTTGGGCCGGGTGAGGTCCTTGATGACAAGCTGAAGATGGCGATTGTCCGGCGGAGCGCCCGGCTTGTGCGAGGTTGCGTTCGGCAGGCGATAGACGCCATTGAAGGGCAATTCCTTGAGCGGGTCTTTATCGCTCTGGGTGGGCAGTCCGTAAGGCGGATCGGTGAAGTAGAGCGAGCCGTCGGATTTGTAGACCAGGTCGTTGGGACTGTTCAGCCGCTTGCCCTGGTAGCGGTCGCACAGCACCGTGAGCTTGGCGCCGGGTTCGAGCGATTCCAGTCGGTAGATCTCGCGGCGGGCGTGGCCCGCGACGGTGAGGCGGCCGTCCTTGTCGATGGTCATGCCGTTTGAGCCGGGTTCCGGCCCCGGATAAGTCTTGGTTCCCTGGTAGCCGCTGGGATGGAGAAAAACCGAAGCATCCTGGCCGGGAATCCATCGGATGATGCTGTTGTGATGAATCGCGGCAAAGAACAGGTCGCCGCTGTGAGACCAGACGGGGCCCTCCGTCCATTCGTAACCACTGGCGACTTTCTCAACTTTGGCCCCCTGGGGGATGATGGCATCAATCGCCGGATCGAGCCGCACGATGGAGCCGATGGTAGATGACGCCGGCTGTTCCGCCTGCTTCGGCGCTTCCTGCTGAGAACAGCCGGTAACGAGACCCAGCAAACATAATGTGACGATCCAAGGCATTTTCATGCGGGCGATTCTACTCCCGCGGTTGAGTGAAAGCAAACAGAAGTCGCAGGAAAATTGACTCGGTAAGGACTGGTCTGTAAAAGGCCCACGGGCAGACGAGCACTGACCGTGGCCACTATTGAAGAAGAGTAGATTTGATTACCTGAATGCCCAGGCGGACTGGCCCTACTCCACCGTACGTTCGTACTTGCAGCTTTCATTGCGGCAGTAGCGGGTGGTTTCGCCGGTCTTCTTGTCGGTCTTTTCCAGCAGGATCGGCGAGCCGCAATCCGGGCAAGGCTCCGCCACGGGCTTTTCCCACACGGTGAATTTGCAGTCGGGATAGCGCGTGCAGCCGTAAAACACCTTCCTTCGCTTGGTGCGGCGAACCACAATTTCGCCGCTGCAGCCCGTCTCCGGACACGGAATGCCCAGCGTCTCCCGCTTGACGAACTTGCAGGTGGGATAGTTGCTGCAGGCGACAAACTCGCCGAAGCGGCCGTGCTTCTTCACCAGGTTGTTGCCGCACTCGGGACACTTTTCGTCGAGGGGAACATCGCCCACGGCGGTGGCTGCGCCTTCCTTTATCACGATCTTCTTGGTGTTCCGGCACTCGGGATAGCCGGTGCAAGCCATGAAGTAGCCGAAACGGCCGCGCTTCAGGGCCATCGGCTTGCCGCATTTTTCGCAGGTCTGCTCCGGAACCTCGGGAGCGGTGGAAGGCGTTCCATACTTCGCGGCCAGGTCCGGCGGCAGGTCGCTGGTGCTCTTGCAGTCAGGGTAGCCGGTGCAGGCCAGGAACTGGCCACTGCGTCCCATACGGATTTTCATGGGCTTCCCGCACTTCTCGCATTTGACGTCGGTGGGAATGCCCTCGCCCTTCAGGTCCACCATCTCGTGCTCGGCCGCCTGAAGGTCCTTCTTGAATTTGTCGTAGAATTCGGTCAGGGCTCCGGTCCAGGCGAGTTTGCCGTCCTCAACTTCATCGAGTTCTTCTTCCATGCGCGCCGTGTAGGCAATGTCGAAGATACCGGTGAAGCTCTTGATCAGCAGATCGTTCACCACCATGCCGAGTTCGGTGGGCAGGAAACGTCCCTGGAGCTTTTCCACGTAATCGCGATTCTGGATGACCGAAAGGATGGCGGCGTATGTTGAAGGCCGCCCGATGCCCTTTTCCTCCAGTGTCTTTACAAGAGTCGCCTCGTTGTAGCGTGGCGGCGGCTCCGTAAAGTGCTGTTCGGGCAGAAGCTCGAGCATTCGCAACGCTTCATCCTTTTCGACCGCAGGAAGCCGTGATTTTGCCTCATCGTTGTCGTCGGCAGCCTTATCGTCCTGGCCTTCTTCGTAAACAGCGCGGAAGCCTTTGAATTTTTCTACCGATCCGGTGGCGCGCAGCAGATAGTCGCCGGCGGCAATTTCGATGGTGGTCTGGTCAAAGACCGCGGGATTCATCTGCGAAGCGACGAACCGCTGCCAGATCAGGCGGTAGAGCTTGAGCTCATCGCTGGAAATGTGCCCGCTCAACGAATCAGGCGGGCGGTCCATCGATGTGGGGCGGATGGCCTCGTGGGCGTCCTGGGCGCCCTTCTTGCTTTTGTACCTGATGGCCTGTTCCGGCAGAAACTCGTCGCCGTAGGTCTTCTTGACGTAAGCCCGTACGGCTTCCAGAGCGCTGTCCGCAACCCGGGTTGAATCCGTGCGCATGTAGGTGATGAGGCCCACCGGACCTTCGCCCAGGTCGATGCCTTCATAGAGTTTCTGGGCCAGCATCATGGTCTTCTTGGCGGTAAAGCGGAGCTTGCGCACGGCCTCCTGCTGAAGCTTACTGGTGATGAACGGAGGCACCGGAAACTTCCGCCGCTCTTTCGTTTCAACCGAACTCACCTGGTAGCTGGCGTTCTCAAGGGCCGCGCGATGGGCATCGGCGGCGGCCTGGTCGGGGATTTCGAGCTCCTTGCCCTGAAACTTCAGCAGGCGGGCCTCAAACGGCGGAGGGTTTTTGCCTTCGAGTTTGGCGCCAATCGTCCAGTACTCCTTTTTGATAAAGGCCTGAACTTCCCGCTCACGTTCGACAATCAGGCGCAGCGCCACGGTCTGCACCCGGCCGGCTGAAATGCCGCGCCTCACCTTGTCCCACAGCAGCGGACTCACCTGGTAGCCGACCAGCCGGTCCAGAACGCGCCGCGCCTGCTGGGCGTCCACCAGCCGGGTATCAATCTCCTGGGGATTTTCAAAAGCCTTGCGAATGGCGTCGCGGGTGATTTCATTGAAAAGCACCCGGTAAAATTTTCTCTTCTTCGAGTGCAGCAGCTCGCGCAGATGCCAGCAGATGGCCTCGCCTTCGCGGTCAGGATCAGCGGCCAGATAGATCGTATCCACGTCCTTCGCCGCGGACTTCAGTGACTTGATCGTCTCCTTTTTGCTGGGGATCATTTCATAATTCGGCTTGAAGTTGTTGTTCAGGTCCACGCCCAGTTCCTTCTTGGGAAGGTCCATCACGTGTCCCATGGAGGCCTTGACGGTGTAGCCGGCGCCCAGATACCGGTTAATCGTCTTGGCCTTAGCCGGTGATTCGACGATAACTAGTGATTTAGCCATAACTTAGAAACCTATGCCCGCATCCATCCTGGATGATCTACTCTTGTTTGGATGCCCTTATCTTGATCTTGTTACTGTCCATCATAGCTTACGGATAAAATTTTTGCCGGGCAACTGGCGGACCAGGCCATTCATTTCCAGCTCGAGAAGGACCTGCATGACCTGTGTCTGGGGCAGCGCGACCGAGTCCAAAATGGAATCCACAAAGAGCGCTTCATCCACCCGCAGAGCTTCAAAAACCTTCTTCTGCTCCGGCGTCAGAGATTCCTCGAATAGCCGGCCGGAGTCCCGGATCCCCTGCTCATCATCCGATGCCTCGCCGGAGGGAAGAAGTTGCATCCGGACCTCCGGAGGGAACTCCTCCACCACGTCCATCCACTCGCCCACCAGCTTGGCGCCCTGCTTGATCAGGTGGTTGGGGCCAAAGCTTTGCGCCGTAGTAATGTTGCCCGGCACGGCAAAAACCTCCCGGTTGTGTTCAGCGGCCAGCCGCGCCGTGATCAGCGAACCGCTGTACTCGCTGGCTTCGACGACCAGGACGCCCAATGACAAGCCGCTGATCACGCGGTTGCGGATGGGAAAATTCTCGGGCGTCGGCCCCGTGCCCAGCGGAAATTCCGAAATGACGGCCCCGGATTCCGCAATGGTGTCTGCCAGGCGCCTGTTCTCTCGGGGATAGATTCCGTCCATGCCTCTGCCTTGAACCGCGATCGTCCTTCCCCTGGCCTCCAGCGCGCCGTGGTGGGCTGCGGAGTCAATTCCGCGGGCCAGTCCGCTGACGATGACCATGCCCCGCTCCGCCATGTCGCGGGCCAGACGCCGCGCAACCTGCAATCCATAGGCGGATGCACGTCTGGAGCCCACAATGGCCACGCAGTGCCCGGAAAGAGCCTGGATGTGGCCCTTGACGTAGAGAACAAGCGGCGGATCTTCAATCTGCCGGAGCAGCGGAGGATAAGCCGAACTTTCGTAATCGACCAGCTGGCAGCCGGCCTTTTCCGCCGCCTCTATTTCCTCTTCGGCTTCTTTCAGCCCTGCCTGAGCAAAAATTGATTGGCAGACGGTTGCCGGTAGGCCGGAAGCCTCAAGTTCTGTCAGCGAGGCCATGTAGGCAGCCTTGGGCGAACCAAAGTGGCCTGTCAGCTTGTGGATCCCGCGAACTCCCAGCCCCTGAATACGTGTAAGTCCAACCCAATACACGGTGTTGTTATCCATGAATTCTCTCTTGCGCTTTTGTGTCACACCACTGCTGACCAGCGTTCGAGCCGCCATTGACCGATATGCTAAGTGTTGCCCCCATAAAATTGCAGGAGCGGCGACAAAAGGCAAGCCTTTTTGTGAAATTATGAACAGGCGGAACTTGACAGACGGACGCTCTGGCCATGGCGCAGTCCGTTCGGTTCCTTGCAAGCACTCCTGGGACGGAAATCAGCCGGCCATTTGAGTTCCAGCCATGGAGGAGCCGTTCGCCAATTCAGGCCGGGCCCGCTTTCAGGATTTTTCATACCGCGACCGCGCAGTCGCGCCTCGTGCAGCCGTGTGATTCATGTCATTGCGTTAGCGTTCAAAATGGGTGATAAAGGAGAAGGAGAGTGGAAGCGGGATCGCGCTGTTACCTCCTATTACGAGGGCAACGGCAACAGCCAACACAAGCGGAATGCCGGGCGCAACGCCAGCCTCGCACCGGTAAGGGGGAATGGTTGACATGGCACATCCAGAGCATGGAACAAGTCTTGAGCAACTCATCGAGCAGCAGATAGGCCGGTGGGAAATGGACCGTCGCCGTCAGGCGCATCGGGAACGCCCGGGTCGAGGCAAACTGGGGCGGCTCTACTTTGGTCCTTATCTGTTGATTTCGCGCGATAAGGGAGCGGGCGGGCGCCAGGTGGCCAACCTGATCGGGCAGCGCCTGGGCTGGCAGGTTTTTGACCGCCAGATTGTCGACGCCATTGCGGAGCGCGCCAAAATGCGCCAGCAACTGGTGGAAACCCTCGATGAGAAAACACGCGGCGGGCTGGAAGAGTTTCTTCGCCAAGTCCTGACCCGGGAAATCGGCTCGACGGATTACCTGCTTCACCTTCGCCAGGTCCTGCTGGCCCTGGGGCAGCAGGGTGATGTGGTGATTGTCGGACGCGGTGCGGAATACATCCTGCCCGAACGATTTGGACTTCGTGTCAGGATGGTGGCGCCGCTTGATGAGCGGGCAGAGCGCATTGCGAGGGCGGATGGGTATACGCCTGAGGGCGCAAATCCCCTGGTGGGGAAAGTTGACCAGGAACGAATGGATTTTATCCAAAGCCACTTCCGGAAGGATGTGCGCGACCCTCTGAATTATGATCTTGTGGTCAACACGGGATCACTGACTGTGGAGGGAACGGCGGAAATTGTGCTGGCCGCGCTCAAGCAGAAGCTGGGTGTCGTGCATCGCTCCGCCTCTGCTGCCTAGAGGAGCAACACGGATTGGCATGTTGGATCTGATCGAGCGCCTGTCCGCTTCCCGCTGCTGCCTTGAGGAAGTCGCCACTCAGGGTTCCGTCGGAAGTGCCGGTTTGCGTGGACGGCCGAGGATCGCCATCGGACGCTCGCGCCAGACGCCGCTTTCCTCGTACTTCAGCGTGTAGATGTGAAGCAGAATCCAGCCTTCTGAGAGCAGCCGGTTCACTTCCTCTCTCCCGCGGGCCTCGATGTTGTGTCCCGCCAGCTCCTCGATATCCAGTTGCCACAGTGGCGTCGGTCCTGCCGCTGCCGCCTCAAACCAGTCGCGCTGAATTTCTTTGACAGCCGCAGTTCGCTTCATGCGTTCCAAACCTCCCGGCAAGCCGCCTTTTAACTTCATAACTACTACAAAGCGCCCGTGGCGGAAGTGACATCTGTCACCCCACGCAGTGACCGTTGTTTGCCTTCGGAAACACAGCGCACCGGGATACGGGCTGTCGGGTGCGGTTCGACCCAGGTACACCCGGCCCTGCCTGTGCCGGCGCCGTCACCTGAAAATGTGAGAGCGGTCACTGCCAAACGATGAAAAATGATTTATCTGTTTAAATAGGGCGGAGGAACGCTAGTGCAAGCACAGTGCTTCAAACCGCGACGGGGCTTCCGTTTTTCCACAATCAAGAAAATAAAGGAGATTGCCTATGATTCTTCCACTGCAAATCACCTTTCGCAACATGGCGTCTTCAGAAGTGGTCAAAGGATGGATCCAGGAGGAAGCCAACAAACTGGATGAGTTTCATGGAAAAATTACCGGCTGCCGGGTGGTGGTGGAACTTCCCAACCGGCGTCGAAAGGCAGGCAACCTGTACCACGTGAGAGTCGACCTGACAGTGCCGGGAGGCGAGATGGTTGTAAAGCGGCAACCCAACCTTCGGCGGCTGCCTGGGCGCATCGAGGCGAGACCTACAAAATGCCTGGAAGTGAAGGCGCCTCACAAGGACCTTCGCCAGGCGATCAATGATGCCTTTCGCGCCGTGCAGCGGCGCTTGCGGGATTTTTCCCGGCGACGTCGGCGGGAAGTGAAGATTCATGAAGCTCCGCCGCTGGCGCGAGTTGCCAGACTGTTTTCTCGAGAAGGATACGGCTTTCTGGAGACAGCGGACGGACGCGAGATCTATTTCCACAGGAACAGCGTCCTTAACAGCGGTTTCGACCGCCTCGAAACGGGATCGATGGTGGCCTTTACCGAGGAAAAAGGTGAACGGGGACCGCAAGCCAGCACGGTGAAGCTGGTGCGACGCAAGGCGATGCTGGCGGTAGGCCGTCCACGGGCAGTCGCCTGAAGGCCCATTCTTCCGGGCGCTTTGGCCCCGAGGGATGGCCGGCATTGATTGACGGATCAGGAGGTTCGCCATGTTTCAAAATCGAAAGGAAGCAGGACAAAAGCTTGCTACCAAGCTTTCAGCGTACTTTGGCCAGACCGATGTTCTGGTTCTTGCCCTGCCGCGCGGAGGCGTCGCGGTGGGTTGTGAGGTCGCCAGGGCTTTGCACGGCCCGGTGGATGTTTTCGTGGTTCGCAAACTTGGAGTTCCCTGGAATCCGGAGCTGGCCATGGGTGCGGTGGCCACGGGCGGCGTCCGCGTTCTGGAGCAGGAAACGGTCCGGTCGCTCGCCATCCCCAATGAGGAGATTGCAAAGGTTGCCGCCCGGGAGGAATTGGAACTCGAAAGGCAGGAACTTGCTTATCGCGGCAGCAGGAGTCCACTTACCATCGTTGGAAAGAAAGTGATTCTGGTGGATGATGGCATTGCCACCGGATCAACGATGAGAGCGGGAATTGCCGCCCTTCGGAAACTTCAGCCTGCCCGCATTGTGATTGCGGTGCCTGTGGCTACCCATGCCGCCTGCGCGTTGCTGAGGACACTTGCGGATGAGGTTGTGTGCGCCATCGAGGCTGAAGATTTCTTCGCCATCGGGGAGTGGTACGAGGATTTCAAGCAGCTCAGCGATCTGGAGGTGCAAACCCTGCTTGAAAATGCTTCGGGACTGATTTCCGCTGCCTAGGCCGACCCGGACCGCAGCACTCTCCGGAAGTGTTTACTTCAACAGACCGCGCGTCCGGAACCAGTTGGCCAGCACCGTCGGCCAGATGGAAAGGGCCGCGTGCGTCGGCGCCAGTCCCACGCCGTGCTGGCCCGGCTCAAAGATGTGCATCTCCGCCGGAACGTGGTTTTTGCGCAATGCCATAAAAAACAGCACGCTGTTCTCGCAGGGAACCGTGGTGTCCTCGTCGGTTGAGAACAGGAACGTGGGCGGCGTTTGCGGAGTCACCTGCAGTTCATTTGACAGGGAGCGCACCAGACCGGGATCGGGATGGTCGCCCAGCAGGTAATGCCTTGACCCTTTGTGGACGTAAGGCGTGACAAAGGAAATCACGGCGTAGGCCAGCACCATGAAGTCAGGCCGGCAGCTCACGCGGTCAATGGGATCAGTTGCCTGGGTTTTGCCGTTGTCAAAATGCGTGCCGACGGTTGAAGCCAGATGCCCGCCGGCGGAAAATCCCCAGATGCCGATGCGATCGGGCGCGATGCCGTATTCTTTGGCGTGGTAACGCACGTACCGCATGGCGCGCTGGCCGTCCCACATCTCAATCGGGTGATGATAGCGCGGACCCAGCCGGTACTTCAGAACGAAAGCGGCAATGCCCATGGAGTTGAGCCATTCGGCGATGTCGGTCCCTTCTTTTTTCATGGCCAGATGCACATAGCCTCCGCCCGGGCAAACCACCACGCCCGTCTTGACCGCCTTTGCCGGATCAGGAAGGTATATGGTAAGGGTAGGACGGTCTTCGGGTTGGCTGCCTTTGGCGTCCGGCGCTCCGTCGGGCCAGAGGAATACGGTCTGGTGAGTTGCCGCCTTAGAAATGCCAGCACTGAGAATGATCAATAAAATTGCTAAAGACGCTTTTCTCAATTCACAACCTCCTTCTCGTGGCCGATCAGGGTTTTATCTGCCCGGCATGCGGCTGAAAATTCCGGCCCATGCCGCCACGCCGGTCCCGCAGAGCGGGAAGGGGTGCTGCTATGATTGCTTTCGTGACGATACTGCAGTTACTTTGCCGGGCGGTGGATAGCGGGGGACTTTTCAGCAATCCGCTAATTGCTCGACCGGGCGTGAACGGCAACCGTGGGAAGAGAAGCGCAGGATTCCCGCTTGATGATCTCAGTCGGGATGGTGACCTGCCGGGGCGGAAGTTCCGGCTCTGCAATGCGGCTGAGAACCAGTTCTACCAGCTGGCTGCCCAGAAGTTCTGGAAATTCCCTGATGGTTGTGAGCGGCGGGCTCAGCAAGGCCCCATACGTATCATTGCAGGCGACCACGCTTAAATCACCGGGGATCTGCTTGCCCACTTCCTTGGCGGCCCGATAAACTCCGCGAGCAGCGGGATCCGTTCCGGCAAAAACGGCGGTCACCGCCTGGCCACCTCCCAGGATCGATTTGCCTGCAAGGTAGCCCACTTCCTCTTCGTCTTGCGAGTAAAACTCGCTCAGGCGCGGCGGCAGTCCCGCGTCCTTCATGGCCCGGGAATATCCGTTGTAGCACCGGGCAAACCAGGGGAGCTTCGTGTTGCCTACAAACCAGATGCTGCGGTGGTTGAGGCTTTGCAGGTAGCGCGTCAACTCATAGGCGCTCTGAAGGTCGTTGGAGTAGGCAACGTCATAATCCACATGCCCTGTTTCACGCAACATAAGATTGTTGCCCAGCGCCGCGAAGGGGATCCCTCGATGCTTCAACGCAATCAGCAGGTTCTCCGAGTGCGTTCCGCCCAGGATGGCGGCTCGAATAATGTCGCGCCTTCGCAAGACCTGCGGGAAACGTAGTTCTTTCCACGGAACGCTGGGCTGGTAGTTATAGGAGAGGAAAATGGCGTCCCAACCGTGCGCGGTGCAGTAGTCCTGTGCACCGGCCAGAACTCTGGAGTGGAACATGTGCAGCATGTGCCGGTTGCCGAGGACGAATGCAACCGTTCTGGATCTTGTCGTGTCCTGAAGGTTAATTCCAATTTCGACGGCGGCTTTTCTCACTCGATCCTGAAGTTCCTGGCTGACGCGCGCCGAACCATTCAGGATGCGCGAAACGGTCGCCACACTCACATTCGCCTTGTTGGCAAGTTCCTGTACCCTGAGTTTCCCAGCCATCGTACTAACCCCTTCATTAAATGTCTGTGTGTTCCAGGTTCCCGATTCCCGCATAGCGGGAACGATATGATTTTGTCTGAGAGAAGGTACCAGAAAATTTGCCAAAATGCATGGTTTTTCGTAACTTGACGCCAATATCCCCAAGGCTTGAAATAAGATGTAGAGATTGCTCTGGGAAGGCATTTGTTCAGGAATTCAAGCACTTCCAGCGCCAATCTGACCACCCATGCCGGCGGATCATGAATATTTTCCTGATACATACGCAAATTCATCTTGACCGTTCCTGCCAAAACTGGTAAACCAACGGCTGATGTTGCCTCTTCCGGAGAGTCTGGTCATTCAGTAATTTCGGCGAACAGAGTTGCGACATTGATTAGTTCTCGTGCTATCATCCCGTCACGGTTTGCACTCTTTCATGATGGGAAATCCTGCATGGGACACCCGGCAGCGTCCGGGCTTCCTGTCATGCCAGTGACCGGCGTGTCTCGAAGAACATCGGCAAGCCGGAGGGTCGAAATCTTAGCGATTCGGAGGTTCATTACAGAGATGAAGCATGGGATGGCATTTGTTCTATTCGCGCTTGCGGGCGTTTTGTGCTGTTTTTCCCTGGCCGCAGCGGGAGCTGCTGAGCCGGTGCATTTCGAGCGGCAGGGTAACGAGATTCAGGTAACGATCGGCGGCAAGCCTTTCACGACTTATTACTTTAATCCTGACGTTGCCAAGCCGTACCTGCAGCCTCTTCGAAGCGCGCAGGGAAACATTATCACGCGCAGCTATCCCATCGGGAACACCATTCCCGAGGCTAACCTCCATGACCGCTCTCTTGAACCTCATCAGCGCCCGCTTTACTTTGACCACGGTGACATCAACGGTCTGGACTTCTGGAGCGAGGAAGCCTTTAACAAGTTTTACGGCCGGGGTGGGGGCGGCCATGCTTACGGACGCATGGTATTCCGCAAGGTTGACGAAATGAACAGCGGCCCGGATTCCGGCACGATCCAGGCTGAATTTGACCTGATTTCGCCCAGCAAGCGGGTGATCGCCACTGAGACACAGACCTTTACTTTCCGCGGCGACGGAGACACCCGGACGATCGACTGCCAGTTTGTGATCCATGCAGGCCCGAACCCGGTGGTGTTTGGCGACACCAAGGAGGGAACGTTCGGGATTCGGCTTGCTCCGGAGCTGAATTCGCCCCCGGCGCACATGATTGACTCGAACGGTGCGGAAGGCGAGAAAGGCATCTGGGGGACCCGCGCAAACTGGGTGAACTACGACGGAACCGTCAGCGGCGAAAATCTCGGGATTGCCGTCTTTGACAGCCCGCGAAGCTTCCGCCATCCCACCTACTGGCATGCCCGCGGCTACGGCTTGTTTGCCGCAAACCCGTTTGGCTTGAGTTTTTTCACCCGGGACCCGCTGCAGGATGGCAGTTACACCATCCATGAAGGCAAGAGCCTGCTTTTCCGCTACCGCGTTTTCATTCACGACGGCGATTACAAACAGGCCGACGTGGCAGGAGCCTACCGCAAGTACGCCGAGCAGGAGCATTGAAGGTGAAGGGGAGCGTTAACGCAGGATCCGTATCACCCTTGGACTGATAAGAGGAAAGGGGACGCCGTGTCAGAAGAAACCATAAAGCCAGAAGTGAGCCGGCGCGACTTTATCAAGAAGGGCGTGGGCGCCTCGGCAGGGCTTGCCGCGCTTTCGAGCGTCAGCTTTTTCACTCATCCGGAAAGAATCTTTGGCGCGAATGACCGCGTCAGGGTAGCCGTCTGTGGTGTTCGTGGCCGTGGTGTCGCGCACCTTCACGGTTATGCCAAGGCCCGCAACGTGGAAATCGGAGCGGTTTGCGACATCGATGAGAACGTGATGGGCCAGCGGCTGGCCATGATTGAGAAAATGGGAATTCCGAAGCCCAAAACTTATAACGACGTCCGCAAGCTGCTTGAAGACAAATCCATCGACGCCATTTCCATTGCCACGCCGAACCATTGGCACTCATTGATGGCCATATGGGGGTGCCAGGCGGGCAAAGATGTCTATGTTGAGAAGCCGTGCTCGCACAACCTATGGGAAGGCCGCCAACTGGTGGAAGCCGCCAACCGGTACAAGCGCATCGTGCAGCATGGTACGCAATCGCGATCGGATCGAACCTCCCGGGAAGCGATTGAAAAAGTTCACGGCGGCGTGCTTGGAGACATCTACCTGAGTCGCGGGCTGTGCTACAAGTGGCGGGACACGATCGGCCGTGCCCCCGTCGCGCCCGTTCCTGCAGGCGTGCACTATGACCTGTGGACGGGGCCTGCACCCAAGCATGCCTTTACCCGCAACCGCTTCCATTACAACTGGCATTGGTTCTGGTATTACGGGAACGGCGACCTGGGCAACCAGGGGATCCACCAGGTGGACCTGGCGCGCTGGGCTCTGGGCCTGGGATTTCCCAACCGGGCCTCCGCCGTGGGCGGCCACTACATGTTTGACGATGACCAGGAAACGCCCAACACTCTGAACTGCGCCTTTGAGTACGATATGCCCGACGGCAAGACCCGCATGCTGGAGTTCGAAGTCAGGCACTGGATCACCAACCACGAATCGAGCGTCGGGGTTGGGAGGGAGCCGGTGCAGCAGGCGGCTGGCGGCCATCCACGGCTGGGCCCGTCCGCGGGAACCCAAAACAGCATCGGGAACCTCTTTTATGGCCCCAAAGGATATATGGCATTGTCAGCCAGCGGTGGTCCCGATAACTATAAAACCTGGCTCGGGAAGAATCAGGAACCCGGACCTCAGGGCGCTTACAAGGGCGAAGATGTCACTCACTTCCAGAACTTCATCGATTGTGTCATCAGCCGCAAGAAGGAGGATCTGCACGCACCCATCGAAGAAGGACACAAGTCCTGCGCGCTGGTGCATCTGGCGAACGCCTCCTATCGTCTCAAGCGTACGGTGAACTTTAATCCCGAGACGCAGGAGGTGATTGGAGACGTGGAAGCGGCGGAACTGGTGCGGGACGGCGGCCGGGGCTATCGTGCGCCTTTCACCGTTCCTGAAGAGGTTTAAAGAGGCGGTGCGAGACAAGGCTTGCCACTCCATGATGGGGTGGTAAAATGCCTCCGGCCAGGTTTCATTAAAGCTCCAGGAAGAAACGCCTGCCGGCGGGTGACGGGCCTGTGTGCCGGGATTGTTTCGTTTTAGAGGACACTGCCGGTGCCGACGGACTCTGGTCTGGAGAATGCCTGACGCAGGAATCGGGCCAGCCGCCAACCGAAGTGTAAGAATGTCCAGGAGGGAACATGAAGAAGTTTAGCCTGCTTTTTGTAACGCTGATGTGCCTATTTGTTTGCGGCCCGCTGCTGGCGCAGTCGGTCCAACCCAAGATTATCGACGGGCACGTTCACTATAACGGCGACCCGGCTTTTCTGCAGAAGTTGCTGCAAAAACTGGACTCGGTGGACGGGATGGCCTTCCTGCTGGTTCCTCCGGCCGAGATGGATACGGCCGTGCCCATCATCCACGCGCACCCGAACCGGCTTGTCGGCTTTGCAGAAATCGACATGGACAGCGCGCATGCCCTGGAGGATATTGACCTGGCCGAAGAAGCCGGATTTCGCGGCATCGGTGAACTGGAGTACGTCAAGCACAATTACGATGACCCGATTTATTTTCCCATTTACAAGCGCGCTGAAAAGTACCACATGATCGCGCTGTTCCACACCGGAATCGTGAACCGCGAACATCCGAATGTCTCCACCAACGTCAGCATCGCCCGCATGCAGGTTACCCGGCTGGACCTGATTGCCAGAATGTTTCCGAAGCTCACCCTTGTCGTCGCACATATGGGCAATCCTGATTACGCCTGGGCGGCGGAAATTACCCGCTGGAATCCAAACGTTTATGTGGACCTCACCGGATCGTCTCTGATCAAGAAGCAGAACGATTACACCTTTTTCAAATCGATTTTCTGGTGGTCTGGCGTTGTGAGCCCGCACACCCCCAAGTCTGAGCATAGCGCTTTTGAAAGACTGGTCTTCGGCTCCGATATTTTTGGCGGAGACCTGCCGGAATTTGACCGCGAACTGAAGCGCTACCATGAGATGCTCGACGCCTGCGGCGTACCGAAGCAGGCCCAGGAATACATCTTCAGTGGTACGCTGTGGCACATTCTCCAACAGCAGAAGGCGGCCATGGCCGGGAACTGACCGGCGCCGAAGGCTCGGGTTTCCGTTCGTTTTTTGCCGTTTCCTTCGCAGCCAGGGCCCGAAGTCTGTGGTGGCAGCACTCTATTCAGCATATGATCAAGGAGCAAACGCAATGAGCACCAGTGGAATGACGCATTCTCTTCAAGTTGATAGTCTGAAGGTTGAATCCTACGAAAGCACCGAGGCCATGGGCAAGGCTGCGGCCGAGTCTGCCGCCGAGAGCCTGCGCGCTTTGGCGGCACAGAACGACGTGGTGGGCGTGATTTTTGCCACCGGAGCGTCCCAGATGGCGACGCTCGATGCCTTGACCTCCATTTCCGGCCTGCCCTGGGACAAGGTTGTGGGTTTCCATATGGACGAGTACCTGGGCATCCCTGACGATCATCCGGCTTCTTTCCGCCGTTATCTGCGGGAGCGGCTGACCAGCAAGGTGAAGATGCGCCAGTTTTACGGCGTTGACGGCACCAGGGACAATCCCGAAGAGACCTGCCGGAAATACGCCGATCTGCTCCGGCAGCACAATCCGCAACTGTGCCTGCTGGGAATCGGCGAAAACGGGCACCTGGCGTTTAACGACCCGGCCGAGGCAAAATTCGAAGATCCCGTCGATATCAAGATCGTTTCCCTTGACAATGAATGCCGGCAGCAACAGGTGAACGAAGGATGGTTTCCGAATCTGGCGGCGGTGCCCACGCAGGCGATCACGCTGACCATCCCGACTTTGCTCCGCGTGCCTCGATTGATCGCCACCGTCCCCGGCGAGCGGAAAGCGCACATCGTCCACCGAACGCTGACCGAAGAGATTTCAACCCGCTGCCCGGCGACGATTATGCGGAAGCACCCCAACACCACGGTTTACCTGGACCCGGCCTCGTCCACCGAATTGCCGCAATAGCGGGGCTGGAGACAAAAACAAATTTGCTTGCAGTCTGAAGCGCATGTGAGATGCCATGAAGCCCAAACCGATTAAGCGCCTGCGGTGGTTTATCGTCTGGACGCTTTTCTGCTCCACGGTCATCAATTACATCAACCGGCAGACCCTTTCCGTTCTGGCTCCCGTCCTCATGCAGCATTTCCACATGACGCATGAGGACTATTCCTACGTCGTGTCGGCGTTTCAGGTTGCTTACGCGGGGATGTGGCTGGTCGGCGGCATCATCATTGACATCATCGGCACGCGGCGAGGGTTGACCCTGGCCATGATCTGGTGGTCGCTCTCCAGCATGTTGCATTCGATGGCGAGTTCCGTCTTTTCGCTTGCCGTCTTTCGCTTCATGCTGGGAATCGGCGAAGGTTTCAACTGGCCGGGCGCCAGCAAGACGGTGGCGGAGTGGTTTCCGGCGGAAGAACGCGGCCTGGCCGTCGCCATCTTTGACAGCGGGTCCAGCGTGGGGGCGGTCATTGCCCCACCCTTTGTTGCTTTCATCGCCTATGAGTTTGGATGGCGTTACTCCTTTGTGGCTGCCGGCCTTTTGGGGTTTGTCTGGCTCATTCCCTGGCTCTACTTTTACCACCCCTTTGACGTTCACCCCCGCCTGGGCGAAGAGGAGCGAAAACTCATTCTGGAGGGCCGGGGTACGCCGGTGACGTCGGTCCTGAAAGGCGCGAAACGCTGGCTGGCCCTGCTGAAGGAAAGGAATGTCTGGGGCATCGTCCTGGGGCGCTCGCTGACCGATCCGATCTGGTGGTTTTACGTCTTCTGGCTCCCGGCATATCTGAGCGAGGTGCGCGGCTTCAGCCTGAAAGAGATCGGTGCGTTCGCCTGGATTCCTTTTCTCGCCGCTGACCTTGGTAACTTCACCGGCGGATTCCTGACGGGCTATTTCATCAAACGCGGCATGCCGGTGGTCCGCTCGCGCAAACTGGTCTGCATTCTCAGTTCGATTCCCATGATTGCAGGCATTCCCGCCGCCATGACTCACAGCACGACCGTTGCGCTGGCGCTGATCAGTTTCGCCACCTGGGGTTACGCCAGTTGGTCCACCATGGGGCTGACGTTTCCCGTCTGACCTGTTTCCGCAGGACGTGGTTGCTTCTGTCACCGGGCTCAGCGGCCTGGGTGCGGGTCTGGTGAGCACGGCTTTTACGCTTTTTATCGGATACATCGTTGATAAATTTTCGTACTTTCCCGCTTTCGTAGCCGCCGGCACCGTTCCGCTCCTGGCCACAGTCATTATCCTGATTTTCATCCGGGCTCCGGAAAGCAGCGCAGAGATATCACCCGCTAATTGAGCTTTGGCATGGGCGTGAAAGGTTTTCGGGAAACCTCTTGCAGTGGTGTCGATCGAAACACAAGAAGGAAGATTGCTGTCCTTGCTTTTCGAGTGACCAGGACGGCTGGTGACGATGAGTGATCGAACAGACGTGATCGTGGTGGGCGCGGGGCCGGGCGGTTCCACCGCGGCCAAACTGCTGGCAGACCGCGGCTATTCCGTGCTTTTGATCGATCGTTGCAATTTTCCCCGCCACAAGACCTGTGCCAGCTGGATCAACCGCCTGGCCTTTGAGCGGTTCTCCTATCTCCAGCGTTCCCTTCCCGACCTGGTTGAGAATCCTTTCTACGGTGTGGCGTTTTATGACCGGACAGTTGAGAGGGAAGCCCGATATCTGGAAAGCCGGCCGTCCGGCTATTTGTCATTGCGGTCGAAATTCGACGACGGCCTGCGCCGTGTTGCAATGGAGGCGGGAGCGCGATTCATGGGCGGCTGCGCTATATCCGATCTGCTTGAGGAGCGGGACGGCGTTCGCGTCCGGCTTGAGGATGGCCGGGAGATGATGGGGCGCATTTTGATTGGCGCGGATGGCGCCTCCAGCAGGGTGGCCGTCAAGGCGGGTCTGCGCAAGGGATGGTCGCCTGGCGATTACGTGCTGTGTGCCAACACCGATGTTCCTTTTCCACCCGAGCGCATCAGCGCGTTTTACGGCGAGCGATTTCCGTTCCGTGTGTTTCTGGAATTCCGTGGCATTCAAGGCTACGGCTGGGTGTTTCCCAAGCGGCAGCACGTTTGTGTTGGCATTGGCGCTCTATTGAAGGATGGCCGCTCGATTCGTCCGCTCTTTCGCGAGTTCGTCCAGGCTCTGCACGAGCGAAAGCATATCCCAAACGATCTTCCGGAGCACAAGGTCTATTTTGATCTGGACCCGGTTGGAGGCGTTTACCGCATTCCGAGCCTGGTGCGGGGCCGCGTCATGTTGGTTGGCGATGCGGCCGGTTTTGTTTCCGGCTCGACCGGCGAGGGAATTTATCCTGCCATGGTGAGCGCGGAGGTCGCTGTTGACGTGGTTCACCAGGCGCTGAAGGGGCCCTCGCCTGCCCCGGCACTTGAACGCTACAATAGTAAGTGGCGCGCGGCGCTGGGCGACTATGTCAAAAGACTCCCGGGGGGCACTCGGGAGGGCGAGACGCGCGGTCGCATCGACTTGATTTTCAGGTTTCCGCTGGTTCCACGAATTGCGGGACGAGCCTTCCTGTATGGGGAAAAGCCATCGATTGCAACGCTGCTGCGCTCGTTCTAGCTGTTTCACAGTGGGCCGGTTTTGGGGGCGAAAATTCGTGGTTGTTCCTGTTGATTTGGCTTTCCCCTGCCTTTAACATGGATGCGATATTTTGGGGAGCGTGCTCCCGCCTGGGGCCGATCCTTTAGGAGTAACTGAACGATTGAAAAACGCTAACGCCGGGTTCCATTTCTCTCCGGGTCCGTGCAGCAAGCAAATCCGGGTTGCTGGAATTCTTTTTCAGGAAAAGCTCTACGCGTCCCTTGCCACCGTTGCTGTCCAACGGGCGCCCGTCCGGTTATTCCTGGCGCTCGCGCTGTTTTTAGGAGGCGCGGAGTCCCTGCTGGCCCAGGTATCAAGTTCCTACCGCGTGAATACCCAGGAAAGCAAGATTGAAATTCATTTTTTCAAAGGCGGCTTCCTGGGCGCGCTTGGAGACAATCACCTGATCGCCTTGACCCAGTTTTCCGGAAAGGCGAACCTGACGCAGACGGATGGCTGGACGGCTGATTTGTCAGGCGACGCCGCGTCGCTGAAGGTCATCGACCCATGGGCGAATCCCTCCGACCGCAAAGAGGTGCAGGACATCATGCTGGGGCCGCAACAGATCGATGCAAGTCACTTCCCATCCATCGAACTCCACTCGCTTTCGTTCGACCCCGTCGACCAGGACACAGTCTGGCACCTCGTGGCCAATGTCAAGCTTCACGGCGTGACTCGCGAGGCTCAATTTTCACTGGATTGTCACGAAATTGGCGACAAATTGCAAATTCGTGGAAAAAAGATGTTCAAACTGACCGATTTCAACATCCAACCTTTTAGCGCCGCATTTGGGGCAGTCAAGATAAAAAATGATTTTGAGGTCACCTACAACGTCGTCCTCGACCGCATCCCTTGAACGCGCAATGCTCTGGATTGGACCAGCCAGCCGCGATGGATGCTTCAGAATTTCTTCCGCAAAACCCGATTCATCTCTCGTTACAAACCGAACATCCAGCGAAACTGAAGCCTCCCTCGTCGCGCGGAGGGCGAATTGAGCTGCCGCGTGGTGGTAACAGGCATCGGGGCGGTCAGCCCTAACGGCCTCGGCCGCGAAGCCTTCTGGGAGGCCAGCTGGCGGGGCAGGAGCGGCGTCCGCCGCATCCAGCGTTTTGATCCCTCTTCGCTTTCGGTCCAGATTGCCGGGGAGATTGCAGATTTTGAACCCACCCGGTACATCAGCGAGAAAGACACGGCCAACGTCAGCCGCGTCGTGCCGCTTGCGATTGCGGCCGCCGGTGAAGCCGTCTCCGACGCAGGACTCAAACCACGGCAGATGACCCTGCAGGATCAACGCCAGGTCGCGGTCCTTCTCGGTTCGGGCGGCGGCGGCCAGGAGTTTGTGGAGCATCAGTATGAGCTCTACTACTCAGGTAAAGTGCGGCAGTGCAGCGTCTACACCATTCCCTCGGCGACTATCGGCACGCTGGCCAGTGAAATCTCGATGCATTTCGGCTTTCGAGGTTTCAGTCATCTCATCTCAACCGGTTGTACTTCGTCGACTGACGCCATCGGCTACGCCGCGCAGAACATCCGATGCGGCGCTGCAGACGTGGTGGTTTGCGGTGGCGCCGACGCGCCGCTGGCGCCACTGATCATGAAAGGTTTCACTCTCATGCGCATCCTCACCTCTTCCTGGAACGATCAGCCGGAACGTGGCTCACGTCCTTTTTCGGCGGACCGCAGCGGCTTTGTGCTGGGCGAGGGCGCCTGGATGTTTGTTCTTGAAAGTTACGAGCACGCTCAGGCCCGCGGCGCAAAAATCTACGGCGACATTTCGGGTTACGGCTCCACCTGCGAAGCTTTTCACCGGGTGCGCCTGGAAGAGAACGGTGAAGAGCCGGCGCGCGCCATGCGCCTGGCGATGGAGCAGGCAGGGATCGGTCCGGACCAGGTGGATTACGTGAATCTCCACGGCACCTCCACCGTCCTTAACGACCGCATTGAGACCCGGGCGCTCAAGCTGGCTTTGGGCAAGCGGGCCTACCGCGTGCCCGCTTCCGCCCTGAAGTCCATGATCGGGCACCCCCAGGGGGCTTCCGGAGCGGCCGGGCTGGCGGCCACGCTGCTGGCCATGCGCGACGGGCGTGTCGCTCCCACGCTCAACGTTGACGTGCCCGATCCGGACTGCGACCTGGATTACGTTCCGCACCAGTCGCGCCAGATTCAAATTGAACATGCCATCTGCAACTGCATCGCCTTCGGATCGAAAAACTCCGCGCTGGTTGTTTCGCGAGCTGCTTAGAAAGGTTGCCATCCATGCGGCGCATTCCTTCACAAGAGTGGCTTGATGATGACCTCGGCACGCCCGAAGAAATCCGGCAGAGTTTTGACGATTTGTGGCGAATCAACCGCTGGCTGGGAGGCGTTTCGGGCTGCCTGAGCCTGCTGGACCGTTATTTCGCCCGCCGGGGTTCCCGGCGCGCCCGCATCCTTGACGTCGGTTCGGGCGATTCGCGCCTGGTGGCCCATCTGCAATCCGAGCTGGCGCGTCGCAACCGCAGCGTGGAGTTTGTGGCCCTCGACCGCCGCCTCAGCCACCTGCGGAATGGAAACCACTCCCCGGGAAAGTTGTCACGGGTTGCTGCCGATGTCTCCCATCTTCCTTTCGCCGAAAAGAGTTTTGATGTGGTCATCTGCAATCTCTTCCTGCACCACTTCTCCGGAGATGAGGCTGTGGGATTGCTGCGTCGATTTGGAGAGATTGCCTCCGAGGCGGTGCTGATCAACGATCTGGAGCGGCATCGGCTGCCTTACGTTTTCATCCGTCTTGCCTGGCCGTTTGCGCGCAGCCGGATCACTCGCCATGATGGAGCGGCCAGCGTGCGCCAGGCCTATACGAAGGATGAACTGGCAGCCCTGGCCGGCCGCGCAGGCTTCACCAGCTTTGAAGTCGAGCGGATGCCGGCATTTCGCCTTGGACTCGCGCTATGGAAAATCTGAACCCCGATTCCGGTATTGTGGATGTGGCGATCATCGGTGGCGGTCCGGCGGGAACCGCCGCTGCGCTGGAAGCCCGCCGGCAGGGCCTAAGCGTGGCCCTCTGGGAGCGGGACCGTTTTCCGCGCGATAAAGTCTGCGGCGAATTCATTTCTCCAGAAGCGCTCCATTTGCTGCAATCCCAAATTCCCGGGACCGTAGTCCGTGGTGCGGACATCCGTGATGCGGGTTTCGTTTCTGCCCATGGTGTGTCGCGGACCTTCCGTTTGCCGCACCCTGCGTTGGGTCTGTCGCGCCGCCTCCTGGACGCCGCATTATGGAAAGCGTCCGAATCGGCCGGCGCCGAGGCGCGCGAAGGCGAATCCATCCGCAAAGTGCGGAAGCAGGTTTCCTGCGACAAGGATCAGGATGCCTGGGAACTCGAATCGGCCGGCGGAAGTGTTCGAAGGGCAAGTTCGCTGATTGTTGCCTGCGGGCGCTGGTGGGCGATTGAGGGCTTGTCTTCGCCGGCCCACCAGGCGGCATCTCAAATCCCGGGTGATTGGATTGGGGCAAAGGCCCACTTTGCCGGCATCCCGCCGCGTGACAGGGTTGAGATGTATTTCTTCCGTGGCGGCTACTGTGGCCTGGCTCCGGTGGAGGAGGGGGCCTGTAACGTCTGCTGCCTGGTGCACCGTGAACGAATCCGCGAAACGGGCACCAAAGGCATGCAGGATTTTGCCGTCTGGCTCGTGCAGGTCGCTCACCTGCCCGCGCTCGAAAGGCGCTTGCGCGGGGCGGTCCAGGTCTCCGCGGTGGTTACGACGGCCCCCGTGCATCTGGCGCGGCGCCAGGCAGTACAAGGCGGTGCGCTCATGGTGGGCGATGCCTCGGGTTTCCTTGATCCGTTCACTGGCGAGGGAATTTCCATGGCCTTGCACAGCGGGCGGCTGGCGGCACAGGCGGTGGCGAAATCGCTGTCTGAAGGGTCGAGCGCTGAGCGCGCGGCTGCAATCTATGGGCAAAGCCTGTCGCAGTCGGTAGGCCGAAGTTACAAAATCGCCAGCCTGGCCAGGAGCCTGTTGCATGGGCCTTTGTGGCTGCAGGGTCTGGTTACGGCGCCGCTCCCGTGGATTGGAAAGAGGCTGGTGAGTGAAACGCGCTGGCGCGGAAACCCGGAAGTAACGCCTGAATGAGCAAGCTGTAACAGCAGGCTCCGCAAACACCCCTAAACAGAAGTCCCCGGGTCAACTGTGTGTTGAGCCCGGGGATTTTAAGTCTTGACGAGTTTTGCTGCCGGCGGAAAGTCCGCCCGGAAAGGCGGACCTCCCATCCTTAAAAGATTTCGAAGCGTTCCTGGTGAATGGTCGGGTCGCTCTTGACCACCAGGTTCTTGTGGGTCAGAGTTTCAATTTCCCGCACCATCGATCCTTCCTTGGATTTCAACTCGTGGGCGACCTCGGGATTCACCCGCAGGGTCATCGTCTTGCCCTCGATTTCGTCAGCCATTTTGCGCGCTTCAGCCAGGATTTCATAGGTGACGGTGGTGACGGACTTCACCCAACCCGCGCCGTTGCAGTAGGCGCAGGGATCGCAAAGGGTGCGTTCCAGTGACTGCTTCACGCGCTTGCGGGTCACGGCCACCAGGCCAAAGTCGTTAAAGGAAAGCACCTTGGTAGGGGCGCGATCACGGCGCAACGCCTCCTCCAGCGCCTGCACCACCTTGTTCCGGTTGCGGCGCTCGTCCATGTCAATGAAATCAATCACGATAATCCCACCCAGGTCGCGCAGGCGAATCTGCCGCACGATTTCATTGACGGCATCGGTGTTGGTCTTGACGATGGTGTCTTCCAGCCGGTTGGTTTTGCCGACGTACTTGCCGGTGTTGACGTCGATGGCCACCAGCGCTTCCGTCTGGTTGATCACGATATAACCGCCGGACTTCAACCACACCTTGGGCTTGAGGGCCTTCACAATCTCGTCCTCGATGCCGTGCTCCTCAAAAAGCGGGGCAGACCGGGTGTGGAGCTTGGCGCATCCCACCAGCGATGGCTGCAGCTGGTTTATAAATTCCACCACGCGCTCGTAGTCGACCTCGTTGTTCAGCCAGATGGATTTGAAGTCCGGCGTCACCAGGTCACGCATCAGACGCTGGGCCAGGTCGAGGTCGCGGTAGAGCAGCGCCGGGGCCTTCACCTGCTCCGCGCGGGTGCGAATGTCATTCCACAGGTTTGTCAAAAACTGCAGGTCGGCCCTGATTTCATCTTCCGAACGACCTTCGCCGGCCGTGCGAACGATGAATCCGCCGGTCAGCGCGCCCTTGTGCTCCATCACAATGTTCCGCAGCCGCAGCCGTTCCTGCTCTGAGGCGATCTTTCGCGATACTCCGATGTGGCTGATGGTGGGCATATAGACCACATAACGTCCCGGCAGGGCCACGTGGGAGGTGATTCGGGCGCCCTTGGTTCCCAGCGGTTCCTTGGCGATCTGGACAATGATTTCCTGGCCCTCTTTCAGGAGTTCGGAAATCTGCAGCCCTTTCTGGCTGCCGGCCCGCGACGACTCGCGCTCGGGGCTGGAACTCCGGCGCGACGAGTGCCTGCCCGTACGGCGGCGTCCCCGGCGTCCACTGCGTGGCGCAAAGCGAGGCCGCGCGTGAGGTTCGCGCAGGGTGTAAGACCGGTCGTCGGAGGATTCACCCGTTCCTTCAGAATTCCTGTCCGCAGGTTCTTTGGTTTCGGGTTTGTCCTCTGGTTTGGGATCCTCACCCGATGCTGTTGACGCTTCCGGCTGGTGTTCGTTTTCCGGTCCGGCCGAGGCGGATTCGTCGGCCCGTGGTTTCCCTTCTCCTTCGGTTCTGGATTCGGGCTGGGTCGCGCTTTCTGACGTGCCACCCGCTTCAGCTTTCGCGTCCGTCTCATGCTCCGCCGTTTCAGTTGTGCTTTCTTCCACCGCTTCGCTGTTGGCGGAAGAACGGTTGCTGACAGGGGCGGCCGAAGGCGCAGACCTGGCCCTGGACTGCTCCCTCTCATGCCTGGAGCGCCTTCTCCTCTTCCCTTCGTCCGCGGGTTTTTCAACCTGCGAATTCCCGGACGGCGCGGCATCGTGGGCAGAGGCGTCGGGCGCAGTTTGCTCGCTTGCCGTTATGGATGCTGAATCGGGTTCCTCGAAACCCGTCTGGGCAGAGGCGTCCTTCGCCTTGGGTTCATTGCCAGCCGGGTGGCGGTACTTGGCCAGGGACTCACCGGGAAGAATTTCAAAACCCTCGGATTCGGGGGGCGGTTCCGGTTTCGGAGCCTCGGCCTGCGGCTCAGCGTGGCGGTCATTGCGACGGTCGTCAGGGCGTCCCTGACGGCCGCGGTGCCGGCGGCCTCGATGGGAGCGGCGCCGATACGATTTTCCCTCGCCGGAAGGTTCTGCGGCGGACTGGCGCGTTTGCGTTGAACCCGCGGACGAGGGTTCGGCGGTTGTCGTGACGGCAGAAGCTTCTTCCGGCGCTGCCGAGTTCGTTGCTGCGCTACCCGTGGCGGCCTGGTCGGTCTCTTCCGATTTCTCCCGGCCAGCGGCAGTTTCGTCCTCCCCGGAACTCCCTTGAGGTTCAACCTCAATCGTCGCCCTCCGTGCGTGTGATTCGTCCAGCACGCCTTCAAACTCATCCTGGTCCTGAAGCGAGAAGTCAGAAACGTACAGGAAGGCATCGCGATCGAGTCCGATATCGACGAAAGCCGACTGCATCCCGGGAAGCACCCGGTTGACGCGGCCCTTGTAAATGCCTCCAACCAGGCCCACATCGGTGTCACGTTCAAAATAGACTTCTACCAGTTGACCGTCTTCGCACACGGCGACCTTCGTCTCGTGCGGAGACGATGAAATAAACATCTCCTTGTTCATGGAAACTCCTTTTTGTCGGGCAATCGGGAAGGATCAATCCGCAACTGCGGAGATCAACTTCGATTGTCCCCGGCCTGGCCGCACACGCCATCGACTTCAGAGCGTACGCCCCGCCCCTCTCGATGAGTCTCCTTTTGGAAACCCTGGGCAAGACGGCGCTCCGCGAGCGAGTGCGCCCGAGCCATCATCTGCAAAATATTCGGCTGCTTTGAGCCGTCCCAAAAAATCTGGGTCCGAAAATTTATTCCAAAAGTTGCTGCCACTTCTTCTGCTTCTGCTCGATCTTCTAATTCACAAACCGTTGCATCTTAACGCTCATCACGAGCCCCAGGCCCAGAAAGATAAAAAGCATTGAGGACCCACCCTCGCTCATGAGCGGTAAAGGGATGCCGGTGATGGGAAACAGCCCAATCATCATTCCAACGTTTACAGCAACCTGAAAGAACAAAACCGAAGCGAATCCGATGAGGAGGAAACTTCCCGCCTCGTCGGCCGCCGTCTTTGCGCCTTCAAGCAAACGCAAGAGGAGAATAACATATAACAGAAAAACCGCCAGCGTACCGATAAAACCCCGCTCTTCGGCAAACGCGGCAAAGATGGCATCTGCGTGGGAAACCGGGATGAACCCCAGTTGACTTTGCGTGCCGTTGCCCAGCCCTCTTCCCCACAGGCCACCCGAGCCAATGGCGATTTTCGTCTGGGTTACTTGATAGCTGGAGCCTTGGGTGTTCTGCCCGGGATGGACAAAAGCTTCAAGCCGCTGGCGCTGGTACGGACGTAACAAAAACCAACCCACTGGCAACGCCAACAATCCTATCAGTCCCAAAACCATGATCTGCCGACGCCGGATACCTGCCAGGAATGCCCCTACCGCCACAATGGGCAGAAAAGTCAGCGCAGTTCCGAGGTCGGGCTCGATTGCCACCAAGATTCCCGGCACGCCGGCCAGGAGCCCCAGCTTGGCCAATTCTCCCCAAGTGAAGGCCCTGTTCCGCCTTTTCGCGAACGTGGCCGCCACCGCTAGTATTATAACTAACTTGACAAGTTCTGACACTTGTAAAGTGAACCCGCCGATCTGCAGCCAGCGGTGGGTCCCGGCCAGGCGCGGCCCCACCACCAGAACAGCCACCAGGGCCAGAATGCTGAGAAGATAAAGCCACGGAATGTGGACCAGAACCATGTGATAGTCCACCTGGCTCACGATAAACGTTAGCGCGCAACCCAGCAGGATCCAGTAGATCTGCTTTTGGAACTGCCCGGCGAGAGCTGTCTGGGTGGTGGTGCTGTAGATTTCGAGGAGTCCAATGCCGGCAATGGTGAGCGCCAGCCCGAACAGGACCCAGTCAAAATCATGGAAATGCAGTGAGTTCCTCATTGCTTCAAAACCGCCTCATGGATCGGGCACCGTGGCCTCAGGCTTCGCCCGGCTGGTGGCCTGGCTTACCAGCTGAGCCGGAGTCTGGTTTCTCCCTTTTTCCTGATAATAGGCCTTGATCACGTCCCTCGCGATGGGAGCGGCCACCGAGGAGTGCTGGCCTTGCATCACCAGCACGGCAACAGCAATATCAGGACTGGGCGAAGGCGAATAACCCACAAACCAGGCGTTGTTCCTGTAGATTGCCTTTCGGGAGGCATTGTGGAGACCCGTACTCACCACCTGGGCTGTTCCCGTCTTGCCGGCCACATTCAGCCCCTGGCACCGGGCGCCCGCTCCCGTCCCCCCGGGTTCGTTGACTACGCCCCACATCCCATTGGTTACGGCCTGCACGGTCGTGTCGTGCAAAGGGAAGCTCACTTCAGTAATCTTTGGCGGATCGGCTCCCAGCTCCTCCAGTTCATGTCGAAAGGCCAGATGGGGGCGGTCAAACTTGCCCCCGGATGCAATACCGCCGATCATGTAGGCCACCTGGAGGGGTGTGACCTGCACGGCTCCTTGCCCGATGGCAACCGACATCGTCTCTCCCGGCCACCACTGACGGTGGAAGGCTTTTCTCACCCACCCGGGAGATGGCATCAGGCCAGAATCTTCATCCGGTAGATCGATTCCAGTCCTGCGGCCCAGCCCCATGTGGTCCGCGTAGTAATCGATTTTTTGGAT
The DNA here is from genome assembly GCA_963731705.1 of uncultured Acidobacteriota bacterium. Lineage (GTDB taxonomy): Bacteria > Acidobacteriota > Terriglobia > UBA7540 > UBA7540 > SCRD01. Next base: position 98,337 of record CAVSWQ010000009.1, read on the forward strand.
GCCCAGCATCTTGCCCAGGGTGTAAAAGTAAACGTCGCAGGAAACCACGATGGCGCGGTGGAGATCCACTTCACCGTGCCCACCGCGATGTACCCAGTATGTCCAGTCATGAAAAGTGTGCCCGTAAATTGTGACCTGGCCCTTGCAATGGACGGCGAAGTCAGGCGTAATGGTGCCGGACTCAAGGGCGGCCGTTCCAGTGACAATCTTGAAAATGGATCCCGGCGCCAGTTGCGCCTGGATGGCTTTGTTCATCAGCGGATGCAGGGGGTTTGTTGTGAGCTCCCGCCAGGTTTTGACGGAGATGTGGTGGGTGAAGTCATTGGGATCAAAGGTCGGATGGCTGACCATGGCCAGCACTTCACCCGTGCGCGGATCCAGCGCCACCACCGCCCCAGGCTTGTCTCCCATCGCGGCTTCGGCGGTCAGTTGAAGATTCAAATCCAGGGTCAGCCTGAGATCGTGGCCCGGCAGTGCGTTTACCGTGCCGAGGCTGCCCACTTCCTGGCCGCGACTGTTCACCACCACCCGCTTCATTCCGTCACGCCCGCGCAGCACCGGGTTGTATTCTTTTTCGATGCCGAATTTCCCGATGAGATCTCCGGGGCGGTAATTTGAGCCGGGCCTGGCGAGATCGGCCTGCGAGACTTCTCCCACGTAACCCAGCACCGCCGCGCCAACGCCGTGCTTGGGGTAAAAGCGCTGCTGGGACTGGATGATGTCGATTTCAGGGAACTCGGACTGGTGCGAGTCAATATAGGCGACGTCTTTCAGTGAGGCTGCCTGTTTCAGGACCACGGGCTGATACCGCGGCAACTTTGCCGTGCGCCTGATCATGTCTCGCACGTCGGCCGGGTCCAGCTCCAGCGCGCTGGAGATCTTTTCGAGGTGAGCGTCGCTCAGCTGCGAAGCATTGTCGCGATTCAGCAGGATGGTGAAGGATGGAAAATTATCAACCAGCACGCGACCGTAACGGTCAAGAATCCGGCCTCGCGGGGCAATAATGGGAAGGTCTCGAATCCGGTTGTGCTCCGCCTGCTCCAGCAATCGCGTGTGCTGTCGGATCTGCAGACGCCAGTAACCTACCAGCAGCGCAATAAAGGCCGCCGCTACACAATACTCCAGGAAGGTGATCTTCCAGGAAGGAAACCGCTCGTCCTCCGGGAATCGAACCTGCATTCCGACTGAACTTTCGCCGGGTGCCGGCTAGAGACAACAGCACCCCGCCTCCCCTGATGCGAACCAGCAGCCGCTTGAAGGCCACTGCACCCCAGAGGATCACAGAATTTCCCCTCCCGTTAACCTCAAACCATAGCACACTATGATTCGCAAAATAAAGAAATTATCGTGCTGTCAGACGCCTGATGGGGTTCCTGCCGGCCCTTGGTCAAAACATTGAAATTACCGTCCGGCCCACCCGCACGGAGCGGGTAGATACAAGCCACGGCACCGGGGTTTGTGCCCTGGGACTTTTGCGGGCAAGAACCTGCGAACCCGCGACACAAAAAGCAGTGTCGCGGCCACCGCAGAAGGCAGCAAAACCCCGCGGTGGGGACACCGCCGCTACAAAAAGGGTCCGGCCCTGTAGAGACGCGTCAATGGGGTGTCTCGGCCACCCTTTGAGAATGAGACGTTCCAGCGGAACGTCTCTACAAAGGCGGGAAACCCTCACCCGAAGGGGGTGGCCACGGACAGCGCCCTCCTAACAATGCTTCATGAATAATCCGTGTTACGCCCGCTTTCTGAGGCGGTCGAACAGCAGAAACAGAATCAAGCCCAGGGCCACATTCACCACCGTGGTGGTCAGAATGTGCAGGTAATCAAAGGGGGTTGGAAGCCCAAGTAATTGGTGACTAAGAAGATAGCTGAAGATGTTGTGGATGATGACGAGCGAGCCAATCAGCAGTCCCCGGACCAGAAGATTATCAAATTCAAGCTTCAGGCCGGCTGTCGCCGCAAGGTATCCTATCAGGGCTTTCGCCATGCCCATCTGGCCCAGGTAACCATGTGACAAGGCATCTTCCATCAGCCCCACGCTCATTCCGAATGCCGTGCCGAAGATCTTGTTCTCACGGATCATCGAGAAATAGATGGTCACCAGCAGCGGAAGTTGGAAAAGACGGGCAACCGGCAGGGTAGGAGGAAGCGTGACCTCCAACAGCAGGCTGGTAAAAACGATCAGCGACAGGACCGCAGGGTGGGCACGAAAAGCTTCTTTTGGTCGATGGCGATAGACGTCCATTTCATCCACCCTCGATGGATTGCTTTTGCATCGGCAGCAGGGCCGTGGGGGCGGGAAGCCTCTCCGCCACAACAAGCGAACTTTTGGGGTTAAGCAGACAAATCCGCCCCAGCCCTCAACGGGACGGGTGACGTGCCACTTTTTCGTGCGTCGAGGTGGACTTGAAAAGAACCAGAACGTTCTCAAGCCGGTTGAGGGAGGCCGCCGGCTTGACGGTAATCCGACGGTAAATGTTGCCCTCCTCGGACTGCACAACGTGCCCCACCAGCAAACCCTTGGGATAAACCTGGTCCATGCCGGAGGTAATAATGGCTTCTCCAGCGGGCACTTTCTGGTCATCCATCACATAATGCAGCTCGCACTGGTCCCGGCTGCTGCCCTTCAAAATCCCCTGGATGCGGCTTTTCTCCAGCAGGCAGCCCACTCCACAGGTGGGATCCGTAATCAGCAGGACTTGTGCCGTGTGGGCGTAGGCTGATGCAATTTTTCCCACCACGCCTTCAGGTGTGATGACGGGCATGTCAGCCTCCAGCCCTGCATCCTGGCCGCGATCGATGACCATCGTAGTGGAACCCTCCTGAGGGCTTGAGGCGATCACCTGCGCTGCGACGGTCTTATAAGGTGATTGTTCCTTGAATTGCAGCAGAGCTTTCAGGCGCTCAACCCCGGCCGCCTCTTCTGAAAGCTGCTGGATCCGCGCCCGGGCCAGAACCAGTTCCGACCCCAGGTTCTTGTTAGCCTCCCCGTGCGCCCACAGTTCGTGAACCGAAACCCAAGCCTCCGCGGTGCCGTTGATAGCCCCGTGGAAACCCCGTTCAAAGGGACCGAATATTTCGGCGGCCCAGACGTTGATGAGCCTGACGTTCTGGTTTCGGGTCACCTGGATGGAGAGAAGCAGGAGCTGACCGAACAACACCCCCAGCAGCACAAAAAAGGAAGTGTGCCTGGCCACAATCTCTGGCAGCCAGGAGTTCTCGTCGAATTGTGTGAACGCAGTTCGTTTCAACGCAAGCCGCTTCAATCCGGGTTCTGCCGGTTTGCTGAAGGCCGTCCCGGGACCGCGCCGTTCCGGACTCCCTGGCCTGTCATTCCGCTCCCGATTGATTTCCGCCCGCCGCGGCAGCGCAACGGGCAGGAGCGTTCAGCAACCTTTTCGGGCCGATCCTCGGCATGTTCTGCGCGCCGGGAAAGGGCCATGCGCTTCCAAGCCTGGGGACTCTAATCCGCCGGGCCCGGAGAGCCTTCTATTCTATAGCAACCCGGCGCAGCAGGTTAAAGTCTGTTAACATGCGCCCCGTACCCAGCACCACGGAAGCCAGCGGATCCTCGGCAATGGAGACAGGCAGCCCGGTTTCCTCGCGGATGCGTTTATCGAGATTTTTCAGCAGTGCGCCTCCGCCCGTGAGAACAATGCCGCGGTCCGAAATGTCTGCGGAGAGTTCCGGCGGCGTGCGCTCCAGGGCCACGCGAATGGCGTTGATGATGGTGGCAACGCATTCTGAAAGGGCGTCCCGGATTTCGGAATCATCAATGGTGATGGTCTTGGGAACGCCTTCCAGCAGGTGGCGTCCCTTGATCTCCATGGTTTGCGGTTTTTCAAGCGGAAACGCGGAGCCGAGTTCCATTTTGATCTGCTCGGCCGTCCTTTCACCCACCAGCAGGTTGTACCGGCGCTTCAGGTAGGCGGTGATGGCCTCGTCCATCTCGTTCCCGGCCACCCGCACGGAGCGGCTGTAAACAATGCCCGAAAGCGAAATCACGGCGATGTCGGTGGTGCCCCCGCCGATGTCGACAATCATGCTGCCGGAAGGTTCGGTGATCGGCAGCCCGGAACCGATGGCGGCCATCATGGCCTGCTCCACCAGGTAGACCTCGCTGGCCTTGGCCCGGAATGCCGAATCCTGCACCGCGCGCTTTTCCACCTGGGTGATTTCCGATGGTACGCCGATCACGATACGCGGATGGACGAACACCTTGCGGTTGTGGGCCTTCTGGATGAAGTAATTCAGCATCTTTTCCGTCACCTTGAAGTCTGCAATGACGCCGTCTTTCAAGGGCCGGATGGCCACAATATTGCCGGGCGTGCGGCCCAGCATCTCCTTGGCTTCGCGCCCCACGGCCTCGATATCGCCGTTCAGCTTGTTGATGGCCACAATCGAGGGCTCGTTGACGATGACGCCTTTGCCCTTCGCGTAAACCAGGGTGTTGGCCGTGCCAAGATCGATGGCGAGGTCTGATGAAAACACACTGAAGAGAGAACGAAAACTCATTCCTTTAACGAATCCCTTTCTGAAAACGAATACCTGTCTGTTTTTTGCTACTCGATCACGACGGTCTTTCGGATGGTCTTGGTGTTGCCCTTCCGGTCCTGCGCCGTGATGGTGATCTGGTTTGAGCCCTTCTTGGGCAGCGGAGACGTAAAGTGCCGGAACGTGCCGTCCGCCGCAATATTAAACACCTGCTGATTGTTAATGATCACTGTGGACCCCGGTTCCGTACGGCCAACTACTTCCACAACGCGCCCATGCTGGGTGATGCTCGTGATTTCAAGAAACGCCTGGTGGTTTTCTGAAATCTGCTGAACAAGATCGAACCGGTTGGGCCTGGACGCCTGGCTTTCGTTCCCGTTCCCATCAATCGACTTCACAAGCCAATAGTAAACCCCTTCGTCAAGTCCGGACACTTCTGCCGAGGGCCCCTTTACTTTCCGGTTCACCACAAGGTTTGAAAACATGCCGGAAGGCGAAATCTCAAGCACGTACTCTCTGGCCCCCTCCACCGCTGACCATTTGAATTCGATTTGGGTGGCCCGGGGCGCCCGCACCACATTCAGCGCCATGTTGGCGGGTGAAATCAGCCCCGGAGGCGCAATCACCTTTTCACGAACCAGTCCCGACTTTTTCGAGGAGAAGGTGACCTTTTCATACTGCCCCAGTTGTACAGTGGTCGACCCGCGAGTGACCCGGGCGCCGCCCTGGTCCATCGTCATCTGGTGGATGTTCCTCTTCGGATCGTTCTGCACCACGGCCCGGCTTTCCGCGCCCAGGTTGGCCATGGCATCGGCAAAGGCCACCTTGGAAGTAGACCCCGGCACCTCAAATTTACCCGTGGAAAGGTCTACGGTTCCGGAAGTCACCTGCACGGCCACGCGCGTCGCCTTGGTTACCGGGTCCTCACCGCTTTCCTCCACGGCAATCAGGGAGTCCGGTTTGATCACGTAATTGGTTCCGTCGGCAAAAATGATTCTGGCCACTCCGTCACTGCCGGTCTGGATAAAGTCTCCGGTCACAAGATTGGTATTGTAATTGGCCTGGGCCCATTGCGGAGACTGCGCCTTTTTCACTCGAACCGTCCCGTCCAGATTCACAAAGTGGGCGTCGCGTTTCGAAGGCGCCACGTTTCCCGCGCCGTTTTCCACCACTCCCGCCGTCAGCGCGTGGAGTGCCCCCCGGACCTTCCGGGCAAAATAGCTAGGAGCAATGAGATAAAGGGTAAAACTCAATGCCACAAGGCCCAGAACAGCATAAACAGCGATGGTGCGATAGCTGATAGTTGTCCATTCGACCTCGACTTTATGTCCTTGCTCGGGGCCTGGTACGCGTGATTTTCGAGCCATGCGGCCAACACCCTAGAGCATTCTTGACCAAAGGGCAATCTGGGTCAAGCAGTTTTCCCTCAATTCGCAAGCTGTTGCCGCGCTCAACCCGTTATCCTTCAATCTGCTCGTTCCTTTCAGTTGTTAGCCCTTACGGGCTGACATATAATGATTAAGATCGACACTAAACGTCCGGAGCAATAATGTTCAGACTATTTAAGAAACACCGGGAGAAGGTGAAGAAATACCTGTTGGTGTTTTTTCTCGGCATCGTTTCTCTCAGCATGGTCATAATGTTCACGCCGCTGGGCGGCGGGAATACGGCCCAGGGTTCGGCCGACGTCCTCGCCAGCGTGGGCGGAACCACCATCACCATGCAGGACCTCAGGCAAACCATTGACAACCGTTTGCGCAATTCCTCGCTTGGAAGTGACCCCCACATCATCCCAGCCATTGCCGGCACCATGCTGGATGAAATGGTCCTGCGCCAGGCCATGACGATGCAGGCCAAAAAGATGGGCCTGGAGGTTTCCAGCCAGGAGCTGATGGCCGCGCTCGAAAAGATGCCCTGGCTCTATCCCAACGGCAAGTTTGTCGGCATGACGCAGTACCAGAACTTTGTCAGCCAGCAGATGGGCATCAGCACCCAGGAATTTGAGGACCAGATTCGCCAGAGTCTGCTGCTCCAGAAAATCCAGGCTGTCGTGTCCGACGGCGTTTCGGTGACGCCTGCCGAGGTGCATGAGGCTTATGACCAGCACTACATGAAGGCCAAAATTCAGTACGTCGTTTTTGATCCCAGCAAATTCCTGAAGGCGGTTCCCGTCACGGACAAGGACCTGGAAGATTATTTCAAGAAGAACGCCTCTCACTACGAGCAGAAAGAACAGCGGCAGGTCCGCTACGTCCTGGTCACTCCGGACGATGTGCGCGCCAACGTCACCGTCAGTGACGCCGAAATGAAGCAGTATTACACCAGCCACCTCTCCGACTACCGCGTGCCTGACCGCGTCAAGGTTGCTCACATTCTTTTCAAAACCACCGGCAAGACTCCGGAGCAGGTGAAGAATCTGGAAAAGACCGCCGCAGACGTGCTGGCCAAAATCAAAGCGGGCGCCAACTTCGCTGACATGGCGAAAAAATACTCAGAGGACACCAGCGCCTCCAACGGCGGGGACATTGGCTGGATCGTCCACGGACAGACCGTGAAGGAATTTGAAGATACGGCTTTCAACATGCAGCCCGGAACGGTGAGTGGCCTGGTCCACACCACCTATGGCATCCACATCATCAAGGTCATGGACAAGCAGACTGCGCACCTCGAGTCCTTTAACGACGTCCAGGATTCCATCCACGACACCCTGATGAAGCAAAAGATGGAGGCGGCCCGGCAGGCCTATGCGGACAAACTCGACAATAAGCTTAAGGCGAACCCCAAGCAGTTTGATTCCATCGCCCAACAGGCGGGTCTTGAGGTTAAACAGACCCCGCTGTTCCAGTACAATCAGACCGTTCCCGACTTCGGCTCGAACGACGCCTTCCAGAACCTCTCGTTTGAGCTGCGGCTGAATGAAGTGGGGCAGGCCATCACCGTGCCCAAAGGGACGGCCATCATCCAGGTCACACAAATTGTTCCCGCCCACGTTCCCAAGCTGGATCCCGTCCACGCCATGGTGGAAGAGGATTACCGCGCGGCGCAGTCAAAGATTATTGCTGACCAGAAGGCCAAAGCTTTTGCGGAGCAGGCCAAGAAAGGCGACTTTGCCAAACTGGCCAAGGCCGGCGGCTACAACCTGCAGGAGAGCAAAGACTTTACGCAGCAGGATACCGTTCCCAACCTCGGGCCCGGAAGCGGCGTGCCGGAAGCTTTTACGCTCCAGCCCGGCCAGACCAGCGGAGTCCTCACGGCTGAAGGCAATAACGTGGTCATCCACGTTCTTGCCCACACGCCTCCGGACCAAAGCGACTTCGCCTCCCAGGAAGCCCAGATCCGCGAGCAGCTTCTGACGCAAAAGCGCAGTCTGGCCTACGAGATTTACCGCCAGAACCTGAAGAAGGAACTCATCGCCTCCGGGAAGCTCAAGATGAACGAGCAGGGGATGAAAACCTTCCTGGCTTCCTACGAGACGCAGTAAACACTTGTTGACTGGGTTGCCGGAGAGAATCCGGCAACGCGCCATTCCGGTCCCCTTCCCGTCATTCCGAGGAGTCCCGCACAGCCGGGCGGCGAGGAATCTGCTGTTTCTTTCGGCCTCGCCGCCGTCGCCGGCCTGTTCAACTATTTCAACCGCTTCAACAACGCCCTCCAGATGGAACCCACGCGGTAACCTGCGCCCGTAGCGCAGGCCCTCGCGGCCTGCGGCTCTTCGCTCCTTTGGCTCAAGACGGAAGCCATGGGACACCACTCCACGATTCAGCAAAAAGGCCGCGAAAGCTCGTCGAGCCTCTTCATCTCGGCGTCGCTGAGCCGGAAGGTCATCGCCCCGGCGTTCTCCTTTGCCTGCGCAACGCTCGTCGCTCCAGGGATAACCACCACGGTGTCCCCGTGAAAATTCGCGAGCCAATTGAGCGCCACCTGCGAGGGCGTGGCTCCGTGCGCACGGTGCGATCTCCTCGAGTGCGGCTACCAGCGGCCTCGAGCGATCCAGGCCGCGGCGCCGGAACGCCGCCATCCACTTCCTGGGACCCGGGCGCGAACGGATCATCTCCGGGTCGCGGTGATACTTTCCCGAAAGGATCCCTTGCGCAAGCGGCGAGTAGGCGATGACGGTGATGCCCAGTTCCTGGGCGGTCTTGAGGAGCCCGTTCTTCTCGATCTGCCGGCCCAGCAGGCTGTATCGCACCTGGTTTGAAACCAGGTGGATTCCCCGCGTGGCCAAAACCTGATGTGCAGCGCGCATTTTTGCCGCTGAAAAGTTGCTGACGCCCACGGTCCGGATCCGCTGATCTTCCACCAGGCCGGCCATGGCGTGCATCTGCGCCGCGGTCGAGGCCAGGGCAAAGGGCTGGTGGATCTGGTAAAGGTCAATACTGAACGGCGCCAGAGACGCCAGCCGTGCGCCGATCGTCGCCTTGATGTTCCCGGCGGTTCGCCACAGGGGCCACCACTTCGTGGCCACCACCACGTCACCGTTCTTCCTGCCGGCGGCCGTCAGAGCCCTGGCGAGCGCCGCCTCCGAGCGCCCGCCACCGTAAACCTCGGCAGTGTCGAACCAATTGATGCCGGCATCAAGGCTGGCCGCCACAATCTGATTCGCAGTCTCCTGCGGCAGGGCCGGCCAGTATCGGCCCGCCAACCCCCGGCCTTCGGAGAACTGCCAGCAGCCAAGGCCAATCGGCGAGATGGTGATGGGCGACCCGCCCAGAGAACGATGGTTGTCCATGACCCGTCCTCCCTTTCAAACGTCCAAACGTCGTCATTGCAAAAAATCCTGCGTGTTGGCCGCAGTTTCCGTGTTCAATTTTTGAACAGTCCACAATATACAGTTGGCCGCAACGGAGTGCAATTGTCAGCCGCCGGTTTGCGCGGCCTCCTGTGCCGAGGGTCTGCGATGTCCCGGGCGGAAATAAGAGCCTGGCGCTACGCGAGATTGCGCACACTACAAGGCAAGTGTCTGCACCAGTCGCCGTGGGTGATGACCTAAGGTGTTCGTGGAACGGAAGCGTGCGGATTTGAGTTGCCGGCGGTGAGGATCTTGCTGACAGGATCGTAGGACGCTCCGCCGTAACCAATGAGGCGGAGCACATAGACGAGGAAACTGGCCTCGGCGTCGCTTCCCTCGACCCGATAAGGGCCGGGGAATCTGAGTTCGCTACGTCTGAGATACTCGCGAATCTCAGCCGCGGACCGGAGCTGACCGTCGGCAACCGTGCGTTCCCAGTCGAAAACGCCTGGGGTGGGCTGTGCCAATCCCGCCTTTAAGTGAAGCAGGGGGTAGTCCCGCTCGGCAGAGACAGGCGACACTTCCGCCGGTTCTGAGGGAACATAGGTGCCCGGCGCCAAGGGTGTCACCACCGTTGTCAGGTTGAGACCCTCGCTGACCCACTTCCGCAATCCCCCGTCGAGAATAGCCACGTTCTTTTGTCCCGCGCGAACAATTTCCCACCACAAGAGGGCTGCTTCCGGCGTCACGGTGTCGTCGTAGACCACGATGGTCATTGCAGGCTTGACTGCAAATAAACCGAGTTTCTGCCTTACGAGGTCCGTTGTGAGCGGTTGGCGCTCGTTACTTTTCTCACCGGTGGGCCAGCGCTCGCCGTTCGGGATGTGCCCTTTGGCGTAGGCCGCTCCGTCGCGGACGTCGATCGCCCGGTAGTAATCGAAGAGTCCGTACCTTTTCTCGAGGAGCCTGATCGGGCACAGCAGACCCGGGTCGTCGAATCCCTTCTCACCTTTCAGGCTGAGCAAATAGGCGGCGAGATCACGCGCGTCAGCTCCTTTGAAGGACGTGCCCCTGAAGAAATACGATGGCGACAGGACGTCCCGCACCAGGCCCACGCGCGGGCGCCGGCCCAGACCGGTCAGAGGCACGATGTCCATGCAATCCATCTCCCCGCCTTCGGTCCCGTGGCACCTTTGGCAGTGCAATACGTACAGCCCTCTGCCGCGCTCCAGGTCAGCGTCCCCAGGCTGAGTCGTCTGTTGGGCAAGCAGGGAAAGTGTGAGCAGGCTCCCAGCTAACGCGCCCGCCACGCACAATGTGTGCCTCGCACGCCACAGGTGATTCATGGAAGAACTCCCGCCGCACGGCCCTATGTGCAAGCACGGGGTTGTCTCACAACCCGGTTCCAATTGAGAGGGTCGGTATGCACGGTGTCTACTTCTTTTCAACTCCGTCTTCTGAACAGATACTGCGGCGGGAAGGCGAATGATGTGACGGTAGTCACCGCTGCGGGTGACTCCCGTATAGCCACGCCACCGATGATTGTGCCGTGGGACTTTCCTCTGTGTTAACTCTTCCCCTTACCACACCCTGAACGCCAGCCAGCACCTTTACGACCCATGCCTTGACCCTCCCTCACCCATCTCTCATAATCACCCTTAGACAATTTTCAATATCACCAGGGAGGTTCCGTGCGGGAGATCCACAAAGTTGCCATTCTGGGAGCGGGAACCATGGGAGCCCGCATCGCCGCCCACCTTGCAAACGCCTCCATCCCCAGCGTACTTCTTGACATCGTGCCCCGAGGGCGCCGGCCCCGGCGACGCGAAAGCCCGCAACCGCATTGCGCAGGCAGGCCTCGACGCGGCGCTGAAGTCGCGCCCCCCGGCGTTCTTTGTTCCGGAAGCAGCGCGCCTCGTTACCGTCGGAAACTTCGACGACCATCTCGCGCTGGTCGGCGATTGCGACTGGATCATCGAAGCGGTCACCGAAAACCGCGACATCAAGCGCTCGCTCTACCAGAAGGTCCTCCAGCATCGCAAGCCCGGCGCCATCTTCAGCTCCAACACTTCCGGCATTTCGATTGCCAGCCTGGCCGAGGGCATGCCGGACGACTTCCGCCGCAACTTCCTGGGCACTCACTTTTTCAACCCTCCGCGCTACATGAAGCTGCTGGAACTGATCCCCACGCCGGAAACCGCCCCGGACGTAGTGGAAACCATCTCCAAGTTTGGCGACCGCGTGCTGGGCAAAGGAATCGTCCATGCGCACGACACGCCGAACTTTATCGGCAACCGCATCGGCGTTTTCTTCACCATGGCGGTTCTTCACCGCATGGCGCAGGACGGTTTCAGCATCGAAGAGATCGACCTGCTCACCGGGCCGTTGATGGGCCTGCCCAAGTCCGCCACCTTCCGAACCACGGACATTGTGGGCCTCGACGTGATGGTCCACGTGGTGACGAACCTGGCCGAAGCGCTTCCCGATGACGAGCGACGCGACCTGTTTGCGCTGCCCGATTTTGTGCGCGACATGCACCAGCGCAAGCTGCTGGGCGACAAGACGGGCGGCGGCTTTTACAAGAAGATCAAGGCCAGCGACGGATCGAGCGAGATCCTGACCGTCGACTTGAAGACCTTCGAATACCGCGAGCGGCAGAAACCGAAATTTCCTTCGGTTGACCTGGCCCGCAGCATGGAAGATACGGGCAAGCGCGTCGCCGCGCTGGCGGATTCTCCCGACCGCGTGGGCGATTTTTACCGCAAGGTGCTGGGCGACTGCTTCCACTACGCCGCCATGCGCATTCCTGAAATTTCCGACGACATCCCCTCCGTTGATAACGCCCTGAAGTGGGGATTCAGCTGGGAACTGGGACCGTTTGAATTGTGGGACGCGGTGGGCGTGGAGAAGATCGTTGCCCAGTGGAAAAAAGAAAATCGCCCCGTGCCGCCGCTGGTTGAGAGCCTGCTCGCTTCCGGCGCCAAGACTTTTTATACGTCGAGCGACGGAACCCGGCAGGTGTTTGACCTTGCCTCGAAGCGATACCAGCCGGTTGAAATTCCCGCAGGCATCCTGCTGCTGCCGTCGCTGAAAGAGCGGAAAAAGGAAGTCAGGAAGAACGCCGGCGCCAGCCTCATCGACCTGGGCGATGGCGTGGCCTGCCTGGAGTTCCACTCCAAGATGAACACCATCGGCCCCGATACGGTGGAGATGGTCCACCATTCCCTGCGGGCGTTGAACGATCAATTCGACGCACTGGTCATTGGCAACCAGGCGCCGAACTTCTGCGTGGGCGCCAACCTGCTGCTGCTTCTGATGGCCATCCAGGAAGAGGAATGGGACGAAGTTGACCGCATGGTGCGCGGATTCCAGGCGGCCAACATGGCGCTGAAGTACGCTCCCAAACCCGTGGTCGCCGCGCCGTTTGGCTTGACGCTTGGCGGCGGTGTCGAGATGGCGCTCCACTGCGCGCGCATGCGCGCGGCTGCGGAAACCTACATGGGCCTGGTGGAAACCGGCGTGGGGCTGCTGCCGGCGGGCGGCGGGACCAAGGAGATGCTGGTTCGGGCGCTCGATGCCGTGCCCGCCGACGAGCATGCCGATCCGTTTACCTACGTCAAGGAAGTGTTTCTTAACATTGGCATGGGGAAGGTTTCAGCCAGCGCGGCGGATGCGCGCAAGCTCGGATACCTGACCGCGCGCGATTCCATCAGCATGAACCGCGACCGCCAGATTGCCGACGCCAAACAACTGGCCCTCGACCTTGTGAAGCTGGGTTACCGTCCCAGCGTGGAACGCACGGACATCCGCGTGCCGGGGCAAAGCGCCTTCTCCATGATGAAGCTGGGCCTGCACCTGATGCGGCGGGCCGAACGCCTTTCCGACTACGACGTGGTGGTGGGTACGCACATCGCACGGGTGCTTGCAGGCGGTGAATTCACCTCGCCGCAGGTGGTTTCCGAGCAGTACCTGCTGGACCTTGAGCGCGAGGGCTTTCGTCAGCCTGTGCGGCCAGAAGAAAACGCAGGAGCGCATCCAGTTTATGCTGAAGAAAGGCAAGCCGCTGCGAAATTGAGATTTCGCCGTCTGGGAGGAAAAGCATGAAAGAAGCTGTCATCGTTTCCATTGCGCGCACGGCGGTGGGCAAAGCGCCGCGTGGCACGCTGCGCAACACCCGGCCCGACGACATGGCCGCCGCGGCCATCAGCGAGGCCCTGAGGCGCGTTCCGGGCCTGGAGGCCGCCGAAATTGAAGACGTGATTCTCGGCTGCGCGATGCCCGAAGCGGCGCAGGGGAACAACGTGGCGCGGATCGCTTCGCTGCGCGCCGGGCTGCCCGTCACCTGCTCGGCCATGACCATCAACCGCTTCTGCTCGTCGGGCCTTCAGGCGATTGCGCTGGCCGCGGAGCGCATCATGGCCGGCTTTGGAGACGCCATCATCGCCGGCGGCACCGAAAGCATGAGCCTGGTTCCGATGGGCGGCTACCACTTTTCTCCCAATCCCTACCTGGTGGACCATTATCCTGACACCTACCTCAACATGGGTTTGACCGCGGAAAATCTTGCCCGGAAATTCCAGATCACCCGCGAGCAGCAGGACGCCTTTGCCCTGCGCAGCCACCAGCGCGCCGTTGCGGCCATCGACGCAGGCCGGTTCAAGGAAGAGATCGCGCCGATGGAGGTGGTGGAGGTCGAGATGAATGGCAAGCCCCAGACCCGCAAGATCACCTTCGACACCGACGAAGGCCCGCGCCGCGATACCTCGACCGAAGCACTGGCCAAGCTGAAACCCGCCTTCCACGCAGCAGGAACGGTGACCGCCGGAAACGCCTCGCAGATGAGCGACGGCGCGGCGGCGGCGGTGGTGATGTCGGCTGAAAAAGCGAAATCGATTGGGGCGAAACCGCTGGCGCGGTTTGTCAGCTACGCCACCGCCGGCACGCTGCCGGAGGAGATGGGCATGGGTCCGGTGTTTGCCATTCCCAAGGCGCTGAAGTTTGCGGGCCTCAAGCTACCAGGAGATCGAACTCATTGAGCTGAACGAAGCGTTTGCGGTGCAGGCGCTGGCGGTCATGCGCGAGGCCGGGCTCGATCCGGAGATTACCAACGTCAACGGCGGCGCCGTCGCGCTGGGACATCCGCTCGGCTGCACGGGCGCCAAGCTCGCGGCCACTTTGCTGGGCGAAATGAAGCGCCGCAAGGCTCGCTACGGCATGGCGACCATGTGCATCGGCGGCGGCATGGGCGCGGCGGGAATTTTTGAGAACCTTCAGTAAATTTCGAGGCTGCCGCAGGTACTTTTACGATGCAATTTTGCCCCCTATGGGAGACGAAGCTTTTTCGCCACTGAACAACCAGACGGAGACGAAGGTTTCCCGGTGTAAGTTACACATTTCACTACAGAAAACGAGGAACTCATGACCACCGGCGAAGCAAAACAGCGGATCAAAGGCGGCAGCTTTCTGATCGAGCAGCGGACGCCCGAGGAAATCTTTACGCCGGAGGACGTGACGGACCAGCATCGGTTGATCGCCCGGACGGCGGAAGAGTTCATGCAGAAGGAAGTTCTTCCCCGGGTGCGCGAGATCGAAGACAAAAACCTGCCTCTGCTGCGCGAACTTCTCAAGAAGGCTGCGGAGATCGGGCTGCCCGCCACCGACATTCCGGAGAAGTACGGCGGCCTCGAACTCGACAAGATCTCTTCCATCATCGTGGCCGAAAAAACCGCCCTCAACGGTTCGTGGACGGCGACCATCGGCGCGCAGGCCGGCATCGGCGTTTTGCCCATCGCCTATTTCGGCACCGAAGCCCAGAAAGCAAAGTACGTGCCCAGGCTCGCCAGCGCCGAGTGGGTGGGCGCTTACGCGCTGAGCGAAGCAGGTTCGGCTTCCGACGCGCTCAATTGCAAGACACGCGCCACGCTCAGCGCCGACGGCAAGCATTACATCCTCAACGGCTCCAAGATGTGGATCACCAACGGCGGCTTTGCCGACGTCTTCACCGTGTTCGCAAAAGTGGACGGCGAGAGCTTTACGGCGTTTATCGTCGAGCGCGGATTTCCGGGCGTTTCGCCGGGCGCCGAAGAACACAAGATGGGCATCCGCGGTTCGTCCACCACGCCGGTGAATTTTGAAAATGTCCCCGTACCGGTGGAAAACGTGCTGGGCGAAGTAGGCAAGGGGCATTTGATTGCTTTCAACATCCTCAACGTGGGCCGGCTGAAGCTGGGTGCGGGATGCGTGGGCGCGGCCAAGTTTCTGATCGCGGAATCCGTCGGCTGGGCGAAGCAGCGGGAAGCCTTCGGTCGGAAGATCGCCGATTTCGGCCTGATCAAACAAAAGCTGGGCGAGATGGTCGCCTTGAATTACGCGACGGAAAGCCTGTCATACCGTACGGGCGGGTTGATCGACCAGAGGCTCGAAGGCGTCGATCTCGGGGCCTCTGATGCAGGCGGGCAGATTCTTGCGGCGCTGCGGGAATATGCCGTCGAGTGCTCGATCCTGAAGGTGGTGGGAACCGAATCACTGGACTGGATTGTTGATGAGGCGGTGCAGATTTTTGGCGGCTACGGTTTTTCCAGCGAGTACGAAGTGGAGCGCGCCTATCGCGATCAGCGCGTGAACCGGATCTTCGAGGGAACCAACGAGATCAACCGGCTGCTGATTACCGACATGCTGCTGAAGCGTTCGATGAAGGGCGAGCTGGGATTGATTCCCGCCGCGCAGAAACTTTTGGACGAAGTTCTCAGTTCGTCCTCAGGCGAAGCGCCGGAAGACGAGGCGCCGCTTGGCGATGTGGCGGCGGTGCTGGAGGGCGCACGAAAGGCGGCGCTGCTGGTTGCCGGGAGCGCCGTGCAGAAATACCTGCAGGCGCTCGGTGAAGAGCAGGAGGTGGTTGCCGCAATCAGTAATCTGGTGATGGAGATTTACGCGATGGAAAGCGCGCTGCTCCGTGCGCGCAAAAAGATAGGCAAGTCATCCGCCGATGCCTGCCGGACGGAAATGGACGCCACGCAAATCTTCGCCTATGAGGCGGCCGACCGGATTGAAGTGGAAGCAAAGCGCGCGCTGGGCAGAATTGCCGAAGGTGATACGCTGCGAACGCAGCTTGCCATCCTGCGGCGTTTTTTGCGCCGAACGCCGCCGGACGTGATCGGGCTGAAGCGCCAGGTGGCGGACCGCA
Organism: uncultured Acidobacteriota bacterium; assembly: GCA_963731705.1. Taxonomy (GTDB): domain Bacteria; phylum Acidobacteriota; class Terriglobia; order UBA7540; family UBA7540; genus SCRD01. Next base: position 114,740 of record CAVSWQ010000009.1, read on the forward strand.
CCATCGAACTCGGCCGTTATCCCTTCGCTTAGCCGCTACTCTTTCTCGTACTGTTTTCCGCAGGTTCGGCGCACGCCAGCGTCTCTGGCCGGGACGCTACAAACCCTTCAGCACTTTCACAGCGCCGGCCAGATCAGAAACGGAGAGGACCAGATCGGATTGTTTTTCCCCTTTCGCGACCGTTGCGTAGCTGTAATCAATGTTGATGTGCGCCTTTGCAAGCCGCTCCGCAATTTCTGCCAGGGTGCCAGGTTTGTCCGGCAACGTGAGCCTGAGAACTTCCTCTTCCGTCACGCGCAAGTCCAGATCACGAAGCACCTTTCTGGCCCGGGCGGGACTGTTGACAAGCAATCTGACAGGGATTTCGCTGCCGTTGCCGTAGCAGGTGAAGGCCGTGATTTTGATTCTCGCCCTGGCCAGCGCGCGGGCCACGCGAGCGATTTGCCCGGGAGAGCTGTCAACCCAGACGGAGACCTGCCTGGTCTTGCTCATCGTTGTTTCCTTTCCAAACAGCCGCGATATTCTGAGGATACGCCGAAAAGGTTCCGGGTGTAAACGCAGGCGCAGTCAACGGGGCGGCAGACGAAGCGTACGCAAGCGAGGATATAATGTCCATCGTGCGAATGAGGAAGTCACGACCTGTTCAGAGTTGCAGCACGTCATGACGCAGGGGCGGCTTTACGCCGCCACATGGCGGGGCAACCCCGCCGCTACGGGTCCCAAATCGGAAGAAGTTGTTACTCGCAGCAAGAGGAGGAGCATGGTGAAGCCAGTTGAAGATGTTCGAGTGGTAGTGGTGGGAAGCAGCAATTTTGACGTGGTGGTCAATGCCGAACGGCCTCCCCGCGAGGGAGAGAACATACTGGCGACGAACCTGAAATTCTTTCCGGGCGGCAAGGGCGCCAACCAGGCGGTTGCCGTGAAGCGCCTGGGAGCGAAGGTGACGTTCATCGGCGCGGTGGGTGATGACATCATCGGCAATTTTCTGGTTGGCCATCTTGAGGCCAGCGGCATTGACACGCACTGGGTGCGGCGCGAAGCCGAGCGTTCATCGGGATGCGCTTTCATCAGCATCTATCCCAGTGGGAACAATTCCATTGTTGTAGATCCCGGCGCCAACCGCACCCTAACACCGGAAGACATCGATCGCGCGCAGGAGGCGATTGCCGGAGCCGACGCCGTCCTCACCGTGCTGGAAATTCCCATGGAAACGGTGGAAGCGGTGCTACGGGCGGGGCGCAAAGCCGGCAAGCTGACGGTGCTGGATGCGGGTCCGCCCCGGCAGTGTTCAACCGAGACTTTGAAGCTCGCCGACATCGTTTCGCCTAATGAGACAGAGCTTGAGGCCTTGAGCGGGGAGACGGTCAGCGGAAGGGAATCGGTCGAAATAGCAGCCCGGAAGCTACTCGGTCTGGGCGCGGAAACCGTGGTGGTAAAAATGGGCAGCGACGGCTCCATGCTGGTCACTGCCGAAGGGGCGGCGCACTTTCCGGCCTCGAAGATCAAAGCAGTGGACCCAACCGCAGCTGGGGACGCCTTTACGGCGGCCCTGACGGTGAAGCTCGCCGCAGGCGAGAAGATCGAAGATGCCATGCGCTACGCAAACCTGGCCGGAGCGCTGGCCGTGACCCGGCTCGGTGCGCTGCCTTCTCTCCCCACGCGGGAAGAAGTGGAAGCCTTTGCCGCGGGAGCAACCCCGGCGAAGAACCAAGACTGATGAGGAAGAATCAAAGGCCTTTCTTGAGGATCACGTTCCCAAGAAAACCGCGGTTCTGGCCCTCCGCATCGACCACGCGGACGCTCACCCGGAAGGCCTTGGCCGGAAGCGGTACCGTCTTATCCAGCCGAACGACCTGGCGTGGATCGACGGCCTCGAGCTTCTGCCGGCTGAGTTCCTCACCCATGGCGCTGTAGAAAACCGCTTCCGCTGTACCCGGAACGAACACTCCGAACACTCCTTTCAAAGCGACCTGATTGCCGGAGACTTCAGCAGCGAGTGGCTTGCTGATGGCTCCTACCCATACGGCCTTCACGATGGGATTTGGCAGCCGAGTGGGGGCCCAGTGGACCGTGAACTCATATTCCTGGCCGGGATCGAGCGTGGCGTAAGGACTGATGACTTCCGTTTCCAGGAAATAGGGAGTTTGCTTCGGGTCGTCAGGAAGTGTCTGGAAGAAAGGCCCGCGCGAGATATGCCCGGGGCCGTCGTTCCAGGATTCGACGGAAGCGTTATCGGGATACTCCTGGCCGGGGAAATGTTTGAACGTTTCCACCAGGCAGGCATCTTTTTGTCCGTTGACCACCGCGTACCAGCCGGCGTCAGAATCCGCCGCCACTTTGCCCACCCGATACTCATAGTGGATGCGCAGCATGTGGCCGTTATCAACACTCTGGTAGCTGGGATTGCGCGCGTCGCCGTAAGGATGGTAATAGCCGCCGGGAAACATGCTGTGAGGATTCAGCGGGATGTAAACGTAAAGCTCGGGATTGGGTTTGGAAGGATCATGCGCGTCCGAGGCGTCGTTCTGGATCAAGTGCCAGATGCCCCAGCGGATTTGCCGCCGGCTGATGTTGCGCATCACCTGGTCAACCTGGACGCGCGTGGTACCGGCATAAACATGAAACGTGCGGATAAACTGCACACCCGTCCGCGGGTCGGGCGGGCTGGTGACGCGGACGGCTACTTCCTGGGGCGTGTTTTTCACCACCTCGGATTTGAACCGGGTGCCGTCGAGGATGTAGTAGGGAATGCTGGGCCACTGGTTGTCGTTCATCCAGCCTTCCGGCGCGGGCCACACCTTGTCGCCGCCGTAGTTGGCCCACCCGGACTTCAGATTGTTCTGGCTTTCCGGCAGGACCTTCCCCTCAAACTGCTTATTCACAAAAAAGTAGCTTTCATCGCCCAGTTGCAACTGGATGGCGCGGCCTCCGATTTCCGGGGTCACATAGAGGGTGATGATGCCGTTCGTCAGACGGTAAGCTTTCCAGCCGTCGAACTCGGTGGATTCGAGTTTCGCCTCAAACGAAGGAGCCGGGGCTGCCATGATCGGCCTGGCGGAAAACGGAAGAAGAATTGCGCGAACCATCCGGAAAGGCTGCGACCGTCTGCCCGGAAAATAAAGACCAGGAGCAGAAATCAGAACCAGGCAAGCCAGAATCATGATCGATCGGCGTCGTTGTGTCATACGGTTCCTTTGCAGTGAGAATATTCAACCCTTCGAAATCCTGAAGAGGGTTGGCTCGTACCTTAACGCCCCGGAGCAGGTTCAGCCGACAGCGCCGAGAGTTGGTGTGCCAGGGCGCGCACGGCCGGGTAGAGGTTCCGGTAGACCTCGTAATAGCGATCGTAGGTCCTGTTGTTGGTCTCCCGCGGATACATGCACTCGCTGACCTGGATGGCCTCGCGTGCCGATTCCTCCACCGACGAATAGACCTTCGCGCCGGCGCCGGCCAGCAGCGCAGCGCCGAAGGCGGAGCCCTCTGACGTCTTCAGCGTCACCAGTTCCTTGCCGTAAACATCCGCCTGGATCTGCCTCCAGGTGAAGCTGCGCGATCCGCCTCCCGAAGCGCGGATCTGGTCCACGGGTATTTCCAGCTCGCTGAAGATTTCGAGCGAATCGCGCAGGCTGAACGCCACTCCTTCAAGAATGGCGCGAATCACGTGGCCGCGGGTATGGGATGCCGTGAGGCCGAACCACATTCCGCGCGCTTCCGGATCCAGATGGGGCGTGCGTTCACCCATCAGGTAAGGCAGAAACAGCAGGCCGCCGGACCCGGGAGGAATCTGCTCGGCTTCCTTGATGAGAAGTTCATAGACGTCGATGTCCGTCTGGCCGGCATACCAGCTTTCCACCGTGCCGAAGTGGTCGCGGAACCAGCGGAGCGACAGGCCGGCGCCCTGCGTTACGCCCATCACGTGCCACTTGCCGGGAACGGCGTGGCAGAAGGTGTGGATGCGGCCGGCCGGGTCAAGCTTGGGAGCCCCGGTGTAGGCAAACATCACGCCCGAACTGCCCAGCGTGCTGGATGTGAGCCCCGGCAGCACAATGCCGTTGCCGACGGCGCTGGCGGCCTGGTCACCCGCACCGCCCACCACCGGCGTTCCGGCAACCAGCCCGGTGAGCAGGGCGGCTTCGCGCGTGACCGTGCCGGTGATTTCCGGCGACTCATAGGCCCTGGGCAGAAGTTCGGAGTCAATTCCAAGCGCCGCAAGCATCTCCTGCGACCAGCGGCGCTTGGAGACGTCAAACAGCAGCGTCCCCGAAGCATCGGAAACATCGGTGGCAAATTCGCCCGTCAGTCGGTAGCGGACAAAATCCTTGGGCAGCAGGAAGTGCGCGGCGCGCTCAAAAACAGCAGGCTCGTGGTCGCGAATCCACAGCAGTTTGGGCGCCGAAAAGCCTGTCAGAGCGGGGTTTGAAACCAGTTGGATCAGCCGCTCGGAACCCACCTGGGCCGTAATCCAGTCGCATTGCGGCTGGCTGCGCTGGTCACACCAGATGAGGGACGGCCGCAGCACGGCATTGGCGTGGTCCAGCAACACCACGCCGTGCATCTGGCCGGAAAGCCCCACCGCCTTGATGTCCGAGCCCTTCAGCGCGGCTTCATTCAGCGCGCCCTGGACAGCGAGGGTTGTGGCTTCCCACCAGTCCTCGGGATCCTGCTCGGCCCAGCCGGGCCTCTCCATGCGCATCGGCTGATGGTCGCCGGTGGCGGCTCCGACCACGGTGCCGTCCGGCCGCACAATCACCGCCCGCGTGCCCGTCGTGCCGATGTCAATTCCCATCAGGTAAGACATGGTTGTCGTCCCCGGCCCGGGCAAGCCGGGCTTATCAGCTGGAAGCGTCGCCCTTCCGGTCCCCGTCTGTGCTTTCCTGACCCTTGTTCCTCAGACTTTGATCTTCTGCCATCGCCCGGTCCTGGCCGAACGCTCCACAGCATCCAGCACCACGTGGTTCTTTACGCCGTCACGGAAGTTGGGCTTCGGCATCCGGCCTTTCTCAAGGCAAGTCAGGAAATCGTGGACTGCGTGCGCGAACGTGTGTTCGTAGCCGATGATGTGTCCGGGAGGCCACCACGCCCCCACATAAGGATGCGTGGCCTCCGTTACGAGGATGGTTTTGAATCCCTGCACCGACTGGTCCTCTGTGCGGTCGTAGAACTCCAACTCGTTCATCCGTTCCATATTGAACGCCAGGCTTCCCTTGCTGCCGTAAACCTGGAAGGTATTGTAATTCCTGCGGCCGCCACCGAACCGGGACGCCTCAAACACACCTGCGCTGCCATTCTTGAAGCGCGCCAGGAAGTTCGTCTCGTCATCCACGGTGACCTTGCCTTTTCCCTTGCTCCCCTTCGCTCCCCAGGAACCAGCGCCTGCGCCGGCCAGTGGACGGCTCGTGATGAAGGTCGTCATCTGCCCTGTCACCTCGGAAATGTCGCCGTTCAGGTAAGTTGCCAGGTCAGTCGCGTGGGCCCCGATGTCGCCCAGCGCGCCACTGCCCGCAAACTTCTTCTCGAGCCGCCAGACCAGCGGGAAATCGGGGTCCATGATCCAGTCCTGGAGGTAGGCTCCGTGGTAATGGTAGACCTTGCCGATACGCCCATCCTCTATCAGTTTCCTGGCAAAGGCGACTGCGGGCACTCGCCGGTAGTTGAAATTCACGTAGTGCAGGACGCCGGCCTTCTCGACGGCGCGCAGCATCTCCCTGGCTTCGCGCAGCGTATTCGCCAGCGGCTTCTCACAGATGATGTGCTTCCCCGCCTTGGCTGCGGCAATCACCATGGGATGGTGCAGGAAGCTCGGCGTCGAAACGTCGACTACCTGGATATCCTTCCGCGCGACAACTCTTTCCCACTTGGTGTCGATCTCCTCCCAGCCGAACTGGCGTGCCGTCGCCTCCAGTTCCTTCTCAGGAGCTTTGCCGCAAATCACCTTCATGCGCGGAACCAGCTTTCCCGGAAAGAACCGGCGCACCTGCCGGTAGGCGTTCGAGTGCGCCTTCCCCATGAACTGGTGCCCAATCAGTGCGATGTTGATTTCTGGCATCTCGATTCCTCCTCGGTCGTTTTCGATTGATGGCCCGTATCGCGTGTCATGCCCACCACGCCCCGGTCAGCTTTTCCTTGATGACGATTTCATTCAGGAAGGTAGCGGCTTTGGTCAGGCCTTCTTCCACCGACATCAGGCTGTCTTCGTGCTCAATGGAGAGGACGTCGTTGTAGCCGATCATCTGCAGCGTGGAAACGAAGTCGCCCCAGAAATCGCGTCCGTGGCCGTAACCGACGGTCCGGAAAAGCCAGGAGCGGTTTTTCTCGTCCGTATAGGGCTTGGTGTCGAGCACGCCGTTCACTTTGTAGTTCACATCGTAGAGCCGGGTATCTTTGGCGTGGACGTAAAAGACGGCCTTGCCCAGTTTTCGGGCCGCGGCGCAGGGATCGATGCCCTGCCAGAACATGTGGCTGGGATCGAGGTTGGCGCCGATGGCCGGCCCCGACTCCTTCCGCAGCCGCAGCATGGATTCCGGCGAATAGGCGACAAAGCCGGGGTGCATCTCAATGGCGACGCGAACGCCGTGGTCGGCTGCGAACTTGGCCCGTTTTTTCCAGTAAGGAATCACCTTCTTTTCCCACTGCCACTTCAGGATGTCCGGATAGTCGGGGGGCCAGGCGCAGGTGACCCAGTTGGGATTCCTGGAGCTTTCGGAATCTCCGGGGCAGCCCGAAAAGTCGATGACGCGATCGACGCCCAGCTTTTCAGCCAGCAGGATAGTTTTGCGGCTGACTTCTGCGGCGGAGTTGGCAATCTTCTTGACCGGATGCAGCGCGTTGCCGTGGCAGCTCAGGGCGCTGATGGTGATGCCCTGGTCGTCGAGTTTCTGCTTGAATTCCTTGAGCTTGGCAGGAGCGTTCAGCAGGTCGAGCTTCAGGTGCGCATCGCCCGGGTAGTTCCCGGTTCCAAGCTCGATGGTGCTGATCCCCAGCGGCTTGATCTTGTCGATGACTTGCTGCAGCTTCAGGTTGGACAACAGGACGGTGAATAGACCAACTTTCATGGGCGCTCTCCGTTTGTCGGCTCTGGCGCCCGGCGAATGGACGTGGAATCCCGGGCTGACCCTGGCCGAAGTTGGGATTTGTTTCCAGGCAAAAGAATGAATAAATCTATCGGCCAGAGCAGCGAACGTCAACTGTAAAATGGCACGATTGCTCTTGAGTGCCGCCGGGTTTTGGGGGATAATATAAAAGGAATAGGGAAAAGATATGCCCTGCTGTATTTCCCCATTGACAGGCGGGGAAATATTCGGTAGACTACGAAATTGCTCTGACAGATAAATGTGCTTCAGAGTGAACGGTGGCGCAAACCACCGTGACACCCCCGAGCGGGTGGCCGGACTCCTGTCCGGTAAAACTGTTCTTTGACAATTGAGTTGAGCAAGCCACGTCAATGCACGAGGTCTTTCGAGACCAAATGCAAGCTGAGCGATTTGTTCTGTCCCCGAAAAGGGACAGGGCAATTTCTCCCTCTGTAACCCGGAGGGGGAAGCTCCAAAAATCAGCGCGCGGAGGACTTTCGGGTCTTCCAAGCGCAGCCAATTTCAAACGAGAGTTTGATCCTGGCTCAGAATCAACGCTGGCGGCGTGCCTAACACATGCAAGTCGAACGAGAAAGTGTGGCTGTAGCAATACAGTCGCACCTGTAAAGTGGCGAACGGGTGAGTAACACGTAGCTAACCTACCCTCGAGCGGGGAATAACCCGGGGAAAC
>CAVSWQ010000009.1:125000-307150 GCA_963731705.1 uncultured Acidobacteriota bacterium
TCGGCCCCAATGCCGCAGTTGGGCATCTGCTCGCGGATGGCCAGGATGCGCTCGGCGTACTGGGTGGTCCAGTAGCGCCGGTTCATCAGCCGCAGGATTCTGTTGCTGCCGCTTTGCAGCGGAACGTGGAAGTGGTGAGCCATACGAGGCTCAGTCGCCACCAGTTCAATCAGCTCGCGACTCACGTCCATCGGTTCAATGGAACTGATCCGCAAGCGTGGAATTCCGGTTTCAGACAGGATCCGCTCCACCAGCCCCAGGAAATTGATGCGCCGCCCCAGGTCGCGGCCGTAGCTGCCCAGGTTGATTCCCGACAGCACGATTTCCTGGTAGCCTTTCTGCTCCAGCTCACGAACCTGCTCGATGACTTTGTCCGGGTCCATGCTGCGGCTCTCGCCGCGAACGTGCGGGATGACGCAAAACGCGCAGCGCGCGTTGCAGCCGTCCTGGACCTTCAGTGTCGGTCGCGTACGATCGTCGGCAAACACCGGAGCAAAGTGGAACGTGTCCCCGATTTCACCCACCAATACCAGCGGCAGTAGCGTCCGGGACTCAGGATCAGGAAGGGAGGCCTGGATATCGGTTTGCTTTTCAGGCAAGGGTGAACTTGCGGCGCCGGCATCTCCAGACAAAATCTGCACCAGGGTGTGCTTGTGAGAGTTTCCGATCACCCAGTTGACGCCCGGCAGCTTCGCGATTTCGTCGCCGGCCCGTTGCGCATAGCACCCGGTCACCAGAATCCTGCAGTCCGGGTTGGTCCGGTGGATGCGGCGGATCACCTGGCGCACTTCAGCGTCGGCAGCGGCGGTGACCGTGCAGGTGTTCAGGACCGCGATCTCGCTGGCTTCCGCACTCGCTTCCCTGAACCCCTTCACCATCAGTTGTTTCTTGATGGCGGCCCCGTCCGCATGGCTCGCCCTGCACCCGAAATTGATAAGGTGGAAGGTGCTCATGAATACTTCATGTTATGCGAACCTGGGGTGGTTGCGCCAGTGCGGGATGATCCTTTCGAGAGAAGGCGGAGAGGGGCAGGCTTTGGAGGAGGCACAACCTTTGCTGCTCCAGTCTCCATTGAGGCGGAACCAGCTACAACCGGGCGGTAGATACACTTCCACCCCGTGTGTTCAGCGCCTCTCACTGGGCACCGTACACCAAGGCCCAATCCCTTTCGGGAAAGATGAAGAGGCGGTTGGCTGCAATCAGATCAAACCGCAGATCCTGCGGCTCGACGCTGTTCGAAGCATTCCCTGCAATAGACGGGGCGCCCCTGGGTCGGCTTGAAGGGTACCGTAGTTTCCTTGCCGCATTGTGAGCAGACGGTGCTGGTTTCCACCCGCCGATGGCCTTGTCCGTTGAGCAACTGGCTTCTCTTGGACTTACAAGGCTTACAGCGCTTCGGCTCGTTCTTGAACCCCTTATCCGCGAAGAAAAGTTGTTCGCCTGCCGTGAAAACGAATTCCGCTCCGCAATCGACACAATTGAGGACTCGATCCTGGTATTCCATGCTATGCCCCCCCTGGCTAACCAGTCCCGCGCCTGATATTGAACTACCCCTCATCCGCCATCAGGATCAGTCCCGGTCATGCCTGGCCTTTTTGCGGGCTCTTTTCCGCGCCAAGGCCGCCTTGACTCGCTTTTTTTCTCCTGGCTTCAGATAAAAGGAATGCTTTTTGATTTCCTTAATGATGTCCTCTTGCTGCACCTTTCGCTTGAAGCGGCGGAGGGCGCCTTCCAAAGACTCTCCCTCCTGAAGTCGAACTTCGGCCAAACGAAACACACCCCCATTTCATAGTGAATTAAAGGAAGTACACTTTTCCTCTGATTACCAGAATTCTCACCCGGTTTACACAAGGAAGTCAAGGCCATTTTTTGCAGCTTGTTCCGCCCGGTTCTTTCAGGCCCCGCCACCGGCTGCAGCCGCAGGCGCTCTTCTTGACCCTTACAGCGCCATATGCTACGGTCAGATTCACTCTTCGATGCGGCATCGGGCAGTGCTTGATGGCAGAGATCCTTAAAGTCGAAAAGCCGAATCTCGAGTATGCGCTGGAGTACTCGGCGCGGCTGATTCTAGAGGGGAAAGTGGTCGCCTTCCCGACGGACACCTTTTACGGCCTGGGCGCTGACCCGTTCAATCTGGCCGCCATCACGGAGATTTTCCGCATCAAGCGCCGTTCCGCCGACCGGCCTATTCCGCTCCTGGTTTCGTCGCTCGATCAGGCCGTCGACCTGGTGGCCGATCCGCCGCAGCTTTTTTTTACTCTGGCGAAGAAATTCTGGCCGGGTCCTCTGACGCTGGTGGTCCGAGCGTCGCACCAGATCCCTTTAAAAGTTACGGCAAACACCGGGCGCGTAGGCATTCGCTGGCCGCGCTTTCCGCTGGCCGAGGCGCTGATCACGGCCGTTGACCGGCCCCTGACGGGAACCAGCGCCAATCTGTCTGAAAAACCTGCCTGCTCCACGGCAGTCCAGGTTGAAGAACAAGTCGGCGATACATTGCCTCTCATTCTGGACGGCGGCACTACAGCGGGCCACAATCCATCAACGGTGGTCCTGCTTGAAGGTGAGCGGCCCCGCATTCTGCGTTTCGGCGGTGTCAGCGAATCTGATCTGAAAGAATTTCTTTCCTGAGTCTCCCGTGCGACTGCGCCATTGGATTCTCCTACTTCTGATTGTTTCCCTTGCCGGCATAGGTGTGCTGGAGGTGTCCCTTTACAAAGCCATTCGGCGCCAGGCCAGCGGCGATGAAGCGCGGCCGGCCGGCGCCATCGTGGTCTTTGGCGCGGCGGAATATAACGGGCGCCCTTCACCCGTTTACAAGGCCCGCCTGGACCACACCTTTTATCTGGAAGAGCACCACTATGCTCTGCTGGTGATTACCACAGGCGGCAGGGGCGGGGACCCTCATTTTACGGAAGGCGGCGTGGGCCGGGATTATCTCATCCAGCAGGGGGTTGCCGCGCGCAGGATCGTGGCAGAGACCGAAAGCGAAACCACCTTCCAGACGGTGACGGCGGTGGCGCAAATCCTGAAGTCCCGGGGAAATTCAACCTGTGTAGCGGTCAGCGACGGCTTTCACCTTTACCGGATCAAGCGGCTGTTTTCTTCTTTTGGAATCACCGCCTACACCTCTCCAGCCCCCGACAGTCCCATTGAGGCCGAACCCTTTCCGCGCGCTCTCTACTCGCTGCGGGAACTGTTGATCATCAACCTGTGGCATCTGGGCTTTCACGTTTAGCGGAGCTTCATGGGCGGGAGATGCTTCCCAGCACCACCGCTCTGCGCGCACCGGTCACAGCCGGAAGATTGCCCGGCAGGCCGTGCAGGGTCCGGTCGGCGAGGATGGCAAAAGCGATGGCTTCCTTGGCGTCCACCGGAAGCCCGAACGCGTCTGAAGGCATCACCTCGACTTCAGGCAGCAGTTCTCCGATGCGTTTCATCAGCAGCAGGTTATGGGCGCCGCCGCCTGAAGCCACCAGGCGCTCGACGTTGGCTCGCGGAAAAACAAACCGCCGCAGCGCGCCGGCAACCGTTCTGGCGGTCAACTCGTTCGCCGTGCGCAGCAGATCCTCCTGGTTCACTTCCGGAAGCTTGCTTAGAAAATAGCGCCGGACGAATTCCTCCCCGAACTGCTCGCGTCCGGCACTTTTCGGAGGCTGCTTTCTGAAAAAGGGATCGCGAAGGACTTGCGCCAGAAGATCGTCGAGAACCTTGCCCCTTGCGGCCATGCGGCCTTCGGAATCGTAATGGCGACGCCCGCGGGTGAAGGCGCGCACCAGGCCGTCCATCATCATGTTGCCGGGGCCGGTATCGAAGCCGTAAACATCCTCTGGCTTTGCGCCGGCGGGAATCACGGTGACGTTGGCGATTCCGCCGATGTTCAACGCCACGGTTCCCTGTTTCCTGTCCCGCAGCAGCAGGTAATCCACCAGCGGAACCAGCGGCGCTCCCTGCCCTCCAGCCGCCATGTCAGCGGTGCGGAAGTTGGCCACCACCACCGTCCCGGTGCGTTCGGCAATCACCGCCGGTTCGGCAATCTGCAGAGTTGAGCTGGTTTGATGGCCGGCCTCCTTGGTGGCCTGTCCCTGGTGGAAGATAGTCTGGCCGTGTGAGCCGATCGCGGCCAGCCGCCCGGGCGTGATTCCGGCCTTGCGGCAGACCTGCAGGGCGGCATCCGCAAAAAGAGTGCCCAGCAGGAAATTGAGCTGGCTGATCTCTCCCGCTCCAATCGGCTCGCCTGCCGCAACGCGCAGCACGCGGCGCCGGACAGCGGTGGGATACGGAACAGAAATGAACTCCAGCAGGCGGACGCCTGGCGCTGTGGCCGGCCCCGTCAGGCGCACCAGTGCCGCATCCACGCCGTCGAGAGACGTTCCCGCCATCAGGCCCACCAGCAGGCGCGGGGCGGCGGGCCGCAAAAGCTTACGACTGGATTTGCTTTTTGAGTTCGGCAAGTAGATTCAGGGCTTCAAGGGGCTTCAGGTTGTCGAGATCGACTTTCTCAATGGCCTGGACCACCTCGGAGTTCAAGGGAGTAAAAATCATCAACTGCACATCTTTCTGTTCCTGCTTTTTCCTGGCCAGCCGGCCACTCACAGTGTGCTCGCTCTGCTCGTGGCGCTTCAGCACTTCTCTTGCCCGCTCCACAACGCTGGCGGGAAGCCCCGCCAGGCGCGCCACTTCAATCCCGTAACTCTTGTCGGCGCTGCCCGGTTCCACCTTGCGCAGGAAGATAATGTTGGTTCCGGATTCCTTGACGGAAACGTGATAGTTGCGAACCCCGGGCAGCAGCTCTTCGAGTTCCGTCAATTCGTGATAATGCGTGGCAAATAGGGTCCGGGCGCGGCTGTGAGTCAGCAGATGCTCCACCACGGCCCAGGCGATCGCCAGCCCGTCAAAGGTTGCGGTTCCCCGGCCAATCTCATCCAGCAGCACCAGGCTGCGCGGCGTCGCCGTGTTCAGGATGGTGGCCGTTTCCGTCATCTCCACCATAAAGGTGGAGCGGCCGCGCGCCAGGTTGTCCGAGGCTCCGATGCGCGTAAAGATGCGGTCGAAAAGCGGAAGCTTGGCGCGCTCGGCGGGCACAAAACTGCCCATCTGCATCATCAGTGCGATCAGCGCCGTCTGGCGCAGATAGGTCGACTTCCCGCCCATGTTGGGGCCGGTCACGATGATCAGGATGTCCGAGGTGGGGTTCAAATAGAGGTCGTTGGGGATGAAATTCCCGGCCTCCTCCCGCGTCACGATGTGCTCAATCACGGGGTGCCGCCCCTGGAAGATCACCATCTCTCCGTTGTCGGAAAACTCCGGCCGGCAATAGTTCCTGTCCGCCGCCAGGTGCGCGAAGCAGGCCAGCACGTCCAGTTCGGCCAGCGCCTGGGCCGTCTGGCGAATGCGGCGCCCCTCGGCCCCCACGGCACTTCGAATTTCCACAAACAGTTCCCGCTCGAGCGTCTGGCTTCTTTCCTCGGCGTCCAGGATTCTGGCTTCCAGCTCCTTCAATTCCGGCGTGGAAAAGCGCTCCGCGTTCACCAGCGTCTGCTTGCGCTGATAGTCATCCGGCACCAGGTGCAGGTTCGGCTTGGTGACCTCGATGTAATAACCGAAGACGCTGTTGAAACGCACCTTGAGGGAATTAATGCCCGTGCGCTGGCGCTCGCGCGTTTCAATCTCTGCGATCAATTGCCTGCTGTTGTGGCTGATTTCCCGAAGCGAGTCGAGCTCCGCATGGTAGCCCGGCTGGATCAGATTGCCTTCGGTCAGCAGCACCGGAGGCTCCGGGTGGATGGAGCGTTCCAGCAGGTCGTGGACGTCCTTCAGCTCGTCCATGCGCTCGTGGAGTTCCCGGTAGCGCCGGGCTTTGAAGCTTTCCAGATAGGTTCGAACCAGCGGCAAATGCTCCAGCGAGGCCTTCAGCGCCAGCAGGTCGCGGGCGTTGGCCGATTCCAGAGACACCCGGCCGAGAATGCGTTCCAGGTCCTGGATTCCGTTCAGCACCCGCCGCACTTCCTCCCGGGCGATGAGGTTGCCGCAAAGCTCTTCAACAGCGTCCAGGCGACTTTCAATTTCGCTTGCGTCGGTGGAAGGCCGCAGCAGCCAGCCCTTCAGCTTGCGCGCGCCCGATCGAGGTGACGCATTGGTCCAGCACGGCCAGCAAGGTTGCCTGGCGAGGGCCGCCGGTCAGCGGCTCCAGCAGCTCCAGATTCCGCAGCGTCGCGGAGTCGAGCACCAGCGAGTCGTTTTCCTGGTAGAAACGAAGCGTATCAAAATGGAAAAGGGTTCCCCGTTGCGTCTCGCGAACGTAATGGAAGATAGCGCCGGCGGCGCCGGCGGCCAGCGCATGGCCTTCCAGCCCGTAGCCGGCCAGCGATACCACACCGAAATGGTCCTTCAGCAACCTCTCACCGTATTCGCTGCCGAAAACCCACTCCTCCAGATGGGTCTCGGTGATGGGAGGGTCGGAGTCCGGCGAAAAATGCACGGATGCATTGGGCGCCAGCAGAAGTTCCCTGGGGCGCATGCGGACCAGTTCTTCCATCAGCCGCTCGCGCCTCCCTTCGCCGGTGATTTCAGTCACGCGGAAATCGCCCGTTGAAAGATCGGCAAACGCCACCCCGATGGCGCCGTTCGATTCGGCCACCGCCGCCAGATAGTTGTGGTCGCGCGGCTCCAGCAACTGGGCCCCTGTGGCGGTTCCCGGCGTCACCACCTGGGTGACTTCACGCTTCACCAGCTTTTTGGCTTTGCGCGGATCTTCAACCTGGTCGCAGATGGCCACACGGTATCCCCGCCGGATGAGCTTGGAGATATAGCCTTCAGCGGCGTGATAGGGAACGCCGCACATCGGCACCGCAACTCCCTTTTCCTTGTTGCGGGAGGTCAGAGTAATCTGCAGTTCTTTGGCGGCGACAATGGCGTCTTCAAAGAAAAGTTCGTAGAAATCCCCCAGGCGAAACAGCAACAGAGCATTCGGGTAACGCTCCTTAATGCCGTTGTACTGGCGCATCAACGGGGTGGAAGATTCACTCATGAGTCTGATTGGCGGGGGCTATTATACCGTGCGGAGGGCCGAGCGATGCAAGGGAGTTTTTTTCGGCTTGAGAATCAATCTCTTACGGTAAGGGCGTGTGGCGCAGTACGTGAATGTCGGGCAGTTGCCGGTACTTCTGATCAAAGTCCAGGCCGTAACCGACCACAAAGATTTCCGCAATCTCAAAGCCCACGTAGTCCGCTTTCACCGGAACGATGCGGCGCGACCGCTTGTCAAGCAGGGTCACGACGCGCAGATTGTGGGGCTTATGGACGGAAAGGACTTCCTCCAGGTACTTGAGCGTGCGCCCGGTGTCGAGAATGTCCTCAACAATCAGGACCTCGCGGCCTTCGATGCTGACGTCCAGGTCTTTGGTGATTTTCACCTCGCCCGACGAATGCGTGCCGGACCCATAGCTGGTGATGCCCAGGAAATCGACGGTCACATCGATATTCATGTGGCGGATGAGGTCCGCCATAAACACCCACGCTCCCTTGAGGATGCCCACCAGATGCGGGGTGCGGCCGTGATAATCTTTGGTGATGGCGGCCGCAAGCTCACCCACCCGCTCCTCAATTTCGTATCTGGAGAGCAGCACTTCCGGTACCTGGTCTATTGATCCATGGTCCATTCAGTCGCTCCTAGCCGTTGACGGGTTCCAGTGCCTCTGCTAAAGTATTTTATTCGTTGCTTTTGCTAAGGAGAATCTGTGGCAAACCATAAATCTGCTCTGAAGCGTCTCTCGCAGACGCGCAAACAGACTGAACGGAACCGGGCCCAGCGCACCCGCATGCGGCACCAGATCCGCGAGCTTCGCCAGGCCCTGGACGCCAACGATAAGGCGCGCGCCGAAAGCCTGCTGATTCCCACTCTGTCCATGCTCGACCGTATGATCCAGAAGGGCATTCTTCATCGCAACACGGCCGCCCGCTATAAATCGCGGTTGCGCCTGCGCTTCAATTCCCTTTCCTGAAGTCTTCGGCGCGCCGGCCGATTTCCTTCACGGATTTCATACTGAGCACACCTTCGAGGGGCAAACCCGGCATCAGCGGTTTGCCCGCCCGGCCATTTCCGGTGCAACCGTAATCCGCCAGATCAGAAACTCCAGCAGGATGGTGGAATCCTTCCATGAGGATTTGATTCCAAGGTCCGCCTGGTGGACCAGCGTCAAAGCCTTGAGCAATTCTTCATGGGTATATCGCCGCCGGGCCACGGGAGCGATTTCCCAGGTGGCAAACGGGTTTGCCTGCCGCTTCCACCCGCCGCCATACCCGGTCTGCCCGGTCGACTTCAGGGCCTGCCGGAACAGGTCGCCCACACACCACAGCAGCAGCGTTTCCGCCACCTTGCTGGCCACCAGCGACCGGAGGAACCCCAGCGCGTCCCCGCATTGCCGCTCGGCAATGGCACGGAGCATCTTGCCGATTTCGTGTTCCTCCTGAAAGGTCGCGATCAGCTGCAAGTCGGAGGATTCCAGCCGCGTCTTCCCGTCCAATGATGTGATCAGCTTCTCAAGCTCGGTTCGCATCCACAGCAGGTTCACGCCCTGGGGATGGGTGTCGCGCGATGAACTGCCGGGCAGAAATTTTGAAGCGATTTCCCCGGCCAGTTCGGCGTCGATTTCCACTCCCGCGCGGTGCAGAAATTCTCTTGCCCACGCCGCCGCCTGACGAACGGAGAGCGGACGCATTTCAACCACTGCAGTCTTTTTTTCCAGGAGTTGAGTGAATTTGCGGCGCCGGTCCGGCTCAATGGCTGAGAAGATCAGCGTCGCAGCGGGCGAGGGGTTCTTGAGGTAGGCGGCCAGGGCCTTGGTGTCATCTTCGGCCGCGTGCTTAAAGTCATTCGTGTCGGAAATCAGGAAGAAGCTGTGCCCGCCCAGCATAGGGATTTGCAGCGCGGCCTGCAGCTCGCGCTCAAGCCCGCCCGGCTCAAATTCAATCTCCGTCAGGCACCAGGCGCGCGATTCTTCCGGCACTGCGGCCCGCACGGCCTCGCGGCACTCCTGGTGCAGAAAGCGGTCAGAGCCGCTATGGAAATACGCAGGCGACAAACCGCCTTTGCGAAGCGTCGAAATGAATTCTTCAGGTCCCATTCCGCATTCCTGTTTTGGGCAGACGTTTCAGACTGCCTGCAGATCAGTTTACTTGGTATTGGAAGGGAATGTCACCGGGAAGATGAGAAGGGTCGCGCAGAGTTTCACCCCCCTGAGCGGGATGAAACTCTGCGGCTTGTGCTCTCGGGCCGACGATGCCTTTGCCTGTCTTGCCGCCGGGTTTTCCTGCTACTTGGAACCGGTCTGGTCTTTCGAAGTTGTCGCCTGCCGATGCTCGAGCTGCGGCTTCGAACTGCCCATGGTTCCCGCCAGACCGCCAAGCTGGCCCAGAGCGCCCAGGTTTCCCAGGCCGCCCAGTTGGCTGAAGTCAATGGGGCCCACCAGGTTCACCACGGTCAGCTCTTTGGGTTCAGCCGCCACCACCGCCATGCCAACAATTTCTCCGCCTTCTTCCATCACATAGATGCCCGTGGTTTCGCCAGACTTCTTTTCTTCCACGTGCACCATGGCCTTCCATCCGCCCGATTGCAGCTGGTTCATCACACTGTCGAGATCGGCCTTCGTGTATTCGCCCGGCTTGGCAAACTCGAAGTTCCTGACATAGACACCTTTCAGCCGCTCCACCATGCCGGCCGCCATCTGCTTCTTCGACGAATTCGACTTGCTCGCTTTCTCTTGCATCGCCTGCGCCGCAAGCTTCAGCATCGGCCCTTCCAGAGTTACGTTGGCAGTTTGCGAAGCCTTGGCGGCCAGCTTGTCGAGCTGGCTCAACTCCAGCCTGGCGTTCTGCGCAAAGCCGGCCGCGCTGCCGAATGCCACCAGGAACGCCAGCAGCAGCGCCGACACCAGTGTGCGCGTGTATTTCTGTTTCATCAAACAATCTGTCAGTGGTCTCATCGTTTACTCCATTTCTGATTTTGGATTCTTCGGAACTTCCAGCGCCCGCAGTGTGACCCGCTGAGCGCGCCGCAGTGCAGTGCCGATTTCTTCATTGGTGATGCGCAAAGCGTAGATGGCCTGCTGGCTTGCCTGCTCGGCCTGCGCGCGCATTTGTTGCTGGTGCTGGTATCGAACGATGCTTGCGACGGCCACAACGCAAACCACCGCTGCCACCGCAGCCCAGCGCAGCACCGGCGGCCGGAAGAACTCGGACACCCGCCGGCCGAAGGTCAGGCGCGCGGGCTGTCGTTCGAGGCGCGCCATCACGCGCTCTGCCAAACCCTCGGGGGGATCTTTGCGCCGCAGCAGGTTGCGAAGTTCATCATCGAGTGGCTTCATACCTTCACTCCTCCCATCGAGCGGGCCAGCTTGGTGCGCAGCAGTTCGAGCGCGCGCTCGATGGAACTCTTCACCGTGTTGATGGGAATTTCCATCACCTCGGCAATCTCGCGGAGTTCCATCTCTTCCTGGTAGCGCAGGATCACCGCCATGCGCGACTTGTCAGGAAGAGTTGCCACCAGCTTCCACAACTTTGCTTCCAGCAGCGGATCGCGCGCCTGCGCCGCCACCGCCGGTTCCGGAACGTCCTCCAGGCTCACGGTACCGTTGCCGTGCCCACGCCGCACGCGGTCAATCGAGCGGTGGCAGGTTACCTTGCGCAGCCAGAAGCGCAGGTGCGCGCCGGACTTGATGCTGCCCAGGTTCCGGTAGAGTTCCAGGAAGACGTCCTGCGCCAGATCTTCCGCCATCGACGGGCTCCTGAGGAAGTGCAGCGCCAGGCTGTAGACCATCGACTGATGCTCCCGCACGATCTCGCCAAACGCCGAGCGGTCGCCGGCCACGCACCGCTCGAGCGCATCCTCAACGGTCTGTTCCACAGCTTTGCTCAACCACCCTCCCGTCTACTTTCTAATACGCAAACGGGGGCGGGAATGGGTGCAAATTTCTTGAGGGGGGGCTGTGATTTTTTTGTGGAAGGCTAGAATACAGTGGATTTTCATCTGACGGCGTAAATTTTACCCGCCGTGTCATAATGGGACATGTTTTTTTAAAAGCTCAAAATTCTGAGCACTATAATTTTAGTAAATCATTATTTATCAATAGGTTGAAATTTTCGAAAATAAATGACTAAAATCCCATACGTCCCATTTGGGACGGTTTAGAGCGGTAGTAGCCTACTAATGTGATTATCTCGGGGCGGCCGCGGCCGGCTGGCCCCGTGGCCGGCGTTCTGCCGGCCCATCAAGATGGGGGTGTCGGGGGCAAGGGCGCAATGGCTAGCCAGGAGTTGCCGAACAACTGTGGCTGCCCCGGCTTCACCAGAAGAAAGCTTGCATCGCGCTTATTTCTTCATTACTATTGAACAAATGCCCATGCGGACCCATCTTGGTGAGTTTGAGCTGATCGTCATGCTGGCGTTGCTGCGCGTGGGCGAAGACGCCTATGGAGTTCCCATCGCGCGCGCGATTGAAGAGGGCACCCGGCGCGAGGTGGCGATTGGCAGCGTCTACGCGGCGCTCGAGCGGCTGGAGCAGAAGGGGCTGGTGGCTTCACGCCTGGGAGAGCCCACGCCCGAGCGCGGCGGCCGGGCCAAGCGATATTTCCGCGTGACGGCTGCGGGCCTTCGCCGGGTCCGCGCCGCGCAAAAAGCCCTGGTCGCTTTGTGGCAAGGCCTGCCGCAACTGGAAGGAGGCAAGGCATGAGTCCATCCCAACCGCCCGCGCTGGCCAACTGGATGCTCCGGCATCTGGTGCTGGGCGACAGGACCGAAGCGATTGAAGGTGATCTGCTGGAAGAGTTCCAGCGCCGCCGCTCGGCTGGCTGGTATTGGCGGCAGGTCGCAGGCGCCATCGTGGCAAGTGTAGCCGGAGAATTCCGCCAACACTGGAAGTTGTTGAGCCTGGAAGCCGTATTCGTTTGGGTCTGGACCTATTACTCACTTCTATTCCTGCGGTTCGCCCAGGAGCGGTTTTGGGCGCTGGCGTTTGAGCCCCATGGCCGATTTCTTTATTGGGTTCTAGTGCGCTGCAGCGGAATTGTGGCGCTAGTTATACCTCTCGCTGTTTATCTGGCTGTCAAACGATTCACCAATTTTCTGCCCGCGCTTTGGGGGTTGTGCGCCGGCATCGTTGTGTCCTGGGCGCTAGGCCTGGTGAGTTTGGCGTTGATAGTACCAGGCGGAAGTTAACATGGTGTTCCGCTGGCCGGTTATTCTTTATAGCCTTCTTCCCGTACAAGCTGCCGGCATCCTGCCCATTGCCGTGTCGCTCCCTGGTGGCGGTTGCCTTTTGCTCTTTTGCGCCAGTCCGCTCCTCTTTTGTTCGCCATTTGGGCGGCCCAGCTATGGGCTAAGAAACATCACTCCCCAAGTCTGCAGAGCTGAAGGCGGAATTGAATAAGGAGGCAAGGCATGAGTCCATCCCAACCGCCCGCGCTCGCCAACTGGATGCTCCGGCATCTTGTGCTGGGCGACAGAAGCGAAGCGCTGGAAGGCGATCTGCTGGAGGAATTCCACCGGGGCCGCCCGGCGGCGTGGTATTGGCGGCAGGTCGCAGGCGCCATTCTGGCCAGCCTCTCGAGTGAACTGCGCGCCGACTGGGCAATGGCGTGGACCATTTTTTTCATCATCGCCTGGGCTTATTGCCTCTACGCGTTTCCCGTTATTGGCTTTCCTGTTCCCATCGCTATCATCGCCCGTGCCTGGCGCTCCCTCGTCGCCCACGGATTCGCCAGCCACGCGGACCAGCTGGCATTCGATCTGTTATTCCTTCGTGGACCTGCGTTCCTGTTGCAGATCGTCGTGCCGCTCGCCATCTATCTTGCCGGCGCGCGCAATCTGAACCTCTGGGCGTTCATTCGCGGAATCGCATTCGCTGTGCCGGCCATCCTCGCGTTGCATCTCTTCTCCTTCCAGCCGGTTCTCGATTATCTGGCGCTGCACGGGATGGCTGGGGTTTGGACCCAGCTCTGGAGGTGGTATCAGGTCACGGTCAGGTTCGCCCCGCTCCTGGCGGCCATGTGGGCCGCTCAGTCCGGGAAAGGGAGAGCAGAAACCGTGGTTGTTACCGGCAGGCTGCCAGCAGGCGGAACTGTGCCACGGCGTGCAGGTGCAACGTCGCCGTACCCCAGGGTCGTGAACGTGACGATGCTGAAGTAAAGCGCGTTCCAGAACCCCGCCACCGATATCGCCCTCAACCGCAAAAATAGGATGGCATAAAACAGGATTGCCAAGCTCCCAACGAGTACGACTCTGAGCGGCTTTTCACCGTAACCAAACGTGTAGCAAGAAACGTACGAGTACCAAAAGTGCAATCAAGGTCGATGCGCGTCCGAAGAATGACAATCGGACCAGACTACTCGACGGCTGTCTTTTCGCCGGGAACGAGGCTATCCTTGATTAGCGTTTGCACGATCGGTGGAGAATGGAGAGAGGCTTTGCTTCAAAAGTTGGCGCCGGGCTATATGGCCACGATAGGCGGCCCAACTGGCATCGTCCTGCATACCGCGGGAGGTGAAGTAACCCACAGAGTGAGCGGTAAACTTCGACGCTTTGGTTGGGATACTCTTCAAGAATCGGTCCTCGGGTATTAGGCCCCACTTGCCATGGCTACGAAAGGACTCCTCTTGTCAGGCCCTTTACGCCCGTGAAATCATTTTGGCGAAACTTCACGTTATGGAGTTTCGCATACGAGAAAGTTCACGTCACGTATGTCTGCATCGCTTAGATATGTATTTTCTAATTTCGCACCAGCGAGGTTGACGCCCTTCAGAGATGCGTAGCTGAGGTGGGCATCGGAGAGATTGGCAAATTCGAAATGCGCCCCGGTGAGGTTGACACTCCTCGCTTCAAACCAATTGCCACCCACTCTGCGCTTTCGACTAGATAAGCACCCGACAAGGGTTTTCCCTTCTGACAACCTCCTTTTCAAGCTGCTTCTTTCAGCGTCCGAGGGTCACCGAAGTACTGTTCCATCAATTTTGGATCGTACTTCGCTGTGTTTGGTGTGTGCCAGAAGCAGTATTTGCTTCCCTCCAGCAAGGGGCCGGTCGCAGAACTGCGCCTGTGTGGAGATGGACTAGGCGGCTCGATAAGGGCAGCCCTGCGGCCTTGCGTTCAATCTCTCTTGTAGTCTTGGCCCGCAGCTGATCCTGAACCTCCTTTGGAACCTCAACCTTTGCCGGTGGTTCCTTACGCTTGAAGAAATTTCTAGAACCTCAAGGCCACACCCCAGCCTTTAGTGTATACAAGTGGAGCGAACGGTCAGGAGCTCTCGAGCCCCGCGCTACGATTTTGGTCTTTCTGTGGGTCTTACAACTTGCTGACTGATTGTATACCACTTAGTAACGAGAAAGGCAATGGGACTTTGGTTGAGGGGCGGAAGAAAGGATGAAGGAGAAGTGTGAAGGATGAAGGATGAAAAGGGTGGCGCGCTGAAGGCACCCCTCGCCCGGTCCCGATAATCGGGCCCAGCGGCGCTGCGTGATTTGAAATTTGAGATTTCAGATTTCAGAGAATGCCGCGGACCTCGGTTTGGTAGCGCAGAGTTGTCCCGCCGTGCGGGATGACTCTGCGGTTCGTTTCTTTAAATCACAAGCCGCAGAGGAAAAGCCGCAGAGTTACAGAACAACTCTGCGCTACCGGTGCTGCGGTGAAAAAACACGGCCAGGATGGCCGTGCCACAAGCTGCGGAAAAGCCGCAGAGTTCCAGAACAACTCTGCGCTACCCGGGCGCCCGGCTTTGCGGCGGAGGTTGCGGCGCCCGGGCCAGGTTATTTCACGCGGCTTTAGCGCCGGCTTCGGCCACGGCGTGGTCGTTTTCCACGGTTGAGCCGCTGACGCCGACGGCGCCGATAACGGTTCCGTCGCCGGCCAGGATGGGCACGCCGCCGGGAAAGGTGATGAGCCCGCCGTTGGAATGCTCAATGCCAAAGAGCGGCCCGCCGGGCTGCGAGAGCTTGCCGATTTCGCCCGTCGGCATGTCAAAAAACCGGGCGGTGCGCGCCTTCTTGATGGCGATGTCGATGCTGCCCTGCCAGGCGCTGTCCATGCGGACAAAGGCCTTCAGGTTCGAGCCCGCGTCCACCACGGCGATGTCCATTTTGGTGTTGATCTCTTTGGCCTTGGCCATGGCCGCCTTCACCACGGCCAGAGCCTGTTCGGTGCTGATATCCCTGGTGTTCAGTGCTTCCATGCCTGTAAGCCTCCTGTGTGATTGGCCGGGCGGGCGGGTTCTCTACCCTGAACCAACGCCCCACGTTTTGAAGATTCTTGACCCGGCGCGAATTTCCCTGCCCCTCATCTTACGGGGAGACGCCGCCTTTAGCAATTGAACGATGGAATGATTTGCGATTGGGCGATGGGATGTAGCGGCGAGTTTACCTCGCCACCGACCGGCCCGATGGCGGGATAAACCCGCCGCTACTGAAAACGGAAGAATTGCGCTGGGACAATTGGAGGGTTTGGTAGCGCAGAGTTGTCCCGCCGTGCGGGATGACTCTGCGGTTCGTTTCTTTAAATCACAAGCCGCAGAGGAAAAGCCGCAGAGTTCCAGAACAACTCTGCGCTACCGGTGCTGCGGTGAAAAAACACGGCCAGGATGGCCGTGCCACAAGCTGCGAACACACCCCTCACCCGGCCGCTCGCGCGCCCACCCTCTCCCCTCGGAGAAGGCCTCACGGGGGAGAAAAAACCGCAGAGTTACAGAACAACTCTGCGCTACCGTCTACCGTCATACCAGCAAGAACCGCAGGCCGCAAGGGCCTGCGCTACGCGGCGATCTGCACCAGGTGATGCTTCAGGTGTTCGAGGTAGTGGCGCATCCAGGATTCGAGCGTACTTGGCTCCGCGTCGCCGATTCTGCAGGGCGTCTGCAGCTTTTCCGCGGGCACATCCTCCATCACCACCGCCAGGTGGAGGTTCAACGCCACCCACAGGTCCACCAACTCCGCCCACGGCCGCTGGCGGTAGTGCTGCAGGGCCACCCACGCTTCCTGATCGTAGTCCGGCAGCACCAGCGGGCTCACCAGCTGCGCCCAAACAAAGCGCTGGTGGTTGTTCGCCGCTGAATCAATCAGGTGGCCCAGGATCTCTTTCGCCACCCATCGGCCCGGCCCGCGGCTCCGGCCGGCTCCGTCTTCGCCCATCGCTCGCAGAGGTTCCTCCGCTCGCCGAACCTCGGCTCGCAGTTCGTCAGCCAGTTCTTTCATCGGCCATTCCTCCATGCGCGGCGCAATTCCCGATTCATAGGGGTGTGCCGCCACCCGTTTACAGGGAATTGTTCCCCCAACTCTATCACCCGCAATGATGGATTGTGAAGCGGTCGCCACGGCAGCGATCTTGTGGTGTGGGCTTTCCTGTAGCGCGGGCCTTTACGGCCCGCGGTTTTTCGTAGGGGAGGGCTCCGCCCTCGCGGTTGGCGGTGGAGTTCCCGCCGCGGGGGTTTGACAGGCCCGGAGGGCCGAAAGATTTTAGCCCACGGCGTGAGCCGTGGGAACAAGGCCCTCACCCACCGCGCCGCGGTCCCCCCTCTCCCCGGCGGGGAGAGGGTTGGGGTGTGGGGGCGTGACCTCTCACCCATGGCTTGCGCCGTGGGCTAAATTCTTCCGCTCCTCCGGAGCTGGGTAGCGCAGACCACCGTTCCTGCGGTCTGCGGCACTTCGATTATGGACAGGGGCGTGGGGTTGGATTCGGCGGCAACAAAGACGAGCACCCGCCTCAATGCCGAAAGAACCGCGGACCTCAAAACCGGAGGACCGCGCTACCCTGCTCTCGATGTTCGCATACATCGTAAGAACCGCGACGGATGCGCCAGTTGGTGGAGGTTTCAATCATCAATCAAGCGGCCGGCGGCGGGGTGTGGCGTCAGTCTGAGGAGTGGAGCCTTCGCCCAAAGAGGCCATTGGCCAGGAAGAGCAGGCCGATGAGAAAAGCTGAGCCGCTGATAATGAAATATGCCAGGGGTGGGAAATGCAGCCGGGCGATCCATATGTAAAGCAGGCCGAGCGCGATGAATCCCACGGCGCCCACCCAATCCCGCTTCCAGGCGATCGCGAGAACCACGACAATGATGCCCGTGGGGATGAGGTGAATGGCAAGGGCCAGGAGCAGCTTTGCGAAAGGAAGGCCTGACTGGAAGACGTCAAGCGCGAAGAGGCTGATGAACAGCGCGTACACAATGCCCCACACCCGGGGCGCCCAGTAAAGCATACGTTTGCTGGTTCGGACCATAGGTCCTCTCTTTCGAGAGAGTTCAGCTGACAACATGCTGACCCCCAGTGGAAGAAACCGCAGTGACAGCGGGCACCCACATCGGTGACCAGTCCGTCGGCGGCGGTGACAGTGATGAAGGGTTACTTCTGGTAGACGGTGGAGCCGCCGGTCACGGTTCGCACGATCTCGATGTCCTTGATTTTTCCCTGGTCCACCGTGTGAGGATCGTCGGCCAGCACGACGAAGTCAGCCAGCTTGCCCGGTGTGATGGATCCTTTGAGCATCTCCTCATGCGAGTTGTAGGCGCCATTGATGGTGTTCACCTGCAAGGCTTCATCCACGCTGATGCGCTGGTTGGCTCCCCAGGTTTCGCCGTTCCAGCCGGTGCGGGTCACCATTCCCTGAATGCCCATCAGGGGGGCGAACGGCCCGGGACCGAAGTCCGAACCGGCCGCGACTCGAATGCCGGCATCCAGGAAGGAACGGAAGGCCATCGACCGCTGCATGAGTTCCTGGCCGTAAAAGTGGAACTTGTCGGAGTTGTAATAGGCGTAGGTGGTGAAGACGGCAGGAACCGCATCGAGCGCCTTCATGCGGCGCAACAGATCATCATTGACCAGCGTGCAGTGAGTGATTTTGGGACGCACGTCGAGCCGTGGCGCGGTCTTTTGCGCCCGCTCATAGGCGGTGAGCACCATATCGATGGCAACATCGCCGTTGGCGTGGCAGTTGGGCTGGATGCGCGCCCGCTGCACGCGCTCCGACCAGGCGTCAAGGTGCTTCGGCGTCTCCGTGATGTTGCCGTGGTAAGGAGGATGGGTTCCCGGAAAGGGCATGCTCAAGGCCATGGTGCGCTCCGAGAAGGAGCCATCGACGGTGTGCTCGGAGGTGGCGCCGAAGCGAATCCACTCGTCGCCGAAGCCCGTGCAGACCCCGTCCCTGATCATGGCCTCCAAACGGTCGCCGCTGGTCTCGAAGCCCACGCGATGCAGCAGTTCGCCGCGCGCCCGCACCTGCTGCAGCGCAAACAGGTCGCCGTCTTCGTGGTGAACGCTGGTGAGGCCGTAGCGCACAAACTGTTTGGAGATGAAGGCCAGCCCTTCGCGGTCGCGCTGCTCGTTCTGCGCGGGCGTGAAGGTCTCCCGCCTGGCCAACGCTGGTCGAAGACGTCAATGGCCAGGTCGGTGACGCGTCCGGTGAGCCCGCCGCCGGCGTCGCGGTCAAAAGTTCCACCCGCAGGATTGGGAGTGTTCCGGTTGATGCCGGCCAGCTCGAACGCTTTGCTGTTGTAGAAAGACGTGTGGCCGCCGCGATGATGGACGCAGACCGGATGCTCCGCCGAGACCTGGTCGAGGTCGCGCAGGTTGAGCTGGCGGTTGTCCTTCACCTTGGTGTCGTCGAAGAAGTATCCGTCAACCCAGAAACCCGGAGGAGTCTTTGAGGCTTTGGCGCGGAGCTTGTCGATGATGCTGGCAATGGTGACAAACTCAACCTCATAGGGATTGCCGACCAGGACATCGTAGAGCAGCGTGTTGCCTTCGGCATGGTTGTGGCAGTCGATGAATCCGGGGACCACCGTCATCTGCCGGGCGTCGAAGGTGCGGGTGCCTTTGCCGATGAAGGCCCGGGCTTCCGCCGTCTTCCCCACATAAATAAATCGCGAGCCTTTGACGGCAAACGCCTCCGCCCTGGGCGCGCGGGAATCCATGGTGTAAACCCTGGCGTTCGAGACCACGAGGTCGGCATGGAGCGGATCAGCGTCGGCGGTTGCGGTTTCGGCGAACGCCCTGGCGCCCGGCAAATAACCACCCGCAACAGCGGCCATGCCGGCTCCGGCCAAACCCAGGAATTCCCGGCGACTCCGGCGGTGCTTCTTCATCCCTTCTCCTCCTCAACAGAAATGGCGGAATCAATCCGCCGCTGCAAAAACGCAAGGGAGCGCGGGGCCCCCAGGATGCGGCCACGAGTGGCGGGTGATGAGCAAAGCGGGAGGGCAGAGCCCTCCCCTGCGAAAAGCCGCGAGCCTCAGGCCCGGACGACCACGCTACGACATGTGCGCCTTTTCGATGGCGTCTCCGATTTTCAGGCGCATGCGGTCCCATTCGTCGGGATCGTGAATCCACATGCCCGGCGCGCCGAAGGACTGTTTGCCGTCGTAAGCGCCGTGCACGACGTGGCGTACGGCTTCGTCGGCCACTTCTCTGCCGCCCGGGGTTTGGGAGAGCAGCCAGAAATACTCGTAGTCCTGGCTGCCGCGCCGCATTCCCTTGAAGCGGATGCTGGCGGCCGGCTCATCCAGTCCCATGGTCTCGCCGCGATAGACCAGCATCCCGGCGCCATTCTGGTTGTGGTAGGTCTCGGGGTATTGCCAGGCGCGCAGCGAATCGAAATCCATTTCCCAGATGTCCCAGGAGTCGGTGTGCTGCTTCCAGGAGAACCAGCTGAGGGCGCGGCACTTGAGCCCATCGCCATCCATATAGGAGGCGGCGTTCTGGTAGTACCACAACTGGATTCCATGCTCTTTGAATTCCCTGGCGTTTTCCGGAGTGCAGTTCTGCAGGCCCAGGTTGGCGATGTCGAGAATCTTCTCCAACTGCACCGTCGTTTCCCTGGGATAGGAGCCGTCCACACGGTATTTAAGGCGTGGCGCTTTGGATTCCTTGAGCAAACGCCCGAAGTAGAACATGCGTTCACGCGACACCTCGTCGTAGGATTCATCGAGGCTATTGAAAAAAACCACCAGTTCCGTTTTGTTCCAGGCGGGATGCTGGTCAAAATGGTTCTGGCAAGCCTCAAAGGCGTTTTTCCAGATGGCGCGATATTCGGGTGTGGGGCCTTCTCTGGGCATGGCGACCGGCCAGGGCGCGTAAAACTTCCACTCCTTCCCGCTCATCTGAATCCCTCGCGGAATTTTGTAGAGGTTCCAGGGATAGGCGTCGAAGGGGAGAACGATGTATTCGGTGGGCACCCCGTAGCCGGGGCCGCTATATCCATATTGCTCGGTGAAGGCGCTGCCGTCGAAATACTTGGAGAGCCGCGCGTCATATTGGCTCCAGTCGATCTCAACCTTGGTGCCCGACACCTTCAGGGCCGGCGCGTAGCCCAGGCAGGCGATCGACATCCGGTGTTTCCGGGCGAGCTGGTAATACTTGAGCTCCAGCTCCTTCGAGAAGCTGTTGATTTCAGTATCCGTGTGAATGCTGGGCTTGAGATGGCTCTCCTCGGGGAGCTCGAAATCCCACACCTGAAGCTCCAGCGTCAATTCCGTTTTTCCCTGGTCGCTGGAAATGGTGATGGGCGCGGTGTACTTGCCCGGCGGGACGGCCTGGCGCGATTTGGGAATGTAAATATCCACCCACAGGGCCTGGCTCTGCTGCTCCTTGCCGACGTTGTTCAACGGATCGGGCAGGTCAAACGGCATCACGTAGGTGTGCGGATAGAGGTTGCCGCTCCAGCGAAGGCAGGGCAGCAGCCCGTCGGGATACCAGCCCGTGCCGAGCGTGTAGCTTTGCTTCGAGGGATTCTTGACATGCACGTACCATTCCCGAAACATGTCGAAGTTCGCCAGCGGAATTTTGGCTCCCGCCGGCCCGGCCAGGTCAGCCAGCGCCACGTTCACGTTGGTCAGCTTTTCTCCGGTGCGCTCGATCACCATCTGGAACGCCACCGTCTCGTTCCGCGCGGCTTTCAATGAGACGCGCCGGGCGGCCCCGTCCCAAACCAGGTTGGACTGCTTGTAACCGGGGCGGACCCCGTCCGGGAAAAGGCTGGGATTTTCTTCGAAGGGCTGGTTGCGTATGGGATCGACACGTACCGTGTCATTGACGGCCCACACGTTGAAACCGGCGCCCGTTGGGGTGCTGGTCGCGAGGGCCCCGCCCGAAGAGTTGACGGGATTTCGCGGCACTGCGGACTTGTTGCCCATGCCCGCAAACGCCCGGATACGACTTGCCATTGCGCCCGTCAGCCCGGAAAGCAGCGTGCCGCCCGCCAGGAATTTGCGCCGAGACAAATGCCAGGAAAATAGCGCCATGTGACGCCTCCTTACCGATCAGATCAACGCAGAACAACGCGAAAGCCTGAAGAGATTTTTGAAATCTGTGATGCCGGGTTAACCCTGAGCGCCGACTCCATGCCTGGCGCCAGCTGCTCTTTTCCCTTCAAACGCAGTGCGCGGGTGCCGCAACCTGAGAGCACTGCCGCGAAAATCCAGGGCCCCGGGAGTAAAGATGCGCGCCGCGATTTTGGTGTCTCTGTGAGTCCTGTGATTCAACGGTTTTATACCATCTGGCAAGGCAAGAAGCAATGGCCCTTTGGTTGGGAGAAAGCAATGATGAGGTCTGAATGATGAATTATGAAGGACGGGAAAAACAGTGATGAGTGACGAGTGACGAGCAAGGCGGGAGGGGGAGCCCTCTCCTACGCGATTGGGGGCGGCGAAAGTTGACACCCCTGCTGCGGCAGGCTACGCTCACTGCATGCCAACACTCACGCTGCAGGAACAATTCGACCACATCGACATCTATCTTTTCGACCAGCTTCTGAAAGGCAACATTCGGCCCGGAATGCGAATACTGGATGCCGGATGCGGTTACGGCCGGAACATCGTCTATCTGTTGCGGGAAGGTTACGAAGTTTTCGCCGCGGACGAGGACGCCAAGGCCGTGGAGAGCGTGCGCGCCTTTGCGCGAACCCATGCACCCACGCTTCCGGAGACAAATTTTCGCGTGGAAGCCGTGGAAAAGATGTCATTTGACGATGAGTGCGCGGATGTGGTGATCAGCAACACCGTCCTGCACCTGGCCCGCGACGACGCCCAGTTTGAGCGGATGCTGCAGGGAAGCTGGCGCGTGCTGAAGCCCGGGGGGCTTTTCTTCTGCCGCATCGCCTCGACCATCGGCATGGAGAACGAGATGGAACATATCGAAGGACACCGGTACCGGTCGCCGGATGGCGCGGAGCGGTTTCTGGTGGACGTGGCGATGCTGGAATCGATCGCCGAACGGCTGGGCGCTGTAGCCGTGGAGCCGCTGAAGACGACGGTGGTGCAGAACCAGCGCTCCATGTCAACCTGGGTGGTGCGAAAAGAAAGGCGGGGCAACTAGGATGAAGTGTGAAGGATGAACATTGAAAAGGGTGTTGATGAGTGGGTTGGGAATTACAAATTACGAATTACGAGTTACAAGAACTCAGAATGGCCGCGGGAAATTATGAATTCTGAATTATGAAGGATGAAAAGCGTGCCGCCCTGTAGGGCGGCACTACAAAACCCCTCACTCGTTCGTTCGCGCGTCCACCCTCTTCCCTCGGAGATGCCTGGCACCGCCTGATGGAACCTTCCGAATCCGCATAAATCGCAACAAGCGCGACGTATGCGCCAGCCGCCGGATTCAAAATTCAAAATTACAGATTCAAGAAGCGGGCGTCAGCTTCCGGGCTTGGCCTGCCCGGCGGCTTCCTTTGCCGGCTGTTCACCGGGCTTGGGTGGAGACAGGATGTCGTCGATGGCCTTCTTGAACGCCGTGTAAGGAAACGCTCCGCCGATTTTCTTAGTAACAATGACCTGGTTGGGATTCGAGCCGGTGGTTCCGATGAAAAAGGTTGGCGTGCCGGTGACGCCCAGCTTCTTCCCTGCCTCGACCTCGTCCTGAATCTCCTTCTGATACTTGCCGCTGGTGAGGCACTGCTGGAACTGCTGGGTGTCGAGCCCCAGGGCCTTGGCGGAAGCTTCGAGCCCCTTCTCGTCGAGCGCCTTCTGGTCGCTGAACAGGCGGTCGTGCATTTCCCAGAACTTGCCCTGGTCCTGGGCGCAGCGGGCGGCCTCCGCGGCCCGGAAGGCGTTGGCGTGCAGCTGGGTGAGCGGGTAATTGTGGATGACGTAGCGCAGCTTGCCCGTCTTCACATACTCGGCCACCACGGGCGGATAGGTCTGGCGGAAGGCGCGGCCGCAGAAGGGGCACTGGTAATCGGTGAATTCCACCAGGGTCGCCCTGGCGTCCTTGCTGCCCATCACCGGGTCGCCCTGGATGCTGATGTTGGCTCCCTCGAAGGGCGGCGGGGGTTTGGGAATCAGCCGCTCCTTGATGGCGGTGATATCCTTCTGCATGGCCTCCTGAGAGGCTTTCATTTCCTGGATTTCCTTGATCAGCGTCTTGATGTCATCATTGCTGTTATTGGACTGGGCCAGGCAAACCTGCCCGGCAGGAACGAGACACCACGCAGCCACCAGAGCCGCCAGCAGCACACACCTCTTGTTTAAAGTCCTCATCTGGATATTCTCTCCTGAGACTGGGTCATTCGATTATACGCCTGAACGCAATCCTGAAAAGTTGGCTGAATTTTCCTGAAACAGACTACCCCTGCTACGATGCGTTCCTTGATTGCGTCATTGGCTGAAGGAAGCAATCGTTGTTAGGGATCCGAATGGACTTTTGGCATTTGAAAAATGCATCAGGGAGTCCCCTCAGAGGCAGGGGGCGGGCCGTGCAACGCTTTGCACGCAGTCAATGCCGTCCGCCCCCCGGCTGTGAAGGCCCCGTGGAGGCTCGGCCTCGAGCCTGCAAAGCGTTTTAGACCCGAGGCTGGACGCGTATAATAGGGGAAGGGTAGGATGGCAGAGCTGATTCCAATGCTCATGCAGAAGAACATGAAGCGAACAATGCTGTAATGAGTGACGAAGCTCTGATCCTGCCGCCAGAGGAGGAGAATCTGGCTGACGCCACGGAAAGCATGGAAAGCGCGGGCAAGCCTGAAAGCGCGCAGGGGTTTGGCTGGACGCGGCTTTGCGGCCTGGAGTGCAACCTGCCGGTGCGGGTGTGGCTGCGCCGGGTGTGGAAGGCCGTAGTGCACGACAACTGCGAAGACCTGGCCGCGCAGATGTCGTACTTCTTCCTGATGGCGCTGTTTCCCTTTTTCATTGTGCTGGCGGCTATTGTCGGCTACCTGCCTTTCACGGGTGCGTGGCCGCACGTGCTGACCTGGATCACACAGTATTTCCCCGATCCGGCCCAGCCCTACGTCTTCAGAACCGTCACCAACCTGACCGAGGAGTGGGGCGGGCTGCTCAGCTTTGGCCTGGCCAGCTCCATCTGGATTGCCACCCGTGCCGTGGTCAGCCTGATGGACGGCCTGAATACTGCCTACAACGCGAAGGAGACGCGCGGCTTCTGGAAAAGGCGGCTGCTGGCCTGCGGAGTGATGCTGGTGTTCGCGCTCACCTTCCTGACGGCGTTCGGCCTGCTGGCGTTTGGAGGCATGGCGGGCCGCTGGCTGGGAACGCACTCCAGACCGGGCGCCGCCTTCGTGGTGCTGTGGCACGTGCTGCGATGGGTGATTCCGCTGGCGCTGCTGAACTTTGCCGTGGGCTTTGCCAATTACGTGCTGCCCAATGCCAAACGGCCCTGGAGATGGATGACCCCGGGCAGCCTGTTTGTGGTGGTGGTCTGGTTTCCGTCGACGATTGGTTTCAACGCTTTTATCCGCCACTTCACCACGGCGGGCGCCTACGGCGCCGTGGGCACCTTCTTCGTGCTCATGACCTGGATTTACATTACCAACTTCATTCTTCTGGTGGCGGCTGAAATGGATTCAGAACTGGAAAAAGCCGCCCGCACCTTCCACTCGGAAAACGTGCCGCAACGGTTGTTTGTAGCCAGCCGGGCGGCCGCCCGACAAGAACCTACAAACCAAAGTGGATGACAAACCCGGCGGAGAAGACCAGGTCGTGCATTTTGCCGGTGACGGGATAGTAGGCGCCGGCGCCGGCCCCGGCCGCATCGGGAAGCCCGTATGTGGGCGTGCGGGAAATGTGGTCGCGGGCGTCGATCTTGACGGCCAGCAGGCGGGTGAGATTGATGTCCAGGCCGCCGCCGAAGTTGTATCCCAGCCGGTCGTCGGTTTTCAGCACCGTGCCGGGGACTCCGTTGAACCCCCGCGATTGGGCGAGCGCCGCGCCGTCGCTGGTGGGCGCAAAACGGTTGAGGTCAAGCCCCAAGACGAGATAAGGCCGCACTCCCTTGATGGGTTTGCCGGAGTGGGCGTTGGCGTCCAGGCTGATCCTCTGGCCCTGGATGCTGTATCCGCTGACGTCGCTGGGAGTGGTGGAGTTAAAGTAATCCGTAACGGCCAGATTGTTGCGAAACCTGCTGTAGGAGCCTTCCGCGCTGAGGCTCTTGAGGACGGGATATTCCGCTCCCACGGTGAAGCTGTTGCCGGTCCGGTAAGTGGAGGCGAAAGACGCGCCGTAGACCTGGTAATATTGCTTGGCATGAAGCGAGGACACTCCGCCCTCAATGAATACCCGGAAGTCCTGGGCATGCAGCGCCCCCGCGCTGGCGCTTAGAAGTACCACCGCCATCAGTCCCTGAAGCCATCTGCGAATCTTCAATGGTGAGCCTCCGATCAACTTGTCCATCTGTGTTCCTTTGATGCCGGGCGGCGGAAAATCGTCAACAGGCCCGCGCGCGCTGCTTCAAGGGCCGAATTAGGAATTTTACACGCGATTGGCCGGTCCAGTCATGTGAGTCTGCCAGGAAGGACCGGGTTTTGCTGCGATGGCCCATTCAAGGAAAAGGTTGCAACGGTGGACGAGTGCACCGCTGGGGGTGCGGAGGAGAGGGGTTTCATGTCAGCCTCGAATCCGACGACGGGGACCCTTCCGCCGCCAGGAGAACGAGACGAAGACCGGTGCTGCATGGCGAGGAACCGGCGGGTCAACGGCCGCTTTGCTGGGAGCCTTTCAGCCACCAGTTGCCTTGCCGCTGGCCGACCTGCCACCAGCCGGAGACTTCCTGCTGAAGCGTCAACTCCAGCAGTTCCTGGAAGGTTTTGCCCTGCCAGTGTTCAACGTCGGCGCCCCAGGAGCCGGCCAGCGACTCGCCGCGGGCCGTCTGCGCGGTCCAGTCGCCCTCCCACCTCTGCCTGCTCTTCTGCGCCCGCCAGGTGCCCTGGATAACAATCTGCCCGCCGCTCGCGAGCGTCCAGGTGCCCTGGGCCGCGTCCGGGTGCCCGGGCAGCGCGCTGCCCGTCCACATTCCGTGCAGGGTTTGGCCCCGGCCGGCGGTGGCGATCCAGGTTCCGTGGATGGTCTGGGCCGGTTCCTGCGCAAACGCGCACACAAAGGCCAGCAGGGCGATCAACCGGGTTGTGAAGGCCAACGAGGTGCGGATCGTACGGATCACATACCTCCAGAAAGAAGTGTCGGTGGCAAGAAAGCCTTGCCTGACGCGGCGGAAAATTATGAATTCTGAATTATGAAGGATAAAATGAAGTTTCGCGAAACGTCCGCACTTGAACGCTTTTTTCATCATTCATCATTCATCATTCCCTTTCGTTCTTTCAATCACCCAATTGCAGGTTATTCCATCATGCCACGGCTTCAGGAGCCCTGTTTTTCCTCTTTGCCTTTGCGATCCTGCCACATGTCAAACGCTTTTTCCAGGGTCGTTTCCAGCACGTCGGGCATGCGTTCGACGGTGCGGCCGAGCGCGCCGCCGGCTCCCAGGCGATGGATGGTCAGCTCGCCTCCACGCACAGCCACCAGGGCCACCGGGTTCAATCGGATGCCTCCGCCTCCCCCTCCGCCTTCACCGCTGCCGGTCCTCTTGACGTTTTTGCCGTCAGACTCGCCGACCCCGCCGCCCGCTGCCACTCCCAGCGAAACGCGGGAGATGGGCACGATGACGAATTCGCCCATGGCGATGGGCGCGCCGACGATGGTCTCGGTTTTTGCCAGGTCCTTCAGTTCTCCGATCAGACCTTTGAGAATTTCTTGTGCCGGATTCACGGTTGCCTCCTTTGTTTCGGTCAAGTGTCTTGCTCCGTCAGTCGGATCGCCGCAGCAAAGTGGAAATTAATGCGGCCGGGCGGCAGAAAAGGCCCGCCACTGCTTGAATACGGCCCGGTAGGGCAGCCCGGGCAGGAAGAACAGAATACGCTTTGAAGATGCGATGCGGATGAACATGCAGTTCGAGAAACAGGCTGTTTTCACCCCTGAAGTTGACCCGGATTCCCGAGCGGCTGCCGCGGCCCGAAGCCGCCAGCGCGCCCGCCAGCATGCCATTCAGCGCGGGATCGGGCATCGAGACGTCGGCGTCGGAGCGGGCGAGGTTGACGGAACGGAAAATACGCCTGAGCAGCATGGAAAGTTGCCGCGCCAGCGCGCGCCGGATGCCGGAATCGCCCAGGCAGCGCACCAGGAATCGCCCCAGGGCACGGCGCTTGCTGCGGGCCTTTTGAACTGCGGCCGCAGTCTTCGCAGGTTTTTCCTCCTTCGCTCCGGCGGCATCTTCGGCGGGCTGCTTTCGACGGACGGGGAACGGCTTGTGGAAGACGGCGAAAGACTTCCGGCCCGGCGTGCCGGGCAGCGGCATCTGGAATTCCAGGGCCAGCAGCCAGCGCACGCACAGCCGCCGTTGGCGCGAATCCACTGCGATCACGACCGGAGCAAACATCACGATCGCCAGAAGGAAGAAAACAACGCAAAGCGCGATGAGGAAAATTTCCACCCGCGGCCTCCTGTCCCTTTCAGGATGCTCTAACTCCCGCTCCCAATTTCTGTCCTTGTGAAAATTCTACGCCTGTCGCGGCCGGGACTCCACCCCAGATTTGAGGAAGACAAAACTCGTGCAATGTTGCAAAGAAAAAGGGAGACGCCCGGCGCGGAGCGTCTCCCTTGGGAATGCAATGACCAGCCTGTTTAAAAACCGAAGGCAGGGCCGGTTTTACATGGCGGTGATGGTGATCTTGGCGACCGGATTTTTCCAGTCAAACTGCGCCGGGGCCAGGTCGCCCACGCCGTGGATTCCGGAATGGATAAACACGTATCCGGGAGCGCCGGCTGTATCGCGCACATTGTGGCTGCCGCAAGGCGGGCCGGGAATTTTGGAGCACAACTCGCTGTCCTTTTCAGTACCCGCGTCGTAGCCGGGGGAGTAATAGGTGACAGAACCGCTGCCGGGCAGGTGCATTCCATTCAGCGCATAGAAGCCGTCATTGGTGGTAACCAGCATGCCCACCAGCGAAATGCGACGAAAGCCATTCGCAGCCTGCACGGTGATGGTTGCGGACTGTCCCGGCAGGATGGGGCCCCCACCCTGTTCGACGTCCATCACGCTGGGACTGTTTCCCCAGGTGGTGGCGAGCGGGCCGTTGATGGCGTCTTCGGCGATGTTCCAGAGGTCGGAACTGGCTGGCTGGCCCAGAATAAACAAAGGGGCCAAATGGTTGTTGTGGGTCGCCACCACAGGCGGCGACATAACCTGGCCCGCCGGCGCGCCTGCGTCCAGGACGATGCCCCCCGTCAGATTGGTGATGGTAACCTGGTAGCTTTTGTTGGCATTCGGCCCTCCTCCCGCAAGCAGGACCGCCGGCGCCGCCATCAGGAGCGCGACACCGAGTGAGCGAACGATTTTCCTGGTGAGCATCTTGCTAAAACCTCCCTTGATATTTTTTCGCGTGTGCTAAACTTTGGGACTGAGGCAGCGGACCCCCATCCGCCGCCTCAGCCTATCCCCAATTTTTGCTTCTCAGAAGTTTTGTCGGTGATCGCGGCGAAATCCCCCTCGCGAACGCCGCGCGATCCAAATACCGAATAAGGGAGTTGCAACATGCGCAGGCTGATTCCCCCCGCCGCCCAGTGCCGGAAGGCGGGATTGTTTTTGCTGGCTTTCGGGATTCTGATGACGGCAACCGCCGGTCCCTGCCTGGCCCGGGGCGATTACTTTGCCGGAGGGCTGGGAGGCATCGCCACCCTCTCCGCCGACCATGGCGCCGACATTTCCGGAAGCTCCAGCGCCCTGACCGCTTACGGAACCGAGAATGGTCCCGCGTTTATGCTCTTCTTTGGCCGGCACTTCACGGACCACATCAGCGGGCAGGTTACCTACGGCTGGAACCGCAACACCATCACCCCGGACCGGGTCGCCTTCAACGGCTCGGCGCAATCGAGTTATTCGGAAGTGCGCGACACCCGCCAGCAGAGCGTGATGGCCGACTTCATGCTCTACTTCCGGAAGCGCAGCAGCTTTGCGCGGCCCTACCTTTCGGTGGGGACAGGGTGGACGCGGCTCGAAAGCTCGCGGGTGCGGGTGGTGTCCGTGACCGGGTCGCCCGCTCTGCTGCCGCAGGATTTTTCTTCCAGCGCGCCGGCCCTGCGCGTGGCGGTGGGCATCGACATCTTTGCCAGAAAGAACTGGGCCTTTCGGTACAGCTTTGCGGAAACCATCCGTTCCAACGCCATCAGCCAGCGGCTCAGCCCGCCCGGGCCGCACGATCTGGCCAACTTCCAGAACCTGTTTGGATTTACCTGGCAGTTCTGAGCGCCGGCTTACTTCTGGAATTCCACGTAGGGGCAGTGGCCCCAGTAAATGGGGGCGTTCTCCATCACTTCCGCCAGCTTGCGCGCGTGGCAGGCCCGGCAGAAATTGCGCCGCTTGAATTGTTCGCTGGAGGGTGCGATGCGCACGAGTTCCTCAAAAACGCACAGGCCGCGGCCGGAAGCTTTGGTTTCAGTGACGCTGAGCAGAGGTCCGGATTCCGCCTGGTCGAGCGCCAGGCGCGAGAAAGTCTGCGACTTCAGCCGGGCGGGTGCGCGAAGGTCCGGCCGGCCGGCAGGATCGGCATCCGCAAACGCCTTCTCAAAAAATTCCAGCTCGTTGCTCATGTCACTCACTTTGCCACCTCTCGCGGAAGAGCGCCCGCGCCCGCGCCAGCAGGCGTTCCACCGCTTTCTCCGTCTTTCCGCTCAGTTCCGCCATCTCTCTTGCTGAACGCTTTTCCCAGTAGCGCCACATCAGCGCCAGGGCGTACGATTCAGGAAGCTGGGCGAGAACTTCGGTGATGCGCTGGTTTCGCCTGGCGTCATCGAGTCCGGTGTTCAAAAAGCCTTCTTCGTCCGCGCGCACAGGGGAGTTTTCCGTCTGTTCGTCAAAAGGCTCGGCCTGGCGCAGCCGCGACCGGTAATGGTCCTCCACCTTGTGGCGTGCAATGCCCAGCAGCCAGGTTTGCAGAGTGGATTCGCCGCGGAACCGCGGCAGATGCTTCCAGGCCGCCAGAAAGGTTTCCTGAAACAGGTCGTCCAGGCGGTCGGGACTGGGAAAGAGGCGCGCGCGGAGATAGCGATAAACCGCATCGCCAAAACGGCCTACAAACTCCGCCGTCGCTTTGCGGTCCTTGCGCAACACGGCGGCCACCAGCTCGCTGTCCGCCGGCGAGTACGCTTGCGCGGGCAATTTTTCCGGTTGAACCTGCATCTCCACCGAGAGTTCCTCTAACTATGATTGTCGCAGTAAGCGGGCCTTTTCCCCCTCGCCGGGGCAACTGGAATGTGGCGACGGCGCCAAAAATTCCGGGGGACCTTGCCGTTCCCTTTCAACATAGCCGGTTTTCCGCCGTCAGGGAGCGGAAACTCGTCCGGGGCAGGCGAGTCCCGGCAAGGAATCGGGCCCGAGGGTTTTTCGCTTCGTGTGCAGGCATTATAATGTGGGCAACGCATCGGGAGGGGACCCTCATGAAGACGACCATCCTCACGATCTGCACCTTGGCCTGCCTCAACTTTTCCGCGTTCGCGGAGCCGCAGGCGATGGTGAAGCCCGGAACGGACGGGAGAGCGGTCGCCATGAAATGGCTTGCGCTGATCGACGCCGGTGATTACGGCAAAAGCTGGGACCTGGCAGCAGAACCGCTCCAGTCCAGTGTCACAAGAGCCGGCTGGATTCTTGGGATGCACAGGGCCCGCCGGTTCTACGGAAAGGTGCTCTCGCGCAAGTTCAAGCAAGCGATTTACGCCAGGAACCCTCCCGGATTTGCGCCGGGCGAGTATGAGATTTTGCAGTTTGAAGTCAGGCTCGCGAACAGCGGGCAGGCAACGGAAGTTGTGTCCATGCAGCTGCAAGCCGACGGCGGATGGCTGGTTGCGGGCTACCATCTTGCGCTGAAAAACCAGATTCGAATTCGCCCGCTAGAGTTTCTGGATTACCGCTGAAGCAAATTCTTCGGTGGTGTTTTTCCCGCCCAGGTCCGGCGTGCGGACCTTCTTTTCTCCTGTCACCGCTTTGAGCGCCTGCATGATGCGCCGGCCGGTTTCAGGGCTCGCCCAGATGATCCATCATCAGCGCGGCGGCCCAGATGGTGGCGATGGGATTGGCGATGCCGCGGCCTTCAATGTCGGGAGCGCTGCCGTGCACGGGCTCAAACATCGAGGGGCCCAGGCGCTCGACGGGGTTGAGATTGGCGCTTGCGGCCAGCCCCAGGCTGCCCTGCAAGCGCGCCGCCCAGGTCGGTGAGGATATCGGCGAAAAGGTTGGAGCCCACCACCACGTCCAGGCTCTCGGGGTGCGTCACCATGCGGGCCGCAAGCGCGTCCACGTGGTAGTTGGCCACGGCGACGTCAGGATAATCGCGGGCCACGGCGCGCAGAACTTCGTCCCACATCACCATGGTGTATTGCATGGCGTTTGACTTGGTGGCGCTGGCCAGGCGCTTGCGCGGGCGGCGCCGGGCCTGCTCAAAAGCGTAGCGCATCACCCGCTCCACGCCCTTGCGCGTGAAGACGGACTGCTGCACGGCCACTTCGTCGGGCGTGCCCGGCTTGAAGCGCCCGCCCATGCCGCAATATTCGCCCTCGGAATTTTCGCGGACAAAGAGCATGTTGATGTCGTCCGCCGTCTTGCCGCGCAACGGCGAATCGAGCCCAGGCAGGATTTCAACCGGGCGCAGGTTCACATAAAGGTCGAACTCGAAGCGGATGCGGAGCAGCAGTTCGCGCAGAGAAATGTGGTCGGGCACGCTGGGATGTCCGATGGCGCCCAGCAGGATGGCGTCAAAGGGACGCAACAGTTCGAGGCCGTCGGCCGGCATCATGCGGCCGGTGCGCAGATAGTATTCGCAGCCCCACTCGAACGATTCGAAGGCGAGCGTGAAGCCCTCGGCTGCTGCCTCGAGAACCCGCACGGCCTGGGGCACAACCTCCTTGCCAATGCCGTCACCGGGAAGAAGCGCAATGCGATAGTTTTTGGCCATGCCCCCGATTTTACACGCAAACGCCGGATGGCTGCCGCCCGCAGATGTGCGCCGTGCCTTGTGCACAGCGTGGAGCGAGGCATGGTCAAAAATTTTACGCTGGTGGCAAACCGATCAGGATTCTGCGAATATTCTTCTTCGCCAAAATGCGAGGCGGGCAGGACCAACCGAGGAGACGTTTCAATATGGACAGACGACAATTCATGGCCGGATCGCTTGCCGGGCTGAGTGTGGCGTGGGCGGAGGGATCGGGCCGCGGCGCGCAAGAACCAAACGCGGAAGGCTTTGCCTCAACTTGACGCTTCCACACAACTTCCCGCGCTTCCCGCTGACAAGAGCCTGAACTCTCTGGCGACGGACTGGCTGGTGACGCCTTTCAAGCAAAAGACAGGCGTCTACCGGACCGCACACAAAGACGAAATTGCCATGACGAACGGCCTGATCCGGCGCACCTGGCGGTTGCGTCCGAATGCCGCCACGGTGGCGTTTGACAACCTGATGACCGGAGCGTCCATCCTGCGTGGCGTAAAGCCTGAAGCCCGGGTGGAACTCAACTGGCAGCGGCTGGATGTGGGAGGCCTGAAAGGCCAGCCGGACTACGCCTATCTGACGCCGGAGTGGGTGGACCGCATGACCGCCGACCCGGCGGCCATGCACTGTACAGGATTCAAGACCGGCAAGACGCAGGCGCCCTTTGCCTGGAAGCGGACGCGCTTTTCCGGCAATCAGCCGTGGCCGCCACCCGGCGCTTCCGTGACTTTCCGCTACGCAGCCAGGGACAGGACTCTTGCCGATATTACGGTCTACGTCCACTACGAGATGTACGACGGCATTCCGCTGCTGGCCAAATGGCTGAGCATCGAGAACGGATCAGGCTCGCGCGTGCGGCTGAACCGCTTTACCAATGAAATTCTGGCGGTGGCTGAATACGAGTCTGCGGTGAACTCCGGGCGATGGGAGTATCCCAACATCCACGTGGAGAGCGACTACGAGTTTGGCGGCGGGATGACTTCCGGCACCTGCAACCAGACGGCCCACTGGACGCCCGACCCCGACTACACCACCCAGGTGAATTACAAGTTGGAGACGCCCTGCCTGCTGCAGGTGCATCCGCCGCTCGGTCCGGACATTGACATTCTTCCCGGCAAAACGTTTGAATCCTACCGGACGTACGAACTGGTGTTTGACAGCACGGACCGCGAGCGCAAAGGGCTGGCCCAGCGGCGCATGTACCGGACCCTCGCTCCCTGGGCGATGGAGAATCCCATCTTTATGCACGTCACCAGCATCAAGCCGGAAGTGGTGAAGCCCGCCATCGACCAGGCGGCTGAGGTGGGTTTTGAGATGGTGATCCTTTCATTCGGTTCCGGCTTCAACCCTGAAAACCAGGACGCGAAGAATATCCAGGCCATGAAAGACCTCAGCGACTACGCAAAAGAGAAAGGGATTGTGCTGGGCGGATACTCGCTGCTGGCCAGCCGCAACATCAGTCCTGAGGATGACGTGATCAATCCCAAGACCGGCACGACGAAAGGCGCTATCTTTGGATACTCGCCGTGCCTGGGCAGCCGCTGGGGGATGGCCTACTTCAGGAAACTGCGCTCCTTCTTTGAAAAGACCGGCATGGGTGTGCTGGAAAACGACGGCTCCTATCCGGGAGACGTTTGCGCCTCAACGCACCATCCGGGCCACCAGGGGCTGGAGGATTCGCAGTGGACGCAGTGGAAAGCCATCACCAACTTTTACCGCTGGTGCCGCGCGCGAGGGATCTATCTCAACGTGCCGGACTGGTACTTCCTGAATGGCTCGAACAAGGACGGCATGGGCTATCGCGAAACCGACTGGTCGCTGCCGCGGGCGCAACAGGTGATTATCGGCCGGCAGAACATCTATGACGGCACCTGGCTCAAGACTCCCAGCATGGGCTGGATGTTTGTTCCGCTGGTGCAGTACCACGGCGGCGGCGCGGCGGCCACCATCGAGCCGCTGAGGGAACACCTGGAAACCTACGGGCAGATCCTGGCGCAGAACCTGGGCAGCGGCGCCCAGGCCGCCTATCGCGGTTATCAGCTTTACGACTCGGACGAGACGCGCGCCGTGGTGAAGAAGTGGGTCGCGTTCTACAAGGCCCATCGGGCCATTCTCGAATCGGACATCATCCACGTGCGGCGGGCCGACGGCCGCGACATCGACGCCATTCTGCACGTGAATCCGCAACTGCGCGAAAAGGCTTTTGCCATGGTTTATAACCCGCTGGATGTTCCGGTGACCCGAACGCTGACCCTGCCCCTTTACTATACGGGGCTCACGGGGACGGCCCGGATTCGCGAGCAGGAAGGCGAAGCGCGCGAGGTCCGCCTGAACAGCAGGTCGGAGGCGGAAGTCACCCTTTCACTGCCGGCGCGAGGGTTGACGTGGCTGGTGTTTGAATAATCGAGATGTGCCATACGGGACGCGACTGGCGTCGATTGGGAGCCCGACGCCGGCGAAGGTATTGGATAGGGGGGACGATGAGAAAATCAGTGCTGGTCGTGCCGGGAATTCTGGCCATTCTCCTGATTGTCGGAACGCCCGGGGTTCCCTGGGCGCAAACCGTGGGGCGCACCCTTACAGGAAGTTTTCCCGCTCCTCGCAATATGGCGCAGACGGTTTTTTATGTGGCGACCGATGGCAATGATTCCTGGTCGGGCAAGCTGGACAAGCCCAACGCGGCAGGAACGGACGGGCCTTTTCTCACCGTGCAAGGGGCGCAGAAAGCCATTCGCGATTTGAAAGCGAGCGGGCCGCTGAAAGCGCCGGTGACGGTTTACATCCGTGGCGGCCGATACGCGCTGGCAAAGCCTCTGGTTTTTACGCCGCAAGATTCCGGCACGCCGCAGGACCCCATCACCTACGCGGCCTATCCCGGCGAAACACCGGTGCTGAGCGGCGGGCGGGAAATTCACGGCTGGAAGCGGGTGACGGACAGCAAGCTTCTGGCGCAGGCTGGCGGCGAGCTTTGGATGGCCAGCGTGCCGGGCGTGAAGGAAGGCAAATGGTATTTCCACGAGCTGTTCGTCAACGGGCATCGAAGGCAGCGGGCGCGCAGTCCGAACACAGGATTCTTCCGAGTGGACGGCAAGATCGATCACGGGGAGCAGGCCCGGTTCAAATTCCATCCGGGTGATGTCCAGCCAGCATGGGCCGCGCAGGGCGATGTGGAAGTCGTGGCTCTGCAATCGTGGGCCGAATTCAGGATGTATATCCGCAGCGTGGACGAAGGAACAAGAACGGTGACACTTTCAACCAAGCCCGCGCCGTCAAACCGGGCGGACAACGCGCGCTACTGGGTGGAGAACACCATGGACGCGCTGGACGCGCCGGGTGAATGGTATCTGAATCGCAAGAGCGGAACTCTCTACTATCGCCCCGAGCCCGGAGAAGAGATTGAGAGCGTTCAGGCGGTCGCGCCCGTGCTCGAACAACTGGTGCGCTTCGAGGGCCGGGGCGGCGCCAACTCAGTTCACGACATTCGTTTGCGCGGGCTGACGTTGAGCGACACAGACTGGCGAATGGGCGCTGACGGCTACGTGGATATGCAGGCGGCGTATGACATTCCGGCGGCGGTGGAGGGAATGGGCACGCGCTCGATTGATATTGAGAAGTGCGTGTTCGAACACCTGGGCGGATACGCGGTGGAGTTTGGCGGAAGCCTGACCCCGGCGCAGGGAGTTCGCCAGGGATCGAAGCACGACCGCATTGTGGGGAACGATATGCATGACCTTGGGGCCGGCGGCGTCAAGATCGGCGATCCCAAGCTCCCCAACGGTGATGGGCAGGTGACGGATGGGAACGTGATTTCAAGTAATCACATTCATGACATTGGCCTGGTCTATCCGGCTGCCGTAGGAATCTGGATCGGACAAAGCAGCGACAACATGATTTCGCACAACGAAATCAACGACACCTACTACACCGCCATTTCAGTGGGCTGGACCTGGGGCTACGGACCGACGGCCGCCCGGGGCAACGTGATGGAGTTCAACAAGATGTACAACATCGGCCGCGGATTGCTGAGCGACATGGGCTGTATTTATACCCTCGGCGTGCAGCCGGGAACGGTGGAGCGCAACAACCTTTGCCACGACGTCAGCCGCTACCGCTACGGCGGCTGGGGCCTCTATACCGACGAAGGCAGCAGCGACATCATCATCGAGAACAATGTTGTCTATCGCACCCAGGACGGCGGCTTCCA
This sequence comes from uncultured Acidobacteriota bacterium, assembly GCA_963731705.1. Lineage (GTDB taxonomy): Bacteria > Acidobacteriota > Terriglobia > UBA7540 > UBA7540 > SCRD01. Next base: position 161,485 of record CAVSWQ010000009.1, read on the forward strand.
CCAGCACTACGGCGCCAGGAACATTGTGAGGAACAACATCTTTGCCTACGGCAAAGAAGCGCAGATCAGGCGTACGCGCGAGGAGAATCACCTGAGTTTTACTTTTGAGCACAACATTGTTTATTGGGATTCGGGCAAGCTGCTGGACGGAAGATGGGCCAACAACGAATTCCATTTCGATCACAATCTTTACTACCGGACAGACGGCCAGCCCATAATGTTCGGGAAGTTGTCGTTTGCTGAATGGAAGGCGCGCGGGCAGGACGTGCATTCGCTGATCGCCGATCCGCTGTTCGCCGATCCTTCGCACGGCGATTTTTCTCTCAAGGCAGGATCGCCGGCTTTCAAGATTGGTTTCAAGCCCATCGATCTCAGCCACGTTGGGCCGCAATAACGGATGCCGGAAATTTTATATTCACTGGCGCGCTAAGTGTGGGCGCGCTGGGATATCTTGGGCGCCCGATAACGCACGTTCAGGTAGGGCGTTTCCAGCCGCTTCTGCCCCTGGTACTTCGACGTCAGGCAACTGTCGAGGATTCCGCTCACCATCAGGGTCCGCTCTACAGGATAAGGAGCTTTGCCGGTCATAAACATCTCCTCAATTTTGCTGACCAGGCAGGCGGAATAGGTCACGTTTGGATTGGGAGTGAGAAGGAACTGTGTGGACTGGATCTGCGGCATGCCCTTCACGCGGGCGGCGAAGTTGAAATCCGCGATGGCGCCGTTCAACATCAGCAGCGTGGTGTGCAGGCCGTCGTTGTGCTCAATGAAATACGCCCACGGGTCTTTCACCAGCCCCTGCAAAGTATCATCGGCCAGCAGGTCCTGCGTGCGGCCGTCCTTCAGGGTCAGGCCCTGCGGCGTGTCGCTGCGGGAGAGCGCGGCCTCCAGCAGGTCTCTCGACCATCGTCCTTCCCGGCCGGCTTTCCACACCGCGTCGCCGGTGATCAACTGCACGGACTTCACGCCTGTCTCCCCGCCTTTGCGGCGCTCAATCATGCACTGCATGGCCTCGAGCGCGTGGTAGTCCATGGCGTCCGATCCGCCCTCGCCCACCATCAGCGCCTCTTCAATCTCGCAGCCAAGCGGCAATTCGATGTCCGGCAGCCGCCAGGTGACGGGCAGGCTCGACCCGGCCAGCATGGGGAATTTCATCCGGTGCCCGGCGGCCACCATCCATTGGGCCTTCTTGAAGTCGTAGGAAAGGTTCTTGTCATTGTAGACGGGAACCACGCGGCCGTCCTTTTCGAAGACGTCGACAACTTGCTTGAAGAATTCGTACCGCGGGTAGAGGATCTGCCCCTTCTTGTTCCGCGGGTAGTCGCCGTGCTCAGCGACCGTCAGCACCGCATCGACGGCCAGCTTGTCGCCGCCGCAGCGCAGCGCTTCAGCAATGGTGGGGTAGACGGTGAAGCCAAACTCTTTGGCGCGCTGGGCGCTCAGGTCGTTTTCGGGTTTCTGGTCGACATAAAGCGACACCACTTTCACGTCCGGGTGGTGCCACTCGCCCGCGATGGGATAACCCACCAGGAATCGGTCGCCAATGTGCTGGGCATGGGACAGATAGCGGTAGACGGTTGCGATGACAGCGATACGGCGAGGCATAAGATTCAGGTTCTCCAGAAAGTGGATTCTTTTGTCGACTGATAACGGATGTTCAGGTGCGGCGTTTCATAACGCGCTTTGCGGTAGAGGCTTTCCATCCCGGCCGCCGTCAGCCCTGTAGTCAGCAGCGTCCGCTCCACCGGGTAGGAGGTCCGGCCGGTCAGAATCATCTTCTCCATGTGGTGCACCAGCGGACTGAAGAAATTGGCCAGCGTGGTGCGGCCCGGCGGCATGGGCAGATACATCTGCGTGGAGAAGATGCCCGGGCGGCCGTCGATGCGGGCGGCGAAGTTGAAGTCCTGCACCAGCCCGTTCATCAGCAGCATGGTGCAACGCACGCCGTCCAGGTGCTCGTAGTGATAGGCCACGGGATCTTTCACCAGTCGGCGCATCTCGTCGTCGGTGGGAAAGATGTCGTTGAAGGTGGGCCGGGCGGGCGTCAGCGTATGGCTTCGGCACAAAGCCGATTTCATCAGGTCTTTTGACCACACGCCTTCCTGATATGCTTTCCAGAAATCCTCCCCACGGTAGGCCTGCAGCCACTTCACCCCAACTTCGCCGCCCTTGCGCCGTTCCACCATGCATTGCAGCGTTTCAAGGGCGTGGAAGTCGTAGCTGTCCACCCCGCCATAGGCCACGCAAACCGCCTCGCGTACACGGCCGACGGACGGCATCTCAAACGAGGGCGTTCGCCAGGTGACCGGCAGGCTCGACCCGGCCATGAACGGGAAGCCCATCTGCCGCGAGGTGTCGTACATCTTGCGCGCCCAGTCCCAGTTCCAGGAAAGGTGCTTGTCGTTGTAGACGGGCACAACGCGGCCGCTGGATTTAAAGACCTTCACGATCTGCTCGAAGAACTGATAGCGGGGGAAGAGCTTCTGCCCGATTTTGTTCCGCGGATAGTTGCCGTGCTCGCCGATCAGCAGCACGCCATCCACCGCCAGCTTGCTGCCGCCCAGGGTGAGGGTTTCGGCAATGGTGGGATAAATCTTCATGGTCGGGAACTCCTTGGCGCGTTCCCGGCTGAGATCGTTTTTCTCCACCTCGTCGACGTAAAGCCCCACCAGGTCGATGGGCGGGTGATGCCACTTGCTGTTCCAGCCGTAGCCCAACAGGAACCGGTCCACGATATGCTGGGTGTGAGAATACTTGAAGAAAATCGTGGTCACTGCCGCGATCCTGGGCCGTCGGCCACTTTGTCCTCTGGCGGAGGCCGCTTTGGCCCATGCCGTTGGTCCAGCAGCGGAGGCCAGCATCGCCGCCAACATTTCTCGCCGAGTCATCATTGAACACTCCCAGGAAAAAGAGCTTGGAAACTACCTGAAGCCGCCGTGCCGCCGTGAGATATCTTCGCAGTTGCCGCACAAGGTAAGCAGCAAACTACTACAGCCTCCCGCAACGCGCAAGAGCATTCGTATGCGATTCCACACTTTCCAGCCTAGAGTGACACCACAAATTTCAGAGCAGCAGCAGCGCACAGCGACTGAAGAATCTTTTCCGTAAGATCGCGCCCCTTCGCCGCCGGGACCCCATCGAGGGCGGGGTCACACTTTCAACTGCCGCAAATCGATCTTGCCGCGGTCCCAGACGCCCAGGCCCAGCGCGCCTGCGATCTCGACGTGCTCGGGCTGCCGGTGCACGAACGTGCTGAATTTATCGGGCGGTGATTCGAAGAGCTTCTTCATCCCCACCGAGACTCTCTTGGCATCGATAACCTCCCAGCCCACATGGTCGAGCGCCACCGGATCCGTGGCGAAATAGAGCGAGCGGTTTTCCCAAACGAACTGCTGCCTTGCGCCGGGCCCGCCGTCATAAACGCCTTTGACACCGTCGAGGATGTGGAGGACGGCTTTGTTGCGGATGACAGGCAGGGACACAACCGCGGGGATAAAGGTGTTGCAGGCGTTCAGCGAGGAAGAGGAGTGGCTGCGACAGACGTTGTTCACCAGGCCGTGTGACATGTTTTTCAGGGCCAGCGTAACTCCTGCCGACTGGTGGTCTTTGAGCACGGGAACGTTGATCAGCTTATTCACCTGGCGGGTGATGAAGCGGGCCGCGAAAGATCGCCGGGCCCTGGCGTCGTCGATGCCGTAGCCGGGCAGGGTGAGCGCCATGTCCAGGTAATGGTCCGGATCATAGCCGTCCATCCCCAGCTGGATGGTCTCATAGTGGTCGGCCGCGTAGGAAGTGCGAACACCTTCGGGCAGCCACTTGTCATATCCCGCCTGGAAGAACTGGTCCCGGTAACGGTCGTAAGCAACAATGTCTTTGTTCCGAACCCCGGCGGCTTTAAGGCCTGCGATGATTTCGCGAACCACCGTTGCATCCGATTTCACCAGCGGCTGGCCTACCGGGTTGAGCTTGATTCCCACAACGTCCCCGGGCTCGAAGAAAAGGCGCCAGGCGTCGACCCAGGAGTCTGCACCCGTCAATTCCGTCATGCCGCGGCGCATCATCTGCTGCACGGGCCCCGCCTGATAACGGCCTGACACCAGGACGCCGGGATTTTCCACGGAGACAACACGGCCCGGATAAAGCCCCGGCATTCGGAGCTTGCTGGCGTCGGTTTTCGAGACCGAGCACGCGGCCATAGCCAGGGATTCCACACCGGTGGCTGCCGCCAGCCCAACCCCCATGGCCTTCAAACACTCACGCCGGTCAAATTTCATAAGTACCTCCCCGTTGGCCAACAACGTAGCATCGAAATGGAGGCAATACAATTCAAAGGTTGGCTGGCGAAAGGCCCAGGCGGTTGGGCGTGGAAAGCTGCCCGTATCGCTCCTGCTTTGCCCCTCCCGAACCAACCTTGAAAACAGCCATCCGGGCGTGCCGGCGCAGCCTGGAGATTTAACATTCTGGAACTTATCTTTTACAATGACCTTTCTAAACCTCAGGTCCATATGCGCATAGAGAAGAAATCAATTCTGGCATTTGCGCGCAGGAGATATGCGCGTCTTGAGCGGCCGATTTCTTCCCTCTCACTCATCGGTGGGTTCGTGTTTGACGCGCTCACGCTGCGGCGCGTGGACGTTTTCTGGGAAAACTTCTGGGTGGCCGGCCATCTTGCCATCGTGACTGTCTGTGTCATCTGGATCAACCTGCTGGATGATACCGTGGACGGGGACGGAAGGCGGCCGGAAGCGAATCCGCAGAAACTTCACTTCTGGCTAGTCAACCTCCTGCAGTTTTTCTTTGGGGGTCTGCTTTCCGTCTATCTTGTCTTCTATTTCCGCGGCGGCACCATCGGGACAAGCTGGCCGTTTCTATTGATGCTTGCCCTGGCGTTTATTGCGAATGAATCCCTGAAGCACCGCTATGCTCGCCTCTCCTTTCAGATGGCTCTCCTGTTTCTGGCACTCTACTCATTCGCCATCTACCTGATGCCCATACTTCTCCACCGGATCAGTTCAAGGGTATTTCTGATCAGCGGCGGCGTCAGCGTGGCGGCAATTGCCGTGGTCCTTATTTTCCTCGCGATTTTTTCACGCCACCGCCTGGCGGGGCGAAAGGGATGGGCAACCCTGGCGTCCATTGCCGGCATTCTTGTCATCGTGAACGGCCTTTACTTTCTGAACCTCATCCCGCCGCTTCCTCTATCCTTGAAGGAAGCCGGCGTTTACCATTCGCTCACCGTGAATGGCCCCGGCAACTACACGGTGACCAGTGAGGGTCAAACCACCGACGGAATCGCCTCCATTGATTTCATCAGACGATTTTTTTCGATTCGCGAGACTGTGCACATCAAACCCGGTGACTCCCTCACGTTCTTTACGGCGGTCTTCTGCCCGACCCAACTGGCTACAAGGATTGTTCACGAATGGGAGCACTACGATCCTGCCAGGGGCGAATGGGTTACACGCCACCGCGTTCCTCTGCATGTGGCGGGCGGGCGCGACGGCGGCTATCGGACATTTTCCATGGTTTCAGCCATCACCCCCGGACTGTGGCGCGTGGACGTGGAAACACCAGGCGGCCAGGCCATCGGGCGCTTCAATTTTCGCGTCGTCGTGCAGGACGGGGAACCGCCGCTGCAAACGGATACCATTCATTGATCTGCCGTGGTCATGTGCCATGGATCTTTCCGCATGAATTCTTCCCACCACAGCTACAGGGTGCTGGTTTTTACGGGTGGACCGGCAGGCGGGGAATGCGGTGTGGCCTGCCACTCTGGTAAGATGAAATGGCTATGATGCCATCCATCGATTTTGCTTCTGCACCCTTTCTGGTGATCTGGGAGACGACCCAGGCGTGTGATCTTGCCTGCGTGCACTGCCGCGCTTCGGCCCAGCCCTCGCGCCATCCCGAAGAGCTTTCCACCGAGGAGGGATTCAAGCTGCTGGCTGAGGCCAAGCAGATGGGCACGCCGGTTTTCATCCTCAGCGGCGGCGATCCTGCCAAGCGCCCCGACTTGCTGGACCTGGTGCGTGAAGGCAAGCGGTTGGGGCTGCGCATGGGAACCGTGCCGGCCGCGACCCCCACTCTCACCGAAGACCTGGTGCGCAATCTGAAACAGGCAGGACTCGACCAGATGGCGCTCAGCCTTGATTATCCGCAGGCTGACCTGCACGACGGTTTCCGCAGCGTCAAAGGTGCCTTCGCCAAAACCATGGAAGCGGCGGAATGGGCGCACCGGCATAAACTTCCCCTGCAGATCAACACCACGCTCTGGGCGGGTTCGGTGCCCTATCTCTCCGAGATGGCCGAGCTGGTGGACCGTCTCCAGGCGGTTTTCTGGGAGGTATTTTTCCTGGTCCCGGTTGGACGCGGCGAAGGCCTGGACGGAATTGAAGCACGCCGCTGCGAAGAACTGTTCGCCATCCTCTACGAAGTTCAGAAGAAATCTCGCTTTATCCTGAAGGTGACCGAGGCTCCGCACTATCGCCGCTATGTGGCGCAGCGTGAAGCCGAGCGGCAGTCTGAGCAGCCTTCAGAGGGGCATCCGGGCCCCGGCGGCGCGGTGTCGATGCCCGAAATGCTGCGGCGGTCCGAAGGTCCGGGACACACCATCGGGTTTGCGCCCCACGGAGTGAATGCAGGCAAGGGCTTCGTTTTTGTTTCCCACCTGGGCGAAGTTTATCCCAGCGGTTTCCTGCCGAAATCAGCCGGCAACGTGCGGGCGCAGACGTTAACTGAGATTTACCGCAACGCCCCTCTGATGCACGAACTGCGCGACCCCGAAGCTCTGCACGGCCGCTGCCGCCAGTGCGAATATCGCTCCATCTGCGGCGGCTCTCGATCGCGGGCCTACGCGCTGACCGGCGACTATCTGGCCACCGACCCCTGGTGCGCCTACCAGCCTCAACGTCCCGGCGCCTAGCCTGAATTTCGCGACGGATCAGGAACACCTTGTCTTCCCGAGGTGGGGCCGAACACTTCTCTCGTAGGAATGCCTCGTCCTCATGCCAGGGGTTTCCGTGACTTTGGTCATAGGAACATCTCTGTTCCCTATTGTGTAATGGATCTGGTGAACGGTTGCCGCGCAGGGCGTTGCGGCCGCCGCAAGCGATAGCAAGGATCAGTCACAAAAGGAGGACAGATGGGCATGGATAGCCAAAGAACCGTCGCGGAAATCGCGCTCGAGAGGCCGCAGGCAGCAGCCGTCTTCGAAAAAGTTGGAATCGATTACTGCTGCGGCGGGCGCAAGCCTCTGGCTGCAGCCTGTGAGGAAGCGGGCGTTGACCTGAACCACGTCGAGGGCCTGCTGGAAGGAGCCGGCAAGGACCAACCTGGCGCCGAGAACTGGAGCGAACAATCTCTTGCCAGTTTGGTTGGCCATATCGTGAAAAAACATCACGCCTATTGCCGTGAAGAAGGCCTGCGCCTGCAGCCACTGCTGGCAAAAGTCGTTTCAAAACACGGCGAGCATCATCCGGAACTCACTCAGATTCAGGATCAGTTCACCGCGCTGCGCAACGATCTGAGCATGCACATGATGAAGGAAGAACAGATGCTGTTCCCTTACATCATCGCACTCGAGGAATCGGCAACGCACAAGTCTGCTCCGCCGCGGGCGCCCTTTGGAACAGTTCAAAATCCGGTGCGCATGATGGTCCAGGAACACGACGATGCCGGAAACCTGACAAAAGAAATTCGCAGCTTGACCGGCAACTTCGCGGCGCCCCCCGACGCCTGCCCCAGTTTCAAGGCGCTTTACCAGGGTCTGGAAGCGTTTGAGGCTGACCTGCATCAGCACATTCATCTGGAAAACAATCTGCTCTTCCCGCGCGCCGTCACCCTGGAAGACGCAGGTTGCGGTTCGTCTGGCAGGTTTGGAGCGTGAAGGGCCGGACAGAGGGAGTTTCCAGGTCTCCAGAACCTTGCTACCCCCATCTTGATGCGACAGTGTGTTCTGTTCCGGTGTACTCATTACGAGCGGCGGCCGTTTTACGGTGGAGCGCGCGCGGAAGCAATCCGGACTCTCTGAACGGCCCGCCTTCAAGTTCAGTTGTTGGAGCCGGCGCAGCGGACTTTATTCAGCCGCCCCCGGGTGAGTTCGTTCCTGAACAAGTTCAGAGATCCGGGCTTCATTGAATACAACGGCGGCCTGAGGGTGGACAGTTCTCTCCTCCGGATGGCCCTTCGCGACTAATTTGGAGCACTTCAGGGTGCGCCATCTCCATCGCTGCATTTCCCTCAACTGTTCCAAACAGAACAGATTTTTATCACTGCTATGCTAGAATAGCGGCGGGGCGAGTTCTCTAAAGTGTTGCATCGCCAACGGTACGCGAGCCGGCTTAAAGCCACTTTTGCCAAAGCCTGCTGAAACCGCAGGCGTGACTCTACTGGAAATCCCGGTTTTCTACTGGCATGGCTTGGCGGGAGACGCGATCGAGGCGGCTGCCTGCTTAAATCCACCGGAGAAGAAGAGATGCTGAAGTCGACTGAGTTTCACGAGCCTCCCGGGTCTGGAGCAGCGGATGACTCAGGCGGGCTGCCCGGCTTTCCTCCCCTTGGCCCGGCCCTGAAAGTTCTTTTAGTTTGGCCGCGGTTTCCGTCATCATTCTGGAGCTTCGACGGAATTCGGGACATGGTCCCCATGGAGACCGAGCAGCCGCCGCTCGGCCTGCTGACTGTCGCCGCACTCTGTCCGAAGACCTGGACGCTCAGGTTGATCGACCGAAGCTTTGAGGATCTGCTCGATGCGGACATCCTTTGGGCCGATCTGGTGATGGTCAGTGGCATGCGGGTCCAGAAAGACGACATTCGCGAAATCCTGCTGCGGGCCCGGGACCTGGGCCGGCGAACGATAGTCGGCGGACCCTTTGCGAGCAGCGAACCGGAACTTCTCCTTCGGCTGGCGGATCATGTGGTAGTGGGCGAGCCTGACGAAGTTTTCCTGGAAATTGCTTCCGATCTCGAGCGCGGCTCCGCGCGGCGCCTCTACGAGGTTACGGAAAAGCCCGACGTCAGCAAGACGCCGCTGCCCCGTTTCGATCTGCTCAAGATCGACAAGTACGGCTCGATGGCCATCCAGTTCTCCCGCGGCTGCCCGTTCCAGTGCGAATTCTGCGACATCATCACCATCTACGGCAGGAAGCCCCGAACCAAGCGCCCCGCCCAGTTGCTGGCCGAGCTGGACGCCTTGTATGAGCTGGGATGGCGCGACCAGGTTTTTATCGTCGATGACAACTTTATCGGCAACCACAAACTGGCGCTCGAGCTGGCTGTGGAACTCCAGGAATGGCAGAAACGCCACGGCTATCCGCTGTTTTTCTACACCGAGGCTTCGATCGATCTTGCTCAGAAGCCGGAATTGATTGACGCCATGGTGAAGGCGAACTTCTTTTTCGTTTTCATCGGAATCGAGAGCCCTTCACCCAAATCCCTGAAGGAAGCCAGGAAATTCCAAAACCTGCGGCGCGATCCTTTGGAGAGCGTTCGCTTCATCCAGAGCCAGGGCCTTTGGGTGACGGCGGGTTTCATCATCGGGTTCGATTCCGACACCGAAGAAATCTTTGAACAGCAGAAGGACTTTATTGAGCGGGCAGCCATTCCATGGGCCATGGCTGGTTTTCTGATCGCGCCTCCCACGACTCCGCTTTACGATCGAATGCTAAAAGAGGGGCGCCTGCTGATGGATACCACGGCCACCAGCAACTTCGATCCGCCCAACTTCAAAACTCTTTTGCCGCTGCCGGTTCTGCTGAAGGGATTCAAGGAGACCCTGTCGTCCTTGTACGCGGCCCCGGCATTTTACGATCGGTGCTACCGGTCGCTTCTGCAATGGAAAGCCCGAAAACCGCAGAAGTCGCCCGAAATTCCCTTCGGGCCAATGCTTGGAATCTTCGTTCGATCCATCATTCGCCAGGGTCTCCTCTCCAACTACCGGAGTGCGTACTGGAAATTTCTGCTTCGGCTCCTCGGGCGTTGGTTGTTCGTTCCACGCAAGCTCAGCCTGGGGTTCGCGATGCTGCTGTCGGGACACCATTTCATACCATACGCCGGGCGCGTCGAGGACCAACTGGAGATCGAACTCCATAAATACAGGGGCGAGAATGAAACCGCAGAATCACTGAAAGAGGCGGTTGTTTGCTAGGGATCGCCTTTCAGCAACCGCGAGTTGCGGAAAGGGCTGGCCGGGCACTCATTCGCACTGGCGCTCAGGTCCGCCCCCCCTTTACGTCTTTGCGCTGACTGGCTTCCCAGCCAGCCATCGTTGAATGACATCCAGGAGAGCGGCACGCGTTTATCCGCAGCGCCTCCGAAGTTCGTGGGGGGCGCTGGACCTCATCCCCTCCAGTCGGCGGCTTCTGCGCGATCGTCTTCAGGGGGCGGATAGATCAGAACCAGTCCATCGCGGCAAGCGTCGACAGGACGCGTGAACTGGTTCTTCATGATGAAGTCCAGGGTCAGATCTTAGTACATTCCGCCGCCCATGCCTGCCGCAGATCCCGCCGAAGCCTTCTCCTCTTCGTCCGGGCATTCGCTGACCGACGCCTCGGTGGTCAGGAGCAGCGAAGCAATGGACGCAGCGTTCTGGAGCGCCGCCCGCGTCACCTTGGTAGGATCGATGACACCCTCCGCAACGAGGTCGCCGTAGCTCTCGGTCTCCGCGTTGAAGCCATAGTTCGGGCTGCTGTTCGACTTGACTTTCTCCACCACCACCGCGCCTTCATAACCGGCGTTGGCGACAATCATCCGCAGCGGCTCTTCGAGCGCCCGCCGGACGATGTTGATGCCGATCTGCTCGTCGCCTTCGGCCTTGAGCTTCGCAAGCGCCGGGATGCAGCGCACCAGAGCCACTCCGCCGCCGGGCACGATGCCCTCCTCGACGGCCGCCTTGGTGGCGTGCATGGCATCCTCGACCCGGGCTTTCTTTTCCTTCATCTCGGTCTCAGTCGCCGCGCCCACCTTGATCTGGGCAACGCCGCCCACCAGCTTGGCCAGGCGCTCCTGCAGCTTCTCCCGATCGTAATCGGACGTGGTCTCCTCGACCTGCGCCCGCAGTTGCTTCACCCGGCCCTCGATGTCAGAACTCTTGCCGGCGCCCTCGATGAGGGTGGTGTTGTCCTTGTCGATGGTGATCTTTTTGGCCTTGCCCAGATCCTCCAGCTTCACGTTCTCAAGCTTGATGCCCAGGTCCTCCGAAATGGCCTTGCCGCTCGTCAGGATGGCGATGTCTTCCAGCAGGGCCTTGCGGCGATCGCCGAACCCCGGCGCCTTCACCGCGCAGCACTGCAGCGTCCCGCGCAGCTTGTTCACCACCAGGGTGGCCAGGGCCTCGCCCTCAACCTCCTCTGTAATAATCAGCAGCGGCTTGCCGGACTTGGCAATCTGTTCCAGCAGGGGCAGGAGGTCCTTCATCGCGCTGATCTTCTTCTCATGGATCAGGACCAGCGCGTTTTCCAGCACGCACTCCATCCGCTCGGGGTCGGTGACGAAGTAAGGAGAGAGATAGCCGCGGTCGAATTGCATGCCCTCAACCACTTCCAGTTCAGTCTCCATGGTCTTGGACTCTTCCACGGTGATGACGCCGTCCTTGCCGACCTTTTGCATGGCCTCGGCGATGATCTTGCCGATGGTGGGATCGTTGTTGGCCGAAATCGCGCCCACCTGGGCGATCATCCCACCCTCGACCGGCTTCGAGATCTTGTCGATCTCGCCCTTGATGTGCTTTTTGCTGCCGTCCTTGCCGGTTTCGTCGTAACCACAAACCACGCGAACCGCGCTCTCGATGCCGCGCTTCACGCCCATGGGGTTGGCCCCGGCGGCCACCGTCTTCGCGCCCTCACGGAAGATGGCCTGGGCCAGCACGGTCGCGGTGGTGGTGCCGTCGCCCGCAACGTCGCTGGTCTTGGAAGCGACCTCGCGCACCATCTGCGCGCCCATGTTTTCGAGCGCATCCGGCAGCTCGATTTCCTTGGCCACCGTGACGCCGTCCTTGGTGATTGTGGGGGCGCCGAATTTCTTGTCCAGCACCACGTTGCGGCCTCTGGGACCCAACGTAGCTTTCACCACGTCCGCCAGTTGATTCACTCCCCGCAGAATCGCATGCCGGTTTTGCTCACCATATACAATTTGCTTTGCGTTTGCCATTTTCAATTCCTCCACGATTTTCGATCAATGCTTTCCGTTGACGGTGGTCCGGTGCGGCAGTCGTCAGCTGCCGGTTCTCACCCCACCACCTCCATCGGCTGCTGCCGACACACCTACTTCTTCCCACTTGCGGCGGCGGCCTTGACTTCAAGGATTCCCAGCACTTCTTCCTCGCGCAGGATCAGATACTCCTGCCCTTCCATCTTGATTTCAGCGCCGGAATACTTCCCGAAAAGGATCCGGTCGCCCGCTTTCACATCCAGGGCGATCACCTTTCCTTCTTCGGTCTTCTTGCCGTGCCCCACGGCGATGACTTTGCCCTCTTGCGGCTTCTCCTTGGCTGTGTCGGGAATGATGATCCCGCCCTTCACGGCCTCCTTCTCTTCTACTCGCTTGACCAGAATTCGATCATGCAATGGTCTGAAATTCATGTTGTGTCTCCTTTCGCGCATTAGTCAGGCGCGGAATGTTGGTCTCGATGAGCCCGTTGCAAACCGAGAGGACTCCTGTCATTTCGCGTTGGATCTTCTTCGCCAGTGAGTCGCGGCGATGAACTTGAACCACGCGGTGCCGACGGGATCCGTCCAGGCATATGATCAGAGGCTTATGGGGATCGAAAATCCCCCACCAACGGGCTCGCTGAATCCTAGTTTTCATATCTCACCTTGCACAAAATCATCGCGCGCCCGGTCTCCCCAAAGGGCTTCCGTGTGCGGCCTGCCTGGAAGCCCAACATGGCCCCTGCACAAACCACAGATGACAGAAGTATGAGATAGCCGGCCGACAAGGGCCATAACAGCGCCCACGGCATCAGGACCAGCATCGGAATAAAGCCCCACTTCATCATTTTTGTAAACATCGGGTTCGTAAACATCACACACCTCGTATCTTCGGGCAATCGACGGATCGTCCTTTGCCGGAGAGGAAAGAGGGCGGACTTGCCGCCCTCTATGAATACCAGGGCCTGAAGCCTAGGCGGCTGCGTGAGCAGCGGTCTTGTTGAAGGTCGAGCTGGTGACCTCGTAGGTCTTCACGACCTGGGTCCCTTCAACGACCTTTGCCAGGGCCTTCTGTACCTTGGGATATGTGTCGCGGTGATAAGCTTCCGCGCTCTCTTTCCGGTCCCAAAGACTGATCCCTAACGTTTCCGTCTTGCCGGGAACGGCGAGGACGATTTCGTTCAGAAACCCTTTTTGCTTTCTTAGCAACGGAATCACTTCGTCGTTGATCGTTCGGGTAAACTCCGCCGCGCTATTGGCCTTCAGATTCATCGATACGCTTCTTGCAAACATGGCAACCTCCTTGGTTGTCTTCTAAGAGGTGCGATTGCAGGTAACCCGACTTAGTTCAGGTTGTCTGGAGATTGAATAGTATGACCTGTCTCATTAACTATTGTAAGTTAAGTAACTTTACCTGTCAAGTAAAATTGGAGATAATCTATTAATGATTAACTATTACGAGTTAACCGGCGAGGAGTCCGATGGATATTTCCTTAGTGATTAAGCATCGCCTGGAAGAACTGGGCCTCGATCAACGAGATCTGGCAAGCGCCGCACAGGTTACGGAGTCCTACATTTCGCAATTGCTGACTCGAAAGAAGGCGCCCCCGGCGCCTGCTCGGACGGATATTTATGACAAGATGTCAAAGTTCTTGAAGCTTCCGGAGGGTGAATTAGCAAAGGTAGCAGAGTTGCAACGCCAGGAAGAGCTCAAGAGAATATTGGCGGACCCGCCTCCGCCGTTGTTTAAAGGGGTCCGCGAATTGGTGCTGCGCAAATGCAAGCCCGGAAACCAGAAGCAAGTGCGGGCAATTTTTGAGCGTCAGCCCTTCGGCGAAGTCGAACGCCTCATTACCCAGAAGCTCCTGGACGTGGTTAAGCGCCTTGCGAGCGAAGAACTGGAAAGTGAAAACTGGCTCCGGCTGGTGGCCAGGCTCAGCAACAGGAGCTACGAAGACATGCGGGTTTCCATCCTCGAGTTCCTGGACACAGGCGTTTTAGACGTATCGATAGAAAACTGCGTCTCATTTTTGGACCCGCTGATCGAATCCTGGGACATTGACCTCGCAACTTTTGGCGTGGAAATCGTTTTAAACCGGAGAGTGGCCCGGGACCACACTAAAAGGTTCGAGTTTATGGAGAAGGAACCGGAATCGGCGTTTGATGAAGAGCCGGGCCTTAAGGAGTTCCTCCGGGATTCTTCCCTCAGCGGCGACGCGACCGAGGAAGAAGTCGAATTCCTGAAGAGACTTCGATTCAGCGGGAAACGGCCAAAAGCTCTCTACTATTACCGGGAACTGCAAAATCTCAGAGATCCTCTCCATTTCCGCGCTCCACGACCGGAATAGGAATGCCGCGCCGGTCTCGAAGAATGAAGGGGTGAGAAAGCAGTCCGGGTGGGAATTTTTACAGATTGGCCCTTACCCGCCCAAGTGAATTTGGACGCTTTCTAAGAGCGTGGTTTGGTCAGAGCTCCGATTCGTTATGGGAAGGGCTGTTCTCGCCAGCTATCGTTCTCCGCTCCGGGTCATGCGACGCAGAGGAGCAGTGATGGATGCAACTTCCGACTGGCCCGGTCTGAATTGCTAAACCCTTTCTACCCCAACAAACCTACTCATTCCTTGAATCGCATTGGTGCTGGAATCTCATTCTCAGATGATCTGCCTATACGGTGAACTCCCAGCCATAGCCATTGCAGATGTGGAGACTTCATCTTAGCCTTGGAGCGGCCAGTACCTTCGGATTCGTCCGAACAGCGGATTCAGAAGATCAGCCGGAGCGAAAACTGGATTTGGCGTGACGTTCCAGCCGTGCTGTTGATGATTCCAAACCCGCTCCCACGCAGAATGTTCGATGGAAGACCGAAGTTCACCAGGTTAAAGACATTGAAAAACTCTGCACGGAACTGGAGAACGCCAAGCTCCTGGTTGGAACTGCGATTGAAAGGCGTGTCCTTAATCAACGCCACATCAAAATTCTGGTATCCGGGGCCGCGGAAGGTGTTACGGCCAAGGGTGCCAAACACACCGTGGTTCGGTCCCGTGCCTCCGGCCACATTGATGGGGATGGAAAAGAATGCGGCATTATTCGCGCCGCGCCCGAAATAATCCTCCCGCACGGTGCGGCTGGTGGAAAAAGAAGGCCGGCCGATCTGGTCCGGGCGGTCTGCACCTCCCGCACCTGCGCCGGTTTGCTGGATGCCCGAATACACGGTGAAGGGCAATCCGGTCATCAGCGTGGTAATGTTCAGGAACTGCCACCCTTCCGTAAAGTGTTTCCCCAGGGGGCGAAGAAAACTCACTTTATCTAAAGGAAGTGCTTCGATCAGGCTGAGAGCGAAAACGTGGGTCACGTCAAAATTGGAAGGCCCTCTTTCCGCTCCCGGGTTCCATGGATTTTGCGGCAGCGTCTGCAGAATAACACCCGGACTTCCGTTAACACTGCCAAGGGCTGAACTGCTGTCGTCGAGCGACCTGGAAAACGTATAACTGGCCTGGAAGCCCAGCCCGAATCGAGAGGAGTTCTTGCTGACGCTCGTCTGCAAAGACTGATACGTGGAATGCGATCCGCTCGTGATCAGGCTTAACGGTCCATACCCGCCCACCGGCTGGCCGGAAGCATCAAATTGGGTAAACCGGGCGTAGTTGGGCGAGGCCCCGCTGTAACCGTTGGCAGGGAGAACGCTGGTGAGATGCACACCCACGGTGGCGACATAATTCGCGCTGAGCTTGATCTGGCCAAAATCATGATCGACCCCCGCCGTGTAGGTCCCCATGTAGCCGTTGCGGAAGTCCTGGGCCATGCCGCCTGTGGTGAGCAGTTGAAGCTGGTTGCCGGGCGTCAGCGCCGCCAAGTCGTTCTGAAAACGCTGAATGTCAATCGGCGTGTTGGGAGCGACATTTGCAGGGTTCGCGTCCGGGAACAACGGCGCACCGGCAGGCGTATAGACGGGAGGCAGCGTCACCGGGGTTACGGAATTGCTGAAAGGGACTGGAACACCGGGTGCGGCAGTGACAAAAGGCGAAAACATAAAAGGGATGCTTCCGGTTAAGAAATTGTCCTGATACAGGTTGGGCAGAATGGTCGTGATGGCGCCGCCGGCATGCAGCACCGTCCGATCGGTGAGACGAAAATCAACCGCCAGGCGGGGCGCCCATCCATTCCAGTCCGTGGCATAGGGAGGCTGCGGGTTTTCCAGGTAGACCATCTTTGCGCCCTGCGCCCAGAAGGTGACGTTCCCGCCGTTGGGTCCGGTGATCTGTGGCGCGGAGGTCCGCTTTTGCGGCTCCTGAATGGGAGTCGACACGCTATACCGGAGGCCGTAGTTGACAGACAATCGCGAAGTTGCTTTCCAGCTGTCCTGAAAGTAAAACTCATAGGCTTGCCGGAAGATGCCCGCCAGGTTATACCGGTCTCCCACGGGAGTGATGCTTGAAATCGCATTGGTCGTGTAGGAATAAGGTGTTGCCGTCAGCAGGCCGGCAAGCGTATCCGGCAGCGGATCGCCCGCCTGAATGTTGTGCTGGCCGCTCGCGGAGGTTATGGCCACCGGCGAATACGCCGTCCCTCCACCAAAACTGTAGGCGCCGTTGGGATTCGTCCCCCAGACGCTGGCGTCGCGGTTGTAGCGTATTTCGGCGCCCCACTGGAAAGTGTGCGAGCCATGGGTATACACCATGTCCTGCTTGAGCTGGTAAAGGTTTCCAATCCATCCCGTCACGGAACCGTCCGCCGAGTTATAGGGCTCGAAAAGTCCGTCACCAAACATCATGGCCGGCTGGGTGTGATTGACCGACGGAAAGAACGGCGTGGCACGAATATAGCCAAGAGTGGTTTCAGAAGAAAGGTGAGGCGACCAGACGCGCGTGTATTTCAAACCGGCGCTGTGCTGGTTATCGGAAAAGTTGACGGCAAAAGTCGGGTCAATGGCCGTCTGGTCAGGATTGGTGAGCGGCCCGGTAATCTGGTTCAAACTGAAGCGCGCAAAGAGAGTGGATTTGTCTGAAATGCGATGGTCAATGCGCACCGAAAACTGGTCCGATCCCGTGAACACCTTGGACGAGGTCGCGTAGGTGCGGGCGCCGTAGGGTCCCTGCGGATCATCCGGCAGTGGATAGCCATTCAGCACCGCTTGAATCCCGGGGTCCACCGGCACCGTCAGGGTGTCGCCCGGATACGCTGTCGTATCGATCCCATTACGCTCTGCCGCGGTGGGAACAGCCAGCACCTGTGTCGTTCCCAGCACCTGGCGGAAACCCTGGTACTCACCAAAAAAGAAGGTTCGGTTCCGGCCGTTATAAACTCCCGGAATGGCCACAGGCCCGCCCACGGTGAAACCGAATTCGTTGCGGACAAAAGGAGGGATGCGCCGCTCGTCTGCGATGCTCTTGCGGTCAAAAAAGTTACGCGCGTCAAAGGCTGAATTGCGAACAAACTCGAAGACGCTGCCATGCAGTTGATTGGTGCCTGACTTGGTGATCACGTTGGTGTAGCTGGCCGCGCCGTGCCCAATGGCGGCCGGCAACACCCCGGAATTCGACTGCACTTCCTGGATGGCGTCTACATTGAAATTGGCAAAAGTCGCGCCTCCCATCTCCGGATCGGTCGTGTCGATCCCGTCGATGGCAAACACCGAGGCCACAGCTCGCTGCCCGTTCACGGCAAACTGTTGGGTGAAGTCGGCGCTTCCGTTGGTATCCGTCATGGTGCCGGCGGCCAGCAGGAGCAACTTGCCGAAATCGCGTTCATTGAGCGGCAGGCTGGAAACCTGCTTGCTTGAAAGATTCTCACCGCCGCTTGCCCACGGCAGCGCGTTCCCGCTTGCGCTGATCACGCGAAGCTCGTTCAGATTGGGAAGAATCTGCAAACTGGCGGAAAGCTTCGTGCCCTCCTTGATCTCAACAAGCCGCGCCGCCGTCCACGTCTTTCCTTCATCACTTACGGAGAGTACGTAGTCGCCCGCAATGATGTGACCAAATGAAAACATGCCCTCCGGGGAAGTTCGGGCTGAGTAATCAAGTTTCCCTGTGGGGGCGTGGAGCTTGACAACCGCTCCGCTCACAGGCGCTCCTGAATTGTTACGAACTACACCTTTCCAGGTGGTTGCAGCCGCGGCTGTACCCGCCACAATCACGATGGACAGGATGCAGCGTGAAACCGCGCAACACAAACGATGGATATGTCTCGACATGATTTTAGTATTTTAACAGCCATCAGGAATTCATTCCGTCGACAAAGCAGCTTTCGGCCGGCCCGATGAGGCTTCCATTGTCGATAGTCTGAGCGCAGCGATGGGGTGGACCAGTTGAAGCAATACGGCCGGGTAACGTGATTCGGTTTGCACCGGGTGAGAAGCACTGGCATGGTGCGACGGCAACGTCGTCGATGGCCCATATTGCCATTCAGGAAAAACTCGATGGCAAGAGCGTCGATTGGATGGAGAAGGTCAAGCAATTCCAGGGTTGAAGGGGCTACCCAAGACAGTTCTGATCCGAGATCCTTGCCTTGCACAAACGCGGCCTGCAAGTGGAAGTGGACTTCATTCCCAACCTGGCTCTGACGCAGCGCCGCCAGCCTGGAGGCAAATCAAACCCGCTAGCCAGTTGGTTTCGTTCTGTTACCATTCTGGAATTTCAACGAGGGCTGCTGATCAATAGGGCCCTAAGTCGTGGCGAAAATCTACGTACCGTGTTGATAAAAAATAGTGTTGGTGGAGGCGGGGGGAGTCGAATTGTGTGGGCGTGTTGATAATAGGCAATTTATTGATTTTTCATGACTCACAATCCGCTGAAATCTCAGCTTCCACGCCCAACTGGAACGTAACTGGAACACGGTTTTTGGCCCTCGTCGGCGAGTAATCCGGGAACCTGCTTCTACAGACGCCTGTCCGGAGTATCAGCCGCTTCACCGATCTAGCGACTATACGGCCAATTGGTTGCAGGCTTCCTGGTGATAGCTTCCGAGTGGCCGACGACACGCTAGCAATCACTAGAGCAAATCCTGAGTTGCCGTGCCGACGCGGGGAACGGCTCGACGCTTGGCTTTCTTTCGCCTGCACTTCACGGCACGGTGAAGCAGCCTGACATGGGAACGGATAGTTGGCAGTGGACAAGCCTGCAGCCTCAGAGCGAGGCGTTAAATTCTACGTATCCGAACTGACCGTTATTACCGTTGGCGTAGATATGCTTGATAACGCTTGAACCCCATGCCTTGGCATAGTAGACGGAGATGCCAAACCTTGGTGTGATCTTGTAATCCACGCTCAGGTCCCAGACCTTGGCGAGCTTGCTGTGGCCGCCGCTCGGCCGCCCGACGTATCCAAACGTCTGGGGTTGGAAGGGCCCTCCGCCCAGATACCAAAGGTCGTTTCGTTCGGCGAGCCCCAGCGAATGGGCTTCAGTCCTGAGTGAAATCTGCCGAATGGGGTGCAGATTGAGCGTGGCATACAGATCTTTGTTGTTCTGCATGTCGTAGAAAGGGAATCGAGCGTAAGGCCGGGGTGTCGGTAAAAGCTGAGAAAATGTGGTGTGCTTGTTGTCATTGGGATTGCCATCGCCACTGCCGAAGGAATAACCCGCGCTGATCCACGGCGCCAGACGCTGGACCGGAGGCTGCCAGCCAAACTCGCCCACAAAGGCACCGGCACGATCGGATTGAGTGCCCCATGAACCCGTCTGCAATACGCCCCAGACCAGAAAGTCGAATTTGCCTGCCGCCGAGGTATTGAAGACACGAAGATAGTCGGCGCCGACCGTGCCCAGAAGAATGTCCTGATTGTCTGCCTGCCGCACCGCAAGAGGGCGGTTGTCCGTCTTCAAAACGGTTCCCCGCGGATCGTCATATGCGATGCCGAAAATCCGCAGCTCGGATTCACCGCTTTTCCCCGAGATCGGCAACGTGAGACTGCCATACAGGAAGCCGACGTTGAGTTCGCCCATCCCGTTGGCCTGGAAAACGCCCTGCGTTGCGCGCGCGGCGACAAAGGTAAAGTTGTTTTTGCGCCAGTCTTGCGAGAACTGAATCCCATCGTAGCTTCGGCCGACGGCCGACCATCCAAAATTGCCAATCAGCCGCTGCGTGATGCGGGTCTTCTCCATTGCGGCCAGTGTGGGATCTTTGGGGGTGACTTCGCTGCCGTCGAGGAACTCAAATCGCCCGAGGCGCAGGCTGCGCCGCTCGCCATCTTTGAAGCGGACAAAACCCTGCTTGAGAAAGATGCGGGCGATGTTATTGCGCCTGCCGTTGGCTGCAAAGTAGGTAGCGCCAAGTCCAAGCTGCCCTTGGGGAGCGGGTGCAATCGCATTATCGGGAAGCCCGAATAGCATGGGGACCGCAGCTTCAGCCTGCCAATCCAACTTGCTCCGGCTCTGTCCAATCCTCAGGCGGAGTAGAGAGTGCGGAAAAGTGTAAGTGGAGGATGCGCTGCCGTCCTCAAACCAGTCCCATGATTCCGCGCGTATCTGCCAACTGCCTGAGATGTCGAAGGGACCGGCCGTGAGCGGAGCGGGGTTCATGGCGGCGGCAGCCGGTGAAGGAGGTTGGCACGCTGCGTTGATAGCGAACAGGAGGCTCAGTGTCAGAAGCAAAAAGCTGGCGCCGAATCGCCAACCCGCTCTGGCCACGGGCCGGTTTGTATGCGGATGACTGCCGCGTGTGGACATCCTGACTGATGGCCCGGTCATTTGTTGACTTCCTGCCGCGCAACCGCCCGTGGTGAAGCAACCGCTGTATCGTCCGTATATTTTAAGATCCATACCATTGAAAGCGAAAAGAGTGCCAGAAATATGAAAACTACGAAGCCGATGGGGTAGCCGCGCATTCCAAGGTTGCGAACCGCAAAGCCCATCACCGGCGGGATCACAAAGCCGCCCAGCGCCCCGAGGCCTCCAACCCATCCGGCCGCTCCGCCCACGGCGTGGGGAACCGCCTGGGGAACCAGCTTGAACACGGCGGCATTGCAGACGCCCATGCCGATAGCCAGCAGGATTTCGCCCGGAACCGCCAGTTCAAACTGTGTGGTGCCGGTCATCACCACGGCACCCACCAGCATGATCAGCAGGGCGAGAATCGCGGTGTTTTCTCCACCTTCTCGTAACCGGTCGGATAGCACGCCTCCGCCAATGCGAATGGCGGAGGCAAGAATCGAGTAGAGGGCGGTAAGGCCGCCGGCGGCGACGATGCTCACGCCGTAGTAAGAGTGCCAGTAGGTCGGCAGCCACGCGGTCAGCGCGATGAACCCGCCGAAGGTTGTGAAGTAAAGCCAGACCAGCGCCCAGGTTCTCCACACACGTGCCGAATCGCGAAGGCTCTCCTTCAGCCCGCCGGCAGGAAAAAGCGCCTGGCCTTGCGCAGCAGCCTCGCGCCGCGCTGCTTCCTGGTCTGCGCCTTGCGCACGGAATTGGAAATACCAGGCGTTGCGTCCGTAGGCGGCGTAGAATAACGTTCCTGCAATCAGAAATACCAGCCATACCAGATAGGAACCCGCCAGGCTGAGCGCCACCAAGGCCACCGGAAGCAAAATTGAAAAGATTCCAGGGGCAAGATTCCCGATGCCGGCAAAGACGGCGAGCGCTCGGCCCTGCCGGGCCTGCGGAAACCAGTAAGAGACCTGGCTGATTCCCACGGAAAAGGAGGCAATGCCGCACCCCGAAAGCACACCGAGGAACAGCAACACGGGATACAGACGGATGGTCAGGTGGTCAGGATAAAAAAGATAAATGACCAAGAGCAGACCGGCCATTCCCAGGACGGAAAGAATCATAAGGACGAGAAATGGTTTGCGTCCCCCCGTGGTATCTACCCAGGCCGAAAAGGGAATTCGAAGGAGAGAACCTGACAGCGCCGGCGCGGCGACAAGAAAGCCCACCATCAGCGGGCTCAAGTGCATGACATCCTGGAAGCGGCTGGCCGTGGGCCCGAACAAGGCCACGGCTGCAAAGCCGACAAAGAAGCCCATGGTTGCTGCAAACAGAGCCTGGTTGGGTGTTCCTTTAACTTGTGCCACGGCTTTCGATTCCTCCTCAGTCAATTCTTCCGCCTGCCAGCGGCGTTTCTTTCCGGTACCAGCGCACAAGCTGTGGCCTTCGCCAGAAATATGGATTGGGAGCCACCAGGATGTGAACCAGGCGCGTAAAGGGGAAAATGCCGATCAGTAAATAAAAATTGATGATGTGCAATTTGACAATCAAGGGCATCGTGGCCAGAAAGCTGATGTCCGGGCTGAACTTTAAGAGCGACCACAGGTAAGGGGCCACCGAAGCCGCAAACCAGGAAGAACCCCAGGTATGAAGAACCGCGATATAGACTCCGCTTCCGAGTTGGAACAAGAGGAGGATATCGACCAGCCAGTCGACCCGGGTGGTAACGCTCAAGACCTTGGAATCGCTCAATCGTCTCCTCATCGCGCCCAGCAGCCCTACAATCGCCAGCAATGCAAAACTCAGGCCGGTAATCTCAAGCGTGTACAAACGGAGTGGACGGCTGTTCCACAGCAGGATTTCACCAGGGATCAGGAATGCCACAAAGTGCCCGATCAGCACGACGACGATGCCGAAGTGAAACGGCGCGAGCCCCCAGAAGTGCTGGCGGTTTTCCAGAAACTGCGACGAAAGGCTTGAATAGGTAAAGCTCTCGGAGCGGTAACGGTGGATGGTGAAGATAAAGAAATTCAGAAAGACCGCGTAGGGCAGTATGCCGAACAGCACCGGTTCAAGGTATTGGGTGACGTTATTCATCTTCCGCCTCTTGCGCCGTATCGCTCGATGCCGACTCTAAAATCCGGCTGAGCGCTTTGAGTACATGCTCATACGGACTCTCTTTGCCCTCGAAGCCTGCCAGCATCTTTTTCAACGCCGGGATCACGCTCGCCGCGCCAAAGCTGCGGGCCGTAGCAGCGTCCATGCGGGCCAGCAGCGGAAGCGCGTGGCAAAGGTGGTCAGGAAGTTCAACCTTCTCCGGCACGCCGTACCGCTCCAGTTCCTGGCGCATTTTCACCAGAAAGTTTCCCCGATCGTAATTGTCGCCATAAAGCTGCCAGCCGACTTCGAGCGCGCAAATGGGATTGAGGTCGAAGGTCTGCACATAAAGCTCCTGCACACCCTCCACGCTCAGGCCGCGAAGCCGGGCGCTGAAATCGCCCAGGCAACGCGCGGCTTCCGGATCGATTTCCGACGCGGCCTTCCGGCACGCCTCAACTTCCGGCAGGTAGTCATCACCGGGATAGCTGAGAAGCTTGCCGAACATTTCCAGGATGGCAAAACCGGGTGTGACAGTGCTGGCCTGCATTACATCCCCCTCTTGGGTCCGGCCACGAATCCGAAGCCGGAACTCTGTTTGTTCAGCAGCGGATCCTCGAGCATCTGGAGCGCCTCTTCGCGGTGCATTGGCGGGATCACAAAGCGGTCCTCAAAGGTGCAGAGCGAAGTGAGTTGATAGATGGCCTCCGCTTCCTCGACGGAGCTGTCGGCTTCCCGCAGCATCCGCTCTGCGAGTTCCATCGTTACATCGCCCACGGTCAGTGCGCGCCGGTACCAGCGCACCGCTTTCTGCTTGCGCAGCGCGTAGCGCACCGTTCCTTCGTTTCCGGCCCCGAAAAGGTTGGCCAGGAACTTGAGCGGCACGCGGGATTGATCGATGTCATGGAACAAATCGTCCGAGGTATGCGAAACCGTGTTGCCGTTCTGGCTGGCCATGACAGGCGACATGGGAGGAACGTAGAAGAGCATGGGAAGCGTGCGATACTCGATGTGAGGTGGCAGGGCAATCTTCCAGGTCTTGACGAACTTGTAGACGGGGGACCTTTGGGCCGCTTCGATGACGGAATCGTGAATTCCATTTCTGCGCGCCGCTGCGATCACCGCAGGGTCATGGGGATCAAGAACCATCGACCGATGGGCCTCCACCAACTCCTCATTCGGGCGCCTGGCGATTCGCTCGATCTGCTCGGCGTCATAGAGGATGGCGCCCAGGTAACGAATGCGTCCCACGCAGGAGTGGAAGCAGGCCGGCGCCTGGCCCGTTTCCAGGCGCGGGAAACAGAGAATGCACTTTTCCGATTTGCCCGTGGACCAGTTGAAATAGACCTTCTTGTAGGGGCACGCCGCCACGCAGGCCCGCCAGCCGCGGCAGCGTTTTTGGTCCAGCAGCACAATGCCATCCTCGCCCCGCTTATAAAGAGCGCCCGAGGGGCACGCCGCCACACAGGATGGATTCAGGCAGTGATTGCAAATGCGCGGGAAGTAAAAATACACCAGGCGCTCAACGGCGGAAAGTTGCGCCTGCTGGTCGGGAGTCAGGCCCTTGAGATTCGGGTCGTGTTCGGCGTAGATGGGAGATCCGCCGAGGTCGTCGTCCCAGTTGGGTCCCGCTTCGATGTCCATGGGCTTTCCGGTCACCATGGAAAGCGGCCGCGCAGTGGGCTGGTCCGAACCTGCGGGAGCATTGAAGAGGTTCTGGTAATCGTAAGTCCAGGGCTCGTAATAGTCATCCATCGCCGGCATGCTGGGGTTGTGATAGATGTTGAAAACGGTCCGGAGCTTGCCGGTGGATTTCAGCCGCAGCTTGCCGTCCTTCACTTCCCAGCCGCCGTGATAATTCTCCTGGTCTTCCCAGCGAGTGGGAAAGCCGGTGCCGGGCTTGGTCTCCACGTTGTTCCACCACATGTACTCGGCGCCTTTGCGGTCCGTCCAGATGTTCTTGCAGGCGATGCTGCACGTGTGGCAGCCGATGCATTTATCCAGGTGGAAGACCATCGCAATTTGCATTCGGACGTCCATAGCAATCCTTTCCTACCATTTGAGCTCAGGCAGCTTGCGCACCAGTACGTAGGCGTCGCGATTGGAAGCCGTCGGCCCCCAGTAGTTGAAATGGTAAGTAAACTGGCCGTAGCCGCCCGCCATCAGGTTGGGCTTCAAGCGCGTGCGCGTCAGGCTATTGTGGCCGCCCGCCCGCCGGTTGCCCCGCAGAGGCGAAAGCGGAACTGAAATCGTGCGCTCGGGCGAATGGTACTGCATCGAGATCCCGCGAGGTATTCGTGAAGTCACCACCGCGCGGGTGACCACCACACCGTGGTCGTTGTAAATTTCAACCCAATCGTTGTCCTCGATGTCCAGCTCGGCGGCGTCCTTGTCGTTCATCCAGAACGGCTCAATGCCCCGGGAGAGCGTGAGCATTCGGTGGTTGTCAAAATAGGTGCTGTGAATGTGCCACTTGCCGTGCGGTGTCAGGTAATTCAGCATCTTCGACTGGCCGGCTTCCTGGGTGAACTTCAGGTCGGCATACTGCACGGGTGAGGGTTTGGGCTTATGGCAGGGCAGGTGTTCCCCGTATTGGAGATAGAGGGGGTGGTCGAAATAGAAATGCTGCCGGCCGGTCAACGTGCGCCACGGCACGTTGTTCTCAACGTTGTAGGTGAACGGCGAGTAGGCGCGTCCGTTTTCCATCAACCCGGACCACATTGGGCTGTTCAGCAGCCGCTGGGGCTGTGCCTGCAGACCCTCGTAACTGGCACGGACGCTTCTTCCTTTTTCCGCAAGGTGGGCAAGAGGCAAGCCGACCTTTGCCTCCAGGTTCTTGTACGACCGGTAAGCGAGCTCTCCATTGGTCACCGTGGCGAACCGCAGGATCAGATCGCAGACCTGCTCGTCTTCAAAGAGCGAGGGAAATTCTTTGCCATCCCAAATAACCTTTGGACGATCGTGGAGTGTTTCGTCATAGAGGTCATCAACGGCGTAATGCGTGCCGTGCGCTCCCAATCCCTTCTCGCGGGCAGCAGGGCCAAATGAGATGAACTGGTTGTACAGGTTCTTGTAATCGCGTGTGACCACGGCGAGATTGGGCATCGTCTTTCCGGGAATGGCCTCGATCTCGCCGGCTCTCCAATCCTTCAGTTCCGGCTGGGCGATTTCCGCCGCTGTGTCGTGCAATAGCGGAGAAGACACCAGGTCGCGGACGCTTTCGGGAAAATGCTTCGCAGCAAGCTCGGAAAACTTCTGCGCGATGGAGCGGAAAATCTGCCAGTCGCTTTTGGACTCCCAGCACGGCGGCACCGCGGCGGAAAGCGGATGAATAAAGCTGTGCATGTCCGTCGAATTCAAGTCCGCCTTTTCGTACCAGGTGGCTGCGGGCAAAACGATGTCCGAGTAGAGTGCGGAGGTGTCCATGCGGAAGTTCAGATCCACGACCAGGTCCATCTTTCCTTGCGGCGCCTTGTCGTGCCAGGTGACTTCCTTCACGGAATCCTGCGCCAGGTCTTCCGCAATCGCGTTGTTGTGCGTGCCCAGATAGTGATTCAGAAAATATTCGTGTCCCTTGGCGCTCGCCATCAGAGCATTGCCGCGCCAGATGAACCATACGCGCGGCCAATTCTCCGGCGCGTCCGGATCTTCCACCGCGAATTTCAACTTTCCGTTCTTGAGCTGCTCCGTCACGAAGGCTGCGACGTCCTTAGAAGAGTCCGCGCCCGCCGCTTCCGCCTCCTTTGCCACATCGAGAGGATTCTTATTGAACTGAGGATAGAAGGGCAGCCAGCCGTTGCGCACCGCGCGCGCCTGGACGTCCATCGTGTGGCCCTGGGCAAGCGAGCCCTCCGGCTGCTTCGCGGGAACGGTGTGATAATCCGTGAAGTTCTTTTCATACCGCCACTGGTCCGTGTGGACGTAGTGCCAACTGGGCGCGTTCTGAAGCCGCACCGCGGGCATCCAGTCCCGCGCAAAGGCAATGGACGACCACGATTCCGCCGGCGCCAGCTTTTCCTGCCCCACGTAATGCGCCAGACCTCCACCGTTCACACCCACGCATCCGCAGAACATCAGTGCGTGGATTCCGGCGCGGTACATGAGATTGCTGTGATACCAATGGTTGATTCCGGCCCCGATGATGATCGTGCATTTGCCCTTAGTGAGCTCCGCGGTCGTCCCCCACTCGCGGGCAAAGCGGATCAACACATCCCGTCCCATGCCGGTATATTGTTCTTGCCAGGCTGGCGTGTAGGGCGCGTCTTCGTCGTCGTAGCCGGTAGGATATTGGCCACCCAGTCCGCGCTCGACTCCATATTGCGCCATCAGCAGGTCATAAACGGTGGTGACGATCGCGGTTTCACCGGGACGGGTTTCAATGCGCTTCGCCGGTACGCCGCGAAGGAGGTTCCTGCCTTCGCCGAAATCGTCAAAGTCAACCTGGACCACTTCGTCGGAGCTTTCGAGGAAGGTCAGAGCAGGCCGGATGGGGCTCCCATCGAGACCGTCTTCGAGCAGTAGATTCCACTTGCCGGGTTCTTTGCCCCAACGGAAGCCGGAGCTTCCTTGCGGCATCTTGGGGCGATTGTCGCCGGTATCCCACATCAGGAATTTCCAGTCGTCGTTTTCAACGCTCTCGTAGCGTTGCAGCCGCCCGGCTCGCAGGAGCTGCCCTGGCCGATAGTTGGCGTCCTGCTTTTTCAACTCCACCAGGTAAGGGGCGTCCGTAAACCGCTTCGTGTAATCGATGAAATAAGGAACCTGCTTTTCCTGATGAAATTCTTTGAGGAGGACGTGGTTCGCGGCCATCCACCAGGCGCCATCCTGTCCGGCGTTCACCGGAACCCACTCGTCGGCGTACTTTGAAACCTGGCTGAAGTCCGGTGTAAAAACCCACATCTTCGACCCGTTGTGCCGGGCCTCAGCGGCAAAGTGGCAATCGGGAGTGCGGGTCATGCTCAGATTGGAGCCGGCAACCGCCAGCAGCTTGGCGTTATACCAGTCAGCGGATTCATGCACGTCTGTCTGCTCGCCCCAGGTTTCAGGCGAGGCCGGCGGCAGGTCGCAGTACCAGTCGTAGAAAGAGAGCGAGACGCCTCCCATCAGTTGCATCAGGCGCGAGCCCGACGCATAGCTGATCATCGACATGGCGGGGATGGGCGAGAACCCTGCAATGCGGTCCGGACCATGCTTCTTGATGGTGTAGATCGAGGCTGCGGCAATCAGTTCCAACATGCTGTCCCAGTCCGCTCGGCGAAAGCCGCCTTTGCCGCGTGCCTGCTGCCAGCGGCTGCGCGTCTCGGGATTTTCCGCCATTGACTTCCAGGCCTCCACGGGATCATCGTGCTGCTGACGCGCTTTCTTCCAGGCATCGAGTAAAGCTCCGCGCACATAGGGATACTTCACACGAAGAGGGCTGTAGAGATACCAGGAAAAGGAGATTCCCCTCTGGCAGCCGCGAGGCTCATAGGGCGGCAGGCCAGCCGCAAGCGAAGGATAATCGAGGGCTTGCATCTCCCAGGTGACGATGCCGTTCTTTACGTATATTTGCCAGCTGCAACCGCCCGTGCAATTCACGCCATGAGTAGACCGCACAACCTTGTCGTGTTGCCAGCGGTTGCGGTAAAACTCTTCCCACTGGCGTAACTTGGGGTCACCGATATCCTTAATCCAGGTTGTGCTTCCGTTGGTTTTGCTCATCGTTTCCCTCAAATTCCCAGCTTGCCCTCGACCAGCGCCCGCCGAACTCCTCGAATCCTTCGCTTCCAGACCAGGCCCAGAACCACCAGACCGATCGTGGCGCCAACCAGCCCAAGCAGGATGAAGCGCAGGCGGTATGTGCCTGCCGGTTCGGCGCTTGTTTCCTTCGAGGTCTGCTCAAAAAAGGCGGTGAGCGCGCTGATTTCATCAGGCTTGAGCGGATGCTTGCTGAAGATTGGCTTCATGGTGGCGCTGGCCGGGTTTGACAACCACGCCTCAAGGCCCTTCCGGCCATTCAGGCGCTTGAACACCAGGGTCAGGTCAGGACCCAGCTGCCCGCCACCCAGTGCGTTTCCCACCCGCTTTACGGCGTGGCACGAAACGCATGACGCTCCACCCTCCTGGAACGAGTTGCGGCCGAGAAACAGCGCCTTGCCTTCCGCAACCTGTTTTTCCGTGAAGGGTTCCTCCTGGGCAGGAGAGGCTTGCTTCGCTTCGGAAATCTCACCGGACTTTGCCGCGATAAACTTCAGCAGCGATTCCGCCATTTGCGGCGTCATTCCGGGGGTGGCGGGCATCACCATCCCGCCGTATTCTTCCTTCAGTTTGACGGCAACGGCATCGCCGCTGTCGATCATCGCCTGGGGATTCTGCAGCCACTTTTCCAGCCACTCGTGGTCCCTGGCCTGGGTGACGCCCTTCAGGTCCGGACCGAGCAGCTTGCCCCCGCCAATCGTGTGGCAGGCCGCACAGTTCTGCTTAAAAAAGGTTTCTGCTTCCTGCTGGCCGCGAGCTGCGGGGGGACTTACGAATACGAGTCCAAGCGCCATGCTGAACAAGAGCCCTGCAACGTTTGCATGTTTAAACCACCTGGTGTTCATGGGGTGCTCCGAAAGTTTCGTTCCCTGTATCCGGGTGTCCTGCACCGTCAATCACAAACCCTTGGGCCGGTTGTGCCTCTGTATGCGGCCATCTGCAAAACCTACGCTGAAGGCTTAATGGATAAATGGCTCAATTGGTCCTTTACCTGCACGCGACCCTGCTCGCCGTCACCGGAAGCCCTCTCGCGCTGGGCTCGCCGCGTCTCGACCAGGTCCGCCAGCGTTTTGGTCTCAAGAAAATGCACGAGCTGGTTTCTCAGGGCCAGCCAGGAATCGTGCAACGCGCACTCGCCATGAGCGGAACACTCCTTGTCTTCCAGAATGCAACCACTGAAAGAAAGTTCTCCTTCGATAGATTGAACAATCATAAGGAGATTAATCTTGTCGGGCGGCAGAGCTAGCTCGTAACCACCGCCCGTCCCTTTATAGGAGCGAAGCAACCGTTTGCGCCGAAGGTCGAGCAGGATCTTGCACAGGAAAGAATTGGGAATACCCTCACCGTCGGATATTTCACGGCTGCCAGTCAGCTTGCCCGGCGGCTGCATGGCCAGGTAAGTCAGGGCCCGGATCGCATAAGTACAAGGTCGGGATAACATCGTCATTGACTCCAGTAACGGACTTATTTATCCTTTACTCATCTATTGTTCGCTTTCCTGCCCAGCGCGCAATCGTCCCTTTGTCTCATCCGGTGGGACATTTGTCACGGAGGGCTGCATGCTCGCGAGTGAGTTATTCAAGATCCTGGAGGGAACCGCCGACGGCGCTTTCGCCGTGGACGAACAGGGCCTCATCTGCTCCTGGAACCG
Source organism: uncultured Acidobacteriota bacterium (assembly GCA_963731705.1). GTDB lineage: Bacteria > Acidobacteriota > Terriglobia > UBA7540 > UBA7540 > SCRD01. Next base: position 191,745 of record CAVSWQ010000009.1, read on the forward strand.
CGCAGCCGAACGGCTTTTTGGTTATAAGAAGTCAGAGGTATTGGATAAGCCCTGTGCCGGGCTGTTCCAGGGGCGTGGCAACCTGGGAACGCAGATTTGCGCGGAACCTTGCAGCGTCATCGAGTGCACCGTCGAGCATCGCGCGGTTTCGAACTATGACATGGAGGTTGAGACCCGGCATGGAAAGAAACTTTGGGTCAACGTCTCCATCCTCGCGTTCCACGATGAGCGGGCCCACCGGCACCTGGTAGTCCACCTCACACGCGACGTCACGGCGCGGAAGAAAACTGAGCAGCTGGCGGAGAAGCTGGTCAACGTGGCCAGAGAAGTCTCAGCGCTGCCGGATAACCCGGAGGGCCTGCCGCCGGCGTTGCCCCTCACGGATCAGGAGCGGCGTGTTCTGGAACTGCTGGCAAAAGGCAAAAGTCCTGCCCGGGTTGCGCGCGAACTCGGAATCGCACCCCGGACGCTGCGCAACCACCTTTACCACGCCAACCAGAAACTCCACACCGGCAACCGCCTGGAGGCCGTGATGCAGGCCGCCCGCCGAGGGCTGATCTGACAGGATGTAGCGGCGGCTTCACGCCGCCAGATGCCGAGGTAAACTCGCTGCTACAGCTGTCGAGCCAGGGAACCACTGATCCGGCCAAACTCATGCCCCGTGACCTGGCTGGATCATTCTTCCGTAATGGTCAGGACCTGATCGACGCGCGGGTTTTCGACCACCTGGCTCTTGCCGCCCAGCCATTGCACTTCAACCTTTTCCACCCGGTCAACCTTGCCCAGGCCAAACCATGCTTCCGGAGCGGACTGCGAAAGGTAGGAACCCGCTGTTCCATATTCTCGAAATTGCCGCTTGCCCCCCGCTTCGAGATAGACCTTCGCTCCGTAGCCGGAACGGTTGCTGCGCGTACCGACCAGGTGAACTGACACCCAGTGGTTGCGGTTGCCCCCGTCGTTTCGCAATAACATAGGCCGGCCGTGATTCGTCATGATCACCATGTCGAGATCGCCATCGCGGTCGTAGTCGGCAAACGCGGCTCCGCGTCCCACGATCGCTTTTTTGAGAGCGATGCCCGCAGCTCCTGAACTTGCCAGATCGTAGTAACCGTTCTGGCCTTTTGACCAGAAAAGATAAGGCCGGCCCGGGACCAGCTTTGTTGTGTCTCCCTTGTCTTCAAGTGTTGAGCCATTGATCGCCACGAGGTCCAGGCGGCCGTCGTTATCGAAATCGAAGAAGAACGCGCTCCAGCCCGCGTTACCCATGGCGATTTCTCCACAGCCGTACAGGTCTGCGGCGTCGGAAAAATGCAGTTTGCCCGTTTGGTGCTGCTCCTCCCAGAGATTTTGATAGAGCGCGTATCCCTGGCCGATCCAGTGGGTGAGGAACATGTCAACGTCGCCGTCTCCGTCGAAGTCACCCAGAGCGATGCCCATGGTCCCGCGGTTCTCCTCGGTCCACGAGGAGGCGCTGATGTCCCGGAAGCGGCCCCGGCCCAGGTTCTTGAACATGCGATTGGACGAGATGTCGTTGCCGACATAAAAATCCAGCCAGCCGTTCAGGTTGAAGTCACCGAAGGCGGCGGACAGGCTGCGCCCATCGTGGTTGGCCACGCCCAGCCGCTCGGCGACGTCCGTGAACGTCCCGTCGCGGTTGTTGTGGTACAGGCGGTTGGGAACCGGGTCAAAGGAAGAAGGGTTGAGCGTGAAAGGCACATTGGCGCCGTATTCCTGCGAAGTCGCTCCGGTGGGAACGCCGCGAAGGTCGTAATCCACATAGTTGGTGACGTAGAGGTCGAGGTAGCCGTCGTTATCGTAATCCACCCAAACCGGCGTCATGCCCCAGCGGTGGTTGGCAACGCCCGCGCGGTCGGTCACGTCGGTGAAAGTTCCGTCACCGTTGTTGTGGTAAAGGACGGACCGGCCGTAGTTGGTCACGTAGAGGTCGAGGTGTCCGTCGTTATCGTAATCACCCCACGCTGCGCCCATTCCGTAACCGTCCCGGTTGGCTACGCCGGCCTTGAGCGTCACGTCGGCAAAGGTCCCATCGCGATTGTTGCGGTAGAGATGGCTGTAGGGCGCATCGGCGCCGGGCTTTGCTCCCCAGGGGCCGGGCTGGTTCACCAGGTAGAGGTCCGGCCAGCCGTCGTTGTCAAAATCCCCCCAGGCCGCGCCGGGTCCCATGTCTTCAGGAAGCTGGTGGGTACGGGCGCCGCGTGAGTGGACAAAATCGATTCCGGCCTGTTCGGTGACGTCGGTAAAAACGATTGCCGGATGATCCGCCGGAAGGTTCCTCGCTGCGCTGTCAAACACCTGGGGCTTCGAATTCTTTGTGGAACTCGAACAGGCCGTGGCGAAGACCGCAAGAGCGCCGGCACCGGACAAGAGCATTTCCCGGCGCGTCATCGGCCCGTGCCTGGTTCCGGCAGCGGAGCCAGCGCACTCACTTTGCTTCGCCGGGCTGGAGCGCTGGCCCGGGCTTGTTGGCTGCCCGCCAGCTGCACTTCCACGCTGTCCGAGGACAGGTCGGTAATGGGCGACGCGATATGCTTCCCCGGGTAAGCAAAGTCCATAAAGTACTGGTTGGCTTTGCGGTAACGCAATCGCGCCGCGATGGTCAGCGGGCCTTTCACGTTGCGCGGAACCGTGAATTTGTACTCGTACATGTCGGAATAGCCGGGGAAGACGGCGCGCTTCCACTTGGCGCCCACGTAATGCCACAAGTCGTGGCGCACGATTTCCTGGCCCTCGGCATTCACGCCTTCGGCTTTCAGAACAAACGTTCCCGGTTCCAGATGGTCGTCCGGCATCAGTTCGCCGGAATGGAAAACGACACGCCCGGTCTGATCGCTGACCCTCACCTCCACCCAGGCGCGGATCAGGTCCAGCGGGCCGGTGGGGAAACTGTGTCCGGCCTTGTTGTTTGAAATCACCGTGCGGAACTCCGCTTTTTGGCCGGGCCGCAGCGTTTGCGGAGGAACAATTTTGATGGGCAGCACGGGACCTTTGGGCCAGACCTTGGCAATTTCCGGAATGTATTTCTTCCCCTGCAGCCACTGGTTCACCCGCTCCGTCTGGCCCTTCGCATCGGGTGACTTAATAACGTCCGGCATCCACTGATTGGCGGCGGCAAACCAGTGGTTGCGGTGCTTGAGGCCCAGGCCTGTTTTCAGATCGTAAGGATCGGCCAGCGCCACGCTCGGCGCTTTCTGGTAGTACATGTGGCACTGCTGGCAGCGCAGCCGGTGGGCGGTATTCGGATCGGTGTTCCACTTCCCATGTTTCCAGTCATCGTACTGGTTCTGGAGCTGTACCCAGCCCACGTGGTTAATCCGTTTATCGATAAACTGCTTGTGGCAGGCGCCGCAGGAGGCGGGGTTCTTGTCGAGCGCCAGATCGTAGTCCTCGTTATGCTGCCGGGGGTAGGCGCGAATCAGAAAATGCGTGATGGACGCCGCGCGCCCCGCGCCGGCGTACTCAAACAGGTAAGGTTGGGGAGGCCCCCAAACATAATTTCCGTTCCCCTGCACATCCACGCGCCGCATGGCGTGGCAGACAACGCAGGAGGCGCCTTCCTTGAAACCCGGAGCCTCAATGCTGGTGCTGGCGTTCTTGTAGCCGGAAAGCAGCGAGACGGGATCATGGCAGCCGGCGCAGTAACGCGCTGCGGGCGCCCCTTCGGCGTGGATCAGCGCGGCCTGGACGCCTTGGAATGCCACGTCTTCCGACGACCAGCGGTGGCTGTCGGCGGCCCACTCCTTGTAGATTTCTGTGTGACAGCCCGAGGCGCCGCAGGATTCAGATCCGGCCAGCAACTGAGGAGCTACCGGTCCGCCGCTCACCGTCTTCGCCATGCTGGGTGCAAAGGGGTCCTTGCCGTAGGGCATCTTGTAATCCGTCGGTAGGGCGTAATGGCTAAAATCCGGCACATAGGCTTTGTAAGCAACCGCGAGGATGCCGACAAACGCCACCAGACCCACCACGGTCAGCACACTCGCCAGCCACATGTGGCGGCGTCCGGGACCGAAATCAGGCAGGGCGGCCTGGCCCGAATTGCCCAGCACGTTCAGGCCGTTGTGCAGTTCCTGTCCCGCTTTCCTGGCATGGGGCCACACGTGATAGCCCAGAAACGGCAGGGCCACAATGCCGCTCCACAAGTGCAACTGGTCCCAGAAGTGGCCGGTAAAAAGCCCGAACATCGCCTGCCAGGTGAGAACCAGTCCTGAAACGGTCACCACCGCCATCGACCAGAACCCGGTGTAAGCGCAGATCTTGCGGAACGATCGCCGCACTTTGCGCGTGGCCAGCCAGTGGCTCAGTTGCCACAAGGTGAGAGGTATGACGATGGCGAGGCCCAGCAGCGTGTGCGCCAGCACCGAAACCTGGATCGGAATGCTGAAGGGCAGCAGCCAGATGGCGAGACCCGTCAGTGCAAGAAAGATCAGCGTTCCGCCTAGCAGGCTGAAACGAAAGATTCCCTTTTCATGAATAAATGTATGCCGGATGGGCAGGGGCCCATGAGCTGTTTCTTCCATGCCCTTCTCCTTGACGGGGTTGTCGTTTCCCTACGCGCAATTGCTCCCCCGGTTGCCCGGCCATTGCGCACCCGCAGCCTGTGCCAAAAACAAGCCACAGAAAGCGAATCGCTATCTTCTAATTCATGGTGTTGGCGGGCGCTGTGACTTTAGTCACGGTAAGCCATAAGAGTTCTCGGACTAGTGAATTAATCAAGAGAGGAGTACATGGAATGGATTAGAAAAAAGTGAAGATGAGTGCTCGCGGCCAGATTCCGTTTCCGCGTGACAAAAGTCATCGTCGGCCGGGACGGGAACTCCTATCATCTGAATCGGGAATAACTGGTCACATTTGACCCATGCCGCGGAGGGGCTTACATGAATTCTATTACCGGATCCACGAGCATTGCTGAAATCCTGAAAGTTTGCCCTTCCGCGCGGCGAATCTTTGATGGACATGGTCTTCACGGCTGCGGCGGAGGCAACGGCCCTGCGGAATCACTGGAATTTTTCGCCTCAGTGCACCAGGCCGATCTCGATGCCCTCCTGGGGGATCTCAATGCGGAGATAAACAACCCTCGTCAGGAGCCACACGCTTATCAGGAAACGCTGGCGGACTTTATCTATCGGCGCTTTTTTAAGGCGGGCATCGCCATTGTGCTCACCCTGGGCGGCTTGTGGGGAGTGATTGCGCTGCTCGAAATTTCGTTTCGGAAGGAACTGCTACAGCCCGCACTTCTGCCCTTCATTCATGCGCACGGCCACGCCATGATATTCGGGTGGGTCGGCCTGTTTGTGATGGGCTTCGCCTACCAGTCTTTTCCGCGCTTCAAGGTCACAACACTGTGGAGGCCGCGCCTGGCGAATCTGACGTTGTATCTGATGCTGTGCGGCATTCTCGCGCGCGCTGCCGGTGACATGCTGGAGCATGGCGCTGCGGCGCTGGCGCTGGGTTCCGTTTCCGTGGTCGCGGAAGTGACGGCCATCGCGATGTTCATCCTGATCATCTTCAAGACCTCCACCCAGTCCATTTCTCCCCGCAGCCCCTACGAAGGGTTGATTATGGCTTCACTTGCCTGGTTTCTGATCCAGGCCGTTTTCAGCGGAGTCTTCTTCTTTGCGCAAGCCACTGCGGCCACCGTTGGCGAGTCCGTCTTTCGTATCGCCCTGCTCGATGGCCCCTTGCGGGATATGCAACTTTTCGGTTTTGCCGCGCTGATTATTGCCGGCGTGAGCCAGCGATTTGTTCCGGTGGTCTATGGGCTGGGAAAAGCAGAGCATGACTTTCAGCGGTTGATCTTCTGGCTCATCAACGGCAGCCTGGTGCTCGACGTTGTCAGTTATATGGCTTTCTTTCTTACCGGAAACGCGGTTGCAGCCTTCTTTCTCGAAATTTCGTACCTGCTGATGCCGCTATGGGCCGTGTTGTTGGTGCTTCAGCTCGGCGTTTTCAGGCGGCCTACACAATCGGACCGGAGCTGGAAATTCATTCGCGCTGCCTACGTCTGGCTGCTCGTAGCCCTGGTGATGATGCCGCTGCTGGTTCCGTACAGCAACTGGACGGGCGAGGCCTTTTCCCATGCTTTCTGGGGTGCCGAGCGGCACGCCTTTACGGTCGGCTTCGTCAGCATGATGATTCTGGCCGTCTCCTCGCGCGTCGTTCCGATTCTTGCTGGCGTTGACTCGAAACGACTCTCTTCGCTGTGGGGACCCTTCATTCTGTTAAACGCGGGCTGCGCCGGCCGGGTTGCCCTCCAGGTGCTGACCGATTTCGCGCCGCATTTCGCGTATTCTCTGATCGGCATCACCGGCATCATGGAACTTACCGCAATTGCCTGGTGGGGTGTTGGACTGTGGCGGGTGATGAACCTTTCGAAGACGCAACGGGCCAGTCTCCTAAAGGCTCCCTTGCCTCTCGGAGTTCGCTGACGACTTTTTAAAAGTCCTCCGCTGGTGGGTTGCGACTTACCCGGGTCGAACCAGGTACAACACCGCGACAACTTCCAGGGCAGCAAGGACAAATGCCTCTACCGAATCGAAGATGACGACGATTCGTTTCACCGTAGGGGATGCTGTAAAGGCCGGACCCTTCTGCCGGCCGGCTGTCAACTCGCCTGCAGCCCCAGATCCCCAGATGGATCAGTGCAAAGATGACGACCAGAACCTTCCAGACCAACGGCTGCCACAGAGACCAGGCCGCCAGCGCCAGCAGCCAGAACACTCCTTCCACCCGCAAAGCGCGACGGGGAGTGAACCAGCGGCTGATCCGGGAAGCAGGCTGTTCATTCCACGCCTTCAGAATCCTCGCGGTTGAAACGTGGATCAGGAGCATCACCGGCGCGTAAATAGCGATGACGAGAGCAAGGATTCTCATGGCGTTTCTTCGGTGAAATCAAAAGTCCTGAAATCAGGGCGAGTGCGGCCGTGCCGCAATGCTCACCTTCCCACGCGTCGCGGCTGACGCTTTTGGAAGAACGCGTTCAGTTCGCTGACGAGATGATTCAAATCCGCATGGTCCGCCGCTGCCGCTTCCGCCAGACTCAGAGAATACGGCGCTTTTTTTGCTATTGAAAGTGTCTTCAGGCCGGCCTGGATGAGCACAGGCTTGGTTTTTGGAAAGCTTGTGACGTACCAGTACAGAGGCAGCTTGTCACTGATGCCCTGCGCCGCAAACCAGGCGGGGAGCGGCTGCGCCAGTGTCCCGGCCATATTGACGACGAAGGCGAGGACCCCCGCAAATTCCAGATACGCCGAGACCGGCAGCAGGTTCCAGGCGCTTCCACCAAGCGAGTAGGCGACTGCTTCGCTCGACACCCGCAGGAGGCACCCGGCGCTCAGCAGCCAGAGGCTTGCTGCCATCCACCGCGTGCTGAAGAGTTCGCGGCCGTTGAGAAACGAAGGCAGCATTCGAGGGCCGAGCGCAAGAATCAACAGGGCGATAAATCCCACCGTGACGGCGTGGCGGGAGGCGCCGCCGAGGCCCGTAGCGCCTGGCACAAGATCAGCAGCAACTCCCAACGTCGCTGCTGCCACGAGCCACGCGTAGGCAAGGCGAATAAAGGCCGGATAATGCCGGTAAGCTCCCACAAGCTTTGCCCGGCGTGCAGGCTTGTGAAAAAGGCGCAATGCCCAGATGGCGTAAACCGAAAGCGCCAGGATCAGCAGGTCGGCGAGGAAGAACTGGCGGGCCAGCGCCAATGCCAAAAGGGCGACAATGCCGATGCCGAGTTTCCCGGCCGCCTGATGATGAGGAGGACGAAGGCCGAGAAAAATGGTGATAAATCTGGTGCTGAATCCCCACGCCATCACCACCGCGAATCCCCAAACCATCAGGATCAGAAAAGTGTGGTCCCACTCCGGAGGAAACACCGGCGAGCTGCCGTCCACCGCAAGCCAGATGCAAAGGCCCAGGTTCAAAATTAAGGCCACGCCCAAAGATGCAAACCCCCAGATGCCCAGCCACGAACCCAGGTCTTCCGGCTTCTTGCCTTTCTTTTCCGAACCATTGAAAACCAATACCTTTTGCGACAGCACAAAAGCCGCAAATTCCAGAACAGCAGAGGCGGGCAGCCCCAACCGCCAGGCTGTTCCTTCAACGCCAACCCACCAACGCAATGTCACTCCAGCAGTCCACAGTCCCCAGATTAGCCAGACCAGAGAAAAAGATTTCAACGGGCGTCCGCGGAACTTGGGCAGGATGTAGAGTGAAATACCGAGGATGAAACTTCCCACCCAGCCGAATAACTGTGCATGACCATGGGCCTGGATCCAGACCGTGCTGGCGGCTGTTTGGGAATGATGGGCTGAGATTTGAAGCAGGTTCCAGACGCCCAGAAAAGTTCCCGGAAGGGCCAGAAAGAATAATCCTGAGAGGATAAAGGCGGCAAGCGCTCTGGCGGCCTTTCTTTCCCAGGCAGGATCGGCGTAATCCATCCGGCCCTCGGCGTCGCGCTCGTAAGCGCGCACCCACTCAGCCGGCAGCCAGGCTTTGTCAACAGTCTTATTCCTCACTTCAAATCCTCCAACTTTGTTCGTCAGATGGAACCGCCACAACCATTACACGCCGACCTTGAAATGATATCCGTGACTTTAGTCATAGCCGCTGATCTCTCTTGTACCGTGTAATGAAACTTGCGGGGGGTTGCCGCGCGGGGCGTTGCGGCCGCCGCAAGCGATAGCAAGGATCAGTCACAAAAGGAGGACAGATGGGTATTGATAGCCAAAGAACCGTTGCGGAAATTGCGCTCGAGAGGCCGCAGGCAGCAGCCGTCTTCGAAAAAGTTGGAATCGATTACTGCTGCGGCGGGCGCAAGCCTCTGGCTGCAGCCTGTGAGGAAGCGGGCATTGACTTGAACCACGTCGAGGGCCTGCTGGAAGGAGCCGGCAAGGACCAACCTGGCGCCGAGAACTGGAGCGAACAATCTCTTGCCAGTTTGGTTGGCCATATCGTGAAAAAACATCACGCCTATTGCCGTGAAGAAGGCCTGCGCCTGCAGCCACTGCTGGCAAAAGTCGTTTCAAAACACGGCGAGCATCATCCGGAACTCACTCAGATTCAGGATCAGTTCACCGCGCTGCGCAACGATCTGAGCATGCACATGATGAAGGAAGAACAGATGCTGTTCCCTTACATCATCGCACTCGAGGAATCGGCAACGCACAAGTCTGCTCCGCCGCGGGCGCCCTTTGGAACAGTTCAAAATCCGGTGCGCATGATGGTCCAGGAACACGACGATGCCGGAAACCTGCTGAAAGAAATTCGCAGCCTGACCGGGAACTTCGCGGCGCCCCCCGACGCCTGCCCCAGTTTCAAGGCGCTTTACCAGGGTCTGGAAGCGTTTGAGGCTGACCTGCATCAGCACATTCATCTGGAAAACAATCTGCTCTTCCCGCGCGCCGATAGCCCTGGAAGACGCAGCGTAATCAGCCTGAGTCACAGTGAATTCAGTCCAGAAGCCAGCTTTGCCTTCTACTTCACTGCTGCATCCGGACACTATTTGGATCACCTACTGGATGGTTCTGATCACCTCGCGCCGAGACACGCGCGATGAGTGGCGGCAGAAAAACCCGCTGCCAGTCTCAACTCAAGGGAATAAGATCTTCGCTTGTAACAGATGATCTACACGTTCCCACTTCCAGCCAGGACAAAGCCCTGGCCAGCAACTCAGATATAAGTTGTTTATAATGTGTTAATTACAATGGTGGAGGCGGGGGGAGTCGAACCCCCGTCCGAAAAGCCTTACGCTCGAAAGACTACACGCTTATCACGTTCACTTTCTGCTTTCGCCAACGGCCCTAAGGAACGAGCAAGAACGAACCGCCAGCTAGCCCTGATCCGGTCGCCCGGTCTCGCCAGGAACCCTCAGGCGGCAGGTTCCAAGCCAGCCCGCTGGATGACGCCTCATTCCGCCCCGCGGGCAGTGGCGGAGGAGACGCGCTAGCCCTTTTTAGGCAGCGTATGCAAACTGCGTGTTGGCAGTTGTATTGTTCCACTCCGATTACGGGTGGTGTGGACCCCCGACGTGCCTTTCGAACGCGAGAGCCTCCGTCGAATCCGGAACGCCCCCTCAATTTAAGTATGTCCCTGCCGGAACGGCGTGTCAATAGGGGAAGGAGCAGCGGACCATCCGAGCAATCCCTTGTAAAATAAGGGTCTTCTTATATTTTGCCCGGTCTGGAGTTGCCTGTTGACATGCCCGGTTTTGGCGTTAGGATAAAAGTGACGCAGGGGGAGCAAGGTCGAGGGTTTTTGCGGTTGGACAATACACAATCAAATCAGACATCCGATGCAATCCATCAGGCTTATGAGCAGTTCAGCGAGGCTTTAAGTTGTCAGACTGACCAGCTTGAAAAGCTCCTTCAAAGCATCAAGTCGTTGCAGATTAGACAACGACAGTTGGAAGAGGCTGCGTCTCACCTGCTTGCGCCTCTTGAGAGGTCCCTCGCAAGCGACGAGGCGACGAATGCGCTGTCTCCTTCCAGTATGCTGGCATGCGTGCGCAGGCTTGCCGCCACCACTCATGTCGGGCAGATTTTTGAGGTGCTCGCCGAGGAGTCCGCGCAGGTGAGCGTGCGAGTTGCCGTGTTTGACGTCCGGGGCCGCGCCGCCTGGGGGGCTTCGGCCAGCGGCTTCGATCCGGAACTGGACGCGAACAGCCTGCGGGCTCTGGTGGTTCCTTTAAATCAGCAGGGGCCGTTCCGCCAGGTTTTTGAATCTGCGGAGGCCGTGGAAGCAAGGCCGGCAGATCTGGAGAAAGAGGGCTATGTGCTGGCGAAGCTCAGTCCCTCTTCGGACGCCCGCATCCTTCTGGTCCCTATCCGGTCAGCGGACTCCGTCGTGGCTGTTCTTTATGCCGAAATCGGTGAGAAAAGGGATTTGACCCTGATCGACTCTCTGAAAGTTCTGGCAGAGTTCGCCGGGGGGCAGATTGATCGTATGATGGTGGCCAACGGTGGCCTTTCCGTGGTTGAGTCGGCCCCGGCAAACCAAGAAGCCAGGAGGGGTTCTGAACAAGCAGACGGAGACGAAGCACAGGCCGCGGAGTCGCAAGCCGCTACCAGCCCTGAAATTCCGGAGGTTGCGACGCCTGAGCTTAACCCCGCAGAATTCTCCGCGCCTCCTCCCGAGGTGGAGCAGACTTCAACAGCCTCATCGGAAATTACGGAGACAGATGCCGAACCTCCGCCTCCTGCTGAAGCCGCGGACGCCGCTCATTCCACTGAAGAGGAAGAGAAGATTCATCGTGACGCCCGGCGGTTTTCAAAACTGCTGGTTTCTGAAATTGGGCTTTATAATAAGAACGGCGTTGAAGAAGGGCGCAGGAACAGGGACCTCTATCAGCGCCTCAAGAAAGATATCGATCGAAGTCGGGAAACCTACGAGAAGCGCTTTGCCCATACGGTGGCGAAACAATTTGACTACTTTTACGATGAACTGGTGAAGACGCTGGCCGAAAATGATTCCACGCTTCTCGGCTCCGGCTATCCGGGACCCTCAGTGTGAAATTTCTCCTCACATTCCTCATTGGCATTTTTTTCCTCCTGTTGGTAGGGGGCGCGCCATCGCGGTGTGCCGTCCAGTCGCAGGTCCCGCCTGTCCTGGTTCGCCTGTCTTCAAAAGCTGATTCTTCGAGCGCCTGGCCCGAACTGAGAAGGTACGCTGCGTCCCTCAAGTCAGCAAGAGACCGTGCTCTTGCCTACTTTGTCCTGGGTTACCGGGAATACGATGCCGATCAATACGACGATGCAGCAGACGACCTGGCAAAGGCTGCATCGCCGGCCTCTCCCCTGGCCGACCTTGCAGATTATTACCGTGCGTCGGCCGTCTACAAGGGTGGGCATCCTGAAGCGGTCGAGGGTATCCTGGGTGCTTTCAACAAGCGCTATCCATCCAGCACGAAACATTACGACGCCAGCGAGTTGCTGGCCTGGGGATATCTCCAGACTGGCGAGCCGCAGAAAGCCGTGCAGCTTCTCCGAAGCGAGCCGCAGGTGCGTGAGCGTCCGGCCCTGGCGCTGGTGCTGGCCCGGGCTTACACCGACAGCGGGCAACTGCGGCTGGCAGCGCAGACTTTCCAGGACATTTACTACGCCTTCCCCACCGCGCCGCAAGCCGCAACTGCGGGCGATGCGCTGGACAGATTGAAAAGCCAGCTCGGCGTCAACTACCGGCCGGTTACGGATGAAATTGCCACGGCGAGAGCCGAGAGGCTTTACTCGGCCGGCCATTACTCTGAAGCACTGAAAGAATACGAGCAGTTGCTGAAAGAACGGCGGCACAGCACCTGGGCCTGGAGATGGAATCTGGGGCGTGCCAGGTGCCTGATCCGCCTTGGGCAGGCAAACGCTGCCGCTGAAACCCTGGTGAACAGTGCCGCGCCGACGCCGCAGCTGGATGCCGAGCGCCTGGCGACTATGGTTGACGCATACGCCAGAGTAGAAGATGACACCGCAGTTGCCAGGACTTTGAACAAGCTTCAATCTCAATACTTTAAATCGCGCTGGCACGCCGTGGCCCTTCTGAGAGCGGCGAATTACTTTATGTACAAAGGCGAGTTGGACATCGCGCCTTTGTATTACCGCACGCTTCGAGATGCGTTCCCCCAAACCCCGCAGGCGTCCGAAGCGAGTTGGCGATTCGCCTGGGTTCAATATCTCACCGGCAACCCGGCCGAAGCCCGCAAATCCCTGCTGAGCCACATCAGGCGTTATCCAGATTCTCCGCATGTTCCTGCGGCGCTTTACTTTCTGGGACGACTGGAAGAAGACGGGCAGCCGGCCGACTCCCGCGCGTTGTACGAGTTTCTGATCCGTCACTACCGGCATGGCTACTACCCGCTGGAGGCTTCCAACAGGCTGCGCTTGCTGAAGAAAAGTTCCTCTGTACACAAAAGTTCCAAGGCAGGCCCGAACTTCTCTATCCATGAACTGGAGAGCAAGATTCCGGCGGCTGATCCGCCCGATCTCGGAGCCTGCCTGCCTGCCACCAGCGGCAAGGGCCTGGTTGCCTTCCATGCACTCGATGCACTACATCTCGATGACCTCGCCCGGCAGGACCTCCGGTCCCGTCTGGATCTCCATCCCAATTCTCCTGCTCTGGTGATCGCGCTCAGCCGCTTTGAAGCGGAGCAAGGACGGACGGACCACGCCCTGCACATCGCGAAAAGGATAGTCCCGGACTATTACTCCCAGCAATTCTCCGAGCTGCCGCGCGAGATCTGGCAATTGCTTTTTCCAAGGGCGCACGTCAGTGTCATCAGGCGATATGCGGCGATCAATCACCTGGATCCCTATCTGGTGATGGGGCTCATCCGGCAGGAGTCGGGATTTAATGCTCGCGCCACCTCCCCGGCCGACGCGCGCGGATTGATGCAGGTTCTGGCGTCCACGATCACCCGTTCCCGGCGCTACCGGAATTCCGTGGGCCGAAGGCTTTACGAGCCGGCCTACAACGTGCGATTCGGATGTGCATACCTGCGAAAGCTCCTCAAGCGGTACAACGGCAATGTTGCGGAAGCCATTGCAGCTTATAACGCCGGGCCGACCAACGTGGATCAATGGCTCAGCCGGCGCACGTATCGGGACCAGCAGGAGTTTGTGGAATCCGTTCCCTTCCCGGAAACACGCATCTATCTCAAAGCCGTCTTTGCCGACAGCGGCGTCTATCGGAAACTGGTCAGTGGTTCCGCACAGTTTGCCGAATGCACCGGCGGTCCCACGAAAGCGCGCAAGAAATCGACGGCCCGGCTTGGCAGGAATTTGCGGTCGCAAAGCCGAACGTTACTGTCGGCTTCCGGTGAACAAGGATTGCCTTAAGAGCAGGACGGCAAGGGCAACGGCCTGTCTTAAGCGGCCTATACTCCATTGACATTCACAAGGCTGGAATGTAAGTTCGTCGAGCCACGTGCTTGTCTGCGTGTCGTTCCTGAGGGTTCGACGGGAGGGCTGGAAACACTACGGCGTCGATTCACCACGGGGCAAGGCTATTCATAGTGCAGCCGTGCGTTCAATGAGGAAAGTCCTATGGCAGAACAGTTCGCGGTGTCACGAAAGGCACAGCAGTTTACGGAATCCGTCATTCGCGAAATGACCCGCCTCGCCCTCCGGCACGGCGCGGTGAATCTGGCGCAGGGTTTCCCCGATTTCCCGGCGCCCGCCGAAGTGAAGGAAGCCGCCGTGCGGGCCGTTCAGGCGGACATCAACCAGTACGCCATCACCTGGGGAGCGCGTGAGTTTCGCCGGGCCATTGCCGAGCGGTTTGAGAAGGATTCCGGGCTGGCCATCGATCCCGAGCAGGAAATCACCGTCTGCTGCGGCGCAACGGAGGCGATGATCGCCTCATTGCTGGCGGTTGTAAATCCGGGTGAAGAGGTGGTTGTCTTTGAACCTTTTTATGAGAACTACGGCCCGGACGCCATCATCAGCGGCGCGGTGCCCCGCTTTGTGCCCCTGCGCCCTCCGGACTGGACGTTTGACCCGGAAGAACTGGCTTCAGCATTCAATGAACGCACACGCGCCCTGATCCTGAATACGCCCAACAATCCCACCGGCAAGGTGTTCTCACGGGAAGAGCTTGAGACCATCGCCGGAATCGTACAGCGTTCAAACGCCTACGTGCTGACCGACGAAATTTATCAGTACCTCGTTTATGAAGGCCGCCGGCACATCTCCCTGGCCTCGCTTCCCGGCATGCGCGAACGGACCATCACCATCAACTCCATGTCAAAAACCTACAGCGTCACCGGATGGCGCGTGGGTTACGCCATTGCGCCGCCTCAAATCACCGATGCCATTCGAAAGATGCACGACTTTCTCACTGTCGGGGCCGCTGCGCCCCTGCAGCAGGCCGGAATCACGGCCTTGCGTCTCGGCGAGGACTACTACCACAAACTGCGCGACGAATATCTGAAGCGCCGCGACCGGCTGCTGGGAGCCCTGGAAGATGCCGGTTTCAAGTGCTTCAAACCGTACGGCGCTTACTACATCATGACCGACATCAGCGGTTTTGGGTTTGCTGATGATATTGCCTTCACACGACACCTGATTGAAAAGGTTGGCGTCGCTCCAGTGCCCGGAAGCAGCTTTTACCGTGATCGTTCACTGGGCAGCCAGCAGGTCCGCTTCACCTTCTGCAAGAAGGAAGCCACCCTCGATGAAGCCGTGCGCCGCCTGACGAAACTCAGAAGCTCGCAATGACCTCAGGCTGAGGCGCTTCGGATAGCTTGCGGTGCATCCATATGGAGCGCTCCTGCCTAAGGAGTGGTGGCCGGTTTTGCCGCTGCGTCAGGCGGAGGTTCTTTTTGAGAATTCTGGGGCGTGATGTCGAGCTTGGGAGAAAAGCCTGAGGCAGCGTAGCTCACAAGTGCGTCCATGAGATAGGTGGCGTACGGGTCGGTGTCATAAGGGGTATTCAGCGAAAAGGTGCAGATCAAAAGCTTGCCCTTGCCATAACGAGCCTGGACCAGCGTCCCCACGTTGGAGTGGATCCATCCGTAGAATTCCCCCGCGAGGACATCCTGAAATTCTCCGGGTGGAATTCCCACCACCACCGCTTCCGGAGTGGCAGCCTCGGTTTCGAACCCGGTCAGGGTGCCAAATCCGATCTTGCTGAAAGGCGCTGCGTCCTTGCGGACCCAGGCAAAATTGGAGATCCAGTTCCCACTGAACGAACCTTGCGAGCGCGGAACAATCTTGACATCCGGAGTGATCGTTTCCGCTCCTCCGGCGAGCAGAATGACGATGCTGCCGGATTCAAGCGCTTTCTTTGCGGCATCATCAAACACGGATGCAATCATGATCGGATGGGCCTGCGGACTGTCCGTCTCAAAGTAGTCGCGCCCCTGCATATCGCTCGCAAGGCGTCGAAACTTGCCCTGGGGATCGTGAAAACTGACGGGTGGCGGCAGCGAGGGTGTTTCGGGCGGATAAAAATAAAGGCCAACTGACTCTTTCGCAACGACCTTGCCATCAGCAACCATCTGGACGTGCAGCACGTTCCGTGAAGGTGCAGTGGAGGACGGAACCGTAAAGGCGATGCTCCCCACTTTGCCGGTGGAACCCACCGGTACATCCGGAGCCGGAAAACTACCTTTCAACGACGTCCCTTCCACGTTCCAGTCAACCGTTGTTTTTCCCAGATTCTGCTGGCTGTAATGGGAAAAGTAAACGTCGGCCGAGGCCTTGGAACCGTCAAAAAAGTTGTGCTTCGCAGGTCGTGCGAAAACCACGTCGTCCTGCTGGATGGCGCCGAGGCGGGCCGAAAAATTCTTGGGATGCCGCCAGATGTCCATCAGCCCGTTCGATTCCCACATCACGTCGGTCAGTTCCGTGATGACGTAACCCTGGATGGACGGCCGGCTGCGCAAGCTCGCAATCTCAAATTTTAACGAATTGAATTCATGCGTCTGGGTTGCTGCCAGCAGAGCATGAAGGTCCGGGAAAAGGGTGTTGTACTGGTATTCCTCAAATCGCTTCTCGAGTCCCGCCGGCAGGGTGATCTCCCCTCCGTCACGGCCCCGGGAAAACCACCAGGGCTTTTGCTTGGGAACGAAGGGCAGGCCCCAGTTGCCGAACTCTGAGAGCATCAGCGGCTCATTGCCCTTGGGCTCGGCATCGCCATGCGGACTGAACAGCCAGCCGGGCCGGCCCGCAAGGTCGCCGACAAACCGGTCAAAGTCGGCCGCATGGTCGGGGATGGAATCGTACTGGTGAAAATCCGCCAGGTCAGTCGAAACGTGAAAATTGTGGCAGCACGGGCTGTTATCCTCCACCAGCCAGCCGGGAACAATCTGCCTGGCCTGGTGGTAAGCGCTTTTCAGCCATGCGCGGTCTGCCGCCTGGTCAAGCTTCAGGCCCCAGCTCTCATTGTCGATGCTGACAATAATGATCGACGGATGGTTCCAGTCGCGCTGGACCATGCCATGCAGAGTGTCAAGCGCGCGGGCTTCAGAGTCAGGGGTGAGTTTGTCCCAGTTCGGAATTTCATACCAGACCAGCATGCCCACCTCATCCGCTGCTTCCAGGTAGCGAGGGTCCGGCACCTTGATGTGGCAGCGCAGCAGATTCAGGCCCATTGCTTTGGCCTCCCGCATCTCCTTCTTCAGGAAATCCAGCGAGGGTGGTGTGTAAATCGTGTCGGGATAAAAAGCCTGGTCCAGCGCGCCGCGCAGGTAAATCACTTTGCCATTCAGGTAGAACTTTCCATCGCGGGTTTCGAAGGTTCGAAACCCGAAACGATACGAGCGCTGCTCGCCGGAACTGATGTGAATGCGCAGCTTGTAGAGGGCTGGATGTGATGGGCTCCAGAGGTCCGGGTTGGGGAGATTGCCCGAAAACATATAGACCCCCTGCTTCGGGACCACGTTCTCCGGTCCCTTCCAGGCAACTTTCCCATCCGGGTCCAGAATTTCCCCTCCTACCTTGGGCGCAGCGGAAGAGTCTGAAGGCGCATTTACAAGATGGATGCTGAAAGCGAAATTGCCACCTGCGCCGGCCGAAACGTGGACCACCCCCAGGTGGATTTTCGGGCGGATCTTGAGCTCAACGCTTTGCCACAGTCCGCTTGTCTGGACGTACCAGTTCTGCTTGCCGTGAGGAATTTCAGCGTACTGGATTCCTTCCACCTCGTCAGGGTTCGCTCCCGGGTCTGCCACGCGGACGGCAATCTGATTTTCGCCCGCATGGAGATAAGAAGTGATGTCGAACTCAAAAGGAAGGTAGCCGCCGTCGTGCGAACCCACGCGCTCCTGGTTGACAAAAACGACCGCGCGATAATCCACCGCGCCAAATTTCAAGAGCGCAACCTGTTGAGGCTGAAGCTTGTCAATCTTCACCGAGCGCCAGTACCAGCCAACGCCGGCATAATCGCGCAAGTCTGAAAACTCTGACTGCCACGAGCCCGGAACCTGGATGGCTCTCGCATCTTTTGCGGAGGCAAGATCCTGGACCTTGAGGGAGCCTGGCCGGTCCGTGATGAAGTTCCATTTGCCGTTCAGTGAGATGGCCGGCATCGGCTTGCTTGCGGCCTCCGGAGCGCTGGAGGCAACTGCCAAAACAGGAAAGATGAGCAGCAGGAGCAGCACCGCGCAGGTTTTCACTCGAAGCAAGGTTCGTCCTCTCCGCCAGGCTTCGCGCCTGGCCCGTCAGATCACTGCAGTAACTCAAGGGCCCGCATCCCTTCGTTCAACCAATGAGTTTATGCGTACACACGGGGAGAACGCAATGCGCAGATTACAACCGGGGGCACTCCTGCATGACAACCGGGCAGCCTCCCGGAGAAAGACGGCGCTGAAGGGTCCCATTGACTGTAAAATAGGCGGTCAAATGAATCTGGACTTCAAAGCGGGGTTTGGCAAGATATTTGGCCCCGAACAGCCAGGCAGACCGGGCCATCTGTGGCCGCGCTGGCTGTTCCTTCGGGCGCTCGGCGTGATCTTCTTTTCCGCCTTCTACTCACTGGCATTCCAGATTGAGGGCCTGGTGGGAACGAACGGAATCCTGCCCGCCCAGAACTATCTCACAGTTCTCAGGGGCCACGCTGGAATCCTGCGCTTCTGGTTCGCGCCCACGCTCCTCTGGCTGGGAAGCGGTACGTTCGCCCTGCACCTTCTGGTGTGGGCCGGGCTGTTGGCTTCCGTGGCGCTCTTTTTCAACTTCTGGCCGCGTGGAACCATTGCTGTTGCCCTGGTGTCGTACCTTTCCTTCGTCGCTGCCGCGCGCAATTTTGCGGATTATCAATCAGACGGCATGCTGCTGGCGGCCGGCTTTCTGTCGCTGTTCTTTGCCCCGGCGGGATTTCGTCCGGGGCTGGGGGAATCCAGCCCTCCCTCGCCCGCCAGCCTGTTCCTGCTGCAGTGGGAATGGTTTCGAATCTATTTTGAATCAGGGGTTGCCAAGCTGGCCAGCCACGACCCCCAGTGGCAACACCTGACGGCCATGAATCAGTATTATCAGAACGGCCCGCTGCCCACGTGGATCGGCTGGTACGCGCAGCAACTGCCCCATCCTTTTCAGGTGTTCCTTGCGCTGTTCACACTGATTGCTGAATTCGCCATCTGCTGGCTGTTTATCTTTTCACGCCGGAGCCGCCTGGTCTGCTTCCTGATCCTGACGCCGTTCCAGATTGCAATCCTCCTGACGGCAAACTACGCGTTTCTGAATTACCTTGTTCTCTCGCTTGGCTTCCTGCTGCTCGATGACCATTATTTCGCGGGCTGGCTTCATGGGCTGAAATCTTCGCGGCTGGGCAGGTTTGCCAGGCTCAAGTTTCTGGAATGGAAAACCCCGCCGGCAGATGCGCCGCCGCCGCGCACATCAGCAGCGGGACTGGTGGTCTCAGGTGTTTTTCTCACCTGGATTTTTTATGCCACAACGGTGCTCCTGCTCCTGATGTTCAATCCGTCGCTTCCCCTGCCGGTACAACCCGTGGAAATTCTCCAGCCATTTCGCATTGCCAATCGATACGGCCTTTTTGCCATCATGACCAGGGAGCGGTATGAGATCGAGTTCCAGGGGTCTCGCGACGGCAAGCTCTGGATTGCCTACCCTTTTCGCTACAAGCCGCAGGATCCCAGGGAGGCGCCGGGAATTTACGCTCCTTACCAGCCGCGCTTCGAATGGAACCTGTGGTTCGCCTCGCTCAGCGACTTTGAACACAACCCCTGGGTGATGCAGACGGAGACTCTGCTGCTGAAGAACGATGCGAGCGTGCTTTCGCTTTTCCGTTCCAATCCCTTTCCCGGCAAACCTCCTTTGCAGGTTCGAGCCGTGGCCTGGCAGTACTGGTTCACCGATCTCAGCACAAAACACGAGAAGGGACTGTGGTGGAATCGCACGTTCCTGGGGCTTTACGCTCCCGTGATGGAGCGATCAGCAGGCGGACAGGTTTTTGTGCGGCAGTGGCCCACCGCACTGCCACCGCCGCAGTGATGGGTCTTCTTGCATCGCTTCAGTGTGAAGATGGGAAGGGCGGCCGGGACTTGGTTTGCCTCAGTTGAAGGTTCGCATCGGCGAGCAGCAGGGCTTCTGCACGGGCTTGAATTCCATGAACTCGACGCGCGTCAGGTCCGGATCATAGAGGTTGAGCTGCCATTTCCCGTCGCGCCCAATTTGGGGTTTACTGGCTTTGTAGCCGCGGGCTGTGACGGTTTCAAATGCCCGCTGGATGTTCTTAACGCCCAGTGAGAAGTGGTTCATCACGCCCAACGTGCGCGGCGAAGGATGATGGACGTTCAGCATAAACTCCAGCCAATTGCTTCCGTTCGGTACCACCATGCCCACCCAGTCCGTTCGGGTGTCCGTCATGCCCCCGTACCACATCAGGCGATAACCCAGGATGCCACCGTAAAAATGGTCTGCGGCCGTCCGGTCAGCCACCGTCTCACCCGCATGGATTATCTGCTCAGAGGTGCGCTTCGAAGAGAGGAACTTTCCAAAGTTGCGGCTTTCTACCGAGCCCGGCATGTACTGGACGAACTCGACCGTGTGTCCGGCCGGGTCCTTCAGGCTGAAGCTCAGGTCGCCTTCGGGGTCCTTCCGGAGCCTTCCGGGAACAGCCACCCCGTGGCCTTCCAGGTAACGGCGCAAACCGCGCGCATCCGGGGTGCGGTAGGCGATATGAATCAGGCGGTCCTCAGTCGGGGATGAAAGAGTGGGCGAGACCGCAATATACTGGTCGTCGCTCACCTTGAAATAGGTGTAGCGCATCTTCCCCTTTGCCGTTTCTTCCAGAGGCAGTTCATCAAAACCCAGAACGTGTGCAAAGAAATTGCGGGCCTCCGCTGCGTCCCTGACCCTGAGCGCAATGTGGGCAATCCCCTGGATGGGAGGACGGGTCACAGCTGCATCTGCCATTGGCGTTCCTTTCAAAAAGACCGAGGTGGCAGCCAGAAAGATGGCAACGGCAATTCCCGCAAAAACCAGAAATGGTTTCATGATTGAGGATTATGTCGCTGTCCCAGGACAGGGTCAAGACCCCTGCACAAAAACATCTGGACGAACGCCGTCCGCCCCTGCCATGCTGTTTTTTGGGAATCAAAAGTTCACAATCGGGAGTTGCCATGCGATTTTTTGTTCTATGGATTGCTTTGGGGCTGCTGATGCCCTGCACGCTGGCGGCTCAGACATCCGTGCCGAAGGCCAAGGAGCCCACAGCCGGAACTGTGCCATCGGACCAGGACCAGCTTCAAACGGAAACAATCAAAGTCCCTGAAGGGATGCAGGCGCCACCGCGCTCCATGGCCAACCAGCCAGGGTACATGGAACCCGCGCAGACTCACCAGTTGCTCGTAAAATTGTGGCGGGCGGAAGCGCGCGTCAAGGATCTGGCGGCCCAGGTTCATCCGGAAAAACTGAAAATGCCTGTCGCCGAACTCGCCGGATTCAACAGCTATCTGGACACGCTGCGCCGCAGCCTTGCGTCTCTGGAACAGAGCCGCCAGAAGTTTGACACGAGGGTGGACAGCGAATATCTGGGGTTTGAAACCTATGCCGGCATCAGCGAGGTCCTGCCGCCGCTGGAAAGACTTGCCGTATTGGTTTCTCGGCACAATAATCCGAGCCTGGAAGGAGAATTTAACCAGGCCTGGAACGATATGCTGACCATGCGACAGTCTCTCAAACCCTATCTTTCTTTCCTGCTGCGGAACCATGATCAGATATTCGTTACGATGGAAACGAACCTGGCCGGCTGCCAGAACGAACTGGGATATAAGAATTACAAGGCTAACGGCTCGCCCAGGTACATGCGAAATGTTGTGCCGCATTTTAAAGGAGGGCGTGCCGACAAGAAGGCTGCAAAAAGTGAGGCTGCTGCAAAGAACAAACCCTGAAATTTTTCGGATCCTCGAATGCCTCCAGACGCAAATCCCATTGGAAAAGGCTACGCTCTCTGGCTGATGCCCGAAAAGCCGTTGTTCAGCCGTCTTGCGCGTGAAATCGTACGCCTCAGCCAGCAACTCTCCACGCCACGTTTTGAACCTCACATTACCTTGCTGGGCCGAATCATCCTGCCGGAAGAGAAGGTGCTGGGAAGGTCAAGGCGGCTGGCCGGCTGCCTCCGGCCGTTCCGGATTGAACTGGCTGATATTGACCACCTCGATGAATTCTTCCGCTGCCTTTTTGTCACTGTGCGCCCAGTTGAATCGATCCTCAGGGCCCACCGGGCGGCGTGCCGGGTTTTTGCCCTCCAGCGGGCGCCCTATATGCCGCATGTAAGTCTTGTATACGGAAAGCTTCCGGCGGATAGGAGGAAGGAAATTGCGAGAGGCCTCAGTCTGCCGCCTGGCCAGGCCTTCGACGTGCGTAAAATGGCCCTCTACCGGGTCAACGGCCCTGTGCACCAATGGAAGTGCATCGAAACGTTTGATTTAAAGTGACACCCCGTGCCAGAAGCGAAACACAATGGGGATGGGGACGCTATCATTTCAGCCCGCCCGCAAGAAAAGTGCTACGAGCGAGAGTGATGGCCAACCGAGGCGTCCCCTTCCCCTGAAACCTTACGGATTCACCGTGACGTTGAGAGGTTTGCTCAGGTTGAAATCTAATTTTGTCTCAGGAGGAATTTTTAAGGCTTTACCTTTCGTCGCCATCTGGACTCCGGTTCCTGCGCCCGCACCAACACCCGCGCCGATGGCTGCTCCCTTGCCGCCGCCGGCGATGGCGCCGATAATGCCTCCGACGGCAGCGCCGATACCGACTCTCTTGGCGGTCTGGCTGCCACGGGAAGACGCAGTTTTTTCCTGAAAGACGCCGGTGCTCACCGGGTATGTCTCTCCGTTGACGGTCAGGCTGACCAGTTCCAGTTGGACCTCGGACTGCCCCTTAATGCGGCCGGCGCTTCGCTCACCGACAAGGCGCAGTCGCGCTTTTGAGTAACGGGGAACTACAATCTGGCCATCCGCGCTGATCGGCGAGTCCACGGTTGCGGCGAATTCATCTCCGGTCTTGTTGATGGAAGTATTAATAGAATCAACGGTACGGACGGTGATCACGGTCCCTGCCGGAATCGTCACCGGATACGGTTGGGGCGGCGGCGGGGCGTCCGAAGCCTGGGTGGAACTTGGGGGCGATTGTACAACCGGGGCTGGAGTGCGAGCAGAGGGCTCAGCCGGAGGTGCATTCTCCGCAACCGCACGGGAACTGCGCCGGGTGGCCCGGCGTTCGGGCTGTGCCGGGGCTTGTTCTGCGGCCTGCTCAGGGCCACTGACGGCCAGTTGGTCAATCACCTGTTTGACGCCGTCCGTGCTCTGAGCAAACTGCTCGATCGTAGACTTTTCCTGGTCGCTGTCCACGTTGCCTGATAGGACAACAACCCCCTGCTGAGAAACCACACGGACATCGCGGTTTTTCAGAGCAGGGTCCTGATAAAGCTTGGACTGGATCGAGGCAACAATGGCTCCGTCGTTCGGAGCGCTGGAACTCTTGAAAAGGCTGCAGCCACTGAGGGTAAGGGCAAGGGTCATCATCAGGGCTGCAATGCGGGTCTTGGGATGGATCATATACACCTCTTCCTCCGCCAAAGTTTTGCGGCTCACACCAGCTTGAAGCCCAAAAGGGTAACAGCTGGTTTGGTTTCCCCCACCCACCAAGAAGTTTAACCTCACGCAAGAGCCAAAGTCCAACGATATTGCGGAGTTGCGTGGCGGTAATTTCTTAGGGTGGCACACCCGGGCATGCTAGAATTCCTGTTTGAAGTAGAGGCGCGGAAGTCGCGACAAATCAGTTTTTTGGGCGTTATCAGCCCAACTCCGGCTGCCCCGACTGCTCAACCAGGAGTGCGATGCAAAGTCTTTCAATTGTCATCCCGGTTTACAACGAGGAGGACAACATCGGGTCGCTCGTGGCACGCCTCAAGGAGGCCATGTCCGGCTGGGAAGGCTCGGTCGAAATCCTGTTTGTTGATGATGGCAGCAGCGACCGGACCCTGGAACTTCTGAAGGAGGCCCAGGCCGGAGACGCGCGGGTCCGCATTGCGCATTTCCACAGGAACATGGGCCAGACCGCCGCCATGGCGGCAGGGTTCCGGCTGGCGCGCGGTGAAGCGATCGTGACTATCGACGCCGACTTGCAGAACGACCCCATGGAAATTCCCCTTCTGGCCGCAATGCTGAACGATTGGGACCTCGTGTGCGGAGTCCGTACCCGGCGCAAAGACACTCTGTGGAAGCGCATTTCATCGCGCATCGGAAACGGCTTCCGAAACTGGGTTACGGGCGACAACATTATTGACACCGGATGCACGCTGAAGGCCTACCGGCGCGAGTGCCTGGACGGGCTGGAACTCTACAGGGGAATGCACCGGTTCCTCCCTACGCTGATCAAGATGCGCGGCTTTCGCGTGACGCAGGTGCCGGTGTCGCATCATCCTCGCCTGGCGGGAGAGACCAAGTACGGAACCTGGGGCCGGCTGGTGAAAGGGTTTGAAGACGTCTTGGCGGTGCGCTGGATGAAAAGGAACTATATCGCCTTCGAATCTAATCTGCAGCTCATCGAGCCGGATTCCGCCGGGCAGCAGAAGGCCCGCATCAATGAAGCGGCGAAAAGGTAATGCAGCAATGGCGTTGTGGGGCCGGTCTGGCACTTTTGGAGGGTAGTGAAATCGTTGAGCGGTGAAAGTTCCTCAAACATAGGTATAACAGTTTCTGCGGACGAGAGCCGTCGCGGCTTTCGGGCTGTCCATTTCTTTCTGCTGCTGATGGTGGCGGCCTGCATGTTTTTTGTGGGTATTGGACGCCTGGCCTTGATTGAACCCGACGAGGGAAGAAACGCAGAAGTAGCGCGGGAGATGCTGGCCAAAGGGGATTGGATCACTCCGCACTTTAACAACTTTTCCTACCTGGACAAGCCCCCGGTCTTTTTCTGGGCAGTCGCTTCGTCATTCAAGGTGGGGGGATTGTCGGAGGCGAGCGCGCGCTTTCCCTCGGCGCTGGCGGCGCTCTTGACAGTTTTTCTGGCCTGGTTCCTGGCGCGCCGGATGTTTGAAAATTCCACGGGACTTTATGCGGGAATTGTCCTGGCCACAGCGCCCCTGGTGGTGGTGTTCGCGCGCGACGTCATCTTTGACATGACGCTGACCCTTTTTGTCACCGGAGCCATGGTCTGTTATTGGCTTCGGGAAACCGGCCTTCAACATCGAAAACTTCTCGACGTCCTGTTTTTCGCGGCCATGGGCCTGGCCACCTTGACGAAAGGCCCGGTGGGATTTCTGCTCCCTTTGCTTTCCATTGCAGTCTACCAGGCCCTGCGACGTAAGCTTTCCCGCCTGAAGGACTTGAACTGGCTCCTGGGCCTGGCAACGTTTTTTGCGGTAACGCTGCCCTGGTTTATTGCAGTTTCCATGCGACACCCGGACTTTCCGGGATACGCCTTCTGGCAGGAAAGCCTGGAGAGGTTTGCCACAGGCCATTCTCACCGCGCCGGCCCCATCTACTACTACCTCATCATCTATCTGGCCGGCTTCCTGCCGTGGGGCTTTTTCCTGCTCTACGCCGGCATTCACCGCGTCAGCGAGTGGCGGGAACTTCGGCGGGAACAACAGGCTCCCGTGTTGTTTCTGCTAAGCTGGGCGGGTTTGATTTTTGTCTTTTTCTCCATTTCGCAATCCAAGCTCCCCGGTTACTTTCTTCCTGCCATGGTCCCGCTCAGTATCCTGATGGCGAAAGTGTGGACAGGGGCGGAATCCGCACAAGAAGCCCGGGCTCCTGACTGGCTGACGGGGGGCTTTGCCACCCTGATCGCGCTGGGAATCATCATCGCGGCAGTTCCTCACTTTCAGAACTTTCTTTTCCCACACGGCCGGTTCCAGAAGAAAATGCCGCATGATGCCTTCGCCTTGCTGGGCCCCACAATGCTCTATACCGGAGTCATTCTGGCCGCACTGGGAATCATCGGTCGAAATCTCGGCGCGCGGGCGAAGAAAAAAAATACCACGGCCATTATGTTCGCGGTGGTCGCCTGTTGTTTTCCACTGATGCTGGTTCGCTGGTTTCATCCCTTGGAGCTTTTTGCTTCTGCGAAGTCGAGCCGCGCCCTTGCGCAAACCATTCTCGACAGCCCGCAGAAGAATCTTCCCCTTTACGGTTATTATTACTTCAGGACGGGGCTGCCGTTCTATCTGCGCCGGCCGGTGGGCCTGATTTCTTCAACTGCTGACGAGTTGACCAGCAACTACATTGTGACTCAGTGGCCCGGAATCCAGCAGGAGGCCAGGGCAGGGCAATTGCCACAGAGGCTTGCTCCCGCGGCGACGGATGGGATGCCCCTGGTGATGGATGAGGACGAGTGGCTGGCGAAACGGCGTTCGACGCCCGTGCTCGTGCTGGTTAGAAATAATCAAGTGAAGGAATTAGCCAACGCTGTTCGCACCCTGGAACCTATGTGGACAGGATGGCAGTATTCTGTCTGGGAAATACCCGCCAACCCGGGTCAAACCAGTCCTCCGGAGAAGGGAAACTGAACGCGGGCGTGATCTCCATTCTTCAATGCGGGCTCGCTAATATAGAGTTCTATGTGTGGCATTTGCGGCATTTATAACCTGGACCTGGAACCGCTTAATTTCCCTGGCCTCATTGACCGAATGTCTGCCCAGATCCGGCATCGAGGACCGGACAGCGAGGGCAAATTCGTGCGGCCCCACCTGGCGCTCGCCATTCGGCGGCTGAGCATTATCGACCTCAAGACCGGTGGCCAGCCGCTGTCGAACGAAACCGGCGAGATCAACCTGGTTTTTAACGGGGAGATTTATAACTACCGCGAGCTTCGCAAAGGGCTGCTCGAACGCGGGCACCGGTTCAAGACGCAATCAGACGGTGAGGTGATCGCTCATCTCTATGAGGAGAAGGGCACTGATTTTGTGCGCGACCTGAACGGCATGTTCGCCATCGCGCTGTGGGACGAGAACGCCAAACGGCTCGTGCTGGCCCGTGACCGAGCTGGCGAAAAGCCGCTCTACTACTGGCTGCAGGATGGCACGTTGCTGTTCGGATCGGAAATCAAAACAATTCTGCAACATCCCGACGTCAGCCGGCGACTCGATCCAGAAGCCCTCTCGCAGTATTTCTTTTACGGCTACTTTCCCACGCCACGATCGGTCTATGCTGACATCAAGAAACTGCCCGCCGCGCACCTGATGGTGGTTGAAAACCATGAAATGCACATCGAGTGCTACTGGCGAATGCAGGATTATCTGCGCGCACCTGACCAGGGAAGGATGACCTGGAAGCAGGAACTGCAAGCCTGTGAAGAACTTCGCGAAAAGCTGAGAGAAGCGGCGGTGTCGCGCCTGGTGAGCGACGTGCCCCTGGGAGTTTTCCTGAGCGGCGGCATCGATTCCTCCACGGTGGTTGCCGCGATGAGCGAGCTTTCGCCCGGAAACGTCAACAGTTTCTCGGTTTCGTTTCCCCAGCGCACCTTTGATGAGGGTGAATATGCAGCCTACGTGGCCAGGCATTTCAACACCAGGCATCACGTCCTGACGGCCGACGACCAAACCATGCGCGGCGCATTGCTGACCCTGATCGATCATCTCGACGAGCCGATGGCCGACCCGGCCATTATTCCCACTTATCTCCTGTCCTGCTTTGCGCGGCAGCACATCAAGGTTGCCCTCAGTGGAGAGGGCGCCGATGAACTGTTTGGAGGTTATCCCACCTACCTCGGAGCGCGCGCGGCGGAATACTACCTGAGGCTTCCCGAATTTCTGCGGCGACAGGTCTTTGATCGCGTGCGCGAGCTCTTGCCGGTCACTTCAGATGCCGTGCCCAAAGGGCTGTTTCTCCGGCGCTTCCTGACCCATGCCGAAAAGGATCCAGCGGTGCGCCATCATTCGTGGTTTGGCATGTTTTCAGCAGAGGAACTCGAACAGCTCTTTACACCTCAATGGGCCCGGTCGCATCCGCCAGTCAGCGCGATCTTCAATCCCCTGTCGCGGGTTCTGGACGGCGCCCGCTTTGATGAAGTCCTGGCGGAAATGCTTTATCTGGATTTCCGGATGTATCTTGAAGACAACCTGCTGGTCAAGGTGGACCGTGCCAGCATGGCGTGCTCGCTGGAAATGAGGACCCCTTTTCTGGACCACCGCCTGATTGAGTTTGCAGCAGGCCTGCCCACCAGCCTCAAGGTTCGAGGTTTCAAGGGCAAATACATTTTGAAGAAGGCCGTCGAGAAGTGGTTGCCGCACAAGATCGTTTACCGGCAGAAGCGCGGATTCACTGTGCCGATCGCGAGCTGGCTTCGCAATGAACTCCGGCCGCTTGTGACTGAAACGCTGGAAGAAGGAAAGCTGAAGCGCCAGGGATTGTTCAACAGCGCGTATATCCAGCAGTTGATTGGCGAACATTCCGCGGGCAAAGCCGACCACCGCAAGGCCCTTTGGACACTTCTCTGCTTTCAACTCTGGTATGATCGCTGGGGAACGGGAGACTAGAACACTTGCGCCCCCGCAAATTCAAACCGAAATCGCCCTACGATCTGCCGCCGCCTGAATCCTTCACCCCCAAAGAATGGAAGATCATTCAATCTTACCGGACACCCCGCCAGGTGCAGAAATTTATCCGGACGTTCACTTACAATCGGGAAAGGAACGGCGAAACTTTAAAAAGCTTCCGCGGCACGGTCCGGCGTACAACTTCCCATTGCCTGGAGGCGGCTTTCGTAGCGGCCACCATCCTGGAACAACATGGGCACCCGCCGCTTTTGCTGGACCTCGAATCCAAAGACAACCTGGATCACGTTGTGTTTGCTTTCCGCCAGCACGCCCGGTGGGGAGCCGTGGGGCAGTCCCGAGACTTCAGCCTCCAGGGCCGTAAGCCTCTTTACCGAACCTTGCGCCACCTGGTGATGAGTTATGTGGACCCTTTTGTCACTGAGGAGGCGCGGATTATCGGCTACGCGCTGGCGGACCTTCGGACACTGGTCCGGACAGACTGGCGTTTTTCGCTGAACAACGTGTGGAGCGTCGAACAGGCGTTGATCGATCTACCTCACCGCAAGCTGAGGACCTCAAATCAACGTTACGAGAAGATCCTCAGGCGGTACCGGGCTTTCAAGGAAAAGTTTCCCCATCGGCAGGTCACCTTCTATTCAAACCGCCACCAGTGGATGTGAGGTTTTGATTCGGCGATCTACTCACAAGTTTATTGAAGGATTAGGACGGAGGACGGTGCGTCCTGATCGGGCTAATGAGTCTGCTCAAGAGAAGCAACTAGAAGATCCGCCTTTTGAGCAAGGATTAAGGCCCGCTGGTAATCTGCTTCCTGAAGCGCCTTGTGGGAATTCTGAAGAAATCCGCGCGCTCCTTCCAACGTGCCGCGCTGGGACGGAGATAACCATTCGCGGCTGAGGACAAGAATTCGCTTCTCAATCGCCTGCTGCAACTTCACCACCTGTCCCTGCAATGCCGACGCCTGGCCGGAGCTTATGGCCGATTGCAGCGCAGGAACTTCAGCAGAGGGCTTCTCCGGTTGGGTTTTCACTTCCTGCCTTCGGGGGCGGGGAGGACTGCTGGGCGCGGGTTCCGGTGGAGGTAAAGGGGGAGTCTCCTGCTTGGCTTCGATGGGGACTGGCGGAGACGGAGCCTGCACAATAATGCTCTGGTCTGACTGCGAAGGCCTCGCAGCCGGCGGCGGCGTGGGAACGTATACCACCTGCGGTCCCGTCTGCCTCTTAGGGCAGCCGCCAAAAATAACGGCAATACTGAAAACTGCTGCTTTCCAGCTCAAGGTATTTTAATTCTATCACTTCAGCAAAGACCGTGGGCAGGGGCTGTCCGGCCCTTCGGCTTCGCGAAAAAGCCACACGAGTACCTGGCTGGCAATCGGATGCACTTTCCATTAAGAGCTGCCAGCTCTTGGTAACTCGCGACGGGATTTGATCAGATGCAGGCGCCTGCGATCTCACGCGGTATGGTGGCTCGCAATCTTTTTCTCAGCCGCCTTTGCCTGCTGCTCGTATTGATGTTCCCATTCTTTGCGTTTCTTCATCACAAAGGCTTTGGCATCTTCGACCGTTTTGAAGAGGCGCTTTCCCTTGATCACATTGCATGGCTGGCAGCAGGTAACGAGGTTATCCATTTTCCGCGCCCCGCCATGGGAATGCGGGTGAACGTGGTCAACCGTGAGGACCATCCAGTTTGTGAACTGGTGCAATCCATCCAGTCCGCAATATTGGCACTGAAATTGATCACGAGTGAACACCTTCATGGCGTCTTCCCGCGACAAGTGTGGCGCGGGCCCGGTGAAAAACTTCTGGAGCTTCTTCAGGGACATGGCTCCTCCTCTCGAACCCAGGTTTGGTAAGCGCAGGACGTCGTTTTCCGTGCGCTCCACCGCAACGAAAGGATATCTTCTCTCGCTGACCTCCAATCATTCTGAGCCTATTTTACTCCCGATATTCTCTTAGGGGTAGCAACAACCTTCTGTTAAGTCCAATCTGGCTGGAAGGCCGGAACCGGGGCCATGCCCTCCGCCTAAGCAGGCAAGGCGATTCGAAAGGTTGTCCCGCGATTCGGTTCGCTTGAAAAGCCGATGGAGCCGTTGTGCAGCTGAATGATCCGATAGGCCATGGCCAGACCCACGCCTGACCCTCCGGGCTTGGTCGTAAAGAAGAGGGAAAATATCCTGGGTTGTACATCGGCGGGGATTCCAACACCCTGGTCTTCAATTTCAAGTTCCACACGGCGTTCCGATTTTCTGGGTCTGACTTTCAATTCGCCTCCAGAAGGCATGGCCTGACATCCGTTCAGCACCAGGTTCAGGAGGGCCTGTTTGAAGAGATCGCGGTCGACCTTCAGTTTGGGGACCGGGCCGTTCTTTTCAATCGTCAGACGCACCTGGTTTTGGCGGGCCTGCGGTTCAGCGAGAGTGAAGACCTCCTGGAGCATCTGTTCCAGGTCCGTCTCGCTCAGGCGTAATTCCACGGGACGCGTAAAGTCGAGGAATGTCTTCACCACACGGTCGAGCCGACGGATCTCTGAGGAAAGCGTGTCAAGCTGGGGCTTAACCGCCGTGCCGTGCTCGGCAAGCTTGGTTTTCAGGATTTCAAGTTGCAGGACCATGGCGTTCAGGGGGTTCTTGACTTCATGCGCCACTCCGGATGTAATCCGGCCCAGGGCCGCCAACCTTGTCGCTACGGCGATCTGGTCTTCCAGTTGAGCCCGTGTGCCGGCGTCCCGGACCGTTACCAGAGCGCCCACCGGTTCGCCTTCCTTCTGTGCAAACTGCACGCTGGCAGAGATGCGGGGATATCCGTCCCCGTCGTCATCGTCATCTTCCGCTGACTCCCACACAACCGGCTGTCGATCCTCGAACGCCTCGCGGAGCACGCGATCCATCGGATGATCGCTCCAGAAAATTTCCCCCGCCGTGCGGTGCAGCAGTGACGCAGGATCAGCCCCCAGGAACCGCTCCACCGCAGGAGTGGCAAGCACCAGCTGGTCCTGCCCGTCAAAAAGCAGCAGGCCGTCCGCCAGGTTGGAGAAAAGCTGGTCGAGGTTCTCTTTGAGCCTGGTAAACGCCGTCTTCTCGCCCCGAATTTGCTCACCCAGCAGATTCAACTTGGAAGATAGAATGCCCCATTCGTCTTTGCGATTCACCTTCAGCGGTTCGTGACTCTCTCCTCGCGCCATCTTTTCGACCGTGCGGGAGATGGTCTTGAGGGGACGCAGTATGCCGTAGGAAAGCAGGCTTGCGGAAAGCGTTGCCAGGACCAGTGCCAGAAGGGCCAGCAGCAAGGCCCGGTGCAATTCAGGCGTCAACTGGTGGGCCACGAAAACGGTTGAAACGCCCACTCGAACATTCCCAAGCGGACGATCGCCCATCTTGATCGGCAAATCCACTTCGTAAACGGTTTGCGGCCCGTAGATCACGCGGAGCTGGTCGAAGATGCCCGAGTTCAGAAGCTGGTCAAAGGGTGGAGCCGGATTGAAAGTGGTGCCGATCTGTGTGGGATCATTGTGAACCAGAACAACATTATTCGTATCGGTGATGGTGGCGTAATACGTCGTGGGCGAGTAGCCCACAGCAGACTCAATGGTCGAGTTCAGGTTGGGATCTTGCGCCAGGCGCGATTGAATGAACTGGTGAACTGCTTGCGTGTCTTCAGGCTCGACACCGGCAGGCAGGTGGCTCTGGGCCAGGACCGTCTGGGCCTGATGATAAATTTCACGGCCTACAAATGATCCCCTTCGCCCCACGTCAGTGAGGGCCTCGTGCGTCAGGATAAAGAGGTAAAGGGCGGAGATGGCCAACACCACCACCAGCACCAGCAGGCCGATCAGTGCCGTCAGCTTAGCTTTGAGGCTCAGCCTCATATTCTTTCAACTTATTATGAAGTGTCTTCAGGCTGATACCCAGCATCTCAGCAGCGCGGGTCTTATTATTGCTGGTAAAAGCCAGTGTCTCAAAAATCAGCCGGCGTTCCGCTTCTGCAACGGTCATTCCCGCTCGGAGATGAAGTTCATCACCCATCGCAGCCGTAGAAGTCTTTCCAAAATCACCCGGGAGGTCGCTGCTTCGCAGCACTTCTCCCTGGCTCAAAACCATCATGCGCTCCAGCGTATTTCGAAGCTCCCGAATGTTGCCAGGCCACGAATGGCGGCGGAAAGCTTCCAACACGCTGCTATCCAGGGCTTTGACCGTGCTACTGTGTTTGCGATTCAGGTCTTCGATCAGCGCCTGGGCCAAGGGTTCCAGGTCGCCCAGGTGTTCGCGCAACGGGGGCATAATAATCTGCACAACGTTCAGGCGGAAGTAAAGATCGTTTCGAAGCTCTCCCTTGGAAACGGCTTCAGCGGGAACCTTGTTGGTTGCGGCAAGCACCCGGACGTCAACGGATATCTCGTTCTTGCTGCCCAGACGGCGGAGTTTGGAGTCTTCAAGCACCCGCAATAGCTTGGCCTGTGTCTGTGCGGGCATCTCGCCAATTTCGTCCAGCAGCAGGGTGCCACCGTCGGCGAGCTCAAAACAGCCCATCCGTCGCTCTACGGCGCCCGTAAAGGCGCCCTTTTCATGGCCAAAGATTTCGCTTTCCATTAGTGTTTCCGGGATCGCAGCGCAGTTAACCGCCACAAACGGCTTGCCCTTTCTGGGGCTGAGCTCATGGAGGGTCCGCGCCGCCAACTCTTTGCCGGTTCCGCTTTCACCCGTAATCAGAACGCTTGCCCGCGAGGGTGCCACGGTGGCGATGATGGACATAACTTCCTGCATCTTCTTCGAGTGTCCTACCAGTTGCCCCAGGATGCCGGCCGCGCGCAGGCGCCGGTGTGCGATTTCAAGTTGCAGCTCATTTTCGCGGCGTTCCAGGCAATTGCGGAGTTCAACCTGCAGGCGCTTCGGGTCGACGGGCTTTTCCAGGAAGTTAAAAGCCCCCAGCTTGGTGGCCTCCACGGCCTCCTCAATGGTGCCCTGGGCGGTCAGCATGATGAATGTCACATCGGGACGCGATTCACGCATCTTCCGCAGGACGTCCATACCGCTCATCCCAGGCATGCGGAGGTCTGAAATGATAACGCTGGGATTGAACGCGTCGGCCTGGTCAAGCGCTTGTTGGCCATCGGCGGCGATGTCAGCGTCGTACCCCCACATCCTCAACAATTCAGCCAAGCCTTCCCTCTCGCTGGCATCATCGTCAACCACAAGAATCTTTTCTTGTCTTGGCACCTGACTCTCCTTCCAATCAATATAGTACACATTACAGAATATGACCTTTGAAATTGGTGCCATCCGGGCGAGAAACCGGCTCGAAAGCGCGCTTCCCTCCTGAAAATCAATCGGTCAGTGGTGATCAGGAAGACGCTGCCGGGAGTATTCCTGTTTAGGGAATGGGCGCGTGAGGACGAGTTCCAAATCGGGATTTGTTTTGACTTTGCTGAAGTATCCTTCATATACTGGGCACGCTTTCCGGTCTGATGAGTTTCTGGCCAGGGTGTGTCAACCATGGATGTCCATCTCCTGATCACTTCACAAGATAAGTCCCTTCGGGACATGTGTCTTGTTGTCGCAAAACAGATGGGCCTTGCGGCGAGCTCTGCTGAAACGGCGCCCGGTGCCTTTGATGCCCTCGGAAACGGTGGATTTGACATCATTCTGGCTGACGTGCGGATGGCGGGCCTTAATGCATTTGAGCTGATCAAGACCGCGCGAGGAACCTCGCCCGATTCAGATGTTATCGTCCTTGCAGACGACGCGACCGCCGGCCTTGCGCACCATGCCGTCAGGCAAGGCGCGAATGACTATCTGATCGGGCCCTTCGAAATAATTGACCTCAAACGCCTTCTGGACCGGTTGATCCAGAAGAAGCGGATATCCGCGGAAAACCGTCTTCTTCGCGAACAGCTTGAAGCTCGGCAGGGACTGGGAACTCTGATCGGCGCGTCCACCAGAATGCAGAAAGTCTACGAGACGATCCTGAAGGTCGCCACCAGACGCCATCCTGTGCTGGTGCTGGGAGAAAGCGGGACGGGGAAGGAACTTGTTGCGCGCGCAATTCATTCATTCGGTCCCTGGCGTGACCTTCCATTCGTTCCGGTGGATTGCGGTGCCTTGTCCTCTAACCTGATCGAAAGTGAGCTTTTTGGCCACGTCCGTGGCGCCTTCACGGGGGCCAGTCAGAACCGCCGAGGCCTGCTGGTGGACGGAGGAAAAGGGACGGTCTTTCTGGATGAAATTGCGGAACTGCCGGTGGAACTCCAGTCGAAACTGCTGCGGGCCATCCAGGAACGGGAGGTGCGCCCGGTCGGCAGCAACCAGCGGTTGCCGCTCGAGGCCCGCATCATTGCCGGGACCAATCAGCATCTGGAAGGCGCCATCACGCGGGGAACTTTCCGTAAGGACCTGTTCTTCCGGCTCAATGTTGTTTCCATCAAGCTGCCTCCGCTCCGCGACCGCAAAAATGATATTCCTCTGCTGGTGCATCACTTCATGGACCGTTTCGCCGGGACTTCTGGCGGCACCAAAGACGTCTCCTACGATGCCATGAGCCGGCTGATGAGTTACGAATGGCCCGGCAACGTCCGTGAACTGGAAAACTGCGTTCAACGCGCGCTGGCGCTCGGGTCGGGGACCGAAATCCAGGTGAGGGATCTTCCTTCGAGCCTCCTTTACGCGATGCAAAACGAAAGCGGGAAGCGGCGTTTTTCAACTCTGCGTGAGATTGAGCGGGATGCCATCCGGCAGGCCCTGGAAATGACGGGCGGCGACCGCCTTCGAGCCGCCAAGCTGCTCGGGATCGGCAAGACCACTGTCTATCGCAAAATCAAAGAGTACGACCTGGAAGATATCTCGGGTTCCCAGCACGCTTGAGCGTCCACGCGTCGCCCGCCCCGGAAAAAACATTCGACAAATCAAGCTGCAAAATCGAAAATCCATCTGATGGCTACGATCGCTCTTGATGCTACTTATACTGTGGGACCGCAGCCTTCCGGCGTGGCGATCTATTGCCGGAGGTTGATTGAATGTCTCGCCGAAATCGAATGTGAGCACCACTACCTGCTCTGTTACCGGCTCTCGCGGTTCAAATCGCGCCGGGAATTCCTTCGGCCCAATTCCACACCGGGTTCCCGGGGCCCTCGGTTCTCCGTGCGCTACTACCAGAACCCCTGGACGTTCTGGTTGCCCTGGCAGGCGGATGTGTTCCACAGCCTGGTGCAGCGGGCGCCGGCGTTCCGATTCAGAAAAGAGATCGTCACGGTGATCGACCTGTTCCCGGTGACCGGTAAGGACTATTCGACTCCGGATTTCCAGCAGAAGTTTTCCGCACTGCTGTTGGAGGCAGTGGAGCGGGCCGTTCGCATCATTACGCCGTCGCAGTACACCACGGACCAGTTGCTGAAGTACTCGAACGTGCCGCGCGAAAAGGTCCGCCTGATTCCTTTTGGGGTTGACCTCCCCACCGCTTCCCTCAGTCCGGAGCATCGTGCCCTGGAGCGCGAGCAACTGGTGGGCAAAGGCAACGAGATGATTTTCACTGTGGGAGTCATCCAGACCAGAAAGAATACGATGAATGCTCTTGAAAGCGCTCCGCCATTTGCCGGAGCGATACCGCCTGGTGATCGCAGGCGGAGACGGGCACGGCAGCGAAGCCATCCACGACTTCATCCGGACCGAAGGGCTTGGCTCACGCGTGGTGTTGTTGGGCTATGCGCCGGCGGAGCAGCTTCCCGTGCTGTACGACGCCGCGAGTGTATTTCTTTTTCCGTCATTCGAGGAGGGGTTTGGTCTTCCGGTGCTGGAAGCCATGGCACACGGGCTGCCGGTGGTGGCCTCGGAAACATCCTCCTTGCCGGAGGTCGGAGGCGATGCAGCTTTTTACGTCGATCCGCACGATCCAAAAGATATCGCCGAGAAGGTCATGCGGGCCGTGGAAGATGACGGCCAGCGGCGCGTCATGATTGAGCGTGGGCTTGCGCGCGCAAAGACCTTCACATGGCGTCGCACTGCGGAAGCGAATCTGCAAGTCTATAATGAAGTTTTGGCCCTGTAGCGCTGGTACAATATGGGCGGTGCGGCGACGGGTTGTGATGCTGGCGGCAGGCCAGCGGCGCTTGCCCAAAACTTCTAACGCCATAGGCTTGAAGGATTTTTTGCCATGAAGAAAGCGCTGATCACGGGAATCTCGGGACAAGACGGAAGCTACCTGGCGGAATACCTGCTGGGACTGGGGTATGAAGTCTGGGGACTGGTTCGTCGCGAGCCAGCGACGTTGCGCTTCCTTGAACCCATCATTCACCGCATCGAATTTGTCTATGGCGACATGCGCGACGCCGAGTCGCTTGCGGTGGCGTTCCAGAAGGCCTGGCCCGACGAACTCTACAACCTGGCCGGCCAGGTCTTTGTTCCCACCAGTTGGGAGTGCCCCGCTGAAACGATCGACATCAATGCAGGCGGGCTCGCCCGCCTGCTGCAGATCGTCGAACGCCAGAAACCCGATACGCGTGTTTATCAGGCTTCAACCTCTGAGATGTTTGGAAACACCGATGGCGCGCGGAATGAGCAGACTCCATTGCAGCCCATGTCTCCCTATGGGGTCTCCAAAATGGCGGCGCACCGCCTGGCGGAAGTTTACAGGAACCGCGGGATCTTTGTCGCCGGAGGCATTCTGTTCAACCACGAGTCTCCGCGCCGGGGGCCGGAAATGGTGACGCGAAAAATCACCCGTGCGGCAGCCCGCTGGGCGATGGGTGACCGGACGAAGCTCAAACTGGGGAACCTGCATTCCCGGCGTGACTGGGGATTTGCGGGTGATTTCGTGAAGGCGATGCACGCCATGTTGCAGAACGGCTCCGCCAAAGATTACGTGATCGGCACGGGAACGTCACACAGCGTGGAGGATTTCCTCCGGCAGGTCCTGGTGGAACTCCATCGGATTTCCGGTGGCGCCGATGTGCCTTCAGTCGAAGACTGGGTGGAGATTGACTCCCACTTGCTCCGGACGGGTGAGATTCATGATCTGCGGGCTGACGCCACTCTGGCCCGCGAGGAACTTGACTGGCATCCAAAGGTAGACTTTCCCCAACTGGTCAGAATGATGGTGGAAGCCGACGTCGCTTTCGCCCGTAAGGCCGTTGGCGCCCAGGGTACGGCGTAGTCGGTGTGCCCATACTTCCCGGTAACTTCGATTAAAACTTAGCGGGGTGGACAAACTGCAAGGGTTTGCCTTCCGCCCAGGGCTTGTAGCTCAAGGCAAACTGGATGCGCCGGTCGAGCGGCGGGTGGCTGTAAAGCCAGAACACGATGAATGGATTCGGGTCGGGGTCGGAAAGGTCCTGCTCGCCGAGTATTTGAAAGGCCCGGGCTTCAGCCGCATTGGGGTTCGGAACCACGCCGTAGGTAACTTCCAGGGCAAACTGGTCGGCCTGGTGCTCATAGTGCCGCGAGATGCCGTTCACCAGGGGGGACGAGAAGAACGTCAGGAGCGTGAGAACCAGCAGCATGACGGGCAGAGACGCCAGGTCCCCTTCGCCTTCCACGCCCGTCCGGCCGCCGTATCGTTTGATCAGCTTTTTGACGGCGATAAATCCCAGCGCGATAAAGGCCAGCACCACCAGTTCAATCAGAACAAATTCTTTGAGGATGTGGTGCAGGACGTAGTGCCCGGTCTCATGTCCCAGCACCAGCAGCGTCTGCCCGTCCGTCATTTTTTTGAGAGTGGTGTCCCACACCACCACGCGCTTGCTGGCCCCCAGGCCTGAAACATACGCGTTGAGAGTGTTGGTTTTTGAGCTGGCATCCATTTCCAGAATGCGCCGTCGCGGAATCTGGAGGCCGGCATGGTGGAGCATCTCTTCAATCCGCGTGACCAGTGCCGGCCGGGTGGCGTCCAGCGGCGTGAACTTGTAAAAAAGCGGCTCGACCACAAAGGGCTCGACGAACATCATGAAAAGGGTGATCGGGATCGTTACAGCCCAGAAGTAGAACCACCATCGCCGTGGACTGCGTCTGACAACCCAATAAAAGATCCAAACCATCAACGTGCCGACGAGAATGAAGAGAGCGAGGCTCTTTCCCCAATCTGCCATCCACGAGCCGAATCCCTGCGTCATGAGTCCGAATCTGTGCTCGATCACGAAGTCCGCGTAGTAGACAAAGGGAAACAGCAGAAGCCTGACGGTAAGAAAGAACAGCGGAACAAAAACGAGGCACTGCACAAAATGTCGTGGGGAGACGCGGCGTGCCCAGTCGCGAAAAGCCACGGCAATTTTTGCGCGCCATAGAAGGAAATAGATGAGGAGAACAAGGGCGACACCCGAAAAATAGAGCGCATACTGGGTGTGCGAATACGCCTGCGCCTCAGCTCTTTTCTGGGGTGAGAGTTCGTACCTTTGCGGAACCGAAGGAGCCTCAACCTTGCGCTGAGCCGGAGAAGACCCTGCTTGCGGGGAAACACTCTGCCCTGTGTGCGGCGGGGCGGCGCACCATGCAACGCCTTGAAAACAA
Organism: uncultured Acidobacteriota bacterium; assembly: GCA_963731705.1. Lineage (GTDB taxonomy): Bacteria > Acidobacteriota > Terriglobia > UBA7540 > UBA7540 > SCRD01. The sequence goes on from CAVSWQ010000009.1 coordinate 230,683, forward strand.
GCCAGGGCCAGGAGCAGGAAGACGGCCAGCCTGAGGCAGATTTTCATCAGATTCGGGGCAGCACAATTCCCTGCTGCGACTGATACTTGCCCTTCTTGTCCTTGTAGGAAGTTTCGCAAACCTCGTCGGACTCGAAAAACACGAGCTGGCACAAGCCTTCGTTGGAAAACACGCGTGCGGGCAGCGGGGTGGTGTTGGAGATTTCCAATGTCACATATCCTTCCCATTCCGGCTCCAGCGGCGTTACGTTCACAATGATGCCGCAGCGCGCGTAAGTTGATTTTCCCACGCATATGGTTAGGATGCTACGGGGTATCCTGAAGTATTCCACCGACCGCGCCAGGGCAAAGGAATTGGGCGGAACAATGCAGACCGGCCCCGTGAATTCCACAAAGGAGGCTTCGTCAAAATGTTTGGGATCCACGATGGAACTATTGACGTTGGTGAATATCTTGAACTCATCCGCCACCCGCAGATCGTAGCCGTAGGATGAAACCCCATAAGATATCACGCCGTCGCGTTTCTGGTTTTCGGCAAACGGCTCAATCATTTTTTGTTCCTGCACCATGCGGCGGATCCAGCGGTCATTTTTGACAGACATCGACACTCCCTTGATTAAGAATTGGCCATTCGCAACTCAGGGTTTTTGCCCCTGGGCGGACGATCCTTCCAAAGCTAACAGAGCAACGCATCATAATACAGGAGAAAACAACTTGACAATGCCGAAGCGGCTTTTTACGATGAAATCCTGTGTTTTCAGGAGGTTCCTTTTGATAAAGCTCGATCTTGTCAACGATGTCGTCAACCGTACTGGAATTACGAAGACCAAAGCTGAGATTGCCGTGGAAACGGTGTTTGGTTCGATGAAGAAGGCCTTGGCCAGGGGAGATCGGATTGAATTGCGCGGATTCGGCGTCTTTAACGTCAAGCCTCGCAAGACAGGAATTGGAAGAAACCCGCGCACGGGCGCCGAGGTTAACATCCTGCCCGGCAAGGCCGTCCGCTTTAAGCCCGGGAAAGAACTTCAGTCGCTTCCCTGAACAGCCGGACTCCCCTTTTCGGCACGAGCAGCAGCTGAGTGGGTTCAATCCGGACGCATTGCGGTTCATAGAACCCGAAGACCGTTGGCGCGGAAACCGGGATTTCAGGCCCCCATAGTGCACGGGGGGGGCAGGTGCAACCCTAAACCTAGTGGCCGCGCCTGCCTGGCGTCTATGCGCCAGGCTGCAGGGCTACATCAGGCTCGCCGGGTCCATGTCGATCGTCAGTGCGTGTGAAGGCACGCCCCGCTCGTCACACTCCTCGGCCAGGCGTCGAAGAATCGCGTTGAGTCTTGCGCGGGACGATGCTTTCAGCAGAAACTGAATGCGGTAGTAACCTTCAATCCTGGCCAGCGGAGCGGGACTTGGACCCAGGATGCGAACTCCCCTCCTCAGGTCACCCAGGCTCTCGAAGAACTTTCCAACTTCTGCGGCCATTCGGGCGGCGTGTTCAAGCTTCTTGTCCCCCACCACCACGTCGGCCAGCGCGGCGGCCGGCGGATAGTGCATCACCTTCCGAAAATGCAACTCCTTGCTGAAGAACTTGTTGTAGTCCTGTTCGGCGGCAAAGCGGATTGCGTAATGCTGCGGGTAGAAGGTTTGCACCAGCACCCGGCCTGGCGATTCGCCGCGTCCGGCACGCCCCGCCGCCTGCGTCAGAAGCTGGAACGTCCTCTCAGCAGCGCGAAAATCCGGCAGTGAAAGTGAAGTGTCAGCCGAAACAATGCCCACCAGCGTGACCCCGGGAAAATCGTGCCCTTTGGCGATCATCTGGGTACCCACCAGGATGTCGATTTTCCCATCTCGAAAATCCGACAGGATCTTCAGGTACTGGCCCGGCCGTCGGGCTGCGTCGCGATCGAGCCTTGCCACCCGCGCCGTGGGAAACATCTCGGCGAGCTTCTGTTCCAGCTTTTCGGTTCCTTCCCCAACGTAGTAGAGATATTCGCTGTCGCACGACCGGCAGCGCGCCGGGACAGACGCCTGGTAGCCGCAGTAGTGGCAGATCAGCCGGTTCTCGCGCCGGTGATACGTCAGCGATATGGAGCAGTTCACGCACCGCTCCGTCTGCCCGCAGCTCCGGCAAAGCAGAAACCAGGAATAGCCGCGCCGGTTCAGGAGGAACATGGTTTGCTTTCCGGATTCGAGTTGCGCTTCCACCTCCTCGCGCAAACGGCGTGAGATGGGAACCTGGGTGCGCGTCTCCCGGAACTCCTCCCGCATATCGACAATTTCCACGCTGGCCAACGGACGCCGCCCCACGCGCTCGCTCAGCGTCAGCAGATGGTACTTGCCCTTTTCAGCGTTGGCGTAACTTTCGAGCGAAGGCGTGGCGGACCCAAGCACCACAAGCGCCTTGCCCAAGCGGGCTCGCACGACGGCCGAGTCCCGTCCGTGGTAGCGGGGTGTTTCGTCCTGCTTGTAACTGGATTCGTGTTCTTCATCCACGATGATGACGCCCAGGTTTTCCAGCGGCGCAAACACAGCGGACCGTGTCCCCAGCACAACCCTGGCTTCGCCACGCCGAACCCGCCACCAGGCCTCATGGCGCTCGCCTTCGGCAAGACCGCTGTGCAGCACCGCCATCAAATTTCCAAATCGCAGCCGAAACTGCTCGTGGATGGCCGGGGTCAAAGCGATTTCCGGGACAAGGACCAGCGCGGTTCGGCCGGCTTCGAGGCAGTGTTCAACCAGGCGCAGGTAGATTTCAGTCTTGCCGCTGGCCGTAATTCCATGCAGCAAAACGGTGCTGAACTCGCGCCGATCGAGCCTGTGTGTCAGTTCTTCAAGCGCCGGTTTCTGCGATGCGGTCAGCGTGTGGCGAAATTCGGAAAGACCACCCGCTTCGGAATCGGCGGGCGCGGGATCGGCAAAGTCGATCAGTCCCTGTTCCTGCAGTTTTTTCAGGTGGGTCAGGGAAGCGCGCGCGGATTTCAAAAGCGTGCGGTGGTCGTTCACCTCGCCGTCGCGTTCGAGCGCCTCGATAATACGCCGGGCTACGGGCGACAGCTTCGGAGGATCGCCGCCCAGAGGCCCGGACAAACGCACCGCCATCACCTTTCTTGTTCCGCGTTCACGCTCGGCGCTGGAAACCGCCAGCAGGCGTCTTTCAATTACCTGGCGGACGAGTCCGGGTGAAGTTTTATCAAACCTCCTGCGCAGCGCTTCCAGCGTTGCTCCGGGGTGGTCGGCGACGTGTTTCAGCAGATTCAGCTCTGCGCTTTGCCGGGTTTCTTGCAGCAGGCTATCCGCCATCTCACGCAGATGTTTGCGCCCCGCCTCTGTCAACCCAACCACGCGAACCTTGCGGGAGTGCGGCCGCAGGGGCAGCATGGCCCGGAACACCTCGCCCAGCGGCGACAGATAGTACTCCGCAATCCACATTCCCAGCGTCAGGAGTTCGGGCGAAAGCACGGGCTCGGAATCCAGCGCCTCGATCAGCGGCCTCGCCTCAACGCCTGGAGGCAAGGGCGGCGCCGCTGAGAGCACGATACCGGTCACGCGTCGCGTGCCAAGCGGAACCAGCACGCGCTGCCCAATCCGAACGTCCAACCCGTCTGGTACGGAATAGGTGAGCGCGCGCTGCAAGGCTGCCAGCACGGCCACACTCACCAGGGTGGGTCTGGCACGGCTGCTTTGGCCGGCTTTCGAGCTGGATTTGCTTTCATCCATGGCAGGATTCTATGCTACCCAAACCACGCTGGCTACTGTGGAACCACGGTGTCTGGTTCGCGAACAAAGTCTGGCGAGCCTCATAGAGGTATTCGGAGCCTCTTCGGGTGAGCCATCAGCGTGTTCCCGCCGGCAACATTGCCGAAAACCAGTCTCTTTTGCGGGAGTTGCAATAAAACCGGGATTTGGATAGGCTGAGTGAATGTCAAACCTGATACACACTCTTGATCCAGGTCCACAGTCGCCGGAAATCGTCCGCATGATTGTGGAGATTCCCAAGAATTCATCCAACAAGTACGAGTACGACAAGACGCTGGGGGTGTTTCGACTGGACCGCACCCTTTATTCTCCCATGCACTATCCGGGCGATTACGGATTTATTCCCGGGACCCTGGCGGAGGATAAAGATCCGCTTGACGTCCTGGTTTCAGCAGACGTGGCAACGTTCACGGGCTGCATGCTGGAAGTGCGCCCGGTTGGGCTGCTGGCCATGGTGGATGATCAGGGGCCGGACACAAAAATTCTCTCGGTACCCGATCGCAACCCCCGCTATGACCAGATTCACACGATTGACCAGATCTTTCCCCACATCCTGACGGAAATCGAACACTTTTTTACCATTTACAAAGAGCTTGAGGGCAAGAAGACCCGCATGGAAGGATGGCAGGGTCCGCGGGAAGCCCGCCAGGCCATTCTGGAAAGCCGCAAGCGTTACCTCGACACAAAGGAACATGCCGGTCAGGAAACACCCGCGACCAGCTCATCCTGACGCCGTCTCAGACGTGCCAGACAATTTTCAAACAGCCTGAACAAAGCCTTGTTCTCCGGCGGGAAATCGTCTGCTCGCAGCGCCCTTACCGGATTCCTTCAGACAAGACTGGTGCGCCTGCGCGCTGCCACCAGGTTGGAGTAAAAGGTTCCCAGCTTCTCCAGCATTCGCACGGCAAAGTTGAGATTGCGGCGGTTGATATGCTCGATGTTGATTCCCAGGGGCGGCGGGTCTGGAGGCAGATTATCAAAAACGTCCATCAGGATTCGCTGCGCCAGATCCAGGCAACGCTCAAAAGCTTCCTCGGCATGGTGCGACGATGACTCCGCGGGCTCTTTCCTGATGAGAAACCGGTCAAGGTCCGCCGGAACGTCGGCCCCCAGCCAGCGCAGAAATTCAATGTCACGATGATGGCTGACGGGAGCGAAGCTCAGAAAGATCCTTGCTTCAATTCCGTTGAGCCGCTGGATCAGCCAGACGATGTCGTTGGAATCAAACAATACCTGCGTGGTGAAAAAGCTGAGGCCCTTTGCCACCTTGCCCCGGATGCGGTCCACCTCATGGGTGCGGCTGGGAATGCTGATCCCTCCCAGGGCCGTCTGCAATCCTGCTGCCTGCACCTCGCGTGCGGTTTCAGTGACACTGGGCCCGGGATACTGGATCGTGCTCGACTCTCCGCCCACCAGAATAAAGTTGCTGATGCCAAACTTCTCCTGCGTTTCCTGAATCCAACGCGCCTGATCAGCCTGATAAACCACGCAGCGGTTGATGACGACATCCAGGTTGCACTCTTTCCGGATTTTCGCACCCAGAATCCGTGGTTCGATTCGCTCGACAAATTTGAACGTCCTGTCGCCCCCGCGTGCTTCATCATGAATTTCGGGAAGGTTGATGGCATCGGCCAGGTCTTTAATCCTGGCAATTTCGGCCATTGCGGACTTGAGCGCTTCCGGCTTGCCTGCCGCTGGCGGCACCATCTCAAAAAAGCTGACCGGAATGCTCGGATTCTGGATTTTGGTTTTGAGATCCATCAGATATCAATCCCTACTGGCTGCAGCATTTCTGTTCGGACTGCCCGGCCCCTTCAAACAACGCAATAGAAACATCATAGCATCGTCTGCCGGAGGATGAGCACGAGGAGGGCGGGGCTGTGTTCGGTTAAAAGGCGTAGCGGCGAGTTTACCTCGCCATGTGGCGGCATGAAGATGCCGCTACACCAGGTCGATCACCCGCCTTCGGGCGGCGGAGGCAGAATCAACGGGGCGAGTTGAGGAATTCGACGATCTTCTGGAAATCTTCGCGAAGGACCTTTTCTTCCCGTGCGTTGCGAAGAATGTAGGCCGGGTGAAATGTCGGCAGGGCCTTGGTGCCCTGGAAATCATAAAACCGCCCCCGGATTTTAGTAATGCCTTCTTTGACTCCCAGAAGGGTCTTGACCGCCGGGGCCCCCAGGCAGCAGACCAGTCGGGGCTTGATGGTCCTGATCTGGCGAAACAGAAACGGGGAACACGTTTCGATTTCATCCGGCAGCGGCGTGCGATTATTGGGCGGCCTGCACTTCACAATATTGCAGATGTAAACTTCCTCCCGCTTCATTCCGGCCAGTTCGATCATCTTGTTCAGCAGGCGTCCGGCGCGGCCCACAAAGGGAAGGCCCTGCGCGTCTTCGTCGGCGCCCGGTCCTTCCCCCACAAAAACCAGTTCGGCGTGAGGATTGCCCTGGCCAAAGACAATCGAGTGCCGCCCGGCGGCCAGGCGGCAGCGATGGCAGTCGCCCAGGTCTTCGCGGATCTGCTCAAGCGTTTCGGTTTCTCGCGGAGTTGTCCCCCGTGAAGGCGATTCGAACAGGCTCATGGACTGGGCCACAGGGCCTGGCGCCGTGGCTATTTGCGGCTCCGCAGCAGTGTTGTACAGTTGGGCGGGAGGCTTTCCAAACACAACCTTGGGAGACTGCGGGCGGGCATCGGCTTCTTTTGGTGTGGAGGCTGGTCTGGCTGGTGCGCCCACGGCAGGGACGGGTTTGGAAGCTGGCTTCGCCGTCTCAACCTCAGTCCGGCCGATATAAAATTCCTCGATGCCCAGGTCCTCATAGAACTCGAGCATGGCCGCTACTTTTCTACGTTGCCTTTCGTCCATGAGTTGATGGATGTCCCGTCTTAGAGCCGCTTACCGCTTGCCTGCCGCCGCGCGTTTTGTCCTCAGCCCGATGGCTTCGTCCAGAATCGCATTGGCCACATCCAGCTTGCTCATTTTTTCGAGAGGTTTCACGTGGCCGCCGGGAAAAATAAGGGTGACAATGTTGGTGTCGGCGTCGAACCCGGCTCCCTCCTGCGTCACGTCATTGGCGACAATCAGGTCCAGGCCTTTTTCCTGCAACTTTGAGGCGGCGTTCTCCAGCAGGTTGCTTGTTTCTGCAGCAAACCCCACAATCAGTTGGTCTGGCTTCCTCCGCCGTGAAATGTCCGCAAGAATGTCCAGCGTGGGCTTGAGTTCCAGGGTGAGAGCGCCCTGGTGCTTCTTGATTTTTTCCGTTTCGATCCTGGCCGGCGCAAAATCCACCACCGCAGCGGCCATCAGGACCACCGTCGCCCGGTCAAGACAGCGGAACATCGCTTCGCTCATTTCCTGCGTGGTCCGTACGTTTTCCACCGTGACGCCGGCAGGCACCGGTAACCGCGTGGGGCCGCTCACCAGGGTGACCGCAGCTCCCCGGCGCTTGCAGGCCTCTGCCAGCGCATAACCCATCTTGCCGGAAGAACGGTTGGTGATGTAGCGAACGGGATCCAGAGGCTCCTCGGTAGGACCTGCACTGATCAGGACTCTTTCGTTCCTGAGGTCGTCCCGCAAGTGCAGAGCTTCAAAGACGGCACTGGCAATCGACTCAACCGAGGCCAGCCGCCCTGAGCCGATCATCCCGCAGGCCAGATAACCTTCATCGGGTTCGAGAACCCTGATTCCGCGCGTTCGCAGGGATTGCAGGTTCTGCTGCGTGGCGGCATTTTCCCACATGTTGACGTTCATGGCCGGGGCAACGATGACGGGGGCTTGGGTTGCCAGGCAGAGCGTGGTGAGGAAATCGTCGGCGATGCCGTGGGCCATTCTGGCCATCACGTTCGCCGTTGCGGGCGCAATGACCAGGGCGTCGATCCCCTGCGCCACGGCGATGTGTTCAATGGCGCTTTCGAGGTTGGGCTCGTCGCCCCCTTCGCCGAACATGTCTGTGATGACCTTGTGCCCGGAGAGCGAAGCGAACGTCAGCGGAGTCACAAAGTTGCGCGCTCCTGCAGTCATCACCACCTGAACGTCCAGGCCGCGCTCCTGCAGCAAACGAAGCAGCTCCGCTGCCTTGTAGGCGGCAATGCCCCCCGTAACTCCAAGCGCCACCCGCATTACGCAATCCCCGGCCGCAAAGTGGAGCGGAACCCCCCCTGCGGCCTTTCGAATTGATAACCGGAAGTCATTGGAATCCGTCCAGTATCAAAAATTCTCACGCCCACCAGCCGTGCGCTCAAACCGCGCGCACAGGTCCATCAAATCTATTCGCTCTCGCCCTCGCCCTTCAGCTCAATAATTTCAAACGGAATCAGGCCGGCAGACACTTCCTGCCGGGCAATCTTTGTGGCCCTTTTGGTCTGCGTCTGGACCAGCGGCCTCACTCCCGACTGAAGTTGCCGGGCTCTCTTGGCACAAATGAGAATGTAGCGAAACTTGCTGTCAATGTTGTTGGGTAACTGCATCTATCCTCCAATAAACTTTCCGATAATTTCCTTGACGCGCCGATCCTGGCACTGGCGGCGCAAGCGTGATGCGAGCACAATGTTGCGGAGAGCCTGGGCAGCGGCGGAAAGCCGGTCGTTCACAATCACGTAATCATACTCCTTCCAATGTGCCACTTCTCGCCGTGACATTGCAAGCCGTTCGGCAATGACCTCGGGAGAGTCTTTGTGCCGGCGCCGAAGCCGCTCCTCCAGGTCGGGAAAGGACGGAGGCAGCACAAAAACGCTTACGGTGTCTGGAATTTTCCGCCGCAACTTCTTGTGCCCCTGGACGTCAATATCCAGCAGAACATCCTGCCCGGCTTCCTGAGCCTCCCGCAGCTTATGCCAGGAAGTGCCGTAATAGTGGCTGTGCACCCGGGCCCACTCCACGAACTCGCCTTCTGCCTTCCGCCGCCTGAACTCCTGCGGCGAAACAAAAAAGTACTCCCGGCCGTCTTTCTCCCCCGCGCGAGGCGGGCGCGTTGTGTAAGAAACAGAGAAGGCCAGCCCGCGTACGGACGCCCGCAGTTTCTTAATCAGCGTGGTCTTGCCCGCGCCGGAAGGCGCAGAAATCACGAAAACGCTGCCCAGCCTGGCGGGCAGATCATTGGGTCCGGGTGCGCTCACTCGATGTTTTGCACCTGCTCGCGTAATTTCTCGATCTCAGACTTCATTTCAATCGCCTGGCGGCCAACCTCCGCGCCGATCTCGGGAACATCCGAAGTCTTGGACAGCAGCGTATTGGCTTCCCGGTTCAGTTCCTGAAGCAGGAAGTCCAGTTTTTTCCCCACTTCAGAACTTTCGGAAAGAAGCTGGCGCGCCTGGACCAGATGGCTCTGAAAGCGGGTGAGTTCCTCCGAGATATCCGACCGCGAGGCCAGATAAGCGACCTCCTGGGCAAGTCGCGCGGCGTCAACGTGCACGGCTCCCAGCAGTTCCCGCAACCGTTTTTCCAGCCTTTGCTGCGCATATTGCGGAATCCGGCGGGCTTGCTTGGCGATGGATTTGCGCAGCGACTCCAGACGGTCCAGCCGTTCCCGGATGTCTTTTTCCAGGGCCGCGCCTTCGCGTTCGCGCATGGTGTTGAGCGTTTCCAGCGCGCCGGCCAGAGCCGATTCCAGGACCTTTCGAATCCCGGCCAGTTCCTTGTCTGAAAGTTCGGTCTCGTTCGACAGCACTCCGGGAATTCTCAAAAGCTGCACGACATCCGGCTCTGCGGCGGCGCCCAGTTCATCCCGCACCTCCCGGCAAACCTTGATGTAAGCCTTCAGCAGATTGCGGTCCACCTTCAACTCTTCCGCGCCCACTTTTTCCAGGTTGACGGCGATTTCCACGTGGCCCCGGATGACGTGCTGTTTGATAATCCGGCGCAAGGCAGGTTCCACCGGCGAGAGCACCGAAGGCATGCGGAACTGCAGATCAAGAAAGCGGTGATTCACCGACTTGACGGCGACGTTCAGCGAGAAACCATCCTCTTCCCGCCGCAGTTTGCTGTAACCCGTCATGCTTCGAACCATGGTCGCTCAGGCTGCCGCTCTGGCCGGTATTTCCTGTCCTTCCGGCCGGCGTGCTGCTCTTTCCTCCCCTTGATATTTATGCTTCCGCGTCCACGAACTGGAGCTCGTGCAGCCGCTGGTAGATTCCGCCGCGCGTCACCAGGTCCTGGTGCGTGCCCACTTCCGAGATGGTCCCCCGGTCCAGAACCACAATGCGATCCGCGCGCCGGACCGTGCTGAGCCGGTGCGCAATCACCAGCACGGTGCGGCCTGCCATCAGATTCCCCAGGGCCTTTTGCACCAGCGCCTCAGACTCCGTATCGAGCTCAGACGTTGCTTCGTCCAGAATCAGAATCGGTGAATTCTTCAGCAGCGCGCGGGCGATGGCCAGCCGCTGCCTCTGTCCTCCGGAGAGGCGCTGGCCCCGCTCACCGATCATGCCCTGATATCCGCCGGGCCTCTCGGTGATGAAGTCGTGTGCCAGAGCCGCACGGGCGGCCTCTTCCACTTTAGCCTGAGTCCGCGAACCGTTACCATAGCAGATGTTGTTGAAAATGGTGTCGTTAAAAAGAATGGTTCCCTGCGTGACCATTCCAATCTGCGAACGCAGCGAGCCGAGTGTCAGGTCTCGCACGTCGTGGCCGTCCACCAGCAGGCGCCCGCGCGTCACGTCGTAGAACCTGGGAAGCAGGCTGGCCATGGTTGTTTTGCCGGCTCCGCTTGACCCCACCAGCGCCACCACCTCGCCCTTCCGGACCCGCAGATTCACGTCCTGCAGCAGGGGCACGCCCGGCTCATATTCAAAGTCCAGGTGATCAAAAACAATTTCATTCTGGAAGGGTGGCAGATCGACGGCGCCGGGCTTCTCGTTCACTTCCGTGTTGGCCTGCAGGAACTGGAACACCTTCTCCGATGCCCCAACTGCCTGCTGGACGGCGTTGTTGACGCCCGTCAGCCGTTTGATGGGCTCACCCATTTTGAACAGCGCGTAGACAAAGCCCAGAAAATCGCCCAGGGTTTGCGTATGGTGCAGGATGGCATTGCGTTCGTAAAGCAGCAGTCCGGAAACGGTGACCATGGTCAGAAGGTCCATCAGCGGAGGCGTTGCAGCCTGTGCTTTCACCCAGCGCATGTTGGTGTGGAGCAGCCTGTGAGTCGCCGCCTTGAACCGGGCCACCTCAAAGTGCTCCATCACAAAGGCTTTCACAATGCCAATGCCGGTGAAGGTTTCCTGGACCAGGTTGTTGATGTCAGCCATGCGGTCCTGGCTGGAGCGGCTGGACCGCCGGACCAGCTTGCCGATATTGGCCGACGGCAAGACGACAAGGGGCACCAGGGCAAGCGAGATCAGCGCCAGTTTCCAGTCATAGTAAAAGACGACACCCAGCAGGGCGATCAGGGTGAAGCAGTTTCTGAAGAAGTCGGCGGCCACCTGGGAAACCGCGTACTGGATCTGGTCCGTATCGTTGCTGATGGCTGAAATCAGCCGGCCGGTAGGATTTCGCTTGAAGAAGGCCATCGACTGCTGAACGATCTTGGTGTAGAGCTGGTTGCGCAGATTCTGCACGGCTGACTGCCCGATGAAGCTGATGCCCACCGTGGCCAGATACCGCGAGATTCCTTTCACAACCGTCACGGTAATGAGGGAAAGGACCACCAGGGTCCAGACGTTGTGGATGTGCCCCGGGAAAAAGTCATGCAGGTAAATCGTATGATGGGTCCCGGGAAAATCGAAGAGCCGGACGCCGCCGTTGTCGGCTCCGGGCTTGAGCACGTTGTCGCCGATGGGTTTGATGAGAAGGGCGGTAATCGCCTCACACGCGCCCACCACAGCCATCAGGAAAACAGCGATAGCAAGGCGCAGTCTGTAAGGTCGGAGAAATCCTAGCAGGCGTTGAACTTGGCTCATCCGGCGTCCTACCCACAGGCTGGAGAGCCCGCCGGGCGTGGAAAAATAGAATCTTAATCGTCGCCGAAATCGAAGTCAAGCTGCCGGGCGACGCACGGGCACTGAAGCTTATACTCTATCATATTAGCAATTTATTGAAAACAGGAGTCTTATCGAAGGGGCTTGGCGCCATCAGGCGTTTGCTTATTCAGGCCAGTTCCAGAGCCATCGCCGCGGCCCCGTAAAGAGGCGAATACTTTTCCAGTTCTGCCTGGACAACGCGCGTGGAATGTTCGAGCATCGGCGTCGGGAACTCATTCAGGAACTCGTGCACGGGATCCAGCAACAACCTGCCGGCAAGGGCCACGCCTCCCCCCAGGATGATCACCTCGGGATTGAGAATACGGATGGAGATCAGGAGGGTTTTGGCGAGCGCGCGGGCCGCCTCGCGCACAATAATCTGTGCGCTTCTCTCGCCTTCGCCGGCGGCGCGAAAGATAATTTCAGCCGTAATCCGTTCGGGGTCGCCGGAAGCAAGCTCCATGGTTCTCGCCATCACCTCGGGCTTTCTTCGCGCCAGCCCCCGTCCCCGCAGGCCGATGGCTGTTCCGGAACTGATGGTTTCAAGGCATCCGCGTCCGCCGCAGGAGCACAGAGCGCCCACATCCGAAACCGGGATATGGCCCACCTCCCCGGCCATGGAATCCTTGCCTCGAAGGACCTCTCCGTCGTAAACCACGCCGCCACCGATGCCCGTACTGAGGGTGAGATACAGCAGCGATTCCGTGCCGCGCCCGGCTCCGTGCCGGAACTCGCCGAGGGCCCCGGCATTGGCATCGTTGTCCACGCGGGATTTCAGGTTGAGATTGTCCTCTGCCCATTGCGCCAGCCTGAAACCACGCCAGCCGGAGATGTGCATTGAACTGACCCGTTGCTGCCTGTAATCGACCGGCCCACCGAAGCTGATGCCGCAGGCCCGTACCGGCTGGTCCGACCGGGTGATCAGGTTCTGCGCCCTCTCGCGAATCTCGTTCAGCATCCAGTCGCGGCCCCCGGAGGGTTCGGTCCGGCCCTCCGAGAGAAAAAGGCGGCGGCCCTGGGCGTCGAACAGTCCCGCACGGAAATGCGTCCCGCCAATGTCCACCGCCAGCACGTTGCTCATTTTGGGGGAACTCCTCGACGCTTCTGATCAGCCGGCATCATCATTCTCCGCCTTCAAACCGCGTGGTTCTTGCGGAGGTCGCGATGTGACAGCTTGACCTTGTAACCCTCTTCTTCCAGCAGACCGCCGATATGCTCGGCAAGCGCCACAGATCGATGCCGCCCTCCGGTACAGCCGATGGCAATCGTCAGGTAACTTTTGCCCTCGCGGACGTAGTGCGGCAGCAGGAACAGGAGGAGGTCGGAAAGCCGGCTGATAAATTCGCCGGTCGTGGCTTGTGACTCCACGTATTCCTTCACTTCAGGGTCCTGCCCCGACTTTTCACGCAGGCCGGTCACGTAGTTGGGGTTGGGCAGAAACCGGACGTCGAAAACCAGGTCAGCATCCTGCGGCACCCCGTGCTTAAAGCCGAATGACAGGACGGAAATCAGCATGGTCTTGCGCTTGCGGCCTCCAAACCTGTCCTGAATCAGCTGGCGAAGTTCGTGCACATTCATCCGGCTGGTATCGATTACAGTGTCGGCAAGCTTCCGCATCGGCTTGAGCAGAGATCCCTCAAGGCGGATGCCTTCCGGAACCGGCAGGTCACGCCCCAGGGGATGGGGCCGGCGGGTCTCTTCAAATCTCTGGATCAGCGCTTCGTCGGACGCCTCGAGAAAAACCAGCGCCACTTTCAGGCCTTTGCGGTCCAGCCGCTGATAGGCGACCGGAAGCTGGCTGAGGGATTCGCCTTCGCGGATATCCACCACCACGGCCGAACGCGGGATGTGGCTTCCGGGTGCTGCGCACATGTCGGCAAACTTGGGCATCAGTCCGACCGGAAGGTTGTCAACGCAATAGTAGCCCAGGTCCTCAAAAGCCTTCAGCGCTGAGCCCTTGCCTGAGCCGCTGAGACCTGTGATGACCACAAGCCGGCGGGTTCCTGTTTTACTGGAAGGGGCCTTCCTCATGCGCACCACGCATCCGGGCAGCACAGAGTTCCGGCTTCTCGAAACTCCGCGGCTGCCGCCGGTTATCCAGATTCAAGAGGCGCAAAGTGTTTAAGGCGCAGACTCTGCGCCGCATTGTTCGCGCGCATCACAAAAACCACGATGGATGCGCCTTTCAGTTTGCCTGCTGTTTCCGGGTCTTAAGGTTCGGGTTCTATCAGGCCCAGTTTCCCGTCGGGCCGGCGATAGACAACATTCACGCGATCGCTTTCGGAGTTGCGAAAGACCACCAGCCCGCTCTTCACTATTTGCAGGGACTCGATCGCTTCTTGCAGCGTCATGGGCTTCACCGGAAGCCGTTCCGATTCGATCGCGACGCGTTCCTCATGGTCTGTCCGGCTGCTCTGGAAAACGTTCAGGGTAATATTTGAAATCGGTTTGGGACGCCGCTTCCTGGTGCGCTTCTTGGTAAGGCGCCGTACCGCCTGGCGCTCCAGCTTTTCGAGCGCTCCCTTGAGGGCGCTTCGATTGTCGCCCGCTTCCATAACGCTCACCAGCGTCTGGTCAGGAAAGGTTGCGGTGATTTCGGCCGTGCGGCCGCGCTTTTCTGCCGTCAGTATGACATGCAGCTTGGGATTGCCTGGAAGCAGTTTGTCCAGTTTTCTAAGGCGCTGGTGAGTATATAGGCGCAGTTCATCTGTCACATTCACGTGGCGACCTGTAAAATCAACATCCATATCAGCACCTCCTTTAACCGTCTTTCGAATGGGTGATGCAGCAGGATTGTTCATCCCTTAACCCGGCGCTGGTGTGTGCTGGGAATCTTCATGTCTTCGCGGTATTTGGCCACCGTCCGGCGGGTCACGTTGAAACCCTGTTCACGCAGGCGGCGCATGATTTTTTCGTCGGTCAGGGGATGGGCGGGAGCTTCTTCTTCAATCATCTTCTTCACAATCCGTTTCAGGCGGATCAGCGAGGTGTTCCCCCCCTGCGGCCCCTGGACGGATTCAGAAAAGAAATAGCGAAGCTCGTAGACACCCTGCGGCGTGTGGGTGTATTTGTTGGCGACCGCGCGGCTGACCGTGGAGGGGTGGACGCCGACTTCTTCCGCCACCTCTTTGATCATCATCGGCCGCAGAAAGTCGATGCCCTTCTCAAGGAATTCCACCTGGCGTTGAATAATGGATTCACACACGCGCACAATCGTATGCTTGCGTTGCTCGATGTTCTTGATGAGCTGCAGCGCGGAATTACAGCGCTCCTTCACATAGCTCCGCACTTCGCGCGTGGCGGCCCCGTCCGAGAGCAGCCGCCGGTAGTGCCGGCTCAGGCGCAACTGGGGCAGCCCGTCCTCATTCAGGCGGATTTCGTAACCGCTGCTGGTCTTCACAATATAGACGTCCGGCTCAATCAGCTGGGGCTGCGACTTGTTGTAGCGCTGGCCCGGCCGGGGATCCAGCGTGCGGATGAGTTCGACGGCTCGCTCAACGGCCGGTACGGGCCGGTCAAGCGCCCGTGCAATTTCGCGATAATGCTTGTTCTGGACCAGTTTCAGGTGGTCGGAAACAATCTGGGCGGGGAGCGTGCTTTCAGGGGCCAGGGTTCGGAGTTGAATCAGCAGGCATTCGCGCACATCCCTTGCGGCAACCCCCAGGGGATCAAACTCCTGCACCAGCGACAGCGCAGCCTCAACATCGCCCTGTTCGTGGCCTCCGGTCCGGACAATCTCTTCCACCGTGGTGGTCAGGTATCCGTCTTCGTTGAGGTTTCCAATTATGGAGTCCGCCGCGTTCCGCACCGCCTGGGTGCACTTGGAAACGCTCAACTGCCAGTCCAGATGGTCCGCTAACGAGGAGGGCTGGGAGAGGAAGTTTTCGAAGGACGCTTTCTCATAAACTTCGCCGGCAGGAGCTTTGAATCCCGGGTCCAGATAGTCCCGGAAAAAGGACCCGAAATCAATCTCTTCAAACGGATCGCGGTTTTCGTTTTCGGTCTGGCTCTCGCCGGGCTTCAACTCCGCGGCGCCGTTGGACTCAGCCTTCTGAGCCACCTCGTCCATCGAGGGCGCATCTTCCGGAACTTCTTCGAGGACAGGGTTGGCGATCATCTCCTCGTTGATCATCTCGCGCAGTTCCAGCCTGTTCAGGGCCAGTACGCTGACCATTTGAACCAGGCCGGGCGTCAGCACCTGCTTCTGCGCCACCTTGAGGTTCAGGCCGAGTCTGGGTTGAGTTCCGCCCATCAGACTACCAACTTAAAGTTATCGCCAAGATAGATTCTCTTCACTTCCGAATCGTTTCCAAGCTCTTCCGGAGAGCCGGCACGGAAAATTCTGCCGTTGTTAATGATGTAGGCGCGGTCTGTCACTCGCAGTGTTTCGCGCACGTTATGATCTGTGACCAATACCCCGATGCCGCTTTCCTTCAGCCGGACGATGATTTCCTGGATGTCCAGCACCGTCAAAGGATCGATCCCGGAAAACGGCTCATCCAGAAGTATAAACGATGGCGAGATCACGAGGGAACGTGCAATTTCCACCCGCCGCCTTTCGCCGCCGGAAAGCAGATACCCGTGGCTTCGCCTAACTTGCTGCAAGCCAAGGTCTTCAAGCAATTCCTCGAGGCGCTCGCGCCGTTGATGCGCACTCAGCGGGAGCGTTTCCAGAACGGCAAGAATGTTTTCTTCCACCGTCAGCTTGCGAAAGATGGAAGGCTCCTGGGGCAGGTAGCTGATTCCGCTCCTCGCCCTCAAATACATCGGATATCCCGTGATGTCCGTCTCGTCGAGGACCACCTGTCCCGAATCCGGGCTGACCAGGCCGACCACCATATAAAAGGTGGTTGTCTTGCCCGCCCCGTTCGGACCCAGCAGGCCGACGACTTCGCCCTGGGCAATGGTCAGGCTGATGTTGTCAACAACCTTGCGGCCTTTGTAGGCTTTCGTCAGATCAGCCGTGGAGAGAGTATGCATCGTCACTCATTGTGCGATAGGGTGTCTGGAAATGACAGGGGAATTAGCCTTGCCTTCGACGAGCAACCTGTCATTGTGAATATAGAATGTCAAACGTTGCCCCGTCATCGATCCTTTTTCCGTGTCGTAGACTGTCGGTGGTCCTCCGGTCATCACAATTTTTCCCGTCTGCGCGTCATAGTCGGCGTTCTCACCCTTAGCATACCGCATGGGCTGCACAATCTTCACATGTCCTTCCGCTACGGCGCGTTCCACTTCAGAGTTCGCCTGCTTCCTGCCGGATGAGAAATAAACGTCCAGCCGGTCCGCGTCAATCCTTGTGTCTTCCGTGCGCAGTTCAACATTTCCGGCATAGCGCGCCTTCTGGCCCGCATCCAGGTACTCCAGCCGGTCAGCCCGGATGGTGAGAGGTCTCGGGCCGGACGGGCTTCTCTTATGTTCATCGGTTCCGGCCGGCGCCGGCTGCAGGTGAGATGTGACCACCCGGGAATTGGCGCTCACGCGGCGCTCATTCCGGTAAACATCCAGCGAGGGCGACTCCACCACATCGGTCCCGCGCCAGGCGCGAACCTGGCCTTCGTAGTGGACCACCTGGCTGCGGCGGTCCGCGACCATGCGGTGAGCAACCACATTGGTTGGAGGCGCCGAGGGATCTCGCGGATCGGTGTGAATGGCGTGGACGCCGCCGATTCCTTCCGCCGTGTCAGTAGCCAGCAGAATCACAATCTGCTCGGCGCGCGCCCGCGTGCTCGAATCCCAGACCTCCGGGCGCCCGGTGAGAATCAGTTTCTGCTCGCGCGCAAGGTCCCGGGCCCGCTCGGCTTTTGCCTCGATGGCTCCGTTCTGGAAATGGAAGTCCCCGTGCTGCTCCACCGATTGGACACTTTCCGTCGCTGGATCGAATGTCGCCACCATCTCTTGTGCGGTTGAAACCGCCGGAGTCTGCTTCGGTGAATCCGGAGGCGGCGCAAAGACCACTTTGGTTCCACCCGTTCCGCGAAACCGTTCGAGGTGGCTTGCGGAATCAAAGTCCATGAAGAATCTGGCCGCGGTGACTGTGCGGTTTCCGGCCTTGGTGCTCTCAGGATAGAGAACCAGCGTTCCGGGGCCCGCAGTTTCAGCCTCCCTGAGATTCTTTCCTTTGGGGCGAAAAGAAAACAGGAGCTTTTCGGTTGCCAGGTCTTCCTTCGCGAGCTTCCCCCCCGGGGTCCGCGACGGCGAAGGAGCAGATTGCCCACTCTGTGACTGGGCAATCGTCAGATGGACCTGGCCTATGGCCACGCCGTTGGCCGGAACGTGCGTGGCGGGATCAAAATTCAAGACGATGTCGCGCGCGCTCACCTTGCTCAGCGCTCCTCCCTGCGTGGACTCGCCGAGCACATGCCCCGCTGCCTCCAGCTTGCTGAGCCGGCTGGTCCCGGGATCGAGATGGCCTCGCAGCACATCGGACTGCAACTGTACCTGGCCGTCCCGCGTCCTATCCAGAGCGTGTGCGTGGCCTTTCAACAGAATCTCCGTAATGCGGTTCTGAGCGTTCAGCGAAATCGAGCCCTGGCTTGCGGTCACCATCCGGGCGCCCTGATGGACTTTTACCGGTCCCCACAGCTGCACGCCTTCGGCCGGTCCGGCGTAGCGAAGGCGGCTGGCCGACATCTCGATGGGCGCGCCCGGCTGCGCTCCCTTTGCAGAGTGGAACGTTGCCTGTACATCCTGCTTCAGGACAATTTCTCCCTTTTCGCTGCCGTAGATCACCCCGCGCGCTGATCCGGAAACGTCGCCCAGATGAAACCGCACCGGAGTGTCGCTCTCAAGCTGGGTGCCGTGATCGGTGGAAGCCACTTTTGAAGTCCTGATATACACCGGGGCGCGCGCGGCATTCGCGTCGGTGGCCGACTGATGGATGGATTGTCCGGGCCTGGCGGCCAGGTCCTGCATCTGGCTGGGCGAGGCGTTCAGCACCAGTTCAACGTCGCCGGGCGTGGAGAGATTTCCGGTAGCCGGGTTGTACACGCCCTCCGGAGTTCGAAGGATGTCGTAGCGGTTTCCCGACTGCCCGAAGTACTCCACGTAGACGTCCTTCAGCACCGTCGAGCCGCCCTGCTTGTAGGCCAGCGTCCGCGCCGCGTGGATCACAAACACCCGCCGCCCGTTATCAAAGCGCCTGAAGGTGACTCCGGAAAGCTGCTGGTTGACGTCTTTTGGAAGCTGGGGAGGTTTGGGCAGGGGCGCCTGCCGGCTGTTCTTGCCCAGCCAGTAGGTGGCCAGGACAATCGCCGCGGTGATTACCAGCCCAATGCCGGCCAGGATTTTTACCCAGCGCTTTCCCCGAACGTGTCGTTGAATGCTGTCGTTCACTATCCCGTGTCATCCTCCGCCTTCTATTCTAAACCTCGGCAGGGAAGTCATCCCTGTGAATCCAGGAATCCGGCCGAACTCGAATTGAAAAATCGATGCAACAGGTAAAACTTACACGCTGTTTCAGAATTGGACACAAATTTGAAAAATCGCCCAAATGAATGGCATGACATCTTTGTAACATACTTATTATCAACACTTTAAGATTTTACAAAAAAACGTCCCAAACGTCCCAAACGTCCCATTTGGAGCGGGGTTCAGGGTATGTAGGCTATTAACATAAGCTCTTGGGCCCGGTTTGCCCGCCCGCTGCGACATGTTCCGTTTCGCCCCCAGGGCGCCTTCAGGATTGCTTGCGAAACGCCCCTGCCGCCTGGCCCGGATCGGAAAGCCGCGTGCGCCGCCCGGCAGGCAATACGGCCCAAACGGCATCAACACAGAGACGGCAGCGAAGCCCTGCACACCGGGAAAAGCAATACCACAGAGAGCACAGAGAAAATCTGCATGGACGTCGGCAAAATTTTCCTGATGCACAGAGCGCACAAAGGAAGCCCGCGTATCGGGAAGGGCTTTGTAAAGCAGCGATGGCAGAGAGAACCTTTGCGCATCCCGCAACGCGTCAACACAGAGCCTGAAGGAAAACTCTGTGCCGTCGTCGTCAACACTTTCCAGGCACAGAGCGAGTGGCGCAAGGCTCCGCTCCCAGGGTCTGCCGTTCATCTGGAATTTCCATTCGCGGGATTCATTCTAACCCGGCGCATCACGGCAGGAGGCAAAAAGAAAAACCGCAGGCCTCGACGCGGCGCCTGCGCTTGCATGTTTGCCATCGATGCGGGAAGAAGTTGTTTCGAGGGATGGAGGATGTCTCAGGGAAGCCGTTCGGCGCTCCGCCCGATCCTGCCGCAGGGCGGGATCTAGAGCCCGACAGTCAAGCCGGTCCCGCCACGAATTGCCCGGCCATTGCGGCTCAGTGCGAATTAATACGGACAGAGCCTCCGCTGGTATGCAGGAGAAGCGTGGGACCGCCCGAGCCGATGCTGCCGCGCACGTGTGAGCGCGAAATGGTGCCCACCACCTTCACGGGCAGGTCGGTTGAAACGGAGCCGCCGGAAGTTGAAGCATCAAGGTTGAGATTGACGGCGGGATCGAGGCTCACGCGGATGGAGCCGCCCGACGTTGTGAGGTCGCCTCCCTGGCCGTTGCCCGGCGAGAGCGTTGCCCGGATGGAGCCGCCCGAAGTGTGCGCCATCACGTGGCCCGTCAAGCCGTCAATGCGGATGCTGCCGCCGCTGGTTCGGGCGTCCAGCGAGCCGGTCAATGAATTCACGCTGATGCCGCCTCCGGAGGTGCGCGCCACCACGTTTCCGTGAATGTTGGAAGCCTCAATCGAGCCGCCGCTGGTGCCCAGGTTCTGTTCACCCTCCAGCGATAAAGCCTTCACCGACCCGCCGCCGGTCTTGACGCTCACCCGCGTTTTGTTCGGCACGGTCACCTCAAAGTGCAGGTTGGCGTTCGAGAACCAGCTGAAGCCTTTCCTTCGCGCCGTCACCCGCGCCTGGCCGTTGCTCGATTCGAAATTAAAGTTGTACAACTGCTCCAAGTCGTTGCGGCTGGAGGTGATGACGATCCGGGCGCCTGTCTCGCCGGAACCCGTCACCGTCACGCTTCCCCCGTCCGCCTGCAGCACAAATTCGCCGCCCGGCGCCAGCGGCAGCGTCTTCTCCATGCGCGAATCGGCGCACGCCACCGCGCTCAGCGCCACCAGGGCCACTATCAGCAAGCCTGCCGTTTTCGTTTTCATGCTCTCCTCCGCGTTTATCAAGCCCCACTAAAACCATTACGCGCCAGCCGCCCCAAATGTTCTAAGTTTTGTTGGATTTTTGAGAGGCAGGTGGCAGGTGGTAGGTGGTAGGTGGCAGGTCGTATGTGGTATATGGCAGGTGGCCTGGTTGAGAGCACGGTAAGGTCATTCCCCTGACGGCGCGAAGCCGTCCCTGGAGTGCGGGAGCATGCTCCCGCCTTCGGCCCGCGAATTTGCCGCGGGAAGTGGCCCCCAAATCGGACGCCAACGAACGGCACGCACGCAAGGCGGCGGCAAGCCGCCGCACTCCAAGGCCCGCAGAACTGTAACCATCCGTTAGAAGCATTAGCTGGTGTTCTGCGGGCAGCGAAGCTGCGCGGGGTTGGAGCGGCCGGGTGAGGATGTTCGCGGCTGGCGCAGACGCTCGCTCTGTGGCGTCTGCGATGTATGCGCTCGCCGGACGCGGTGGATCGAGGCGATTTCGCGAAAGGGCACGGACATCACCTTTGGGGGGCGCGGCTTCAACCGCCGGCCGGGTCAGGGTGTTCTTGCTCCTTCCCTATTCCCTATTCGCTACTCGCTATTCCCTGCTCCCTTGGTGAGAGGGTGGCCGCGCGAGCGGCCGGGTGAGGGGTATTTTCTGCAGCGGCGCTTTGTCACCGCCGGGTTTCCAACAACGATCCCGCCACGCAAACCTCTTGACGGACTCCTACTTTGTAGCATATCCTACAGTGTGGTATTTATTGAGTCGCGAGCTTTTACACGGCGATTGGCGGAGCGGGCCGGTGGTTCGGCTGATGCGGTGCTGTCTCAAATTCAGGAAGACCTGCTTGAAAATCCTGAACGTGGCGCGAAGGTCAGGGGGCTGGGCGGAATACGCAAAGCCAGAGCTTCAAACCCCGGCCGCGGAAAAGGCAAGCGCGGCGGCTTTCGATATCTTTATCTCTACATCCAGCGCCGCGACCACGTTCACCTGTTGTTTCTGCTGGACAAGGATGAACAGGAAGACCTGAGCGCCGAACAGCGGAAGATTCTTCGCGGCCTGGTAGAGGCTTTAAAGTAATGGGCAGGAGAGAAGTATGGCAAAGAAAGTTAAGGTAGAAATCTTTGAGGACGTGCGCCAGGCGCTCACCGATGCAGCGGCCTGGGAGCGCGGCGAAAAGGTGGACTTGCGCGTCAGTCGGGTTCCTTCAGCGCCAAAGCCCATGAAGCCGGATGAGATCCGCCGGATTCGGACCCGTCTGCACGCCAGCCAGGCGGTGTTCGCCCGCTTCCTGTGCGTCAGTCCCAAGGCGGTGCAAAGCTGGGAACAGGGCCTCCGCCGGCCGCAAAGTTCAGCACTTCGTCTGCTTGAAATTGCCAAGCGAAACCCACGAATTTTGCTGCGGGGTTAGGGATGGGTGACGGCAGGTGGCATGTGGTAGGCGGCATGTGGTAGATGGCATATGGGATGTAGCGGCGGCGTCCCCACAGCCGGTTTTGCTGGTAGGGGAGGGCTCCGCCCTCCCGCTTTCCCCCTACTTCCTACTTCCTATTTCCTACTCGCTACTGCCTCTCTGTATTGAGAGGGTGGACGCGTGAGCGGCCGGGTGAGGGGTCTTGTCACGGGGCTGGCGCAGAGGCGGTTTGTGTCTCTGCGATTTCCACTGGCTGAGTGGGTCGCGCATACGTTCCGCACTTCGGAATGTATGCGGCACACGGGTCAGTTCATTTTCCCGTTGCGATACTGTGCGGGCTCAAACCCGAATGGCAGATATGAAACTCAATAAGGAGTTCTCGCTTCGCGAGATCGCAGACACTACAAAGCGAGCGTCTGCGCCACCCGCGATGCCAGACTCCCGGAATTCCCTGCTATCGCCCTCCGCTTGCTCGCCGCTGGAATTGAAGTGAGCAGTTTTGACCAAACCAAAGGTCAATGTTGCGCAGACGAAGCAATCCCGCAAAGAATAAGATCTATAGCAATCGTCCGATGATCCCCGCGTCGCTCTGGCCGGGCAAGTTCTGGTGCAGGACGAATGTCGGTGAATAACGGTTTCGGGACTACGAACGAAATCAGCACCACGGCATCGGGCATAACGGAGGAGTTCTGTGGCAAGAGATGACTTTCAAATCGCGCTGCCGGGCGAACGGACCAATGCCGCTGGAAAGGCGGTCAGCAACAAGCTCCTTCTGTCGGTTCCCGAAAGCGAATACCGCGCCATCCGTCCTCACCTGGAATTTCTCAACGTGCCTCCTCGTCGCAGCCTTTACGAACCGAACTGTCCCCTGGAGTTTGTGTATTTCCCCAATGCGGGCATGGTATCGCTTGTAGTTGAGACAGAAGATGGAAGAACGGTTGAAGTAGGCGAGGTGGGGAAGGAAGGGTTTGCAGGGATACCGGCGTCGGTTGGCATGAAAAAGAGCCAGGTGCGCGAGATCGGGCAAATCGGCGGAAATGGCTTCAGGATGAGGGCGGGCGCCTTGCGAAACATTTTTGGTTCTACTCCGCAGTTTCAAGTGATGCTGACTCGCTATGGAGTGGTCCAGGGATTGCAAATCGCCCAAACGGCCGCGTGTAATCGGCTTCACAATGTAGAACAGCGGCTCGCGCGCTGGCTGCTGATCACTCAGGACAGAGTGGATTCCGCAAAGTTCGCCATTACTCAGGAGTTCCTTGCGACGATGTTAGGGACGGACCGACCCACTGTAAACTTGACAGCCGCTATTTTGCAGAAAAAGCAGATCATTGAGCACACCCGCGGTGTCGTACAGATTCTGAACCGCGCGAAACTCCAAAGCTGTGCCTGCGAGTGTTACGAAGCTATCCAATTGGACAGATTTGGCGAGGGACCCTTGCGTCAAGGAAAGACTTTCGAGAAGCAAACCACCCGGACAGGCAGACGAACGCCGCCGAAAAGCCGATAACCAACGGAATCTTTGCGGCAATCCCGACGGCGAGTGCAGCCCAGCCCGCACATGCTTGGAATTTCCCAGTTTGCTATTCCAATCCACCCAGCACAAACCTAAAGGAACAGCCGGAGTTTGTCCATTCTGTGAATGCAGGTTGTGTGCTTCGGTCGCCGCGGAGAGGTAAAAACGGCTGGAGCGGGCCTCCGATCAAACTGCAAATCAGTGTTCGATAACCGACAGACAGAAACCATCCCTGAAGATTAAACTCGCTAATAGCGGAGGGTTGTAGGTGTGAAAATCCAAGGTAATACCTTGGGGCCCAATTCCGCCATTCGGGTCGCGTCGAATCGTGACGAAAAGCTTCTTCAGCCCCTCATGACAGGCCCGGCCAGAAAACCGACTACTTCTGATTTCGCGGGCTCGCCCTTAGCAGGCAGGAGGCGGGAGTATGGCAAAAAGAAAACATCGTTCTAACGTAGTGAGCTCCAACCGGAAAGACCAGGCTAGGGTTGCAACGGCGCTGAAGAAAGGCCAGCCTGAGGTTATTAGGGCAAATGAGACAAATCATTTTGTCGATTGGGATGCCCTCCTGGCTGGAATCAACGGCGGGAAGTCCGTTATCGAATACAGCGCGAACCGCATCATCTTCCGGCAAGGCGACTCTGCGGATGCCATCTTCTACCTCCGGCGAGGCCAGGTGAAGCTCGCGGTGACCTCCCAGGAAGGCAAGGAAGCGATTGTCGCCATTCTGGGCGCCGGGGAGTTCTTCGGCGAGGGATGCCTGGCAGGCCAACTGTTGCACGTGTCAACGGCTGTCGCGGTAACGGATTGCACCCTTGCCCGGATTGAGAAGGCGCGGATGGCGCGCATGCTCCATGAGCAGCACGAGATCTCGGAATTGTTCGTCACGCACCTGCTTTCACGCAACATCCGATACGAAGAGGATCTGGTCGACCAGCTTTTCAACTCCAGCGAGAAGCGCCTGGCCCGGATTCTCCTGCTGCTGGCTCATTTTGGCAAGGAAGGCCGGTCCGAAGCTGTCCTTCCCAGAATCAACCAGGAAAATCTGGCGCAAATGGTGGGCACCACCCGGTCGCGGGTCAGCCACTTCATGAACAAGTTCAAGAAGCTGGGCTTTGTCGATTACGACGGTGTCAGCGGCGGGTTGACGGTCCATAGCGGCCTGCTCAGCGTGATCCTGCACGACTAGCCTCAAAATCAGGGCCTCGGTAATTTCCATCGCTGTCCCTATCTACAACGGGGCTGGCGCAGACGCTTGCCTTGCAGTGTCTGCGATCCCGCGGTGCGGGACGCTCTCAAGTCAGTCGGGCCAAAGCGGTGATCGATTCATCGCGCAAAAAGTAAAATCTTCAGCATGACCACAGCCACGCAGAGCAAAACCGCTGCGGTTGCGGCATCGGGCCGTTCTAATCCCACTCAGCTTCGCTGAACGCAGACATCAAAAATCGACGTCTGCGCCAGCCCGCGGAACATGTAATGCAGGGATTCTTCGACGGGCTCAGAATGACCGAGAAGGGCGGAGGCTCGACGGTTCGCACACATCGGTAAGACCACGAGCTATGCGCCGCCCGCGATTCCGGCTGCGCGAGGGCTACTGCCAGTCGACAGCGACCTTGACGACAACCTTGTGAACGGGCCCGTCGGCTGCCATTGGGGCATGGGCATCTTCGGGAAAGAAAACCCCAAAGCTTTGCTGCGGCACAGTCACCCAGGAGTCCGGTGCGTCAAGGAAATACTGAATATCCTTAACCTCGTTGTAGGCTTCCGCGGGGTTACGGCAAGTTGAAATTTGCTTCCAGCCGATCACGTCAGGACTTGTGAGGGAATACTGGATGTCAATGTACCGGCGATGGACCTCCAGCTTTGCCCCCTTCAGACCGCGGCCCTGGCCACGAACCACCAGCGCATAAAGCCGCAGGCCGTCAATCTCCCGGCGTCCCTCAGGAAGCTGATTCAAGTCGGTTCCCCGCAGGAAATGGAACGCCGCTCCGAAACCGGGATGTAACTTCGTCAACCGTTCCTCGTTTGTGAGTACGTCCAGGATCATTCGCCACCTCCGCCTGAATGGTTCGAAAAACTCTCTTGGCTTGTCGAAGGCCCATTATGCTACGCAAGAAGAAGGCTGTCGAACTGAATTCCAGCGGGTCGGGCGTACGTGGCGCACTTTGGCATGAATGCGGCCGAAGGATGCGGTCCGTGGGCGCCGGCGAGGCAACACTCAAAAGGTAAAATCTTCAGCATGACCACAGCCACGCAGAGCAAAACCGCTGCGGTTGCGGCATGGCGCCATTCTGACCCCGCTCAGCTTCGCTGAACGCGGACATCAAAAATCGACGTCTGCGCCAGCCGCGTCCCGATCCATCGGGGCGCCGGCCGCGAACGCTGAAAACCCGAATGGCTATTGCCATGGGATGCGGTGATGGGTATATTGGCAGTCTGGCGGGGGTAAAGAAGGAAATTCCCGTCGGAGTGGCATGAACTGATTTTACGGAGGTAAATCAACATTGCTCCGGGGGCGGGCGCAATTCAGAGGGGGATGGCATGCAGGAAGTAGGAGCCCGCTCCAGCCAATACGCCCTGGAGCAGTACGGCATTCACAACGTCAACGATGTCTTCTGGAATCTTCCCACCGCGGCCCTTTACGAACACGTCGTAAGGAGGCGCGAGGGCCTGCTGTGCCACGAGGGACCGCTGGCCGTCACCACAGGCCACCACACGGGCCGCTCGCCGAATGACAAATTCATCGTCCGCGAGGAAAGCAGCGCAGATCAGATCTGGTGGGGAAAGGTCAACCGGCCTTTTGAACCTGCAAAGTTCGATGCTCTTTATCACCGCTTGCTTGCCTACCTGCAGATGAAGGACCTCTACATTCAGGATTGCTTCGCGGGCACCGACACCCAATACCGCGTGCCCATCCGCGTCCTCACCGGAACGGCATGGCACAGCTTGTTTGCGCGCTCCATGTTCCTTCGCCCGGAAAAGGGAGGCGCCGTCGACCATGTGCCCGCGTTCACAGTGATCGATGTGCCCCAGTTTCATGCCGTTCCCAAACTGGACGGGACGAACTCCGAGGCGTTCATCATTCTCAACCTTGGCCGGCGCCTTGCAATTATCGGCGGAACAAGCTACGCCGGAGAGATCAAAAAGACGATGTTTTCGGTGATGAACTACCTGATGCCTCAGGTCAATGTCCTTTCCATGCACTGTTCAGCCAATGTCGGGGCAGCCGGCGACGTTGCCATCTTCTTCGGCCTTTCGGGAACCGGCAAGACCACGCTCTCGGCCGATCCGGAGCGCCAGCTGATCGGCGATGATGAACACGGGTGGAGTGATCACGGCGTCTTCAATTTCGAGGGCGGATGCTATGCCAAGGTCATTCGGCTGTCGGCGGAAGGCGAGCCCCAGATCTATGCCTGCACGCGTCGTTTCGGGACCATCCTGGAAAATGTCACGCTCGACTCCAAGACCCGGATGATCGACCTCGACGACGATTCGCTGACCGAGAATACCCGCGCCGCCTACCCGATTTCTCATCTCGACGGTTCTGTGCCGAACAGACTCAGCGGCCATCCCAAGAACATCATTATGCTGACCTGCGACGCTTTCGGCGTGATGCCTCCCATCAGCAAGCTGACGCCGGCACAGGCCATGTACCATTATCTCTCCGGCTACACGGCCAAAGTGGCGGGGACGGAAAAGGGGGTGGGGAAAGAGCCGCAGGCGACTTTCAGCGCCTGCTTCGGCGCGCCCTTCATGACCCTTCACCCGATGGTCTACGCGGAAATGCTGGGGGATCGAATCGGCAAACACCAGGTTGAGTGCTGGCTGGTGAACACGGGCTGGACGGGTGGCCCGTACGGGGTCGGGCAGAGGATCAAACTCGCCTATACGCGGGCGATGATTCGTGCGGCGCTGAGCGGGCAACTGGCTCAAGTGAAGTTCGAGCAGGATCCGGTTTTCGGGGTTCACGTCCCCAGCGAAGTGCCGGGAGTCCCTTCAGAAGCTCTCAAGCCGCGCGGTCTGTGGAAGGACGGTTCCAGTTACGATGCCAAGGCACGGGAACTGGCTACGCGGTTCGCACGGAATTTTGAAGACTTCAGTGACGCCCCTGACGAAATCCGCGCCGCGGGTCCGCGGCCAGACTTTGCGGAATCGTAAGGTCCGACTGGCCATGGGATTGAGAAGCGGTCAGGGGTGGGTTGCCCGTTGACCGCGAAGTCATAATGGAAATCCTGGCTTATAGCCAAATTGCCGGGGTCCGCTTTCTTCTCCTTAGCAGGTAGCGCGGTCCTCCGGTGTTGAGGTCCGCGGGTTTTTGAACGAACAGGGCCAGGAGCCGCAGATCCCGTAGGGCGGGACGGTCTGCGCTACCAACTCCAGCATGACCGCAGCCACGAAGTGTGAGAACGCCGTTGTTGCGGCATCGCGCCATTTTAACCCCTCTCAGCTTCGCTGAACGCAGATATCAGAAATCGACGTCTGAGCCACCCGCGGAAACCTCGCCGGAGGCGGTATCTCAAATCTCTACTACCCGGCGCAAAGTCGAAATGGAATGAGATTGGCGTTTGAAAACACGCTGATCGGCATTGGCGCAGCTGCCGTGGTCAACGTTATTGAAGAGTTTTTCATCCCGAGGCCGGCACCCAACCTTCCTCGCTAGCGGCCGGCCAAACCCTGAACCACGCCTTCGGGTTGACTGTCTTTGTAGGCCCCCGGACCCGCAACCGGAGGAGGGGGCACCGTCAATTGGTTTATGGTTGACTATGGGTTTCGCTCAATGCGAAAACTTTGTCCTTCGCCGATTATCCGCGATAAGCTCCCTCTCGCTTCCTCATTCGCTCTTTGGGCCTTAAAAGCCGGTTGCATGGAACAGGCGGAATGGGCGCCGGCTGCGTGCCGTGATGGTTGGATTGTCATTGGAGGATGGCGCTGCTTGGTTTGGATGGCGAGTTTCAAATCCAGAATCGAATCCTAAACAACCCTCCGGGCAGCGTCAGAGCGTGACAGCAGGGGTGAGCAATATTGAACAACCTTTCGGCGCAAGAGGTGATACGCTTGCTTCGTTGCCGGAGGAAGGTGATAAGCCCTGGGGCGATTAAAATTGACTCCTGCACGCGCTTATGGCATAATTAAAGTCGGCGTAAGCCTATACCTAACCCAGTCCCGGAGCAGATCCGACTCGCGAGCTCATGCCGGGTCGCCGCCAAAATCCGATTGCATCTGATTCCATGGGCCTACGCTCTTATCAGGGAGAGGAAGGCGATATATGGCAAGCAAAAGCAAATCTGCCGATAGACCCGCCTTCAGCAAGAAGCGGAAGTCTGTTACGGCAAACAGGAAGCGTCACTCTGACGTAGTGAGCTCCAACCGGAAAGACCAGGCTGCGGTTGCCACGGCGCTGAAGAAAGGCCAGCCTGCTGTTATTACGGCAAATCAGACAAACCAGTCTGTCGATTGGGATGCCCTCCTGGCTGGAATCAACGGCGGGAAGTCCATTCTCGAATATACTGCGGACCGCATCATCTTCCACCAAGGCGACTCTGCGGAGGCCATCTTCTACCTCCGGCGAGGCAAGGTGAAGCTTACGGTGACCTCCCAGCAAGGCAAGGAAGCGATCGTCGCCATTCTGGGCGCCGGGGAGTTTTTCGGCGAGGGATGCCTGGCCGGCCAGACGTTGCACGTGTCAACGGCTGTCGCGGTAACGGATTGCACCCTTGCCCGGATTGAGAAGGCTCGGATGGCGCGCATGCTCCATGAGCAGCACGAGATCTCGGAATTGTTCGTCACCCACCTGCTTTCACGCAACATCCGCTATGAAGAGGATCTGGTCGACCAGCTTTTCAACTCCAGCGAGAAGCGCCTGGCGCGGATTCTTTTGCTGCTGGCTCATTTTGGCAAGGAAGGCCGGTCTGAAGATGTCCTTCCCAGAATCAATCAGGAAAACCTGGCGCAAATGGTGGGCACCACGCGGTCGCGGGTCAGCCATTTCATGAGCAAGTTCAAGAAGCTGGGCTTTGTCGATTACGACGGTGTCAGCGGCGGGTTGACGGTCCATAGCGGCCTGCTCAGCGTGATCCTGAGCGAGTAGCCTCAAAATCAGGACCTCGGTAATGTCCATCACTGTCCCTACCTATAACGGGGCTGGCGCAGGCGCTTGCCTTGTAGTGTCTGCGATCCCGCGGTGCGGGACGCTCTTGCCTGGGTTCAAGGCAGTCGGGCCAAAGCGGTGATCGATTCATCGCGCAAAAAGTAAAATCTTCAGCATGACCAAAGCCACGCACAGCAAAACCGCTGCGGTTGCGGCATCGGGCCGTTCTAACCCCGCTCAGCTTCGCTGTACCAGCAGCAGCAAATGTTCTAATTCTTGTTGGATTTTTGAGGACGGCAGGTGGCAGGTGGTAGGTGGCAGGTGGCCTGGTTTAGGGCAGGGTATGGTAATTCCCCTGACGGCGCGCAGCCGTCCTTGGAGTGCGGGAGCATGCTCCCGCCTTCGGCCCGCGAATTTGCCGCGGCAGGGGGCCAAAAATCGGGACGCCAACGAACGGGCCGCACGCAAGGCGGCGGCAAGCCGCCGCACTCCATGGCCCGCAGAACTGTAACCATCCGGTAGACGCATTAGCTGGTGTTCTGCGGGCAGCGAAGCTGAGCGGGGTTGGAGCGGCCGGGTGAGGATGTTCGCGGCTGGCGCAGACGCTTGCTTCACAGTATCTGCGAGCTCGCGAAGCGAGAGGTTTTCCCCTTGCGATAAAACCCACGGTGAGAAAATCACTGACCACGGCCACTAGCCGTGAGAACGCTGCGGTTGCGGCATCGGGCCGTTCTAACCCCGCTCAGCTTCGCTGAACGCAGACATCAAAAATCGACCTCTGCGCCAGCCGCCAACGGTCCGATCTCGCCAGGCGAGGCCTGGTAGCGCAGAGTTGTCCCGCCTCGCGGGATTACTCTGCGGTTCTTTCTATAAAATCAAAACCCGCAGAGTTGAAAAACAACTCTGCGCTACCCGCGCTCCCCCTGGAGAGGGTTTGGAAGTTCTTCGGGGCCCATCGAATCTCAGCTTTGCTGAACGTCCCGACCCATCGGAGCGCCAGCCGCCGAATGCGCCAGCCAGGGGAAATCGCAGAGACAGAAACCGCCTCAGGGCCGGCTGCGAATAGGGACGCCCCTGCGGCTCCAGGCGCTGCCGCACCACAGAGCAGGTGAACGTTGTCCGGCGACGATCGCCGTGCTTGCTATGCCCGTTGGGCGATGATATCGTGCGGTTCAGAAGGGAGGCAGACATGAGGAGATTCCGTTTTGTTCCCTTGGGTGTGTCCCTGGTACTGCTGACGCTTGTGGCCTGGGCTCAGCAGAGGCCGAAGATCGTCGTCGCCAACCTGTCACCCGCCCAGTTATTAGAACTGAAGGCTGCGGCTCCGGTTGACTTAGTGAGTGTTTCGAGCCCTGAGGAAGCCTTGCAGCAGATCGCGGATGCCGACGCGCTGATGGGCATGTGCAATCTCGATCTGATCAAGGCTGGAAAGAAGCTCAAATGGATCCAGGTTTACAGCGCGGGAGTTGAGCGGTATCGATCTCCCGAACTACGCGACAGCGACATCACTCTGACCAACTGCAAGATCATCCAGGGTCCCGAAATTGCTGATCATGCCATGGCCATGTTGCTGGCGCTCACGCGGAGGCTCGATCAGTTTATTCCCTTGAGGATGAAGCACGAGTGGCGCCGGAGCGGGAGTGGCCTGATCGAATTGAACGGCAAGACGGCGCTGATCATCGGGCTGGGGGGTATCGGGACCCAGATTGCCCAACGCGCGGCGGGGTTCGGCATGAAGGTGCTGGCCGTTGACCCCAAAGACATTCCGTACGTGTCTTTTGTCCAGAAAGTGGTGAAGCCCGACCAGTTGCATGACGTGCTGCCTGAAGCAGATGTCGTTTTCATGTCGGCGCCGCACACCGCGCAAACAGAAGGCATGATGGGGTCTGAGGAATTCGGCATGATGAAGAAGGGTTCCTATTTCATTGCCGTTTCTCGCGGCAAGACCTATGACGGAAAGGCTTTGGCCAAGGCTTTGGCGGAAAAACACCTGGCCGGGGCCGGTCTCGATGTCACCAATCCTGAACCTCTTCCCAAGGACGACCCCTTGTGGCAGTTCGAAAACGTGATCATCACCCCCCATGTAGCCGGCCAATCGGACAAGGTCGGGGACCGGCGGATGGCGCTGCTCAAGGAGAACGTCCGGAGGTTTTCAGCGGGCTTGCCGCTGATCAATGTTGTGAACAAGAAAGTGTGGTACTGAGTATGTTCGGGTAGGCAAACGTGGGGTTCGTGCCGCATTCGGGTCGCTGAAATGCAACCAGGGAAGAGTGCAGGGCGCGCAGCCGCGGCTGGCGCAGACGCTTGCCTTGCAGTGTCTGCGATCCCGCGGTGCGGGACGCTCCTGCCTGGGTTCAAGGCAGTCGGGCCAAAGCGGTGATCGATTCATCGCGCAAAAA
Organism: uncultured Acidobacteriota bacterium; assembly: GCA_963731705.1. Lineage (GTDB taxonomy): Bacteria > Acidobacteriota > Terriglobia > UBA7540 > UBA7540 > SCRD01. Next base: position 262,921 of record CAVSWQ010000009.1, read on the forward strand.
GTAAAATCTTCAGCATGACTACCGCCACGCAGAGCAAAACCGCTGCGGTTGCGCCATCGCGCTATTCTGACCCCGCTCAGCTTCGCTGAACGCCGACATCAAAAATCGACGTCTGCGCCAGCCGCGGATGCAATTCTTGGTGGGTATTCCTGATTTCAAGCGTCCAAATTGAAACTCGCGTTCCAGCCGCATGAATTCCTATGCAGCTTTATTTCAATTGGATCGTTTCCCTACAGTCTGGGTGGAAAAGTTTACATAGGTGAACCTTTTTGGCATATGGGAATCGTAATAGCCGTGCCTGTTCCAAGTCCATCCTGCCGGGCGTTTGAGCCGTTGGCCATGCGGGCCGGCCTGTTCGAAGCGTGCGCAGTCCATCCGCCACACATCGCCGCCCTTGGGCGGAAGTGAACGGCCATCTGCGAGCAGCTTCAGGCCTTTCCATGGAAGGGCCAACTCCACGGTCCAACCCTTATCGACGTCGCCACGCTTATTGAATGTGCCCTCCACATGCACTGCATGTCGCAAGCCTGGGAAATCCCAATCCAGAAATCCATAGCGCTCGCCGCGTGGGCTGACGTGCCCCCCGACTCCGAACAGGTTCATCACGGGGTGCGTTTTAGGATTGAACTCCGGCCGACCGTAATAAAGGCTGCCGGGCTTGAAGGTGTCTTTCCAGATCCAAAAGACCTCATAGATTGTGTTGAGCGCATTTATTTCGAATTCGTAATAAGCGTCTTTGCCAGCGATAAACATTTCAAGGTCGTTGTCATTGTAAATCTTGGAGTCACGCTGAGTGAGAGTCGCCCGGACGTCGGGTTCTTTAGCGGTATAACCGAAGTAAAGATAAGTGTTGTCCCACAAGATCGCCACACGCGTGTCAAGCCACGCGGGCTTGCCGGTGACGATGTTAACGAAAGCATTTGACCGGGGAGCCATCTTCCAGGATGGTTCGTCCAGCTTCCCGTCGATCTTGATCGGCCCGGCCGCACGGAAGGAAGTGTAGTGGGCAATTTCCTGAGCGTTACTGCTTATTCCTTCGAGCGCCGCCAACAAAATGAAAACGATCCCAATCCATTTCATGTCTTATCCTTTTCTGGAGTCAATGATCGCCGGCTGGCGCAGACGCTCGCTCTGTAGTGTCTGCGAACCCGCGGACATCACCTACGTGTGGTGGAAGCAGTCAGCACCCATTCCGCAATGTTTTCGACCCCATTGCCCCACGACTCAAAAGTGTGAAGGGCAGACGGCGCCGCTCACACAACGGTTCCCACCAGTGCCCCGATGCCGGCGGTCAGCGCCATGGCCATGGCGCCCCAAAACGTAACGCGTATGGCGCCCATCGTCACTCCCGCCCCGCCGGCGCGTGCGGCCAACCCGCCGAGAAGCGCCAGGAACACCAGTGAAGTTCCGGAGACCATGGGGATCAAACCCGCCGCCGGGGCCAGGGCAGTGACGATGAGAGACATCGCTGCTCCAACCGCGAAGCTGCCCGCCGATACCAACGCCGCCTGAATCGGACGCGCACGGAAAGTCTCCGAGATGCCGAGTTCGTCGCGGGCATGTGCGCCTAACGCATCGTGGCGCATCAGTTGCTCCGCCACCTGCTTCGCCAGCGAAGGTTCAAGCCCGCGAGCAACGTAGATGGCGCTCAGTTCCTTCTGCTCGCCCTGGTCGTCATCCCTGAGTTCCGTGCGTTCAAGTTTCAGTTCAGCTTCCTCGGTGTCTCGCTGCGAGTGGACAGACACGTACTCCCCTGCAGCCATGGACATGGCTCCCGCCACCAGGCCGGCAATCCCTGCAATCAGGATATTGCTGTGAGATCCATGGGCGGCAGCAACTCCGAGCACCAGACTGGAGGTCGAAACAATGCCGTCGTTTGCGCCTAGCACCGCTGCGCGGAGCCAGCCGATCCGTCCCGTGTGGTGAAGTTCTGTACTGACCTGCGACCGCATACAACCTCCTTGACCCGGGACTGACCCGCCCGGTTTTTGGTGCCAACTGAAGTGAGAAAGTTTACATCACATGAGCGGACCGGGTTTTTTGTGCCACCTCTGGCGCCGCAGCATTTTAACCCCACTCAGCTTCGCTGATCGCAGACACCACAAATCGACGTCTGCGCCAGCCGCGGCCGCTTGCTGCGGTAACCATTCTGCTCCTGCACCACGCCATTCTAACCCCGCTCAGCTTCGCTGATCGCAGACATCTAAAATCGACGTCTGCGCCACCAGCGATCACCGCATGATATTTCCCTCGGCGATGTACTGTCTGTTCAGAGTTGAACAAGCCCCTGAACAAAACGGCATGTCACTCTGCCCCTTATTGAACTCAACGCAAGCGTCCAACCCAATACTGCGCTTGGTCTCGATTGCTCAGACAACTGTGCGCAACGGGACAGACAGGCGTCTCCACCGCATCTATCATGATGTTTAGGAACAGCAAAGGCACTCAAGGAGAAATATTATGCTTGGATATGGATTGCTCGGAACCATTGTTGTAGTTCTGATAATTTTGTGGGTCATTCGCAGCTTGTGAACGATGACCGGTTGTGACGCCGTTGGAGTCTGTGTGACAACCCCGATTTCCACAAGTTGCCGTCTTGTGTCGCAGGTGTTAAGTCCTTGCGACCCATCAAAAGTGATGTCGGCAACGATTGTGGAAATCGCGTTTTTTCAAGTTGTCACCCACACTCCGTTGGGAGAGGGCAGAAGCCTGGTAGGGCAGAGTTGTTCCGCCGTGCGGGATTACTCTGCGGTTCTTTCTATAAGCTCAAACGCCACAGAGTTGAAAAACAACTCTGCGCCAGCCGCGCATGGCTTCAGGGTCGCAGAGCCCCCGGAAAAAGGGACGGCGTCTGATGGCACGGCTGACCGTGCTAAAGCTGGGTCCGTGCCCTTTCGCTAAACACCCCTCACCCGCCGCAGGCAGAATGCAGGTAGCCAGGAAAGCCGATTTGAGGTAGGATTCGCCTTACTCGGCTTTTGCCTCCAGCAACAGATGTTTCTCAAATTGGGCCGTCCAGGTGGCCACGGGTCCGCGAACGGTTCCCAATGCCTCCCCGGTCTCATAGTTGATCAGGCGATAGGCCCGCTGATCCAAACCTCTCAGTTCAAGCTTGCCGTTCCATTGGGGAGCGTAGAAGGCGTAGTACATGTTCCCGTCCTTGCGGATGGCGTGGGCTTCCGGTTTGTCAAAGCCGAGGTCATACAGCGTTCCCATGTATTCGCCCCTGGAGAGCATTTCGGCCTTGTAGATTTTGATCCATTTGTCCCAGATCTTTTCCTTCGCAGGCGTCAGATCCAGACTGGCTCGCCTTCGCCGCCTGGCCGGGCCCGAACCCACCGGCCAGGTGAAGTTGGTGCCCACCACGCCGCCTACTCCAACCGTCGAGGCGAAGTCGTCACCGCCATCGCTCATGTCCACGTGGTCACCGAAGTAGGCCACGGAATCGCCCATCAGGGCCTTGAGTGTTTTCCCCTTCAGACGGACCTGCCAGGAACTCCTGGGGTCTGAGGCTACCGACATGTTCATGAAGGGCATGGTGAAGAAAGAGTATCCGGTTCCGCAGGGGCAGAACTCAACCAGCGCGTCGGGCTTGACGCTGAGCGCCGTATCGTAAATCGCCTTGAAGAATTGGGGCACCGCTTCCACCGACGCCTCGGGCGAAGCGTGATGGTGGGCGGGGTTGTAACAGCGAGGCGCGGCATTCATGAATTGTCCATCGAGCTTGAGGCCGTCGAAGCCCCAATCCCGCAGGATTTTGGTGACCAGGGCCTTGTGGTACTCCACCACCCCGGGAACGGCAGGACACAGATACCAGGCGTTCCACCAGGAAATCTTCCGCTTCGACCCATCGGCATTGAGCAGCAGATACTCCGGGTGCTCCCTGATCAGTTTCGTGTCCGGAGAAACCGACATAGGCGCCCACCAGAGCTGAGCCTTGAAACCTTCGGCGTGGATCCGGTCCACCATGGCTTTGATGTCGCGGTCGCCGCGCGGGAATTTCTTCGGGTTCAGGAACCAATCCCCCTCGGCGGTCTGCCATCCGTCATCCAGCGTGACCCACCGGAAGCCCAGCTTCTTCACCACCGGCAGGGCGTTGTAGACTTGCGACGGGGTGAAGTTCCTGCCGTAACCCCAGGCGCACCAGATGGGACCGAAGGCGTCATCCGGCGCCGGCTTGAATTCCACGCCTTGTTTCACCATGGCCTGCCGATACTCCCTGAGGCTTTGGAAGTAGTCGCCCTGATGTACGGTGACGAAAGTCCGAAACGTCTTGAGGGTTTCGCCCGGTTTCAGTTCTCTGTGCAGTTTGAAGTGCACGGCCACCGTGGCATGTTCCGCGTCCGGCATGGCAACGGGAAGAGAAACCAGCCTGGGACTCATCTCCAGGTGCCCCACGGCGATGCCTGCGTCTCTCCGCCAGACATCGACCACTGGCGTTCCCCCTCCATAATCGGAGGCGTTCATCCCCAGATAGTTTTCCTGATCGAAACCCACCTTCAACGGGAGCACCCAGTCCGGCCGCTTCTCGTAAGAACCGCTCTGGTACGACCAGAACGCCGGCTCGCCGCTGCCGGGCCCGGCCGAGATGGAGTAGCGCTGGTTCGTCCAGCCCTCCACGGAAAGACTGGAGCCTCCTGTGTTGGTGTACTGCACTTCGAAAACGGCCATCTGCGGAAACTCGTCATAAGTGGTCACGGCAACGGTCTTCTCCAGTGACGGCGCAGTCCCGGCCAGGGTGACGCGCTGCCCGGCGCCCATCGCATCCCGGACGCTTCCGCGCTTCACATCGCGCAAAGCGAACTCGCTGATTTCCTTTCCCGCAACCGTCAGGGTCTCCGAGGGCGCGTAGTCGCCGATGGCGGTTTCCTTGCCCTGGAATTTGGCCACCACCCGACTTTGCAGCATTCCGTTGAACTCGATGCGGATGTTCCTGCCATCCGCCTGGGCCCTTGGCGACACGGAGGGGCCGCACCCGCCCGCCAGCCACACCGCCAGCCCCACGACAATCAATTTCCACGATTTCATCAGCATGATGGTCTCTCCCCCTGCAAAATACGCCTGACCCCCGCTGATTGCAACAGTCAATTGGGTTTGCAGTTCTTGGTGCTTCAGCAGGCAACACCCGGGGGCAGCGCAGAGTGGTTCTGTAACTCTGCGGCTTGTGATTGGAAACAAAAGAACCGCAGAGCAATCCCGCACGGCGGGACAACTCCCAAACCCTTGCCAGCCGCGGAGCGGAAACCCAGGAGCCACCCAAAGCGTCATTACTAATGACAAGATGATGGGAACAATCTCAGCGGCGAGCGATGGTTTCGCGATTCGGGCCGAGCGTGTGTCGCGGCATTTCCAGATGGGGGAGACGCTGATCCGGGCGGTGGACGAAGTCACGCTCTCCATCCGCAAAGGGGAATTTGTAGGACTCCTGGGAAGTTCCGGGTCGGGAAAATCCACCCTGTTGAACCTGATGGCGGGGCTTGACCGTCCGACCTCGGGCACCATGATTGCCGGGGGGCGCAACCTGGCGGAACTGAATTCCCGGGAACTGGCCCGGTATCGAAATCAAACTGCGGGGATCGTCTTTCAGGCGTTCAATCTGCTTCCGCGCATGACCCTTGAGGAAAACGTGGAGCTGCCCTTGCGCCTCGCGGAAGTGGACCGCGGGGAGCGCGCGGCGCGCGTGCGGGAAGCGCTCGAGCGGGTCCACCTTGAGAAACGATCGGCACACCGGCCCGGCGAGCTTTCCGGCGGCGAGCAGCAGCGTGCCGCTATCGCCCGCGCCCTGGTGAACCGCCCCACGATTCTCTACGCTGACGAACCGACGGGTAATCTGGACAGCGCCACGGGCGAGGAAATCCTGGCTCTGCTGCGGGAGATCAACCAGATGCTGGCCGCAACCATCGTCCTGGTGACCCATGAGCAGCCGCTGGCGGAACGCTTTGCCGGGCGCATCGCCTTCATGAAGGACGGAAAGCTGGTGGCAGCATGAAAGTCCGCGACCTGACCGAGCTGGCAGCACGGAACCTGCGCGAAGCGTTGTTGCGGAATACCCTGACCACGCTGGGGATTGGGGTCGGCATCGCTTCACTGGTCGCCATGCTTTCTCTCGGCGTTGGGTTGCAGCGCCTGGCCACCGAGCGCCTGGAACGGTCGGGCCTGTTCAATGCCATCTTTGTGAGGCCGGACTCGGGTTTCCGCCGTTTCGGAGGCAGGCCCCATCCCGGCCCGGCGGAGAAATCGCCGCCGCTCGATCTCAGCGCACGGCAAGCCATTGCCCATCTGGCTGACGTGCAGGAAGTTTATCCGCAGGTCCGATTTCTTACGGAAATCCGCTATGAGGGAAATTCATATCCAACCGCCATCGCGGGGATCCCGATGTCCGACCGCTCCGGCGGGGCATTCGACGGGATGCAGGGCCGCTTTTTCTCAAGCCCCACGGCCGACGAAGCCATCCTGCAAATTGGATTTGCGCGGCGCCTGGCCCCTCAACCCGAAACGCTGATCGGGCGGCAGATAATCGTCCGCTATGCGAAGCGCCAACCGCTTGCCGCGGCAGAAAGCAAGAAGGGGCCGGCCAACGCAGGTTCCTCGCCGGGCGGCCCGGCGGAGGGATTTTCCATCGTCCTTCAGGAAACGCGCCTGCAGATCGTCGGCATTGTGAAAACCGACCCGGAGGGATTCGGCGGCTTCGGGCGTGGCCAGCTCTTTGTCCCGTTGGACGTGGCTGAAGGGTTGCACGCTACCCAGTCGACGGACCTTCGGCAGGTTCTGCGAGGGGCGGGTCCGGAGCCGACTTACGCGGCGTTGACGGTACGCGTCACCCGCCCCACCCATGTGGCCGCCGTCGAGGCGACGATCAAGAAAATGGGCTTTGAGACATTTTCATTGCTCGATACCACGCGCAATCTGCGGCTCTTTTTCACGGTCTTTGACCTGCTGCTCGGAATTTTCGGAGGCCTTGCGCTGGTGGTCGCCACGCTCGGCATTGTGAACACTCTGGTCATGGCCATCCTGGAGCGAAGGCGTGAAATCGGGGTACTGAAGGCGCTCGGCGCCGCCGACCAGGACGTCCGCCAGCTCTTCTTTTGGGAGGCTGGAGTCATGGGGCTGCTGGGCGGCATCTTCGGGACCGGGCTGGGATGGGCCATCGGCAGGGCGCTGACCTTCGGGACGGACCTCTACCTGCGGCGGCGCAACCTGCCCGCCGTCGATATCTCTGTGGTGCCCTGGTGGCTGGCGCTGGGAGCTGTCGTCTTCGCGGTCGGCATCAGCCTTCTCGCCGGAATCTATCCGGCCATCCGGGCGGCGAGGCTCAATCCCGTGGAGGCCCTGAGATATGAGTAGCGCCGGGAGAATGGTTCGAACCATCCTGCTGGCGCTCCTGGGGCTTGGCGGCTGCGCCATGCCTTCTCGCGCCGCGACGGGGAGCGCCGAGTGTCTCGCCATGCCCAGCCGTATCCTGCATCGGTCGGTGGGTTATTGCGCCATCCTGCCCCCCGGCTACCACGCAGACAAGACCCGGCGCTACCCGGTCCTTTACCTCTTGCACGGCCTCGGCGAAAACGATCAAATGCTGATCCGCTCGGGCGGTCTGAACCTGGTGCAGGATCTGTGGGATAGGGAGCGGATTGGCCAGTTTCTGATTGTGACGCCCAATGCGGGATCCAGCTTCGACATCAACTCACGAAATGGCCGCGAGAGGTACGCAGACTTTTTCATTCAGGAGTTTTTGCCGTTCATCGGGCGGCGTTACCGCGCGCTTGCCGGCCGGAAGAATCGCGGCATTGCAGGCATTTCGATGGGAGGATATGGAGCGCTCCACCTGGCCTTTCGTTATCCGCGGCTTTTCGGCTCCGTCTCCGCAGAAAGCGCGGCCCTCATCGAACGCATCCCCGCAGTGACTGTTACCGGACCCCAACCCCATGCCCTTCGGCGGATGCTCGGAGGAGCATTCGGATCACCGCCCGACCCTGCCTTCTGGGAACAAAACAGCCCGCTGACCCTGGCCCGAACCGCGCGGCTCGCCGGCATGAAAATCTATTTTGACTGCGGCGCGCAGGACGATTACGGATTTAACCGGGGAGCGCGAGCGCTCGACCACGTCCTGAAAGCGCGTGGGATTCCACACGAATTTCATCTTTACCCGGGAGGACATAATTGGCTTTACTTCGCCGCGCATTTGCCGGGTCTGCTGGAATTTGAGTCGCATGCCTTTGGCCTGGACAGCATTTCTCACTGATGAAGTGGGGCGGGTCGCCGGCAAAAGCTCGCTGGGCGGGCCAACGGTGGTCGGCGCTACTAATCGCATGGCTTCAGGGGCTAAAGCCCCCGGAAAAGGGCGAGGATCTCTCTTTCGGCACGTGTGAACTCGTGCCCTTTCGCAGAAGCTGGGCGTGAAGAAAAGCAGCGGACCGCCATGGCGGCGGCCCGCGCTCGCTCATTCCCGCCGGCCTCAGGCAAGGTCGAAGCGGTCAAGGTTCATCACCTTGCCCCAGGCGGCCACGAAGTCCTTCACAAACGTCTTCTTCGAGTCGGCAGAAGCGTAGACCTCCGCAACTCCCCGAAGCTGGGAGTTGGAGCCGAAGACCAGGTCGACGCGGGTGCCGGTCCACTTGAGTTTGCCCGTCGCCCGGTCGCGCCCTTCGAACACGCCTTCAGATTTAGCGGACGCCTGCCACTCCGTATTCATGTCGAGCAGGTTGACGAAGAAATCATTCGTCAACGTCTCGGGCTGGCTGGTGAAGACGCCGTGTTTGGACTGCCCGAAGTTGGCATTCAAAACCCGCAGGCCGCCGACGAGGACCGTCATCTCGGGGGCGGTGAGGGTCAGCAACTGGGCCCGATCCACCAGCCGCGCCTCGGCGGATATCGGATCGCCTTTGCGGGAGTAGTTGCGAAAGCCGTCTGCGGCCGGCTCCAGGACGGCGAATGAGTTCACATCGGTCTGCTTTTGCGTCGCATCCGTGCGCCCCGGCGAGAAGGGAACCTTCACGTTGTGGCCGGCCCTTTTCGCTGCTTCCTCGACGGCAGCGCAGCCGCCCAGAACAATCACGTCAGCCAGTGAGACCTTCTTGCCGCCGGAAAGCGAGCGGTTGAAAGCCTTTTGGACCCCCTCCAGCTTTTTCAGCACCTTCGCCAGTGCGGCCGGCTGGTTCACTTTCCAGTTCTTTTGCGGCAGCAGGTGGATGCGCGCCCCGTTCGCCCCGCCGCGCTTGTCGGAGCCGCGGAAGGTGGACGCCGACGCCCAGGCGGTGGTGACCAGTTGGGAAATCGAGAGTCCCGAGGCGAGGATTTTGGCCTTCAGGGCCGCAACGTCCCGCCCACTGATGAGTTTATGATTCACGGCGGGCACAGGGTCCTGCCACAACTGGGGCTGCCTGGGAACCAGCGGGCCCAGATAGCGCGAGAGCGGCCCCATGTCGCGGTGCGTCAGCTTAAACCAGGCCCTGGCAAACGCCTTGGCGAACTGGTCCGGATGCTTGTAGAAGCGCCGCGAAATCTTTTCGTAAGCAGGATCGAGCCGCAGGGAAAGATCAGTCGTCAGCATGGACGGCGCGCGACGCTTTGAGGGATCGTGAGGATCCGGCACCGTGCCGGCGCCTGCGTTCTTCTTCGGTTTCCATTGGTAGCAACCCGCCGGGCTCTTGGTGAGTTCCCACTCGTAGCCGAACAGGTTCTCGAAGAAGTCGTTGCTCCACTTCACAGGCGTGGTGGTCCAGATGACTTCCAGGCCGCTGCCGATGGCGTCATCCCCTTTGCCCGTGCCAAATTTGCCCTTCCAGCCCAGACCCTGCTCCTCGAGCGGGGCGGCTTCCGGCTCCGGGCCCACCAGTGCCGCATCACCGGCCCCGTGGGTTTTGCCGAACGTGTGGCCGCCGGCAATCAGCGCCACCGTTTCTTCGTCATTCATCGCCATGCGGGCGAACGTCTCTCGAATATCTTTAGCCGCAGCGATGGGATCCGGCTTGCCGTTGGGCCCTTCCGGGTTCACGTAGATGAGGCCCATCTGCACGGCGGCAAGTGGATCGTCGAGCTCGCGGTCGCCTCTGTAGCGCTTGTCCGCCAGCCACGCGGCTTCCGGCCCCCAGTAGACGTCCGTGTCGGGCTCCCAGCGGTCTTCGCGCCCGCCGCCAAATCCGAAGGTCTTGAAGCCCATCGACTCCAGCGCCACGTTGCCGGCCAGAATCATCAGGTCGGCCCAGGAGATCTTCCGGCCATATTTCTGCTTGATGGGCCACAACAGGCGGCGTGCTTTGTCGAGGTTCACGTTGTCGGGCCAGCTGTTGAGCGGCGCAAAACGCTGCTGGCCGCTGCCGGCGCCGCCGCGGCCGTCGCCGATGCGGTAGGTGCCCGCGCCGTGCCACGCCATGCGGATGAAGAGCGGTCCGTAGTGGCCAAAGTCGGCCGGCCACCATTCCTGGGAGTCCGTCATCAGGGCATGGAGGTCCTTGATGACGGCGTTCAGGTCAAGGCTCTTGAATTCCCTGGCGTAGTCGAACTTCTCGTCCATCGGATTGGACTTGTTGGAGTGCTGGTGAAGAATCTGAAGGTTCAACTGGTCGGGCCACCATTCACGGTTGCTGTGAGTGGCGGTTCCGCCTGAGAACGGACACTTGCTTTCGGCTGACGAGGCTTGCTGTTTTTTGGCGGGACGTGCCGCCCCTGCCTTGGTGCTGCGTTTATTGCCCATGTTTGTCTCCTCCTCGATTTTCACTCGCGCCATCACCGCCTGCCATGCCGGGTGGCGCGAGCGCTTCATGCCATATCCACACCGCTAGGACACTGAACGCGACGCCCACCGCGCCGCGCACTTCGCGCAGAGCCCCCGAAAAATGAGTTCCGATTGGCGAAGAATCCTCTTGCCCAGGGACCCTGCGGCAGGCCGGGGCACGTCGTACCATTCCATGTCCTCAACCGCGCCGCAGCGGTCGCAGATGAAGTGATGATGCCGCACCACCTTCGCATCGAATCGCGCGGCGCGGCCCTCGACGGCCACTTCACGCACCAGACCCGCCTGCACCAGGTCGCGGAGATTGTTATAGGTTGTGGCCCTTGAACAGCGCGGGTCCGCGCGATTCACGGCTTCGAAGATTTCCGCAGCCGTGGGATGACGGGTGTGCTCCATCAGGAAGGCCATCACGGCGAAGCGCTGCGGTGTGCACCGCAACCCGCCGCCCTCCAGGGATTTCTTAATGACGTTGGCGTGCATTAGATTTTAGATTAAATCTAATAAAAGAATTGTTCAAGACCTTTGCTTTCGATTTCTGCGGGCTGGGAAACGGCGGTCCGCGAAAAAAACGCGGTCAGGAAAGCAGGTGGCGCAGAGTTGTCCCGCCGTGCGGGATGACTCTGCGGTTCTTTCATTAAGATCAAAAGCCGCAGAGTTGAAGAACAACTCTGCGTTACCGATCGCCGCCCGCCTGCAGATCCTTGATCACCATCTGCAGTGACGACATTCCGCGATAAGTATTTTCATCCAGCGTAAAGGCCACGTCGATGGTGTCGCCCGTGCCCAGCAACCGGGCCTGCTCGCCTTTCCGCCAGCCGATGGCGTCCCAGTCGCGCGCGCCGCCTGCGATCTTCAGCTTCAGATGTTTTTCGCCCACCACCCGGGGCGGCAGCGCCAGCCGCAGCCCGCGCGCCACAAACACCGGAGTGGGATTTCCCATGCCAAACGGTTCCATGCGTTTCAACTGTTCGTACACCGGCCAGTCCATCTGGTCGAGCTCGACCTCGGCATCCACGCGCTGCAGCGGCACCAGGTCCTGCGGCTGCAGCGATTTTCTGGCGTAGGCCTCAAAGCGCTCCGTCAGTTGTCCAATCCGCCCCGACTGCAGCGTAAAGCCCGCCGCGGCCGCGTGCCCGCCGAAGCGCTCAAAAAGGCTCTCGCAATCGGTCAGGGCATTCAGCAGGTGGAAGTTTGCAATCGAACGGCCCGATCCCTGTCCCGTACCGTTCTCCACGCCAATCACCAGCGTGGGCCGGTAATGCCGCTCCACCACGCGCTGCGCCACAATCCCGATCACGCCCCGGTGCCAGCCCTCGCCCGCAAACACCAGGCTGTATCGCTCGCCCGTTTCCGGCTGCGCTTTCACCCTTTCGTCAATCTCGTTCAGGATGGATTCTTCGGCGCGCTGCCGCTCGCTGTTCAACTGGTCCAGGTGGCCGGCGATCTTCCGCGCCTTCACGGCATCCGAAGTGCGCAGCAGTTCGATGACGGCGCCGGCGTCCTCCATGCGTCCCGCGGCGTTCATGCGCGGCGCCACACGGAAGGCGATGTCGCCGGCCGTGGGCGTCTTGCCCTCCAGGCGCGCCACTTCCATCAGCGCGGTCAAGCCGGGCGCCGCCGGACGGCGCAATCCCTCCAGGCCAAACTTCGCAATCACCCGATTCTCTCCCTGCAGCGGAACCACGTCGGCAATGGTGCCGATGGCCACAATTTTTAAATAGGATTGCAGCAGCGCGTCGGTCATCCGGTCGCCCAGCAGGCCCTGCACCAGCTTGAAGGCCACGCCCACCCCCGATAGGTTCTTGTCGGGATACCGGCAGTCGGGGCGGCGCGGATTCAGCAGGGCGTGCGCCGCGGGCAGGGATTCTTTCGGCAGGTGATGGTCGGTGATGATGCAGTCGATGCCCAGTTCCTGCGCACGGGCAACGACTTCATGCTCGCGGATGCCGGTGTCCACGCTGAGCAGCACGGTGACGCCCTCGGCCGCCGCCCGCTCCACCACCGGCACGCGCATGCCGTAGCCGTCCTTCAGCCGGTCGGGAATGTGCACGGCCACGCGCGCGCCCAGGCTTTCCAGGCCCGCCAGCAGCACCACCACGGCCGTCGTGCCGTCCACGTCATAGTCGCCGTAGATCAGGATGTTTTCTTTCCGGGCGATGGCGCGCTTGAGGCGGGCGACTGCTATGTCCATGTCCGCCATCAGGGAAGGATTGTGAAGTTGATCGAGACGAGGGTTCAGAAAGTTGTGCGCCGCTTCGGGATCAGTAATTCCGCGCAGCACCAGCAGCCGCGCCAGCAGCGGAGTGGTCTCCAGCTCCAGCGCCAGCAGCGCCGCCTTTTCGTTGTCGGCTGTGTCCAGTTGCCACCGCATCGTGTGCAGATCATGTTGACAGGATGCGTGGAGGGTTGCAACGGCAAATGAGGGTAGTTGGAAGGTCGCAGGTGGTGGGTTGGAAGTTTGGGAGGGCCGGGCTTCAGCCCGGCCACAGCGCGGCGCCCCCAAATAATTTCATAGCCCTCTCCGAGGAGAAAGGGTGCCGGAGGGACGACGGCGGGTGAGGGGTTTTCGTAGCGTGGCCCTTACATTTGGGAAAATAGCAGCCGCCCTGGAAGGGGCGGAAGACTTCAGCCCACGGCGCCAATTATAAGAAAGCGCTCATGTGTGCGTTTGTGAACACCTGCGAGTGCGGTTTTGACCAGACAGCTCAAACCTGGCCGGTTATATTTCTCAAGGGTTGTGCTTCTCTGGACCCTGCACCTGTGACTATCCAGAATCTACGAATGGGGATCTCACAGAAAAGCACAAAGGCCCTCTAGCAGGAAAGGAGCGTTAGACATGTGTGAAGTGCACTCGGTGGTCGCCATTTGCGATAGCCACTCCAAAGCAGAAGAAGCCGTGAAGGAACTGCAAAGTGCCGGGTTTGACATGACGAAGCTCTCCATCGTCGGCGATGTGAAGACGGGGAGAGTCATGCTAGTCTGCGACAGCCTTGGGGGTTCCGGTTTATAGGATTTCCATAGCCGCGATCTCGTGGCAGGGGTACTACAATGCCGACGGCCGCATGAAGCGTGCAGCCACGGCACCGATTTTGTTCCGTGGGTCTTTGCGGGCCGGAACCGACGACCCCACGGTATGAAAAGCATCACGGCCTGGCAGCCCATCCCACGAGGGAACGAGCCGCGGAGTGGCGCCTGCCTGCAAAAGCTCCCTCAGCCGGTTCAGAAGCAGTGACGAGTGCGGCGCGGCACGGATGAATCCGTGCCCTTTCGCAAAAAGGCCGGCGATCGAGGAATTGCGCCATTCTATATCACTAAATGCCGCATACATTCCCAACTGTGGAACGTATGCGACACCCGCGCAAAAAGGCCGGCGGGCTGCCCCATGTTCGCCCGATGTTCTGCCTGCTTACATTTCCAAGCTCTTGCAGTATACTGTCGCGGAAGGTGATACCCGGACATTCGGGCCATCACCCGTAGCTGATTCGACTCCGAGGCTGCACGAGCTCGCAGGGTCCGGGCTAACCGGCAGGGCGTTCTTCGGCCGGCGCGGGGTCTCAACCGGGGTCTCGAGGAGGGGCATGGTGAATCTGTTCTCATTTGTAGTGCGCCGCCTGTGGCAGATAGCTGCCGTTGCGATGTTGATTCCTATCGGCGGCCTTGCGCAGACCGCCGTGAAGGCGCCGATTAAGGTTGGCATCATTGGTCTCGATACTTCCCACGTGATCGCATTCACGAAAGCCCTGAACGACCCCAGCGATAAAAACTATATTCCCGGCTTCCGGGTCGTGGCTGCGTACAAGGGAGGCAGTCCCGACGTGGAAAGCAGTTGGAGCCGCGTGGACAAGTACACGGCGGAGGTGCGCGACAAGTGGCATGTGGAGATTGTAAAAGACATTCCCACTCTCTGTTCCAAAGTGGATGTTGTGCTGCTCGAAAGCGTGGACGGCAGGAAGCACCTGGAGCAGGTGAAACCTGTCTTCGCCGCGCACAAGCCCGTTTTCATCGACAAGCCTCTGGCTGGAAGTTACAAGGACGCCAAAGAGATCTATGAGCTGGGCAAGGCCGCGCACGTGCCATGGTTCACCGCTTCCAGCCTGCGCTTCTGGAGCGAGACCGAGCGCCTCGAGCATCCTGAAGGCATCGGCCGGGTTCTCACCTACGATGTTCTGGGACCCACCAGCAGGGAGCCGCACGTCCCCTCGTTGTTCAATTACGGCGTGCATGCGGTCGAGATGCTTTACCAGTTGATGGGGCCGGGGTGTGAAACGGTCAGCATGCAAACCTCCGGCAACGAGGATGTGGTGGTCGGGAAATGGAAAGATGGGCGGCTCGGGGTGGTGCGCGGCTTCAGCAGCGGACTCTACGATTTTTCGATCACCGTATATGGGACCAAGGGGGTTCTCCATTCCGGGAAAGAAACCGAAGGTTACGGAGGGCTCCTGGAGCAAATCACCAGGTTTTTCAAAACCAGGGTCCCCCCGGTTGATCCCAGGGAATCGCTGGAAACACTGGCCTTCATGGAAGCGGCCGATCTGAGCATGGCTCGTGGAGGAGCTGCGGTTCCGCTCAGCGCTGTCATAAAGTAGGCGCGGAAGCGCAACCCTCTGCGCCGGCCGGCGTGTTTTGAGCGCAAATCGGGAGGTGATGAGGACCAGCATGACCGTGATAGAAAATCAGGAGATCAGCCACAAGAGTTTTGTCCTCGAAGAGGTGTTCTTCATCAACTGCAAACTGACCAACTGCCATCTGTTTTACTCCGGCGGCGAATTTGAATGGACCAATACCACCTTCGTGGATTGCAGCTTCCACTTTCGCGGAGGGGCGAAGAATACTCAGGCGCTGTTCCAGTTGTTTGGGATGTTGAAGGAGGGAACCCCCAGTGCACCTCCGCCCATGAGCCAGAAGATTCAGTAAGCGGGGAGCGCACAGTTACGGCCTGCTGATAATCTGCGGCTTTGCGCTGATTTCAAAATCAGGTACCGCAGAGCAAAAGACCCCCCACCTGTCGTCGTCCCTCCGCCGTCCTCTCCCCGGGGAAGAGGGGTACGTCATCAATCTACCGGCCGGAGGAGACGCAGGGGAGAAATCCAGATTCAAGATTTCAGATGGCAGAGAACTCCCCCACTACATAACCGGAGGCCCGCGCTAACTGCTACCTTTCTTTCTGATATTGCAGGAAGGTGGCCAGCGCCTGAAGTTGGCGGTTTGTCAGGTGGCTAAGCGCGGGCATGACGGAGGCTGGAGAGTAGGCCTGGGGGTCCTTGAAATGGCCGATCAGCCAGGCATCGGAGCGGCCGCGCGTTCCTTCCGTTGCCAGGTCAGGCGCGATGGTTCCGCCGTGGCCGTGCAGGTTGTGACACGTGAAGCAGCCTTCGCCCTGCGCTGCCTGCGCATAAAGGGCCGCCACAAAGCCGGCGTTCCGGGCCTGCCTGAGGCTTTGCCTGGCGATGACGTGATAGTGGCGCGCGTTCCGGCCAATATTGAAGTGGTCGGGGGCATCAAGAGGCTTGGGGTCGCCAAAGTCGCGGGCGATTCGCTGGCATTCTTTCGCTTCGGCCTGCAACCGTTCGGCCTTGCTTCGATAATATTGGGCGAGATCCGGATGGCGACGGGCGGTGCGGGAATCTGTGGCCAGCTTGTGAAGGTCGCGGCGGGACAGAGGCTCCGTGACCAGAATGTGGATGGCCGGACCCTCCAGGGTCAAAATGTTGGTTTGCTGATGGTTGGGTTGCGCAGCACGAACCTGTGCGCGGGTCCTGCTGTGCGCCATTGAAAACACCAGCAAGGCGCAGACGAAAAGCGCAGAGCGCTCGATCCATTGGTTCTTCATGCGAACCTCCCGTTGCGATCCGCCCCTGATTACCATCCTCCTTTTGGGAACGGGTTGCCGTGACGCACATCACACCCTTCAGCCGGCCGCTGGCGCGTCCACCCCCTCCCCTCGGAGAGGACTTATTTCCTGGGGCGCCGTGGAATGGCCGGGCTGAAGCCCGGCCCTCCTAAGAAAATCCGCGGACCTCAGGAGCGGAGATGCGCGCTACGCTCCGGGGCGAAGGGGCATGACGAGTTCGGCGATCTGGATATCGGGCGCGCCCTGGATCTGGTAGGTGGCGGGGATGGTGCGGAAAAGCTCGGACTCGCGGTACTCCTTCAAAGCGGCTTCCGATTCCCACAGGTAGACCGCTCCGTATTCGTCCGCGCCGTCGTATTTGAGGTAATACTTCTGCACAAGACCCTTCAGCGCCCGGAATTGAGGAGCGCGCTCTTCAGCTACCTTCATCAGCTGCTCATACGTCAATCCGGATTTGAATCGCACGATCTGCACAACCATTCTTCCATTCCTCCTTTAGTCGTTCACGGCAGGCCTAGTCGAAAAAGTCGCGGTCCTCGTCCCTGAGGTGCGCCTTGGCCGCCTTCACATTAAATCTGACGCCGAGACCCGGCTTGTCCCAGACGTCGATGAAGCCACGTTTCATGACGGGGTCAGGCAAGCCCTCGACGATGTCATACCACCATGCCGGATCGCCGATAGGATACTCGAAGGCGATGTAGTTCTGGGGCAGCGCGGCCGCCAGGTGAACGTGCGCGGCCAGCCCGAACAGGCCGTCGAAAATGCCATGCGGCGCGACGAGAATGCCGTGAAGGTCGGCGTATTCCGCAATCCACTTCAACTCGGCAATGCCGCCCACATCTTCCGGATCGGGACCCAGAACATTCACCGCCTGGGTTTCGATGAGATCCTTGAAGTTCTCGCGCAGGTAGATCTCTTCTCCGGTGTGAATGGGGGTTGAGGTGCTGTCGGTGACCTGCTTGAAAACCTGGGCGTTCGGGTAGGGCGTGTAATCGCCGGTAATGATGTCTTCGAGCCAGGTGATGTGCAGCGGTTCCAGCGCCCGCGCAAAGCGGATGGCGTCCTTGACGGTCCAGCCCGGTCCGCAGTCGAGGGCCAGCCCGACCTCGTCGCCCAGGACTTTCTTCATGGCTTCAACGCAGGCGATGATGTGTTCGAGACCGCGCTCGGTGAGGAGACCGCGATTGGCATGCGGCGGCCCGGACCGCGGAGGATAGTCGTACCAGCCATCGGGGACGGCGGCCATCATTGCCGGATTGTGAAAACCCACGGCCTGTTTGATGAGCGTGAAACCCTCCTTGGCCTCCTTCATCTTCGCCATGTTCTCGGCGTAATCGGCGGGGGTCTGGCCGCTCATGGGGAAACGGACGGCTCCGTTGTAGGCACGGACGCGGTCGCGAATCTTTCCGCCCAGCAGTTTGTAAACCGGCACCCCGGCCACTTGCCCGGCAATATCCCACAGCGCGATTTCGATGGCGCTGACCGCCGCGCCCCAGGGCTTGGACGCGCCCATGCGGCGGATCTTCAGCATGACGCGCGCCACGTCCGTGGGATCTTCGCCCAGTAGATATTGTTTGTAGAACAGCACCATCGGCTTGAGATACGGCTTGGCAGACTCGGCCTGGCCGTAGCCGGAAACTCCCTGGTCCGTGACGATTCGAACCGTCGGATTGCGGCCGATGATGGCGCATTTGAGATCGGTGATCTTGATTTTGACATTCCCCGTCCGCGTTTCAGGGAGCGGCAGGCTTTCTCCCGGGCGAGCGCCCAACGCCGTTGCCGCCGCCGCCCCCGAAAGCGATCCGAGAAATCCTCTTCGTGTCCAGTTGTCCATGAGTTCCTCCTCCTGCAGGTATCTCAAGTCAAGGTTGGGCTTCGCACCCTGGTGCAGAGCAGAAAGAACAGCCGGCATTTCACCGTGGAGGCGCGGGATCGACGACCGCTCTCAACAGAAGAGCGATGACATTTTCGCGCCGGTTCCATGGCCCTTACGCCTTCTTCAAGATGTGTACATGCGCCTGGGTGGCGGCATTCTATCACAGCGTGCGGCCGCGAAACCGATTTTGAGCCGCGGGATTACCTTTTATCCCTGGCTGTTCACCCGCCATCATTCTGGCTGCTTGCATTTGGGTTGCGGCG
The DNA here is from genome assembly GCA_963731705.1 of uncultured Acidobacteriota bacterium. Lineage (GTDB taxonomy): Bacteria > Acidobacteriota > Terriglobia > UBA7540 > UBA7540 > SCRD01. Next base: position 281,640 of record CAVSWQ010000009.1, read on the forward strand.
CGTGTATACATTGCTTTCCCCTGATCGGCAAAGGGCGGCGGACAATCATCCCGGCGGCTCCAGGAATACACCGCACGCTCACGAACGCACCCATTCTTCGATGGGAGAGACGAGCGACGGCTGTTTACGTGAATGCGGTCTATGACATCACCGCCTCCAGGGGCTTTGAGGGCTGCGGGCCCCGGCGTGATGCCGCTGCTCCAGAAGTACGGAGTGCATGGTTATGCATCGTTTCGCATAACTATAAATTCGACATTTCAGGACGGATGCCACTGACAAGGAGCGCACGGCGATGAAATCCATTTCACGAAGAACCCTGATGGCGCGGACTGGCCAGGCAGCCATTGGCGCGCTGGGGTTGCCGCTGCTTTCAAAGGGAGCCGGCGAGGCCTCGCCGCCCAGGCTCAAGATCGTCGTCGCCGGTGCGCATCCTGACGATCCGGAATCCTCCGCCGGGAGGCACCATGGCTCGCTACGCCGATCTGGGCCACGAAGTGGTGGCGCTTTACCTGACCCGCGGCGAAGCCGGCATCCGCGGCAAATCTCATGCGGAGGCGGCGCGCATCCGCACAGCCGAGGCGGAAAAGGCCTGCGCCATCCTCAAGGCTCGCGCGGTGTTTGCAGGGCAGATTGACGGATCGAGTGAGGTGACCAACGAGACCTATCGGCAATTTGGGAAAATCCTGGCCGCCGAAAAGCCCGACCTGGTGTTTGCGCCCTGGCCCGTGGATACACACCGCGACCACCGCGCGACGTCGCTGCTGGTGTACGACGCGTGGCTGGGGATGAAACGCGGGTTTGAACTCTACTACACGGAAGTGGAGTCGGGCATGCAGACGCAGACCTTCCGGCCCACGCGGCTGGTGGACATCAGCGCAACGGAAGCCCGCAAACGCCAGGCCTGCTACGCCCACGCCAGCCAGAATCCGGAAGAGTTCTATGGCGTGCACGAGCTGATGAACCGCTTTCGAGGTGCTGAGTTGGGCGTGAAATATGCCGAGGCCTTCGTTCGCCACCAGCAGGACGGGAGGGAATCATTGCCAATGGTTCCCTGAAGCAGGCCGTGGCGGGTTAAAATAGTCGGCATGAAGACACTTGGGAGTCCCAACGACAGGATTGAAATCCTGAATCGGCTGAGGACCGTGCGGCCGGCAAGCCAGCGGCGGTGGGGAGAAATGACGCCGCACCAGATGCTGTGCCACCTGCGCGACGCCTTCCAGTCGTGCCTGGGCGAGCGGGAGGTGAAGCCGGCCAGCCGCTGGATTCCCCGCACCCCCTTCCGCTGGGCCGCGCTGTGGGTGCCGATTCCGTGGCCGCACGGCGTGCAGGGACCGCCCGAATGGGACCCCAGGGCCGGCGGCAGCCAGCCGAAAGAATTTGAGAACGACAAAAAGGATTTGAAGAAGCTGATTGACCGCTATGCCAAACCGCCCAGAGGGTTTGAATGGCCGGCACATCCTTTCTTTGGGCGGATGTCACAAAAGGACTGGATGCGCCTGGGATACCTGCACCTCGACCATCATCTGCGGCAGTTTGGAGCATGAAGAGAAGAGCGGAGCGGTGACGAAGAGTTGTTTCCAAATTCAGCGGTTCGTCATTGCCTGCCAAAGTTACGCGGAACCAAAGGACCCCTCACCCGTCCCGCGCTGCGGGACACCCTCTTCCCTCGGAGAGGGCTTTGATGCCGGGTTTACCAGTGTCGGCGATGGGGGCGCCGTCGCTGCTAAGCAGTAAGGGTTGGAAGCATGAGGTTGAAGAGGCGACAGATCGGTCTTTCGGTTGCCGCGTTCGTTGCGGCGACGGTTCTGGTGGGAGCCTTCAGCGGTGAGATGAAGGGCGCGGCGTCCCCTCAAACGCCCGCGGCTCAGCCGGAAAGTTCCCAGACCCTCCGGGTGGGCATTGTCCAGATGAACGCGCACGTCCTCGACAAATCCTACAACCTCAAGCAGGCGGAAGAAGGAATCCGGCTGGCCGTGGCGCAGGGCGCAAAGATCGTCGTGACGCCGGAGGCCGCCGTACAGGGTTATCCAAGGGTGAATCTGAAGCCGGGCGAGTCCATGAACGACCCGCGGCTGATGAGTGAACGGGAAAGAATCCTGGCGGCGGCGGAGCCGATTCCGGGCCCGTCCACCAGGCGCTTTTCAGCGCTGGCGCAGAAGCTTGGCATCTGGATCGTTTTCGGCATGGACGAAAACCGGAACGGCCAACTCTACAACACCGCCGTCCTGATGAATCCCCAAGGCTTGATTGTGGGCACCTACAGCAAAGTCCACCTGCAGAACTGGATGGTGGCTTCCGGGGTGCAGCACGGCGACGGCTTTCCGGTGTGGGACATCGATGTGAACGGTGTCCAGGTGAAATTGGGCATCGAGATCTGCTATGACGTGCAGCATCCCGAATCAACCCTGGAACTCGCCCTGGGCGGCGCGGAAGTGGTCTTCATCCCTTACTGCACCGACGATTTTTCGCGCCCGCTGCTGATCCACCTGTTTGAAACCACGGCACTGGAAAACCAACTCTACATCGTGCGCGCCAACTACGCGGCTCCCCGCAACACGGGCACCAGCTCCATCATTGATTACAAGGGCGAGACCGTGCGCCAGCTCGGCGACGGCCCGGGAGTTCTGGTGGGCGACATTGACCTGACGGCGCTGAGAAGGGCCCGCGCCGAATGGAATCCCGTCTATGGCCTGCCTGATCGTTATCCTTCTGCCTATAAGCGATTACGTGGGCTCCAGACAGGCACGGCGGATCGGTAGCCCGGCCATGGCCTTGACACAAAGAACATTCCATTGCTGCCGCGCGGTTCAGAAAGCTTGACAATCGCCTGCCGCGCAGTTCTACTTTTGTTTGTCGCTGTCAATCCGATCCATTTTTTATGCGGGAGGTGCATTCGTGTTGCAAGAGAAGAGAGTTCGCAGGGGTGGTGCCGGGCACGCCGGCCGAAACGCTGGGGCGTTGGTTGTTTACGTCTTCTTATTTATTCTCGTTTCCACCTTTGGTGCGGCGGTCCCGGCCTTTGCGGCCGCCGCTGGCGAAAAGCCGCTGGCTGCCACGCCGCCGATGGGCTGGAACGACTGGGCCCATTACCAGTGCGGTTATACGGCCGATACGATTCTTGATAACGCCCGTGCGCTGGTCTCCACCGGCCTCGCGCGCGCTGGGCTATGACACGGTGACCATCGACGACTGCTGGATGCTGAAAGACCGCGACGCAAACGGCAACCTGCAGGTGGACTCGAAGCGCTTTCCCAACGGAATAAAGCCGGTGGCCGATGCCGTACACAAGATGGGCCTGAAATTCGGCATCTACGAAGACTCCGGCTCTGAAACCTGCGGCCGGTACGCAGGCAGCGGACAACCGCAGGGCGGCGGGGAGGCCCACTTTCTGGAAGATGCCCGGCTGTTTGCGTCCTGGGGCGTGGATTATCTCAAGCTCGACGGCTGCAACGTTTACGCGCCGCCCGGCGAGGACCAGGAACAGGCCTACCGTATGGCCTATGCGGCCCAGCATGCGGCACTGCAGCAGGTGGACCGCCCCATCGTTTTTTCGGAATCAGCTCCCGCTTATTTCCAGGGCACTCCGGAATGGTACGACGTGCTGAGCTGGGTGGGAAAGTACGGCCAGTTGTGGCGCGAAGGTTCTGACATCGCCACGTATCACGCGCATCCCATCCCCGCGCAATTCCGCCGCAGGTTTCCGCAGCGCACACGCTACCAGAGTATGCTGTGGAACTATTCCTACAACCTGCCGCTGGGCCGCTTCCAGAAGCCCGGCAACTGGAACGATCCGGACTTCATCATCGCCGGTGACATCGGCATGAGCCTGCCGGAAAGCCGCACCCAGATGGCGCTGTGGTCCATGATGTCGGCCCCGCTGATTCTCAGTTCCGAGGTTGCGAAACTGACCCCGGAGGCGATTGCCATTGTGGGCAACAAGGACCTGATCGCGATTGACCAGGACCCGCTGGGCAAAATGGCTACGCTGGTGCGGCGCACTCCGCAAATGGACGTTCTGTTCAAGCAGCTTTCCTCGGGCGACGGCGCGGTCGCGGCGGCGAACCACGGTGATGCAGCCGTTAAGGTCGACGTGACGCCGGCTGATCTGGGTTTTGCCGCAAGCTCCGGATGCAAGCTGGACGCAAAGGACCTCTGGACTGGCAAAGAGCAATCCGGGGCATCCTCTCTCGAGGCCGAGGTAGCGTCTCATGACGCCATCATCTGGCGTGTGCATCCCTCCGCTGAATGTGGCAAACCGGCGCGAACCGGCACCATCACCATGATCACTGCTGTGAGGCGCAATCGCGACTTCGAGAATTACGCTCGCTGCCTGGCCGCTCCGGGAAGCGTCGAACCTTGCGCCGGCGCCGCCGCGGAGAAATGGACGGTGACGAAAGAGGGCGCCCTGCGTTCTTCCGGCGGCGAATGCCTGGCCGTCGTGAACGGCAACCCGGTGATGCAGGCCTGCCGATCTGTAAGCGCGCAGCACTGGCGTTACACCTTGAAAGGCAACCTCGTCAACAGCGGCAACCTGCAGTGCCTTACCGCGACCGGATCGGAACTCGAACCCCAGAGCGTCAGAATGCAGGTCTGCGGCCACAACCTGGCCACGCAAATCTGGTCATTGCCGAACTGAGGGGGAGAACGAAAACATCCATGAAAGCTGCTTTTCTTAGCGCCTTGCGCCAGATTGATATCGGCGAAGCGCCGGAACCGGAACTCGCGGGCCCGCGCGACGTTCTGCTGCGCATTGACGCGGTGGGCGTGTGCGGCTCCGACGTGCACTATTACAGGACGGGCCGTATTGGCGCAGCCGTGGTGAAGTTTCCGTTCGTATTGGGCCACGAGTTTGCGGGGACCATCGAAAAAACGGGCGCGGAGGTTCGGCGGCTGCAGCCGGGCCAGCGCGTGGCCGTCGATCCGCTGGTGGCCTGCGGCCACTGCGACCAGTGCCGGGCCGGGCGTCCCAACACCTGCCGCAACCAGCGCTTTATGGGCAATCCGGGTGAACTGTCAGGGTCGCTTGCGGAATTCGTGGTGCTGCCCGCAGATTGCTGCTACCCCGTTCCCGACTCCATGACAGACGGCCAGGCCGCCATGATTGAGCCGCTTTCGATTGGCATCCACTCGCAAAGGCTCTCGCAGATGGAAGCGGGCGCGACGGTTGCCATCCTGGGATCGGGCCCCATTGGTTTGAGCGTTCTGCTGGCCTGCCGCGCGGCGGCGGATTGCACGGCGTACATGACCGACCTGATTGACGAGCGGTTGAAGATGGCCGCGCAACTCGGCGCCCGATGGACCGGCAATCCGAAGCAGGGCGACATCGTGAAAGCCATCGGCGAGGCGGAACCCACGGGCGTGGACATTGTGTTTGAATGCGCGGGCGAGCAGGAAACCCTGAATCAGGCCGTGGAACTGCTGAAGCCCGGCGGAACACTGGTGATGGTCGGCATTCCGGAATTCGACGAAGTCAGCTTTCAGGCTCACAGCCTGCGGCGCAAAGAACTGACCATCAAGAACGTGCGGCGGCAGAACCATTGCATGGCGCCCGCCATCGAGATGGTTTCAAGCGGCAGGATCAACGTGGGTCCCTTGATGACCCACCACTTCCCGCTGAGTGAGACCGGCGCAGCCTTCGAGCTGGTTTCCGCCTATCGCGACGGGGTCATCAAGGCCATCATTCACGTTACGGACAAGGGCTGACCGGTCGGAAACGCGGGGGCTTCACAGAAGTACGTCCACCTCTCCGGATGGCCGTCCGGAGTTTGCAACCAAATGTGTTCTGGCTAAGGAAAGGATCTGTCATCCATGCCAAAGCGAAGACATTCGAAATCGCCGGGCAGGCGACAATTTCTTCAGTCTTTAAGCGCCGGGACGGCGGGCCTGGTGCTGCCGGGTCGCGGACTTGCCGGCAATGCCAGGCAGCCTGATGCGCAGGGGAAGGACGGTCCGTCTTCTGTTGCGGTGCCGGAGCCCAAGCGCCCGCTCTCGGCGGAACAGAACCTGAAGGTAACGGAGGAAGCGGCATCCGTTACGGTTTCCGGTGAGACGTTTGAGTACACGTTCAGCAAAGCCAACGGGCTGATCACCGGCGTGCGCGTGCTGGGGGAGGAACTCCTGGCCGGTATTCCTATCCCGAACCTTGAGCTTGCCGAGCAACTTGACCGCAACTTCTCGCCCTACTCGGCCAGCCGGGAAACTCAGGCGCGCCTCACGGTCAAGCAGAATGAGCCGGCGCGCGTGGTGATCCAGGCTGAGGGCAGCTACGTTTCCGAAGCGGGTGCGCGGTTCCCCATGGTCTATTCGGTTACGTATGACATCGCGATTGACGGCGGGGTGATCATCGACGTTAACAACACAGCGCGCGGGGAGCGCTGGTTCCGATGGCTCAGGCTTTCCGGCGGCGCTGTCCGGGAATCGCTGGTGAGCTTCATTTCATGGATGCCTGAACAATTCGGCTCCGAAGGATCGAATTACCAGTTCCGGCCGGTCGAGTCCGGCGATAAGAAAATCCTCGCCGGGGTATTCATCCCGTGGTTCTGGCTGGGTGACAAGCGCGTGGGGATGGAAGTGAGCACCTGGAAGGTGGACACTCAGACCTGGAACAGCGTGGACGGCTCCCAGCGGCGCGACCAGAATGAGATGTTTTCTGTTGAGCGCAGGGGCGAGCGCGTCGAATGGGTCAACTACCTGGTGCGAAACACCGCCACGCTCACCCGTCCCGGCTGGACGCGGGCAGGCCAGTTCGCGCTGGCCGTGACGCCGTCGAAGAAGTTCGATCCGCGCTACGCCATGCTGAAGGGCGCCATCCTCGGCCCTTACCAGCACCGGCCCCGGTGGACGCCGCCCACTGAAGAGCAGATTGCAACCCTGGCGCGCAACGGATACAACCTGGTGGTGGGCGTGGCCAACTGGCTTTCCGGCGATTACATGCCGCTGAACGAAGCCGACATGCGCCGCACCATCGAGCTCTGCCACCAGCACGGGATCAAGGTGATTCCGTACATCACTCTCGTGGACCTGTGCCACGCGAGCAAGGCCTTCCGCGACCACGCCGAAGAGTGGGCCATCGAACCGACCGTGGAGCACTTCCGCATGTCGCAGGAGTTTGTCCGGAGAGGCATCGAAGCGGAAGATGCCTACCGCATGCATCCGGACCAGGAAACAACGCTGATGTGCCCGGGGGCGCCCGGCTGGCGCGCTTACTGGAAGCGGCAGATTGCCCGCGTCGTGGAGCAGTACGACTTCGACGGGCTTTACTTTGACTTCTGGTACGGCAAGATGGTCTGCGAGAACTGGCGGCACGGCTGCGGTGGGCGGTTTCGCACCTACACCATCCTGGGCGCTCGTGAGATGATGGCCTACGCCTACAACCTGCTGAAGGCGAAGAACCCGCACGCCATCATCAAGGCGAACACGAACCTGCTTTCCACAGCATTGCTGACCAGCTTTATCGACCTGCGCCTGGTGGGCGAATCGCGCGACATCACCGCACTCGATCCGGACTCACGGCGGTGGCTCTACAGTTCCTACCGGCTGGGAGAGCCGACGGATATTCTGTGGGCGAAAACGCCGTGGAACGATGTTCGGAAGGCGTCATTCGCCGCGTTGATCAACTTCCTGCCGCAGCACTACCACCGCCCTCAGTTCTCGTCGCGGAAGGGGTTCGACGATTTCGATGTTTTCCGGTATTTCGGTGCAGAAACCGGAACGTGGCACCTGGGAATGCAGGGACAAAGCGTTCTGCCTGTTGGCCCGGACGAGGTTGTCGCCAACGTGGTGGAGAAGCCCGGCGAGATGCTCGCCACCCTTATCAATACCAGTGAAAACCAGGTTGCTGCCGAGGCGCCTCTGAAAACCGGATACGTGGCCTACGAGCCGATGAGCGCAGAATTGTTTCAAGGTGAAAATGGGCGTTTAAGAATTGAAATAGACGGATGGGCGCACCGGCAGCTGGTTTTCCTCAAGAAACCGGCGCACCCGCAAGTGTTCTTTGCCCTCGGCGCTCATAGCCTGGAGTTCGAAAAGTGGGACGCGCGGTCGCGGAGGCTCGACTTCTCGTTCAACGCGCCGGCCGGAGCGCCGCTGCAGATCACGCTTTACAGCACCCTCCCGGTACGAAAAATCACAAACCACAACGGACAATCTGTGGCGTTCAAGTGGTCGAGGGAAACGAAGCTCGCCCGGTTCGATGTGAGCCATGAAGCGGGAAGCCGATTTGTGGCGCACTTTTAGCGAAGGGCCGATGAGTCCGGGCTTCAATCGCCGAGCGTCGAGGCACGCCGGCCGCAGAGTTGCAGAACAACTTTACGCCGCCGCCTTCGACTACTGCCCTTCGAGGAACGCTGCGCTATGAACGGGCGCAGGCATGGGCTGGCCTGGCCTGAGGGCGTTCCACAGAATCTTGTTCAGAGCATCGGGATCGGCGCGATCGACGTCTGAGAAGTCGAGCTTGGCGGAGGCCACGGCGCCCGGCCCTGTCTTCGGGTTCCTGGCCATGAGATCGGTTCGCGGCCTGAGGGCATCATAGGCCCAGAGCTTCGAGCGGCTTTGGAAGCAGCGGTACATGGGCGTTGCCGCGCGGTCGTACTGGGTCATGATGGGCAGCCCCAGAATCAGCTCCATCGTATGGATCATCGATGCCGTTGTGTAGTGGGTGCTGTCCACGAATCCGTGCTTGACGTAGGGCGAAATCACCAGCCCCACCGTGCGATGCACGTCCACGTGATCGGGGCCGTTCTGCGCATCGTCTTCAATCACAAAGATGGCGGTCTCCGGCCAGAAGCGCGAGTGTGTGACGGCCTCAACCATGCGGCCGAGCGCCAGGTCGTTTGATCCCACGGTGGCTCTGGGCGTGAAGGCGCCCGGCGTCAGGCCACGCGTATGGTCCTCGGGCAGGCTCATCACCATGAACTGCGGCCACTGGCCCGTCTTTTCGGCTTTGTGCAGGTCGTCAATAAAAACTTTTGCCTTGTCAGTGTCGCGGCCATGGAGGTCTCCCAGCCAGGCCTTGCTGAAGTGTCCTTCCAGCCCGCTGACCGAGGTGTACTCCGGGGCGCTGCCGGGATTGGAAACAAAATGAGTGAACTCGCCATAGCTCATGAAGCTGATGCCGTGCCGGCGGCAGTTGTCCCAAAGATAGCCGGCCGGTGACGCCGTGAGCCGCTCGTCGGCCTTGGGCTCACCGCGACGGCTGTAGCTGGAAGGCCAGACCTTCTCGGTAAAGTTGGTGGCGTAAGCGCCGTCTGACCACTGGTGGCCGTCTTCAGAAACTTCACCGTTGACGTAAAGGTTGTCGAGAATCACCGTCTGGTTTGCCAGCTTGTGGGCGTTGGGAGTGATGTTCTTGCCGAACAGCACCAGGTTGGGATCGCCGTTCCCGCGGCCCAGGTCGCCGAACACCTGATCGTAGGTGCGGTTTTCGCGGATGATGTAGAGAACGTGCTTGATGTGGCTGAAGGCCTCCCGGGCCTGCGCCTTTTCTTCCGGCGAAATTCCCTGCTGAGGCCGGGGAACATTGTCGAACACCTGCCTGGTATACGCTTTGAGCTCCGCCGCACCGGGCACGGGGATGATTTCCAGGTGCCCGGAAAGGATGTTGCCCACGTAGTCGTAGGGCGTTGCGGGGTCAGGAGCCTTGTTGGGAAACCGGCCCAGCGCCGGCACCGTGGCGCGCGAGCCCATGCCCTTTCCCGTCGCCACCAGCAACTGCCTGCCGTCAGCGGTGACGCCGATGGCGCTGGGGTACCAGCCGGTGGGGATAAATCCCAGCACACGCGATTCGGCCCGCTGCGCGATGTCGATCATCGCCACGTCGTTGTTGTCCGCATTGGCGACAAAAAGGAGCTTTCCTTTGGGCCCTACCGCCAGCGCGTCGGGAGTGGACCCGACCGGGTCTTGCGGGTGGAGCGAGGTCTTGATGGTTTCGATAACCTTTCCGCCGGCGATGACGCTCACGCTGTTCGAGCCTGCGTTTGCGACGAAGAGCCGGCCGTCGGATGCGTAAGCCAGGTCGCTCGGCTGCGCTCCCACCGGCACGCGCGCAGTCTCCTTCAACGTGGCGGGGTCCAGCAGGCTGACCGACTTGTCTCCCCAGTTGGAAACCGCTACGGTCCGGGAATCGGGAGAAATGGCGATGGCGAAAGGACGATAACCGACTTGCACCGACGCCACGACGGAACCGTCCCTGGAATTCAGTTTGTAGACGGTGTCTCCCTGATTGTTGACCACGTAGAGCGCCCCATCGCGCCCAACGGCCACACCGGCAATGAACCGGTCCTTTTCCGCCAGGCCCGAAATGGCCAGGCCGGGGCGGGACGTCAGCTTGTTGTTCTGCAACGTGACGCGCAACACGGGCTTCGTAAGAGACTGGCGTACCACCGGGTTGAGAGGGACCCTTTTAAAATTCCGGTCGAAGCTCCGAAGCAGCGGTCCTCCGCCCGAAACAAAAATGTTTTTCCCGGAGGCGTCCAGCCCGAGACCGGCCCAGACTTTTCCGAGCTCGAGGGTTTCAATGACTTTGCCGGCGGCAACGTCCACCACACTCAGCGAGTGGTCGTGATAACCGCCTGTCAGGACCAGCGCCCGGCCGCCGGGCAGAGGCAGCACGCGCAAGGGCATGTCACCCGCCAGGTCCACCACCCTTCCGGCGGGAGTAATCTTCCAGCCGCTGGGCAACTCTGTTGGCGCCGCGTTCAGAGTTGCAGGCACGTTGCTCCCAGCCAGCAGGAGAAAACCCGCCACCAGCAGCAGTCCACACAATACGACTCTCCAGTTTGGCCGCATCATTGAACCTCCTGATCAGTTTCTTCGGTGGCCCTTGCCACGCGTTGGGCTATGAGTCCTCGGATGATTTCGGGAACGATTATACCGCTCAAATGGCCGCCGATGATTACAACAAGATGAAGTTTTCGTGCCGCCAGGGTTCTTCGGTTGCCTGCACGAGCTGGTGTGCCCAATTCGCTCGGCCGCAGCGAGATGAAAAAACGACTTCACTGGAGTTTGCCGGGGTGTACAATCCACTTAACCTTGGGTGCAAGAAAGACAATCGGGATCATCTATGCTCAGTTCTGAGCAGGGGGCTCATAAGGAATATTTGCGAAGGGAGGGGTGCGAATGTCTGACAAAATAGAACAGGTCCCTGAGAAAACGAGATGGGAGATGGCCACGAAGGGATTGACCGGAGCGTACATTGCCATTTCCAACGCCTTAAAGCAGGCTGTGGGGCAGGACAAATTTGATGAGTTCAATGGGCCACTCTGGCGCCAGGCAGGGAAGGGAGCAAAGCCATTTGCTGATTCTCTCGGATTACCAACTGAGAGCCCCGCCGATGTCGAAGCGGTTACACATCTCATGGCCCAGGCGTCAATGGGGCCGGAGTTTGTGTTCGAAATTGTTGAAGCTACCCCAGACAGATGCGTGGGAAGAACGACGCAGTGTCCCTGGCACAAGAGGTGGAAGGAACAAGGCCTTGACATGGATACCTGCGGCGCAGGACATCAAAATTGGGGTGAAGGGGCTGTCGAAAGTTTAAATCCGAACTTCACTTTCAAACTCACCAAGAATATGGTCCGCGGCGACGCGCATTGCGAGTGGGTCGTCGAACGGAAAAAGTAATGTGCCGCCTCGACTGCCTTTTGTTGGGGCAGTCTTCCCACCTCAGGCTTTGGGAAACTGGTTCCAGAGCGGGCGGTCGAGGCACCAGCACTGAGGAAGATTACTTTTTCACGAACTGGAGAGTCTTTGTCTGCGCGGGAACATCGAGCAGCGCAGTTTTGGCTCCGTCGCTTGCCTTGATGGAGCACTTCACCGGCTGGCCGTCCGCTTGTGCGGTGCACGAACTCCACGCGGAGGGCAGGTTCCACTTCAGCGTGACAGGCAGATCGTAAACTTTTGAATCCAACGGCCACGTCAGTCGGAACCCGAGGCTCTGATCCGAGGACTCACCCGCCCGAACCTTGAGCGCTTTCGCCTCCTGAATATAGCGGACGACGTCGCCGAAGGTTGCGGTCCAGATCTCGGGGTGTTGCGCCAGAAAGCCGGACAGCTCGTCCAGCGCCTGATTGGTGACTGAAAGCCACTGGCCGCCGACGCCATGAAAGACGTAAACGCCCCAATTGTGGCCCTGGCGGGCGGGTTCTAGCTGGGCCAGGAGGCTGGGGAAATCTTTTCCAGCCGTCCAGCCCAGGACCGGCACGGTGAGCGGGTTGATGTCTTCGGCGACGACAGGCGCCCAGCTGTTGTAACCGCGCGCGGCAAAATGATATTGGGCCACGTAGTCCATGTAGTGTGCCTGGTTGCGGGCCAGGTCGGCCTCGCCGCCAAAGGTCATATCGCCGCACGGATAGGCAAACGTCAGGCCACGGTGCACGCCCAGCCGCTCGATGATGGCCTCGGAGCTTTCCCGGATCTCTTTGAGCATCATGTCCGGAGTGTAATCCTGCGAATGGGGTTTGATCGCTTTCAGCATGCAGGGATGGTGCACGGTGTGACTCGCGATCTCATTGCCTTCCGCCGCCAGCCGCTTCCAGTCGTCAGGGCGCTTGCGCCATGTGCTCGACAAACCCGTCACCGCAAAGAAGGTGCCGTTCAGGCCGTGCTTCTTGAGGATCGGGCCTGCGTTGTCGAGATGTGTCTGCATCGCGTCGTCAAAGGTCAGGCTGATGGCGGCGCTGCGGTCGCCCGGCCACCTGGTGGAACTCGGGAGAGCCCCGACCGACGCAGAGGCGCTGACTGAAGGCAAGGCCGCTGCTGCTGCTGCCGCTCCCAGAAATTGACGCCGGCTGATGGAATTCTTCATGGATTTCAGCTCCTCTTCATTTTTCATCAGTTTCGCAGGCCTCGCAAAAGGCGCGACGTCTGCGCCGTCCGGCCAGTCGCGTCTCTCATCAAATGCCGGCGCTAGGCGCGGCAGCCGGGAATGCCGCCGGCCTTGCCCAGGGCATGGTCGGCGGGAACGTTTCTGCCGCTCCAAACTTTCTGCTGAGTCCACGGCTGCGGCGGGTTTTTCCAGAACGGGTCATCTGGCGGAAGCCCCAGCGGGAAGCCATGCGGCCGAACAGAGATAACAACTGCCCGTGGAAATATACTCTTCGCCGATGGCGGGTTGATGCCCGCAGAAGCCCACCGTCAGCCAGCCGTTCGCGTCGAAGGTGCCGGGCGCTTCAATCATGCGGCGCATCACCGCCGTCAGAGCGCAGCGGACCTGTTCCGGCGAGACGCCTTCAGGAAGCTGCCGCCGCAGGGCGATGCTGGCCAGCAGATGAAACGCTCCAAAGCGATAGGCCAGCGACCTGCCGATGGCGGGATAGGTTCCCTCCGGGCTGATCAGGCGTTCCTGGATGGCGGCGTAACGCTGCGCCCGCGCCAGAACAGCCGGCCGCATCGAATCCCAGTCATTGGAATGTTTTGAGACGGTGTCCAGTACGTCCAGCAGCATGGGCTGGATGACATAACTGTTGTAGTAATCCCAGTGGAACTGCGGGCCGTCTCCATACATGCCATCGCCCAGATACCAGCTTTGGTGCTCGCGCACGGCATAATCAACGCGCATCCTGTCCCACCACTCGCCCATGAAGCACAGGGCGGCTTCAACCATGGCACTGAACAGGAGCCAGTTGTTGAACCCCGGACGGATGACTCGTGTGTATTGCAAAGCCTTCACCAGGTTGCGCCGGGTCTTCGTGTCGAGCTTCTCCCACAGTTCGGTGGGCGCGCGCAGCACGGCCTGGGCCAGGAAGGCCGCGTCCACAACGGGCTGGGTGCCTTTGTTGAAATTCATGAAGTCGTGAGATGCCGGGTCTGTGGCCGCTGCGATGGCGGCGCGGGCCCACTCAGCGTGCTGCCGCCTTAAGCTGCCTTCCGGTCCCTCGGCGGCCCCCGACTCAAGCCACGGCGCAATGCCGCATAGCAGCCGCCCGGCCGCTTCAAGATACGTAAACCGGCGGCGGTCTGCAACGTTACCGTGAGGGTGCTTCAACCGGCATCAATGCCTTCAACTTCTGTTGGCTGAGCGCCCGCAGCACGGGGTCCGCCACGCGGGTTACGACCTCGACCCAGTAACGGCGGTCATCTTCTCCCATGTCCTGTGGCAAGGGTGATGAGAACGCAGGCGCCGATTTCACCGAGGCCAGCGCGCCGACGGCGGCAAAATTTTTAAGAAAAGTACGGCGCGCGGAATCTTTCGCGCCCGGTGCTGAATTCTGGTTTGACATAGACGCCTTTTTAACAGCCCAGTGGCGTTTTGGCAAGAGAAGATGCGGGAAGTTGAAGACGCGCCCGAAGGGGGCGATCCGGGAAATTACCTGCGGAGCCGGGTTTGATACCACGCGGCGGAGCGGGTTAACATCAAAGCAGACGAGGTGCAGTATGCGCGGTAAAGCTTTTCGGGCGATGGCTGTGGTGGCGCTGGCAGGTCTGATGCTGAGCCCGCTGCCGCTGATGGCCGCCATCAAGCTGTTCCTGAAAGACGGCAGCTACGAACTGGTGAAGAGCTATGAGGTGAAGGGCGACCGCGTCCGCTACTACAGTCTGGACCGCTCAGACTGGGAAGAGATTCCCAAGTCGCTGGTGGATTTTGAGGCCACCCAGCGCGCCGAGGCAGAAAAGGAAGCGCAGCAGTCGAAACAACTGAAAGCCGCGGAGAAACTCGAACACCAGCGGTTTGAAATTCCCGCCAACAACGGCTACCAGATCAAGCCGGGGGTCCAACTGCCCGGCAATGGCGGTGTGTACGCCTATGACGGCGCGCGGGTGATTCACCTGATCCAGGACCCGGCCAAAGTGGTGACCGACAAGAAGCGCATTGCGTTGATCCTGGTGATGCCCGGACCGCTGCTGAAGAAACAGGCGCTGGTGGTGCTGCCGGCCGCCAAAGCCGCCGTGCGGATTACCGTGCCGAACCCGGTGTTTTACGTTGAGGACACCGACAACTGGCCCATGCGCGCGCTGCTGGTGCCGCTGAAGGAGAAGAAAGATTCCCGGGTGGTTGAGAAGATCCAGTCCGGGATCGGCCTGGGGAAATCCGGGGAAAAGAGGACGGACATCCCGCTCGAACGGAAGCAGCTGGCGGCGGGCGTCTACGAATTGAAGCCGATGCAGCCACTCGATTCCGGCGAGTATGCGCTCGGTGAAATGATCGAGCAGAAACTCAACATCTCTGTGTGGGATTTTGGCGTTGATCTGCCGGGATCAAAGTGAAACGCCGTTCCCCACCTTCAGGGCCTGAAGGCCCCTTGCGCTTGCCTTCTTGATGGCGGAGCTGAAGCTCCGCCCCCCTAAGGCGTTGTGCCGTACAGTATCCCATTTGAGGGATGCGGACAGCTAGGCGCTCTGTTTTTCAGAGATTAACTTGGCCTGGGTAAACAACAGGAGATAATCGCGCCCGCCGGCCTTGGAATCCGTACCCGACATGTTGAACCCGCCGAAGGGATGTCCGCCCACCAGCGCTCCCGTGCACTTGCGATTGAAGTAGAGGTTGCCCACGTGGAAACGCTCCGCGGCCTTCTCGATCTTCGCACGGTTCTTGGTGTAGACGGCGCCGGTCAGGCCGTATTCGGTGTTATTGGCAAACCGCAGCGCTTCATCAAAGTCGGCTGCCTTCAGGACGGCCAGCACCGGCCCGAAAATCTCCTCCTGCGAGATTCGTCCTTCGGGAGGAACGTCGGCAATCACGGTGGGAGCAATGAAATGACCGGGGCCGGAAGCTTCCTTGCCTCCCGCAACCAGGCGGCCCTCGGCTTTGCCAACCCTGATGTATTCCAGAATAGACTCTTTGGCCCCGCTGTTGATCACCGGACCCATGTAAGTTTCAGCCTCCGCCGGATCGCCCACTTTGATGGCCTCAACCCGTTCCTTCAGCTTTTCCAGGAAAGGCTCATAGACCGTCTCCACCACAATGGCGCGCGAGCAGGCTGAGCACTTCTGTCCCTGATAGCCGAAAGCCGCAGCTGCCACGCCCTCGACGGCCGATTCCAGGTCCGTCTCGCTGTCGACAACAATGGAATCCTTGCCGCCCATCTCCGCGATGACCCGCTTGATCCAGATCTGCCCGGGCTGGGGTTTTGCCGCCAGTTCGTTGATGCGCAACCCCACTTCCTTTGATCCGGTGAAAGCGATGTAACGGGTGAGCGGATGTGCGACCAGGGCATCGCCGACCGTCGAGCCGGGACCCGGCAGAAAATTCACCACTCCGGCGGGCATGCCTGCTTCTTCCAGCGCCTCAAAAAACTTGTAGCCGATGGTGGGCGAGTCGCTCGAGGGCTTCAGCACCACGGTGTTGCCGGCCACAATCGAGGCCGCCGTCATCCCCACCAGAATGGCCAGCGGGAAATTCCACGGCGGAATGACAATGCCCACGCCCAGCGGGATGTACTCCAGGCGGTTCCGCTCGCCCGGCACGGGAGTGATGGGCTGGCGGCCGGCCAATCGCAGCATTTCCCGGGCGTAAAACTCGCAAAAATCAATGGCCTCGGCCACGTCGGCATCGGCTTCAGCCCACGACTTGCCCACTTCATACACCATCCAGGCGCCAAAGTGGAACTTTCTGTCGCGAAGGATCTTGGCCGCCGAGACCAGCAACTTCGACCGCGTTTCCGCTGGCGTGCGGCTCCAGCTTTCAAAGGCCTTTTCCGCCCTCTCTATGGCCAGTGTGGCAAGGCTGGGATCGCCCTTTGAAAACGTTCCCACCACCTGGGCCTTATCCGACGGATTGTAAGAATGGAAAGTCTCTTTTGTTTCGATGCGCTCAGAGCCAATCACTGCGGGATATCTTGCTCCGAGTTCCTTCTTGACGTCTTCAAGCGCTTCCTTCATCTGCCGGAAATGCTCAGGATTACTCTTGAAGTCGCTTAAAGGCTCATTCTTGAACGATGAAAGCTGCATTCGCGTCCCCCCTGTTGATTCCCTCCAAACCGTCCATTATATCGGCAACCGTGAGTTGCGGGGAACTGATCTACAGCTAAATCGCCGGAATCGGGGTCGAAAGAGAGAATTTATGGCGCGAAAGGATTCGCCGGGCGGTTTGCGTAGTGTCCGGCCTGAGACGACCGGCGGACTCGCTGCTCTTGTGAGGGCCGCGACCTTTCGATGGGGTCTGGATGACAGGCGCACACGGATTCAGTTGGGTTCGGCGTGACCATGGAAGATGCGCACCAGATCAATCCGGGTTCCGCCCTCATGGGGCGAGAGGGACACAACCTTGTCCTGCTTGTTGTATTTCATCTCAAAAACGGCCTTGCCGTCGCGGTTGGTCTGGCTGAAGCTGGTGACTTCACCACCCAGCTGCTCTTTGTAAAATTCCCGGACCTTGCTGAGCGCGTCGGGCGTGTTGAATCTTGCCGCCGCAATGCGAAGGTTCGTTTCATTGGGCAGGTCAAAGGCGAGCGAGACAGAGTTGTCGTCACTGGAATTCTCTGCCCGGGTGGCGCCTGGATAAACCGGAAGCCCGAGATGGAGATCGCTGACGCTCTGCTCTTTGGCGATTTTGAAGTTGCCCATCGGCGTTTTGACCGTGACCACTTTCGTGTCCGAGCTGGGCTCGCTGAGCTTGATGCGGACGCCGTGGGAAAGGATGCGCAGGCCGAACCAGACCATGAAAATGCCGGAGGCGATGATAAATCCTACAACCAGCAGTATCGCCCAGACGATGTGCTTATCCACCGGCTTCCGGGGAGGCTCGGCAGGTGGCGGGGAGGTAGCCAAGATGATCTCCTTTCCTGAAAAGTATTTTACCGCAGCCACGCGGCAGACCGGGAAGAGATTTCCCGCTGCGTCATCATTGATACGTTCGATCCCAGTCGCTGGTTCCATGGGATGACCTCTCCGTTCAGGGGTCATTTTCTTGCCTTGCGGGATGTCTCCTGATTTCAAGGCAAGGCCCGCTAAGTTGCGGAGCGAATCTTGCGGTACCAGGTTAAACCCGGTGCTGCAGGGCGGTTGGCCAACCTTGAGGAGGCACACTCCTGGTGTTATGCTGATCGTTCATTGACAAACCGGAAGCGGAGGCGGATGAACATGCAATTTCGAAAACTGGGTCATAGTTCGTTTTCATTGTCAGCCCTGGGGCTGGGATGCATGGGCATGTCGGAATTCTACGGCACGCGGGACGACGAGGAATCCATTGGCGTCATCCATCGCGCTCTGGACCTGGAGGTGAATTTTCTCGATACAGCCGACATCTACGGCAACGGGAGAAATGAGCTCCTGGTGGGCAGGGCCATTCGCGGACGCCGGGACCAGGTGGTTCTGGCCACCAAGTTTGCCAATATGCGCGACGAGGCCGGGACCTTTGTCGGCATCAACGGGAGGCCGGAATATGTGCAGCAGGCGTGCGAGGCCAGCCTGAGGCGGCTGGGGATCGAAACCATCGATCTCTACTACCAGCACCGGGTGGACATCAATGTGCCGATCGAAGAGACAGTGGGAGCCATGTCACGGCTGGTGGAGGAAGGCAAAATCCGCTGCCTGGGGCTTTCAGAAGCAGCGCCGGCAACCATCCGGCGCGCGCATCAGACGTATCCCATCAGCGCGCTGCAAACCGAATACTCCCTGTGGAGCCGGGAGCCGGAAGACGAGCTGATCTCCCTCTGCCGCGAACTGGAAATTACTTTTGTGCCTTACAGCCCGCTGGGCCGCGGCTTTTTGACCGGCAGGTTCAAGAGCCCGGACGATTTTGAGCCGGGCGACTGGCGACGCAATAATCCTCGATTCCAGGGAGAAAACTTCGAGCGCAACCTTGACCTGGTGCGGCGCATTGAAGAGATGGCCCGGGAAAAAGGCTGCAAGCCTGCTCAACTGGCGCTGGCCTGGGTGCTGGCCCAGGGCGAGGACATGATTCCCATCCCCGGAAGCAGCCACGTACCTCACCTGGAAGAAAACCTGGCGGCGCTGGAAGTCAGCCTCAGCGCGGAAGACCTGAAGCGGATTGACGAAGTCGCTCCGAAGGGCGTTGCTGCCGGGGAACGTTACCCGGAAGGCGGGATGAAAGTGGTCAACCGGTAAGACTGTGCCCTGTGGCCGGGCTTTGAATAGGCTGAGCCTCGCCTTTCAGCAAAGGGCTCTGAGTGTGGCTTCCGGCACGACTGCCCGGGTTTTCGTCTCCCTCTGCTTGTTCAGAACACCGCCCAGTTTCCGGAATGCCCGAACGTTGGCCTGAGGCCGCAGAGGCATAAACTTCGAGATTTCTGCTCTGAAATTCCGTTCCTTACTGATACGCCGCGATGCCGGTGACGCGTTCGCCGATGATGAGCGTGTGGATGTTGTGGGTGCCTTCATAGGTGAAAACCGATTCCAGATTGCACATGTGGCGGAAGACGGGATGCTCGTCGGCCACGCCGGTGGCGCCCAGGATATCGCGTGCGGTGCGGGCGATGTCGAGAGCGATTTTGACGTTGTTCCGCTTCAGCATGGAGATGTGGGCAAAGTCGTCGCGGCCCAGGTCTTTCAAGCGGCCCACGTGCAGGGCCAGCAATTGCGCCTTACTGATTTCGGTAATCATCTCCGCAAAATGCCCCTGCACAAGCTGGTGCCCGGCGATGGGCTTGTCGCCAAACTGTTTGCGGACTCTGGCGTATTCCAGGGCTTCGTTGTAACAGGCCATCGCAGCCCCCACCACTCCCCAGCCGATTCCGTAACGGGCCTGAGTGAGGCAATCGAGCGCCGCTTTCAATCCTGTGGCCGCAGGCAGCATGTTCGCGGCAGGGACCCGGACATCCTGGAGCGACAATGACGAGGTCACGGAGGCCCGCATCGACATTTTGCCTTTGATGTCTTTGGCGGAATAGCCGGGCGTGCCTTTTTCCACCAGAAAGCCGCGAACGCCTTCGGGCGTCCGCGCCCACACCAGCGCCACGTCTGCAATCGACCCGTTGGTGATCCAGGTCTTCTCGCCGTTCAGAACGTAATCGCCGCCGTCCTTCACAGCGCGGGCGCGCATGGCGCCGGGGTTCGATCCGAAGTCGGGCTCGGTGAGGCCGAAACATCCAACGGCTTTCCCCTGCTGCAACATCGGGAAGCCAGCGTTGTTTCTGCTGCTCGGAACCGAAGGCGTAAAGGGGGTACATGACCAGCGCGCCCTGGACTGAAACAAAGCTGCGGAGTCCGCTGTCAGCCCGTTCAAGTTCCTGCATCACCAGGCCGTATTGCACGTTCGACATCCCGGCGCAGCCGTAGCCGTTGAGATTGGCTCCCAGAAAGCCCATTTCGCCCAGCGCCTCGGCCAGGTGCAGAGGGAACTTGCCTTCGCGGTACCAGCCCTCGATATGCGGAATGATTTCCTGGTCGGCAAACTCGCGGACCGTCCGCCGGACCAGCTTTTCCTCGTCGCTCAGGAAAGCGTCGATTTCCATAAAATCAACGCCGTGAAACGGAAACATGCTCAATCTCCTGCCAGGAATGAGTCGGGCCGAGGGGGATGGCCGCACGTGCGATGGAATTTCGAGACCCGTTGAGATGCTCGCAGCCGCCCATCCTGAGAATTTAACACAGAGCTTGCTGAGACGCCTGCGCGCGTTGTGCTATCGGACAGGACCGACTTGACTTCTTCCGGGAAGAAACCTTTCTGAAGGACCAGGGCCGAGCCGGGTTGGACACCGTCGGCTGAACTCACGCGATGCGCCATCCCCAGTGGCCGGACTATCAGGTGAACTTTTCGGCGTCCTTGATCTGCTTCTGAAGCTTCTTGAATTCCGCCGCTTTCGCTTTGTCGGCATTCTCTTTGAGCATCGCCTCAATGGGCGGGACCAGACGGTCTGCTGCGCCACAAAGGGTTTTCAACTGGCCAGGGCTGGCGAGATATTTCGGGCCGAACAGTTCCACTCCCTCCACCATCTGTTTTTCGAGGAAAAGGGCGAAGTCCAGGCCATTCAACTTGACCGGGCCGGCCTCCATAGCCGTCCGGGCTTTGCTGCGGTCACCGCCGACGAGCTCGGCCAGAACGTCGGCGATCGCCTTGTGCTGAGCGTCGATAGCGGCGCTGTCCTGTGCGTCTTCAGGGACCCATGCTCCCCTGCGGATGCGTGCGAACGCATCGATAACCTGCGGACCTTCCACGCTCGGCCACGAAGCATCCAGCGCCAAGTCTTTGGGGAATTCCGGCTTCGACGTGAATTGCATAACGATTTCACCCAAGTTCAGGGCCGCCTCGCTGCCGTACTGCAGCGCGTTGCTGCGCCGGCGGTTGTAAGAAGCGACGGACTGAGATTTTGTGGCAACCTGAGCGCCCTTCTTGTACGTGTCAGCCAGTTCCCTGTAGGCGTCGATGCGGCCGCTGTAAATCACCGCTCTCAACACCCGGGCGTTGAGGCTGCCGGGGCTGTTGGTGTTTCCTGCCGCCATTGCGTCTGTCAGGTTGAGCGTACGGTCCAGATTGCCCTGTTTAAACATCGCCTTGGCCTGCTGGTAATCCACTCCAGGGCCCTTCGGGGGCGATGAGGAGGAAGAACAAGCCGCAAGAAACGAAGTCAGCAACAGGGTTAGAGTCCAAAGGCGGAGTGAACCGGAATCTGAAGGATCATCTTTGTTCATCGTCAAACCTCTTCGCGGGGATATTAACAGCGGCGTGGACCGTCCCTTGAGTGGATGCCACAGGCCGGCCAGGCGCGCCGCCATTCTGGGGCTGATTATAGGCTCGCCCACCCCTCACTTCAACCCCTGAATTTTGCAGGTGGCGCCTGCAGATTCCAGGGGGCGCGCAGGTGACGCTGGAGGCCGTCCATGGTACCATACTGCCGCTCGTGACACGGCTGCAATAAGCTCTATTCCTTAGGAAGCGGAGGATCGGTGATGAAAAAGTCCATTCTGCTGTTGGTTGCCATCTTTTTCTTTGCCCTGGCTCCCATGCGGGCCCTGGAGAACGGGCTGGCAAAGACTCCACCCATGGGATGGAACAGCTGGAATAAGTTTGGCTGCAACGTCAGTGAGAAACTCATCCAGGGTATGGCCGATGCCATGGTCTCAAGCGGCATGAAAGACGCCGGGTACCAGTACATCGTGATCGATGACTGCTGGCAGGTGCGGCGAGACGCCAACGGCAACATTGTTCCTGATCCCGAACGCTTTCCGTCCGGCATGAAGGCCCTGGCAGATTACATCCATTCCAGGGGGCTGAAGTTCGGACTCTATTCGGACGCGGGGACAGGAACCTGCCAGGATCGCCCGGGCAGCCGCGGACACGAGTTCCAGGACGCCCGTCAATATGCCGCCTGGGGTGTGGATTACCTGAAGTACGACTGGTGCAACCACAGTACCCAGAATGTGCAGGCTTCCTACGCCATCATGCGCGACGCCCTCAAGGCTTCCGGGCGTCCCATTGTTTTCAGCATGTGCGAGTGGGGTGTGGATGACCCGTGGAAGTGGGCGGCTGATATCGGGAATCTCTGGCGAACCACCGGTGACATCACGGACTGCTGGAATTGCACGGGCGTTTACACGCGCGGCGTGATGCAGATTGTGGATCAGGAGGCTGACTTGTGGTCGTTCGCGGGGCCTGGCCACTGGAACGATCCCGATATGCTGGAGGTCGGGAATCCCGGACTCTCACTGGAAGAGAGCCGGTCGCACTTCAGCCTGTGGGCCATGCTGGCCGCGCCGCTGATAGCCGGCAACGACCTGCGCAGCATGCCTGCGGACATCCGCGAAATCCTGACCAACAAGGAAGTGATCGCCGTTGACCAGGATGTGCTGGGCCACCAGGGCCAGCGGTATCGCGATTACGGGGATACAGAGGTGTGGAGGAAGGAACTGACCGGGAAGACTGAAGCCTACCTGCTGCTCAATCGGAGCGAGGCTCCCAAAGAGATTTCAGTTTATGTGGGCCGAGACAAGCGTGTCAGGGACCTGTGGAAGCACGAGGATATTGGGCCTTTCGACGACGGATTCTTCCGTGCAAGAGTGGTCCCCCACGGTGTGGTGATGGTGAAGGTTCTTTCCCGGTAAGCTGCCAGGGAAGCTCGCCTTTGGCAGGCTGACTGTTTGCCTGAACAGGCGTCACTGTCGTTGGCAACCCACGACCCGCAACAAGCGAATAGCCGTACCCGCTATTGGCCCGCTGGTTTGGGCGTTTGCTGGGAAGAGGCTGGGGACGCGCTTGACACGCCAGCCTGAAGGCTGGCGATCTGGCCTTGAAGATCTTTGGCAAGTTCTTCAAGAATCTGGACCTGCTGGGTTTTTCGGTCCAGGGCCGATTGGAGCTTTCCGATCTGGCGTTGAAGGCGCTGATTCTCCCGGCGCAGGACGTCCAGACCCTGCGGAGGGAACAGTTCGTCAAGGTCTTTGCCTTTTGCACCCTGGCTGCGCAATCCGGTTTTGATCGAGGAATAGGGCGAAACCTGGGCTTGCGATTCCCGTATGAGGGCGTCCAGGTCCTTGCGCTCCTGGGAAGGGGGGCAAAGCTGCCTCAAGGCCATTAACCGTGCCAGATCCGGTCGGTTTCTGCCGCGCTCCCAGTGTTGGACAGCTCCTTTCGTCGCATTCAGCAGGCGTGACAACCCCTCCTGGCTCACCTGGAGCTTCTGTCGTACTCTGCGAATCACTTTAGATACATCGAGATCAGCCATCGAGGAACTTCTCCTGATTAGATTTCACTTGACATGACTATAATTATAGGCTAGTATAACATAGAAATACGGATCCGGAAGGTTTTTATTGCTTCCGGATTTTTTTGTTGCACCAAGGCCGCATTGGCACGCACCTGTTGCGGGGGGGGACGGTGCTGGCCGTCGGGCTTTGGCCCCGCTGCTTCCGTCGAATTTCCCCCCGACACAATTTAAGAGGTTCCAGGGGCAGTACCAAATCACGAGAATTCTGAGTGGTACCCCATGCTTTTGTCAATGAGCAAACGACCTTTCGCGGAGCCATTGTTTACTCTTAGTGTACGTAGTGCTTCATGCATAGGGTCCTTCTCTCCGTCCAAATATATCTACTATCTGATGTATTTTCAAATGATTACAAAATTCCTTCAAAACTCTCCTGGCATGGACTGCTTTCCTTGTTCACTCTTCTGTTTTTCGGTGGGCGCGGGAGGCAACTTGAACAAAGCGCCCTGCCGGGGCTGGCCAAAATTCCTTCGCATCCTGCCTGCAAGAAACCTGCCTGCCACCACATCTGCCTTACCGATGAATCCCCGATTTCACCCTCGATCCAGACACAAGGAGGCCCACGATGAAAGATCCGAACCGGAGTAATCATTTCCTTTCTCGCACCAGTTCGGCCGTCAGCTTTGAAGTGAAAGAAGAATCCCGCAACGCCGGCCAGACCAGGCGGCCTCGCCAGTTCAACTTCAGCACCGGATCAGTCCAAAAGCCTGAGAGTATCTCCTTTTCTTCAAGGCGCTGCTCAGAAAAGGGATGTGTTTTCCCCGCTTCGTTACAAGGTCGCGGGAAGTGTTCCTATCATCTGCACATGCAGAAGGAACCGCTATACTTCCGTTCCCGCCAGCCCACGGGAATGTTGCTTGACCCCGCCCGATTGATGCCATCGGACAAAGGCGACGACGGAGGTCGCAAACGCGACCGCCGCCGTATGGCAGACATCTGGGAACAATTCCAGAGCGACGGGACGACTTAGCCGGATGACTCAGTCCTGAAACAGAAAAAACACCGATTCAGCGCCTTTTCCGGCGCGCCATCTGAGGCTGGCCCGTATCCCTGTGCCCATCAGGCCACCGAATATGGCCGAAATGGCATTGGGTTCCGGAATCCATTGGGTAATGGACCGCTGCAGGTGAAGCGGTTGCCACTTCCATTCGAGGAGTTTCGCATGGTACTCGGGCCCAAAAAAATTGATCCCACGATGATTCCGGGGGATCCTCCCCGGGTGGATGAAATCCATGTACGCGCGCAGCTTCTGGCTCCTACCGCTGCCTGGCGGATCCTTCGCAGAAGGACGGGAGGCCACATTTCAAGGTCAACCTTCTACCGCTGGCTGGACAGCGGCAGGGTGTTTTCTTTTCGAATGGGCTCACGAATGTACATTCCCTGGCAGGCGCTTCAGGAAGTGATTGGGCAGTGTCTCAGCGGCGAGCCGTTCTGAACTTACTGCCAACGGGTCCCCTCCACAGTAAGGAAGAGCACCTTCAGCAGGTGCCGGCCTTTGCGAAAGGCCGCTTGCTCCAGGCTTCCTGTTGTTACGGGTCTGCCCGGTGACGGGGATGCCAAGCGTCTTCCCGCGCCGTGCTTTTGACCACGGCTCCAGGTTGCCGCTGCTGGAACATCCTGAATAAACCCACACGGATTCGCATCGAATGGAGTGTCATGATATAAGTTTTCGCAGCGAAAATTCCACCTCAAGCTGCAAACCTGGAAAGGGCGGGGCATCTGGTCTGCGAGGTTGTCGATGGTGATGGATTTTGACATGGTGGTGATTGGCGGTGGCGCCGCCGGACTGACCGCCGCGGGGATTTCAGCCTCGCTGGGCGCAAAGACCGCTCTGATTGAAGAGAACAGGCTGGGGGGCGACTGCACCTGGACAGGGTGCGTTCCCAGCAAGGCGCTGCTGAAGGCGGCCGGCATTGCCCA
>CAVSWQ010000010.1:0-485408 GCA_963731705.1 uncultured Acidobacteriota bacterium
CGGCTTTTTCAACGACCCATCTCGTGATTGTTCCTGCACGCCCCCCATGATCCAGCGGTACGTCTCCAAGATTTCAGGTCCGCTGCTCGACCGCATCGACATCCACATTGACATGCCCGCCGTGAAGTACAGCGAACTGCGGCAGAGCTTGGGCGGCGAAAGCTCGCAGGAGATTCGGAAGCGCGTTGTGGATGCCCGCGAGCGGCAGTTGCAACGCTTCCAGGGAGAAAAGATTTACTGCAATGCTCAGATGAGCCCGCGTCAGCTCCGCAAGTACTGCAACATCTCGGCGGAATGCGAAAGGCTGCTCGAAAGTGCCATGACGCGCCTCGGCCTTTCCGCCCGCGCACACGACCGCATCCTCAAAGTCTCGCGCACCATCGCCGATCTTGACGGCGCCGAATCCATCGGCTCCGCCCATATCTCTGAAGCCATCCAGTACCGCTCGCTCGACCGCAACTACTGGGCGTGAAGTGGCCTTCGTCATCCGGTTGAAAATCCCCCGGGTAAAAGGGACTTTCTGGGATTTGGGGGTCTTCGTGGCTTTCTGTTCGCCTGTGGGAGCCTGCGCGAAAGACTCAATTCCTGTATAATAAATTTCTGCGGCTCACACCAGTCTCGGGTGCGAGAGCGGCCCGGGGAATTCCTTCAGACACTTTTTAAGTGGAGGCTTTTGATGGCGGAACACATGGTCAAATGCGTGAAATACCAGAAAGAGTTGCCGGGCCTGGAGGAACCTCCCTGGCCGGGAGAACTGGGCCAGCGCATTTACGACAACGTATCGCAGGAAGCCTGGAAGCTCTGGCTGGAATACTTAAAGATGCTGATCAACGAATACCGCTTGACACCTGCCAACCCGGAATCGCAGGAGATCATCGCCCAGCAGATGGAGAAGTTTTTCTTCGGTGAAGGCGCCGCCCTGCCTCCGGGATACGTCCCGCCACAGAAAAAAGCCTGAGGTGGCAACGCCGGGCTTTACGTCCGGCATCCAGCCAAACCCTTGGAGCGCGGGCCCCTCACCCACGAAATGCCATTCAGATACCCGGCTTGAATACTCAAATCACCGGCAGCGCCGGACCCAGCACAAAATGTAATTTCTGATGGGCGTTGCGCAGGGCCTGTTCGACGAACTCGGGTGACGCCCCTCGGGCGAAGATAAATCCGGGATAGCTCGTTCCGCCTGGAAGGGGTATCAGCTTCTGGTTGGGACGGGCCGTAATGATGATGTCTTCCACACCGGGAGTCTTGCCGGCCTCCTTGACTCCTTCGACGCGCTGAAAGATGCCTGCCTGAGGAACCGGAATCATCATCACCCCGGACGCGGCTTCCTCCCGTCGGGTGGTTTCTACATCTTCCCCCAGCGCCAGCCGGATAATCAGCTCTTCGAGCGAGATATTGTCATCCTTGCCAGGCGCTCGGAAGCGTAGCGCCCGCGAGCACAGCCCGCCGATGGAACGCGCGGCCACTTCCAGAATCCACGCCCCCCGGCTGTTGACCCGCAGTTCGGCGTGCAGCGGGCCATGGTGGAGGCCGAGGGCCTGGCTCGCATGGCGCAACTCCTCCATGATTGCCGCCTGGGTTTCCAGCGGCAGGCGCGAAGGTGTGACGTAAATGCTCTCTTCAAAAAAGGGTCCAACCAGCGGATCGGGCTTATCGAACACGGCCAGGACCTTCAGCCGGCCGTGATCGACAACGCCTTCGACGGCGATTTCCTTCCCCTCGACGTACTCCTCCACCTGTAAATAGTCGCAGGCTTCGTCCCTCCTGCCGCGGACTTCAGGTGAGCGCAGCAGGGACCGGATTCGATGAAACGCGCTGATGAACTCCTGCGCGTTGTTGGCGCGAATCACGCCGTGGCTTGCAGAGAGCGCCAGGGGCTTCAGGACACAGGGGAAGCCGATGGGTGCAACTCCCAGTTTCACGATGTCTTCTGGATCAGCATCAATGGGGAAGCGGACAAAACGCGGAACGCTGAGCCCGCACTCCTGCATACGCCGGCGGGAACGATATTTGTTGCGGCAGATATCGGACGTCTCGGGGCGATGGAACAGCAGCCCGAGCGCTTCTGCTGCTCTGGCGGCCGTAGGTGGCGTCGAGTCGCCCAGGGCGACGATGGCGTGGATCGGCCGGCGGCGGACACTTTCAACGATTTTCCCGGCGGCCTCTTCGGGATTTTCAAACTTTAACGCCAGAGCGCCGTCCTGCCATGGATCGTCCAGCACGTGGCAGCGGTCGGTTCCGAAGGCGACGGCAAGACCCAGCTTTTCGGCAGCCTGGACGAACGCCCGGGTCTGATAGCCAGTGGTCGTCGTCAGCAGCAGCAAACACCGCTTTTCACCTTTTGGAGTCGATTGCCCGGGTTCGGCAGTGTGCTTTACCATCGTGTTACACCGGCGCAAAGCTGCCCTTATGCGTGTCGTAGAACTTTTTCATGTCCACGTTCGCCTCCAGGATGACAGGCAGCCGGTTCTGGAGTTCGACGAGCGCGCGGGCAGGAATTGAAATCAGGACCTCTTCGTCCTTGATGTCGGCAAATGTCCGCGCTCCCATGCACGCCATGCTGATGGTTGTGTCATTGCTTTTCAGAGACGAAGGGATCACCGCGCAGGCCGGCCGCCCGAGAGTGCGGCTTTCGTGTCCTGTGCCCCAGGATGCGACGCCGCTGGCTTCCGAGATCATCATGGCCTGGAGAGGCGTTGCGACCAGCAGGACGACGTCCGGCTGGATTTCGCCAAAATCCTTGAGCGGGCCGTAGACGATTACTTTGTGCTTCTTTTCCACGGTTGGAACATTGCTGGCCTCAGCGGCTTCGAGATAGGAAATCTTCCCCATCATGCCAATCAGTTCCATGGCGTTCGCTGAAACCGGCTGCGGAATCTGGAACCCCTGGGTGATGGCGCCGATGGGGCAGTTGTAATGGTCCGAGGCCGTGGCGTAGAACAGTTCGCTCTCGGCGGCTTTCCAGAAAGTACATGCCGATGGAACGGCCTCTTCGTAATGTTTCACCCCGCCGGGCGCTTCATCGAGAAACGCAATCCCAACAGGCGCGTGGCTCAGCTTCAATTTTTCCAGTAGACTCGTTGCAAATTCTGCGTATGCCAAAGGGTCCTCTCTTTCTTGATCTCTGCTCCTTACCGGGCAGGTTGAGTGGTGTGTCCAAATGGTACTGCAAGCGCCGGTTCAATCAGACAAACGCTTCGCCATGAGGCATGGAGGCCAACTGGTCTCCGGTAGGCTCGGCTCAGCAATACCAGGGTTCGGTCAGATAAGGAATGGCGGCGCGGTCCAGTCGATCATCAGGTTCGAACGGGCCGATCGGCTCGATCCCTGCCGCTTCACAGGCCATCGCCGACACACGGTGGAAGATCTGCCGCCGGGAGGCTTTCTTCTTTCCGGACTCGTGAACAACGCTCTGAACTCCTGCTCCCAGCTCGTCCACTCGCGGGTCGGGGTTGGACCAGGGATAAACCAGGGCGCGTTCATCAAACGGCCCGACCCTTCGGGAGATTTCTTCCAATTCCAGCAGCCGCGAACCTGCGGGGATAAGCAGGCGAATGCCGAGCTGGATGGGCGCAACGCGATCGGAAAGCCCGAGCTGCTGCAAACCGGTGATAAAGCTGCAATAGCTTTGCAGCGTCGTCCACGGAGTGAAAGCGACAAAGGTGGGCGAGATCGGCAGGTTTGCCTGCCGGCACAGTTTCAGCACGTGGACAAAATCTCTGTAAGTATGCCCCTTGTCGAGCCGGCGAAGAATTTCGTCATCCAGAGATTCCACGGCACTGGTCACAAAAGCACACCCGGTATCACGAAGTGTTGGCAGAAACTCCGCGTGCTTCAGCAGATGTTCCACCTTGATGGTAACGTCATAGGTGAGCGCCGGGTGCTCGGCATGCAAGGCGGTGACGATCCGCACGGCGTGGCGGATGCCGTTGAAGAAATCCGGATCGCCAAAGGTGATGTGTGCGGCTCCCATGGCCACCTGCCGCCGGATATCTTCCAGCACCACTTCCGGCTGGACAACGCGGAAAACACCGTCGTAAACGGGAACGATGGGACAATGGCGGCAGCGATGTTTGCAGCCCCGGCTGGCTTCCGTGTATCCGGCGATTCGAGAGTTGCCGTCGCTCAAAACAAGCTTTGCATAGCGGCTGAGCGGGGGCAGGGATTCCCGATCCGGCGCCAGAAAATTCTGCCGGTCCAGAGAAATGGCGGGGCGCGGCTGGCTCCCGGGCGGGGGCGAGGGATTCCGCAGATGCTCCATCGTCGCAACCAGGCCTTCTTCAAATTCACCACCCAGAATTGTTTGTACCCCCAGCTTGCGCAGGAACGCTTCATTCACCGGCGCATAGAGTCCATAGCAGCAGAGGTGGGCGCGCGGATTGAGTTTCTGAATTGTAGGAAGTATCTGCGCCGCCAGGCGCGTTGCCGTATGCATGGGTACATAAATCGCAATGAGGTCGGCGGACCTCACGGCTTCCTCGTCGAACGGCTGGCATGAGAGATCGAGGCAGGTAACCGCGGAGCCTGCGCGCCGGAGCCAGGCGGCGGGAGACGCCAGACCGAATGGCTGGCGGCCCAGCTCGTAAGTCGAGATCAGAACGCTCTTCAAAGGAACCGACCCGTTTGGCTGAAAGGATTCAGATGAGTTGCTCAAAGGTCATCTTATCAGGCGCCGGGACAATCCTCAAAGACCGGGCGGTGTCCGGAATCTGCAGGGTATTCTTCCGCGGCGGCAGTGAGCCTCAGGTTTGGGGACGGGCAGCGTTGCTGATGGTGCTTGATTTTTTTGGTTTCTGTCCATAGCATAAAGGTTGGTACCGCTTTGGTCCCGGAGTTCGTACGGGGCAGCGGGTGCTGACGGCAGTTTACCTTCTCAGGTTCTATCGGTGTTGGATCGTCCGGGGCTCTGCCTGAATGGGACATCTGAATTCCGACCTGAATGGTCACACCAATTATTGCTGGGGTTCAGCCTGCCCGGGACGTGAATATCCACAAGATCAGGGCAGGGCTTCCAGGCGGAGATCTAAGCTGAACGCCAACGATATGACGCATGGATAGCCGCGGCAAATCCTGAATTTGCGTCCGCTGGTGAAGCTGAGCGCGCCGAATTTCACGAGAAGAGAGGTTGTAGAAAAACTTTTATGAGACCCTTTCGAACCATGACTGTGATGTTCCTGGCAGCAGGAGCTCTCGCGTTCACTGCAACACTGTCATTTGCTGCCAAGAAGGTCAACGGTGCCGACATTTTCAGGGAAAAATGCTCAATGTGTCACGGGATTGACGGCAAAGGCTATGCTGCCATCAAGACCCCTGATTTCACCGATCCCAAATGGCAGGGTGCCCATCCTGATAAGGAACTGAAGGACGCTATCGAAAATGGCGTTAAAGGTACAGCCATGGTTTCCTTTAAGGGGAAGCTGAGCCCGCAGGAGATGTCGGCTGTTTTAAAGTACATTCGTTCACTGGGAGCGAAGAAAAAGGAATAAGCCGAAGGGGTTTCCCTTCTGTCGCAGGGGCCGGTGCCTTTTCGACGACGCTCTCCAAACCCCCTTCTGGAGTCGGCGGGTGGTTTCTATATTACTCCGGCCTGTTCTGAAGAATCCGCCGCGAAAATAGCAGAAGATGGACGGTGGCCTCCATCATCCGTATTGTCTGATTACCGGCCTTCGATGGACGGAAGATCACTTTCCGGAATCTCTGGAATCTTAATCCCTGGGCGCTACAGATGAAATCTACTTTATTGCTTCCGGGCAGGCAGGCATGCTCCGTGCTGCCTTGGAATTGTGTCCTCGCGGAATCGAAACAATCTTGCTGGCGCTTGGCCCGTATTGGTCCTATGATGAGAACAGTTGGTATCCTCAAAGTCATTTCCAAATCCAATGAAGAGGTTCTGTAATGGGCAGGAAGTATAAACAGCAGGGCTACATGGACTCCGGTGGCGGAGAGCGTAATGGGCGGCCGCAGCATAAGAAGCCTGAAAACTTCGGTCCCCGGACCCCGACGATGCCAGGTCAGCGTTCAGTCTGGCGGTGTGCATCCTGCGCTGCGCTTTTGCCGGCTGGGATTGACCAACAGGCGAAGTGCCCTAATTGTGGGGCTGAACTGCACAGTTGCAGGCAGTGCACTTTTTTCGATCCAGGAAGCCGGTTTGAATGCACCCGGCCTGTGACGGCGCGGATCCCGAAAAAGGATGCCCGCAACGAATGCTCCTTTTTCGTTCCTCGGACCACGATTGAACGGGAAACTTCTTCATCGAAGCCTCTTGACGCCCGTGCAGCCTTTGAAAACCTCTTCAAAAAGTAATCGCCGGACGCTGATGTTTTCCGCGCCTCGGCCGGGACTGTAAGTCTTCCGTCTGCCGCCAGGGGTGGTTCCGGGCTATCCGAAGATCTTCTGGCGCGCGGCCTCAGAGATCGCCACTACAGCAGGGTTCTTGATTTTCCTTTCCACTGAAATGGCATAGAAACGTGGACGGATGGCGCTGGTGCGCCCGATCATCCCGAAACCGTACTGGCGCATTTCTGCGTCGAGTATGGAGGGGGCTGCGAAGGCGCCGTGTCCGGCCTCGGCAAACGTCCGGAGCAGTGAAAAGTCATCAAACTCGCCGACGATGAGGGGACGCACCTGCTGCTGATTGAACCATTGTTCGAGGTTGACTCGCAGGGAACTGTCGCCAGTGGGAAGAAGGAAGGGAATCCCATCCAGGGAGTGGGGGAAGCGGCGCCGCAGCCTGGCCGCATTCCTGCGCTTTTCGTAGAAGGCCACGTCGCACTCGCCGAGCAGATGATTAAACGCGCGCACCTTAACCTGCGGTCCGACGGGCGTGTCGGCAAGAACGACATCCAGATCGTTTACGGCAAGCTCTGCCAGCAGGCGGTCAATCCGATGTTCGTGGCAGATGATGCGGACGGACCCGGGGAGTTGAAGGGCAGGATTGATCAGGTGATAGGCGATCCACTTCGGGAGTGGATCGGCCACGCCCACACGCAGCCGCAGAGGATGGCCGGTGGGATGGCCTTGAAGCGTTTCTTTCAGTTCGCGCCCCAGTGAGAAGATTTCTTCGGCGTAACGGAAGGCCATACTGCCTGCCTCGGTTAAAACGAGCCGGCGGCCGGAGCGCGTGAAGAGCTTTTCGCCGAGCTGGTCCTCAAGACGCGAGACCTGGGAACTGATGGTGGGCGGCGACAGAAGGAGCTCCTCTGACGCCCTGGCGATACTGCCGGTCCGCGCCACCGTCCAGAAGTAAAGAAGGTGGTGATAATTGATCCATTCCATAGAACTATTATAGATAGAAAAAATCTATTAATAACATCGAAACTTTCTACTTTTCTAAGGGAGGTGGAGTTGTTAAAAGTATCTATGTGCGGCGCACTGTGACCCATGGGGCAAACCTTAAACAGGGAGGACACATTTATGCGGCTGACACTTGGCAAAATCGGTTGGGGAGTGGTTGGGACTTTGTTTCTGATGACTCCTATTTTTGCATCCGATTCAAATTCAAAGGCTGATGCAAAGGCCGACAACTCACCCACTTACAACTGGGCATACACGGAGGAAGCTTCCGGGCTGCTCCAGGATGTCCGGACGCTTTCGGCCCAGGCGACTAAGAGCGCCGAGCAGTTAAATTCCGGTATGCGGCAAAATTCCCTCGACTGGAGAAGCCACGCCCTGTACCTCAACGCGATCAGAAGCGACATCAACACGATGGGCGCGAAGCTGGACCGCCTGCAAGAGATTCACGGCATGATTGCGCCGTGGCAACAGAAGGCAGTGGAGCGGGTCACTCCGAAGGCTGCGGCGCTGGCTGCCCACACAGAAGAGGCCATTGCTCACCTGAGCGAAAATCGGGGCAGCCTGTGGGTGCCGCACTATACCCAACGCATCGACGCTATGTCGGAGCACGGTGAGGAAATCAACAGGACGGTCAGCACGTTCCTGGACTATGGGAAAACTTCTGGCCGGCTGAAGGGGCTTGAAAACCAGATCGAGTTCACCGGGGCATAAGCGGAATTTCAACGGGGACCACATCGCAAGGTGCTGGCTGCGCGGCCGGGAACCAGCCTGAGGAGAGCATCCCGGAGGAAACTGCAGGTTGGAAGACGATCTGCCGATAAGATAGCGATGGGGTTCCCGTGATTTTCACGTGACCAGAAAAGCTGGGTTGAATGTCGAGGGATGGAAGGGCTTTACGGGTTCTTCTATTGACTCTGCCAAAACAGAAGTACACGGATAACGAAGAGGTTCCGACAAAAAACAGGAGGAAAGATTATGAAGATCACAGAGGTGGGCGCCCTTGGAACTGAAAATCTTGTTCAAACTGGGCCCAGGGTTCTGATGGTCATTGACGACCCTGCGAGCCTTGACCACCACAGCGAACTCCTCCGCCTCCTGGGTTACGAGGTGCTGGCTTGCGATTCCTATGGAGAGGGACTGGCGATGTTGCAGAACGAGGCGTTTGACCTTGTGACCGTGGGGCAGGGCAGCATGTTTTTTGAAGGTAAAGACGTCGTGATGCGGGCACTGGAAATCGACAGGAGCATCCCCGTCCTGGTGCTGGCCCGGAACTCAAACATGGAAAATTACCTGGAGGCCATGCAGCTGGGCGCAGTCGATTATCTTGAAATGCCTGTCCCTCCGGAAGAATTCATGAGAGTTCTCCGCACCCACCTTCTCTATTCGCTCGGCCGCCGGACTGACGCCTAGCAACGGATGCCGGTCATCCGCTCTGGCCTGCTGGAACCCACTGCGCCAGCCGGCTTGTTACGGCCATGCTGGCCGCGTTTGTGAGCGTGTGCGGGACTTAAAGCTCCAGCCCGCCCCCGAGGGCAGGCCGTCGTGCATCACTGGTTCGGCGCCGGCAATATCGCTCGAATGAATTCTGAAGTCTTTTCCCCGTCCGCACATGCTTTGGCCCGTTCGGAGCAGGATTCCTATGTTCAGATGAGCGCCGCGAGCCTTTCACGGCAGGAAGAAGTGTGTTAGCCTGAAAGTTGAGCCGGATGGGGGCGTCTGAGCCCACCGCCGCACGATGATTTATGCCCTCGATTGTGCCTTCACTGCTTGCAGGAGACTTTGCCCGGCTGGGGGAATCTCTGGATACAGTCGAGGCGCTGGGAGTCTCTGCCGTCCATATCGATGTTGTGGACGGGCATTTTCGGCCGGGGATTTCCGTGGGTCAGCCGGTGGTGAAGAGCATTTGTAAAGCGACCCGTCTGAAGGTGGACGTTCACCTTCTGGTTGAGCGCCCTGAGCGCTATATCGAAGATTTTGTTAAAGCTGGCGCAGACTCTCTTTCATTCCACCTTGAGGCAACGCAGAACGTAACTCTGGCTATCGACTCTGCGCGAAGTCAGGGGATTAAGGTGGGTCTGGCAGTGGATGTGGCTACGCCGGTGGGCGCTTGTTTCGAAGTGCTGGAAGACCTTGACTTCGTGCTGCTTGAGACAGGTGCAGGCGCCATGTTGCCGCGTTCACTTCATCGAGTGGCCGTCCTTGCAAAAGAGCGCGAGATCCGTGGATTGAATTTTGCCATTGCAGCGGAAGGGCACATCGGGACCGGCGAGGCGAAGAAATTGTTTCCTGCGGGTACGGACATCCTTGTAGTGGGTTCAGCCATCTTTGATAAGAAAGAGGGTGGTGAAGCCCTTTGTGTGCTTGCGCGGGCTCTGAGCGGCAACTCCACAGCCGCCGGGCAGGAGATGGAGTCCCAGGTCCACTAGCTTGGGCCGTAGGGGTGTTTCTTTCGTGCGCAAAGGGATGCCGGTACATCCATGGGAAGGTGATGGGCTTTCGTAAAGAAATCATGACAGACGGGTTAAGGCAAAGAGTGCGGGACAGGATCCAAAGGACGGTTTTGTGCGCCCGGAGGTCCGGGCCTGCGCTGTTGTTCCTCCTGATTGCAGGTGTCATGCTCTTGCCCGGCTGCGTCTTATTCGTACACCGGGGCGCCACGGACAACCTGCTTCCAACCGGCCAGCAGCCTGACAAGGTTCTCTATCAGAAGTCTATTGACGCCATTGACCATGGCCACTATGACGTTGGGCGGCTGACGCTGCAGGCGCTGCTCAATACGTATCCGGACAGCGAATATCTGGCGAAGGCCAAGCTGGCCATTGCGGATTCCTATTACGAGCAGGGCGGGACCGCCGGCCTCACCGAGGCTGAGGCTGAATACAAAGATTTCCAGACCTTTTTTCCTACGGCTCCTGAAGCTCCCATGGCCCAGTACCGCGTGGCCATGTCGCATTTTCGCTTGATGGGGAAGCCTGACCGCGACCTGACGCAGATCCGGTTGGCCCAGGCGGAGTTTAAAGAATTTCTGCTGAAATATTCCGACAGTGACTTGATGCCCCGTGCCAAGGCCCGGTTGCGGGAGGTCCAGGAAGCGCTGGCCCATGGTGAATTTGAGGTTGCGCGCTTCTATTATGAAAAGAACGCTAATCCGGCGGCTGAATCCCGGTTTCTGGAAATCGTCAACCATTATCCCTCGTTCAGCGAGGCAGGCAAGGCGTGCTGGTATCTGGCGCAGACTTACGAACGATTGAAGAAGCCGAAGGAAGCGGTTCCTTATTATGCCCGCATTCTGACCGATTATCCTTTGAGTACGATGGTTCCCGACGCCAAAGAACAGCTTGCTGCTTTACAT
This sequence comes from uncultured Acidobacteriota bacterium, assembly GCA_963731705.1. Classification (GTDB taxonomy): domain Bacteria; phylum Acidobacteriota; class Terriglobia; order UBA7540; family UBA7540; genus SCRD01. The sequence goes on from CAVSWQ010000010.1 coordinate 10,646, forward strand.
CAACCTATTCCGCGGCCAACCCGTGCGGTTCTGGCCCGGGCGCGTGCCGACGCTTCGCATAATACGAACCTGAGCCTCATGCAGAAAATCATGGGGACATTTTCCAGTGCACCCAATCTCAGTGCGACGCGCCATGGCCCCGTCATCCTCACCAATCCGTCAAATAATCCGGTGATGATGGCAAAAAACCCTTCTGCTGGCGGAGGTTCGGCAGCTGCAATTTCTGTCCAGCCGGTGGACGAGTCGTCCCTGAAGAGCGGGAAGTCCGTTGATCCTGCCGAACCTGCCGGCAAATCGACTGACGGCAAAAAGGCAAATGATTCCAAGGAAAAGTCGGCTGATAAATCTGACGGCGGCGCGAAGGCCGCCACGGCACCGAAGAAGAAGTCTGGTCCGCTCCATATGTTCAAAAGAGTTCTTAAACCCTTTTGATAGATAAATTACCTGCTTTTTTCGTTATTTTCCCCCGCTAGACCCCGGATTTGACTGCCAGGCCTGAAACCCTGTTCTGGCGATTCTACGTGCTCGATTCTGTGCCATCGTTGCCGTAAGGACAAAGGACCACACAATGGCCGGCGGGTGGCCTTTGCATTTCGACTGGGGGACGTAGTGGCCGCACGTTGACCGGTTTGCGGCCCGACGATATAGTAAACTAACCAGAAGCTTTATCAGGTGATTTGTTGATGATGCGCCGCTTGCGCCGGGGGTTTTCAGTGTCTGGGCTGCGGAGTGCGATGCCATAGGATGGGAGTTGAAGTGGAAACCGATATCCCCAAAATATATTCGCCGGAGTCAATTGAACCTTACTGGGCGCGCATATGGGTTGAGCAGGAACTCTACCGGCCGACCGGCGATCCTGCACGGGCGCGCTTCAGCCTGGTGATCCCGCCGCCGAACGTGACCGGATCGCTCCACATTGGGCATATGCTTGAGCACACGGAGATTGACATCCTGATGCGATGGCACCGCATGCGCGGCGAAGATGTGCTGTGGCTTCCGGGGACTGATCATGCTTCCATTGCTACGCAAATGATTGTGGAGCAGGAGATTGGACGCGAGGCCTTGCCGGAACTCGAGGGCCGCTCATCGGCATTGGCCGCCTGGAGGCGCGAGGGGCAGCGCCGGCGGCTTGAAATGGGACGGCAGAAGTTCCTGGAACGCTGCTGGCAATGGAAGCAGCAGAGCGGTGGGAGAATTCGCAAACAGATGGAGCGCCTGGGTGCGTCCGTCGACTGGACACGTGAGCGTTTCACTATGGACGCTGATTACTCGCGCTCCGTGTTTGAGGTCTTCTCGCGTCTTTACAAGGAAGGGCTGATCTATCGGGACATCTACGTCGTGAACTGGTGCCCGCGTTGCGGCACGGCGGTGAGTGATCTGGAAGTGGCGCATGAGGAGCGCGCCGGCAAGCTCTGGTACATCCGGTATCCATTTGTCAATGGCAGAGACCATGTGACGGTGGCTACCACGCGTCCGGAAACCCTGCTGGGCGATACGGGTGTGGCCGTGAATCCCTCGGACGAACGGTATAGCAGCACAGTGGGCCGGCGACTCGTTTTGCCCTTGCTCAAACGCGTGATTCCCGTGGTCGCTGATGCAGCGGTCGATCCGGAGTTCGGGACAGGCGCCGTCAAGGTCACGCCGGCGCACGATGCCAATGATTACGGCATTGCCATCCGCCAGAATCTGCCGCAGGTGAAGATTCTGGACGAAGAAGCACGCATGACGGAAGCCGCCGGTCCCTATAAGGATCTGGACCGATACCAGGCGCGCGAGCGGGTGCTGGACGATCTTCGGTCGGCTGGCTTGCTGGAAAAGGAAGAAGACTACGCTCTGAACGTTGGTATCTGTAGCCGCTGCAAGACGGTGATCGAGCCGATCCTGTCCAAACAGTGGTTCATGAAGATGTCTCCGCTGGCCAAGCCGGCCATCCGCGCGGTGGAGGAAGGGCGCATCCGGATTGTGCCGGAGAACTACCGCAAGATTTATCTGGACTGGATGCACAACATCCATGACTGGTGCATTTCGCGCCAGCTCTGGTGGGGCCACCGCATTCCCGTGTGGACCTGCAGGCAATGCGGGGAAGTGATGATTTCGGAAGATTCTCCGGGAACGTGCTCCAAGTGTTCGGGCAGTTCTCTCCAGCCTGAAACCGACGTTCTTGACACCTGGTTCAGTTCGGCCTTGTGGCCGTTCGCTACGCTCGGCTGGCCCGAAGAGACGGAGGACCTGCGGCGCAATTATCCCACCGACCTGATGATCATGGGTTTTGACATCCTGTTCTTCTGGGGCGCGCGCATGATCATGATGGGCCTGAAGTTCATGGACGACGTGCCGTTCCGCGAGCTTTACATCCATGCACTGGTCCGCGACGCCGAGCGCCAGAAAATGTCAAAAACCAAGGGCAATGTTATTGATCCGCTTGAGGTGACGGAGAAGTATGGGACGGATGCCGTGCGCTTCGCGCTGGCCATCAGCGCCGCGCCGGGCACCGACATTACGTTCAGCTACGACAAGATCGAATCTTACCGCGCCTTTGCCAACAAGATCTGGAACGCCGGGCGTTTCATCGTGATGAATCTGCAGAAGCTGGCGCCTGAGGTTCGCCATCAGGTATCGGCCGTAACGGAAGCGGCTTCAAAAGACGGCTTTGAGCCTTTGCCCACAGATCCGACCCTGGCGCTCGCGGACCAGTGGATGTTTTCTCGCCTGGCAACGATTACAAAGGAAGTTGAAGAGGCCCTGGCGGACTACCGCTTCCATGAAGCCAGCTTTAAGGTTTATCATTTCTTCTGGCATGAATTCTGTGACTGGTATCTGGAATGGATTAAGCCGGAAATCACAAGGACTCTGGGCCCGGAAGATTCGTTAAATTCCTGGGCAAACCTTCTGCGGGTCTTCGAGTCGTCGCTTCACCTTCTGCACCCCTTCATGCCGTTCATCACGGAAGAACTCTGGCACCGCCTGCCCAACCGGGCCGATGAGGCTTCAATATCTCTGGGGCCGTTCGCGCTGGTGAGCGGGGCGGCGGAGAATTCAGATGCGGAATGGGATTTTGAAAATATCCGCAGCCTGATAGTTGCCGCGCGCAACGCCAAGGCGGAAGCGGGTTTGCAGAAAGAGAAGGTGGCGGCACGCGCGGCGACGGGAAACCCTGCACTCCTCAATTTCTTCAACACCCACCAGCAGACCATCCTGCGGCTGGCCGGGCTTGAATCGCTGGAGGTGATTTCAGGCCGGCTTGAAACGGGCACCCACGTGACTTCGGCATTTGAACTTCAATTGATCTACGAAAAGCAGGTTGACCATGATGCCGAACGTTCGCGCCTGGCCAGGGAGAAAGAGAAGCTGGAAAGCGCTCTGCAGCGGGTGAAGAAACAGCTCGAAAACAGGAACTTTCTGGACCGGGCGCCCGAAGAGGTCGTTCGTAAGACAGAGAATTATCGCACCGAGCTTGAAACTCAGTTTCAGAAAGTCGTGGAGTCGCTCGAAAGGCTGGGATGACCGCGTGGCGGAAGTGAACAAAGAATCCTCCGTTTCACTGGACCAAATGGTCCAGGGCCTGCCCGTCCAGCAGGTGCGCAAGATTGTGGCGCGCGCCTTCGTCGAGGACCTTGGCCAAGGCGATGTGACCACCAGCCTGACCGTTCCTGCAAGCGCGAAAGCGCGGGGAATTTTCTATTCCAAGCAGCCTCTCGTCGTGGCCGGCCTCCCCGTTGCCGAGGAAGTTTTTCGCATGCTGGAGCCGGATTACTTGTGGGATGCCGTGATATCGGACGGCACGGAAGTTCCCGCGGGCCAGCCGCTGGCCAGGGTGGAAGGAAAAGCCGCCACGTTGCTTTCCGGCGAGCGCGTGGCCTTGAATTTCCTTCAACGGCTGAGCGGCGTCGCGACTCTGACGAGGAAGTTCAAAGACCAGCTTGCGGGCCTGAAGACGGAATTGCTGGACACCCGCAAAACCACTCCCGGTTTGAGAATCCTTGAAAAATACGCCGTCCGCATGGGCGGCGGAACCAACCACCGGATGGGACTCGACGACGGAATTCTGATCAAGAACAACCACATCGCTATTGCGGGCGGCATCCATGCCGCAGTGGGCAGAGTGGGGGATGAGCGGCCGGCCGGGATGCCGGTTGAGGTTGAGGTCCGGACGCGGCAGGAGCTTGAAGAAGCGATTGGGGCCGGCGCGGATATCGCCCTGCTGGATAACATGACGCCCGAAGAAGTTTCGGAATGCGTCGGCCTTGTCCGTGGCCGTGTGCTGCTGGAGGTATCGGGCGGCGTGGGCCTTGAGAATGTTCGCGCCTACGCCGAGACGGGAGTCGACAGGATTTCTGTCGGTGCGTTGACCCACTCGGCGCCTGCGGTCGACATCAACTTTCTGATTGAATCCCTCTAGGCCGAAATTTCCATCCCTTTGCGAGAGGCCTTTGAACCGAGACCTCTCACGCCAGGTCGCTGAGAGGCAAAGGACGCTAGGGGCCCATGAGTACCGGAACCACAGATCACAAGATCGACCGCCTGGTCCACCTGCTGGCGAGGAATGCGACGGTGGTGGTCCCCGGGCCTAAAATCGCCGAAGAGATCGGAGCTTCAAGGTCCACGGTCTGGGAGTGGATTGAAAGATTGCGGGCGCTGGGCGTGGCCATCAAGGGGCATCCCAGGCACGGCTACCAGCTTGAAAAGTTGCCTGACATTCTGGTGCCCAGCCTTGTCCGGGCTGAACTGCCTCACGCAGAAATCGGGCACAGGATTGTCCATTACTTTCGGACCGATTCGACCAACAGCGTGGCTTTGCAACTCGACCTGCAGAACGGCCCCCATGGCACGGTGGTCATCGCGGAGGAGCAGACCGCGGGACGAGGGCGGCTGGGCCGGAACTGGTATTCTGAAAAATCGAGTGGCATTTATGCTTCCATCGTCCTGCGGCCTCCGTTATCGCCGGCGACTGCGCCCATCCTCACTCTTCTGGCCGGTGTTGCCGTCCACCACGCTGTTGGCTCGGCCACTGGCCTCGAAGCGGACATCCGCTGGCCCAACGATGTACTTGTGAACGGCAAGAAGGTTTGCGGGATTCTCACCGAAATGAAGGCCGAGGTCGACCGCCTCCATATGGTGGTGCTGGGCATCGGCATCAACGTGAACCACAGTTCGATGCCGGAGGAGCTCAGGGAGATCGCCACATCGCTTGCGCTCGAAAGCGGCCGGCCCTATTCCCGGCTGCATGTTCTTGCCGAATTGCTTCGCAGCGTGGAACATTACTATCATATGCTTTTGAGGGAAGGCCATGCGGCGATTGTCCGGGAGTGGTCAGCGGCGTCGAGCTACGCTGAAGGGAAACGGGTTCGCGTGAAGGCCGGCGGAAATGACTATTCCGGAGTCACCTCGGGCCTCGACGCAAGCGGTGCCCTCAAGATTCGTCGCGACGACGGCCTGCAGGAGTTGCTGGTGGCCGGCGAGATTACTGAACTGAGATAGGCGCGGGTGCGCACCTTTTTTAGAAAAATACTTCTGGCGGACCAGGGACAATATGCTTCTCGTCATTGATGTGGGCAATACGAACACAAGCCTGGGAGTTTTTAAAGAGCGCGAGTTGGTCGCGCAGTGGCGCCTTTCCACCCATCGCGGCCAGACTGCCGACGAGTACGGCATCCTCAGCCGGAACCTTTTCACGCTGGGCGGAATTCAATCGGGAGAGATCAAGGCCATGATGGTCTCAAGCGTGGTCCCCACGCTGAACCCGGTTATTCAGGAAATGGCTGAACGCTATTTTCATCTCAAACCTTATTTTCTCGGGCCCGGGATGCGGACCGGAATGGCCATTCATTATGACAACCCGCTGGAAGTCGGTGCGGACCGCATTGCAGACAGCGTGGCGGCATTTGAAAAATACGGGGGTCCCTGCATCATCGTGGATTTTGGCACGGCCATCACTTTCGACGCCGTCTCTGAAAGGGGCGAATATCTGGGGGGCGTGATTGCGCCCGGCATCGGCATTTCGTCGGAGGCGCTGTTTGCGCGCGCGGCCCGCCTGCCCCGCGTCGAAATCCGCGAGCCCGAACGCGTGATCGGCACCAATACGGTTGCAAGCATGCAATCGGGACTGTTCTACGGTTCCGTCGGGCTGGTGGATGGCGTTCTGGACCGCATGTGCGCCGTGCTGGGCCCCAAAACGCGCGTGATCGCCACGGGCGGCCAGGCGGAATTCCTGGCCTTGGCTTTGAAGCACCAGCCGCCCGTCGATCCGTTCCTGACGCTCGAAGGGCTGAGGATCATCTATGAGCGGAATCTTTCAACCCCTCATCGTAAATAACTTTGGAAAACTATTTTAATTACTTCACCGAAATTGAAGAGTGCTTCCAGCGCGCACGGGGTGTTACGACTCTGCTGACCACTCTGGACTGGGCGCTTATTGAATCCTGGAAGGAGGCCGGCATTCCGCTTGAAGCCGTTCTCGCCGGGATCGAGCGCACCTTTGAGAAGTACCACAAGCGGCCACAGCGGTTCCGGAAAGTCAACAGCCTTGCCTATTGTTCGCAGGAAGTTTTGCGCGCAGCGGATGCAGTCGGCACGGGTGACGAGGGCGGTGCCCGCGAAAGCAGAGCCCACGACGAGCCGGTTTTTGAAAAGAGTGACATTGCCGGTTTTCTCAAGCGCAACGCGGAGGTCCTTGAGCATGCGGCGAAATCGCAGGAGGCCGAAGGGCAAAGTGTCCTGGCGCAGGACTTCAACGAAGTGGGGAAAGCGCTGGCGGATATGGCTGCCCGTGATGCGGAATGGGAGGCCGACCCCGAAGGCCTGGAGCGGCAACTGACGTCCCTGGAAGACAAGCTTTCGGCTTCTCTCACCCGGGCCGCGCCGGTCGAATTGCTCACTTCCTTCCGGACGGAGATGGAGCGCGCCATGGCTCCTTACCGCAGGAACATGGGAAGGGGCGAGGCCGAATCGCTGGAGAGACAATTCATCAAGAAGGGTCTCTTTGAACATTACAACCTTCCGCGGTTGAGCTTGTTTTACATGTAAGACCGTTGGCGGCCTGGAGTCTGCTCTGGCGGTCCTTTGTCATTCTTCCCGAAGCCCAAAAGGTGATCCGTGCCATTTGAATTTTCCCCACACAAACTGGTCTATGGCGGTGAAGCCCTCGGGCACGCCGAAGGACGCACGGTGCTGGTGCCGCGCGCGCTGCCGGGCGAGCGGCTGGAGGTTGAAACGGTGCGCGTTGCCAAAGGGGTGGTGCATGCCAGACCTCTGCACATCCTGGAAGCGGCGCCCGAGCGAGTCAACCCGCCGTGCCCATACTTTGGCCGATGCGGCGGGTGCCATTACCAGCATCTGGATATCGAACACCAGGTGCGCTGGAAGTTGGAGATCGTTCGCGAGACGCTGCAAAGGATCGGGAAGATTTCCTGGGACCGCGAGATCACGGTCCATCAGGCGAACCCCTGGAATTACCGCAACCAGGCCCAACTGAAAGTGGGTCAAGTCGAATCCGGCGAAGTTGCGTTGGGTTTCTTCGAGGGCGAATCCCACCAGCTTGTTGCGATCGATACCTGCATGATTCTGTCGCCGCGGCTGAATCAGGTGCTCGGGCAGCTCAACCGGCCGGAGTGGCTCGGCAGGCTCCGAGCCTGCCGTGAAGTTGAGCTGATGGCGAATGACCGGGATGATCAGGTTCGGATCACTCTCCACGGAAATCCTGAAAGAGGCGAAGGCCAGCCACTGGCGGAAAGTCTCATGAAGGAAGTTGATGGCGTTGTGGCGGTGGCTTTTCAAGACCGGCGGGATGCGCAGGTGTTTGGCCAGCCTGACTTCTTTTATCAAGTGGGTGAGTTCAAGTATCAAGTCAGCGCGGGCGCCTTTTTCCAGTCCTCGCGCCACCTTCTTCCGGAGCTCGTAAACGCCGTGACGGAAGATTCACCCGGAGATCTGGCGCTGGACCTCTACGCGGGCGTGGGGCTGTTCACTTTGCCGCTCGCCCGGCGATTCCGGCAGGTGGTGGGTGTGGAATCGCACCCGGCGGCGGCGCGTGACCTGAAAGCCAATGCAGCGAGTTATGGGCTGGAACAAGTCCGCGCAGTGGGGCAGCGGACCTCAGATTTCCTTCGCCGATTTGCGCAGCACCAGCCGGACCTTGTGGTTCTTGACCCTCCCCGCTTAGGCGCTGAAAAATCCACACTGAAATATCTGGTTGATTTGCAGCCGCGACGTGTTCATTATGTTGCGTGTCACCCGCCCACTTGGGCGCGCGATCTTTCCTACCTGCTCAGCAGGAATTATCGTCTGGAAGAGGTTGAGATGTTCGACTGCTTCCCGCACACCTATCACATCGAATGCCTGGCACGCCTTGTTCGGGAGGGCGGGGCTGCCTGATGAAATGCCCCCTGCTGATTCTGACGGTTTGTTTTGCCCTCGGGATCCTGGCGGCGCATCTGCTGCCCCCTGACTTTGCTGGCTTCTCCCTGTTGCTTGCCGCTGCCTCCGCTTGTCTGTTGCTTGGGCTGATCTCTCTTCGGACAGAAAGGATTCGAATTTCAGCCTGCCTGGCGCTGGCAGGTTTTGTTCTTGCAGGCATGGTGGCTGGCGCTGGTTTTCAATATCGCTTTCTGCCCAACGATGTCCACTACCTCTCCGGCTGGGGTGTGGATTTGAAGAGGAGCGTGGAAACCGAGGGCGTGATTGCCAGCAACCCGATTCGGGGGCATAACAGCTTCAGGTTTGACCTGGAGTGCCGCAGGATTGAGCACGATGGCGAGTGGCGGAAGGTGCGGGGAAAAATCCAGGTCCGATTGTTTACGCCCTCGAATGCCCAAAGCTGGGAGGCCCTCGAGTCGCTTGGCCTCCGTTATGGCAACCTGATTCAAGCGCCGGTCCGATTTGACAAACCGTGGGTGTATCGGAACCCGGGGAGTTTTGATTTTCGGTGGTGGCTGGAAGCCATCAATGACATTTCATGGGAAGGCACCATCAGAAACCCGCAAGCGGTCCGAAAAATTTCGGACTCCCAGGCCTCTCGTCTCTCACTGCTTGTTCAGAATGCCCGGTCGCGCCTGCTGCATGGGATTGACCGCTTGTATCCTCCGTGGTCGCCGGAAGGGCGTGTGGGCGCGGTGCTGAAGGCGGTGCTTCTGGGTGATCGCTCTTCACTGGACTCGGACACCGTGGAAAATTTCCGGCAGTCAGGCTTGTATCATCTGCTGGTGATTTCCGGACTGCATGTGGGTTTGCTGGCTTCAGTGCTTCTCTTTTTTCTCTACCTGCTGCGCGTGGGAGAAACCTGGCGTGCTGCCTGGCTCCTGATGTTCCTGGGCACGTATTCGCTCCTTGTCGAGCAGCGGGCGCCCACGCTGCGCGCCTCGCTGATGATCGCGGCCTATTTACTGGCCCGGTATCTTTATCGTGACCGATCGGCCTTGAACGCGGTCGGAATTGCGGCTCTGGCTTTACTGTTTTACAGGCCCGCCTGGCTGTTTGAGGCCGGCTTCGCGCTCTCTTTTTCGGCAGCTCTGTTGATTGCCGGGCTCGCGCTTCCCGTCCTTCAGCGTACGACCATTCCTTACCGTAGCGCACTGGTTCACCTGGGAACCGTGGACCGTGACATCAATTTAGATCCGCGGCATGCTCAATTCCGTGTGGAGCTTCGCATGATCATCGCCTGGCTCAAAGAGGAGGGTTCCTTCCTGCATCGGCACCCTGCTTTTTGCGAGCAGACCGTGACCATGCCGTTCCGAATTGTTTTGTGGACGGTGGACCTGGTGCTTTTCTCAGCCATTATCCAACTGGGATTGTTGATGCCCATGGCGGAAACTTTTCACCGAATTACGATTGTCGGAATCGGCCTGAATACGCTGGCCTTTCCTATGATGACCTTGCTGATCACCGTCGCCGTGCCGACCGTGATTCTTGCGGCCACGGTGCCGGCACTTGCCGTGCTTCCGGGGAAATTGCTGTTCTGGCTGACCAACGGCCTGCTGGCCTTGACCGAGTTCCGGGGCGAACCCTTATGGATGTCCTACCGCATCCCGGGACCGCCCCTATGGGTTGCCGTGGGCTTTGCGCTGGCGGTGGTCGGCGTTGCGTTGACGCTGCACCGCAGCAGGCGTGCTTTGCTTGTCTCCGTCTGCTTGTTCATAACGTTCGCCGGGTTTGTGGTTTCATATCCGTTCGCCCCGAGAATCCCGAGCGGAACGCTCGAGGTGACAGCGCTCGATTGCGGCCGGGGTGAGGCCCTCTTCGGTGTGTTGCCTGATGGCACAACTCTGCTGGTGGACGCGGGAGGGCGGGAAAGTTTCGGGCCGGACCTCGGGCGGTGGAATCCGGGAGAAGAGATCGTCTCTCCTTATCTCTGGTCGCGTGGCATCAAGAGCGTCGACATTGCGGTTCTGGGCGGAGCGAGCGATGAGAACGTCAACGCCATGGCGGCCATCCTCCGCAACTTCAGGGTCGGTGAATTGTGGCGCAGCCCACGGAGGGAGGGACCGGACGATCACACCCTGATCGACACGGCGCGTGAGCGCAATGTTCGGATTCGTAACATCATGGCGGGAGGCGGCGAGCACAGAGGCCGTGCCGACATCCAGGTGCTGTGGCCCTCCGTGGCCTGGAGCAATCGACGATTGCCCTATAGAGACCGGTCACCCGTGCTGCGCATTATGGATCCGGAAGGGAGCATTCTCTTGCGCGGCAATACGGATGACCGGGTCGAACGCATCCTGGCGGATTCAGAGATTGAGCTTTCGAGCGACGTTCTGGAATCCGCGCGTCCGCTGTCTGAAATCACCTCCCGGAAGATATTTCTGGCGCGGGTGAATCCCCGGATTGTTCTGGAGACCGGTGGTCATGAAAAAGCCGGGAAAGGGCGAAGGTATCTGCACCTGAACAAGACCGGTTCCCCGGACGTGCCTGTTTTCAATGCTGGGAACGACGGGGCTGTCACAATCGACATGAAGAACTCAACCCTCAGCATCCGATGCTACGGAACCTCCAAAGTTTTCCATTTACAGCGTTCAGTGAGCCGTGCCGCGGGATCTTCTGGCCTATAATAAAGCTCTGGGGTTTCCTATCCAGGTGGGGTGATTGTGGCAACAGATGCGGAAATCTGGGAAGAAGCCAGAAAAGTTCGAAGGCTGCAGCTCGTGATGGACCTGGTGACGAGCACGCTACAGCAGGAGGACATTCCCGTTGAAGAAGCCTCCGAGCTGGTGGCAGCGACCCGCCAGTTTGCCCTCAATCTTTTTCCCGATAAAGCGCACACCTTTGACCTGATCTATCGGCCCCGGCTGCAACGGATCCTGTCTGACAAATACAAAATTATTTGACCGCCGAAGCGCTCCGGGCCGGTTTTGTTTCCTCCTCCGATTTGCCTGGAGGGGCGTAGCCGGGAGGAACCGGAGAGACTGAAGTCAGAGTCCCTGTAATGGCGCCCAGCTTCAGCGAGACCCTGATCCGCAGAGGGAAGTGATAAGCATCGTCGCTGAACCAGACGACGACCTTTCCTTTTTTCTTCTCGTAAAGATTGCCGAAAACGGAGGGTACCACCCGCAACGCTTCACGGGGGCCCAGCGGGGTCTGGATTTTTTGTCGCCCTGTCACTTCAGCCACTACGATCTTTGTTTTTGACCCGTCGTTGACCGCAAGCTGGATCTTGTCGCCCACGTGCAGGGGCTGGCTGCGAACGTAGTAGAAAGCCGTGATGATGTCCTGGGCGCAGGGCGGAATCGCGTGCTCGTCGTGCTTGGGGGGCTTATTTTCGCCGCCCAGGTAGTGTTCGTCCAGGATCGCCAGGCCGCGGTAGCGGTCAAAGGTGATTTTCGTCATTCTGTGGTGGCTGCCTTCGTTGATCTGTTTGGAGATCTCGATGGAACACAGCGTCTGCGGATTAAACACGGAATGGAATTCGTCCTGGACTTTATACAAGAGCGACACGAACCCCTGTGAATCGGCGGTGGTTTTAATCACATCAGCATCGCTGGGGCCGTGCTTGTCTCTGCTGAGAGTGGCCGTAAGTTTCCCCGCAGAGAAGACGGACCAGTTGATATCGTAGGTCAGTGTTTCTCCGGGGCTGAAGGGTTTCGGCTTGTTTTTTACCGCCTGCGCGCCATCCTCTGACCCAAGAATGGCGATGAACGCGATGGCAACCGCAATATGGGACCGGCAAAGTCTCATACTTTGTTTAGACGCACCCCATAGCCGAAAGGCAACCTTCCTCCCCCTTCTAACGTAGCAAAATCTTCGCGATCAGGAAAAGGATTCCGGCAAGATAGCCCAGGGCCGCCTCGTACTCTCGATTCCTGCGATAGCGGTTCCATTCAAACTTTGTAGGTGAAGGATTCAGAGGTTTTCGACGGGGAAAGAACAGCGGAACGGCAGCCGCGTAATCATCCAGTTCCCGGCCGAAGCGCCGGCGCAGGTTTCTCTCCTCGCGGCGCATGACGGGCAGGTAAACGACCAGGAAAAAAACGACAAACACCACGCCCAGAACCCATTGCGCGCCGGCCACCACCAGCCCCACGCCGATCAGCAGGCTGCCCAGGTACAAGGGATTGCGCGTATAGGCATAGGGGCCGCCCGTGGCCAGGCTCTGATCTTTTTCCAGATGACCGGCGGCGTAGGCCCGGATTCCAAGACCCGTCAGCGCCACCAGGCAACCGGCGATCAACAGCGGCCACGTCGGCTGCGCGAACACCAGATAGGCTATGCCCAGCACAAATCCACACGGCACGCGCCAGCGCGCCACGAAAGCGGAAAAATCCTTATCCATGTTCTGTTCCCAGGCGTTGGAGCGCCGCTTTGACGACGGACTCAACGCTGACACCTTCAAGATAGTTCAAGTCCTTGTCATGCCCCGACTGTTTTGCCCGCCTGGGACCGCAAAGGATGATATCCGCCTTGTTGAAAGGTCCGTTGCGCTCCGGCGTGTTGCGGGGATCAGCGGCATTGAAGAGGGCCACAATCGGGGTCCCAACCGCTGCCGTAAGATGCAGCGGCCCGGTATCCCCGCCGATCAGGAGCCTGGCCTGCCGCGCCAGCGCAATAAACCGCAGCAGCGTGGAGGGAAACCACTTGGCGCGGGGAACTCCGGCCCCGGTAATGATTTCGCGCGCCACGCCCTCCTCCTGCGGCGAACCCGTCACCAGGATGTCGAACGGGATTTGTCCGGCCAGCCCGGCAATCAACCCGGCATAATTTGCCGGAGACCATCGTTTGGATTTCCAGCCTCCGCCGGGATTGACGATGATGAATTCTTTTGTTCCCAGCCGCTGGAGTTCTGTCTGAACGGCTTCACGGTCCTGCGGCTGATCGGGCAGGGGAAACTCCCACTCTGAAGCCCGCGCGCCCAGTGATTCCACCAGCGACAGGTTGATCTCGATAATATGCGTGCAGTTTTTAGGGGACACGCGCTGCGTGTAAAGAAATGACGCCAGGGGTTCGCGCAGCCATCCCCGCGCCAGGCCGATCCGTTCCTGTGAATGGCTCAGCCGCGCAAAGATGGCGGACTTCATCAGCCCCTGGAAATCAATGGCGGCGTCGTACTGATACTCCCGAAGCGCTGCAAAGCCCTGCATGATTTCCGACATCGCTCTGCCGGACGTCGGGTTCTTTCTCCAGCCCAGGGTGTCCAGTTTGATCACCCGGCTGACATAAGGATTTGCGGCAAGAAGCTCTGAGAAACGTTCCTCGACCACCCAGTGGATTTCCGCCTGCGGATGCGCGCGGCCCAGCGCCGCCACTGCCGGCAGGGTGTGGACGATGTCTCCGATGGAACTGAGACGGACGACGAGAAAACGCTGACGGGATCCTGGCATTTGCTTTCAGATCAATGTGAATGAAGCGGAAGGATGAGGAACCTGCCCTGGCCGTCCTGTCCGGCGCTTCATCCCTCTACTTTTTTGAGTTGTGCAATCCGGGCCAGCACATCGCGGGTTGAATGGTCTTTCGGATCGCCCACGATGACCACACGGCCTCCCCAGCTCCGGACGACTTCCCGTTCCGGGACGGTAGCCTCCGTATAGTCGGTTCCCTTGCAGTGAACGTCAGGCCGCAGATCGCGCAGGATGTTTTCGGCCGTCAAATCATCAAAGATGACCACGTAATCCACGCATTCCATGGCCGCCAGCAGTTCCGCGCGCGCATCTTCAGGCAGCAGCGGCCGGCCCTCTCCCTTCAGTTGCCGCACGGAGCGGTCGCTGTTGACGCCCACCACCAGCACGTCGCCCTGCTGCCGGGCGCCCTCAAGATACCGGACGTGGCCCACGTGGAAAAGGTCAAAGCAGCCGTTGGCGAACACAACCTGCCGCCCCTCCTGCCGCAGGCGCGCGCCGAGCGCCGCGGCCTCCGCCCGGGGAATCCGCTTGCCTGTCATGCGTTCCGTATGGCCTCCTTCAGTTCCCGGGCCGTGACGGTGGCGGTGCCGCGCTTCATCACCACCAGGCCGCCCGCGCAATTCGCCAGCAAGGCGGCGACGGCAAAATCGGCACCCGCGGCAATCGCCAGCGAAAACGCCGCCACCACGGTGTCGCCCGCGCCGGTGACGTCCACGGCCTGGTCGGAGCCAAAAATGGGAATGATCTGTGGTTTTTTGCCCCGCTCAAACAGCGCCATGCCGTCGCGGCCGCGGGTGATCAGCAGGGCCTTCAAGGATTGCCGTTCCAGCATGGTGCGTCCGAGTTCGAAGAGCAGATGGAGATTGTTTCCGATGCTCCTGCCGAAAACCGCTTCCACTTCAGGTTCGTTTGGAGTTGCGGCCGTAACCTTCGAATAGCTCTCCAGCGCGTACCGCGAATCCACCACCACCGGCAAGCGGCTGTCTCCGATTCGGCGCTGCAGCGAGGCTACCGCGGCGGCGTCCGTCGCTCCGTAGCCGTAGTCGGCAACCAGCAGGCCCGTCCTGCCTTTCAGCAAACGCGCGGCCTTCCGGCTGACGCGCTTTCGCAGTTCGTCGCGGTTCTCTTCCGGCGGCTCGCGGTCAATGCGGACAATCTGCTGGCGCTGCCAGTGTCCGAGCCCGCCGAGGATGCGGGATTTGGTCGGCGTTGTATATCCCGGGACGCGCAGAAGGCCGCGCGTGGAGACGCCTTTGTCCTTGAAATATTGCAGGAGCGCATCGCCGCTGTGGTCGTCGCCCACCAGTCCCACCGGCGTGACGCGGGCTCCCAGGTCCGCCAGGTTGTTGGCGGCATTGGCCCCGCCGCCGGGCACAATGCGCCTGTCGCGTTGTTTCAAAATCAGGACCGGCGCTTCGCGCGAGACTCGGGCGATTTCGCCATAGATGAATTCGTCGGCGACCATATCGCCCAGCACCACAACGTCCTGGCGGGAGAACCGCCCGACGGTTGCGAGCAAGGCCGACCGGAATTTGCGCGTCAGATTCATGAAAGGTTTGAGTGGGCCAGCGGATTGGCCCCTGCGTTTGTATTCCATTCCTGCACGATCAGTTTGGCCGCTCCCAGCAGGTTTTCGGCCATCAGGTCCGGCATTCGGAACCAGCCTCCGCGGTGGTATTCATACTCCCCCCGCCCGTAGCCCGTCATCAGCATGAGGGTCCGGGCGCCGATGGCGAATCCCATTTTCATGTCCCGGTAAGTATCGCCCACCATGTAGGAACGGCTGAGGTCGATGCCAAACTGTTCTGCTGCTTCTTCCGGCATTCCCGTCCCGGGCTTGCGGCAGCGGCATTCCTGCCGGTATTTTTCAACGATCGCACCAGGATGATGCGGGCAGTAGTAATAGGCGTCGATGCTGGTGCCCGCGGCCTGAAGCGTGTCCTGGACCATGCGGTGGACCTGGCCGACGATCTCTTCGGTGAAGTACCCCCGCCCGACACCCGACTGGTTGGTGACAATGATGACCGGAAGTCCCGTGGATTTGAGCATGCGGACGGCTTCAGCGGCGAAGGGATAAATCCTGGCGCGGCTGATGTGGTTGATGTAGCCCACCTCATCCGTCACGGTGCCGTCGCGGTCCAGAAAAATCGCCGGGCGGAGATTCCTTCCGCCGTACTGCGGCCCGGACGTCCGCGCCGCGTGCTGATTAACGTGCTGCGGGTCGTTCATGCGTCACTCCGTACTCCTTGATCAATCCCAGGGCGGTGCGATGGACCTGGTCCACCGTCACGCCCTTCATGCACCGGAAGTCGATGGGGCACTCTCGCAGTCCACAGGGGCTGCAGGCGACCGGATGCCTGACCACCCTGGCCAGGGGGCTGACCGGGCCGGTGGCGGTTTCATCCGTCGATCCAAAGATGGCGACCACCGGCAATCCCAGCGCGGCGGCCAGGTGCATGGGGCCGGAATCGTTGGTGATGACCAGCCGGCATTGTACCAGCAGCGCCATCAACTGGCGCAGGGTGGTACCTCCCGTCATGATCACCGGCGTATGGCTCATCCCCCGGGCAATTTCCTCCGCCAGGGGCTTTTCAGACGGGGAACCGAAGATTAACACATCCGCGTTGAGCGCTCCAATCAGCCTGTCCGCCAGGCTGGCGTAACGGTCCAGCAGCCAGCGCTTGGCGGGTCCAAATGCGGCGCCGGGCGTGAGGCCCACCAGGAACCGAGGTCCGCCCAATCCCAGGGTCTTCAGGTGTTTTGCCGCCCAGGTTCTTTCACTGTTCTCAACGTTCAGGTGAATCTGTTCAACCGGCGAGACCCTTTCCACCAGGCCCGCGCGGAAAAGCAGTTGCAGGTAATAGTTGCTCTGGTGGCCGTAGTGCGCGGGCGAGGGAACGGGCACGGAATCGGTGAGCAGAACTCCACGGCCCTCCAGCCCATACCCGATGCGAACCGGGATGCGCGAGCGCCAGGCCATCCAGGCGGCGTGAAAGGCGTTCTGGAAGAGAACGGCCATATCGAAACGTTCCGCGCGGATCTCATCCACCAGCTTCCGAAAGCCGCTGGGGCCTCGATGTTCGCCGGCCGGGTCGTAAGCAATCAGCCGGTTGACCGCCGGATGATGGAGATAAAGGTCCGCCACCCAGGGCTTCGCCACCAGCACGATTTCAGCAGACGGGAACCGCTGCCGCAGGGCCTCCAGCGCGGGCATGGACATCACCCCGTCGCCAACCCAGTTGGTGGCGCGGACCAGAATTTTTTCAGGATCCCGAACAGGCTGCATCTGCATAAATATAAATCAACCGTCCCCAAACCGGCTGCTCACCCCCGGGGCGCAACCTTTGATCCTACCTGTTTTCACTCGATGCCCGCCAGAAGTGTTTGCTCAAATTTTTCAGCATCTGATATTTCCGCGCGGATGGTGCAGGCCAGCACGGGAAGGCCAAACCCCAGGCCGGACGGAAGGTTCATTTCGTCCTTTTCGGTGGTGAGAAAAGCAACGGCCCCCTTTTCTCTCGCCGCCCTGTTGAGGCGCTCGACGTCTTCGCGGGAATAGACGTGATGGTCCCGGAAGGCAATTTCAGCGACGGGATTGAAGCCCCACCGCCGCAGATCGGAAAAGAAAGCGGAGGGGTTGCCAATGGCGCAAAAAGCGCAGACCGGCCTGGCGCGCCAATCTTCGGGTTCGGCGGCCTGCCCGCTGTCTGCCTGGGCCAGGCCGCGGAGCCCCATCGCGCAGTTGAAAATGGGGATCCGGGCATTGATTGCTCTCACCTGTTTCTCTGTTGCGGCAGGGTCCTGGATTTCCGTGCGCGTCAGGACAACGACGTCCGCTCGCGAGAGGGCCGAGAGCGGCTCGCGCAGCCGTCCGGCGGGGAGCACGGCGCCGCCCAGAACGTCCTGCGTGATGTCGATGGCGACGAGGTCAACGTCGCGTGCGAGCGCGAGATGCTGGAAGCCGTCGTCCAGGATGTGAACGTCCACGCCAAAGCGCTTTTCGGCCAGCTGCCCGGCGCGAAAACGGTCTGCGCAAATCACAATCGGAACCTGCGGCAGCGTGCGCGCCAGCAACGCCGGTTCGTCGCCGGCTGTGCGCGCGTCAGGATTTCTGTGGGGCCCGGGTTCCAGGGCAATGAGCTCGGCCCCGGGTTCGCGGCCGTAACCCCGTGTGAGGATTGCCGGCTTCCGGCCCTTGCGGAGCAGGATTTCAGCAACCTCCGCCACCAGGGGAGTCTTGCCGCTTCCACCGAGGGTGAGATTGCCCACGCTGATGACGGGGCAAGAGAGGCGCCTGGACTTCAGCCAGCCCTGCTGGTAGGCCCTGCGGCGCAGGCGCGCCCCTGCGCCATAAAGCGCGGCAAGCGGTGTGAGCGAACGGTTCATCAACAGGCTCAGGGCAGCGGCGCAACGGTGGTTTGCGGCGTGCCGAGCCATTCCTCCATCTGGTTCAGGATGCGTGTGGCGGCGCCTGACTGCTGCTGGATGACGCCTTTGGCCCTTTCTCCCATCCGGCGCGCGTCGGCGGGATGATCGAGCAGGCGGAGAACAGCGTCGGCCAGCCCGCCGGCGTCGGCCACCTGAAGGGCGCCACCTGCGGCGAGAAACAGGCTCGCCACATCGCGAAAATTGTTCATGTGAGGGCCAAAAAGAATCGGCTTGCCCCAGAAAGCGGGCTCGACGACGTTGTGGCCGCCGGTGGGGACCAGGCTGCCTCCTACAAAAACAACGTCGGCAACGCCAACCATTTCCGCAAGTTCGCCAATGGTGTCGAGCAGCAGGATTTCCGTTTGGGAGAGCCGGCGGCAGATTTCATCTTCGTTTTCCGGCAGGTTTGTACGCCTGACCGTGCTCAGTTGCTGTGTCTGCAACAATTCCGCGACCTCGTCAAACCGGCCGGGATGGCGCGGCGCGAGAATCATGACCGCGCGCGGATGCCTGGCATGGATTCGCTGCCAGGCTTCGAGCACCAGAGGTTCCTCTCCGCGCATGGTGCTGCCGGCTACGAACACCGGGCTGCGATTTTCAGCGGCCAGGATGTTTCTGATTTTCACCCCAAAACTTCCGAACTCGGGGGCGCGGCCGTCAAACTTGAGATTGCCCGTTACGATCACTTGATCGGGCAGGGCGCCGAGTTGCTGAAAGCGCTCCGCGTCGGTTGGCGTCTGGGTGCAGATGCGGGTGATATCCCGAAGCACCCGGCGCATGAAGGGACGGCCCAGCCGGTAGCCGGGAAATGAACGGTCGGAAACCCGAGCATTCACCAGGATCGTTCGGCAGCCGGATTCCCTGACGGTCTTCAGCAGATTGGGCCACAGCTCCGTTTCAACAATCAGCAGGAGGGAAGGGCGGATGTGCCGCAACACGCGCCGCACAGACCACTGCCAGTCAAAGGGCAGATAGAACCGGCCGGCAACCCCCGGCAGCTTCTTTTCGCCGGCTTCGCGCCCCGCAGCCGTCACGCTGCTGAGGAAGATTTTCCGCTCCGGGTAGCGCTGCTGAAGTTGCTTCACCAGTCCGGCGACAGCCAGGGTTTCGCCCACGGAGACGGCGTGAATCCAGATGGCGCCCGGGACTTCCTGGCGGAGGCTGAGGGGCAGCTTGCCCAGCCTCTCTCGCCAGCCTGAAAGTTCTTTTCGGCCCCGGTGCCGCCAGATGTAGTAGGGCGCCATCAGGACGAGACCGAGGCTGAACAAAATGCTATACAGTCGGTACATGCGAGGATATGGGCAGCGTGGGAGCCAAGGGCTTTCAACTCAACCAGAGCCAATTATAAGTTGAAACGGGAAGAATCGCTATGGAAACGGTAGTGACTCAACTTGATTTGTGGCACGGGCATCCTCGCCCGTGCTGCGCTCAAAAGACACGGCCAGGATGGCCGTGCCACAAAAATAGGAGACGAACTGAGTCACCCCAAGCCAAGGCCGGCATCCATGCCGCGATGTCAGGAGGGTTGAGAGGCGCCACGACCGGTGGCGCCCCCCTGATGCTGCCAGAACTGCTGCCTGTTACTTCTGGTAGTATTCGGCGTTCTTTTCGGTAAAGCTATTCCATTTCTCCGGCAGGTCGTCCTGAGGGAAAATTGCCGAAACGGGACAGACCGGAACGCAGGCCCCGCAATCGATGCACTCCACAGGGTCAATATAGAGCATTTCCGCTTCCTCAAAGTTTGCCTCGTCTTTGCGAGGGTGGATGCAATCCACCGGGCAGACGTCCACGCAGGCAGTGTCCTTGGTACCGATGCAAGGCTCAGCGATGATGTAGGCCATTCTAACTTCCTCCGCTATTGTTTCCGAGGTGCAAGATTGCACCCCGTCTAAATTTAAATTAGTTGACTATCATGAAGAATGCGACGACTTAAGTCGGCGTCCGGGCAGGACCGCAGAAATCCCTCCCCAAGTCAAACCGCCATTATACCCCGGAACGGGAGAAGTTCTTGCCGGTTTTGCGCGGGAAGTTTAGGATGTGATAGTCCCTTATGAGCTCGCTTGACGCCATCGCGACGCTGCGCCGTGTCCCCTTCTTTGCGGTTCTGGGGGAGGATGACATTCGCCGCCTGGCCGGCCATTGCGTTGTCCGGCATCTGCAGAAGGAAGAACTGTTGTTTACCGAAGGCGACGCGTGCGAGGGCATGTACGTGGTGCAATCGGGCGCCGTCAAGGTTTTCAAGATGGCGGATACAGGCCGCGAGCAGGTGCTGGTGATTGAGCGTGCGGGTTCGACGGTGGGGGAATTGCCGGTTTTTGACGGCGGCAACCTGCCGGCCTCGGCGGCGGCGCTGGAGGATTCCAGCCTGCTCTTCCTTCCCAAGCGCGAGTTCCTGGCCTTGTGCCGGCAGAACTCCGAAGTGGCTTTTGCCGTGATCCGGTCGCTGGCGTGGCGGTTCCGGTATATGACCTCGCTGGTGGAAGAGCTTTCGCTGAAGGAAGTCAGCCACCGGCTGGCGCGGTTCCTGCGGGACCGGGCGCTGGCGGTGGGGGTTCGAACCAAACGGGGCATAGAGTTCCCGCTGGAGGAAACCAATCAGCAGATCGCCGCGGAAATTGGGACCGTCCGCGACCTGGTTTCACGAAACCTCCGGCGGCTGGTCGACCGAAAAATCATCAAAATGGAACGGCGCAAGGTGATTGTGCTGAACATGGCCGACCTGGAAGAACAGGTTGCAGGCTCCAAGCGCGCTTCCGGATAACGCGGCCGAAACTTTCAACGCTTTAAGGTTTTTTTCTTGACTTCCCCTCTTGAAAGTTTATCTGCATGGCCTCATATCAGGTGATTTCTGCCTTGCTTTCCCCTGCTTGCTGCCCGTACCCTAGAGGGCGGTTTTTCATCTAATAAGGAGTGAGTGTGAACGCAGAAACTTCGCGTCTGGTTGTTTTTACCGAAAGGGAAGAGGGTCCTGTCTGCGGGCTGGACGAAAAAGTGATCTATGAGGCCGGCGGCACTCTGCAATACGGCAGAGCGGGCAGCCTGGCTGACCGCATCACCCTGGCGAAACCCGCCGAAGTCCTGATCGCAAGCACGGCCGCCATGGGCCGCGAATTTCTGCGGGAACTGCCGCGGTTGAAGGGAATCGTGCGGTCGGGGATTGGATACGATTCCGTCGACGTTGAGGCTGCCACCGAGCTTGGGATTGCAGTGGCCAACGTGCCGGAGTTCTGCCAGGACGAGGTGGCCGAGCATGCCCTGGGCCTGCTGCTGGCCGTGACTCGCAAGATCACTCTGGCCGACCGGCTGGCCCGCCAGGGCAGGTGGGTGGCGGGGATCCAGGAGCGCATGCTGCCGATCCGGCGGCTGAAGGGCCAGACTCTGGGCCTGGTGGGATTTGGGCGAATCGCGCAGAGATTCGCGGGCATGGCAAAAGCGCTCGGGTTCAGGGTGATTGCTACCGACCCTTACGTGGCGCCGCGGGTTGCCCAGGAGGCGGGAGTGGACCTGATGTCTCTTGAGGAATTGCTGCCCCAATCCGACATCGTTTCCCTTCACGTCCCGCTCACCCCTGAGACCCGTTACCTGATCGACTCGGATTCCATTGCGCTGATGAAGCACGGAGCCATCCTGATCAACACCTCGCGCGGCTCGGTGGTGGACGAGGTGGCGCTGGAAGCAGCGCTGGCGGACGGCGACCTGGGCGGCGCCGGCCTGGACGTTCTTGAAACCGAGCCTCCCAAAATGCCCCATCCGCTTCTGGATTTCGACAATGTCGTGGTGACGTGCCACTATGCTTCCTGCAGCCTGGAGGCCTATGCCGACTTGCGCCGCAGCATTTCTGAACAGGCGGCCCAGATTCTGCGGGGCGAGTTTCCCCGGCACCTGGTCAATACCCAGGTGAAAGATCTGCCCCAATGCAGGCTGCGCAATCCCCGCGCGCAAGCTCAAGGCGCAGAGGGTTAATCGCCCCAGCTCCGCAGCAGACAAAGGAAAGCTTCAACCAGGATGGCCAGCAGGCAAACGAGCAAACAGCAACGGATCAAAGTGGTCCTGGCGGGCAAAGTTGCCGCCAAAGCGGCGGACGACCTCAAGGCCCTCCTCAAGGCGCCTGCGGCCATTTCTGCATTCCCCGTCAATCGTGAAGACCCTCGGCTGCTCAAAGCACTGCCGGCTGCCGACGTGGTGGTGGGACATTTCTTTACGGAGGGCATGGCCCGCGCCGCCCGAAACCTGAAGCTGCTTCAGGCCCCCAATGCGGGGATTGACGCCTTCAGGACGGACCTTCTTTCCGCGCGAACCACGGTGGCCAACGCCTATTTCCACGGTCCGGCCATTGCAGAGTACGTGGTGATGATGGTGCTCGCCCTCAGCCGGAACCTGCTGAATCTCGATGCGTGGTTCCGGAAGGGAAGCTGGGAAGGTTCCTGGACCACGGGCGAAGTTCCCGCCGGGGAAGTGCTGGGGAAAAGCCTGGGGCTGGTGGGTTACGGCACCATCGGGCGTGAAGTTGCCACCCGCGCCCGTGCGCTGGGGATGTCCATCAAAGTCATCAGCGCCCACCCGCCAAAACGAAAGCCGCACGATGTGGACTTCTGGAAAGGCCCGGCCGCGCTGCCGCAGCTTCTCAGGGAATCCGACTTTGTGGTCCTTGCCTGCCCGCTGAATAAGGACACGCGAGGCTTGATGGGGCCGCGGGAATTCAAGCAGATGAAGCGCAGCGCCTTCCTCATCAACGTGGCGCGCGGCGCGGTGGTGGAGGAAGAGGCCTTGTATCGCGCCCTGAAAGACCGCCGCATCGCGGGCGCGGCCATCGACGTCTGGTACCGCTACCCGAAAGATAACGAACGCTGCCGCCCCTCGCGTTTTCCGTTTCACAAATTGCCCAACGTGGTGATGACTCCGCACGTTTCCGGCTGGATGCTGGGCACCCGTCAGAAGCGCCTTCAACTGGTGGCCGAAAACATCAATCGCCTGGTCGCGGCGAAGCCCCTGCTGAACGTTGTGCAGGGGCCCCGCAAGCACAGCCGCGCAGAGTGGAACAAGGTCTCCTGAATTCAGATTTGAGGAAGGTTACACGCTTTCCTGATGTAAGCTTTGCAGACATACGGCAATACCCTTCCTAAAACCAGTGCCGTCTCATCGCCCTAAGAAAATCCACTGTGATCGGGTACCCTGATGCCGAGCCAATCACGGAGTCGATGGCGCACCTTGGGCAAAGCGCCGTCTGTCCCACTGGGTCTATGCCCACCTCATCAACCCAGTCCACAATTTCCCCAGGCTCGTAGATCTCCAAGCAATAAAAACATCCGCACACCTCACTTCGTAATATCTCTTCGCGATGGCGAATGGAATGCCTGTGCGCTGAAATATAGTCTGGTTCGGCCATGACGGCGCCTTTGCATAATCGAGAAGGCGAAATCGCGAATTAATTCCTTCCCACCGGGTGCACACGCGGCAAGCGATCTTCCACGGGCGGCAGCGGCGGCAGCGGCGCGTGTGGCTCGGTCTGATACCAGTAGGCCACGGAATAGTAATTGTCGCCGCGATTGTTGGCCGTGCCGTGCTCGATGGTTGCGCGCAGGGATTTGGTGAAAGGAATCGGCGAATCGAGGTGGAAGCGGTAAACCGACCACCGCGCTCCCTGGCGCTCGGGTCCCACCACCGGCGCGCCGAACAGGCCGTAGGCGAAGGGCTTTCCGCCAAAGTCCCAGGCGCCCAGGAAGTAGTCTTCCGTCCCGGTGCCGACGATTGACGGCAGCTTCTCGCCGTCGATGAAAAACATGTCGTCGCCTTCGCCCCACCAGCCATCCTTGTTTTCAAGAATCGACATGGTGACCCCCACAAACTGCCCGCGCCCTTTGGCGTCGACCCACAGGTAATTGTCTTTGCCGTCGGGGTTCTTGCCGTCGCTCTCGACCGCCGTGCAGGGAGCGCACTGGTTGTATTCCGCGTGGAAATAGAGCGTATTGTCCGGCAGGGGTTTCGAATAGGCGCGGTAGTCGATGTTGAAGTAGAGAGCGCGAATGGCGTCGTGGCCTTCGTTGGTGACGGTGATGCGGGCGTGTTTTTTGAACGGCATGGGGAAAAAGCTGTTGAGCGCCTTGGCCTCTCCCACGGCCAGCGGAACCGACTGGTAGGTGAAGTAATCGCCCAGGCCCAGGCCAAAGAAGTCGCCGATGGGCGCCTCGACGCTGGGATTGGTTTCGCCGTCCCAGTAAATGCGCAGGACGATTTTCTTCAGATGATAGAGTTCGGGATCGGCAATGGTGAACCAGACGTGAGTGATGACGCCCGGACCGGACTCATCCAGAACCGTAAAGGTCTGGCCCGGGGCAACCTGGCGATAATCGGCGTTGCCGCCCGTGCGGTCATAGCTGGAGACGCGCTTCAAAACGTAGGAGTGGGGTTCAGGGAGCTGCCCAAGCCAGTCGCTGAAATTCTGGGCCAGCGCCGGCACTGCCAGGGCGAGCATCAGGATGAAAGGCACAGCTTTCCGCATCGGTTCCTCCAAATGTGCTGAAGTTCAGAAAAATGAGTGCGGCGCGATTTTACCACAGGATGCGGGGAAAGGCGCGCCCGGCATCGCTTGCCGCCGCGGGTGGTTTATACTCAATTCAGGACGCGGTGGGTTGACTTTGATTCTGTACCACCGGCCGCGGGAAGCTCCATTTGTGAGGATTGCAAAATAGGGTGACAACTCTCGTCGGTAGCGCCGCCGTCCCGGCGGCACCTTTATCAGGGCCGGCAAGGTGCCGGCGCTACGGAAGTCCGTCACTTTACTATGCAATCCTTGTTAAAGGTCGATGAAGATGCCACAGCAGCCTGTTTCCGCAAACCCGCGAGTGCTGACCAGCGCCACCAATTCACTGGTGAAAGTTTTTCGCCGCGCGCTTGCCGAGGGTTTGACCCGCGACGGATGGCTTTGCGGCGAAGGGCCGCACTTTCTTGAAGAGGCGCTGAAACCCGGTTCGCGGGCGAAGGTTCACAGCGTTCTGGTTTCGTCGGAAGCGGCGGAAAAGCACCAGCCGCTGCTGGCCCGCCTTCCAGCGGAATCGGAACTGGCGCAAATCCCCGGCCGGCTTTTCGACCAGATTGCCGGCACCCGGACGCCGCAGGGCATCGCGGCGATTGTTGAACCGGCGAGGCACGACCTGAAGGTTGTGGCCGCATCGCGGAATGCTGTTCTGGTCGTCGCCTGCGGGCTTCAGGACCCGGGCAACATGGGAACCATCATCCGCAGTGCCGACGCCCTGGGAGCTTCGGCGGTGATCGCGCTGGCGGGGACGGTGAATCCGTTCAATCCCAAAGCCGTGCGGTCGTGCGTGGGTTCGATTCTCCGGATGCCGGTGTTCGCAGGCGTAAAGGCCGAGACCGTTTTCAAAGTTTTACGCGACTCCAAAGTGCGCATTCTGGGAACGGAGCCCCGCAGTGGCCATGGTTTGCCTGATGCTGATCTGCGCGGCCCGATCGCCCTGCTGGTGGGGCAGGAAGCAGCGGGCTTGCCGGAGGAAATTTCACGAGAGGCCGATGAACTTCTCAGCATTCCCATTCGCGCGGAAGCCGATTCGCTGAACGCCGCTATGGCCACGGGGATTTTTCTTTACGAGGCGGCGCGGCAGCGTAAATTCAAATATCAGCCATGAGCCTGTTTGAAACACAGCCTTCGGAAGCGACGGAACAGGGCCGTCGCCCCCTGGCGGACCGCATGCGGCCTGAAACGCTGGAGGATTACGCCGGCCAGCTCCACATCCTGGGGCCGGGCAAGCCGTTGCGCCGGCAGATCGAGCGCGACGAGCCGGCGTCGATGATCCTGTGGGGACCGCCGGGGTCAGGGAAGACCACTCTGGCGATGATTGTGGCGCAGAAGACGAAGAGCGACTTTGTGCGCTTCAGCGCCGTGCTTTCCGGCATCCGTGAGATCAAGGACGTGATGGCCGCGGCTGAGAAGACACGCCGTTTCGGGCGGCGCACCATCCTTTTTGTGGATGAAATCCATCGCTTCAACAGGGCCCAGCAGGATGCCTTCCTCCCTTATGTCGAACGCGGAGACATAGTTCTGATCGGCGCCACCACCGAGAATCCCTCCTTTGAGGTGAACGCGGCGCTGCTGTCGCGCACCAAGGTTTACATGCTGTCGGCGCTTTCAACGGATGAAGTGGTGACGCTGCTCGAGCGCGCCCTGCAGGATGAGAAGCGCGGGCTGGGCGGCGAGAAGGTTGTGGTCTCCGGCGAACTGCTGCGGCAGATTGCGGTGTTCGCAAACGGCGACGCGCGCTCGGCCTATAACACCCTTGATGCTGCCGTGGCGGCAGCCGCTCGTGACGCCGAGGGACGCGCCACGATTACGGAAAAGCTGATTGAAGACGCCATCCAGCGCAAGGTGCTGCTCTATGACAAGTCAGGGGAAGAACACTTCAACATCATTTCCGCCCTGCACAAGTCGGTGCGCAATTCGGACGCCGACGCCGCTCTCTACTGGCTGGGACGGATGCTCGAGGCGGGCGAGGATCCGCTCTACGTTGCGCGGCGGCTGATCCGCATGGCGTCGGAAGACGTGGGCATGGCCGATCCCAAGGCGCTGGAAGTGACCGTGGCCGCCATGCAGGCCGTGCACTTTGTGGGATTGCCGGAGGGCGACCTGGCGCTGGCCCAGGCGACCGTCTACCTGGCGCTGGCGCCCAAATCGAACGCGCTCTACACCGGCTACGGCGAGGTCAAGAGCGACGCGCAGAAAACCGTCGCTGAACCCGTGCCCCTGCATCTGCGGAACGCCGTCACCGGGCTGATGAAGAACGTGGGCTACGGCAAAGGCTACCAGTACGCCCACAACGCCGATGAAAAACTGACCGACATGGATTGCCTGCCGGAAGGCCTTCGCGGCCGCCGCTACTATCAACCTACCGATCAGGGTTTCGAAAAACGGCTGAAAGAAAAGATGCAGGCGATTGAGGAGTGGAAAAGGCAGCGTGCCCAGAAGCAGTAACCACGACACCAAAGGGAAGGCTCTTTAGAAGCTCTGTGTGCTCTGCGCATCCTTTGTGGTCTCTGTGTTGAAATCTTTTTGTTGATAGGAAGGAAAGAAGAGTTGAACACAGAGGACGCAGAGAAGAACTCACAGAGACCACAGAGAACAAATCTACAGGTCGGCGATAACACTCCTGATTGACTCTGCTCGAAGGCCATGGTCAGATACTCGCAGAGGAATTGATGGAAGAAATCTCCACATCAAAATTCAAGGCATCTTGTCACGCTGTTTTGGAACGCGTTCGCCGTACGAAAAAGCCGATATTAATAACTCGCCTTGGGGAACCAGTAGCGGAGATCGTGCCTATCGCAACCATTGCAAAGCCGGGCAAGGACTGGCTGGGTTGTCTGGCCGGCACGGGCCATATCGTGGGAGACATTGTCAACCCATGCCGCAAGTGAGGGACAGCAGGTCATCCCTGACCACCAGCTTTAAATTCCTTCACACACAAAGTGCTTGGCGTATTCTTTGAGGATGCAGCGGTCCTGGACGACTTCCAGGCCGGCTTCGCCGGCGCGCCGGGCGGCTTCATCATGCTGGACGCCTTCCTGCATCCAGACGACCCGGGCGCCTTTGCGGATGGCGCTTTCAACGATGTCAGGCACAAACTGCGAACGGCGGAAGATGATGACGGCATCAAAGCTTTCCGGAACGTCGTCGAGCACCGGGTAGGATTTTTCTCCCAGCACGGAATCTTCGTTGGGGTTGACCGGGATGATGCGGTAGCCGTGCGACTGCATGTAAGAGCTCACGCCGTAGCTGGCGCGCGCAGGTTTGGAAGACAGGCCGACCACAGCCAGCGTCCTGCAGGTTTCGAGAATGGTTTGAATCGGGTCTGGCATGGCAAACTCTCAAACTTGGGTCGGGGGGCCTTGAGTTTGTCCGCAACTGCAACACTGCCATTATAAGCCTATCGCTTTGTTCTTTGCGTGGACATCCTGGCCACGCGGGCAAGGCCTTCCAGAAACTTTTCGTTATCCTCGTGCCTGCCGATGGTCACCCGCAGCGAGGTGGGGAAGCCGTAAAGCTTCATCGGCCGCAAGATCACGCCTTCGTGCATCAGGCGGATAAAATCCTCTTCGCAGTCGCGGCCCGTATCGAACAGCAGGAAATTCCCCACCGAGGGCGTGTAGCGGACGCCGGCCAGGGCCAGTTCTTCGGTCACAAACTTCATTTCGCGGGTGTTCGATTCCACCGAATGCGCCACGTGTTCCTGGTCGCCAATGGCGGCGAGCCCGGCAGCCTGCGCCAGGCTGTTGGCGTTGAAAGGAGAACGCACCCGGTTGAGGGCCTCGATCAGTTCGGGATGCCCCATGCCGTAGCCCAGCCGCAGGCCCGCCAGTCCGTACACCTTGGAAAACGTGCGCAGCACCAGGACGTTTCTGCCGTTGCGAACGTAATCGATGGAGCGGGAATAATCCGGGTCGCGGACGTATTCGTAGTAAGCCTCGTCGAGCACCACCAGCACGCGCGGCGGCAGAGCATCGAGAAAGCGGTCCATGACATCAGCAGTGATCATGCGGCCGGTGGGGTTGTTGGGGTTGGCGATGTAGATCACCTTCGTCCGCTGCGTCACGGCGCGGGCGATGGCCGCCAGGTCGAAAGCGTTTTCGCGCAGAGGCGTCTGAATCAGTTCCGCGCCCATCCCCTCGATGACGAGCCGGTAAATATAAAAAGCGGACTGAGACGTGATGCCCTGGTCGCCGGCGGTCAGAAAGGTCCTGGCGACGAGTTCGATGAGGTCGGTGGAACCCGCTCCCAGGATGAGCTGCGACATTTCAAGCTGCTGGAACTCCGCCAGCTTCCGCCGCAGATAATAACCGCCGCCGTCAGGGTAAAAATTGGCCCGGTCCAGCGAATTGCGGAGCGCCTCCAGCGCCCGGGGCGAAGGGCCCAAAGGATTTTCATTGGAGGCCAGCTTGACGGCGCTGTGGCCGAGTTCGCGCTCCACCTCCTCAATCGGCTTGCCGGGAGGGTAGGGCCGGATGCCCGCGACCCAGGGCGGAAGCAGTTCGTTGATTGAAAACCTTTGTGTCATGGCCAGTCCAACCAGCGGAACAAATGATAGAAGATCGGGGGCAGGAGATCGTGGCAGAGTTTCCGGCGGCGGCGCCCGGACCCTGCGGTCCCGTCACCGGGAATTCTAACATTTACGTTGCGCTGGCGGCTTCCGGTTTCCAGCGTTTCAGCCGGTCAATTTCCGACGCGCTTAAGTAGCGAAACTTGCCCGGCGTCAGGCCGCGGTCCGTGAGGAACGCAAAGCGCACTCGCTTCAGCTTCACTACGCCCTGGCCCGTGCGCTCAAACATTCTGCGCACCTGGTGGTAACGCCCTTCCGTCAGGGTGATTTCATACCACGGTTTTTCGCGCTCCGAAACCATGCGAATTTTGCAGGGCGCGGTGGGGCGGCCGTCCAGCACGATGCCGCGCTCAAGGCGGGCGAGATCCTTGGGCGACGGCTGGCCCTCCAGCTTGACGTGATAAGTGCGCGGAACCTGGGAAGCGTGGGTGGTGAGGAAGTTGGTGAGATCGCCGTCGTTGGTCAGCAGCAGCAGGCCGGAAGAGTTGTAATCGAGGCGGCCCACGGGATAGACGCGCTGCTTCACGCCCGCCAGCAGCGTCAAAACTGTGGGGCGTCCCTGCGGGTCGCTCGCAGTGGAAACATAGCCGGTGGGTTTGTTGAGGAGAATCACCAGGTGGCCGTGGCTTCGCGGCAGCGGCTTGCCGTCCACGCGGATTTTGTCGCGGCCAGGGTCGGCCTTCGATCCCAGCTCCCGCATCACATGCCCGTTGACGCTGACGCGGCCCTGCACGATCATCTCTTCGGCCTTGCGCCGTGAGGTGACGCCTGCTGCGGCAATGATTTTCTGCAGCCGCTCTTCCATAGCTTGACCTGTGTCAGGACCGGGTTTCTTCGGGCGAGGCGCTTTCTTCACCCGCTTTATCATCTTCCTGCTCCGCGTCTTCGGACGCCGCAGGGGTTGCTTCTTCTTCGGGCTCGGCTGGCCCGACCGTTTCCGGTTCAGCCGTTTCGGTTGCTTCGGCGGCTTCGGTGTTCTCTGCCGCCGCTTCTTCGTTTTCGGCTGCGGCAGGTTCAGTTTCCGCAGGACCGGAGTGCGGTTCCTCTTCCTCCGGAAGGTCTGACCCCAGGGCCTGCCGTGCGAGTTCTTCAAACTCTTTCAGGCTGGGCAGCTCGCTGGTGTCCTTCAGGCCAAAGTGGACCAGGAATTCCTTTGAGGTGCGATAGAGGATGGGACGGCCCACCACATTCTTCCGCCCTGCGGTGACCACCAGCTTCTTCTGAAGAAGCGTGTGGATGACCCCGCCGCAATCAACGCCGCGGATCTCCTCGATTTCCGGCACGGTGACGGGCTGGCGATAGGCAATCACGGCCAGGGTTTCGAGCGCCGGTTTTGAGAGCCGGATCAGCGGCTTCAGACTTTTGACAAAATTCCTCAGCACTTCATGGTGCTCGGGCTTTGAGGAGAAGCGGAAGCCGCCGGCGACGTGCCGCACCTCGATACCGTGGCCGGGTTGCTCGTATTCCTGCTC
The DNA here is from genome assembly GCA_963731705.1 of uncultured Acidobacteriota bacterium. GTDB lineage: Bacteria > Acidobacteriota > Terriglobia > UBA7540 > UBA7540 > SCRD01. The sequence continues at coordinate 41,471 of CAVSWQ010000010.1, forward strand.
GAGAAGTTCGATCTGGGCTTTCACCCGGTCGCGCTCCTCGCCGTCCAGCGATTTGACGATGGCGTCCAGCGACACGGGTTCCGGCGCAACGTAGATGATGGCCTCGATCAATGCTTTGAGTGTTTCGTCCGTCAGCATGTTTTACCCGTCTTAGATTTCGCCCAGACTCTCTTCCAGGTCCGCGGCGTTCACCGAATCAACGATCTCTTCAAACCGTTTGCTTCTCACCGCTGTGATGGGAGCAAACAGGTCGTCCTGCCGAAGGTGAATGGCCCGCAGCCGGACCAGTTCCAGCAGGGCCAGCAGCAGCGCGATCAGCGCGTGCCGCCACACGTAGCCCGCGGCGAGGTCTTCAATCGAAACCGGCCCTGAGCGCCCGCGCATCACCTGCTTCACGTGCTCCAGCATCTCGCGGACGGATATCTGTTCGCGCCGCACGTGGATCTGCGGGCGCTTTTTGGCGCGCTCAAGGATTTCCCGGAACACCGAGATCAGGTCAAACGCCGAAACGGCCAGGCCCGGCTCATCCTCCGCCTCCGTGAACTCGTCGATGCCCGGGTGCGACCAGGTGGCTTCCTCCACCGTTTGCTTGGATTTCAGCATCTCGGCGGCGTTCTTGAACTGCTCGTGTTCCAGCAGGCGCTGCACCAGTTCCGCGCGCGGGTCCCCTTCCTGTTCCTCGTCCGTCGCCGTGGGGTCGGGCGGCAGCAGCATTCGCGACTTGATGTAAATCAGCGTGGCCGCCATCAGGACAAACTCACCCGCAACATCGATGTTCAATTCCTCCATCAGGCGAAGATAGTCGAGATACTGCCGGGTGATCTTCGCGATGGGAATGTCGTAGATGTTGATCTTCTGTTTGCGGATGAGGTCGAGCAGCAGGTCCAGCGGGCCCTGGTAAGCCTCCAGCTTCACCGGCGGCGCGGGCGTATCGGCGCGCGTGGTCCGCTTTGAGGGCTCGGTAACGGTTTCCTCTGCAAACTCTTCCGGTCCCTCCGGATTGGGTGGGCGATTGTCATTCATCATTCACGCCAGTTTCGTTGCGGTCCTTACCTCGCCCATCGTTTCCTGCGCAACCCGCCGCGCTTTTTCGGTGCCGGCGGCGAGCACGTCCCAGACCTTTTGCGGGTCGCTCTCGTAAACTTTGCGCCGCTCCTGGATGGGCGCGAGATATTCGTTCAAGTGATGCGCCATCATCTTCTTGCAATCCACACAGCCGAGCTCCGCCGTTCTGCACTCGCGGTCGACGCGCTCAATCACTTCGGGGGGCGAAAAAATCTTGTGGTGGTCGAACACCGGACATTTTTCCGGATCGCCCGGATCGTGCCGCCGCTGGCGGGCGGGATCGGTCATCATGCCCCGGACTGTCTTATCGACCACCTCCGGCGGATCGGAGAGAAAAATGGCGTTGCCATAGCTCTTGGACATCTTGCGCCCGTCGGTGCCGCGCAGCCGCGGGCTGGGCGTCAGCAGCGATTGCGGCTCCGGAAAAACCTCTCCATAAAACTGGTTGAAGCGGCGCGCGATTTCCCGCGTCAGTTCCACGTGCGGCACCTGGTCTTCGCCCACCGGAACGTAGCCGGCCTTGTAGATCAGGATGTCGGCCGCCTGCAGCACCGGATAGCCCAGAAAGCCGTAGGTGTGCAGGTCGCGACCCTGCAGGTTATCGAGCTGCTCTTTGTAGGTGGGCACGCGCTCCAGCCAGCCGAGCGGCGTCACCATGCCGAAAATCAGGTAAAGCTCCGCGTGCTCGGGCAGTCGCGACTGCACAAAGAAGGTTGCTTTCTCGGGATCGAGCCCCACGGCCAGCCAGTCGGTCACCATTTCCAGTATGTTTGATTGCAGCTCCGCGGTGTTGGCGTATTCGGTGGTCAGCATGTGCCAGTCCGCCACAAAATGGAAGCTGTCATACTGGTCCTGGAGCTTGACCCAGTTCTGGAGCGCTCCCACCAGGTTGCCCAGATGCAACTTGCCGGTGGGCCGCATGCCGCTCAGCACCCGCGGCCGTTTGTTCGTCGGCTGTGCCATATGATGGAATCCCTGTTGTCCGGCCCGCCAGAGTGCAGAAAACTGCCCGTTGCCCCGTGCACGAACCAATTTTCCATCGTAACATAGGGGCGGGACAAACGCGAAGAAGGGCAGGCCGGGAGCAACTGCCTTCTACAGGTAAACTCAAGAAATAGATCAGCTTCCTGAATCAATTTTAGAGTGACAGAGCCAATCCGCCGATAGAAGCACGGAGGAGAAGACATTGAACCGAGTACGAAAAATTGGAATTGCCATGCTGGCCTGCGGGCTTGCCCTGGGGGCCTGGGCCTGCTCCAGCGCCGTCAGCCAGAAGGCTCCGCAGGCGTCTTCAGGCGCAGGAGAGGAGGGGCAATTGCCCGACGTCTGGCGCTCACTGACCACGGGGAAGGAATATTTTGTCCGCATGGACAAAAGCCACTTTTATGCGCAGTGGGTCAACCTGCCTCCCGTCCCGCGGCAGCACGGCGCCTACATCCACACGGCGTGCGAGCTGAAGGGAGGGAAATGGGCCGGCACCTCTGATATTTACATGCCCTGCGCGGTGGGGGAAGGGAAGAACGATAAAGTTACCAACACCTGCCACCTGAACCTCAAAATCGAAATCGACTCCATCAGCGAAGACCGGATTACCGGCCGCGCCCAAACCCTTAAGAAATTCAATTGTGCGGCCTGCAAGGTGGTTGAAGCCGGATGGGCAAACTTCGAGTGGGTGCCGGCAAAGTAGCGGGAGTTTATCCTGATTTCGCTTTCTTGATTTCTTCAATCAGCGGGGGAACAACCTCAAAAAGGTCGCCCGCGATTCCGTAGGTTGCGATGTCAAAGATGGGCGCTTCGCGGTCTTTGTTGACGGCCACCACGGTCCGCGAACCTTTCATTCCCACCTGGTGCTGAATGGCGCCCGAAATTCCCAAAGCAATGTAAAGTTTGGGCGCCACGGTCTGCCCGGAGCTTCCGATCTGGCGGTCCATGGGCAGCCAACCGCTGTCGCAGATGGGCCGCGAGGCGCCGATTTCCGCTCCCAGGGCTTCCGCCAGCTTTTGAGCCAGTTCCATGTTTTCCGGCTTCCTGATGCCGCGCCCTACGGCGACGATGATTTCCGCCTGGCTCAGATCGACAGCCTGTTTGGCCTCCCGGAATTTTTCCTGCGGACGCGTGCGGATGGCCTCGGGAGGGATGTTGACCTCTACAGGCGTAACCTTCGCCTGACTCTGGCCGCGCTGGACGGAATCCTCCCGAAAGGCCCCCGCCTGGAATGACACGAAGTAAGGCGGCTCGCCGCTAAACTCCACGTCGGCCGAAAACTTGCCCTGAAAAACCTGGCGGACAAAAAGGGTTCGTTCGCCATCGCGGCGGTAACCGAGCGAGTCGCCCACCATCCCGCGGTCAAGCGAAGCGGCCAGCCTGGGCGCAAAGTCGCGCACCTGGTAGGTGTGGCTGAAGACCACAAAGCGAGGCTGCCGCTTTTCAATCACCTGGCGGAGCGCCAGGCTCCATCCGTCCGGCGTGTATTGAGCAAGCTGCGGCGATTCGACGGTCAGAACTTCCTGAAGGCCGGCGCCGGCCAGTTCCCGGGCGAGGGCGCTGACGTTGTCACCCAGGATTGCGGCAACGCAGTTCCCTCCGATTTCTGTGGCAAGCTGCTGCGCCGCTGCCACGGCTTCCCAGGTGGGGCGCGCCAGCCTGCCTTCCTGATGTTCTGCGTAAACGAGAATTTCTTCAGCCACGGTTGCGTTCACTTTCCGGTTGGGGAAGTCAGCTCATCTGACGTCCTGCTAGATGACTCTTGCGTCGTTCTTCAACTTGTCGACCAGCCGCTCGGCGATTTCCCTGGGGCTGCCCTCGATAAATTCGGTCTGTGCCGTTTTCTGGGGGAAGTAGACGCGGGAAATCACCTGGCGCGGTTTCAGCGCTTCGGCGTTGAGTTCGAGGTCTGCGGCCGTCAGCTTCTGGAGCGGCTTCTTTTTCGCCGCCATAATGCCTTTCAATGTGGCGTAACGAGGCTTGTTGATGCCCGACTGGATGGTCAGCACGGCGGGCAGCGGCATTTCAATCCACTGGAACCATCCGCCCTCAAGCTCGCGTTTGACTTTCAGGGCGTCGCCTTCCGCCTGGATTTCCATGACGATGGTTGAGTGCGGCAGGGTTAACATTTCCGCCAGGATGACTCCGGTTTGAGCAAATCCGAGGTCGTCGGATTGAAGGCCGGTGAGCACCAGGTCCGGGTTTTCCCTGCGGACGGCGGCGGCCAGCACCCGGGCGGTCCCGTGGGCGTCAAGGTTTTCAAAAGCGCTGTCCTCAAGGTGCAGGGCGCGGTCGGCCCCCTTGGCCAGCGCTTCCTTGATGGCCTGGCCGGCGCGGGCAGGGCCCAGCGTGCAGACGATGACTTCGCCTCCCAGTTTCTCCTTCAGCCGCAGAGCCTCTTCCAGCGCGTAAACGTCGGGCTCGTTGATTTCGAAGCCGATGTCGGCTTCCTCAATCCACGTGGAAGCTGCGTTCACCCTGAGATTGGCGTCGCGGGATGGAACCTGTTTGAGGCAGACAACAATTTTCATGAGGGATATTTTCTCCCGGCAGAAAATCCTAACCCGGCACAAGTCTATTCTTGCTATTCCGAGTAGCGCTTAAAGACCAAGGCTGCGTTGGTGCCGCCGAATCCGAAAGAATTGGAGAGCGCGCAATGGATCTCCGCCCGGCGGGCCTGGTTTGGAACGTAGTCCAGATCGCACTCGGGATCCGGATTTTCGTAATTGATGGTTGGAGGAATGATCTGGTCCCGAAGGATGAGCGTTGCGATGCCCGCCTCGAGGCCCCCTGCTCCTCCCAGCAGATGCCCGGTCATGGACTTGGTGGAACTGACCGGCAACTGGTAGGCCCGCTCTCCGAAGACGGCCTTGATGGCCTTGGTCTCCAGCTTGTCGTTGAATGGAGTGGAGGTTCCGTGGGCGTTGATGTAGTCCACCTGCCCGGGCTCGACGCCGGCATCCTTCAGCGCGTTCCGCATCACCCGGATGGCCCCGTCAGCGTCTTCCGAAGGCTGGGTGATGTGAAAGGCGTCTCCGGACATTCCGTATCCGGCAATCTCGCCCAGAATCACGGCTCCGCGCTTGCGGGCAAAATCAAGTTCTTCAAGGATCAGGATGCCCGATCCTTCTCCGATGACGAACCCGTCGCGGTTGCGGTCAAAAGGCCGGCTCCCCTTTTCGGGTTCATCGTTGCGGGTTGAAAGCGCGCGCATGGAGGCAAATCCGCCCACGCCCATGGGGGTAATGGCAGCCTCGGCGCCTCCGGAGATCATCACGTCCGCGTCACCGCGCTGGATGAGCCTGAAGGAATCGCCCACCGCGTGCGCGCTGGACGAGCAGGCGGTGCAGGTTGCGGAATTCGGTCCCTTGGCGCCCCATCGGATGGAGACGAACCCGGACGCCAGGTTGACAATCGCGGCCGGAATGAAGAAAGGAGAGATCTTTCGGGGGCCGCCCTTCATCAACGCCGTGTGCTCGCGCTCGATGACGTCGAACCCTCCGATGCCGGAACCGATATAGACACCGGCCCTCTCCGCAAATTCCGGGGTGATCTTCAGTCCGGACTGCTCCATGGCAAACTCTGCCGCCGCCATGGCGAACTGAATAAACAGCCCCATCTTCTTCACTTCGCGTTTTTCGACGAAGCGAAGCGGATCGAACCCTTTGACTTCTGCGGCGAAGGTGACGGGGAAACCTGTGGTATCGAAGTGTGTGATGGGGGCCGCGCCGCTTTTTCCGGCGAGCAGATTCTGCCACGTTTCTTCGGTTCCCACCCCCAGCGCGCTAACCAGGCCAACCCCTGTCACCACGACTCTTCGCGCCAAATTCTTTCCTCCTGCGGGCCTGTGGCGTCAGTTCTTCGCTGGCTTGATGTGGGCCTGGATGTACTCGACGGCATCTTTGACGGTCTGGATCTTTTCGGCGTCCTCGTCGGGAATTTCGATCTCGAACGCCTCCTCAAATGCCATCACCAACTCCACGATATCCAGCGAATCGGCCCCAAGGTCATCCACAAAATGCGCCGTGGGGGTAACTTCCGCTTCATCAACTCCAAGCTGCTCAACAATAATCTGCTTAACCTTTTCTTCAGGCGAAGCCATTGATATATCCTCCTCACCCTACATGGGGTTGGCTATTCTAACTTTGCGCTGCGGGGGCGTCAAGCTCCCGCTTTTTCCTGCCCTTCCTGACAACGGTACAGCACTTTAAAGCAAAAATCTTTCCGGCACGGTCCTGGGAAACCTGCCCTGGCCCGGACCGCCCTCAGGCCATGTACATTCCGCCATTGACGTTCAGCACGTGCCCCGTGATGTAAGCCGCCTCCTCTGAGGCGAGGAAGCGAACTCCATTGGCAACGTCCAGGGCGGTTCCCATTCTGCCGGCCGGGATGATGCCCAGCAACTTCTGGCGGACCTCTTCCGGCAGTTTGTCCGTCATGGCCGTTTGAATAAAGCCCGGCGCCACCGCGTTCACGGTGATGTTTCTTCGCGCCACCTCCGAAGCCACGGCCTTGGTCAGTCCGATCAGGCCCGCCTTCGAGGCGATGTAATTGGCCTGGCCGGGATTTCCCGCCTGGGCCACCACCGAAGCGATGTTGATGATGCGGCCGTACCGCTGCCGCACCATGCCCGGCAACGCCTCCTTGATACAATGGTAGGCGCCATCCAGGTTGGTGCGCAACACCGCGTCCCAATCTTCGGTCTTCATCCGCAATAGAAGATTATCCCGCACGACGCCGGCGTTGTTCACCAGAATATCAATCTTTTTCCAGGTTTCCAAAACTTTGCTGATTCCGGCCTTCACGGATTCGGCGCTGGCGACGTCAACGCCCAGCACCAGGGCTTTGCGTCCGGCCGCTTCAACTTCTCTGGCCACCGCTTCCAGTTTCTCGACGTTTCGGCTGGCCAGGGCCACGTCCGCGCCCGCTTCCGCCAGCACCAGCGCGCAGGCGCGCCCGATTCCCTGGGAAGCTCCCGTCACCACGGCAACGCGTTCGTTGAGGTTCATCGGCCTGGCCCTTACAAAAAATAAACCGGGGGATGGAACGTTCACCTCCGCCCGGCCTTCAATTTTTTACTGCGGTTGCACGGCGCCAACCACTTCGTCGAGCGACGCCGTGTCGCCCGCCCGCCACGTCCGGGCTTCACGGTCAATCTGCCTCATCAGCCCCGAAAGCACCTTGCCCGGACCGGCCTCGACAAAAATATCTGCGCCTTCCCGGCGCAGAGCGAGCATGGAGTCCGTCCACCTCACCGGAGAGGTGACCTGTCGCTTCAGCCCGTCGCGGACCGCCTCGGCGGTTCGAACCACAGCCGCATCCGCGTTATTCACCAGCGGGACCCGCGGATCGCTGATCGCCACGGCGTCCAGATCAACGGCCAGCCGGTCTGCGGCGGGCTTCATCAGGCTGCAATGGAAAGGCGCGCTGACGTTCAGCAGGATCGCCCGCCTGGCTCCGCGGGCCTTGGCAATCTCCACGGCCCTTTCCACAGCGCCGTGATGTCCGGCAATCACAATCTGCGCCGGCGAATTCAAATTGGCCGCGGAAACCACTTCGTCCCCGGCGGCCTCCCGGCAAATTTCATCCACGGCGCGGGCGTCAAGGCCCAGCAGCGCCGCCATGGCTCCCTGGCCCACCGGGACCGCTTCCTGCATATACTGGCCGCGCTTGCGGACCAGGCGCAGCGCATCGGCCAATTCCATTGAGCCGGCAGCCACCAGGGCCGAATACTCGCCCAGGCTGTGTCCCGCAACATAATCAGGCCGGATGCCCTTTTCTTCCAGCACCCGCGCCGCAGCAACGGAAACGGCAAGAATGGCAGGCTGCGTGTTGGCCGTCAACTGTAATTCTTCAGCCGGGCCCTCAAAGCACAGCTTGGAGAGCGGAAATCCCAGGGCGGCGTCCGCCTGCTCAAAAACCTCGCGGGCCGGGCTGAAATTTTCCGCCAGCTCAAGACCCATGCCGGGCGCTTGCGAACCCTGGCCCGGGAAAAGAAAAGCTATTTCGGACAAAAACAAATCTCCAGTGTGCTCAGGCTGCGCTGGCGCCGAAGGCCGGTGTGCCGCCTGTCTCGCGGGCGGACGCCTTTCGCTACCAGCGCACTAAAACCGATCCCCAGGTTACGCCCGCGCCGAAAGCGGACATCAAAACCAGGTCGCCCTTCTTGATGCGGCCGCTGCGTACGCATTCATCCAGGCAGATGGGAATGGAAGCCGAGGACGTGTTGCCCACGCGATCGATGTTTGAATAAACCTTTTCCGCCGGGATTCCCATTCGCTCCCGCACAGCCTCTGTAATGCGCAGGTTGGCCTGGTGGGGAATAAACAGGTCGATATCGCCGGGCTGCAGGTTCGACTGCTCGATCACCCTCCGGGAAACTTCTTCCAGGCTGCGCACCGCCACCTTGAACAGCTCGTTCCCGCGCATTTTGATGAAGTGCTCATGCCCCTGGACGGTTTCACAGGTGGCCGGCCGTGCCGTCCCGCCGGCGGGAATGTAGAGATGGTCCGCATAGGTGCCATTCGTATGGACCTCAGAGGCCAGAATGCCCGAGGAGGAATTGACGGCGCCCAGAACTCCGGCGGCCACGCCGTCTCCGAAGATCACGCAGGTGCTGCGGTCCTGATAGTCCAGATACCGGGAAAGCAGTTCGGCTCCGATCACCAGGGCGTATTTGGCCTTTCCTGTTTTGATAAACTGGTCCACCACCGTCAGCCCGAAAAGAAATCCTGAGCAGGCGGCCGCCAGGTCAAAAGCGCAGCAAGTGCCGGCTTTCAGGTCCCGCTGGATGAGGGAAGCCGTGGCAGGCAAAGGCATGTCGGGGGAAATGGTTGAGCAGATGATGAGGTCAAGCTGTTCAGGCGTGACGCCGGCCATCTCCAGCGCCTTTCGCGCCGCCTTGACCGACAGCATTGAGGTGGTCTCATGGGGAGCGGCCTGGCGCCTTTCCTTGATGCCGGTGCGCTCCGTGATCCATTTGTCGGAAGTCTCGACCAACTTTTCGAGGTCGGAATTAGTAATGACCTTCTCGGGCAGGGCCGAGCCCGTGCCCAGGAAACCCGTAGCAACCATGATGGCTCCTGATATGCCCTCTTAATTCTTGCTGAGCGAAGCGAGGGCCAACTCGCGCTCAATTTTTTCGTTGACCCGGCCTTCGGAAAATTCTGCGGCCACGCGAACGGCGTTCTTGATGGCGTTTGCATTTGACCCGCCGTGGCAGATGATGCAAACTCCCTTGACGCCCAGCAGCGGGGCTCCTCCGTACTCGGAGTAATCCAGCCGCTTCTTCATCCGGCCGAAGGCCTTTCGGGAAAGAAGATAGCCGAGCTTCGATGAAAAAGTGCTCGACAGCGACTCCTTCAGCAGGCTCGTCACCGTATCGACGATTCCTTCGCTGATTTTCAGCGCCACGTTGCCGATGAATCCGTCAGCAATAATGACTTCCACCCGGCCGTTGAAGAGGTCGCGGCCCTCGACGTTGCCGACAAAGTTCAGATTCAACTCGTTTAGACGCGCCAGAGCCTCGCGCGTTACTTCGTTGCCCTTGTGCGGTTCCGAACCGTTTGAGAGCAATCCCACCCGGGGCCTCTCAGCGCCAAAGATCACGCGGTAATAGATTTCGCCCATTACAGCGAACTGTTCGAGGTGCAGGGGCTTGCAATCCACGTTGGCGCCGACGTCCAGCAGAACGGAGGCCTTGCCCTTTTGCGACGAGGGAAAAACCTGGGCCAGCGCCGGCCGTTCCACGCCCTCCAGCGTGCCCAGCAGGATCTTGGCCGTGGTCATCACCGCGCCCGTATTGCCGGCGCTGATCAGTCCGTCCGCTCTTCCGTCCCGGACCAGCCGGGCGGCCACGCGGATGGAGGAGTCGCGCTTGCGGCGGAACGCTTTGGCCGCTTCATCCTCCATGGTGACGGCCTCGGAGGCGTGGACCACTTCAATCTTCAGGCCTTCCGCGCTTCGCCGCGCCAGTTCCCGATGCAGCACGTCCTGAGGGCCCACCAGCAGCACTTCTGCGTGTCCCGCCTTGGCAGCCTGAATCGCACCCTCGATTTCAGGCACAGGAGCCGTGTCCGATCCCATTGCATCAACAGCAATCGCGCGCATGGTCTAAGAGCGCCCCCAGAGTGTTGATCTTTTTGAGCATGGCCAGGCGATGCCTGGACCAGGACTCAGGCCTGTCAGGCCGCTTCATCCACCAGTATCACTTCCCGCCCGTTGTAGTGGCCGCAACGCTGGCATGCCTGGTGGGGCATCTTCGATTCATGACAGTTGGGGCACTCAGAAAGTGACCGCCGCTTCAGGTGGTCATGAGCACGCCGACGGTTGCGGCGCGCTCTGGAATGTCGTCGTTTGGGATTTGGCATTTCTCTGTTTCCTTCACATCAAGTTACCTTGCCGTCCTGATTCGGCTGCAAGGTTGAATTTCTGCGTGGGAGCCGCGCCAGGCCGGCCGGCGACCCACACACCGGCCCCTCCAGTTGAATGCGGCCAGTCACCTGACCTAGTTTTTCTTCAAGAAAGCGAAGGGTGAATCTTCGTGCTGCAAGGAACAACTGCATTCCTTGTCGTTGCGGTTCACTCCGCACACCGGACAGAGGCCCTGGCAGTCAGGCCGGCAAACGATCTTCATGGGGACGGACAGGAGGACCTGTTCCCTCGCCACGTCGGCCAGATTGACACCGTCGCCCGAAAAGAAGCCTATCGTCAGTTCGTCTTCTCCGATTTCGACTTCTTCTTCCAGGGCAATCTCTTCCATCGGCCGATAAGGCAGATCGAAATCAAGTTCAACCGGTATCCTGACTTGTTCCAGACACCGGTCGCAGGCAGCCTCCAGAGCTCCGGAAATGTGCCCGCGAACCCGAATTTCTTTTCCGGCCAGCTCAGCTTCGGCACTCACCGCTAAAGGTTCTGCCTGCCGGAACTTAGTCTCTTGAAAATCCAGAGCGCCGGGCTCGTAGGTCTCTGATGCCGTTACCCGGTGAAGCTCCAGCTCCTGGAGGGTGATCAACACTTCAGCCTCACTCGTCCAAAACTATAATTATAGCCAGCAGGCCATGCGTGTCAAGAAACGCTGGCACAACAAGCACTTACTTTCAGCCCTCCAACCGGTCGGTAGAGCGCCGCGCGCGCCTCATTCCACAGGGGCTGCCCCCGGTGGGTTCGGTGGGCGCTCCCGCCATCCATCAGCTTCCCTCTTGAAATTATCGCCCGAGTTGAATAAAGTCTCAACTCTCGGGTGAATAACATTAACAATAGGGTCAGCGTTGTGCGTGCGGAACTTCCTCGAACGAACCTTGCCCGCTGGGCGTCGGTTTTCTTCAGTCTTTCCGTCCTCACCTATCTCTTCTCGATCGCCGTCACGCAGGCGTTCCTGGCCCTGGCGGGACTCCTTCTCGCTGTGCACCTTGTTCGCAACCGTCCCCCCATCAGCTTTCCGCGCGTCAAGCTGCCTCTGCTGCTTTTCTGCCTGTTTACCGTGATCTCGGTTTTGTGGGCCACCAATCCCGCCGCCGGCCTGTTTGCCGTGCGCAAACTGGTCCTTTTTCTGATCATCCTGATGGCCGTGAACCTGATTGTGAGCCGCCGGCACCTGGTCTGGCTCTGGAAGGGGTTGTTTGTTGAAGCTGCTTTGGTTGGCCTGATTGCGGCAGGACAGTTTGTCAGGCAATATCGCATGGTCAGCGCGGAGCACCCGCACCACGTTTATGCCTACTTGATCACCACGCGCATCACCGGGCTGATGGGTGACTGGATGAATTTCGGCGGCCAGCAGATGCTGGTCTTCATCCTTCTGGCGGCGTTCCTGCTGCTGGCTTTGAGGGCGGGTCGGATCTGGTGGGTGGTGGCGGCGGTTGTCGCCCTGTCGATTGTTCTCAACCTGACGCGCGGTGTCTGGCTGGGTTGTTTTTTGGCCATGGTCTATCTGCTGTGGCGCTGGAAGCCCAAATGGGTCCTGGCGCTTCCGGTGCTTGCGGTGGTGGCCTATCTTTTTGCGCCCCGGGTGGTCCATGAGCGTGTATGGCTGGCGCTCCACCCCACGCGCGATCCGGCGCTGTCCATCCGGTTTGAAATGTGGCGAACCGGTCTGAACATGATCAAGGCCCATCCCTGGGTAGGCGTTGGACCCAACAACATTCCCCAGGTGTATGATCTCTATCTTCCCCCGGGGCAGACTCCAGAAGCGGGTTTCCATGACCATATGCACAACAACTTCATCCAGTTCGGCGCGGAGCGGGGCCTCCCGTGCCTGGTGGCCTGGATGTGGCTGATGGCAGCCTTCCTGTGGCAGATGTGGAAAGCTCGCCGCCGGTGCCGCGCCGGCCGATGGATGGTGGATGGAGCACTCGCCGCATGGCTCGCGTTCATGGTGGAAGGCTTCTTTGAATTCAACTTCGGGACGTCACCCGTTCTGATGGTCTTTCTGTTTGTGGTCTCAACTCCTTTTGTGGTGGAACGGATTGAAGCCGCGGCCGGCGAGAAACCGGTGGCCCGTTAACTTCGGGTGGGTAGCGCGAACCTCCGATTTCGAGGTCCGCGGTTTTTCTATTCTGGATGATTCATGACGGCCAAGCGCCAAATGTTCCGCAGCTCGATGGTGGTGGGGATCTTCTCCTCGCTCGGCAGCCTGACCGGTATCCTGGTGGAAATCAGCATTGCCGCCAACCTGGGATTATCCAAGGCGTCGGACACCTTCTACGTGGCCTTCACGGTCCCTTACATCATGACCAACCTGATTTCCGCCACCGGCCAGTTTTCACTGGTCCCCTTTTTCTCTTCGCTCGAAGCGCAGCATCCGGAGGAGGAAGTCTGGCGCGGCTTCAGTTACGTGGCCAACATGGTTTTCCTCGGCCTCAGCGCCCTGGCCCTGTTGGGCGCGCTGGGGGCGCCCTGGCTCATTCGGGGCATCGCACCCGGATTCACAATGCAACAGACGGAACTTGCCGCACACCTTGCCCGCTGGCTTTTCATCATCATCATCCCGGCCGGAGTGGCGGAAATCATGCGGTCGTTCCTGTTCAGCCGCCATCGCTTTGCTTTGCCCGCTTCGGCGAATTTCTTCCGCAACGCAACCGTGGTCCTCAGCGTCCTGTTCGGGTTCCATCGCTTCCACTACTACAGCATTATCTTTGGCTATCTGGCAGGTTACCTGGTGCAGTTTGCGGTGCTGGGCGGCCAGCTCCTGATTTCATTTCCCGTCCGTTATTCCGCCAGCTTCAGAGGGTCCGGCGAAGCTTTCCGCAATCTGCGCGGAGCGGGGCTGACCCAGATGGCGACCGCGCTCTCCTGGCAGGGAGTGGTGATCGTGGAGAGGATCATCGCCTCCTTCCTTCCGCCCGGCACGCTCACGGCGCTCGCTTACGGCATGAAGATCATGAGCACCATTGCGGAGGTCCTGGCCGGAAGCGCCGGGACGGCCGCCCTGCCCAGACTCTCCATGGCTGTGGCCCGCAAGGCGGCTGCGGAGGTCCGCAACGCCTTGCGCGATACGCTGGAAATCAGCCTGGCTCTGGTGGCTCCTTCCATGGTCTTCTGCCTGATGCTCAGCCAGCACATCATCCGCCTGTTTTTTGAGCGCGGCCGGTTTACGCACGAAGCCGCGTCACTGATGGCGCTGGTCTTTTTCTACTATTGCCTGGGCCTGTTGCCTTACGCGGCCGTGCGCCTGATGAACTTCTACCTGTTTGCGCGCAACGACGCCGCAGCTTTCTTCCGGCTGGCCGTTTTCCAGTATGCGATGAACATTGGCTTCGACCTCTTTTATGTCGGGGTTCTCCACCTGGGCGCCAAAGGGATTCCGCTGGGCCTGCTGACCTCGGTGCTCCTGGCCAGCGGGCTTGCCTGGCGCCGGGACCTGGGCAAAGTGCGTGAGGCGATCGACCGGACGCTGGGTATCTTCGCGCTGAAAGTAGCAGCCGGATGCGGCCTGGCAGTGCTGGCCATCTGGGGATTGAGTGGGTGGTTTTCGGCGCCGCAGAACGGGCTCGGCACCTTCATCTATCTGTGCATCACCTGCGGAGCCGGCAGCCTGGCCTACCTGCTGGTGCTGAGGGTTTCAGGCATCCTGTCCATTGCGCAGTTGAGATTGCTTTTCGAGCGCCCGGCGGGATCATAATGGACGGGAGTTGCAGCGCGCGCACAGGCAACGGCACATTCGCCCGGAATGATGAGGCATGAGGGCTTATCGCATTCTTGTTGTCACCAATCTCTGGCCTACGGAATCCGACCCGGGCTACGGCAGCTTTGTGCAGGCGCAGATGGAATCACTGCGGCCGCTGGGCGTGGAGTTTGACACGCTGTTCATCGACGGCCGCGCCTCGCGTTGGAACTATCTGCGCGGCGTCCGGCGGATGCGGACCCTGCTGCGGAAGAACCGGTACGATCTGATCCATGCGCACTTCGGGCTTTCCGGCTGGGTGGCGCGATGCCAGCTTCGCCTGCCGGTCGTGGTCTCTTTTATGGGTGACGATGTCCTGGGGCGGCCGCGGCGCGACGGCAGCATCACGGCCTACGGCAGGTTCCTGCAGGTTTCAAGTTTCCTGCTGGCGCGGATGGTTGCGGCCGGCATCGTGAAGAGCCGGCAGATGAAATCGAAACTGCGGCTCGCTTCCGCCGAAGTCATTCCGAACGGCGTGGACCTCAACGCTTTCCGGCCCATCGAACTCAGCGAAGCACGCAAGGAGTTGGGACTCGATCCGGCGAAGAAGTACGTCCTCTTCCCCTACGATCCCGCCGAGCAGCGCAAGCGTTATGACCTGATCCAGGCGGCGGTGGCTGAGGCGCAGGCCGATGATCCCTCCATCGAGATCCTTCACGTCCGCGGCGTTCCGCGCAGCCGCATGCCGCTCTACATGAACGCGGCCGATGTGCTGGTGCTGGGGTCGATTTTTGAAGGCTCGCCGAACGCGGTGAAGGAAGCGATGGCCGTCAACCTGCCGGTGGTGGCCGTGGATGTGGGCGACGTGCGGGAACTGATCGGCCACACCGAAGGCTGCTTTATGGTGCCGCGGGAGGTGAAGCCGATGGCGGGAAAGATCGCCGAGGTTTGCCGGCGTCCGATGCGCACCCGGGGCAGGGAAGCGATCGCTCGGCTCTCCATCGAGAAGGTGGCGGAGCGGGTTGTGGAAGTCTACGCGAGAGTGGCGCGCGGGAGAAACTCCTGAGGGGTGTAATTTTTACCCGGTGTTCCATAATTGAACACATTTTTTGAAAAGCAAAATTTCTCGCTATTAATCATCGATTAAATCTTTAATTATCAATAACTTCCATTTTCGGAATTTTTGTGACGAAAATCCCATACGTCCCATTTGGGGCCATTTCCGGGCTGCATGTAGGCTCTGATAGAGCCTAGTATAGGCGGCCGGGGCCGGAAGGCAGCCAGCTGGAAAGCTCGCTCCGCCAAGCCTGGCCAGATGTGGCACCCCGGCCAGCCCGGCCTGCCACCGTCAACCCAGCCGCCGTCACCCCTCTGCGCCCCGCCGGCCGGCTGTGCGTCCTGGCCGATTTTGCCCGGTCAGACCCCTGCCACCGTCGACCCCAGCCGCCGTCAGGCGGCGGCCGACGCCCCGGCGACTTCCCGGACCTTCCGGCTCCTGGCACCTGTACTTCCGACGGCTGAAACCGGCAGCCGACATCGGGGGGGCGCCAGTGGCGATTTGACCAAGTGGCAAAAAGTCCGACCTGCATCGTCCAAAACCTGAAACCTGGGGCCATGTTGATGGAATCAAAACGTTGCGCGCAACTCAGGTGATGACCCGAGGCAGGAATAGGGGATTTTAGCGCCTGTATTCAGTGAACCTCTCCCATTGCAATCTGCGGGGCACAGGGTATCATCACATACATTGGCAGTAGGGAACGGGTTCTGCCGGGGGTTGCTCTCGGGGTTATCCGGAGGGCGAGGGGTCTGGAAACATTGTGGAAAATTAATATCTTCCGGCGGGAATTGAGCCCTTCATGCGGAGGTTCCTGCGGACGAATTGCAGGCTTGGCACACACTGGGGAGGTGGATGATGGCGATGCAGTCTGAAAAAACGGGTGGTTCGATGCTTTCTCGCGACAACGGGGGAGCCGTGGCAGCGGAGAAGCCGAAGACGCACGAGGAGCTGGGCCTGTGCCTGGCTTTGGTAGTTCTGCTGGGGTGGGCATTGGTTGTGGGTGTGCGCTCGGTGGACTGGGTTGCGGTGAGCCACACGTTCAGGTCTATATTGGCTTTCATTTCCTAGGGCAGGATTTTCCCTTGACTCCTGACCTCCGGCTCCTGGCTTCTGAATCTTCTTCGACCGGCTGAAAGCCGTTGATGAAGTATGAAGTGTGAAGGATGAAGGATGAAAAGGGGAAGCGGCGTCGCCATAAGGCGGGGCTTTTGCAGCGACGGGTTTCAGCCCGGCATTCGTGTTCTCTTGTAGCGGCGGGTTCACCCCGCCATTGGGTGGCCAATGTGGCGAGGTAAACTCGCCGGTACGCAGCCTTTCATCTTCTTTCATCCTTCATCCTTTCCCTACTTCCTGCTCCCTGGCCTCTGCCTCCTGCACTTCATACCCACTTTGCCCAACCCGCTCAGGTGATTGCCCATGCACTGATCGGGTTTTTTTATTCTCTAATTCCTGAAATTATCCTATTGCATTCGGCGTTGCGTAGGGTATCATCGTAACTATTAGCTGAAAAATAATAAGCTGCGTAGGGTGTTCCTGAGTCTGTCCGGCAGCGTGGGCGCTGGGGCGTTCTTCTTAAAACGACATCTGCCGGCGGAAATCGAGCCTGTTCCTGTGGAGGAACCTCCGGGCCTGCTCGGGATCTCACACACGCAGTGGAGGTGCACGATGGGGATAGAGCCGGATAGGTGGAGCGGCCTGGCGATTCCTGAGGGGCGCCCCGTAGGCCGGGTCAGGGCAAAGCCAAAGAGTCACCACCAGGATATGTACCTGTGCGTGGTTCTGGTGGTCCTGATTGCGTGGGCCGTGTTATCTGTCATTCTCTAAGGCTGTTTTTCTCCTGCCACGCATTCGTAACAGTCCGTGGGGCAACAGAGGCAGCGCGGTCCGCAGGCTTTTGAGGTTCGTTACTTCTGACGGCTGAAAGCCGTTTTTCAAGACGCTGTAGCTGGTAGCGCGGTCCTCCGATGTTGAGGTCCGCGGTTCTTGATGTGAACGAAGTCAAAAGCCGCAGACCGCAACCACGGCGGTCTGCGCTACCTGCTTTTCCCCTGCCGTCCTTCCAGAAAAGTTCGTAATTCAGAAGCCTGAAGTCTGCCGGCAGAAAACAGCAGGCCGCAGCCGCCCGCCTGAGTGCTTCGCCGCGCCTACTGGACGGTCAACGCCACGGTGGCCTGGTGCTGCCTGCTGCCTTCTGTTTTCCAGGCCCGGAGGGCCGAAAGAATTTAGCCCACCGCGTGAGCCGTGGGAATGGATTCGCGTTAGAATCCTCCAGAGCCCCGGAGGGGCGAAAGATAGGGCCCACACCTTCGCGAATCTCTTAACCCACGTCATCTTCAGCACCAAAGACCGCCAACCTCTCATCTCCGCGGTCTCAAGCCCGATCTGCTCGCCTACATGGGCGGAATCGTACGCGTATGTCATTCAGGGGCTAAAGCCCGCACGGTGGCCGAGGCCCGGTTACGGCACGAGTAAACTCGTGCCCTTTCGCAAAAAACAACCGCTAGCCGCCCCAGGAGAACAGGAGAAAGGATACGGATTCATCCGTGCCGCAAACGCGCACAACAGAGCCCGGCTTTAGCCGCCGTGACCGTAGCAGCCGGCTTTCCTTTCCAATCTGGAATCTTCAATTTCAAATCCCGCAGGGTGCGCATCTGGCGATGAATTCTTTCGCCCCTCCGGGGCTTTGTGGTGTTGTTGTGGCGCGTTGTCCCACGGCTCACGCCGTGGGCTAAATTCTTCCGCCCCCTCCGGGGGCTCGGGTGGATTGGCGTCTTCGCCGCCGTCTTTTCGATTCGCTGCCTTCTGCCTTCTGCCTTCTGCCTTCTGTGCTCCCTTGGCCCGCGGCTTTTCCCACAAACAAAGAACCGCAGGCCGCGAGGGCCTGCGCTACATGCGCGTTGGCCCGTCGCTAGATTTTGTAGGGGAGGGCGGAGCCCTCCCCTACAAAGAGACGACCCGGACGGCGGGGTGAACACGCCGCTACAAATTTATGATTGCCTGACGCTGGCGCCGGTGTGAATGACTGGCGAGCGGCATTTACAGGAAGGTCTTTCGCCCCTCCGGGGCTGAAAAATTCTGGTACTGGTCAGAAATCCCACGGCTCGCGCCGTGGGCTAAAGTCTTTCGGCCCTCCGGGCCTGGCGAGCGAGTTCTTCAAATGAACCAGGACAAGAGCCGCAGACCGCAAGCACGGCGGTCTGCGCTACCAGGAAGAGGTGGACCGCCGATACACGGTGCAGTGGCCGGGCGCAAGAAATCTTCAGCGGCTGAAGCCGATGCGGTGGGAGGGCGTCGGGATGACGCGGCTGAAGCTGCGTCACTCTAAAGCCGGGGCGCGGGCCTGAGCGCATTCCGGACTCAAAATTCAAAAGAGCTGGAGGCTGCACGCTGAGCGCCGACGGCTGATAGCTGAAAGCCTCCCGCCTGAGTGCTTCGCCGCGCCTACTGGACGGTCAACATCACGGTAGTCTGGTGCTTCAGGCTGCCGGAAGTGCCGGTGACGGTGAGCGTGTAAGTGCCCTTGGGCGTGCCGGGACTGGTGGTGGTTCCGCCACCTCCGCCACCACCTCCACCGCAACTCATGGCGAGCGCGGCCAGCAGGACGGCCCCGGCCAGCAGGGGAACGCGCCGCCGTCGTTGGTTCAAGGCCAGGCCGAGCGCGGACATCGTCAGCAACCAGAGAAACACAATCCACCAATTATGGAGCGCGAAACCGCCCGGCGGGGGCGGGCCGCCACGTGGTCCCGGCGGAGCCAGCGAGGCCGCCGTGGTTGTGACGGTGACTTTCACGTTCTGCGAATTCGTTCCATCCAGAGTCACAGAAGCCGGCGAGACCGTGCAGGTTGCCTTTGACGGCGCGCCCGTGCAGACAAGAGAAACGGCCTGATTGAAGCCGCCCAGGGGCGTTACCGTCACGGAATAGCTGGCGCTACCACCCGCTGTTACGCTGGCGGCGGAGGGTGTCCCCGATGAAACGGCCATGCCAAAGTTTGGCGCCCCCGTGCCTGAAAGCTGGACCGTCTGGGGGCTCCCCGAGCGTTGTCGGCAATGGTGAGTGCCGCGCTGCGGTTCCGGAGTCCGTCGGACCGAATGACAATTGAACAATGCAGCTTTGGTTGGGGGCAACCGGCGTGGAAGTCATACAAGTTGTCTTACTGGACACAATAGAAAAATCGCCCAGGTCTGTTCCTGCAATCCCGATGCTGCTGAAAGTCAAGCCTGCATTGCCGAAATTGGTGATTTTGACGTTCAGCCCTGAACTGACTGTTCCCACGGTTTGCGTGCCAAATGAGAGATACGGAGGGCTTAATAATGCGGTCGGCCCGATTCCCGTGCCGGAGAGAGGGATGGACTGGGTGAAACCCTTGCCGCTGTCGCTGATGAACAGGGAAATCGAAATCGGCGCTGGGTATGCGGGAGTAAGGCTGATGGTGATCGTGCAGCTTGCCCCGGCGGGGAGGCTTGAGGAGGACGAGGGGCACTGTTTGTCTGGGTCGTGGTGCCGTTTTCGGTGCCGCCAAATCTATCCCGCTGATATAGAGCGGTAAAGTGTCGGTGTTTGTCAGGACGACATTCTGGGTGACCGTTTGGCCGATGTTTACGTTTCCGAAGTCTATACTGCTGGGGCTTAGCGACACGATGCCGCTGTAAGCCGCGCCGCTCAGTTGAAGGCTTTGAGGACTGGAAACTGCATTGTCCTGGACACTTACATAGAAGTAGGGGAACCCTTCCCACGAAGCTGGCGCGAAGCTGATGCTGACGGTACAGCTCCCATGGACAGGGATGGCCGTGGGTGACCTTGGGCAGTTGTCGGATTCCGTATAAGGGTTGGGTGTCGTGGAGACAGATGCGGTGATCGAGATGGCGCTGATCAAAAGGTCGGACGTACCGGTGTTGGTCAGAGTTGTACTCATCGTCTTCGTGCTCCCTGCCTGAATACTTCCGAAATCGATAGAAGTGGGTGAGAACGTGACGACCGACTCGACGCCGGTTCCCGTCACGGCGAACGTCTGCGGGCTGTCATTGGCACTGTCATTGAGAGTGATCTGTTCGGAGAACGTACCCATAGCGCTGGGTGTAAACGTCACGCTGATGTGGCAACTTGCGCCCCCTGCCAGCGTGCTGGGCTGAAACGGACAATCAGAAGTCGTGGGAAAGTCGATGAGGGAGGATTCAATGCTGACGATAGTCAGCGCCGAACTGCTGGTGTTGGTGAGCGTCACGGTCTGGGCCGCGCTGGTGGTGCCAACCGCCTGATTGCCAAATGACAGGCTCGTCACCGACAGGTTGACGGCGCCACTGAAGCCCTTGCCTTTCAGGTTGATGGTTTGCGTGCTGCCGCTGGACGCGGTGTCCGTGAGGGTCACGGTCCCTGTGAGTTGCCCAAAAGTCGTGGGTGCAAAGGTCACGCTGAGGGTGCAGTTTGCGCCGGCCGCCAGGCTTGTGCCGCAATCGTTTGTCTCAGCAAAGCCGCTGCTGGCCGTGATGCTGCTGATGCTGAGCGCGGTGCTGCTGTTGTTGGTCAGCGTGACGGTCTGGGCGGCGCTGGTGGTTCCCACCTGCTGCGGCGCAAAGGCCAGCGTGGGAGTTGAAAGTATGGCAGTCGGTCCTACCGGCGCCGGCAACTGGATGTCCCAGGCGCTGCGGCCGTAGGAAGCGGCACGGAGAATTCGCGTGGCGTGATGCAGCTTAAGGCTCATGATGACGACGGCCGGCAGTCCGGTGCCGAGCGGCGCCCAGGTGCTGCCGCCGTCAGTGCTTGCGAACACGCCGACGTCAGTGCCCACGTACAGCGTGCTGAGCATGTCCGGGTCCACCACGATATCGTTTACGGGCACGTTGGGTAGGTTGCTGCTGATGTCCGTCCAGTTTGTGCCGGCATTAGTTGTCTTAAACACGTGGCCGAGCGTGTCGCCGAATCCCGAGTAGCCCGAGAAAGTGGCGTAAGGCGGTCTGGGCGTTCGTAGGATTCACCGCAATGGCTGTTACGGAGCGGTTGGGGGTGCCGTTGGTGATATACGAACAACAGTACCCCGGTCCGGCGCTCGTGGTCATCCAAAGCCTGCCGTCTCCTGTGCCCACATAAACCATGTTGGAGTTGGTAGGCGCCACGGCGATGGCCGAGACCGTTGCCTCTATGCTTTGACCTCCCGAGGTCAGGCCAGAGGAAATAGGCTTCCAGTCGGCCGCGGCGTCGGTGGTCTGATAAAGGCGGTTGGTCCCGAAATAGAGCGTGTTCGGATTCGAAGGGTCCATGGTGAGCGGCGGAATGAAGGCCCCATTGTCCGTACCGTCGATGCCGTTATCGGCCGCCACCGCCGTCGGAGGGCTGGCCGTCAGCTTGTACAGGAAGTCCCCGGTGTTGGGGGGAACGTACTGGCAGGTGAGGTAGAGCGTATTCAGGTCGCTGTAATTGAAAGCCGTCTGGCCGCCGTCGCCGCAACCCACAAAGCCCCAGGTGAGGCTGCCGTTGTATTCCTGGATGCCGTTGTCCTGCGAACCGGCAAAGGCTTCGTTGGGGTCGATGGGATTGATGGACATGCCGGGATAAAACTGCGTGAGGGCCAGCGCCTGGTTCAGATTCGTCCAGCTGCCGATACCGGTTGAGCTGACCGTGGTGCTCCAGAGACCGCCGTCGTTTCCGGCAAACATGCTGCTGCCGTTTTTGGAGAAGGCAATGGCGTGCATATCCGGATGCAGAGCATTGCCGCTGGTGTCGGTGGTGATGTCCTGCCAGGTGGCGCCACCGTCGAGCGAGAGATAGAGCGTGCCTGCGTAGGCCGTGGTGGCGGATTCCGAGCCGCCCAACAGCACGATGTTCGGATTGTTGGGGGCGACGGCCACCACGTTGTCAAAATAACACTGGGCGGTGGCCGGGTCGGGGCTGCAATACTGGGGCGCGCTGGCAAGTTGCGTCCATGTGACGCCGCCGTCGGTGGTTTTATAAACGCCCAGGACTGACGTGTTTCCGCTGGCCGCGCTGGCTGCGCCCGCATAGAGCGTGGTGGGGCTGGATGCCGCAATCGCCAGACTGATGCGCCCGGCGCTGGAGCCCGGAAAGGCCGTGGTGCCGCTTCCGTTGGAAATCTTCCAGGTGAGGCCGGCGTTGGTGGACTTCCAGATGCCGTCGTTCGCGGTGCTGGAGGAAGAGCCCACAGCCGCGTAAACGTTGTTGCCGTTGGCGGGATCGAACACCACGCCCGTGATGAGATCGGGCGCCTGGGGCGTGCCCAGCACCTCGGTCCAACTGGCTCCGCCGTCGGTGGAACGATAAAGTCCGGAGCCGGTGCTGCACTGGAACAGAACGCCGGCCAGCAGCACCTGGCTGTTGCCCGGATCAACCGCAATGGAGCCGATATAGGCGCCGCCACAGTAAGGTGACTGGGAATCGAAGGGGCCGACGAAGGGGCCGGTGAGTTGCGTCCAGCTTGAGCCGCCGTTGGTTGATTTCAGAATGCCTGCTCCCGCGTAATTGTAGAGGGCAAAGTTCTCTTCACCCGTTCCCGCGTAAATCGTTTGCGGATTTTGTGGGTCGATAGCAATGGAGCCGATGGCCAGCGAGGGCTGATTGTCGGTGAGAGGGGTCCAGGTGGTGCCGCCGTCGGTGGTTTTCCACACGCCCCCTTCCGGTCCGCCCAGATAAACAATATTGGAGTTGGTGGGATCAACCGCCAGCGCCGTATGCCCGGCCGGAGACAGGATTGTAGCTAAGTCGGCGGTGGCAGTCGGTTGCGGGCCGATGAGCGTCCACGAAGTGGACGAAAGCGCGGTTGCGAAAGTAGTGCTGGTGGACGGCGAAGCGGTGGAGGTTGTGGTTTGCTGCTTCTGCCGGCGGCTTTGCTGGGCGGCCTGCATCTTGCGGAGCTGTTGGTAGGCCTTGAGACGCGCGCCCGGCGGAATGCGTTTGTGCGGATAGGCGCGCTGCTGGTAGAACCATTCCTGCCGCCGCCGAATGACCTTTGCGGATTCAGCCTGACGGGGCAGCGGGCGCTGTTGAGCGAACGCCGCAGCCGGGGTGAAGCATGCGCCCAGTGCGATGATGGCAACCAGAATCCGACTGACTGAATATCGATGAATGAAAACACAATGCGGGAAAGAAGATGATCCATCCTCTTTCTTGTCCATGATGCAAGGCCCTCCTGCAAAACAGTGGTTCCCCGTGGCTCGGTACGGTCGAACTGTGGCTACGCGGGCCTTTATGAGGTAATTCTTATTCCATATTGTGGAATCCGGGTCAAGTGAAAATGCAGCAGCGCAGGGAGAAAGCAGATTCTGAAGTATGAAGTGTGAAGGATGAAGGATGAAACGGGGAAGCGGCGTTGCCGCGACGCGGGTCCTTCCCTCCGCCTTCTGACTTCTGACTTCTGTCTCCTGACTGCAACGCCCAATCGCATTCTGCGTTAAACTGCTTTCCTGATGCCTGCTCGTGAAAAAACTTTTGCCGCTGCCGAACGGCTGCACGCTTATCTGCTCCATCGTCATTACCATCGCGGACTTCTGTGCGGGCCGGACGCGGGGGTTCGCTTTAATCTGCGGGCGTGGCGCTTTCTGAAAAGCGCCTTCGACTTTCTGCCCTGGCATGACGACTACGTTTTTATCCAGACGCAGGGTTACTGGATTCTTGCCAACTGGATGCTGTTTGAGCAGACGGGCGAGGGGCGCTGGCGCGACATTGCTCTGGAAAGCACGGAAGCCACCCTGGGCCTTCAGCGCGCTGACGGCACCTGGGCCTATCCGCTGCCGGAGCGCAAACACCTGATCGCCACGGTGGAAGGCAACTGGGGCGCCATCGGGTTGCTGGCGTCCTACGCGCGCCAGCCGCAGCCGCGATTTCTGGAAGGCGCCGTGCGCTGGTACGATTACCTGGTGGGCCGCATCGGCTTTCAGCAGCACGAGGCCGGCAAGGCCATCAACTATTTCGACAAGCCGCGCGGCAAGGTGCCCAACAATTCCGTGGAGGCGGCCTGGGTTTTTGCCCGGCTGTGGCGGGCCACCGGCGATGAGCGTTATCTTGAACACGTGGACGGCATGGCGGACTTTGTGAAGAGCGTGCAGCTTGCCACGGGCGAGCTGCCCTACGTGGTGGAGAGCCCTTACGAGCGCCGCCGCGAACATTACCTGTGCTACCAGTACAACGCCTTCCAGTTTCTGAAGCTGGCCTGGCTCGAGCGCCTGAGGCCGAGTGAATCGGTGGCGGCTGTGCTGCCCGGCCTGGCAAAGTTTCTGGCCACGGGCGTTACGGCTTCCGGCGCCTGCGCTGAGGATTGTTCGAGCCGTTCGGTGGAAGTGGACTATTACACCGCGGCGCTGGCGGCGGCGCTCGATGAAGCTGCGCGGCTCAAACTGGTGGACGGCGATCTCAGCCGGCGGGCTTACGAACGGGTGGCCGCCCGGCAGAACGGCGACGGCAGCTTTATCTATTCGAAGGGCGATTACGGATTTTTGAGCGACAGCCGCTCCTACCCGCGGCCCATGGCGATGACGCTGTTCCACCTGCTGTACGGCGCGGGAGCGGGAGACGGGTTTGCAAAGGCGTGAACAGAGCAGGGTAGCGCAGAGTTGTCCTGCCGTGCGGGATTACTCTGCGGTTCTTTTATCGAAGCAAAAAGCCGCAGAATTACAGAACAATTCTGCGCTACCACTTTGGTTCTTTAACCTGAATCCAGAATGTGCGGAATTTGCGGAGTACTGAATTTCGGAACCGGTGAGCCGGCGGACCAGGCGCGGTTGAAACGCGCTGCCGACGCCATGGCGCATCGCGGGCCTGACGACGAAGGTTTTTACCTGGACGGCGAGCTGGGCCTGGGCAACCGCCGGCTGAGCATCATCGACCTTCCCGGCGGGCACCAGCCGCTCTCAAACGAGGACGGCAGTCTCTGGATCGCCTTCAACGGCGAGATCTACAACTATCGCGAACTGCGGCAGCAGCTTGAAGGCCGCCACCAGTTTCGCACCGCATCCGACACTGAAGTCATCCTGCATCTCTACGAAGAACACGGCACCGGCCTGCTGGAGCACCTGCGCGGAATGTTTGCCTTCGCGCTGTGGGACCGCCGCCAGCGCCGCCTGCTGCTGGTGCGCGACCGCATCGGCATCAAACCGCTTTACTACCTGACGGAGCCCGGCCGGCTGGCGTTTGCTTCAGAGCTGCGCTCGCTGCGCGAACTGGCCACGCGGCCGCTTGAAACCGATCCGCAATCGGTCTATGACTTTTTCGGTTTTCGTTACGTGCCCGCGCCCAACACCTTTTATCGCAACGTCAGCAAACTGCTTCCCGGCCACTTTCTCCTGGCCGACGCGAACGGCATTCGCCAGGAACGTTACTGGGACCTGCCGGGGGAAGACGAAACGCCGCTGGCCGCCGAGGATTACGCCGCGCAGGTGCTGGAGACGCTGCGCGAGTCGGTGCGGCTGCGCCTGGTGGCCGACGTTCCGCTGGGCGTGTTCCTGAGCGGTGGCGTCGATTCCACCGCCATCGTGGCCATGATGTCCGACCTGGGCGTGCGCCCGCTGCGGACGTTTTCCGTGGGCTTCGATGAAAAGCAATTCAGCGAGCTGCCTTACGCGCGGCGGGTGGCGGCCCGGTTTTCCGCCGAGCACACGGAGGTGGTGCTGCGTGCCCGCGACATGGCGGACGAGCTTTCGCGGCTGATCGCCTTCCGCGACGAGCCCGTAGCCGAGCCTACCGATGTGGCTCTCTATCGCATGTCGCGGAAGGCGGCCGAAACCGTGAAGGTGGTGCTGGCGGGCGAGGGCAGCGACGAGCTGTTCGCGGGCTATCCGAAGTATGCGGCCGACCGCCTGGCCGGGCTGGTCTCGGCCTTTCCGCCGGAAGTGACGAGCGCCATCGTGCGCTGGCTCCCTTATCGCCAGCGGCGGGTGAGGCTGGCGCTCGAAGCGCTCTCGATTCCGGATGAGGCGGAACGTTCGGCCACCTGGTTCGCGTCTTTTTCGCGGCAGGAACGCGAGGCGCTGTTCTCGCCGGACTTTCTGAAGCAGGTGGACGTGGCGCATCCGGCGCACGTTTTTGCGCAATATCTCGAGCAGGTGCGCGAGCGGCCGCCGCTGAAGCGCATGCTCTATGCCGATCTCAAAATCTGGCTGCCCGACAATCTGCTGCTGCGCGGCGACCAGATGACCATGGCGGCCTCCATCGAAGAGCGCGTGCCGTTTCTCGACCACAAGCTGGTGGAGCTGGCGGCGCGCATTCCCGTGCGGCTGCTCACCCAGGGATTCCGCACCAAGGTGCTGCTGCGGCAGGCGCTGCAGCCCTATCTTCCCGAGGAAACGCTGCAGCGGCGCAAGGTGGGATTCACCGTGCCCGTCGGCCAGTGGTTCAGAAAAACGCTGAATTCCTTTGTGGCCGACCTGCTGCTTTCGCCCGGCGCGCGCTCCCGCGATTACTTTAATGTGGCCAACATGGAAAACTTTGTGCGCGAGCATTTTGACGGCGTCCGCGACCGGCAGAAACAGATCTGGGCGCTGGTGAATTTTGAGCTTTGGATGAGAGGGAAAACGGGAGTCGAGAGTCGAGAGTCGGGAGTCGGGACTGGAAAGACGACAACCGAGTAAGGCTTGGAGGAGACTTTGGAAAATTCCGAAGAGTCTGTGCAAAAATCACCCGTTAAGTCTTACCGCGACTTGCGGGTGTGGAACGAGGCGATGACATTGGCTGAAGGCTGCTATCTCCTCACGCGCGGGTTTCCCAAAGACGAGCTCTATGGCATGACGGCCCAGATTCGCCGTGCGGCGGCGTCGGTACCCGCGAACATCGCTGAAGCCTATGGCCGTGAGGGACGAGGTGAGTACATCCAATTCCTCCGCGTGGCGCAGGGATCCCTGAAGGAACTTGAAACCCATGTCCTGCTTTCGCAGAGGGTCGGGCTAACCCCCGAAAAGGCCAGTGCTCCAGTTCTTGACCAATGTGAGGCGGTAGGGAAGATGTTGCACGGGCTGATCAGATCTCTTCAGCGCAAAGGCGCATAAGAGGGCAGGACAATGCAGACTCCCGACTCCCAGCTTCCGACTCCCGACTCCCGACTCCCGACTCCCGACACCGGCGTTTGCATCCTGATTGAAAACCTGACCGTGCCGCTGGACCGGCGCATGTGGCAGGAAGCGCGCACGCTGGCCGAGGCGGGCTATCGAGTGTCGGTAGTGTGTCCCAAGGGCCGCGGCTTTGAGCAGACGTATGAGGTGCGCGAGGGGATTGAAATCTACCGCTACGGATTGTGGGAGGCGTCCGGGCCGCTCGGCTACTTTCTGGAATACGCCATCGCCCTGGTTGCGCAATTTCGCCTGGCGCTGAAGGCTTACCGCCGGACGCGCTTCCGCATCATCCACGCCGCCAACCCGCCGGACACCATGTTTCTGGTGGCGCTGTTCTTCAAGTTGTTCGGCGTGCGGTTCATCTTTGACCACCATGATCTGAACCCGGAACTTTTCGAGGCCAAGTTCGGCCGGCGCGGCATCTTTTATCGCCTGGTGTGCCTGGCGGAACGCTGGACGTTCCGCACGGCAACCGTTTCGATTGCCACCAACGAGTCCTACCGCGAAGTGGCGCTCACCCGAGGCGGCATGAGCCCCGGCCGCGCGTTTGTGGTGAGAAGCTGTCCCGACCTGAAGAACGTTCGCATCGGCCCGCCGAAGCCCGAACTGAAAAACGGCAAGCCGCTGATGGTGGTTTATGTGGGGGTGATGGGCGCCCAGGACGGGCTCGATCTGCTGCTGGAATCCATCCGGCAGATTGTGCAGGATGGCGGACGCGACGACGTTTCGTTTGTGCTGATCGGCCGGGGCACCGAGACGCCGGCGCTCGAAGCCTGGGCGCGGGAGAAGGGAATCGATCGATGCGTCACCTTCACCGGCCGGGTGCCCGACGCCGAGATGTGGGCCTGCCTTTCCACCGCCGATTTTGGTGTGGCTCCCGACCCGAAAAACCCCATGAACGATAAATCCACCATGAACAAGATTCTGGAGTACATGGCGTTCGGGCTGCCGGTGGTGCTCTACGATTTGACCGAAGGCCGCCGCTCGGCGGGCGATGCGGCGCTCTATGCCGAGCCGAACGATCCCAAAGACTTTGCGCGGCAGATGCTCGCACTTCTCGATTCTGAAGATTTAAGGCACACCCTCGGCGCCCGCGCCCGCAAACGCATTGAAGAAAGTCTGAACTGGGACATCGAAAAACGCGAACTGCTCAGGGCCTATGAGACGGCGCTGGATGATCGGTAGCCACGGCAGCCCTGTGATGAGAAAGGGAAACCGGGAAGTCACGAGGTCAGGCGAAGCGAGTGCGACGCGCCCTGCTCCCATTCCTGAAGCATCCGTCCTCCGATTTCAGCAAAATCAGGATTCCGGGCGATATAGGAGCGCACCTCGTTCGCCGTCTGGGAAATGGCTTCGTCGATTCGCCCCAAAATCTGCCTGATCCTGGAAGGCACGCCTCCCAGGCGGGTTTCGCCAAGCCTGCGGAGTTCCCTGGCGGTTGGCCAGCGGGTAGTTCCGTTGAGAGTCAGAGCCATGCTGTCTTTGGCCAGGTAGACGGAGGTGGTTACAAGATCGTAGACAGGGGCCAGCCGTGCTTCGCCAAGAACATCGTCATAAACAATGCCGAAATTCTTCAGGTGCGCGTCGCCGTTGCGCAGGGCGCAATTGAGCGCAATCAAGGTGAACAGTTTCTCCATATCTTCGTTGACGTGGGTGGAATTGGCGAACTGCTGGAACCGCTTCATAATCGATGTCTCGTAGCTTCCACGATATTTTTCGTCCGTTCTTCGGGCATTCAGGACACAGAAGTCCTCGAAACCACGATACGTACCGTCCGGCCGAAGGTCAAAGCGGTCAATCACCAGCGCCAAACCGTCTTCAGCCAGCCGGTAAGCGGGCGCCTCAAGCCCGCACTTCCGCGCCACCGCAAGGCAGAAGCGCTCATTTGCAGCGAGCTGTGGGTATTCGTTCGGGTCCCAGAGTTTGACGATGTGAGTAGCGCCCCGGTAGCTTTGGGAAAGACGCGGCTTTGCGTTCGTCAGCATAGCGGATGCTTTTTCGTCGCGCACAAGAATTTTAGGCTGTACGCCGCTGATGCCGGAGAATGTGGCAAACTTGTCGATCAGGTAGCGAAAAAGGTCCCCGTCGCGCCGCCGCGCCAGGATTTCATCCACGGACTGGAAAGGAACGTCCTCCTGCAGATCTTCTTTCCCGCCCGTATATCGAATGCGCCCCACCTGCGAGCGGCCGACAATAGAGATCAGGTCAAACTCGTCGAACGTACCCGTCGCCTTCGCAAAGGCCAGGCGCAGCCGTTCGCGCAGGATACCCTCGGGCAAATTCATCTCAAAAATGGGAGGCAGGCCGAAAGGGATGTCCCAGGATGGCAATCTGACGGGCATGGTGACGGAAACCGCCCGCTCGGCAGGTGTGTCCGGCAAATATACAAAGGAGCTGCCGCGATCACCGAGCTTGTCAAGCCGGCCGGATTCAGAGCCGTCGCTCCAGACCTTAATCACTCAGTTCCTCGTTCTTTCATGAGTTCGTCCAGAGTTGGCCGGTGCGAGCCTGCTTCCTGCAGGTCCAGGCGGAGCCCGAGTACCGACAAGAGCCGGGTTATCCTGGAGAAGCCCATCTCCCCGCTGCGGCCGTTCTCCAGGGCGTCGAGCGTAGCCCTGCTGATCGAGGCCTTTCGACCCAGTTCGATCTGGCTCATACCAAGCTTCTTGCGCCTTGCCGATATCTGTTCGCCGAGAGAGTTCAGAGTAAGCATTTGACTAATATAATAGGCATTTCAAGAAAAAACAAGAAAAATGACTAATATATTAGGCACATGGCACACCGGAAAGCGCGAGCTGCGGAAGCCCTATGAAACGGCCTGAGCAATTGGCGTGTGCCGTAATCGAATGTACCTTTGATTGGCCTGGGGCTGGTTTCTTATGCCACCACAGGAAGGAGTTGTCAGCGGCCGCTGCCAACGCCACCGCGATCAGGCGGAGTGGCAATGAAATCCTGGGTGATGTAAAGGTCGCCGTTCGGGCCCTGAACAATCCCGATTCCCACGTCGGTGTACGCGGGGTTCAGGATGTTGCCGCGATGGTTTTTCTGGAACCGGGGCTCGTCCATCAGATCGTTTTCCGTGGCCGTGACAGTTCTGTTGATGGCAATGTTCTCCGCCAATGCGCGCCAGTGGATTCCGGCGTCGTTGATCCGGTCTTTAGGGGTCCGGCCCTCAGGGTCAACATGGGCAAAGTATCGGCGCCGGAGCATGTCGCGGGAATGCGCAAGGGCGACGGCAGCCAGTTTCTCGTTCCACTTGAGGGGCCGCGCCTGGCCATGCGTTTCTGCGGCATTTGCCGGATTCTGGCGGTCGCGGTTGATCAGCACCCACATCTGCCTGGCCAGGCTGTCCACGCGGTCTGCGTCGGATGTCTGGGGAGGACCTGATCGAGCGGGCACAACCCCTGGTGCGGCGCGATTTGTGGTCGAGTAAAGGTGGCCGTTGTTGCAAACCCACCCGGTGCCGGGCGTCAGGAGTTTCATCCGCTGCGCCTGCGCCGGAACAATGAGTCCGGCCAGCATGACAATCAAGCAAACAATGAAGCTCAAGGGTCTTCTTGTTCCGTGCTTTGCAGGAGGGGAAATGGAATAGTGGTTGAAAGTCATAGGGGCCCCACTTATGCTCGCTGGAGGGCTGCGTAACGTGTCCTTGTTATCATCTGGAAGAACCGAGGTCAAGGTGAATTCATCGAGCGCCTGGGCACGGCATCGGGCCACCACCTGCGGAGGGTCGCGCGGCCTGTCTGGGAGGCAACATCATGAAACATCTTCAGATTCGGCGTGATGTTCTGAAGCTCCTCTTGCTGGTGGTGGTGTGCGCGACGCCTATGTTCGCCCAATACTTTCCGCTGCCCGACAGCGCCGGCGGCTGGCGCACGCTGACCAAGCCGGAGGAAATCCGGCGAAAGACCGGCCTGGACGTTCAGAAACTCGACGAAGCTTTTGAGTACATCCAGGGGTCCACCAAAAACGGCGGCCTTCTCGTCGTTCGCCATGGCTGGCTGGTTTACGAACGATACTTTGGCCGGGGGAGCCGCGAAGCCACGCCCAACACCGGTTCCTGCGGCAAGTCGTTCACCAGCATCGCCATGGGCATCCTGATGCATGAAAGGCCCGATTTGTTTCCGGACGGCCTGGACCAGAAGGTTTATACGCCGCGCTACCTGCCGCCCGCCGCCTTTCCGGTGAACGACGAGAGGAAAAAGGAAATCAAGCTGGGCCAGCTGCTGGCCATGACGGCGGGACTGGCCGGGAACAGCCCCGGTTATATCGACGGAAAACCTGTCGCCATCAAGCCACCCGGCCTGGACGGCTGGCAGGCGATGATTGACGCCAACGCCTTCGCGGAGCGACTGTGGTGCGAGCCGGGCGGCGGCTATTCATACGCGACGACGAGTCCGCAGATTGTGTCTGCCATCATCCGTCACCTGACCGGGAAGGAACTTCAACAATATTTGGAAATCCACCTGGCGAAACCGCTGGGCTGGGGGCGATGGGGCTTTGGCTATCGCAACGCTCCGGGAATGGTGCACACGCCCGGCGGAGGGGGAATCGCCCTGCGCGCAACCGACATGCTGCGTTTTGAATACCTGCTGCTTCACCACGGGAAGTGGGCCGGCCGCCAGATTGTGCCTGCGGAGTATGTTCATGAAGCAACGACGCCTTCGCCCTACGACCCTCACTACGCTTACAGCCTGATGTTTTCTCTCAACTCCCGCGGCGCTGCCCGCGGTGTGCCCCGGGACGCCTACTGGAAGCTCGGGTCCGGCGGCTACGCGTTGTTGCGTTGTGCCGTCGCTCGACCTGATGGTCTGGAAGCTGGGTGGCCGCGATTCCCAGTACGACGAGCGGAATACCGGGCTGCCCGAGGCGAAACCTTACAAAGAGCGCGCCGGCTGGAAGCAATCCGTGGACCAGGGAACCGCCGCGTTGCGCACCCTGGAGATGGTGGTGGCGGCATTGGGGAAGCAGGGGAAATGAATGTTGTGTTGCCGGGGAGGGGGACGTATCCCGGTAGGATGCGTCAGAATATGATGCGTAGAGTGATCGTTTCCTTAAACGCAAAGATTTATATCGCCGCCGCAGGCATTTTGCTGATGATGTCTGCCCGTGGGCTGGCGGGCGGAGAAGCGGCCGGCGCGGAGCAGATCGCCCGGGGCGCCATGCAGGCGGTTTGCGAGTCGAGCGCTGCCGTAAGCGTTGACGCGCACGGTCGCTTCCAATGTAATGTGTGTCCTTCGTACACGGATTTCCACGGTAATCGTAAACAATCGTTCAATCTTCAAAAGGTTCTTCGAGGGCACTTTTCCACCACCGCTCATGAGCAGGCCCTGCTGGTGCTGAGCGGGTGCGAGTCCCACGCCTCAGGCTTTGGCGGGACCGCCTTGCTGACGCGCGAGGGCGCGGGTTGGAAGAAGGCGGGGTATTTTAAGGCCTTTAAGCCGTCGGATTGTTTGTCTTTCAAGGGGCATGACGGCATGGAACGCCTGGCCTGCCGGGAGGACGATATGCACTTCGGGACAGGCGAATCCTGGATTGAAGCGGCGTCGTTTGAAGACAACACCCTGCATCGCCGCGACATGCTTCCACTGATCATCAACAACATGGCCGGGTTGGGGTTCGCGATCAAGGGTTACTGCTATGAGCAAGACATTGCCAGGTTTGAGAAACTACCCACCCAGGCTGGTTTTGTAGTTGAGGTATCGCAAACCCAAGGCCGCGCGCCGTCCGGTGAAAATGCATGCGGCGAAACCGAAATCCCCATGGAGCCGAAGCAGACCCTGACATTGAGGTTCGATTTCGACGGCAACGGGTTCACATTGGCCAGGGAAAGCCAGGACGGTCTGGAGAAAATCAAACATTTTGTCCCGGGTCAATAAGACCCCACCGGCGCTGGAATACCTCACTGTCAACGCTGTCGCACAGAGAGCCTATGAGGCGTTCACACAAGCGAAGGGCCGGTGTCGGGATCATCCACGCCTTTCCCGCGCTTCAGGGCCTGCCGTGCTGGCGGTGAGACAGGGCCGGGGTCAATTTCGGGATGACAAATTCCTGCAGGATGTCGGCGAAGGCGTCGAATCCGATTCCGATCATGCCGTTTTCAAGTGTGGTTCCCCATCCATTGCGATTTTGCTGCGGGAGGTAGAGGTTGGCGACGCCGCCCGCGGCTAAGTGCCCGAGGACGGACGAGTAGTCCGGCTGCCAGTGTCCATTGTCGCCCTTGCAGATGAACGAACGGGTGATGGCGTAGAGCAGGCGCGAGCCGACGCTGCCGTCTGCCTTGTAATAAAAACGCGGGTCCTGGTGAAGGATGGATGGCAGCAGAGCGTCACTCAAGAAGGCGCCCACGCCCAGAGTGGCATACGCGGCGCCAAACCGCTTGGTGAAACTCTTCTCCTCAGTGCCGTATCCGCTGTACATGCCGGCTGCCTGCTCGCCTCCCACGAAGGCTGTGGTCAATCCAAGCGTGAACGGGTTGAAAACCGTCTTGAAGGTGAGTTGGAATTTTTCGCTGGCGGTGAGCGGGGCGGTATGGGGGTAATAGGTGACCAGGTAATTTGGAATGAAGCCCAGCACCAGCTGCTTTTCCTCGTTCTGCAACTGATAATGGGCAACTTCAGCTTGCGGGGGAGCCACTTTGATGGAGGTCACAAGCGGAGCCAGCGCCAGGGTGATTCGCGGAGCCGTGTACATCTGGCCCAGGTGGACCGCGGCATTGGCCGTTTGCGATTCAAAACCTGCAGCGCTGATGGTGAGCTGGTAAATTCCGGGAGCGATGCCGGCAAAAGAGAATTGCCCGCTATCTGCCGTCCGCACCTGCTGCACGGTCTGGCCATTGCGCACCAGGGTGACGAGAGCTTCGATGACCGGGTCTCCGTCCGGCCCGGCAACAGTGCCGCTGATGCTGGCCGCCTGTGGCTGGTTTGATGCCTGGCCGGCGGTTGCCGCTGCGGGCACCGTTGCGGCAGGCGGAGTAGTCCCTGCTCCAGCAACCGGCGTGGATTGCGGCTGGGCGGCAAGCCCGCAGGTGGCGAAACCCACGCCTAACCAGAAGAAAATGCCCACTGCCGCAATCGAGCTCCACGCACGCCGCGAAAGAAATTTACGAAAAAAAGCTGTTCTGCAGGAATTCATTCGAGCTCTCAATTCTGCGTCCACCTTTCTCTTATCTAACGTGAGATGCCGGGTTCCGGCCAAAAGTATGTATGGCTGCCGTGGTAAGTTTCCATCCTCACCGGACCCGGCCGGCGCCATTCTTGTGGACGCGGTCAGGTTTGAACGGATTGCTGCTTGAAACGGCGCTCTGCCCCCCGCCATTGATGAAGTTCCTATTAACCAATCTGCGTCGATGTCAATACCGCGGCACAGTGGTATGCTACGAATCGAAACGCACAGTCTACTCAATCGGGGTCCGTGCTACCCGCGGATTGTTCCTGACGCTCAAACGGAGTGCCGGGGCAACGCCGGGATGCGATTGACCCAAAAAAAGGGATGCACCTAAAATCATTCCCGGAAGGTACACATGCACGAGAAACATGTACTGGACGTGGTTTCCGCAATCCTGGCAAACGGGATTGTATCGCGGAAAACCAAGGTGTCGCCGAAGAGCGCAGCAAAGGTCTACTTTGACGTCAGGGACGAGTTGCTGAAAGGCATGCTCGATCGCGAACTGGACAGGCTGCCGGTTTACCTCACGCATAGCCCTGACAAGATGGTCGACAATTAGGCTGGCTGGCCGGGCGGAGTGATAGTGCCGCGAGTGGCGTACACGCCATGTGTTCTGCGACGTGTGCGGGATGACAGGGCCCGAATGGAACCCGCACAAATGGCGCAATGCGCCAGGTAAACGCCGCCTGTCATCTGA
Organism: uncultured Acidobacteriota bacterium; assembly: GCA_963731705.1. GTDB lineage: Bacteria > Acidobacteriota > Terriglobia > UBA7540 > UBA7540 > SCRD01. Next base: position 76,589 of record CAVSWQ010000010.1, read on the forward strand.
TCTCGGCCGTCATGGGATCCTTTTGCCGGGGTGATCGCGCCCGCCCTGGTGCAGGATGAGTTTGGTCGCACGGCCCTGGCTGTCGGTCACGAAAGTAATCTGCGCGTCCACCACCTTCAGGAAGAACTCCTTCTCGCTTTCCGGAAAAATCTCGACCTTCTGCTGGCCCGTCACTTGCTCGTACAGGTGATCTCCCTCGCGGGTGATGGCGATCGAGAGGCCCGGCGACAGTTGATAGCTGCCGACATAGCCGTCAAATATCTTCGGATCAACGTGGGCTTCCTTGTACTCCTTTGGCGCCATGGCCGCGGCGGCCCCTTCCACTCGCGGCGCCCGGTGGTCGGCCCCGCCCTGGTGAAGAATCAGAGCGGTTGCCTTGTCGTTTTTGTCCGTCACAAAGGTGATTTGCGCATCCACCACTTTGGCAAAGAACTCATGATCGTTCTCGGGGTATATCTCGACCTGCCCTTGCCCGGTGGCCTGGGTGATAAAACGATCGCCCTCTCGTGAGACTTTCATGACGAAGTTGGGCGCCAACTCATAGTCGCCCACGTAGCGGTCGAAGATTTGGGGATCGATCTGGACGGCCTGGCGCTCGGACGGCAACACAACCTTCCCGCCCAGGGCCAGCGTCCCGAGGTATTTCGCAATCTCCTGCGGCGCCCCGCCGCTCAAATTTCCCAGCACGGCCACCGTCAGCTTGTCATCGGGATAATAGGCCAGCATGGTGTTGAACCCTTCGATGCCGCCGCCATGATCGATCACCTTGTGCCCGTTTTCCGTGCGCACCATCAGGCCGAACGCGTAGTTGTCCTTGAACGGTGTGGTCATCTGCTTCAGCGATTCCGGTGAAAGCACCTTCCCGCCAAACAGCCCCTGCTCCCAGCGCAACAGGTCGCCCGTGGTGGAATAGAGCCCTCCCGCCGAGAAGGGAACCGTCATGTTGATGTAGCCCGCGTTGACCAGGCCGTTCGGGCCCCGCGTGTAGCCTTGCGCGCGGTCCTGGATGATGGACGAGTTCGAGTCGTAGCCCGAGTCTTTCATTCCCAGCGGCTTGAAGATGTTGTCCTCCACGAACTTTGCGTAGCTCTCACCGCTGATTTTCTCGATCAGGTAGCCCAACAGGGCGTACCCCGAATTGCTATAACTCCATTTTTCACCCGGCTGGAAGTCAAGCGGCTTATCTCGGAACCGAGCCACCAGTTTTTCCGGAGTGGTCGGAACGCGTTCGAATGAATGATAGTCGGGAAAGCTCGTGAAACTCTGGATGCCCGAGGTGTGCGTCAGCAGGTTGAAAATCGTGATCTTGTCCCAGGCTGCCGGCGCGTCCGGCAGATACTTTTTCACCGGGTCGGTCACTTTCAACTTTCCCCGCTCCTGGAGCAGCATGATCGACGCCGCCGTAAACTGTTTGGTGATCGATCCCAGGCGAAACTTCGCTTTCGGCGAGTCCGGAACATTCCACTCCACGTCGGCAAAGCCGTAGCCCTGGTCGAGCAGGACGTCGTTTCCGCGGGCCACCAGCACCGCTCCCATAAACTGCTTCGTCTCGACGAACGATTGGATCACCTGCTCCATGCGGGGCAGGTTCGGCGCCGCTTTCGGCTGCCCGGAGTCCACGGCTCCACTCATAACACCGGCGCCACCCAGGATGGCCATTCCTACACACGCCAGCGCCAGCAGCGCCCCGGTCAGCTTGCATCTACTTATCATTTCCGTTTCTCCCTGAAACTCCGTTCGCAGCCGGCAGAACCAAGGCTGCTCCGGTGGGTCATTCGGAATTTCTGTTATGAATTTTGCTTTCGCCTGCAAGCTTAGGTAGCGGGACTCTCAATGTCAAGCGCGAGTGGGGATTATTCAATTCGATCAGAACAATCTCAGGATGCGTGCCCACGCGCATGGGTGGACCCCATGTTCCGCAACCGCTCGATGTATAAACCATCATTTTTCCGAATCGGCTGAGGCCGTAGGCGTGCTGCCGAAAATCCGCCTGATGAGAAGGGTGAACGGGAAGAACTGGCCGGCGTGGGTGTGACCGGAAAGCTGCAGTGACACGCCCTGCTCCTCGGCAACTTCAAGCCGGTGAGGAGCATGGACGATCAGAATGCTGGCGCGGCCGTTTTCTAGCCCGGCACGCTGCAGAATGGAGCGGAGGCGTTCGGGCCGGACTGATCGGCATAGTGCACGCCGACGATGTCGAGCTCGTCAAGGGTGACCGCTCGTTGTTGAGAACGCGCACCCCGGCATTTTCCATGGCCTGCAGATACTGGGCAGGATCAGAGACTCTTCGTGATTGCCGGTGACGAAACAGGCGCCGAACGGCGCCGGGAAGTGCTTCAATTCAGACGCCAGACTCCCGGCGCTGACTTTGGCGCCGTCAAAAAAATCACCGGCGATGAAGAGCACGTCCGGACGCAAATGCCCGAGCCGGGCAACAATCTTGCGAATGAATCCGCGGCGGGTGATCTGGCTGTGTTGAAGGTCGCACGAGTGCGGTTTTGGGGCTCTGCGACGACCGTGGAAGGTTCGGCAGCCTGGCCTTGATTCGCTTCACGCGAACCCGGCGCGCGTTGATCATGCCGCAAAAGCCGGTGAAGGCGGCCAGGCCGTACAGGCCCTCCGCCAGAATGGGACGGCCGCCAGGCAAACCCAGCGCCCACTCGCCCAGCCATCCCGCCCAGCAGAGGCACGCCGCCAGCACAAAGAAGTTCAGCAGTCCCAGCCAGACGGCAGAGAGCTTGTAGAAGAGTTTTGTCCAAATGTTGGACCAGCGAAAGGCCAGCAGGGAAGCGGGGACGAACGTGACGGACAGAACGGCCATGGCCACCTGAAGTCCCGTGGCGCCGAACGGATTGGGCAGCCGCTCGAAGCTGATCCACGTTTCGTAAACCAACGCGTGCGCGGCAAACAGTATCAATTGGATGATGATGATGAACCTGATGAACCTGGTGCGCAAGCCGGCCGCCCCCCCGCAATATTACCTAGTGTAACGTAACATACGGAACAGCAGACCAGGGGTCCCTTTACTTCGGGGGTGAGTGGGGCGGGACGCTTTGCTTCTTCGGTTTCTCAAAATCGTCACCAGCGAACTTGAGCCACCACGCTGGGACCGCGCGCCAGCTGAAACGGCTCTGTTTGTTGCTGCCCCGATGTCGAATCGCCTGAAGGACAAAGTAGGCTGTGGTTGCCAGGATGAATACGGCGGCGAAAACATCATTTACCCACGAATTAAATAGAATTCCGAAGATCAGAACCAACAAACCGATATTAATTGCCCAATTGAGTTTGTTCGACATCGTCCCTATCATATCACCGCGGATGGTGCGAGACGGCAGTTTTTCTGATGTGCCCGGCGCGGGAATCTCCTGTCAGCTTGCGCCGCGGCCCAGCAGGACCACGGGGATGGTTTTCAGCAGGATTTTCAAATCCAGCGTGGGCGACCAGTTGTCGATGTACTCCATGTCAAGCTCCATCCAGCGGCGGAAGTTTAACTGACTGCGCCCTTCGAGCGCCCACAGGCAGGTAAGCCCGGGCTGCATGCGCAGGCGGCGGCGCTGCCAGCCGGCGTATTTTTCAACTTCCTCGGGCAGCGGCGGGCGCGGACCCACAAATGACATGTCGCCTTTCAAAATATTAACGAGTTGCGGAAGCTCATCCAGCGAAAACTTGCGCATGAAGCGGCCGATGGCGGTGCAACGCGGATCGTTCCTGATCTTGAACACCGGGCCGTCGACTTCATTCAGCGCGGCCAGTTCCTCGCGCCGCAGGTCGGCGCCGGCGTGCATGGAGCGGAATTTGTAGACCGTGAATTTCCTTCCGCCCAGGCCGCAGCGCACCTGGCGATAGAGCACCGGCCCCGCGGACGTCAGCCGAATGAGCAGGGCCAGCAGCAACAGAAGCGGTGAAAGAATGATGAGCAGCACCAGCGCCATGGTGAAATCGAACAAACGCTTCAGCAGCAGCAGGTATTCGTTTTCCGGCGTGGTGGTGAAGGTGAGCAGCGGCATTTCTTCCAGCCGGTCGAGATAGACGCGCGAGACGACGTGCGGGAAAAAGTTGAGCAGGACGCGCGTCTTCACGCCTTCCTCTTCGCAAAGCAGAAACGCATCTTCGATCTTTTCCATGTCGCCTTTGGCGGCGGCGAATACAACTTCGTCGATCACGTGCCGGCGGACGAGTTCGGGCAATTGGGCGAGCGAAAAGACTGGATACTCGCGGCGCAGTTCGGCGACGGGCTGGTCATTTTCAGCCGCCTGGCCAATGCGCGCAAATCCGAAGATGCGCATGCCGCGCTTCTCATTGGCTTCAATGGCCCTGGCAACTTGATCCACGGCCGGGGCGTCACCCACCAGCAGAAATTCCCGGTAGCCGCCAAAGGTGCGGCGGAGCGGGTCGCCCAGGCTGCGGGCGGCCAGGCGAAAAGCGATCATGGCCAGCAGAAGGATGACGGCGTAAAGCGCCAGCAAGAGGCGGCTGATGTAAACCAGCTTGAAGGCGAAGATGGTGGCGAACAGCAGCGCGGTGCCGAGGAAAGCCGCCTTGAACGGGTCCCAGAAAGCCCGCAGAAGGTTTTCTTCCTGGATTTCGCGATAGCTGCCCGTGACAACACCGACAATCATCCAGAGGGCCACGGCGTAGGGAATGATCCAAAGGTAGTTGGAATCGGGATAGAGCGGCTGCGGCGTGATGAAGCCGGCGCGGACCCGGTACGCCAGGGCAAAACTGACCAGGCCGAGCGTGGCATCGGCCAGCAGGTAAAGGACCCCGATCATCTGTTTGTGGCGGGAAAACATGCGCGTCAATCCAGCCCGATTGGCATCCCTATCTTAGCAGAACACGGGATGGAAGGATGACGGTGATGGACGACAGCCGTTGCCGTTCGGCCAAGCCGGGGCCCTTGTGATCGCACACATCGCACGCACCGCGACTTGGGCGCCACCCGGGACCGTGTGGCGGCGTAAAGCCGCCGCTACTGCAGCACCTTACGCCGCCGGGGGCTGATAGCTGCGGCCCTTCCAGCGGAGACCCGGGCCGGTGAGGCTGCGGAAAGCCGAGACCACCGAAACGGTGGAGTAAAAAAGCGAGGCCAGCGGCAAGGTGAAAGCGTAAAGAGGAGACAGGCCGGCGAAAACGACCACCGGGCAATAAATGACGGCGCTGGCGGCCGAAGCTGCCGCTGCCGCGATGAAGGCCGGGTTATGAGCGAGCGGGATTCCTGCAACCGGATGCGTGAGCCAGAGAGCAGCCAGTGAAAACCAGGGCAGCACGGCCAGAGTGCTGCCGGCGGCCACTCCTGCCAGCACCTTCCAGAGCGAGCACCCCGCGCCTTCCCAGGCGCTGCGGGCCAGACCCTCAAAAACCTCGCGCCAGTTTTCGTACATCTGCGTGTGGAAGACGCCCCGCGTCACCCCCAGGTAGGTGCGCCGGCCGTTGCGCTTGAAGAGTTCGGCCATGCGAAGGTCTTCAATCAGGGTGTCGCGCAGGCGGGCGTAACCTCCCAGAGCCTTCAGGTCGTCGTGCCTCATCAGAAGGAAGGCTCCCGCGGCCATGGCACGCGATGAGCGCGGATCGTTTACGAGCCGCAGAGGGAACAGCATGAAGAGAAGAAATCCGAACGCCGGCAGAACCACCTTTTCCGCCCAGGATTGCATTTTGACTTCCGGCGTCAGCGAAAGGAACTGCACGTTCTTTCGCTGGGCGAGTTCGACGGCCTGCCGCAGCAGGCTGGGGTGGAAAACGACGTCGGCGTCGGTGGAGAGAATCCACTCGCCGGTGGCGGCCGCGGCGGCAAGGCTCATGGCGTGGACTTTGCCGCGCCAGCCGCGCGGCAGGTGGTGATTGTGGATGACGCGCAGTTTTCCGCGTGTGCCTTCACGCTGCGCCCACTCGTCGGCAATCGCGCCGGTGCGGTCGTCGGAGTCGTCATCCACCAGGATGATTTCGAAATCCGGGTAGTCAAGTTTGAGCAGTGAATCGAGCGTTGCCGGCAGCATTTCCTGCTCGTTGCGCGCGGCCAGCAGGATGGAAACGCGGGGAAGTCGCGATGCCGGCGGCGCGGTAAAAGAGGCCGGGCGAAGAATGGCGGCACCGGTGATGTTCCAGAAGGCAAAAAGCCCCGCCGCAATCCAGACGACGAATACAAACCAAAGAACCAGATCCAATAAGTGCAAATGAAGCTCCTTAATTGACTATAGGTATGATGCAAAGAAACGGGCAACAGGTCATGCATGAAGGGCCGCCTTATCCTGCGGCCACTTTGTGGCGGCCATGCCAAAGCACGGCGCTACAAATATGCTAGACTCGAGACTCTTCCATGGGCACGGCGTTCATCATCTTTATCATTCTGGGAATTTTGCTGCTGGCGCAAAGCGCGAAGTCGCTGCGTGACGGGTTCAGTTATCTGCGCTACGTGCGGCGGTGCCGGGCGCAGGGTTTGGGCGACTATGCGCCGTCAGCGGCGGTGATTATTCCTGTGACGGGCGCGGATGCGTCGCTCGAAACCAACATCGCCGCTTTCATGGCGCAGGATTATCCGCAATATCAGTTGGTGCTGGTGGTGAGCGATAAAAAGGACCCGGCCTTTGCCATGCTGAACGCGCTGGTGAAAGAAGCCGGCACGCGAGGCTCCGTCAACTCGTCCGGGGTTTCGCTGGTGGTGGCGGGGCCTTCGCATGCCCAGGGACAGAAAGTCCACAACCTGCTGCGGGGTCTGGAAGTCGTAACGCCGGGAACGGAGGTTCTGGTTTTTGCGGATGCGGACGCCCGGCCCGGCCCTCTCTGGCTGCGGCCACTGGTTGCGCCGCTTGCGAGCCGCGACGTGACGGTCAGCACAGGTTTCCGCTGGTACCTGCCGGGCCGGAGTTTTGTTTCGCAACTGCGCGCGGCCTGGGACACGTCCATCGCCACATTTATGGGCGAGCACGACAGCAGCTTTCCGTGGGGCGGCTCGATGGCCATCCGCGCTGAAGACTTTAAACGCCTCGAGGTTCGCGAGCGTTACTGGGCCTCAACGGTCAGTGACGATTACGGGCTGGGACGGGCGGTCCATGACGCCGGCGGAAGGATTCGGTTTGAGCCGCGCTGCCTGGTGGCTTCGCGCCAGGATTCTACTTTTGCAGAGTTTATGAGCTGGACCAACCGGCAGATGATCATCACCCGGGTTTACGCTCCACGGCTGTGGACGCTGGGCCTCGCGGCGCATGCGCTCTATTCCCTGACGTTTATTTTCGGGCTTCTTGTGCTCCTCAATCCGGCCGCGGGCTGGGAACGCCTTGCAGTGGTTGCAGTGCTGGCTGCCGTTCTGGGATTGGGAATGGGGAAAGGGACCATCCGTGCTGTCGTGGCCCGCGAGATTTTTCCGGAAGAGCAGGGGATTCTGTCCAGATACGGAAAGTGTTACTGGCAGTTGACGTTGCTGGTTCCCTGGGTGATGTTGTACAACTTTGTGGTGGCTGGATGGGTGCGGACGATTGAATGGAGCGGGGTTTGTTACCGGTTGCGGTCAGACCATGAAGTGGAAGTGGTGGCGCGGGAATTCGGCTGAAATTATTTTTTCCCGGAGGGCTTGGACTGATGACGAATCAGGGGCCGTTGGCCGGACTTTACCTTTGGCTTCCCGGCGGTGGGCGCTTTCTTTGAGTCTGCGGAAGGGCTCGCCTTGGCCAGCACCTGGTCGAAGGCCGTGGCTTTGGGCTTCTTTTTCTTTTCTTTCCCTTCAAAAAAGGGATGCTCGGAATGGCAGGTCTGGCAGACGACCTTGACCACCTGGTCGCCCACAAAGCTGGCAATGACGTGATTCGTCAGACGCTTGCAACGCGGGCAGTGGTCGTCAATCAGATCGCCAAGCCGCCGGGGACGGTCATCGAGCCATGAGTGATCGGGTACCATAGTCGTTGCCCATTATAACCGCCCGACCGGTAAATGCAAACCTGCGCGAGACCTCGATGGTGACGGTTTCATCCGGCCGGCGCTCAGCCTCCCGGCGGTTTGGACCGAATTGCCCGTTCGAGTCTGCCGCATTGCCAATGTGGAATTTTTGATGCTGCCAAGCTAGAATCAAATTCACGAGTTCAGCCGATGCCTGAGACGAATCCCGAGACTCTTCCAACCCCCAGGATTGCCACGGCGAGCGGGCGCATCATTGCCGTGGCCATCGTCATTGCCTGCGTCAGTTACGCCAGCTCGATTATCATCACGCTGATCTGCGCCATCCTGATCGCTTTTGTTCTGGAGCCGGCGGTCAGTCTCCTCGAGCGGATCCACATCCCGCGCTGGCTGGGGGCGCTGCTGATGCTGGTGGCCTCCATCGGGCTGCTCTACCTGGTGGTTTACGGGATTTACGACCGCGTGATCGCCTTCATCCAGGAATTTCCCACCTACGGTGCGCCGCTCAAGCATCTGTTTGCGAGCCTCGAGGGCATGGTGAGGAACATCGAGAAGCTGGCGTCCGGAGTGGTCCCGGCTTCCTCTCAGGTGCAATCGAACCTTCCCACCATCCGTCTGCAGCAGGAATCCCACTGGGGCCAGTATCTGTTGCGGGGCATCGGGTCGGTTTACACGTTTATTGTGACGGTGATGTTTGTTCCTTTCCTGGTGTTTTTTATGCTCACCGCCAAGGGCCACATCTGGAAAGGAACGTTGAACCTTTTTTCGGATTCGCACCGGCAGCAGGCTGAGACGGTGATTCTCGGGATCGGCCACATGATCCGGCGCTATGTGATGGGCAACATCCTGGTGGCGCTGATGGCGGCGGCGCTGATGACGCCCATCTTTGCATTGATGCATCTCCATTTCGCGCTGCTGGTCGGGCCGCTGTCTGCGTTCCTCAGCATGATCCCGTATCTGGGAGTAGCGCTGGCGATGGCGCCACCGCTGATGATGGCGCTGGGACAGTATGCTTCGGCAACGCCTTTTATCGCGATTGCGGTCACGGTGATGGTGGTGCACTTCCTGGCCATTAACGTCCTGACGCCCAAGTTTGTGGGCCACCAGGTCAGCCTGAACGCCCTGACCGTAACGATTGCCATGATGTTCTGGGGATGGCTCTGGGGAGCTGCGGGCCTGGTTCTTGCCGTGCCCATGACGGCGGCCTTCAAGGCTATTTGCGACCATGTCGATAGATTAAAACCCTGGGGCGCCTGGATGGGCGAGGATTGACCTGCCTGCACTGGTTTTCGGGCGATAGCTGCCGGGCAGCGTCTGGAACGTGTTAAAAAGGTCGTCTGGCCTTCCGGTCCCGTGGCGGCCGGTCGCAAGAACGTGGAACGGACCGTACCTGCCCCGGGCGTTTTTTTGATGGAGCCGAAATCATCCTATGTCCAATCAGAACTCCGCGATTGTTATTCTTGCCGCAGGTAAATCAACCCGCTTCAAGTCTGAGCGTTCGAAACTGATCCATATGCTGGCGGGCCGTCCTCTCGGCGATTACGTGGTCAGTTCGGCGCTGGCGGCGGGGCCGGAAACCGTCCTGATGGTGGTGGGACACAACGCTGCTTCGGTGCGCGAAACACTGGCGCGGCCTGGACTGAAGTTCGTGGAGCAGAAGCAGCAACTGGGAACCGGGCACGCGTTGATGGTGGCGCGCCCGCAACTGGAGCAATGCAAAGGTTCCACCGTTATGGTGGTTGTGGGTGACGCGCCGCTTCTGCGGACGGCGACTTTGCAGGAGTTTGTTGCCGCGCACAGCAAGGCCCGCGCAGCTGCTTCGGTGCTGACCATGCGGCCCGAAAGCCCACACGGCTACGGCAGGATTGTGCGGTCCAGCGGCAGCCGGGTGCGGGCCATTGTGGAAGAAAAAAATTGCACCCCCGCCCAGCGCCGGATCAGGGAAGTCAGTTCCGGCATCCTCTGCTTTTCGAGGGATGAACTGTTGAAGCATCTCGACAAGCTTTCCGACAGGAACGCGCAGAAGGAATATCTGCTGACAGACCTTGTGAAGATCTTTAACCAACGCCGCAAAAAGGTGGTGGCGTTTCCCGTTGTGGATGCCCGCGAAGTGCTGGGCGTGAATGACCGGGTCGATCTGGCCCGGATGGAACGCATCCTGAGGATGCAGAAGGCCGAAGCCCTGATGCGGGAGGGGGTCACGATTGTGGATCCTCAAGCCACCTACATCGATGCCCCGGTGGAAGTCGGGAACGATACGGTGATTGAGCCCGGGGTGAGCCTGCTGGGCCATACCCGAATCGGGCGGGGCTGCACCATCCGGGTTCATTCAACCCTGGAGGATTCCATCCTGGGTGACCGCGTGCTGGTGCGGCCCAATACGGTGGTGACAGGATGCGAGATCGGCTCTGACGTGATTCTCGGTCCCTTTGCCCGGCTGCGCGACGGGGCGGTGATTGAGAGCGAGGCGCGCATCGGAAATTTTGTTGAAGTCAAGAAGTCTCACGTCGGGCGCGGTACGCGTGCCTGGCACCTGACCTACCTGGGAGACGCCACGCTGGGCGAGCAGGTGAACGTCGGCGCCGGGACGGTGACCTGCAATTATGATGGCGAGAAAAAGAACCCGACCAGGATTGAGAATGGTGTTTTTATTGGCAGCGGCAGCATGCTGGTCGCCCCGGTAAAAATCGGAAAGGGATCGTACGTGGCGGCTGGTTCAGCCATCACAGAAGATGTTCCCGCTGAATCGCTGGCCGTTGGCCGGGCGCGCCAGGTGAACAAAGAAGGCTGGGTTCGAAAACACAAAAAGCAGAAGGCAGAGTCAACACCGGATCCCAACTCGCGCGCCAAAGGCGACAGCCCAGGCAGAAAATCGTGATGTTACCTGCACCGTTCGTTCTTGTACCTATTTCTTCTGCAAAGATCTAGCCCAACACTGCACTTTTTACATACTGCACGTAAGAATTGCTCTCCAGAAACCTGATCGACCTTCCGGGGGCGGCGTGAAGGCATCTGTTTCCTTATCATTAAGCTGGGGTCAAAGCTGGAACCCCGATTGCGTATCAGGAAGCATCCGAGTTCTGCGGCTCAACATGCGGTTTTCATAAGTTTAAGGAGGCAGGAAGATGGCGATCGATGATACGCCTTTGGAAAGCGGCCACCAGGGGACTACCTCTGCCCGGAAGGGCATCGATACCAGGATGAAGGTCATCCTGATTGTCCTGGCGGTGCTGGTCGTTGGAGAAATCTATTCCCTCAGCCGCATTGCCGGCATGGGAAAAGCTATCCGGACGCAGGATGCGATAACGCGCAACGAACTTACCGCCCAGTTTAATAACCAGCTTTCAGCCAGGCTGATGTCCTATGAACAGGCCAATCAGCAGCAGCTTGATGGGTTGAAAGTGGAACTGGATCAGGCTTCAAAGCACCTGGGCGCGCAGCGGGGCGAACTCCGCAAGGCACGCGCCATGGTTTCTAAGCTCCAGGTGGACCATGCTGAGCAGGTGGATAGCCTGAAACACGAGATTGCGCTGAAGGCAGACCAGCAGCAGCTTGGAGCGCTGACGGCGGACGTCTCGAATACGAAGACGGACCTGGATAAGACGAAGAAGAGCGTGGATGAGCTGGCCAGCAACTTTGGTATGTCGCGCACCCGATTCGGGACGCTGATTGCGCGCAACCACGATGAGATCGACGCACTGCGAAAACTGGGTCAACGGGACTATTACGAATTCACGTTGGTTCGTCACAAGCCCATCCATCTGGCGAGTATCGGTCTGGATTTGAAGAATACCAATAAGAAGCATCACCGCTTTACCCTGGATCTGCTGGTGGACGACGTCTGGGTTCGGAAAGATCATCGAACGATTAACGAACCGATCTTTTTCGCCACCCGAAGCTCGCGGTCCTTCTGTGAACTCGTGGTGAACAAAGTGGACAAGGGTGTCATCTCCGGATATATTAGTACACCGAAGAACGTTACCCGGATGGCCTTGCGGTCGGAGGGGCCAAACTAGCCTTCCGGATACTTTCCCGGGTCTTTGAACCCAGCTGGACAGAGCGCCAGGGTCCGGCCATGAAAATGGTTCCGGAGGTGATTCATGGTCAAGCGCGCTGTGCTGGTCCTGTCCCTTTTTATTTTGAGTACCTGTGCGGGAATGGCCGCCACCCTAACTGTTCCACCAGGCACCGTCCTCAACTGCAAACTTTCCCAGACATTATCCACCGCGTTGAACATCCAGGGGCAGCTGTTTGCCGCCACCCTGGCCGAGCCGCTGGTGGTGGACGGGAACCAGATTGTTCCCGCCGGCGCCACGATTCGTGGACGAATCGCAAGCCTGAACAGGCCGGGCCGCATCAAGGGTGTGGGGAAAATGCTGCTGGTCCCTGAAACTCTTGCCCTCCCGAATGGACAGACTTTTACGATGAGCGCCGTCCTGCTGCATGCTTATGGCGCGCCGGACGCTCGCATCGCAAACCCCGAGGGAGTTGTCCGGGGGCCGGATGCCCGGATGCGCGACCTGAAAGAAGTCGGGGTCGGAATTGGCGGTGGAGGCCTGCTGGGCACCATGATCGGCGGCTTTCACGGGGCTTTTGTGGGAGGCGTGATCGGCGGGGCCGCGGGCCTGGTGGACAGCTTGCGCCGTCGAGGTCCGGACCTGACGTTGCCGCGCGGCACGGAACTGAAATTTCAATTGAGCCGGCAGCTTGTGGTCACGCGTTCGGGAGTAGCAGAGTACAACCTGAGCTCGCGCTAGCCGCAAAGTCCGTGTACCCGTTAGTCCTGATGGAGGTGCCTGGCGGCACAAAGCCGCCGCTGCCCTGTGCTGCTCTGCACATCCTTCACGAACTGATGTATTTCGCGTAGATGCCCCGAGCGACGGCCGGGTCCTGAGTTCCCTTAATGATGGCGCGGCCGTCCTGGAAGATCGTCAGTTCATAACCGTCAAAGGAAAACTTCAACAGATAGTTGTTGGCGCGGACAGACCCAAACTGTTCGAGGCGCGACTTCAGGAGAGCCAGATCCAGATTGCGAGGGTCGCGGTGACGAATCTGGACGGCGTCCCTTCCGCAGAGCGTCGCCGGACGCGGATCACCCTCTTCGAGGTGCGTGAAAATCCTCTGCCCGCAGGTCCGGCAATCAGGATCGCGTTCCGGCCTGACCTGCTGGGTGCGGTTGTGCCAGATGTCAAATCCAAAGAGGGTTCCGTGCAGGTCCTGCCTGTGCCCCATCAGGATTTTAAAAGCTTCCGTCACCTGGATGGCCGAGGTCCACGCCGCGGCCGGCCCGATCACTCCAACCGTGTCGCAGGTTTCGTGCAGTCCCGCGGGCGCACCAGGAAAGACACAGGAGAGACACGGCCCCTGGCCCGGCAGGATGGTCATGGTGACGGCTGAGCTTGCCACCACGGCGCCGTAAATCCACGGGATGCCCAGCTTGACGGCTGCATCATTCAACAGATAGCGGGTTTCAAAGTTGTCGGTACCGTCGAGGATGACGTCAAACCCGCGAACGAGGTCTTCAATGTTGCGGCTGGTTGCGTCAGCCACCATGCCTTCCGTCCGGACGTCGGAATTAATCTGCTTCAGCTTGCGTTCCGCAGCGATAGCCTTGGGAAGGCTGTCGCGGGCGTCGCTTTCGTCAAACAAAGATTGGCGCTGCAGATTGCTCGCTTCAACGTAGTCGCGGTCAACAATGCGCAGCGTGCCGATGCCTGCCCGGACCAGCGCATTCGCTTGCGCCGTCCCCAGCGCCCCGCAACCCACAATCACGGCTTTTGAGGCAAGGAGCTTCTTCTGCCCCTCCTCACCGATCGGCTGGAAGAGAATCTGACGGGAATATTTTTCGCGGTTCATCGTTGTTTCGAGTCTTTTTTCGACTTTCATTATACCGCCGGCCCGCTGAACCGGCATGTTGTGAACATAGGAATGGGTCAGATCTCGAGTACGCCGCAATACGCGCGGAGTTTCTGTTTCCGACATGATGATCAGTAAATCGTTATCGACTGGCCATTAGTAACGCGCTGTTGCGTCCCAACTCCATTCGCAGCCCTTTGCCCAACAGCATCCTCTCTGATATCTTAGTGCTGCCCGGGAGGTGCGTCTTTGCAGGATCAAGCCCTGGCCGTGCTCCGTAGCCAATTTAGCGACATCGTTTTTGGAACAGTATTTCTGTTGGTAGGGTTCGCCGCTTGCGGTATTGCGGCGATGTACCGGCGGAGTGGCGTGCGCGTTCTCGTCTTCTTAGGAGTCTGGAGCGCGATGTACGGCGCCCGCCCCCTGGCTGATTCGATGACGAAGATGGGGATTCTGCCTCACTGGTTTCAGGCCGGCGTTCCTTACCTGGACACGGTGATCCTCTATCTGATTTTGGTCGTTGCGACGCTCGCTTGGATGGAATTGACCGCCGGCAAACTACGCTCCTTTCTTAAGGTCGTGACCGTTGTTGGGATGGTGATTGGTTTGGCCGGTATTGGTTACTTCATTTTCACCGGTGTGGACGACAGGCTGATCCTCTACAACCATCTCCTCGCGACCTGTTCTCTCGCTGTCCTGGTGACGGTTGTTGCCGTGCCAGGATTGTCGCGCAAGTTCCTGGTTATACAAGATCGCGGCGTTCTGCTGGTGGGGACGCTGGTTTTTGCTGTGGAAGCCTTGTACGTCAACCTCTCACGCCCGTTGGGCTACCCATCCTCGGCTCTCTCGGATGACCTGGGGTTCGCAGTTCTTCTCTTCTCCTTTGGATATGTCGCGTTGCGGAACGTGATTGGAAATCAGTGGCGTTTGCAGGCGATTGAGAAGGAACTTGCGATCGCACGCGAGATACAGACTTCGATCATTCCGAGCCACACCCCCGAACTCAGCAACCTTCACATCACAGCCGCTTATCGTCCGATGACTTATGTTGCCGGCGATTTTTATGATTTCATTTCCGTTGATCAACACCGGGTTGGCCTTCTCGTCGCGGATGTCTCGGGGCATGGAGTCCCGGCTGCTCTGATTGCATCAATGATCAAGGTGGCGATCCGGTCGATCGTGCCTTGCGCGCACGACCCGCGGGAGGTGTTGCGTGGTTTGAACCGCGCCCTTTCCGGGCAACTGCGCAATCAGTTCGTGACCGCATCTTATTTGTGGATTGATACACAAAACCGCAACGCGCTTTACTCGGCCGCCGGGCATCCGCCGCTCCTGCGCTGGCACGACGGCAAGCTGGAGCGTATCGAAAGCAACGGCTTGCTTTTCGGGGTGACGCCTGAGCCCGACTACCCCGTATGCGACATGCCAATCCACCCCGGTGACCGCTTCCTGCTTTATACGGATGGCTTGACCGAGCCCGAGAATTCCAGGGGAATCCCCTTTGGCGACCGCAAGCTTGAACAGGTCATTCGCAGGAATCAGTCCTGCCCTGCGTCCGAATTGGCGGATCAGTTGTTCACCGAGATTCGCGACTGGCAACCCGCCACTGATACACAGCAGGACGACATCACATTCATCATCGCTGATGTCATTTGATCAGGCTCAAGCGACAATCGGACCTGCCATCGACGATGATTCTTGGTAAACGCCTTACAGTGTCAACCCTCCTGGTACGTCCTGCATGACAATCCCGACAATGACCTAATATCGAAAATATCCCTCGACTCCGGCCCGCGCGCCGTTCATGATAATAGCAAGGACATTTGCGCAGTCCCTGCGCCGTAAATTCTTATGAACGACATTCCCTTCGAATCCGAACGCCGCGCCATGATTGAGCGGCATTTGCGCTGCCGGGGAATTCACGACGAGCGTATTCTGCAGGCAATGTACGAGGTGCCGCGCCACGAGTTTGTGCCTTTGGTTTGTCAGCAAGAGGCTTATGATGACAGGCCAATCGCGATCGGGGAAGGGCAGACGATTTCGCAGCCCTACATGGTGGCAGCCATGACGGAGGCTGCCCGCGTTGAACCTGGAGACAGGGTCCTCGAAATTGGCACCGGCTCTGGATACCAGGCTGCGATTCTGGCGCACCTGGGCGCTCGAGTGATCACCTCGGAACGCATTCCGCGCCTGGCTGAATCCGCGCGCGAACGGCTATTCCGATTAGGTTACCGCAGCGTCAGGGTTGTTTCTGAGGATGGGAGTGCGGGCTACCCGGCGGGAGCCCCTTATGCCGCCATTCTTGTGACCGCTGCCGCACCGGCGGTGCCGCAGGTTCTTGTGACCCAGTTGGCCGACGGCGGCCGGCTGGTGATTCCTGTTGGAACGCTCCAATTGCAGACGCTTCAGGTGATCTCCAAACACGCCGATAAACTTTCAGTCCGCGATCTGGATCCATGCCAGTTTGTTCCGCTGGTCGGCAAGCAGGCCTGGCCGGAACGGACGAGTTAGTTGCAGGAACCTCTGTCACGAACTGCTGGTTAAGTATCGGATTAGAACTGCCTTACAAGCGCGGCCTGAATTTGAATTCCATTGCAATTTACTTATGAGCGGTACTATAGTTTTTCCCCATGGCTGACCCCTATCTCAGTATTGTTATCCCCGCTTACAACGAGGCTTTGAGAGTGGGAGGGACCCTCGAGGAAGTGCGGAACTACGTTGCTTCAAAGCCCTTTGAGACCGAGGTCGTCCTGGTGGACGACGGGTCGAGCGACCGCACACTGGAACTCTTCAAGGAGTTTCAATCCTTGCGGCCCGGGACGCGGGTTCTCCACAACGCAGTCAACCGGGGAAAAGGCTTCAGCGTGCGACGAGGCATTCTGGAAGCTCGGGGCGAGGTCATTCTTTTTACGGATGCGGACCTTTCCGCGCCCATTGAGGAAGCGGACAAGTTGCTTGCCGCGCTGGAGTCGGAAACGGCCGATGCCGCCATCGGTTCGCGCGCGCTCGACCGGACGCTGATCGGAATCCGCCAGCCGTGGCGGCGGGAATATGCCGGCCGATTTTTCAACCTGCTGGTGCGGCTGTTCACGGGCCTGAAGATTCATGACACTCAGTGCGGGCTGAAGCTCTTCCGCAGGGATTCCACGCGGCGGGCCTTCGAGTTGCAGCGCGTGGACCGGTTTGGCTTTGACCCGGAGGTCCTTTTCCTGATCCGGCGCTACGGAGGGAAGATCGTGGAAGTGCCCGTGCGCTGGAACGATAATCCCGCCACCAAGGTCCACTTTCTGCGCGATTCAGCCCACATGTTTCTCGATTTGATCGTTCTCCGCTGGCGAGCCATGGCTGGGCGGGACCCTATCTGAAATTTTCTCTAACAAACTCAGATTTTTTCTTGACTCCAGGACAGCAGGATTTTAATATTTGAATCACGCTAGAAAGGAGGTGATCATGCAAATTGAAAGTAACTGTAGCGAGGGTGCTGAGGCTTAGGCGCTCGCGAGTGCTTCTTTGTAGGACCTCTCCCTAGCTCAGAGAGGATGGAAGGCACGGCGCCATCAGCGCCATTTCCCAGGAGCATCTGGGAGGCCAATCCCAATCAGTATCCGGCCCCTGGTCTTGACAGCGAAACAAGGCCAGGGGTTTTTTATTTTCGCGGCGGTGTTGGCGGCGTAACATGCTTGTAAGACAGGATCCAACGGCAGGAATCACCCTAGCGCCGCTGTTTTCGCGGTGATGTTTGCCGCCGTTCTGCAACCCACTTGAACGCGTCGGCGATGACTGCGGCGGCTTTCGGCGTGATCTTGTAGCGGGGCAGTTCATCCCGTTCTACCCAGCGGGCATCCAGAACGTCGCTCCCGGACTTCAGCCGGCCCCCAGCCGGACGGCAAACATAATCAACGATGACGTAGTGGTACCGGATCCTTTCACCGTTTTTCTGCACACGGTCAAACACCGTGAGTGCCTCCAGAGGGCGGACTTTCAGGCCGGTCTCTTCCAGAATTTCCCGTTTTACACCATCTGTCAGGCTTTCTCCGAGTTCAAGCATTCCCCCCGGAATCGACCATTCGCCTTTCAGGGGTTCGCGGCCCCGGCGAATCAAGAGAACAGAATTGTCGCGGATGACCACTCCCCCGACCCCCACAATCGGGCGGCTGGGATATTCACGCTTCATCTTCGACGCCTTTCTGGCCGCGTCTGACATTGCCCAAAGTATTAAGTGGTTGCAAATACAAGACTTGTTAACAAATCCCTGGGGCGAAATCAAAGAGAATCGGGTTGCCTTCTATCCCCAATCCTTGATTTTAAGGCATTTCACCCGTGCTGAGGGCAATAGTTTCTGCGGTGACACCTGAGAGGGACGAAAGCCAACGGTAAGATGCTGATTCCGATGAGGAAAGTAGTCCAAAGACGATTTCTAAACCCTGTTCAGCGAGACGGCTGAGCGCCTGAAAACCGTTCAAGAAGCATGAGTTGGCACACAATGCTGGACAATGGTCTTGCCGGAATTCTGGCAAATGCCTTATAATAAGCGGGTTCTTCACTAGGCAGGGCCAGCGGCCCCGGAAAGCATTTTGGCCAAACCTCCTTCTCCTCGCATTTTTGTTTCTCTAGCGCCTCCGAGTCTCGAAGCGGCTGAGGCGCACATCGAGACGCTGGGCACTTCTCCGCCGCTTGGGTTTGAGCTGCGCCTGGACTTTCTCCGCGATAATTCCGGGCTTGAACTGGACCTGCACCGGATGCTGGCTCGGCTGCGTTATCCTCAGATGATCGCAACCTGCCGTCGAGTGGACGCGGGCGGGCACTTTCAGGGCTCGATTGAAGAGCAGATTGATCTCCTGGCCGCTGCGGCCCGCGCCGGCTGCCAATGGGTTGACATTGAAATTGAGTCCGTCAAGGCTTTGCGCAAGCCGCCCTTCAAACAGTTCGCTCCTGCCAAAGTGATTGTTTCCTATCACAATTATCGCAATACGCCCGAATTGAGCACCATTTATCGCCGTCTGGCACGGTATCCAGTTGAAGCCGTCAAGATTGCAAGCCACGCCCGGGAACTTCAGGACAATCTGAAAGTTCTCAAGCTGCTCAAGGCCAATCGACGTCGGCGTCCCAGGCTGGTTGCGCTGGCCATGGGCAATTCCGGCATCTGTTCGCGCGTGATGGCTTTCCGGTGGGGCTGTCCCTTTACGTATGCATCGGTGGGTAACCATCATGCAGTGGCGGGCGGCCAACTGGCGATTGACCACATGCGCTCGGTTTACCACGTGGAGCATCTGGACGAGCGGACGCAATTGTATGGAGTGGTGGGAACGCACTCGTCCATGTCCCTCTCGCCGGCCATGCAGAACATCGCCTTCCATGCAAAGCGCGTGAATGCCCTCTATCTGCCCTGCGAAACCCAAAAGTTGAGTGACTTCCTCAAGTTTGCGCGGGCACTCAAATTTGCGGGCTTCAGCATCACCATGCCTTTTAAACGGGCCATCATGAAGGAGCTTTCCTGGATGGATCCTCTGGCTGAGCAGATTGGGGCTTGCAACACCGTGGCGATCCGCCACGGCAAGTGGATGGGATGGAATACGGACTCAAGCGCCGTGACCGAAGTGCTGACCAAGCGTCTGCGGCTTCCGGGAAGCAGGATTCTCATCCTGGGGGCCGGCGGGGCTGCGCGGGCAGCGGCCTTCGCTTTGCGAGCGGTAAACGCGGACGTTTTTGTTGCCGCGCGAAGGGAGGCCGTGGCGCGAAAGCTTGCCCGTAGCGTCGGCGCGGAAGCCGTCCCCTGGGAAAATGCCGACGGCCTGGATGTGGACGCCGTGATCAACGCTACGCCGGTTGGGATGTCGCCCCATGCCGATGCCCATCCGATTGACCTTGCACGGCTGCGGACGCGCGTGGTTTTTGATATGGTCTATTTTCCGGTTGAAACCCGTTTTCTCTCCGAGGCCAGAGGCCGCGGCCTGGTCACCATCTCGGGGCTCGAAATGCTGGTGGCGCAGGGCGCCCGGCAGTTTGAAATCTGGACGGGACAGTCCGCTCCGCGCGCGCTGATGGAGCAGGCCATCCGCCAGTCGCTGAGCCACGCCGGTGCTGGGTAGACCCGCGTCCGCCATTGTTTCCTGATTTCCCCCTTGCAATTGACATGAGCCAGCCCCGGGCCTTAACGTGGGGAGAAGCATTGAGTTCAGGGTCAGCGCGTCACCGTCCTGCTGAAAAAGGACGGCACCTCATTCCCTCGAAAGGGTTATTGCATGCTGTTTGTTTCACTGGCTTCACTTCCCAAAATCGCCCCCGTCGTAATAGATCATGCCATCCGGATCGTGGCGATCCTTGTCGCGGCCTACATTGCCGCCAAGATCCTAAATAAGTCGATTTCCACCATCAGGATCCAGATCATCGAAAGGATGAAGAAGTTTGGCCGGGCCGACATGGAGGTGGAGAAGCGCGCGGCCACTCTGAGCGGCATCCTTCGAAAGACGGTTGTCATCTCGATATGGCTTCTGGCGCTCGTGATGGCGCTCAAGGAATCCGGGTTTGACATTGCACCCCTTCTGGCCGGTGCTGGTGTCCTTGGCCTGGCCGTTGGCTTCGGCGCGCAGCACCTGGTGCGCGACCTGTTTGCGGGCCTGTTTATCCTGCTTGAAAACCAGGTTCGCGTGAATGACGTGGCCATCATCAATGGGACCGGCGGCCTGGTGGAGCAGATCAATCTGCGGACCATTGTGCTCCGCAGCCTGGACGGGACGGTTCACATTTTTCCGAATGGCACCATCACGACCCTTTCCAACATGACGCATGAATTTTCGTATTATCTCTTCAATATTGGAGTTGCATATAAAGAGGACACCGACCATGTCGTTGAGGTTCTCAAGCAGCTTGGCGACGAATTGATGCAGGACGAAATGTACAAGCCGCTCATTCTGGCCCCGCTGGAGGTTTTGGGCGTCGACCAGTTTGGCGACTCGGCGGTGGTGATCAAGGCGCGCTTCAAGACGGTTCCCATTAAGCAGTGGATGGTGGGGCGCGAAATGAACCGCCGCATCAAAAAGAAGTTCGACGAAGTCGGCATTGAAATCCCGTTCCCGCACAGAAGCATCTACTGGGGCGAGGCCAGCAAGCCTTTTGCCATCCACTCGGACCAGGACCGTGAGGATTTGAAATCTCTGATTCGCGAGGTGCTTGCGGAGCACGCGGGGCAGACTTCCTCCAAAAAGGATGAGGATGCTTCGCCGGATAGCCCGAAGAAAGAAAAAGACCAGGACCAAGACCAAGACAAAGAGAAAGAAAAAGACAAAGAGAAAGACTAGGGGAAACGCAGACCCACGAGGGGATTTCAACCTTCAGGGTAGGCAGCCGAAACTTTCCCGAGACATTAATGGACCCGACGACTCCCAAATTTTCGGACTTCCGCCGCCTGGCTAGCCAGGGCACCGTGGTGCCTGTTTACCGGACCGTCGTGGCTGATCTGCTGAGCCCCGTCTCGGCGTTCCTGAAACTCGCCCCCGAGGCTTTCAAGGGCGCCGGGCCGCACGGCAAAGGCGGTTCGCATCACAGCTTCCTCCTGGAAAGCGTGGAGGGCGGCGAGCGCGTCGGCCGTTACACCTACTTCGGTGTGGATCCCTTCCAGGTGATCACCTGCCGCGGAGACCGGATCACGCTGCTTCGCGGGCGCGAGCGCATTGAAGAATCCGGCAACATTTTTGAGTACTTGCGGCGCATCGGCTCAAAGTATCGTTCGGTGAAGCTGCCGGGCCTTCCACCTTTCAGCGCCGGCGCAGTCGGCTATCTTTCCTATGAAGCCGTGCGCCAGCTTGAGCGCCTGCCGGCCCGCGTGGAACCCGATGTTGACATGGACGATGCGATCTTCATGTATTTCCGCACGCTGGTCGCCTTTGATCACGTCCGCCACCGCCTGTTCCTGATCGCGAACGTCCTGACGGAGGAAGACCCCGGAAATCTTCGCCAGAAGTACGACCATGCCGTCCGCGAGCTTGACCGGCTGGAGCGCAAGCTGGCCCGGCCGCTGCGCCTTCCGAATATACGCTCGCCTCAAGGGGCGCTGCGAGTTAAGCCCAACATGACAAGGAAGCGCTACGAAGAAATCGTGGAGCAGGGCAAAGAGTACATCCGCGCCGGAGACGTTTTCCAGGTGGTGCTGTCACAGCGATTGACGGTCCCTGTGCGCGTTCCGCCCTTTCAGGTCTATCGCGCGCTCCGCGTGGTGAATCCGTCGCCCTACATGTACTACCTGCAATTCGGCAAATCCACGGTGCTGGGATCGTCGCCTGAGATGCTGGTGAAGGTGGCCGGGAGCGGCGTGGAGTATCGTCCCATCGCCGGCACGCGCCCGCGCGGCAAAACCGAGGAAGAGGACCTGCGCCTCGAGCGGGACCTGCTTTCCGACGAAAAGGAACGCGCCGAGCACATCATGCTGGTTGACCTGGGGCGCAACGATGTTGGCCGGGTGTCGGAGTTTGCATCCGTCCACCCGGAGCGCGTCATGTTTGTCGAGCGCTACTCGCACGTGATGCACCTGGTTTCGCTGATCCGCGGAAAACTCCGTCCGGATGCCGACAGCTATGCGGCGCTTGCCGCCTGCTTCCCGGCGGGAACGCTGACCGGCGCGCCCAAGGTCCGCGCCATGGAGATCATTGACGAGCTCGAACCCACCCGCCGCGGCCTCTACGGCGGGGCCGTTCTCTACGCCGATTTTTCCGGGAACCTCAATTCCTGCATCGTCATCCGCACCGTGATGATCAGGGACTCGAAAGCCTACCTCCAGGCGGGCGCCGGCATTGTGGCCGATTCTGTTCCTGCACTTGAGTTTGAGGAATCACTGAACAAGGCCCGCGCCATGTTGCGCGCCTTTGCCATGGCGGAAAAAGGCTTGTAAAGCCGCCTCCTCGATTTGCCTCCTCGCAATAATGCGCGGAATTCATTTGTCATTGCGCCACTGCGTGGAATCCAACAATCCCCGCATTGACAAAAGTTCGATTGGGACGGAGACTTTCCAACAGCCCATCTTGTGACTGTGTTGATTGGAGGTAGCGGAATGCCCACGCGACGAAAGTTTATCCAGACGAACATCCTTGGCGCGGCGATGGCCCTGACGGGGCGCGAAGCTTTTGCCGCGGTCGTACCGTCCGCGCCGCAGGCCAGTCCACCGGGAGACGAAGGCAAGCGTGATTTCTGGAACGACCTGCCGCGTTACGTCACCGCGCAGATGAACGAGGCGCGCGCGCGACGACTGGCCGAGCTGCGCCAGATGCGAACTGAAGCCGACGTGCGGGCGCGCATTGAAAAGGTGCGCTCGAAGGTTTGGGAACTCATTGGTGGCCAGTTTGAGAAGACTCCGCTGAAGCCGAAAGTCGTGGGGACCATCGACCGCAGCGACTATCGAATTGAAAAAGTCATCTTCGAAAGCCTCCCCGAGGTTTTTGTCACGGCCAATTTTTACATCCCGAAGAGGCACAAGCCTCCCTATCCCGGCATCATTGTTCCGCTCGGCCATTCCATCGACGGGAAGTCTTTTTACTACTATCAATACGTCTGCCAGTCGCTGGCAAGAAAGGGTTACGCGGTGCTGCCGTTTGATCCTTTCGGGCAGGGCGAGCGGCTGCAGTATCTGGATCCTCGCACCGGGAAAGGCCTTTACGACCCGACCGGTGAACACGACCAGGCAGGGCGGCCCATGCTGCTGTTCGGTTCGCAATTCGAGCAGTACCGCACCTGGGATGGCATCCGGGCTGTCGATTATCTTCTCTCCCGGCCCGAGGTTGACCCGGAGCGCATTGGCTGCACGGGGCAGTCGGGCGGGGGAACCATGACCATGTGGCTGGCGGCGCTGGAGCCGAGAATCAAGGCTTATGCGGCTTCCGACGGACAGAATGAGAATCTTGCCGGACCCAACTACCTTCCTCCGGGAGCGGTAGACGATTCCGAGCAGAACCTCGCCGGCAGCCTGCCTGAGGGAATCGACCGAGGGGACCTGTTTCTGGCGTGCGCTCCCAGACCCATGCTGATCATGTATTCCCGCACCGACAGCCGGGCTGACCTATTCGCCCACTTACGTCGAGGGAACCCGGGAGATTTACGACGAGGCGCTGGCCGGTTACAAACTGATGGGCGCCGCCGACAAGGTGAAACTCTTTGGATCGCCCCTGCCGCACGCTTTCGACTTCTTTAACCGTCGCGAAACCTACGCATGGTTTAACCGCTGGCTGGGCAAACCGGAGTGGGGAACCGGAGATGCACCTTATGATGAATCCCCTCCGGATACCTTGCACTGCACCAGCACCGGGCAGGTGCTGACCTCGCTGGGCGGACGCTCGGTGATTGACCTGAACACAGACCGCATGCGTCAGGTTGCGCCGAAGAACATCCCCGCACGCCCACGGGCACAGGAGACACTCAAGAAACTTCTGGGTCTTCCCGCCGAGCGAACGCCGCTGAGTCCCCGGATCATTTCGTCGAACCGCTGGATGAACGGCGTTACCGTGGATGAATTCGAGTTTTACTCCGAACCGCAGGTGCGGGTGACGGGCTGGTTTCTGAGGCCGGCGAAGGGCGGTCCTTCGTTTCCGACGGTCGTCTTTGTTTCAGAAGGCGGTAAGAACCACATTCTCTACGAAACGTCGGAAATCAGCCGTCTGGTGCGAAAGGGCGTTGCTGTCTGCGCCATTGACCTCCGCGGCCTGGGTGTTTCCACGCCACGCCTTCCTTCCGCGGGGCCCCTTTACTATCAGGATGTGCCTCTCAGCGAGCGCTACGCCTGGGCGTGTTTCGGTCTCGGAAAACCGTTGCTGGGCCAGCGGGTGTGGGACTTTCTCCGCTGCCTCGATTACCTCGGGTCGCGGCCCGATGTGGACCATGCCCGGATCCTAGGCCTCGGTGAAAGGGGCGCTGCACTGGCGGTGCTGCTTTCCGCGGTGCTGGATGATCGGCTGCACTCCGTGCTGTTTGACCGCCCGATTGCCACCTACGGTTCGATCGTGGAATCGAAGGCTTACTCCCTGGGCCTGACGTGGTTCCTTTTTGATGTTCTCAGGCACTTCGACTTGCAAGACCTCACGGCGCTTCTGGCCCCGCGGCCGTGCTGGCTTCTGAACGCAACCAACGCGCAAGGTGAGGCGCTTGCTGAGTCAGAGGTCTCGACTCTTTACGGGCCCGCCGCCGAAGCGTTCAAGCGGCTCGGCGCAGGCGAAAAAATCCGGTTTGTGGTGCGCCCGGAGCAGGAAAGAGAGAAGGTTTTCCAGGAATGGCTGGGAACGGCGTAGGGCCCGGCGGGTGTTGCTCGGAGCCGCTCATTCAGGTTTCCCGACTGGCCATGCCTGCTGAGGAAACTCTTACTGTACCCTGGCCTTGCGGGCCAGCATTCCTTCCAGCCGAGCTTTCACTTCGGGCCATTCTGCGTCAATGATGCTGAAATAGACGGTGTGCCGGATGCGGCCCGTCCAGGTCAGCATGTGATTGCGCAGCGTTCCTTCCTCTTTGGCTCCCAGCCGCAGGATGGCGTCGCGCGAGCGCTGGTTCAGCGAGTCCGTTTTCAATTCCACGCGGATGCAGCCGAACTTCTCAAATGCATGCCGCAGCATCAGGTACTTGGCTTCGGTGTTGGCGGATGTCCGCTGCCATGGTTTTGCAAGCCAGGTGGAACCGATTTCCACGCGAAGATTGGAAACGTCGATGTTCATGTAGCGGGTGCTGCCGATCACCTTGCCGCTGGCCTGATCAATGGTGGCGAAGGGCAGTGACGTGCCCCGTGCCTGTTCACCCAGGGCCTGCTCGATGTAAGAACGCATGTCCTCAGGAGTCCGGACATTCTGCGGGATCCAGTGCCACAAATCGAAATCGAGGCCGGCCTCGCACATCTGGGCATGGTGCGCCAGGCTGAGAGGTTCCAGCCGCACGGCACGGCCTTCCAAAGTGATGGGATGGATTTCCATGGTCATGTTTATGCCGCCTCGTATTCCCAAAGTTTGCGATAGTAGTGCATCAGCCGGATGGGCTCGCAGCTTTCCTGAATTTCCGCCATCGTATAGCGAGTGTAGCCCACGCTGCGGAACAGCGCAAAGAGCTCGTGGTAGGGATACTCGGGATCCCACAACTCGTGGATGTGGCAGTTGCGCAGCCAGGGGCCGATGAGATCGAAATTCTCCCTGACGGAGCCGCCGATAACATCCGGCGGGTTTGAGTTCCAGCAGATGCCGACGGCGGGATGGTTGGCGACCGTCATGATACGGTGAATGTTCCTGGGTTGCTGGGTGCCCCGGCCGTGGACTTCCAGCCAGATTTCCACGCCGTTGTCGCGGGCGATGTCGCCGCATTTTGCGAGCGCGTGGCCGATCTGGTCGAGCGTTTTTTCGTGAGGCACGTTGGGTGGAAAACCATTCGGCCGCACCTTGACGCCGATGGCGCCCACGTCGTGTGCGAGCTCGCAGAATTCGCGCGCGGACTGGATGTTGCGTTCCACTTCGGCCGGATCCGGCGACTGGAACGAGCACGTCGAGCCCAGGCTCACCAGCTTGACACGCGAATCATCGAACTTCTTCCTGACCTCGGCGCGCTGCGCCTTGCTCAGCGTCGGCTCCACGCCGTGCTTGTGCGTGGTGCGCAGCTCGGTTCCCTCAAAGCCTGTGGCCTCGCAGTTTTTGATGAGGGTGTCCACGTCCCAGTCTTTGGCCAGATTGTAAGTCACCAGTCCCAGATGGAATTCTCTGGGGGCCTGGGGATCGACGTTCTGCCCGGGCGCCCGGCGCGCCTGCGCCAGGGCGTTTCCGGCGGATCCTGCAGCGCTCATCGCGGCAAGGCCCATGAACCCGTTCTTTAGAAATGATCGGCGGCCTGTGTTTGCCATTGTTCTTATCCTCCTTTGTGTGACAGCGTATAATGAATCGTTTGGGGGCATGAAAGCAAGCGCATGATTCTGGTCATCGATAACTACGATTCATTTACGTACAACCTGGTGCAGTATCTCGGCGAGCTGGGCGCGCAAATGGAAGTGCGCCGAAATGATCAGATTACGCTCGAAGAGATTGAACGCATGGCGCCCGAGCGCATCGTGATCTCGCCCGGCCCCAAGACTCCTTCCGAAGCCGGAATTTGCCTGGACGTCATCCTGGAATTTTCCGGCCGCGTGCCGATTCTGGGCGTGTGCCTGGGTCATCAGGCCATCGGGCAGGCTTTTGGCGGCAAGGTGATCCGCGCGCCGCAAATCATGCACGGCAAGACCAGCCTGGTTTCCCATGACGGCAAGACGATCTTTTCCGGGCTGCCGAATCCTTTCCCGGCCACCCGCTACCACTCACTCATCGTTGAACGCGAAGGGCTTCCTGAATGTCTGGCGGTTTCCGCCACTTCGCCCGACGGCCTCATCATGGGGCTTCGCCACAGGAAGCTGAAAGTGGAAGGCGTTCAGTTCCATCCCGAATCGGTCCTCACCGACGCCGGCATGCAACTGCTGGCAAACTTCCTCAAACTTTAATGCGGGGTCAAGCAGTCCGGGGATGAACGGGGGAGCGGTTTTCACCGCCTGTTTGCGGTTCCGCTAAGGCGCCGCCATCATTTTCTGAAAACTCTGGTAGTAATGGATAGCCAGTCCGCCGAAGCTTGGATAATGGCCGAACCATTCGGCGGCGGAGCGGGACTCCTGCTCGAAGATGTTGCGGCCCAGCCCGTGGAAAGTGGTTACCGGCGGCGTCCGCCGGACGGCTCTGAACGCGGCCATCGTCCGGTGCGATCCGGGCTTGCCTGTCTCCTCAGACTGAAAGTCATCCCAGCCGGGGTCTGCCGCCACGGCCTCACGTGCCGCCTGCAGCACGGGCTTGACGGAAAAGCGGCCAGGGGATTTTGCGCCAAACAGTTTTCGAAGATGGGCCAGCGCGATGTCGATCGATTCGCCGGGGTCGGTCCCTGAATGCTCACCGAGCCCGACAAAGACCATGCCGTTTGCCCGCAGGGCATGGACCGAGAAGTGTTCGAACGCACTGCTCTGTGCCAGGCGAGTTTCGCGCAGTTTGTCCATAAATTCCTTATCAGGAACCGCCAGAACAAATTTCACATGTGTATCTTTCTGTGCAGAGGTTTCAAGCCCCACACGGACCTGCTTGTTCAACCGGGCGGCATAGGCGAGGGCCGGGATTCCAAACCGGATGATGCCGCCCGCGCCGTCCGCTTCGTTTCGATAATCCATGATGGTGAACGAACTGAGCAGGTCGGTTACGTGTTCGCCGACAGTCTCCTCTTTGCCGCCAAACGTGACGGTGAACTGTTGCCGCGTGGCGGCCGTCAGCGGAAAGAACCACCAGGGAATGTCGCAGGTGAAATCCAGATGGCCTTCACGGGCGGCGTCCCGGCACTGCACAACCATTTCGAGATATTGTTCGAAAATCTGCTTGCGGTAACCCGGCAGGGCAAAGCCCAGCAGGAGATAAGGCTCAACGTCAAAGTGAATGCCGTCAAACCGGGCATCGGGCGTCATCCCGGCGTTATAGTTGACGATCGCCCGCACGGCGGCCAGTGCCAGTCCGTGCCGTCTGCCCGCCGCCCATGAGGGCGCGCCGGTAAGCGCCTCAACACGGAGCCCGTGCAGGTGCGCCGCGCTCAGGAAGTCGGCGTAGGCCGCAGCGTCCGTGATCGAGTCAGCAACGCCGCCGGAGGAGCCGGCGAAATCAACCGAGAGATAAATTTCCTTCAGGCCGTTCCGGGAGCAGAAATCAAACAGCCTGTCCGCCGCTTTTGCGCTGGCGAGAAGGGGTCCGGTTTTCCAGACCCACATGGAGTGATACGGAATTTTTTGCCTCGCCCGCAGCCGGCTCTTGCTCCCCGGAAGATGGAATGGCCGCTACGTCATCCGGGGCCGATTCGAAAGAAATGTCATCCAGGTAGAACTGGAAGTCGCCGGGGACAGGGAAAACAAGGACCAGCCGGACCAGCGACCCCGGGTCGATTTCAGGGAAATCGGCCAGCGGTATGACAACTTTCTGCCACCGGGTTGTGATGCCCCGTGGCAGGTAGGCATGGAGTGGCCGCGTGGCGAG
This sequence comes from uncultured Acidobacteriota bacterium, assembly GCA_963731705.1. Taxonomy (GTDB): domain Bacteria; phylum Acidobacteriota; class Terriglobia; order UBA7540; family UBA7540; genus SCRD01. The sequence continues at coordinate 105,358 of CAVSWQ010000010.1, forward strand.
CGTGTCCTCGGTTGCTTCGCCTCTTGCGTCCACGATTTTGATGTCAAAATCTCCGCCGGGCTTCCGGCCTTTGATCCAGTAGCTGAGGTAAGGGGAGGATCTGGCATCAAAGAAGCGGCGCGAACCGACAGGATAGAAGTTGAACCAGACGCCGCAGAACCCGGCCCATTCGCGATGCGCCGTGACCCGCAGTGAATGTCCCGAAGCCGACAGATGAACGTCGGGGTCCAGATAGGTCCGCGCCCGGGAGGGTTCCCTTGAAAAAGGGTTGTACCCGCCGCCCAGGGAGTTTGTGATGGTGTGGTTAAAGTTCCAGATCACGCGACGGCCGGCAGCACCCCGCGCAGTGGAGCCGGGAAGCAGTACACCGATTAAGGCAAACATCACGGAAAGCGAAAAGGCAAGCCACCGACTCCGGCAAATTCCCAGCCGCAACCGCCGCTGCGGGCGCAAGGTCATCGTCAGATCTTTGAAGGGTGCTGTCTGGGAAGACATGGGAATCGCCGGCATGGCAGTAAGGTTACAGAGCAGTTTTTTGATGGTTTTCTTTCCCCCTGGAATGCTCATCGGCGTGTCGTCAAAGAAAGTTTACAAGGTCTGGCAAAAGCGATAAGGTGGACAGCTTGTACCGACGTATCTCTGTGGAGGTAGCTGAATGGCTTCGCAACCAGTTTATGACGTGATTGTGGTGGGTTCCGGCGCCAGTGGAGGCATTGCTTCATACGTGCTTGCTATGAAGGGGCTGAAGGTTCTCTGTCTGGAGGCGGACGCCCGATCGATCCGGGAAAGGATTTCCATACCCACAATTTCAGTTACGATTGGCCTTACCGCGGCGATGGAAAACCCGGTGAGTATGGCAAGCTGCCCCAGGGCATGGGATGGAAGATCAATGAATGGACCGACCATCTTTTTACCATTCCCGATGAAGACCCGTACGCGGTCGCCCCAGGAGCAAAATTCACCTGGACCCGGCTGCGTGCCGTGGGTGGACGCAGCCTTGTGTGGGGACGGAGCGTTGAGCGTTATGGTCCATTGGATTTCAAGCCAAAGAGTCTGCAGGGCGGCTGGGGCGAATACTGGCCCATCAGTTATGACGATGTAGCTCCTTACTACGACAAAGTTGAAGAACTCATCGGGGTTTCGGGAGGACGCGAAAGCCTGTATAACGTCCCCGCCGGACAGAATCGCCTGCCTCCATTTAATGCGCGCTGCGGCGAACTCCTCATCAAGAAAGGGGCGGCGAAACTGGGCATCAAAGCGATCCCTCAGGCGCTGGCGGTACTAAGTAAGCCTTACCGCGGCCGCCCTGAGTGTCACTATTGCGGAGGCTGCAACCATGGCTGCATGGTGGAAGCACGCTACAGCAGTCTGGCAGCGTTCGCGGAGCTTAAAAGTCATTCCAATTTCACCTTGAAGCCCTATGCCGCCGTCAACACCGTTCTCATGGATCCCCAGACCGGGAAGGCCAGGGGCGTCAGTTACATTGACACGCAGGATAAGAAGGAATATGAAGTTTATAGCAAGGCGGTTGTGCTCGCCGCTTCCAACATCGAATCCGTTCGGATTCTGCTCAATTCCAGGACTCTGTCACCTTCCTCATCTGGCCTTGCCAATTCGAGCGGTGTGCTTGGCCACTATTTGTCGGACCACGTCGCATCCGGCAGCGTAGAGGGTTTTTTCCCGCAACTTGCCGGCCGTGCCACCACCAATGACGACGGCCCCGGTGAGTCATGCCTTTACATTCCCCGCTACGATTACAGTGGCAAGGGAAACAAGAAATATCTTGGAGGCTGGCGGCTCAATTTTTACTCAGGCTGCGGGATGGGTCCCGGACCCTGCGCGAGCATGCCGGGCTTCGGGTCGGCTTACAAGAAGAAGATCAAAGAGCTGTATCCGGCACCTGTTTCAATGGGAGGTTATGGCGAAGGCCTGGCACTTCACTCGAACTATGTTGAAATTGACCCGGACGGTCTGCGTGATCCCTGGGGCATACCCCAGGTTCGTTTTCACACCACAACGTGAAATATCCCGAGGCCTATGCCATGGCGGATAAGATGGATGAGCAGATCAACGAAATTCTCAAAGCCTCGGGCGCGGAAATTCTGCCCTATAAGAAGTCAAATCCCGAGGGGCTGGGGCCGCGACGCACGAGGGCGGCGGCGCGCGCATGGGAGATGATCCGGGCACTTCGGTTCTGGATAAATGGAATCGCAGCCACGATGTGCAGAATCTTCTGGTGGTAGACGCAGCATGTTTCGTCAGCCACCCGGAAAGGGTACGACAGAAACGATCATGGCCCTGGCCTGGCGAGCTTGCGACCACCTGGCGGACGAACTGCGCCAGGACAACGTTTAGCTGAATGTCAGTATCAATGCTCTCGAGACGCTCTTTGAAGCGTCGAAAGGTTGAGACGATGGAGAATCCTCTGATGGGAAGGCGCCGCGCACTGAAATATTTTGGGCTTCTCAGTGCCAGTGCGGCGGGACGTGAGTTTCTTGAAGGCTGGCTGCCACAGGGGGCGACCCTGATGGCCTCCCCAGCGCCTGCCGCCGCGGGATTGCATCAGGTCCAGGACGTGGGGCCCAAGCCTTCGCCGGCGGATACCGAATCTCCCTACGTGCCCAGGTTCTTCAAGCCGGACGAGTTCCACACCGTCGAAGTTCTGACGGAAGTGATTCTTCCCAGCGATGAAAAGCCGGGCGCCAAGGAAGCGAAGGTGGCCAACTACATTGATTTCGTCGTTTACTCGGCGGCGGAGTTTGAGCCGGCGCTTCAAAAGCAGTGGATCGACGGGCTTGGTCTCGTCAACAAACTCAGCCGGAAGAAATATGGGAAACCGTTTCTGGAAATTTCGCCCTCGGAAAGGGAAGAGCTGTTGACGCAAATGAGCGCTCCTGAACACGATCCGAAAGCCCGGCACCCGGGATTTCCTTTCTACCGTTTGTTGAAGAGCATGACGCTGGAAGGGTTCTTCACGTCGAAGGTGGGCCTGATTGATTTTCTCGATTACAAAGGGCTCACATTCCTGACCAGTTTTCCCGGCTGCACTCATCCGGAACACCAGAAGTGATGCTTTGCCTTCATTCGCGCCGGTAACAATCCAGCAGACCGTTCTTTGCCCTCGGAGGGCCGTGTGCCTCGACGATTGAAAATACCTGGCGGGTGGTTGGCATGTGCTTGTGTGTTTTGGGGAATCCTTTCTTTGACGGCCATTCCCGGCTGGGCGGCCAAACAGCGGCTCACTCCCCAACTGGTCACGCAGGGGGGGCAGGTGGTTGCCCCGTCCATCAGCCACATCGCGTGGCGCCCGGGCCACGAAGAAGTCAGTTATGTCCGGGATGATGACTCGGGCGACGGGTTGTGGCTTTATGACGTTGCCATCGGCAAAGCCCGGCGCCTGGATGTTCCCGGTGGCGTTAATCCTGGCACTTATCAATGGTCGTCCGATGGCGACAAAATTCTTTTTCAGGGCGTGAATGACCTCTGGGTATTTAACGTCCAGACCGGCGAGACGAAACGTCTGACGGATGACTCGCAGAAAGAAGAAGAGCCCACCTTTTCTCCCGCCGGTGACGCCGTCGCCTTCGTCAGGCAGAACAACATTTACACGATTTCCTTGAACACGGGTAAGATCACCCAACTCACCACCGATGGATCCGACCTGGTCTTTAACGGCCGGCTGGACTGGGTTTACAAGGAGGAACTGGCCGATCGCGCCACCGGCCGCTCCTATGAATGGTCGCCCGACGGCAAAAAGATTGCCTACCTTCGGCTCGATGACACTCCCGTGCCGCAGTATCCGCTGATCAATTTCCTGTCGCGGCACGTTGAGCTTAATTTCCAGCGATTCCCGCAGTCCGGCGACCCCAACCCGAAAGCAACATTCCACGTGGTTTCGGTTGATGGCGGCGGACAAGACCTGGGTTGCGCGCAACGAATCCGCTCCGGTTGAGTATTTCCTCCCAGGTTTTCCTGGACGCGCGACTCAAAATCGATCTGTTTCCTCACCCTGAATCGCGACCAGACGGAAGAAGTGGCTCATCTGTGGAATGCCGACTCGGGAGCCGACCGCACGCTGCTGGTTGAGCGGGACAAGTACTGGATCAACTCGCTGAACCCTCCGCATTTTCTCAGCGGCGGGCGCTTTCTCTGGCTTTCAGAGCGCGACGGCTGGATGCATCTTTATCTCTACAACATGGACGGGAAGCTGCAGAAAAAGCTCACCAGCGGCGACTGGATGATCGACCGGCCGCTCTTCTCAGACCTTCCCATGTTTCAACTGGCAGGTGATTCCGGCTGGGTCTATTTTCTTTCGACACAACCCGACCCGCGCCAGCGCCAGATCTATCGCGTGCGCCTGGATGGCACGGGCCTCGAGCGGATTTCCAAAGAACCGGGGACGCACACCTTCTATCTTTCACCCGATGGCCGCTATTACGTCGACAAGTTTTCGGACTACCAGACGCCGCCCGTCACGCGCCTTTACAAATCGGATGGCGAGGAGATTTCCACGCTCGACAAGCCGGCGAATTATCTGGGTGACTACGCGCTGGGCGCCACCGAATTTGTTACGGTCAAGGCTGCCGACGGGACCCAACTTTACGCGCGCCTGGTGAAGCCGCCGAATTTCGATCCGCACAAGAAGTATCCGGTGATCGTGAAAGGTCTACGGCGGGCCGGAGGTTCAGATGGTGCACGGACACATGGGGCGTGACCTCGCTTGAAGACCAGCTTTTTGCCGAGCGCGGCTACCTGCTCTGGACGCTCGACAATCGCGGATCGTGGGGACGCGGCCACGCCTTTGAAACGCCCATTTTCGAGCACATGGGGCGGCAGGAACTCAAAGACCAGCTGGCGGGCGTGGAGTATCTGAAGTCGCTTCCATACGTCGATCCCAGCCGCATGGGCATCTGGGGCTGGTCCTACGGCGGCTACATGACGCTCTACACGCTGACGCACGCGCCCAAGGTTTTCAAATGCGGAGCGGCGGGCGGGCCGGTCACCGACTGGAAGTTTTATGACAGCATCTACACCGAGCGCTACATGCGCACGGCGGAGGTGAACCCTGAAGGCTACCGGGAATCTTCGCCGCTGGAGGCGGCCGGGAATCTGACCGCCAACCTCCTGCTGATGCACGGCGTGGATGACGACAACGTCCACCTGCAGAACACCATCAATTTCATCGAAGCCCTGGTGCGCGACGGCAAGCCATACCAGCTTTATCTGCAGCCGGGTGAAAAGCACGGCTTCAGCGCTTACTCCGCGCGGCTTTACCTGACGAAACGCCTGTTGAAGTTTTTCGATGAAAACCTGCAGCCGGCGGGGGAATGAAGATGAGTGCCATGGCGTGGTTCAGCGCCGGTGTTTCTCCGTGAACTTTACCAGGGCCGAAGAGTGCGTTTGGCTTGCCGGAATCGATCGACTTCTCCGCCATGGCCACGCCTTCGCGGAAGCCGGCCGCTTTCCCGCCGCCACCAGCGCCGCCGAAGCGTTGGCCAGGATGTAATTCCGCATCGGATTCTTCTCGCCGTCAAGAATCTCCATCAGCAGGCTGGCATTCTTTTCGGAATCGCCGCCGGCCAGCGTTTCGCCCGCGGTGTGCTCCAGGCCGAAATCTTCCGGAAGAACCAGGCGCGTTTGAATCCTGCCGGAATCGTAATCGGTAAGTTTGGTGGGCCCGGTGAGGGTGATTTCATCCAGGCCGTCGGATCCTGCCACCACAATGGCGCGCTTGGTTCCCACCGTGCCCAGCGCTTCCGCCATCATTTCCGTCCGCTCCCCGTCATAGACTCCGGTCAGCTGGTGACGGGCTTCCAGCGGGTTCGTCACCGGTCCCAGCAGGTTGAAAATGGTTTTGCTCTGGATGCTGCGCCGCGCGGCCATCACGTGCTTCATGGCCAGGTGCAGGTGCGGCGCAAAAAGGAAAACCATGCCCACTTTCTCCAGGCAGGCTGGAATGTGCTGGAGCGGCAGATCGACGGCGACGCCCAGCGCTTCCAGCACGTCGGCGCTGCCGCAGCGGCTTGAAATGGAGCGGTTGCCGTGCTTGGCGACGGGCACGCCGCATCCGGCCACCACCAGCGCCGTGGCGGTTGAAATGTTTGCCGTGCCTCGCCTGTCGCCGCCCGTGCCGCAGGTATCCAGCAGCGCCGGCGAATCGATGAATTGCTCCACGCGCACTCCGGCGTCCGCCAGAACCTGCCGGGCCTGGGCCCGCATCACCTCCGCAAAGCCCACCACCTCCGCGGTGGTTTCGCCCTTGTCGCGCAGGGCCAGCAGCAGCGCCACAATCTGCTCATCCTGCACGCGCCCGGAAAGCAGCTCCTCCATCACGGCGTGAGCTTCCCGGCGTTCGAGGCTCCGGCCCGCTTCAGTTTTTCGATGGCTTCAGTAATTTGCATGATGTTTAGAAAGGGCCTTTACCAGCTGCGCCGGACATTGGCCGCGGCATGATCTGGTCCGAGCCATGACCAACAAGGCCTACTGTTTGATTTTCGGACCCACATTGCCTATACTGACAGATTCTGCAGACATCGCGCCGCTCTATTGTACGATGGAACGGCATTCTCTGGCAGGAGTTTGGCGCATCGAGCCCGCAAGCTGGGACCATTGCCGCCTTCACAGGCATTTGGAAAATCTGATTACCACGTAGACCCGCTATGAAGATTCACGAATATCAAGCCAAACAGATTCTGGCCCGTTTTGGAGTGACAGTTCCCAAGGGCGAAGTCGCTTACACGCCTGAAGAGGCCCGCGAAATCGCCACGCGCCTGGGCGGAACCGTGGTGGTGAAGGCGCAGATCCACGCCGGCGGCAGAGGCAAGGCCGGCGGCGTCAAGGTGGTCCACTCGGCGGCGGAAGCCGAGAGCATCGCCGGCGAGATTCTGGGCAAGAAGCTGGTGACGGTGCAAACCGGGCCCGAAGGCCGGGTCGTCCGCCGGCTGCTGATCGAAGAAGGCCTGGAGATCGAGCGCGAGTTTTATCTGGGACTGGTGATTGACCGCATGGCCGCCGCGCCGGTTTTCATGGCCTCGAGCGAAGGCGGCGTGGAAATTGAGGTGGTGGCCGCCGAGCACCCGGAAAAAATCCTGAAGGAATTCATCAATCCCACCGTGGGGCTTCAGCCCTTCCAGGCGCGCAAGATTGCCTTCGGGCTGGGGCTTGATCCGTCTCTGATCAAGGAGGCCGCGCGGTTTTTCGCCGCTCTCTACAGCGCCTTCCAGTCCACTGACGCCTCGCTGGCGGAGATCAATCCTTTCGTGCTGACGCGCGACGGACGGCTGCTGGCGCTGGACGCCAAGATGAATTTTGACGACAACGCGCTGTTCCGCCACAAGGATGTCCGCGAGCTGCGCGACCTGGACGAAGAAGATCCGCTGGAAGTGAAGGCCTCGAATTACAACCTGAATTACATCCGCCTGGACGGCAAAGTCGGGTGCATGGTGAACGGCGCGGGACTCGCCATGGCCACCATGGACATCATTCAGTACGCAGGCGGGCAGCCGGCCAACTTCCTGGACGTGGGCGGCGGCGCCAATGAGGAGCAGGTCCGCCGCGGATTTGAGATCATCCTGGGCGACCCGAACGTGCGCGCCGTGCTGATCAACATTTTCGGCGGCATCATGCGCTGCGACATCGTGGCCAACGGCGTGGTGGCGGCGGCCAAGAGCCTGGGGATCAAAATTCCGATCGTCGTTCGCCTGGAAGGCACCAACGTGGAACTCGGCCAGAAGATTTTGCGCGAGTCCGGCCTGAGCTTCACCGTGGCCAGCGGCATGAAAGACGCGGCGGAAAAAGTTGTTGCGCAGGCGAAAGGCTGAAAGATTGGTGATTGAGTGATCGGGTGATTGAGCGATTGGTGATTGAATGACCGGCTTTATGAGCGAACGGATTTCAACCAGTCTACCGGAGCAGCTTCGGCAAAGGACCAAACAGTTTGCGCTTCGGATCGTGACGCTTTTTCAAGCGCTGCCCAAATCGGATGTTGCGAGAACCCTGGGAAGACAGCTTTTGAGGTCCGGGACCTCTGTGGCGGCAAACTACGGGCTGTTTGCAGGGCGCGTTCGAAGGCTGAATTTATAGCTAGGATGGGAGTGGTTATCGAAGAAGCAGATGAGACTGTATTCTGGCTTGAGTTCCTGATTGAGGCTGAAGTGGTCCCAAAGTCCAAGTTGGACGCGCTCCTGGCTGAGACGAACGAGCTTGTGCGGATTTTTTCCGCTTCAAGACAGACAGCCCAAAAGCGACGTTCGAAAAATGTGACATCGAAACGCAACGATGCGGCTGTTCAATCACTCAATCGCCCGATCACTAAATCACTCAATGTTGGATAGGCTATTATGGCAATTCTAGTTGATGAAAACACAAAGCTTCTTGTCCAGGGCATTACCGGCCGTGAGGGCACCTTCCACACGCAGCAGGCGGTAGCTTACGGCACCAAGGTGGTGGCCGGAATCACGCCCGGCAAGGGCGGGCCAAGGTCGATGGGATCCCCGTCTTCAACACCGTGCGCGAGGCGAAGGAAGCCACCGGCGCCAACGCCTCGGTCATTTTTGTTCCGCCGCCGTTTGCCGCGGACGCCATCATGGAAGCAGCTGACGCGGGCATGCCGCTGGTGGTGGCCATCACCGAAGGCATTCCGACGCTCGACATGGTGAGCGTGACCCAATTCCTTGCGGGAACCCAGACGCGCCTGATCGGTCCCAACTGCCCGGGCATCATTTCGCCCGGCAAGTGCAAGATCGGCATCATGCCGGGCTCGATCCACCGGCCGGGCAACATCGGCGTCATTTCGCGCAGCGGCACGCTGACCTATGAAGCCGTCGGCCAGCTGACGGCGCTGGGCATCGGGCAATCCACCTGCATCGGCATCGGCGGCGATCCGATTATCGGAACGACTTTGTGGACGCGCTCAAGCTGATGAACGAAGACGAGGAAACCCACGGCATGGTGGTCATCGGAGAAATCGGCGGCACCGGCGAAGAGCTGGCGGCCGAGTTCATCAAGGCCCAGGTCAAAAAGCCCGTGGTGGGATTCATCGCCGGACGCACCGCGCCGCCCGGACGCCGCATGGGCCATGCCGGCGCCATCATTTCCGGCGGCAAGGGCACGGCGGCCGACAAGATTGCAGCCTTCCAGGCGGCGGGCATCCAGGTGGCGGAAAGCCCCGCGCTGATCGGCGAAACCATGGCGCGCGCGCTCCCGGGCAGAGCCAGCGCCTAGAAGAATTGCACTCAGGAGAAAAATTATTGGAACGCACACTGACCATCATCAAGCCCGACGCCGTTGCGGCGGGGCACACGGGCGACATCATCAAGATTTTCGAAACCAATCAGTTCAAGCTGGTGGCGGCGCGCCTGGTGCGCCTGACCCAAAAGGAAGCGGAAGGATTTTACGCCGTGCATCGCGGCAAAGGTTTCTTTGAAAGCCTGACGGCGTTCATGACCTCCGGTCCCGCCCTCGCCATGGTGCTCGAAGGCGAAGACGCCATCGCGCGCCTGCGCCAGGTGATGGGCGCCACCAATCCTGCCAACGCCGAGGAGGGCACCATCCGCAAGCTTTACGCCCAAAGCATTGAGCGCAACGCCGTTCACGGCTCCGACGCTCCTGAAACCGCGGCTTTTGAAATTGCCTATTTCTTTCCCGGCATCGAACTGATCTAGTTTCTTCGACCGCGACGGGCGAATCTCAAGGGCCTTCGCCTTTCTCATGCCCGCCTTCCGGCCTGCCTGACCTGCAAATGACTGGATTCACGGGTTTTTGTGGAAGCCCTGCAGGCGAAGAGGCCCCCTCACGAAATACCAGGGGACTGAAAAATCTCCAGATCTGATTTCGGTGTGATTTATATCACTGCGCCGGGAAGCCCGATGTGATTGACTGAGAAAGTTTGCCGCGCAGGGTTCCATGACGGCTGAGACAGAGAGGATAGATAAGCATGGAGACAGGGGCTACATCTGGCACTGGCATTCGGATCAGGTTTCGCTTTGGGCAGCGTGGTGTATTTTTTGCGCTTCAGGTCACGAATCAGGTTTTACCAGCGATTCATTGAATCCCGGCTTGCATCCTTCAGCATTCCGATCGATCTGCCGCGTCCTTCGGCAAGCAACGGGCGCATTCGTTCTGTTGCATGACCCGTCCTGCCTCCTTTCAAACGGAGATGTGCCTGACCATAAGTCACTGGCTCCGTCTGAAGGTGGGTCCGGACGCCTCCGGTATGAAGGTGCTGCACTCGACGCTCGGTTCGCCTGCCGGCACCCGATGAAAGCGAATCCAATCCGCAGATAAAAATTCCGCCTGCCCTTGCCGCCAAATTTTCCCACCGAAACCCGGTTGAGTGGCGTCAAACCGAAGAATCCCAAGAAAGAAGTTTGCCAAGCGACGAGCGCTAGCCCCTGGTCTCGAGCGCCTTCGGGGCAGGAGGCAGTCAACTTCACACGGCTGGAGAGACAGGCGGTCCCGAAGCCGCAAATTGATTAAAAGGGCCTGTTGAATTTTAAGGGATTTACTATTATATTATTGACCTCTTCTCTACTGTTGTCCGGGGTGAATTGGTTTTGGCCGAAACTGCGGGGGATCTTGCGCTTGGCTTCAGCAAAGCTGTCAAGGCGCGCCTTTTCAGCGGCTGGGTACGATCAAAATGATGGATTCGATCAGTTTCGTATTGGTTTTTGTGTTTGGGATCGCTGTGGGCGTTCTCGTCTCGTCGTTTCTCTTCGAGTCTCGAATCAGGTTTTATAGGGAGTTTATTGAGCATCGCTTGTTATCCATCAATCGCCTTCGTTCTCAAAATTCTGCAAAGCACAAGTCATCCCAACCCTCCTATTGGAAAAAGGTTTTCGGCCGCACATCCAGGCGCGAGAAAGACTCAAAGTCGTCACATAATTAAGGGCTTAAGCGGCCTGCGAATCAGGTGGTTCCGGGCCGCGGTCAGTCTCAGCGCAATGGCATTGCCCTGTTTTTCGGCAGGCTTGGAACTTTTAATCCTGCGGGCAGGCGATGAGGCTACGCAATTTGAGACTTTTAGGTTAAAATGGACTTTTAAGTATGGATTCAGATAAGCCATTGACGGACGGCGAACACGCCATCATTCTTTTTGCCCACGGCAGCGCGTTGGAGGAGGCCAATCAGGGAGTTCGCGATCTTGCCTGCAGGATTCAGGCCGAAGGTGCTTACGCTTATGTTCGGGCATCGTTCCTGGGCCCCGGCCAGCCGGAACTAGGCCCCGCCATTGCGGAAGCTGTTAGCGCGGGTTTTCATCGCATTGTGGTGATTCCTTATTTTCTGACCGAGGGAACCCACCTCCGGCGCGACCTGCCCAGACTGGTGGAGGCGGGAAAGCAGCAGTTCCCGGCGCTTGAAATCCAGGTCGGGCGGTCGCTTGAAGATCATCCTGAAATGGCTTCGCTGGTCCGCAGCAGGATTCGAGAAATTACGGAAGGAACCAGGATAAGCCGGTGAACCATTCCCGCCACGAAGCCTTTTTGCGCAATGTCTGGCATACCAACGAGAGGACGAAGCATTTCCAGTTTCAGATCTCGAACGGGCACCGATTTGATTTTCGCCCGGGCCAGTTCATCTCGCTGGATATCGAGCTGGACGGCCGGAAGGTCCGCCGGCCCTATTCCATTGCTTCCGCGCCGCGCGCCGACAACGGATTTGACCTTTGCCTGAACATGCTGCCGGAGGGGCGCGTTTCCTCCTGGCTCTTCCATCTGAAGCCCGGTGACAAGATTGGCTTTTCGGGTCCGTTCGGCTTTTTCTCTCTGTGCGAGCCGCCCGATCCGGTGGTGGCTTTCATCGCCACGGGAACCGGCATTGCGCCCATCCGCGCCATGCTCCAGCAGCTTTACGCCCGGCCGCACGATTCCGAGGTGTGGCTCATCTTTGGTGTGCGCCAGGAACGCGACATCCTTTACCGCGAAGAATTTGAGAAGATGGCCGCAGAGGATCCCAACTTCCATTTTGTCCCCACTCTCAGCCGTCCCGGTCCCGGCTGGACCGGCCACACGGGTTATGTGCAGCAGCAGGTTGTCCCCTACCTGGCGGGGAAGAAGGGACTGCACGCCTATATCTGTGGGCTGCGCAAGATGATTGATGACGTTGCGCAGGAATTCCGCGCCATGGGCTACGACCCCAAAGCCCTCAGCTATGAGAAGTACGATTAGCTTTGCAGGGTGGTGGGGCTGTTCCGGCCGCCTGATTTTGGGCGGCGTTGGCAGTGGATCCGGCCCGGGAAGCTTTGTCTCCGGCTGCTTGTTCAGTCGCCATGGCGATGATCTGCTATCGGAGACCATCAGCGATGACTTCAATGGGACAAAAATCCGTTTCTGAACCTTCCAGGCTTCCAGCCGGAGCTGAGAAAATCTGGGCTGACCTGATGGAGGGAAACAAACGTTTCCAGGCGGGCAAGCCGGCCACCCGGGAACTTGTTGAGCGCAGAGTGGAACTCGCCAACGGGCAGCAACCGGAAGTGATCGTGCTGGCGTGTTCGGACAGCCGGGTTTTTCCCAGCCTGATCTTCGACAAGAACCTGGGCGACCTTTTTGTGATCCGGACGGCGGGCAACGTGGCAGATCGCGTGGCGCTGGGCAGCATTGAGTTTGCCGCGGAGTATCTGCAGTCCAGGGTCCTGGTGATCCTGGGCCACGAGAACTGCGGAGCCGTGGCGGCGGCAGCTTCAGGCGCTGATGTTCCTTCTGCAAATTTGGAATCCATTGTTGCGCTGGTTCGTCCGGCATTCGAAAGTGTCAAAGGCCGGGCCGAGGGCGATGAGTTGCTCCGGCTGGCCGAACAAGCCAACGTCCGCCACAGCGCCCGCGACGTTCTGCGCAACAGCCCGCTGCTGCAGCAGAAGGTGGCGGACGGAAAACTTACCCTCATCAACGCCATCTATCAACTGACCACCGGCCAGGTGGTGCGGCTGGCGGAGTAAGCCCAAAAGGCGCGGGCCGATTTTTGCCACCTCTCAAGGAGGAAAGGATCATGAAGAGAATTCTTGGGCGCGGCGTCATGGCCGCAGCCTTGATCGCACTTTTTTTCGCGGCGGAAGCCTGCCATCGCAAACCCGAGCTGCACGCGAAATACTATCAATTGAAGGGCATGGTGATCTCGGTTGATGTAGGGCACGAACAGATCATTGTCGACCATGAAGCGATTCCGGGCTTCATGGAGGCGATGACCATGTCCTATGGGGTGAAAGATGACGCCGCCCTGAAACAATTGAAGCCCGGCGACCGGATCACGGCCCGCGTGGTGGTCACTTCAGACGACGTCTGGCTCGACAACATCGTCATTGTCCAGAAGGCTTCAGCCAACGCGCCTCCGCCAAAGCTTGATGAGAACGTGCCGCCGCAGCCGGGCGAACGGGTCCCGGACTTCACCTTTGTCAACCAGGACGGCCGCCGCGTTCATTTTCGCCGTTACCGCGGCAAGGCGGTCCTGCTGACGTTCGTTTACACGCGCTGCCCATTCCCGACCTATTGTCCGCTGATGACCCGCAATTTTGCGGACATTAACAACCAATTGGCGGCCCATGCCTCTTTGGAAGCCACGACGCACCTGCTGACCCTCAGCTTTGATCCCGCGCACGATACGCCGGCAGTGCTGAAGGCTTATGGCAAGCGCTATGCCGGCAAAAACGATCCCGGCTTCCGGCACTGGGAATTTGCCGCTATTCCTTCCGGTGAACTGAAGGAAGTGTCCTCATTCTTCGGCTTCACTTTTGAGGAGCAGGGGGGGCAGATTGTTCATTCGCTGAGCACCGCACTGGTAGGCCCTGATCAAAAGCTGGTTCGCTGGTATTCCGGCAACCGTTGGACCCCCTCGGAAGTCCTGAAAGATATCAAGGCCCTTGAAAACGAAACTCAGACGGAACGAAAGGAGAGGTCGTAACGGGGCGTTATGCATTCATTTTTAAGGCAGGACTATTTCTTACTCTTGTTGCAGTGACACCGGGGGCGGGTTTGCTTGTTCTGCCTGAACTCAATCGCCAGTCGCGCTGTTCCCAAAGCCCGAAAACTCTGCGATACTGGCGGTATCCTAAACCGAGGTCTCGACCATGGAACCCAGGTGGCTCGTTGGCTTGACAGCCATAGGTTGCTGCATCTTTGCGCTTGCTGTTACGGTACGGCGCCAGGTGGATGCTGCCGCGTCGCAAGTCGGACTGTTTGAAAATCACCAGGACGTGGGTACGGTACTGCATCCCGGCTCCGTGGAATACGACGCCGCGAAGGGTGCTTACACGATTTCCGGCAGCGGCAACAACATGTGGGAGACGGAAGATGACTTCCAGTTTGTGTGGAAGAAGGTTTCGGGCGACGTCACCCTCACCGCCGACATCGCGTTCGAGGGCGAGGGCGCCAACGCGCACCGCAAGGCCGTTCTGATGATCCGCCAGAGCCTCGATCCGGATTCCGTTTACGCGGATATTGCCCGGCACGGCGTGGGCCTCACGTCGCTGCAGTGGCGGGAAGAAAAGGGCGCAACGACGCATGAAGTGCAGGCCAACATCAATGCGCCCCAGCGGCTGCGGATTGAAAAGCGCGGCGATTACTTTTACATGTTTCTGGGACAGGGCAATCATCTCAAGCTTGCGGCCGGATCGCCGCTGATCGAGCTGAAAGCGCCGTTCTACGTCGGCCTCGGCGTCTGCTCGCATGACAAGGACAGGGTGGAGACGGCGGTCTTTTCAAACGTTGATCTCAAAACCTCGCAGCCTGCGCCCTCCGCCAAGACGACTCTCTACAGCACGCTGGAGCAGGTGGCTATCCAGTCAGGCGACCGCCGCGAGGTTTACACAACCGAGGGACGCATTGAAGCTCCCAACTGGACGCCCGACGGCAGGTTGCTGCTTTTTAACCGTGAGGGGCGCATTGAAAGAATTCCCGTGGAGGGCGGGGAGCCGGAACCGCTCTCGACCGGCTTCGCCACGCGATGCAACAACGACCACGGCATTTCGCCCGACGGCAAGTCGCTGGCCATCAGTGACAGTTCGCAGGAGCAGCACGAGTCGCTGATTTACGTTTTGCCGCTGGCCGGCGGCACGCCGCGCCGCGTTACCCGGAAGTCGCCTTCTTACTTTCACGGATGGTCGCCCGACGGCAAAACCATCGCTTTCTGCGGCGAGCGCGGCGGAAAGTATGACATCTACACCATTCCGGCCGCGGGCGGGGAAGAGAAGCAACTTACTAAAAACGCTGTCCACAACGACGGCCCGGAATATTCTCCCGACGGAAAGTACATCTACTTCAACTCCAGCCGCTCAGGACTTGACCAGATTTGGCGGATGCATCCTGACGGCACCGGCCAGGAGCGCGTGACCAACGATGAAACCAACGACTGGTTTCCGCACTTTTCGCCCGACGGCAAGTGGATGGTTTTTCTCTCCTACCCGAAAGACGTGACCGGCCATCCGGAAAACAAGAACGTCGAGCTGCGCATCATGCAGATGAGCGACGGGACGATCAAGCCGCTCGCGCGCCTCTTCGGCGGGCAGGGAACCATGAACGTCGCCTCGTGGTCGCCCGACAGCCTGCACGTCGCTTTTGTCAGCTACCACCTGCTGCCGCAATAGGCCAGGCCTCTCTCGACCACCTGACACCGCAACACCAGCGCGCCTGGAGAGCAATCTGGGCTTGCGGCGCAAGTCTGTGCCGGCCAGGAGGAGGAATCGCTGAAGACGACAATGGATGGGTCCATCTTCTTACTGGAGGGCCTTCAGCTCCGCAATCATCTCGTCGGTGGTCCGTTGCCGGCAGTAGCCCTGGTTGTTGGCAATGGAGGTGGCATGGCGCTCCCCGGTCAGGGTGGCGCAGGCATCGGTTACCAGGGTCACCAGATACCCGTAGTCGCAAGCATCGCGCACCGTGGAATCGACGCACTGATCGGTCAGCACGCCGCATACGATCAGATGCTTGACGCCCAGATTGCCCAGCACGTAATGGATATTGGTCGAGATGAAAACCGAGGAAGAGGTCTTGGGGATCACGATTTCATCGCCCGCAGGCGCGATGGCGTCGATCACTTGCGCATCGTGCGAGCCCTTGGGGCAGAACAGTCCGGAGATTTTGTAGTCCAGGCCCATGTCCCGGCCGTCCAGCGTCAGGCTCTCGATCACCGTGTACATGACCTCAACGCCCGCCTCGCGGCAGGCGCGCTGCAGCCTCTGCATGTTGGGAACGGCGCGCTCCCGCATCTCGCGGAAGAAATATCCGTAGCGCGCCTCGATGGCTTCCGGCTCAAGGCCCGCATATTCTCCGCCGCCCTCGGCCGAATAGTTCTGCACATCGACAAAGAGCAGGGCCGTGGCTCCCCGCTTCACCGGCACATCGCGCGATAACCCGAAGTCCTTCACGCCGTCCTCCATCCAGCTTCCTCTGCCTTCAGGGTGCACGCCATTGCAGGCCTATTCTCCTGTTCCGGCCTCTCATCGTCAATAGACTGCCGCATAGCGCGCGCATATCTCTTCCGTGGTGACCCTTCCAGCGCTTTGATTTCCGCCCGCTTGAAGGCGAGGTAGGCCGACATGGCTTCGCTGCTCCACCAGCCCGCCGCCAGCTCGTCCGCCTCAAGAGCGGCGAGCGCCTCTTCAAGCGAGCGCGGCAGCAGGTGCGTCTCCGCATCCTCAGCCGGAAGCGCCAGGTTCCGCCTAAGGCCGTCGACTCCGGCCCAGACGATGGCGCCCAGCGCAAGGTATGGGCAGCTCGACCCGTCGGCCACGCGGAACTCCACGTTGAACTGCCGCGCAGGCTCCTCCGGTGAGGTTGGGAACACCGGCGCAACACGCATGGCGACGCCACGATCCTGCACGCCAAGATCGGCATGCACCGGCGCCCAACGATTCGGCGTGAGCCGATAGTAGGAAGCAACCGAAGGCGCGGAGAATGCGCAGATCGCCGGCAGATGCGCAAGCACCCCGGCAAAGAACGGCGCCGCGCGGCTTGAAATTCCGTAGGCCGAAGCGGCGTCATAGGTCGACCGGGGTCTCGCCCTGCCACAAACTCAAATGGATATGGGTGCCGTTGCCGATGCCGTCCGGCGCCAGCATGGGCGAAAAAATCGCCCGCTGTCCCGTCCGCCAGGCGATGGCGCGCGCCAATTCGCGCAGCACCACGGCCGCATCCGCGGCGCGAACGCCTTCTTCGCCGGCCAGCGTGGCCTCATATTGCCGCGGCCCATATTCGGGCAGAAAGCTGTCCGGCGTGAATCCAGCCGTTCTCAGCGCGGCCATCAGCGCCTCGCCAAAATTTCCCTGCCGCCGGAAGGAATCCAGCGCATAAGTTGCGCCCGGGCGGTCTTCCACTCCCGTCAGCACGAACTCCTGCTCGAAACTTGCCACAAGCTTGAGGCCAAACTTGGCCAGCGCCTCCAGGGCCCGCGCGAGAAACGTTCGCGGGCAGCAATCCCACGGCGTGCCGTCGGTATTGACGATGTCGCCGAGGTAGAAGCGCTCCGCCGTGCCGTCGTCGAACGGCAATTCGATTTTCACCCGGGGATCAGGCCGGATGATCAGATCGCCCGCGGTGCCGAAGGGCGTGGTGTAGATCGGCCCGAAGCAGGACATCATGATGTTGGAGTGGGTGAGCCCCACTCCCTTTCTTCAGCCGCATCCCGATGTCGGCTTGGGGAAACGCCTTGCCGCGCACGATGCCGGCCCAGTCACACACGCCTGCAAAAACAAGAGGTTCCGTCTTCATCATTGCCCTTCCGTTGCCTCCGATATCCGGCCCTGAAAATCCTGCCCCGGCGCCTCCCATCCCACCTGCGCCAATGGCCGGGCGCAGGGCCAGCAGGCCGAATCCCAAAAGCAGATAGGCCATCACCACATAAGGCCAAAGGTTCTGCGGATACGCCGGCGCCGGATAAACGGAATTGTAGAGCGGCCAAAGCAGGATCAGCATTCCCGCCGACCCCAGCGCCGCCCACAACGCCTTGCGTGACCGCACTGCATCCATTGCCTCCGCTACCGTAACACCCATATAAACGAGGATCAGCGCGAGCGTGCCGATGGTGCCCACGGCGCCGTAAAAGTTGGCCGCCCCGGTGAACGGAGCCCACAACACCACGCCGGCCGCTGAAATCGCCCCCACCGCCAGAACCGCCCGGCCCGGCGTCCCATGCTGCTCGTGCACGCGGCCCAATGCCGGCGCGAGGCCCGCGCGGCCCAGCGCAAACAGCATGCGCGAGGCCGCGCTGAGGCTTCCCAGCACGCAGGAGAACGCCGAAATGGCAGCCGCAAGGTCGAGCAGCATGGCGAAATCGCGCGAGCCGAACTTGAGCGCAAGCGTGTTGAGCGGGGCGCTGTCGCCGGCGAGCGCCTTCATGTTGCCCAGCCCGAAGCCGACCACCTGCACATAGGAGGCGAACACGTAAAAGACGCCCGCCAGGACCACCGTTCCCAGCACGGCGATGGGGATCGCCCGGTTGGGATCGCCGGTCTCTTCGCCCAGCGTCGCCGCGCCTTCAAAACCCGCAAAGGAGAGCACCGCAAACACCATGGCATATCCCACGCCCGACCAGCCGGAACTCGGATCGGGCACAAACGGCGCTGCGCTCAGCCCGCCCTGCCTTCCCACCGCCTCGAGTACGATCACGCCGAGCACGATGATGGCCAGTACCGAAACGGCCTCCAGCGCCAGCATCAGCCGCGCGGCCAGGCGCATGTCGCGGTAGGCCAGCGTAATCGCAACGCGATGGCCAGAATGCTGACCGCGACCCAAAAGCGGGGCGCGCCGAGCATGCCATCTGCAAGCGCGGCGTCAATGAAGTTGCCCGCCAGCACGGCGGTTCCGGCCCAGAAAGCAAGATAGGTGAGCATCAGCGCCCATCCCGCCACAAAGCCCGCGCGCAGCCCAAACTCTCTGGCGATATAGGCATAGGCTGAACCCGCATGCGCGACCCGCCGCGCGAAAGCCACAAACGAAAGCCCCACGATGGCGAGGGCCACGGTTCCCACGGCAAAGGCAAGCGGCGCCGCCCGGCCCGCCGCGCCCACCGCCAGCGTCACGTTGAAGGCCATCGCCATGGTGGGCGCGATGATGGAGAGCGAAAGGCCGATGGCCTCGATCAGTCCGAGATTCCGGCGGAGTTGTGTCATAAATTCCCTGTGGGCGGCGGATGTCCTGCCCGCCGCCCGTTTTTGTGCGAGCGCGATGGAGAAAGATCCATGTCCTTTGGCACTGCGTCCTCCAGTCGGCCGGTGAGACCCTCTGGCGCGACCTTGTTCTTCGAATCTGAAGTTTTTAAATTAAATCCATGAGTCGATGGACTGCGCGCAACGCGGGGGGCGTTGCTTCATCCAACAGCACTGCACAGAAGGGACCGTCATAGAATACCGAACTCGTCCCGGATGGCCCCGGCATTCGTGCAGGTTTTCCTGACAGGGAGTGCCGGCGTGTCCGGCCTCATTCAGGTGGCTCGGATTATACCGAATAAGGCCGTTGGCTACAACCTCGCACGAGAGGTGCAGGGAACGTGCGGTCGTGTTTTTTATCGCGTGGATTGTACTACTGAGGATTGCAAAATAGGGTGACGGACTTCCGTAGCGCCGGCATCTTGCCGGCCCTGAAAAGTGCCGCCGGGACGGCGGCGCTACAAACAAGCCTTTTCACCCAATTATGCAATCCTCATTCAGACCGTTCACAAACGCGGATGTCGTTGGAGATGGCAGGCTGTTAGCGTTCGGCCTGGGTGGTGGTGGCGGGTGAAAGCGTCCAGGCTTTGCCGTCGAACTTTTCGGCAGTAGGTGCGCCGAGGAGCTTGAGGACGGTGGGCGCCACGTCCATGATGCCGGGATCGGAAGAGTCGAGCTTGCGGTTGATGAACAGGATGGCGTGGGTGTCTTTCGGGTCGGAGGCGCAATGGTCGCCGCTCCACTTGCGCAGGTTGGGGACCACGATGCCCGGCGGAATGGCGCCGAGCGAAGTCTCCCAGGAAGTGCGGTAGCCGGGGTAGAAATTGAGTTGCAGGTCGGGAGCGTTTTTGGCGTAGGGGCCGTGGTCAATCTCCTGGCCGAGATAGACATCCTCGAGCACGGGCTTGTTGGTGCGGGGATCGCGGAAAGCCAGCAGCTTTTTGCGGATTTCCTCCTCCACCTGGTGGGCCTGCTGGCCGGGCTCGACGATGCCATACCGCTCGCGCCCGTAAAGGTTCAGATAGATCTGGCCCAGTCCCAGCGCGTAGGCTTTGGTGCTGCTCCAGTCAACGTTGGGGAAGAAGTTGCCATGGCTGTAGAGATTTTCCAGCGTGTACTGTTTCTCCCGGGCATCGGGATTCTTGAGCACCATGTACCCGTTCTTCACCAGCCAGGTGTTGGTGTTGAAGCCCTAGTTGAAGGCATGGAAGCCGTGGTCGGAGACGATGATCAAGGTTGTGCCGGGCTTCATGTTCTTTTCAACCTCGCCCACCACTTTGTCCGCCGCCTGGTAAACCTGCAGGATGGCGTCGCCGTATTTCTTGGCCAGCGCCGCGTCATAGCGGGGGCTGGTAGGATCGGTCAGCCGCCAGAACATGTGCTGGACGCTGTCCGTGCTGGTATAAATGGCCACCATCAGGCTGGAAGGATGGTTCTGGAGCTGGTCGAGCACAATCTTGGTGAGGGAATCCATGGTGCGGAAAGTGTCCTGGAGGAAGACGCCTTCGTCAATGCGTTCCTCGTTCAGCGCCCAGGTGTCGTGCCACCAGCCCAGCGTCTTGAAGTCGCCCCACTTTTCGGCCAGTTGCTTGCTCCAGCCGGCGGGATAAGTGACCGGCAGGGCGGGATCTTTGGGGTCGATGTTGAGCGGGGACATGTAGACCCTCAGCTCGGGCGACGTTTCCAGAATGTAGAAACGGCTGATGGCGTGGACCGACAGGAACATATTGATCGGAAACTCTTCCTTAAACCATTTGCTCCAGTGGCCGCTGGCGACGGTTTCCGTCTGGCCGTCCAGTTGAATCGTCACCGATTGGTTGTCCTGCGCCAGCTGGAAGTTTACGGGAATCGAAATGCGCTTGTACTGGTCAGTGGTGGGGTCAACCGGTCCGGAGATTTCGCTTTTGGCGTCGCGCCCGTTCATCTCCAGGCGAACCAGCTTTCCGCCAAACTCGGTGTTGCCGGCTTCTGCCGCCGGCAGATTGGAAGCGAAATAGAAAAACGTTCCCCAGGTTCCCCGCATGTCTGGAACGCCCAGGCCGGCCAGCAATTCGCCGCCCGGCACCGGCGTGGGAGGAAATTCCAGCGGCATCCTGAGCACTGTGGTTTTGAACCCGTCATCGGCCGCCGCTTCATAGAACGGAGTCCCATGCCGTTCGTTGGTGACCTTGGGGCCACGGATGGGAATCAGGCCGAAAAGAAATTTGGGCTTTTGTTTCGCCACCAGCCCGATGCGGGGGAGATAGGTCTGGGGATCGCGGGCCAGAAAATCGTAGATGCCCGTCCCGCCCGGATTCAGCCCCGTCGCAAACGACGCCCAGGCGACGGGAGATTCCGGAGGGTTCGTTGTCGCCAGCTTCGAGAAGGTTCCCGTTTGCGCCAGGCGCGCAAAGTTGGGAAGTTTGCCTTCCTTCATCCACTGGGCAGCCAGGATGGGAGACATTCCGTCGAAGCCCAGGACGATGATCTGATGGGTGACAGGGCGGGTGGCCTTTTGCCGGCACGGAGGAGTCGCCAGAGCGACGGCAAGCAGAGCCAGCGCCAGGACCAGAATTCCGGCAGGAGATCTTTTTTGTTTTATTGGGCCCAAGTGCCAATTCTAATATTCCTGCGGCTGCACGTCGAGACAAATTTAGCGTTGCGCGTTTTGCGTTGTTGGAAATAAAGCTCTGGACCTACTCCAGCCGGGAGAAAGAGCGGTCGAGGGTGAAAGACAGCGTGGCGACGGCTTTCTCGGCGTAGGCGGCCAGGGCATCGTGGTAGAAATGCAGGCTGCGTTCACGGATGGACGTTTCCGGCTCATGGGGAGCCACCAGGTGGTTGGTTTCGTGCAGGATAACGCTCAGCAGGCGCAGGCGGAATTGTTTGGCATGGAACTCCTCCAGGCGGCTGCCGTGCAGGAATTTGGCATCCAGAGCCGTATCGCTCAGCGGCAAGGCCTGCCAGGTGTGAACCTGCTCATAGGCAATATCCATTTCACCGGAGTGCTCGCCTCCGAAGGCATCGTGAGGCATGGCAAAAGGAGCCTCGCGCACCGCCACATGCCGGTGGCCCAGGCATCCGCAGACGTTGGTCCGTTTGAGCTGGATGACCACCAGCTGGGGAGCGCGAAAAAGAATTTCGTCGAAGGTTTCGCGGCACTGATCGGGAACTTCCATCCAGTCGTGTTCCAGCGCGCGGGCTGTTTCCGCGGCCCGCCCGTCATCCCGCGCGTGGTAAGCGATCACGTAGAGCGGCCGGGAGCGATCGCGAAGGCGCGCCAGCCGGTACCGGCGTCCCGCCAGCCACTCGCGCCACCGCACCACTCGAGGGCGCGATTGCAGGTAATTGCGGAATGGCAGTTTGCAGGTTGGATTTTTCAGGACACATTCGAGACCTCCGCGCTCCTGAATTGGCTCTTCGCCTGTCATCCTGAGCGAAGCGAAGGATCTGCTTTATTCATTTTCAGCAAGATACAGCAGATGCTTCGCTTCAGCTCAGCATGACGGTTGTTTTTTTCAACAACCTGTAAAAGCCATTGGCAGCCGGCCCGGAATCGCAACTCACGACAAAACAAGCGGCTCGACCTCTGACGCCAGGATGCCCCGGGTCATCTGCATCTGGTTCATCAGGGTGGGGGCCACCTGGGTCAGTCCAATTCGTCCCAAATTCTTGCCGGGTTCAATTCCCGGACCGGTCGCGACAAAGCCAGCCTCCATTCCCGCGACAGAGGGCAAGTGGCCATGCGTCCCGCGGTCCTTCGCGCCGTCCTGAACGATAGGGCCTGCATGCCGGTCAGAAAAATAGCACCCGGGATTGGCATCCAGCATGAGTTCCGCGTCAGGATCGGCCCCCAGTTCCTTCAGCCTGCCACGGTCCAGCACTTCACGCACCGCGCCGGAGTCCACCATTCGCGCCACCGCTTTCTGCAGCGAGCGGCGGTTCCCGCCGGTGGGCTCTTCCAGCCAGTAAAGCGCGAACGACCCGCCGGAGTGGATGGCGCCCAGGCGTTTCAGCTCGGGCTCGCCGTGGGCGTTCGTGCCGAATAAACCTTCCTCCATCAGCGGCACCAGCGGAGCAATGTCCTTGTCAACGGCAACGAACCCGTGGTCGGAGAGGACCACCAGGGTTGTGGAATGGTCGCCGTTGACCGCCTCGCGAATGCGTCCGATTTCTTTGTCCATCTGCTCGATGGCCTGCACGGCCTTGGGTGCAAAAGGCCCGTAACGGTGCGCCAACTGGTCGTACAACGTAAAATGGACCAGGAGCAGATCCGGATGGTGGCGCTTCCAGATGTGCAATGCCGCCTCAGCGCGAAGGCGGTCAGGCGACATTTTTTGGATTTCCGGCTGCCGGCGGTTTTTGGGAGCACGCGCCGCCGATGACTGGATGCGCTTGATGACTTCGTCAAAAAGGCGCGGGGTTGAATGCCGCGCCGGGGTTTCAAAATCCTGATAAGGGTCCGGCGCAGCGGGGTCCCAGATTTCCGGAATGTTGTAGGTGATTCGCGCTCCGGCGCTCACCGGCCAGGCAATCGCCGCGGTCTTGCGGCCGGAAGCCCCCACCGCGTCCCACAAGGTGGGTACGTTGATGGCCCGGGCGAACCATGTCCAGGGTCGAACTTTCTCGGTGGGATCCAGCGAGGCCAGGTGGCTGTAAATTCCGTGCCGCCTGGGAGGCACTCCCGTCACCAGGGTGACGTGCGCCGGGTAGGTTGTGGAAGGGTAGACGCTCTCAACCGCTTCAGCGCTTGCTCCGGCTTCAACCAACTCACGCAGGTTTGGAACTTTCAGTCCAAACTTCTTCGGATGATGGTAAAAGTCCGGACGCATTCCGTCCGCGGAAAGCACGACCAATCGCGATGGAAATTCAGCCTGACCCATTTGTCATCGCTGAAGACCCGTTGGATTTTCCCGACGCTAGTTTGATGCAAAAACCGTCCCACCGGCACCCCCTGCCGGGAGACAGAAAGAAAGTTGCAAAGGAGGCTCAGCGCCTGACACCTCGCCGGATGGCGCTGACCGTATCCGGCACCCCTGAGGGCGCCCGCCTGTTCTTTGGGAAACCTCCTGTGCCTATCCTAAACCAAAAAGGCGGCCCGATGCCAAAGGAATTGTGGATGTGACAGCCAGTACCTGTTCAGACGCTGAGCGACCGCGCGCCTGATCCCTGGCTCCGCATCATGTTGTGTTGGCGATGGGGCCGGGGAGGCTTTCGCGGCCGGCAGGTTCTGTTCCCTTGGCAGGAAAAACGAGCTCCCAACTGAGCATGACCAGGAAGGCCAGAATCGGCCAGAAAAGAAGATACATCAGCCCACGCCGCATCAGCAGCAGGTAGAACGGGCTCAGGTAGAAGAGGACGATGACGCCATACATCGCGAGCCGCCGTCGCCCGGCGCCGATTTCGCCTTTCAGAAGCCGGCGCAGCACGAGGATGAAAGGAATCAGCAGCAGAGACAGATCGTGCAACTGAAGGTGATAGCTGACCAGGATCGAAACAACCATCGCCAGGCTGAATCCCAGGTCGAAAGTTTTTGCTGAAAGCGAACGTCCGAGCGGCCACTGCTTCACCACCCACAGCACGGCGACGCCGGAAAGGAAAACGATGAGCGGCTTCTGGAAACCATGGGGCACCAGGCTGGAGGCCATCATCTCGACTGCGCCGCGAATGTTCGGCATGGTGCTGGACAGAATGCCGAGCGCGTTCTGTACGCGGTGCGAAGACAGACCCTTCACAAGGTTCGAAAGGAACGCGGCGTAAGACAAGGTTCCGCGAAAACCCGTGACGGGAAGCGAGAGAAGAAAAAGAGCGGCTGAGGAGATTGCGAAGCCGCCAACCACCTTCCATCGCCGCCACAGGATGAATGGGACCATGAACGGTATCGCGTACTGAAACTTGAAAAGAGCGATGGCTAGAAAACAACCTGCCCTGAAATCACGCGCCTCTTTCAGATGGATGAACACGAGCGTGAAAACCAGGAGGAGCAAAATGGAATCCTGGCCCTGAAGCAGGTCAACAAACACCGGGAAGAAGCCAAGAAACAGGAGGACCGGAAGGGGGCTCCAGAGGGACTTGAGTTCTGTCATGTACGGCCACAGCAGAACCATCACGAACATCAGAAGCAGGAGGTTGAAGGCCCCCCAGATGACATAGGCGGCCTGATACGAGACATACGCCAGGGGAAGATATAACAGTGCTTCGAAGGGCGGATGGTCATAGATGAGCGTCCCGCTGCGGGTGGTGACCTTGGGGTATAACCCTGATTGCATTTGCCCCTGTGCGGCAATGTCATAAAGCTGCGACCCCTGGCCGCTCTGCACCATCTTGACCGCTGCGTAGAAGGCGGAGAAATCCGCGGACCCTTTCAGGGCATCGTTCCTGGCGTGCCAGAAGAGCATGCAATGGAAAACCAGCAGGAAGGAAAAAAAGGCAAAAAGAATGGGATGGAGGTTCCTTCTCTTCATAAAAGGTGACATTAATTTAGGGGCTGCGGTGTCTGGTGTCAAGCAAACTCGATTCACGGAGTGAGGGCCGGAGTCGGCGGACAATATTCCATGACGCGGGAACTTATTCCTCGCGGAACGGGAAAAGGATACCTGCTACGGGCCGTTAGAGCGTGCGCCAAGGAAGGAGGGAAAGTTGCAGGGGGCGCGTGTGGTGGCGCGCCCCCTGCGCTGGAACGGCCCTAGAAGAACAGCTTGAGGCCGAACTCAAACTGCCGCTCGTCGATGCCTTCACGTGCCAGGCTGCTGACACCGTGAATCGTCATAAATGAGCTGGAGCCCAGCGTATTGCGCGGGGCGCTTAAATGTGGAGTATTGGTGAAATTAAACGAATCCATCCTGAATTGGAGCCTGAATCGCTCATTCAGGTTGAAATCGCGCGAAACGGAGAGGTCGTAGTTTGCGATCCCCGGTGCGCGCAGGATGTTGAAACCCGAGGTGCCCAGGCGCGGGGCGTTGGGATTGGCGAAGGCAGCAGGATCGTAGTAGGGCTGTCCGATGCCGACTCCCCCCAGTTTGGTAATGCTGGACATGACCTGGTCGCCGGTCTGGTCGCTACCGGGCGTGTTGAAGCCCGACCCGTTTGAATACACGCTGAACGGTTGGCCGGAGATAAAGCTGGCCATGCCGCTCAATTGCCATCCACCAGCGATGAAGCCGGCGGCGCCGCCGTTCGAAAGGAATTTTTTGCCTTTACCGAAGGGCAGTTCCCAGACGTGCATGATCTGGAGGCTGTGCGTGCGGTCAAACCCATTGGTGGCCTGGTTCAGGTACATGAGGTTTTCAATCTGAATGTGTGGGCTTCCGTCACTGTTGTCATTGCTGCCGATGGAATGGCTATAAGTGTAATTGACCTGCAACAGCAGTCCGCCGGTGAAGCGCCGGTGGAGGACGGCCTGGAGCGAATCATAATGTCCGGAACCGACCGGCACGATGTTGATGGTGGGTGCGCTCCTGCCCCAGGCTGCGAACAGGGGTTCTCCGGGGGTTCCGGCGCCCAGAATTTGCCCGGCGTTGATATCCTTGAAGCCCAGCATTCGGGTCTGGCGTGTGGCCACGTATCCCAACTGTCCCGTAAAGCCCCACCCCAATTCCTTCTGGAGGGTGAGGTTCCACGATTGGACGTATCCGCGCTGGAATCTCTTGGTGGGATAGCCCCCGTAGGCAAAGGTCCCGTCGAAGGGAATGACACCGTTGCCAAGGCTGGGAGCGGTGAGGGCGGGGATGCCGTTCTGGAGAAATGTATAGTTGTAAGGAGTGTTGCAGTCTGTCGGGTTGACAGGGTCGTTGTAGGCGTTGCAAACGGGAAGCAAACTGCCTGCCGGCAGAATGCTATTGATGTGGGAGGCGAGGGCCACCGGATAGTTTTCGCGCATGGTCTCTAAAGCTGGGTAGGGGTCGGTGGTCATGCCGTAGCCGGCGCGAACCACGAAAGTATCTGTGATGCGGTAGGCAAACCCGAGGCGCGGCGAGAAGAGCTTCTTGCTGATCTCGACGCCGCAGCCGGAAGGCACGCTGCCAAACCCACAAAGATTCATCATGTTCGTAGACGGATCGTAAACCTCAATCCCGCGATCGGGGCGGGTGGGCATGGGATAGTACTCCCAGCGCACGCCATAATCGGCGGTCAACTTTTTGGTGACGTTCCAGCGGTCGCGGAGGTAGCCGGCATAGAGTTTCTGTGTGACGTGGATTCTGTCCGGCACCAGGTTGTTTCTACCGAAGTTGGTCGGCAGGCCGAGCAGAAACGAGGCGGCACCGTTGTACTCCGAAGTGTCGGTCGCGAGACTGCAAGCGCCGTTAGAGCCCGGCGTGGAGCAGAGTGAGGTAATGCCCTGGCCGAAATTAAAGCCGCCCTGGGCGCCGTATCCCCCGGAGAGGTCTTCCGCCTGAATCTGATTGAGTGTCTGGCTGTACATATTGAAGCCAAAGCGGACATTGTGGGGACCCTTCAGCCAGCTGAAGTTGGCCACATACTGCTTTTGCGGGTCGGTGCGGTAGTACGGCATGAAGTTATCCACCTGGCCGATGGTGTCGAATCCGGAAATGTCGAACTCCGGCCAGCCGCTTTCAAAGTTCCTCGTGCCGTTCGTCCCGGGGATCCCCAGCACGTCGCTGCCGATATTGGTTCCCAGGTCTCTTTGCACGGAGTTTGTGCCTTGTTGCGCCCAGCCAAAATGAGCGTCCATAAGGAAATTGGGCGAAAAGGTGTAGGTTCCCATGATGGTCACGCGGTAGCTGTTCCCGGAGCCTACTCCGGGGTTGGCGCCGGAGCCGAAATCGGGTCCTCCGCCCGCAGTTCCGAAGGCGGTGGGGGTGTCATTGATGTAATGGAGCATCCCGAAGGTGCCAATGAGGTTGAGCTTCGAGTTCACATTGTAATTGATCTTACTGTCCACCTGATTGCGATGGAACACGCGGCTGCCCGACACAAACAGGTTGTCCTGATCGCCTCCCCGGTTGGGGCCCGGGACATAACTGAGGATCTGCTGGGAAATGGGGTTGAGCCGCGAGGTGGGTATCATGTTCAGGCACTGCGCGCTTGCGCAGAGGGCGTTGTAATGGGCGGCGTCGTTCGGATCATTGCTGGCATAAAACTGCTGCCTCCCTGACCCGTCCGGGTTCCCCGTCAGCGGGTCGTAGATGTCCGTACCCGAAGCGGAGAGGTCGCCGGCGCGCATCGCCGGGGTGAAGACACTGGTGGTTGTTTGCGCGGCAAAGTTGTTGAAGAGCCCTTCGTAACTGGCAAAGAAGAAGAGCTTGTTCTTCACAATAGGTCCGCCCACCGAGCCGCCGAAGTCGTTGTAAATATACTTCGGCTTGTTGCCGACGTTGGTGCCCGCATTGTCAAACAGCATCGGCCATGCTTTCAGGTGGTTGTTGTTGTGGTACTCGAAAATATCCCCGTGGATCTGGTTGGTGCCGCTCTTGGTTTCCACGTTGATGGCGGCGCCGCCCGCAAAGCCTTCTTCCGCGTCAAAGCTGTCCGTCACCACGTTCACCTGCTGAATGGAATCGAGCGTGGGGACGTATGAATTGACGTGCGGCAACTGGATGTTGTAGGTGCTCACTCCGTCAATCTGGGTGTTGTTCTGGCTGCTGCTGACTCCGTTCACATTGAACGCCAGCGCGCGCGCGGGATTGGTGGGGTAGGAGTGGCTGTTGGAGGGCGGACTGAAGCCCGGCTGGGCGCGATAGAGCTGCTGATAATTTCTTCCCAGCGGAACGGGCAGGTTGCTGAGCGCCGGAGCATCAATGTTGGCGTGGACTTCGGACGTGTCGGTCTGAAGGAGCGGCCGAGCGCTGGTGACTTCGACGGTCTGCGTCACCGCGCCGACGGTTAGCCTGACATCCGTGCGCGATACGGCATTGATGGTGACGGGAATACCCGTCCGCCGATACGCCTGAAAACCCTGTTTGCTGGTCTGCAGGGTGTAGGTTCCGGCCACGATATTCGAGACCGTAAAGTCGCCCGAAGCGTTGCTTGTCGCCTGGGTCGAAATGTTGGTGTCCTGGTTGGTGAGCGTAATTTTAGCTCCCGGCACCGCAGCGCCACTCTGGTCGGTAACGTGTCCCACCACCGAGCCGTAGAGGACCTGTGCATGACCGGTCTGGGGAACGGCCAGCATCATTGCAAAAACGACACCGGCCAATATTGCGCTGCACACAAATGCAGAAGCCTTTTTAAAGCGAATCGAGTCGATACCGCCCATAGCGTCTCTCCTCCTCAGACGAAAATCTGTTCAGTTCAGTTTTGAGTTACTTGCCCCAGACGGACCATGGAGTATTCGAACGCACCTGTGCCCCGACAAGAAATACTGCCTTTCGTACTGCCATGACCTCTGTGAACTTAAGGTTGGGACTAGACTACCAGTGCCCGACGCATAAACGCCAGTGCTGCACTCGGGGTTTTACCAGCAACTAATTCGACTGTCAAGACATTTTTCATAATGCTTGCAAATTTTCAGAGAACTTTTACTTTGTGCCGGAAATAATGGCTCTCTGTTGAGCAAAGCGGAAATCTGATACAGGCTGAAGATCAATACCTCGGCGACGCCTTTCTGTCCGCCAATTCATCTCCGGCCGACGGCGAGCGGCATCACGGCAAACGCCAGCAGCATCACGACGTACACGGTTCCTGCCACGGGATCGCGGCTGGCGACGTACTGGGCCAGGGTGAGGCGCTGAACCTTGAGAACGACGGTGAATTCAGCCGCCAGCAGGAGGCCCAGCGCGACAAAGCCCGGGCCCAGCCGGGCGGCAACTGTCGGCGGCAGGGCGAAGCGCCGGACCATCCATCCGGCCGCAAAGAAAATGACCACCAGCATGACGGGGCTCTCGATCAGTTCCGCGGTCCGCGTGCCGAGCCTCGGGACGAGCCACAGCACGCGAGGTATTCCCAGCACGAAACCCGCGCCGAACACGATGGCGAAATAAAGCGCAGCGGCTTTCATCGTACGCATCGCAACTTGCCTCCCGGTTTTCCCGTAGTATACTGAAAAGGACAAAACGAGGCGATGGAGTTCGCCGCAACCGTCCCGCAAGGGACTAATGACTCCTGGCCGCCAGCGGGCGATCAGGAGTTTTTTTGTGCAGCATGCTGGTGTGCGGAAAGGCGAAGGGTTTTGCGAATCTTCCTGTTGATATTCTTTGGTTCAGTGGGTACTCTTACCCGGTACGCGATCGGCGGCCTGGTGCAACACCGCGCGGGATCTTCATTCCCGGCAGGCACGCTGGCGGTGAATCTGCTGGGCTGCTTCCTGCTGGGCGGTGTGGGTGAATACGCCCTCCAGCATCTTTCGATTCCTCCCGACTGGCGCATCGGCATCACGGTCGGATTTTTTGGAGCTTTCACCACCTTCTCGAGTTTTGCTTATGAAGGTTCCCGCATGCTTGAAGACGGCGACTGGCTAAGGACGACTCTCTACGTTGGTGTCAGTGTGGTGGGCGGTCTTCTGCTGGCTTTGACGGGCATTCATCTGGCTGACCGCATATAGGAGGAGGCTGAAAAACCTTGGGGAGGGCTATTGTAGCGCCGGCTTCCAGCCGACAACTTCCTTGTGTTCAATGAATGCCGGCAAGGGGCCGGTGTTACCAGGCGAGTCTCGCTACTTTTTCAGCAACCTGTTAGGAGGACACCGTGGACCACCAGCGATCCGAAGGCGACCGGACTCTCATGCGGATCTACATCGGCGAGTCGGACCGATGGGAGGGCAAGCCGCTCTACGAGGCGATTGTCGAGTTGTTGCGCCACTCGGAATTTCCCGGCGTCACCGTACTGCGGGGAGTGGGCGGCTACGGAGCCAGCAGCCACGGCCGGGGCCTTTACCACACCACGAATATTCTGCGCCTCTCTCAGGACCTGCCGATCGTCATCGAAGTTGTCGAGTATCCCGAGCGCATCGAAGGAATCCTCCCCAAGCTGGATGCGATGCTCGGCGGCGGACTCATCACCCTGGAGAAGGTGCGCGTCATTCTGTATCGTTCCGCCAAGTGAACCGCCCGCCGCCCCCTGGCGGTGAGGAGCTGGCCATGGCTGAACCACCGGTGCCATCGCGAGTCCTTCGACAACCATGCGCAGCCCGCAAGCCTCCGAAAAGCAATCCGCAACCTGGCTCAATCGCAACGTGGTGGGCATGGGGCTCACCAGCCTGCTT
Organism: uncultured Acidobacteriota bacterium; assembly: GCA_963731705.1. GTDB lineage: Bacteria > Acidobacteriota > Terriglobia > UBA7540 > UBA7540 > SCRD01. The sequence goes on from CAVSWQ010000010.1 coordinate 136,626, forward strand.
TCCGACGTCAGCCATGAGATGGCCACCGCCGTGCTGCCCGGCTTCCTCACCGCTCTGGGAGTTTCCGCCGCCGCCCTGGGACTGATCGAGGGCGTGGCGGACGGCGTTTCGAGTTTCGTCAAGCTGGGTGCCGGATGGCTTTCCGACCGCGCCGGGCGCCGCAAGCCCATAGCCGTGGGCGGATACTTCATCACCGGAAGTTCCACCGCGCTGTTTGCGCTGGCTGCCGGCTGGCCGCTGATTTTGTTTGCGCGCGCCCTGGGATGGTTCGGGCGGGGAATTCGCGGCCCGGCGCGCAACGCCATCCTGGCGGATTCGGTTCCGGCGGAATCGCGCGGCAAGGCGTTCGGGTTTGAGCGCGCCGGAGACACGGTGGGAGCTGTTCTGGGGCCGCTCATCGCCGTGGCGCTGCTGGCCTACCTTCATCCTCAGGCCGCCCATCCCTCCGCCCCTTTCCGCACCATCTTTCTTCTCACGCTTGATTCCCGGCCTCGCCTGCGGCATCGTTTTCCTGCTGCTGGTGCGCGAGAAGCCCGGCCAAAGGTCGCAGGCAAAATTTTTTGCGGCGGTCAGGCAATTGCCCAAACGCTTCCGGCGATTTCTGGTGGGTGTGGGAGTTTTCGGCATGGGGGATTTTGCCCATTCGCTGATGATTCTTGCGGCCACCGAGCTTCTGCTGCCCGCGCACGGCATGGCCCACGCCGCCGAAATTGCCGCGCTGCTCTATGTGGGGCACAACGTCGTCTACGCTGCGGCGTCCTATCCGGTGGGAGCGCTATCCGACCGCCTGGGCCGCCGCGGACTGCTGGCCGTCGGCTATCTGGTGGGTACGCTGACGGCGGTGGGACTCGTTGCGGCGTTTGCATTGCAGCTTGCGACGGTTTCCTGGCTCGCCATGGTGTTTGCCGTCGGCGGTCTTTACATGGCGTTCGAGGAAGCCCTGGAGGGAACGATTACTGCGGACCTGGTGGGGCCTGAAGTCCGTGGCACCGCTTACGGAATGCTGGGCGCCGTCAACGGAGTGGGCGACGTCGCGGCCAGCATCTTCGTCGGCGGCCTGTGGACGCTCGTCTCCCCCGCCGCCGCCTTCACCTACGCCGCCCTCGCCATGCTGGCCGGCGCCGTGCTCGTCTTCCGCCTGCGCTGAGGCCCGGTAGCGCAGAGTTGTCCCGCCGCGCGGGATTACTCTGCGGTTCTTTTCTGCCGTTGTAGCGCCGCCGTCCCGGCGGCACTTTTCAGGGCCGGCAAGATGCCGGCGCTACGGAAGTCCGTCACTCTATGATGCAATCCTCAGGGGGTAGCGAGGACCTCCGATCTTGAGGTCCGCGGTTTTTCATGGAGTGCGAGAGCGTGCTCTCGCCTTGCGCCAGCCCCGATGAGCATGAGCGAATAGAGAGTAGCGAGGACCTCCGTTTCTGAGGTCCGAGGTTCTTCGTGGAGTGCGAGAGCGTGCTCTCGCCTTGCGCCAGCCCCGATGAGCATGAGCGAATAGATCGTAGCGCGGCCCTCCGTTTCTGAGGTCCGCGGCTCTTCTGTCCTTCCAATCGCCAATCACAAATCGCAAATCGCCAATTCCTTGCTCGTCACGGCCTTTTTTCATCCTTCATCCTTCACACTTCATCCTTCTCCCCGTCCTTCATAATTCATAATTCTCCTTCAAAGCCATTCTTCAAGCGCCGAACTGCCGCATACATTCCGCACTTCCGAACGTGCGCACCCTGCGAACATTTTCCCTTGACAGGTGAACAGGATTGGCGTAACTTGACAGATGGAATGAATGAATGAATAAATAATTAGGTGAGGAGGTCACGATTGGAAATGCCAATGCTTGAGATTTCAAATCCCGTTTTCGCCCGATTACAGAAGCTGGCGACCCCGCTGGTGGACACCCCTGAGACTGTATTGGAGCGACTGTTGGACCATTACGAACAATGCAATAACCAGAGGCGTTCCTCGGCGGTCGCGGTGCCAAAAGCGAGTTCTCCGAAAGTAGCCGGCTCCCAGCTGTTCAAGCCGGACTCCCCACCAGACCTGAGGCACGCCAGAGTGCTTGCAGCTCGTATTGGCAATACGACGGCGTCCGGATGGAACAAGTTGGTTCACGCCGCTCATGCGGAGGCATTCCGCCGCCTGGGATCGCTGGACGCTCTTCGGGCCGTGACAACCTCGAACCTCAAGAGGGGTCGAGCCAACTCTGACGACACGATAAGGGGATATCGGTACCTTCCCGACGCAGACGTTTCTATCCAAAACGTCGACGCACAGCATGCATGGTCCAATGCCCTCCGTCTCGCAAAACATCTCAATGTCGAATTAACGGTTGATTTTGAGTGGATGGACAAGCCGGATGCGGCACACCCAGGGATGAAAGGAAGGCTGGCTTGGAAGCCGTAGCTGAGGGGGTGGCGCAGACGTTCGATGTATAGCGTCTGCGATCTCGCGAAGCGAGAGGCTCTTGTTAGTGTTTATCTCCGCCAGTCTGTTTCGGCAATTGAGGTCGAAAGTGGCGGAGCAGTTCCTGCACCCGCCATTCTAACCCCACTCAGCTACGCTGACCGCAGACATTAAAGGTCAATATCTGCGCCACCCGCCGAACTGCCGCATACCTTCCATACTTCGGAAGGTTTAAGCCACGCGCGAGGTCAGCACCCCCACATAGAAGTCTCACGCTTTCCGCGGATTTTCCCGATAACATTACCGGCGGGTACAGTACCGCCTCACTAGAAAAGGCGCTCATAGACAAGATGTTGTGGCAGGTTTCACTCCTGTAACCAATAGGTTGGGTTTTTCTTATTGACGAACACAACGTGATCGTCAATAATCTGTAACGAAACGGAGACACGAACTAATAGATAGGAGCGGGGGCCGCAGGTGGCAACAAACATTCAGTCCGAGGTCATTATTAAGCGCTCGCCACGGCGCGCGATCTCTAGGCATTCCTCCCCTCGCCGCGCAGTTAAGGCCGCGGAGGTCAAAGGGAAGAAGCGTAACGGGGCCAAGCCAGTGAATCGGCTAAACGACTTGAGCGCAAAGGAATGGATTCCAGAGACCGTTTCCGTATGGGTTCAACGCGGGCTAGGGAAGTCCCACGAGCATGCCCAGATTGAAAGGCAACATCCAGCCCCTTTTTCCTTTCAGGATGTCGCCCGTCTTATACGATTCTTCACGAAGGCCGGAGAGTGCGTTCTTGACCCGTTTGTTGGGGTCGGTTCGACACTGAAAGCGGCTGCTGTGGAGGGGCGCAGGGGTATTGGTATCGAGTTGAACAAGAAATATGCCGATCTCGCTCGTATTCGTCTTGAGACCGAGTTGGAAGGTGACCAGCCGTTTCGCTCGGAGCAAATCGTCATCCACAGCGATGCTCGGTTGGCAATTCCCAAGCTGGACGAAAATTCAGTCAAGCTTGTCGTGACTAGCCCCCCCTATTGGAATATCCTCCACAAGGAGGATCACAAGGCCCGTCAAGAACGCGTCGCACACGGCTTGGACACTCGATATAGCAACAACGCTGCCGATCTTGGCAACATCAAGACCTATCCCGAGTTCTTAGGCGTGCTTTCCGATACTCTCGCACTTACACGGAGTTGCCTGGTCGAGGGGGGGCACTTGTGTATTGTCGTAGGCGATTTTCGGCAGAAATCCCAGTACGTCATGTTTCACGCGGATATTGCGGAGGAAATGCAGAAGCGGGGGTTCACGCTCAAAGGAATCACGGTCCTGTACCAGCGGCATAAACGCATATTCCCGTATGGATTCCCATATTCATATGTGCCAAACTTGCACCATCAGTACATCGTCATCTTAGCAAAATGATCGAACCAAACTCTATCTATCCCGGTGACACTGTTGAATTCCTTTCGCTGCTTCCTGACGACTGCGCGGACCTAGTTATCGCTGACCCCCCCTACAGTCTCGAAAAGGACAAGGAATTTGGCGACGGCGCCTTCCTCCAATCCCGCGAGGAGTGGCTCAATTGGTGCAAGCGCTGGTTGAACGAGTGCAAGCGGATCCTAAAGCCACAGGGAAACGTCTTTGTATATGCTATCCACCACAATGCCTGCTTTCTTCAATGCTACATGTATGAATTAGGGCTTGAATACCGTCGCCAGATCATATGGTATTACGAAAACGGCTGGTCAAAATACCGCAGTGGGCCAGCGTGCCACTATGAGCCGATCCTGTGGTTTGCTCGGCAACGCGACTCGACTTTCCACGTTATACGCGAACCGTACAAGAGCCAAGAACGGCTCCGACACACCATAACAAAGAATGGCAAGGTCTGGACGCCCAACCCAGATGGGCGTCAGGCCGGAGACGTCTGGAAATTTCCAACACTAGCTGGCCGAAGGTTTGCAAAGGAGCGAACACAGCACCCAACCCAAAAACCATTGTCGTTATCACGCAGATTGGTTGAACATTTCTCGAATCCTGGCGGTTTGGTCGTGGTGCCGTTCGTCGGTTCTGGATCAGAATGTGTTGCCGCAATCGGAACGCATCGTCGGTTTACGGGCGCAGAGATAAACCCTACGTATGTGGAGATCGCTCGCTCGCGAATCGCCAAGGCTTCATCGCAGCTCTTCCAAGAAGCGCCCAAGAAGGCGCGAAGCCAAGGCGTCTCCCGCGAATCCGTCCCCTTCTCGCCAAATGACAGCAATATTGTGGGCATTTAGCCATCTTTGGTGTGCATCGCTGACGCGCCGTTCGAAACAGGCCACTCTGCTAATTGCATCTTCGCCTAAAGCCGGGCTGACGAGGAACGCAGGGTAGTACAACAATTGAGAGAGCGCCTCGCGGACGCGCGCCCGTTCGTCATCTACGCTCCCATCGAGGGTCTTAACTTCGACCATGATACCGATTTCTCCGATGATTCCCAGGATATCAAACGGGTTCTCGAAAAGATCAGCGTGCGCTGCGGCAAGGCGACCGGCAAGTTTCTTCACGGTCAGATTGTGGCGTCGAAGTCGGTTTCGGCGTATCCTGGCCGTGGTGGCGGGATCAGCCGATTGATGTACCTCTGGCTCATCAAAAGTTTCCGCTGTTCCGGCCGGGCGAATGGTGTCCGGCGTGACTTCGCGTGACGTGCGAGGCAGGCGCAGCCTTGCTCTTCTTGGCTCTCTGGTACCGTGTGCTTCGGCAGCACGGGCGTTTGCCTGCCCCGGCGCGTCGGCGATCTGATATTGGTATTTGCCGCGCTTACCTGTTCGCGCAACGTCCCCCAGTTGCTCGGCAAGCTTTGGCAGTACCTTCACCGCGTTGCGCCAGTTGGACAGTGAGACCGGACCCCCGTTTCGTGAGATGCGAAGTCTGTTGCGAGCTTGTCCTTCCGCCAATCAGCTAATTCTACGATCCTTGCCATTTCTTCGGGCGAGTCGTTCTTGGCTTCAAGTGCTAGGGCGCACTTGGGCTTTGCGATCCCTGGTTTGGAGGCGATCAGCCTCAAAAGCACCTGGTAGGGATGCGACTCTTGCCCGTCGCCTCCGTCATGGAACATGCCTCGAATGGCACTTCGCCAAAATCTGACCTGCGTCTCATCCATTGGTGACTCCGCAAATGCAGCCGCCTCGCGGCCTAAATCAGTTAAACTTACTCCCTCCCCGGAAACCTCAATGAATCCGAGAATTTCAAAAAGCTCGCGCAAGCCTCTCGCTGTCGCCCTGTGACTCTGTCTGCTTGTTTTCTTCCTGCGCTGGATGCGAAGATATTGCACGACGGGCAGTCGCCGGTGCCCGGTGCCTGCAACTCCTGCACGGACTAGCGCCTCCCCGAGAACCCCGTCGTCTCTTGCACTCTCGCCTTCATTGACGAGCCGGACTATGCAACGCATGCCCCCAGCGAGCTTTTCAAGATCAGCAATCTGATTTGGAAATCCCTTCATCGGGTAGGACCCCTAAGGTTCCGTATGCTACCACGGAACGACTGCAATTCAAACAACTCCCCGGCATAGGGTAAAGAGCGGATGGCGTGCGCAAGCCCGAAGGACCAAGACACCCCTTATGGCGGTGGCGCCCCGATGGATCGGGGCGTTCAGCGAAGCTGAGAGGGGTTGGAATGGCGTGGAGCCACAAACTCAGGGCTCGCGCTCCGGCTGGTCCCGCCCTGCGGAATCTATCTGTAGGTATTGTTTTCTGCAGGACGGCTCGATCATCACCATGGATCGGATGCCATGATGACAAACAGAAACGTCCCGCTGCGCGGGATCGCAGACTCGACAACGCGCGAATCTGCGCCGCCCGCCGGGGGCTGCTTTCTCCCCACGGTAGACGTGCGAAAGAGCGGAAGCGCGGGGCTTACGTGCCGCGCGATTGGTGCTTTTTAGCTTCCGCCAATGGCTTTCATCGCCTCCGCCCAATGCGGCAGGGCCTCTGCGACGGGTATCGCGGGGGCCGTCCGGGTCTGCTTGAAGAAGCCTGCCCCGGCCATTCGCCAGGTGTCGAGCGCCAGAGCCGCGTCCATGGCGTTGTCGGCTTCCAGCAACAGAATGCCCCAGGCATCGGGCGTCTGGTCCCAGCGCACGACCTTCACCCCTTTCGGCGGAAAGAGTCCCGAAGAAGTCAGCTTCTGGGCGATGGCCATGCGCTCCGCCGCGGGCATGTTCTCATTGAGTTCCCAACAGGTTAAAAAAAGCATGCGTACACCTCCATGACGTTTGACGACCAACCGAGAATAGCACAGTCAGGATTTCGATGGGCGCAAGCCGGGGAATCCGTTTTGACCTGGCCGCTCCACGGGCGTCGGCTGCAGGGTGAGGGCTGGCGCCGAGGCGTTTTCCGCGCCATGAGATAGGCCCCATATTCTAGGCTAGCAAGCAACGCAACTAGCCCCAAAATGGGACGTTTGGGACGTTTGGGACGAAAAATTCATAATTTTGTAACTTACACAAATTAAATAAGTTATTTAAATAATTGGTTCATCAAAAATCATCTTTTGGCAAAATGTGTCCAATTCTGGAACAGTGGGTAAAAATTACAAAACGCCTGTTTGTGGATTTTCAGGGTGCGCGGCCGGCGCCGGCCGGAATCCGTTCACGGGATCGGAGAGGGCGGGTAGTCGTCCTCGCCTCGGAAGATGTAGATCCCGCCCATGTGGACCTTGAGCGAGATGTTCTGGGTTCCGTTGGGGTTCCAGAAGAGCACCTTCTTGTTGAAGCCTGCGGCGTTCTCTCCGCGAAGATTGCTTTGCACGTTGCCCAGCCAGGTTTTGGCGCGCACCGATCTCAGGTTGCTGCGCGAGGGAACATCAACCTCCACCTGCCCGTAGTTCACCATGATCTTTTCCTGCCCCACCACTCCCTGAACCTTGACGTCTCCATCCACAACCTTGAGGTCCAGGTTGCAATCGTAGGGCATGTGGATGCGGAAGTTGACGGTCAGGCTGGACTCGCCGCGAAAGGGCCGCCAGGGCCTGCGGGGCGGATAGAGGGTGCGAAGGTGGAGCATCTCATCCTGCCCGTCCAGCAGAATCCTGATGCGCTTGTAGCGGCGCTCGGCGTCCTTCTTTGATTTGGCGTGCACCACCTTCTCCGCCTCAATCTCAACGTGCGGATCGTCCCAGCCGGTGATATAAATGTCGCCGGTACGCACGGTCATGGTGAAAGTGGCGGATGAAAACAGGCGGCGCTTGTAGTGGGAAGTCTGGGTGAATTCATCGGCCCGGAGAGGCGGCGCCAGCAGCAGCAGGCCGGCAGATGCCGATCAGCAGCAAGCTGGTAACTGTTTTACAGTGGGATTTCTGCATCGGTTTCGCGGCCGCATGGGTTTTGAGTCAGGCCGGTTCAGTGTGATGGCGCAGGCGTTTCGTCCGGCTGGTTCGCCTCGTTTGCCTGGCTCTTCAGAGTTTCCACCACCAGTTCTTCTCTTTTGGCTTCCAGCGTTTTCCCCAGCTGGGTGTAAATGCCGGCCAGCATCGAGTGCGCGTCAATATCATCGGGGGCGAGGACGATGACGGTGTTGAGCTCGGCTTCCGCTTTGGGTAACTGTTTCCGGATCTGATAGACCCGCGCCAGCCCGTAGTAGGCCTGGTAAGCCAGCGGACTTGATCTCCGTCCCGCGCCGGAAGAGCGCTTCCGCCGCATCAAGTTTTCTGATTGCGATTTCGGCGTCTCCGGCGCTGCAGTAGACGTCATAGAACTCCGGATTCACGCCCAGTTCGTCGCGGTACTCGTCGAGCGCAGCGCTGTTGTCGCCCTGGCTCGCATGGATTTTCCCAAGGTTGTAGTGCGCGAGCGGCAGGCCGGGTGTGATGGCGAGCGCCTGCTTCAATTGCCGGACGGCGAGCGCGTCTTCGCCCTGCTTGCGGTAAGCGATTCCCAGCATCAGGTGCGCCTTGGCGTTTTGCGGAGTGATACCGATGAAAGTCTTGAGCATCCTTGTCGCTTCGGGGTAGTCGCCGGCCTGCATATCGAGCAGGGCGACGTCGTAGTAATTCTGGGGGATGGTGGGGTCCAGATTGATGGATTTGTGGAAGCTCTTGCGGGCCTCATCCTGCAGCCCGTTTTTCGATTCCGCCACGGCCAGCAGGTGCATCAGAACGGCCGACTCTGGAAACTGCCGGACGGCCTGGCGCGCATCATCCAGCGCGGACTGAAAGTTTCGGGTCAGGAGTTCTGCCCCGATCCGCTCGATCATATCGTCTTGTGTATCCTGCGAGCGGAGCAGTGGTGCTGGACCGAGAACGCAAAAAGCAAAGATGACTGCGCATGTCGCCGCTACGCGCTCCCGCCGATTGACCATTTTGATCCTCTCAAGGAATGTTAGGCAGGGTTCGGCGGCGAAGTCAACTTCCCGGGGCGGGACGGGAATCGTCGCTTGGTTCTTCAGGACAGGGCTCGCGTAAAAACCCCGCGTCGTGTGCAAAACCGCATGTAGGAAAACCCAACCGGTGGTAGGATGGACGTTTCGCAAAGCCGTTGTAGCAGGCGCCAGCTTTCACTGGCGGGGTCTATTTTCCGCGGTGGCGGAAAGAATTCACATGGAATGTTGCCTTTCGGTATAATCTATCGCTCTGGCATTCATGACGGTTTCACCCTCGACAAATCCGCCAATCCAGCATTGGCGTGCTGGCGTGGAAAAGCCAGAGCATTGAAGGAAAGAGAATCTGTCCGCTCGCCCGGGTTCGGCCTCCTGGCCGGAACCCTTCAGGCGGCATGACATCACAGCGAAGAGGCGCACATGCAAACATCTTCAGTCCTCAAATTCAAGCCGGCAACCTACAACCGTTTTCTGAAGTTCGTGGCGGGACTGGGCGGACTGCTGTACGGCATCGACGTGGGCATCATTGCCGCCGCCCTGCCTTATCTGGAAGCCACCTCGGGACTGACCGCAGGCCAGATTTCGTTTGTGGTGGCCGCGGTGTTGCTGGGCACGGTGATCTCCACCCTTTTTGCCGGCGTGCTGGCGGACGGCATAGGCCGGAAGCGCCTGATGATCCTGAGCGGGGCGTTGTTTGCCGCCAGCATTCCCGTCATTGCGCTTTCGCACAGCTACGAATTGCTGATTGTGGGCCGGTTGTTCCAGGGCATCAGCGCCGGGTTGATCGGGGTGGTTGTTCCGCTCTATCTGGCCGAGTGCCTGGCGCCTGAGGACCGTGGCCAGGGCACCGCCATGTTCCAGTGGCTGTTGACCCTCGGCATTGTGGCGGCGGCCGGCATCGGCATGTACTTCAGCTTCCGCGTGGAGGAGGTGGCCAAGACTGGGCAATCCGCAGATGCTTTTTACCTACAAAGATTACGCCTGGCGGAGCATTTTCTGGGTATCGCTGCCGCCGGGATTGGTCTTTGTGCTGGGCGGTTTTCTCGTGGCGGAATCGCCGCGCTGGCTGTTCCGGCGCGGGCAAAAGAAACTTGCGCTGGAGGCGCTGTTGCGCTCCAGGGCACCTGAACAGGCACAGCTTGAGCTGGAGGAAATGGAGAGCACTCAGGCCGCTGAACAGGCGAAATCTGCGGGTAGGCGCGTTGCCGAAAGCCTGCTGCAGCGCAAATACGTGCTTCCTTTTATTCTGGCCTGCGTGATTCTGGCCCTGAACCAGACCACCGGTATTAATTCGATTATCGGGTACAACACAGCCATCCTGATCCAAAGCGGCATGACGGACGTGGCGGCGCACTGGGGTTACATCCTTTTCACCCTGGTCCAGGCGGGGGCCACGGTCATTGGCATGGTGCTGGTGGACCGCAAAGGACGTACATTTCTGCTCTCTCTCGGTACAGCCGGAATCGTCGTGGCCTTGTGCGCGACGGCCTTCCTGTTCCATCGCGGCGAACGGAACCGCGTGGACGTGAGCCAGCCCGTCCAGGCTATGGCGAGTGGGAATGCAAGTTTGAGCGTGCATTATACGCCGGAGCTTCAGCAGCAATGGCTGAATGCGGCTGGCAACACCAGTCTGGCCGGCAAGCCGACCACCCTGACCATCATTTATTCCTACGGGGATTTCAGCGCCGTGACGCCCGCGCTGGCCTCGAACCAACCGCTCTCGACCCCGGTGCAAAATTGAGCCGGGAAAGCTGCCGTTCCCGGCAACAAAGTCGTGGCCTTTTTCTCTGATCCCTTTGGCAATCTCGACCAGGCCAAGACGGCTCCGCTGCGCATTGAGCATGCCCTGATTACGCCATTGCCCAGCCGGGGAAATGGCTGGCTGGTGGCTTTGACCCTGTTTTTGTTTGCCACCTTTTACGCCCTGGGACCCGGCATTTGCGTCTGGCTGGCCTTGTCGGAACTGATGCCGACCCGCATCCGTTCAAACGGCATGAGCATTGCGCTGGTCATCAACGAGGCTGTTGCCACTGTTCTGGCAGCCATCTTCCTGCCCACGGTGGGCCGTTACGGCTATACCACTATGTTTCTGCTTTTCGCCGGTTTCACCGTTCTCTACTTCATCACGGTCACTTTCTTCCTCCCGGAAACCAAGGGCAAAACCCTGGAGGAGATCGAAACCTTCTTCACCAAGAAGGAAGCCAAAGCCTGAAGACGAAACCGGCCTGGGCTTTGCAGACCCAGGCCGATTCCGTACTCACATCTTAAATAACTTTTCCTGCTGATCAGTGCCGGTGGCCTCCACCGCCTCTGCTACCTCCGCCACCTCTGTTACCTCCGCCGCCGGAGCTGCGCGAGGGGGCCGAGTACGACCTGCCTCCCCCGCCGGAACTGCGCGAAGGGGCGGAGTACGACCTGCTTCCGCCGGAATTGCCGCGATAACTCGGGGCGGACCTGGTAGGAGGCGCGGATCGATAGCTTGGGGCCGAACGGCGTTGATAGCTCGGGGCTGAGCGTTGTTGATAGCTTGGCCTTGAGCTGCCGCCGTTGTACCGCGTGCGCGGTTCACTGACGATCGGTTTGTTGAACCGCAGGGGCGGCCGGGAATAGCTTTGGGATCCCTGGTTGCCTGGCCTCCCCTGGTAGCGCGGCTGGGATGATCCTTGCGATCGTTGCCCACTGTTATAAACCCCACCGCCGCCACGCTGCTGTGGAGCCTGTGTTTGCTGCTGAAAGCGGTTCCATCCGGCCTGGTTCCCGCTGTTGTTCCGGGGCGCGGCCCTGGAGTTGTTATTGAATCCTCCCTGATTCTGCGGAGCAGTCCGCGGTGCAGCCTGGGGAGTGAAACGGCGAAAGTTGCCATTGTTCTGCTGGCTGCGCGCTGACGTATTTCCTCCCTGGTTGAACCTCTGGGAACTTTGGTTTGGAGCTGCTCGGGTTCCTGCCGGCGAGTTGCCGGAGAAGCTCCGCATGTTTGGCCGGCTTGACTGAGGCTGGCCGGAGCGAGGTGCAACATTCTGCTGCGGCTGCCTATTCTGCCGAACCACCGGGGCGGAATTCTGACGACCCTGGTTGCCGCGTGACTGCGCTGCCGGCGCACTGGTTCCGAACTGGCGGAAGTTGGACCGGTTTTGCTGCGTGTTGCGTGCACCGCCGGGATTTGCATTCTGCTGCGGCTGCCTATTCTGCCGGACCACCGGGGCGGAATTCTGACGACCCTGGTTGCCGCGCGACTGCGCTGCCGGCGTACTGGTTCCGAATTGGCGGAAGTTGGACCGGTTTTGCTGCGTGTTGCGTGCACCGCCGGGATTTGCATTCTGCTGCGGCTGCCTATTCTGCCGGACCACGGGCGCCGAATTCTGACGACCCTGGTTGCCGCGGGCTTGCGTTGCCGGCGTACTGGTTCCAAACTGGCGGAAACCGGGCCGGTTTGCCTGTGTGCCGCGCCCGTTGGCGCTCCCGCCCTGCCGCTGTTGCGGATTCTGCCGAACAACCTGGGCGGAATTCTGACGACCCTGGTTGCCGCGGGCTTGCGCACCTGCCGGCGCTCCTGTTCCGGATCTCCGCATGTTCGGCTGATTGGCTTGCACGCTCCGCCCGTTGCCGGACCCGGCGTTCTGCCGACCTTGCGGGTTTTGCCGAACCACCGGAGCCGGGTTTCGCCGAGCGGCGTTGCCCTGGTTCTGCCGGCCGGTTGACCGTGACATCTGGAACCCGCGGTTGGCTCCAGCGTTCGTTCCTGCTCTGTTGGCGCCGGGAGCACTGACGTTTCTGCGGGTTTGCACCATCTGCCGGATGGAGGCGGACTGGTTGTTGAACGAGCGGTTGCCGCGAGGCGTGGCCACCGTCCTCCGTGTAAAGAAGCGGGTGTTGTTGGCCCGGTTCCTTGCCGCTGCGGGAACGCGAGCCACACGGTTGGTCACCCGGAGGCTTGCACGCGTCGGGACCACCGGCAGCGTGCCGTGGACCATGTCCGCGTTCCGCAACATCGTCGAGTTGACCAGCCGGCGGTTACGCGGCACGGCTTCCCGGCCAAAGCGGTTGGCGTCCATGGTCACGATGCCGCGGCGGACATGGGCATTGTTGAAGACCGCACGCATGTTGGAGCCACCGTAGCCGCGGCGTCCGCCGTCCCGGCCGTAGTAATTGTTCATGCCGATCCGGTTGAACGAGTGGTCACGGCCCCGGCCCCACCACCGGTCGAACCGGTCGTGGGGTCCCAGCGGGAACCAGCCAATCGAGTTGAATCCGTATCCAAAGCCGAACGAGAAGCGGTGGTATCCGTACCCAAAGCCGAGGAAGGAAACGTAGGCCGGCGCCCACAGCGGACGGTAAAAGGGTGTGACGGCGCCCGGCCACCAGCACCAGCTGCTGCCATAGTAGAACCAGCGGCCGTAGTGATAAGGCGCCCAGCCCCACGAATCATAGGAAACCCAGGTCCAGCCGTAGAAGGGCTCCCACACCCAGCGGCCGTTGCTGTAGGGCACCCATCCGGCGTTCACATAAGGCGTCCAGCACCAGTCGTAACCGGGTACATAGTTCCAGCGGCCGTTCGAGTTCAGGTCCTGCGCCCCGGTGTAGTACTGGTTGACGTGACTGTAACTCTGGGCCTGATTAATGACGCCGTTGCGGTCGCGGTTCCATTGGTCCCAGTCGTCGAGCGGGCGGGCGTCCACAATCTGATACTGCGGGTTCTGAGCGCCTTCAACGTTGATCTCCTGGCCTGCGTTAACGGTTGTGGAGCCCTGCGGAGTGGAAATCTGCGCCTGGCCGTCGCGCACCGTAATCAGTGAGGCCTCGTTGGAATTGACGTCAATGCGGTAAGTGCCCGCCTGCTGAGGCTCAATGGCCACGTTGGGCGTATCCACTTCAGTATTCGCCTGGTTGTTCCCGAACACCGCCAGGTCCACCGTGCCTCGGGCTACCTGGAGTTGAATGCGCGAATCGTTCAGGTCGGCGATTTTGACTTCAGAGTTACCGCCCAGGCGCACCACGTTCGAGTAGTCCAGCTGAACCTCGGCGCGCGAGCCGGGGCCGGTGGCAAGGGTATCGCCCGGAACCAGCGGTGTGTTCACGGTCACGGCCACCCACTCGTTTGAGTCGCCGCGCTCCATTGAAACGTCGCCTCGGATGAGACTGACGCGCGCCACTCCGGTGGAAGTTTCCGTACCTCCCTGGCCCAGCAAGGGGAGAACGGCCAGCGCCAGCGCTGCCGTCATCATGCCTGCCATCAACTTGAACTTTATCGCTTTCATCATCCACCTCCTGGCTCCCTCGTCTCCCTCGACGAACGTGACCCGACCTGGATTAGGGCACGATGATTGCCAAAGGCCTGAGAAACGCATCTGCAACTTGCTGATAATAGAAGATTAATAAAAGTAGAGTTTTGGCGATCCATGGCGCCGAGGCGTTTTGGGTGATATCGGCCAAATGTGGTGGTTTTCAACCACCAGCCCGGGGCGATATACCCTGGCCAGAGGCGGGCTTGACGATATCTGCTTTGCGCAGGCTTCAGAGGGAGGAGAGGTGAAGCAGACCGGCCACTGCGGCGCAATCCTTGCAACCTTCCGCCCCTGCCGGTGGTGAAGTGGAATTGAGAACCTCTGCGGCCGTTTTCAGCAGGCGTGTCACCAGGTCGGGATGGATTTCCACTTCAAGAATCCGCGCCCTGAAGTCCATGCGGAAACCTTCCGGCGTCAGGTTGGAATCATCGGAGGTCGCGGAGTTGTTGGTGAGCGGCTCGGTATAGACCAGCGCCAGCTTCGAGACGGGTTTGACGTCAAGGCGCTCGCCGATGTAGGCATAGGCGTTCAACTGCGCTTCATACATCGGGAAGAGATCGTCCTGATAAGCAGTGAACCTGGCGGTTTTGTAGTCAATGATGGCGTAAGAGCCATCCTGCATGATGAAAATGCCGTCAGGCGTGCCTCGCAGGACGATCGCGTTCTCTTCGTCGAGCACCGCAAATTTCGTGAAGTGAGGCGGAACCTTATAGGTTCGAATCAGGCCCAGCGGCTCCAGCCACGAGGGGGGCTTGCCGTAACGGTCAAACCAGCCGTGAACGATGTTCTTGCGAGTAACTGTCGATGGCGCTGAAGATGCCGGGAAAAATCTGGAAGGGCAGCCTGCCGGCCTTCATGGCCAGCCAGAAACATCGCGGGCAATAACCCGGCAAGGCAAGCTGGCCAAGCGTCTTGGCGGAAATGATGGCGGGCTGGTCCAAGTCATGGCTCCGGTTCGTCGGATACTCCCATTTTGGACAGGCGATAGCGCAAAGCGTTGCGCGAGAGGCCGAGAAGCCGGGCGGCCTGGCTCTTGTTGCCGCCGGCCCGCTGGAGAGCCTCATGGATCAGCTTGTCTTCATACTGCTCGAGCGTCAGGCCCTCGGGAAGCAACGGCAGCGCGGAACCGTCCGCAGCCATGGAGACAGGGTCAAGGCCGGGGCGGTTTGCGGACGGCGCAAGAATATCCAGGCGGATGTCTCCCACGTCTATCTTCGGCCCGGTGGCCATCACCTCAGCGCGCTCGATGATGTTTTCCAGTTCGCGCACGTTCCCCGGCCAATGGAAATCGACCAGAAGTTTCATCGCTTCGGGCGTGATGCCCTCGATGGTTTTCCCGGAGCTTTCCGCGAAGCGCTTGATGAAGTGGTCGACCAGATAAGGAATGTCTTCCTTATGCTCGCGCAACGGCGGGATGGAGATGGGCACCACGTTCAGCCGGTAATAAAGGTCTTCGCGAAACGTTCCCTGTTCGAGCGCGGCGCGGAGGTCCTGGTTGGTGGCGGCCACCACTCGAACGTCCACCTTGATGGTTCGGGTGCCGCCCAGACGCTCAAACTCGCGCTCCTGCAGCACGCGCAGCAGCTTGACTTGCAGGCTGCCCGCCATGTCGCCGATTTCGTCCAGGAAGATGGTGCCCTTATCGGCCAGCTCGAACTTGCCGGGCTTCGTCGTGGTGGCGCCCGTAAAGGCTCCTTTTTCGTATCCAAAAAGTTCGCTTTCCAGCAGATTTTCCGGAATGGCCGTGCAGTTGATCTTGATGAACGGACCGTTCACCCGGCGCGAGTGCTGGTGGATGGCGCGCGCAATCATATCCTTTCCCACGCCGCTTTCGCCCCCCAGCAGAACGGTGGCATTGGAGGGCGCCACCTGCTCCACCGTGCCCAGCACTTCCTGCATCCCGGGACTGTTGGCAACGATGTTGTCAAACTGGTATCGCTGGCCGAGCGCTTCGCGCAACTGGCGGTTTTCTTCATGCAGCCGCCGGACATCCAGTTCCTTGCGGACGATCAGCTTGATCTCTTCGAGGGAAAACGGCTTCAGGACGAAGTCACTGGCGCCCTCTTTCATCGCTTCGACGGCGCTTTCAACCGTGCCGTAGGCGGTCATCATCACTACGGGAATGGCGGCGTTGGCGCGCTTCACCGCCTGCAGAAATTCCAGGCCGTTCATTCCCGGCAGCTTCACGTCGCTCAGCACCAGGTCGATCCTGTCGCTGGCCAGAATCTTCAGGCCGTTCTCAGCGGTGCTGGCGGTGCGGGTTGTGTAGCCGTCGTCCGCCAGATTCAGCTCCAGCAGCCGGAGCATTTTGGGTTCGTCTTCAACAATCAGAATGGTCGGCATTGTGGGATCTATCACCCTGAACAACTTAGAACGCGGGACTTGTCAATGCAAGCGCCCCTGGCTATTCCTCCGGAAAAAACACGCGGAAGCAGGCGCCTTTTCCCGAAACCGGATCCACTCGAATCCATCCGCCGTGGTCGTCCACGATTTTCGAAACAATTGAAAGTCCCAGCCCCACGCCGCTGCTCTTGGTGGTAAAAAAGGGATTGAAAATCTGCTCGCGCAATTCCGACGCCACGCCGGATCCGGTGTCGGAAAACGCAATCTCCACCCCACGCCGGCCGTCGCTGTATTCTTTTGAGATTTCCACCCGCAGCGTCCCCCCCTGCTCTTCCATGGCCTCGTAAGCGTTGAAGACCAGGTTCTTGAAGACCTGCTCGGTGAGTTCCGCGTCCAACGAAACGGGGGGAAGTTCGCCGCTGTAGGCGCGCTCCACTTCAACTTTTGAGCCGGGCCAGCGTTCCTGGGCGGCCTTGAGGGCGGTCTCCACAATTTGTGAAATGTCTTCCGGCTGTTTCTTCAACTCCAGCGGTTTGGCGAAACTGAGAAAACGGCTGACCAGTGAATTCAGCCGGTTCACTTCGCCTGAGATGTAACCGGCAAGCTCCCGGGCCACGGGATCGTTCGTCGGAAGTTTCCGCCCCAGTGTTTCCGCAGAGCCTTTGATGACCCCCAGGGGATTACGAATTTCGTGCGCGAGCCCCGCGCTCAGTTGCCCCAGCGCCGCCAGCCGCTCGGACCGTCGGGCCTCCGCCTGAGCTTTTTCAAGCTGGAGGTTTGTTTCCTTGAGCTGCTCCGCCACGCGCCGGTAGCGTTCCGCCTGGGCGCGGCTTTCCATCACAAAGCGGTTCACCAGCATCGCCGCCAGAAAGAAAAAGAGGTTGCGGATGGCCAGTTCCTTGGCGCCACTCGGCGTCAGCCGGTATTCCTGGAGGGCGGGGATGAGAAACGAGCAATAGGCCGCGGAGGTGAGGGCTGTCCAGCCCAGGGTCCCCCAGGGACCGGAGTACATGGCGGCAGTGACCACGGGAATGTAATAGATAAGATAAAAACTCGAGTTGATGCTGGGCTGGACGCCTCCCGTGTGGGAGATCAGCAACGACGCCAGCGCGATCTTCAGGAGAATGCTGTAAGCTCCTCCACGCGGCCCCGCGATGTCAATAAAGCTGCGCTCGAAGACCTGGAAAATTCCGATAGAGAGCAGGACGAGCTGGGCGTGAATTTCAGAGACCGGATTCAGTACCGCCAGGCTGGCCAGAAAAACCAGCAGCAGCACATCCATCCACGCAAATTTCATCCGGCGCTCTTCAGGCATAGTGCAAGCTCTGTCGGCTTCAATTTAACATGGTTAAAGCGAGCCTTGCCAAGGCCATCGGGAACTTTTCAGGCCGGGGACGTCTCCGGTTCCGGCAGGCCGCGCGCTCCGTATTGAAACAGCGTGACAAAACACCCGCGCGGGTTTTACTTTGGTTCCCGCATCACTCGAGCTCCCTGGCCCGTCGGGTACACTCTCCAGAGAACAGGATCGCGCCACAAACCCAGGCCCCATGAAGTTTCTCATAAGTCCAGCGCTTGCAGCATACACTGATTGTCTAAATACAAGAATAGGTTGACAGCTATTAATAGGGTGTGACATATTCACCCGCAATGTGTAGGGAGGGGGGGCACGGGAATCTTACCTTCCAATACCCCCGTGTGTTGTTCAACACGGTTCCCGGCCCCCGCTACTAATATCAGGCGGCTACACTTTCCCGGCGTTCGCAACCTCCCCCCCAAAGCGGCATATCAATAAGGATTATCCGTTCGTAGAGTCGGTCCGGTTCGGCCGCGGACATGACTTCAGAAGCTATGCATATCCCCTCTGGTCAAGCTTTCCGAAGTTTTTTTTAATGGTTTCAGGCAAGACTAGCCCAGTTTCAGTAAAATAAGATATCTATTTTCAATCAGTTATGGGGATGCCTGGCATGTGGTACCAGAGTGCTAGTACCTTCGTACCTTGACGGTCATTAACTAAATAGGTAAAAAGGAAGCGTCAGGATGCAAGAGGGGGCAGGGAATCGATCCTCCAATATCCTCTGTTGAACCTCGTAGGATTCCCGCCTATTACCCGCAGACTAAAAATTCGATTCCCTGTCCCTTGCACTTCCTTCCTGGCCCGCATCGCCAGTAACCCTGAAAGCAATTTATCTGACCAGCAGTCCGGAACCAATGCGCCTTAACAGACAGCCGGAGATTCGATAGGCCCACACTGAACCCTAATGCCAATTTCAGGCTGCCCACGGTGCTCTCATGGAAATTTTTCCCTCCGCGCTGGCGCTGAACCCTCCCCTCTTGATTCGAACCGGTGGCCACGGTGATTTTCCCTGCCAGCGCGGTTAAACTTTGCAGGTGCAGATGGGTGCCGCCGGGAAGCCGTTTCTCCCGTTTTAAACCTCCCACAGTTGGGCCAAAATGAAGTAGAATGTATGGTTTGTAAACCCTGAGTGCATAAAGCCATGGACTACGACCAGTTAGCGAGTTTTATTCAGGTCGCCAAGTTGCAGAGTTTTTCCCGGGCGGCGGAGAAGATCTACCGCACGCAGCCGGCGATCAGCGCCCAGGTGCGCCTGCTGGAGCAGGAATGCGGAGAAAAGCTTTTTGACCGCAGCGGCAAGAAAGTCCAGTTGACGCCTGCGGGGGATATCCTGCTGCGCTATGCCGAGCAGCTCCTGGCCTTGCAGAAGGAAGCCCTTCAGACGATTGCGGAACTGAACCAGACGCCGCGAGGCAAGCTTTACATCGGGGCTAATGAGGCCACCTGTCTTTACGTCCTGCCGCAGACCTTTGCGCATTTCCGCCAGCTTTATCCGCTGGTGCAGATCAGCATTTATCGCAATTTCAGCCACAAGATTGTGCAGAAGGTCCAGGAAGGTGCGGTTGACCTTGGCGTTGTAACCTTGCCGCAGACCGCGAACAATATTGAAGTGATTCCTGTTTTCCGAGATGAAGTCCAGGTGGTGGTGCCGAAAAACCACCCGCTGGCCAAACACAAAAGCGTGACCATTGAAGAAGTGGCCCAGCACCCGCTGATTCTTCCCAAGACCGGCCACACGCGCGTGGTCATTGATCGTCTGATGCGCGATTTTCGCGACCACCTTCAGATTTCAATGGAGCTGGCGAGCGTGGAGACACAGAAAAAGTTTGTCGGCGCGGGCCTGGGAATTTCCCTGATCAACCGGGCCTATGCGGAGCCGGAAGTGGCTGCCGGCGTGCTGAAACTGATTCCGCTGGAAGGCCAGAAACTCTACCGGGAACTCGGCTTGATTTATCGCCGTGACCGGTACCTGTCATTGCCAGCCAAGGTGTTCCTGCAGGCTGTTCAGGACGCGGTCAAAGCCTCGCAATCCAAAGCTGCCAGCACTACGAAATCGAAGACTCGCTAGTGGCGGAGGCTGGTGGGGCTCCGCTCAGATGGCTGAGCGGGCCTTTGTTTGTCTGCAGGTAGAACGATGGTGAAAGTGAAAGAGAGTTCGGGCAAGAGCAAACGGCCGCTGATCGTGATGAAGTTTGGCGGCACTTCCGTCGGCAGCGCCGAGCGCATGCAGGGCGTGGCTGAAATTCTGCGGGAGCATGCCAGGCATGCTGACGTGGTGGCCGTGGTGTCGGCGATGGGCGGCGCCACGAACATGCTGATTCGCGCCGCCACCCAGGCCAGCCAGGGGACGGAAGAGCCCTGGAAAGGCTCCCGCCAGGAGCTGGCGCGCCGCCATCGTGAGGTGGCGGACCAGTTGCTCTCGGCGGCTGAGCAGGCGAGCGTGCTTCCCCGCCTGGCCGAACAGGTGAAACACTTTGAAGATCTCTGCTCGGGCTTCACGCTGCTTCGCGAAATCACACCGCGCGGCATGGACACGCTTTCGAGCCTGGGCGAGGTGATGTCGGCCACGCTGGTCGCGGCCATCCTGCGGTCGCAGGGGCTCAAATCCGAGGCTGTCGACGCCGTCGAATGCATTGTGACCGATGACAATTTTGGCAACGCCAGCCCGCTGTTTGAGGAGACCGGCGCCAAAACGCAGGAAAGGCTGAGGCCGCTGCTGAAGCGAGGCGTCATTCCCGTGGTGACGGGTTTCCGCGGAGCCACCCGGGAAAGCGTTTGCACCACGCTGGGGCGCGGCGGCTCCGACTACAGCGCCACCATACTGGGCGCAGCGCTCGATGCGGACGAGGTCTGGATCTGGACGGACGTGGACGGTGTGTTGACGGCCGATCCCCGCCTGGTTCCGGAAGCGCGGATCCTGCCCGAAGTTTCCTATCGCGAGGCGATTGAGCTTTCTTATTTCGGGGCCAAGGTCCTGCATCCCAAAACCATTTTGCCGGTGATGCAGAAAAAGATTCCGGTGTGGATCAAGAACAGCTTTAACCCCTCCTGCCCGGGGACGCGGATTGTGCCCTCCGCAAAAAACGGGCAGGCCGGTATCAAGGCGATTACCTCCGTCAAGGATGCGGCCCTGATCACCATGAGCGGCAGGAACTCGATCTCCTTCCCGCTGCTGGCGGCCCGGGTGTTCAATTGCCTTTACCTGGAGGAAGTTTCCACCCTGATGGTCACCCAGTCCTCCGCCGACAACGTGCTTTGCTTTGCCATCCACCAGACGGATCTCCCGCGGGTCAAAGCGGAACTGGAAAAAGTGTTTGAGCTTGAAATGCTGCACGACTACGTGGGCGTGCTGGAAGTGATGCCCAAGGTGGCTATTGTGGTGACGGTGGGCGAAAATATGAAAGGCACCCCGGGCATCAGCGGGCGCGCCTTCGGAGCGCTCGGCCGCAAAGGGATCAACATCATTGCGATTGCACAGGGTTCCTCGGAGCTGAGCATCTCCTTCGCGGTCAAGTCCGCGGACATGCAGGACGCGGTCAAGTCCGTTCACGAGGAATTTCATCTTTAGCGAGGCCGGGACACCGCGGGTGAGTCGCAGTTCGATGAACCTGCGGATTACGTTCCCGACAGACGAATGGCTCTGACCTATCTCGAATGCATTGAAGAAGCCTGTGGCCGCAGGCAGGAACCCAAGAAAGCAACGCACCAGTGTGCCTGGTGCGGAGGTCTGCTCGAGGTCAAGTACGAATTTGACATTACGGACCCCGAGGCCCTGCGGTCGGCCTGGCACCAGCGGCGCCTGAGCGGCGAACCCATCGATCGCAGCGGCGTCTGGCGCTTCCGCGAACTGCTGCCTTTCGTCGGCCCGCACGATCGAGTCATCTCATTGTCTGAGGGAGCAACGCCGCTGGTGGGCACGCGGCGTGCCGGCTGGTGGGCCGGGCCCGTGCATCTCACCATCAAGCACCAGGGCATCAATCCGACCGGATCGTTCAAAGACCTGGGGATGACCGCCTGCATGACGCGGGCCGCCTCACTGGGCGTTCGCATGGTCGCTTGCGCCTCCACTGGAAACACGTCCTCTTCAATGGCGGCTTACGCCGGCCGCGCGGGAATGAAATCCATTCTCTTTGTTCCCTATCGCCAGATCTCCGCCGCCAAGCTGGCCCAGGCGCTGGATTTTGGCGCCCTGGTGGTCGAAATCGGCGACAGCTTTGATGAGGCGTTCGGGTTGTTGCGCCAGGTGGCTGAGGAAATGGGTTTCTATCTGGTCAATTCCATTAACCCGTTTCGCATCGAGGGGCAGAAGACCATTGTGGCCGAGATGCTGGAACAGCGGGCCTGGCGGCCGCCGGATTATATCGTGGTGCCGGGCGGAAACCTGGGGAACGCCTCGGCCATCGGCAAGGGCCTGCGGGAATTGAAGGAGATGGGTTTTATTGAGAAGGTTCCGAAAGTGGTGGTGATCCAGGCCGCCGGAGCCAATCCGTTTTTCCGCACTATCCAGGCTGGTTCGCGGGAACTGATCCCTGTGGAGAAGCCTGACACTGAGGCGACGGCCATCCGCATCGGCCGTCCTGCCAACTGGAAAAAGGCCCTCCGGGTGCTCGAGTGGACCGGGGGTTTTTGCGAATCCGTGACGGACGAAGAGATTTTCGAGGGGAAGGCGGCCCTCGCCGAAGACGGCGTGGGATGCGAACCTGCTTCCGCCGCCACGGTTGCCGGTATCCGCAAGCTGGTGCGCGCCGGAAGAATTGAGCGCCACGCGGACATTATGGCTGTCCTGACCGGACACCAGTTGAAAGACACGGATTACGTCATCCGCCATCGCTCCTCGGAGCAACAGTCCCGCCAGAGAGTGCGGGTGGATGCCAACCTCGGGGCTTTGCGAAAGGCGCTGGAGAGCGTGCTGGCCGTTCCCGCGTAAGTTCGTTTGACCGCCCGGAAATGTGAAAATCGCTTATGGATGAAAAACTTCGCAGGGAAGTTCGATTATTGACCACGCGCCTGGGGGCGCTGATCCAGGAGCAGAGCGGACGCAAGACCTTTGAGGCCATTGAAAACCTGCGCCGGCTTTCCAAGCAGCTCCGCCAGGCGTCCGATCCCGACCTGGTGGCCGCGGGGGACCGCGAGGTGCGCAGCCTTTCGTTGCAGCGTGCCGCGCACGTTGCCCATGCCTTCAGCCTGTTCTTTCACCTGGTGAACCTCTGCGAAGAGCGGCAGCGCATCCGACGCCTTCGCCAGTATGAGTCGGAGGAAGCTGGCGCACCCATGTCGCTGCGCCGCACGTTCAGCCGGTTGGCCAAGCAGGATGTTCCCGTGGCGGAATTCGCCCGCGTGCTGCGCTCCATGAGGATTGAACCGGTCCTCACCGCGCATCCCACTGAAGCCAAGCGCCGCAGCGTCTTTAACCACGTGATGCGCATCGGCCGCTCGCTGGAAGCCCTGGGCGGTTCGCCGGAGCATTCGATTGAGAAATCCGTGGACCCGTGGATTGAGGCCCTGTGGCTGACGGAAGAAACCCGCGAACGTCCCATGACTCCGGAGCTGGAGGTCGAAAACTCCCTGGTGTTTCTGGAGCGGACCATCTACGACCTGGCCGGTATTTTCTGGGAGCGTTTTGTGCAGGAGATGGGCCGGTTTGCGCCGGGCCTGGCGGGCGAGCGCTCCTGCATCCGCTTTGGCTCCTGGGTGGGAACGGACCGCGACGGCAATCCCAACGTCACGGCGGAAACCAGCCTGAACGCCGCGGATCGGCTTCGCCGCAGCGTCCTGGACTACTACCTCCACAGGCTGGATGAATTTCTCAGTGTGATCTCTTTTCCGTGCTCGCGCCCCGCCCTCGAGCGCAAAATCCGCGAGAATATTGAGCGCGACATGCGGCGCTTTCCCGCCACGCGCGCCTTTGAAAGCGTTGACCAGCCTCACGAATTTTACCGTCGCAAGATTCGCATCATGCGCTGGCGCCTTGAACGGACGCAGGAAAGGGCGCGCGGGGCTTATGCCGATGCGGAGGAGTTCGAGCGCGATGTGGAACTGATCGAACGGCTGCTGGTCGAACATCCCAGCCCGCGCGTCGCCCACCTGGAGCCGGGACGCCTGCACACGGCTGTGCAGGTTTTCGGGTTCCACTCGGTCAGCCTGGACTTCCGGCAGCACTCTTCGCACCTTCGCAGGGCGGCGGATGAGATCCTCCACTCAGCGCGACTGCCCGTCGAGCCGGAAGATGCGCGCATTGAATCCATCCACACCCTGCTCAAGAAACGCCCGCGCCGGATAAAGTTTTCCGCCGCCGCCCAGCGTACCCTTGAAGAGTTTGAAACCTTGCGGAAGATCCAGATGCGCAACGGCGAGCGGGCTTCCCACCGCTACATCCTCAGCATGACCAGCAGCGCCGCCAACATCTGGGACGTGGTGCTGCTCGGCTGGCAGTCTGGCCTGGTGAAGTCGCAGGGGGATGGCAAGCTCCAATCCAGCTTTGACGCCATCCCTCTTTTTGAAACTGTGGATGACCTGGAGGCCGGGCCGGACATCATGGACCAGCTTCTGAAGGACCGCCATTACCGCCGCCTGCTGCGCTCGCGCGACGACTTCCAGGAAGTGATGCTGGGCTATTCCGATTCGGTCAAAGACGGCGGATACTTCGCCGCCAACTGGGCATTGTTCCGCGCTCAGAAGCGCCTGTGGGAAGTGGCTGAAAAGCATAAAATCCGCCTGGGATTTTTCCACGGCAAGGGGGGAACCATCGGCCGCGGCGGCGGACAGTCGCACCGCAGCGTTCAGGCGCAGCCTTACGCGGCTCCGGGCGGCCGCATGCGCATCACCGAGCAGGGTGAAGTGATCTCCCTGAAGTATGCCAACCTGGAGATTGCCGAGCGGAACATGGAGCAACTGGTCACTTCCGTTCTGGACACCCACCTGCTGGCGCCGAAGCATACGCCGCACCAGAGGCAGGCTGCGTCCTGGGAAGAGTATGCGCAGGAAATCGCCTCGGCCAGCCGCGAGTTCTACCGCAACCTCGTTTATGAGACGCCCGGCTTCATTGAATTCTTCCGCCAGGCCACGCCCATTGACCTGATTGAAAGCCTCCGCCTGGGTTCAAGGCCCAGCCGGCGCTCCAATACGCAAGACATCAACCAGCTTCGTGCCATTCCCTGGGTGTTTGCCTGGACGCAGTCACGGCATTTCATTCCAGCCTGGTATGGCCTCGGCTATGGGCTGGAGAAGTTCCTCGGCGGCCACCTTCCCGACGGTCTCGACCTGCTGCGGCAGATGTACCGCCACTGGCACTTCTTCGCCGTGATCATTGACAACGCTGAGGCGTCGCTGGCCAAGACGGACCTCTACATTGCCCGCCGCTACGAGGCGCTGTGCCGCCCGGCAAGTCTGCGCAAGCGGATTTCAAGCCGCATCGA
Organism: uncultured Acidobacteriota bacterium; assembly: GCA_963731705.1. GTDB lineage: Bacteria > Acidobacteriota > Terriglobia > UBA7540 > UBA7540 > SCRD01. Next base: position 161,767 of record CAVSWQ010000010.1, read on the forward strand.
GGAGGAATACCAGCGCACCGTGCGGTACGTGCTGGACATCACCGAATCAAAGCAGCTTCTGGAACGCCAGCCGGTGCTGGAGGAATCCATCCGCCTGCGCAATCCCTACGTGGACCCGCTCAACTTTCTCCAGATCCGCTTCCTTGAAAAATGGCGCCGCGAGCCCCAGCCCTCGCCCGAACTCCTGCGCCTGCTCCAGATCACCGTGGGCGGCGTCGCCTTCGGCATGAAGAGCACGGGCTAGCCGTCGAGCACGGTTCAGCATGGGAAAGAACAAACAGTTACGAAAGCGGATTCGAGGCCAATTTCGTGTTGTCGAAGTGCCCCACGAAAAGATCGCACGAGAGCTTGAAAGGCAGTTGCCCGACATGAGGTTGATCCGAAAATGGAACAAGGACATTGACAGGGCTCAAAAGCTGATGAGAATGTTAGAAGAGAAACTGGCAAGGTGATGATGGGAAAAGCAAAATTGTCCACCGTCCCTGATACCCATGTCCTGAGGGTGCTCGCCGAAGAATATCTTGGCATGCTAGAGCAGGCCCGTCAGGACGTCCAGAAGCTCCTCACGCATGATCCGCAGAAAGAAGAATTTTGGAACCACCTCAGTGAAATCGAGGCGAATATCACGCTGATAGGGAGCCGGTCAGAAAGTATTCATGAAGAAATCGACACCCTCGTCGATCAGTTGCCAGACGATTAATCCCCGGACATCGCACCTTTCTATCCTACGAATTGGTGCTTTCCACCAACTGCTTGGCGCGGGCGGCGGCGCGGACCACGGCCTTGATGAGGGTGACGCGCAGGCGCCCTTCTTCCAGTTCCATCAACCCGTCGATGGTGCAGCCGGCCGGCGTGGTGACCACGTCTTTCAGCTTGGCGGGATGCTCGCCCGTGTGGAGCACCAGGGCGGAGGCTCCCAGCAGGGTCTGGGCGGAGAGTTCGGTGGAAAGGTCGCGAGGCACGCCGAGCTTCACTCCCGCTTCGGCCAGCGATTCGATAATCATATACACATAAGCGGGGCCGGAGCCGGACAGCGCCGTGATGGCGTCCATATGCTTTTCATCCGCAACCACCGCGCGGCCCATGGCGCCGAAAATATTCTGGGCCACTTCCAGGTCGTGTGCGGTGGCGTGCTTGCCGCCGGCCAGCGCCGTCATCCCCTGCCGGATGAGGCAGGGCGTGTTGGGCATGGCGCGAACCACGCGCGCCGGACGGCCCAGTTCGCGTTCAATCAGCGACGTCGTTACCGAGGCGGCGGCGGAAACGATAAGCGCATTGGGGGAAATCGTCTTCCTTACTTCGTGCAGAACTCCCTTCACCTGCTGGGGCTTCAGTACAATCAGCACCAGGCTGGCGCCCTTCACGGCCTGCGCGTTGTTGGTGTGCGCCTTGACGCCGTACTTGGCGCAAAGGTAATCCGCGCGCGGCTGGTGGGCCACCGTGCACTCCACGCGCCCGGTGGGGATCACCTGCGATTGCAGCATGGCGGAGAGCAGGCCCTCGCCCAGCTTGCCGGTGCCGATCAGCGCCAGCTTCTTGATTTCATCCCGCGACTTCTTGGCTGCCGACGAAGGCGCGGCAACTGCTTCTGCCACTTTTTTCATGGAAATCCTCTCAGTTTGCGATGGACCTGCGGACCTTATTGTAGCGCAGTGTTGGTTGTTAACGTTGAGGGTTTTGCGTCGAATCCTGCTGGTAGCCACGGTCGGCGTGTTTCTGACTGTGGGATCTTCTCCAAAGGCCCACGGTTAAATCGAGGTTCGATTTAACCGTGGGTACCCCTGTCATCTACTTTTGTGGCTTAGGTCCTGGCCTGGGCCTGGGCGGCCGTCGCTTCTTCTTTGGCGGTCTGGATCCAGGGCATCATCTTGCGCAGTTCGCTTCCCACTTTTTCAATCAGCCGTGCGGAAGCTTCTGCGCGCATGGAATTGAACTTTTTCCGGCCCGCCTCGTTTTCGTCCATCCACTCTTTGGCGAACTTGCCGTTCTGGATCTCTTCCAGAACTTTCTTCATCGATTCGCGGACGTGGTCATCAATCACCCGTGGGCCGCGCGTGTAATCACCGTATTCCGCCGTGTCGCTCACCGAGTAGCGCATGTACTTGATGCCGCCCTGGTAGATCAGGTCAACGATCAGCTTCAACTCGTGCAGGCACTCGAAGTAGGCGATTTCCGGCTGATAACCGGCCTGCACCAGCGTTTCAAAACCCGAGTTGATCAGCGCCGAAACGCCGCCGCAAAGGACCGTCTGCTCGCCGAAAAGATCGGTTTCGGTTTCTTCCTTGAAGGTGGTGCGGATGACGCCCGCCTTCAGGCTTCCGAGCCCTTTGGCATAGGCCAGCGCCGTCTGCTCGGCTTTGCCGGAGGCGTCCTGCTCCACGGCCAGCAGCGACGGAACGCCGACGCCTTCCGTGAACAGTTCGCGCAGCCGGTGGCCGGGGCACTTGGGGGCGATCATGATGACGTCCACGTCCTTCGGCGGCTGGACAAACTTGTAATGGATGTTGAATCCGTGGGCAAACAACAGTGTCTTGCCGGCGGAGAGGTTGGGCTCAATGGCTTCCTTATAGAGCTTGGCCATGGGAGGGTCGGGAACCAGCATGGCGATCAGGTCGCCGCGTTTGGCGGCTTCCGCCGGGTCGTAAACTTCCAGACCCTGCGCCTGGGCCTTGGCCCGGGACTGGCTGGTGGCCGGCAGACCCACAATTACTTTCGCACCGCTGTCGTGCAGATTCAGCGCATGGGCGTGCCCCTGGCTGCCGTAGCCGATTACCGCCACGGTTTTGCCGGCCAGATTTTTCACGTCTCCGTCTTTTTCATAATAAGCTTTCGCCATAAAGTCACCTGTTCCTTTGCTGATTGGAATTTTTAACAACTGATTGCGGGATGTGGCAACCCAACTCTGCGCGCCACGGCCGCGAGTTGCCTGTCGCGGAGCGCGCTTCATAGCGCCGCTGGTTCTCGGATCCATCACGAACTCCGGGACCTGAACACCGGTCCCGAATCCCCAAACCGCGTGACCCTTAGGAATCGACTGCCGCGCCCACCAGTTCCATCTGCCGGGCCTGCCCGCTGGTTTTCATCCGTGAAAGCGGAAGGAAGCCCGGCGCGCCCAGCCCGGGGATCTGTGCTCCCATGGAAGTCCCTGACGGGACCTCGACCAGATACTTGCCGTGGCTGGCAAAAATCACCCTGCACCCCGGAAAAGCCTCCTGGATGCGCTTGAGATTTTCCGAATTTTCAGCCGACTCGACAAAGATGAACGATGCGTCCTGCGAGGGCTCGTGCTGATAGTAGGTCACGCCCAACACGCCATCGGTGCGGCGGAGGAAATTGAAAATGTGGTCAACGTCCCCTTCCGGACTGTCCACCACCGCCATCAGGGAATAGGATTCCGCCGTGGCGCCCAAGGCCAGGTTTTCAATCTCCAGCCCCTTGCGGCGGAAGATGTTCATCAGCCGGCAAAGCACGATGGGATCACGATCACTTTCAAGCGTCAGCAGCCATTGCATAGGATACTCCCGAAAAACAAGTATACAGCCTTTGATGAAGCCTTGTGCCGCAACGTTTTCTTGCGTTGCGCTTCTTTTCTGTCATCCTGAGGAGTCCCGTGCTTTCGGGACGACGAAGGATCTGCTTTGCCCGTTTTCAGAAAGATACAGCAGATGCTTCGCTTAGCTCAGCATGACATGGACTCTATGAGCCGTTACTTACATCGCCCACAGGTCGTCCAGGACTTCCTCTTCCACCAGCATGCGCGGCGGTTCCACCACCATCTCGGCCAGGCTGGCTCCGGGGGGGACAATGGGATAGCAGTTTTCCGTCGGGTCCACCCAGAAGTCGATCAGCCGCGGCTCGCGGTCGCTCAGCATTTCGCGGACGGCGTCTTCGACGTCCGCCCGGTGATCCACGCGGCTGGCCCGAATACCGTAGGACTCCGCCAGCTTGGCGAAGTTGGGCGAAAAGTTCAGGTCGATATCGCAGTAGCGTTTTTCAAAGAAGATTTCCTGCCACTGCCTCACCATGCCCAGCGAACGGTTGTTGATGACCACAATCTTTACCGGCACCCGGTATTGCACCATGGTGGCCAGGTCGTTCAGGGTCATCTGGAACCCGCCGTCGCCCACAAACGCAATCACCTGGCGGTCGGGATAGGCCATCTGCGCGCCCAGCGCCGCGGGGAATCCGTAGCCCATGGTGCCCAGGCCGCTCGATGACAGCCAGGTGCGGGGATAGCGGAAGTTGTAAAACTGCGCCGCCCACATCTGGTGCTGGCCCACGTCCACGCCGATGATGGCGTCGTCAGCGGCAATCTCGGCAACCGATTCAATCACCTGCTGCGGCTTTACAATGTTCGTATATTTGTCGTAGGCGAGCGGATGCTCGGCCCTCCAGGCATCAATCCTCTTCAGCCAGTGCTCGCGCTCGGCCGTTGCCGGCTTGTGCCCGGACTTCTTCAACTCATCGATCAGGCCCCGCAGCGTGTCGCAAGCGTCGCCCACCAGGGCCAGGTCAACATTGACGTTCTTGTTCACCTCGGAAGGGTCGATATCAAACTGGATCTTTTTGGCGTTGGGGGCAAAGCCGTTGATGCGCCCCGTGACGCGGTCGTCAAAGCGCGCGCCCACGGCAATCAGCAGGTCGCAATTGCTGATGGCGGTGTTGGTGGCGTAGGAACCGTGCATGCCCAGCATGCCCAGTGAGAGGGGATGCTGCGGAGGGGAAGCTGCCCAGGCCCATCAGCGTGGTGGTCACCGGAATATGGGTGAGTTCGGCAAGCTCGCGAAGCAACTCAGAGGAGTTGGCGGCGATGATTCCTCCGCCCACGTAAAGCACCGGCTGCTGGCTGGCCTCGATCATTTCACAGGCCTGCTGCATCTGCTCCCGGGTCCACTCGCCGGGTTGATGGACGCGGTGCGACTCTTTGGCGGGCGGATAGCTTGGCTCGGTCTTCTCCAGCAGCACGCTCTTGGGCAGGTCCACCAGCACCGGGCCCGGCCGGCCGGAAGCCGCAATCTCAAACGCCTGCTGGATGACCCCGGGAATGTCGGCGGCTTTCTTTACCAGGAAGGCGCGCTTGGTGATGGGCAGGGCAATGCCCACGGTGTCGGCTTCCTGAAAAGCGTCTTTGCCGATCAGGCTGGCGGGCACCTGGCCGGTCAATGCCACAACCGGGATGGAATCCATCATGGCCGAGGTCAGCGCCGTGATCATGTTGGTGGCGCCGGGACCGGAGGTTGACAGGCACACGCCCGGCTTTCCCGTCACCCGCGCATAACCATCCGCAGCAAATGCCGCGGCCTGTTCGTGCCGCATCATCAAGTGGCGGATGCCGGCGCTGTACATGGCGTCATAAAGCGGCAGAATGGCGCCGCCCGGAAGGCCGAAAATGACCTCCACTTTCTGGTGCACCAGGCTTTCCAGCAGAATTTCTGACCCTGAAAACGTGTTGGACATAAAGCAGCAATCCCCAAATAAAATGTCTGGCCAGGCCGGGCGCCCAGGGCCCGAGGTTAGATACCGACCAGTCGGTAGGTAGAATAGCATCGCTGCTTTTCCACGTCAAGAGGGAAGTCAAGGGTAGGTTGCAAAGCTGTTTGGAAAGCTCTCCTTTTTGAACGGGTAAAATGCTCTCTTGAATTTCAAGGGGCATTTTTCTTTTGAAGGTGCAGGAAACTTTTCTTTTTAGCATCAGGCGGCGGCCTCCGTTGAGGAAATTTCGGCTGCAGGGAGCGGGATAGAGCTTGTGGCCGTCGAAGGCGGTCTGATGTTTGAACATGCCGAAGATGGCGTGAAGGAGTTTACGCATGACGGCGACCAGGGCGACCATCTTGGCTTTGCCGCGAGCGCGCAGATGCTCATAGAAGGCGCGCAGGTGGGGCTGATGGCGAATGGCGACCAGGGCGGGCATGTAGAGGGCGCGGCGCAGGTGGACGTTGCCGTGCTTGCTGATGCGCGGTTTCTTATGCACGGAGCTGCCCGAGGAGTGCTCGCGCGGATCGAGCCCGGCGTAGGCCACCAGTTGCCGCACGTCGAGGTCTTGCGGCGCCACGGCCAACTCGGCCAGCAAGGCGATGGCGCTGGTCTCGCCGATGCCCTGGGCGCTGAGGAGCAGATCGAAGCGCAACTTGAGGCCGGAGTCCTGCTGGATGATTTTGACCGCCTCGACGGTGAGTCGCGCGATGGCGCGGTGCAGCGAACGAAGACTGCGCTCCAGGTCGCGGCGCACGGCGGCGGGTGTGGTGTCGGTGGCCTGGGCGGCGTGGAGCCGGTTCTGTTCGGCGGCCTGGGTGTCTTTCAGGGCCTCCAGGCGGCGCGCAAAGCGTAGCAATTGAAGGACGACGGGGCGCGGTGGCGTCCAGGCTTGAAACGGCATACGCTTGGCAAATTCCAGCAGCACCCGCGCATCCAGCCGGTCATTCTTGCTGCGTTGCATCATGGCGGTGGCGAAATGACGCGCCGCACGCGGATTGGCCACCATCACTTCGATCCCCGCTCGCGCCAGGACCAGAGCCAGATCAAGGCCGTAGACCCCGGTGGATTCCATACACGCGCGAACCCTGATGACCCGCACCCCGCAAGAAGCGAAGCACGGCTTGATGGCCTGGGGCGTCGTTGGCAAAACACTCCAGCGGGACCGTCCGCTCATGCACGTTCCACCGCCACGATCAGTTCCCCGGCGCTCACTTCGATGCCCGAAAAATCACGCTTGTCCATCACCACCTCCTGGCGTTAGGCTGTGGTTCCGGCTCCCCGACCCTGAGCCCTCTCCAGTCGAGATTGCAAATGCAGGCTGCCCGTTTCGACGGGGCCTCAAATTCTCCTCGGCTTGGGAGAAGAGGGCGGGGGGCCTATCTACCCGACAGGCTCGCGGCACCGCGCCGCGCCTCAGCGAAGATCGGCCTTCCCGCCGAACCAAGCCCTTCTTCTGAGGGATTTTTAACACAAGGAAATCAAGATACAAGCGAGGACCTCCGCCTTTGAGGTCCGCGGCTCTATCTGGTTAACAACCGCCGACCGTAACCCCGGCGGCCAGCGCTCCCCTATAATGCCTTGCTGCCTTCTGCTTTCTGCTCTAGGAGGGCCGAAAGACTTTAGCCCATAGCGTGAGCTATGGGACACCAAGCCCTCAAAACCTCCACCAGCCCCGGCAGGGGCGAAAGACGTCGGCCCACGCCCGCTAAAATCCCAGAGGCTTCTCCAGATGCTTTATCCAGAAATGCTGGCGGGCGGGAGATGCCAGGGGAATCGGCTTCATCTGTGCGGCGAGTTGCATGATGGTCAAATTCCCAACCTGGAAAGCCGGCCATTCGGGCAGGCCTTTCGCGTTGGGATTTCCGGTCATGGCAAAATCCGTCCAGTAGGCGGATATTTCGCGCGCCACACGATGGTCCGCCGGCCGCCAGGGACGGTCCATCAGCCGCAGATTGTCAAACACGTAAGGCACTTCGGAGGAGTGGAACACGCCGTATTCGGGATGCTGGGGCCAGGGAAGCAGCTGATTGAAGTAATAGGTATAAACCTGCGGGCTCAGGCGCGCCTGGCTTGTTGCCCATTTGTAGAGCGACACGCGGGCGCGGTCCTGCAGAGCGGAACGGATGGCCGCAGCGGCCTGCCCGTTCTCTGTGGCGGGATAGAGCTTCTCGCATTCTGCGGCCTCAGCCCCGCAGATCTCCTGCATCCTTTTGTGGTAATCCTTCAAAGTCACAGCCGGCGCCGGGCCCGTGCCGTAGTAGCCGATTCCAATGTCCTCCGCCACCATGCCGTTGATCACCGGCACCTCGTGCTCAGGATGCCAGCCGGCGCGGATGACCCAGCCGTCCTGGATGGGAGCCCAGCGGGCTCGTCCCGAATCCCTGATGATTTTTTCGGCCGGCAGGGCGCGGAGTTGCGCAAGCGATTGGGCGCTGAGGCGCCTCGCGACTTCCTGGCCTTCCTGTTCGGCGGATGCCAGCGACCGCGCGCCGGTAATCACCCTGAATGGAAGGACTCCCGGGCCGCTCATGATGATGGCCCGCTCGAACAAGCCCTCGGCCAGCGGTGATTGCATCAGCAGCCAGACGCTCTCTGCTCCGGCGGACTGGCCGAAGATGGTCACTTGGCGCGGTCGCCGCCGAATGCAGCGATGTTGCGCTGTACCCAGCGGAGCGCCGCCATCTGGTCGAGCAGGCCGTAATTGCCGGAGGAATGATGCGCTGATTCCGCGGTCAGCCCCGGATAAGCCAAAAAGCCCAATGGGCCCACGCGGTAGTTGGCGTTCACCACCACCACGCCTTTTTGCGCCAGCGCCGAGCCATCGTAAATCTCCACGCTGCCGGCCCCGCTGGTGAACCCGCCGCCGTAAATCCACACCATCACCGGCCGAAGTTTTTCGGGCCGCTTCGCCGTCGTCCAGATGTTCAGGTAGAGGCAGTTTTCGCTGGGCTGCTTCCCGGAATTGAATACCCGCGTCCACGGGCCCATGCGTCCGGTGACGACCCTCTGCATGCACGGCGGACCGAATTGATCGGCTTTGCGCACGCCTTGCCAGGCGGCGGCCGGCTGCGGCGGACGCCAGCGCAGCTTGCCTACCGGCGGCGCGGCAAACGGAATGCCTTTAAAAACTTCCAGGCCATGGCTCAACGCCACTCCGCTGACAAGGCCGTCCTGCGTCGCGGATGGGATGGGTTTGCGCCCATGCCAGTGCCGGCGCCCAGAAGAGAAGCGCCAGCAAGGCGGCGAAGAGTGCTCCTCTGAATTTGCGGGTCCATGGAATTCGTTCATGGAATTGTCCTCCCCTTCGGGGTTGACGTCCGCGGTCCTTTATAAGGAAAACCCGCAGACCGGAGCCACGGCTTGCCCTCTCCTCCGGCTGAGTTTTTTTCATCCTTCATCCTTCACCCTTCATCCTTCCTCAGCCTTCTCCTGCACTCGTCCAGAATTTCTGCGGTGCGGCTGGCGCCCACGCGCGTCACGCCCAGGGCGCGGACTTCCAGCAGTTTGTCGAGTGTGCGAACGCCTCCCGCGGCTTTCACCTGCACGCGCGCCGGGGAGTGCTGCCGCATCAGCTTGAGGTCTTCGATGGTGGCGCCGCCGGTGCCGTACCCGGTGGAAGTCTTCACCCAGTCGGCGCCCAACTCGCCGCAGATTTCGCAGAGCCTGATCTTGTGGCTGGTCCTGCAGGTAGCAGTTTTCGAAGATGACTTTTACCTTCTGCCCGCGCCCGTGCGCGACCTCGATCACCGCGCCAATGTCCTGCCGCACGTAGTCCCAGTCCTCGCTCAGAACTTTGCTGATGTTCACCACCATGTCGAGTTCCTGGCCGCCGTCGTCGAGCGCACGCTGGGCTTCTGCAACTTTGGTGGCCGTGGTGTGGCCGCCGTGCGGAAAGCCGATGGTGGTGCTGGCCTTCACCGTGCTTCCCTGCAGGATTTCCGCGCAGCGGCGGAGCGCGTAAGGCATGATGCAAACGCTCGCGCAGTCGTAATCGAGCGCCAGTCGGCAGCCCTGTTCAAGCTCCTCCGCGGTCAGCGTGGGATTCAGCAGGGAATGGTCGATCATCTTTGCGATGTCGTGATAGGTGTAGTCCATGAACGGCTCCCTGAGAAGATGTTTGTACGGGGTGGCGCAGGCGCTCGCCTTGTAGTGTCTGCGACCCGCCCGAGTTATTGCGCCACCAACTCGTAGTGATGCGGCACCGGCTGGGCGGCGGCGTGGGCTTCGTCCACCAGCTTGTCCTGCCACTGGATCAGGTTGGCCAGCATCCGGTTGATGTTCTGCTGGGTGGTCGGAATGGGGTCGGTGCGCAGGGGCACCTGGATGGCGCGCCATCCGTAGAAGCGCACATCCACGCGGTGCCACACCAGGGTCAGCACCTTGTTGGCCTGCTGCATCATGGGCGTGTCGTAACGCGCCAGGTTGATTCCCTGGGCGAGCTGCGCTTTGCTGAACGTTCCCACCGCGTTGCCGTCAATCTTCAGCGCGTAGCTTTCCGCCGCCAGGCCCGTCACCTTCAGTGTTTCCGAATCCAGATCCTCGTACATGTGCATCAGCCGCGTTACCAGTTGCGCCACCGGATTGATTTCCGTTCCCTCCAGCGGCGGCAGCTTCCAGAAGATTTGCGGCGCATGCCGGCCAAACGGGGCGGGCGGAAACTGCGGCCACTGGGTGGAGTGCAGGGTCATGATGGGGTAGGGCAGCGCCTGGTCGGTCTGGGTCCAGGTGACGTCTTTCCCGGAGACCGACACCCCGATGACCGCAGTATTGACGGGCGCGACCACACGGTCGCTCTTCACGTCGAGGGCCACGCTCGTCACCGTCGCAGGCGCGTTCCAGGCTTCCAGCAGCAGTTGCGCCATGGCCAGTTCGCCCGTGGCGCCGGGATGCACCCGGCCGGGAATAATCTTCTGCGCCAGTGCGTGGTCCACTTTGTCGGCTTCCTGCATCAGCTTTACCATCGGCGCGTTGAAGTCCACCACCATCAGGTGGTGCTCGGCCCCAAGCTGGCGCACAAATTGGCAGTAGTGCAGCAGAGTCGAGTTGTAGCCGCCCGGCTGGTTGGTCGGGTTGGTCGGGTAAGAGGGCGTCTGGGTCACGTCATCCCAGGGCGAGGGCTCAATCAGCACAATCTTCACGCCCGGCAGGTGCGATTGCATCTGCTGGATGATGTACCGGTATCCTTTTACGTAGGTGTCGAACACCGACTGGTCAAACGGCCGGTAGCTGGCGTCATTCATGCCCAGCATGATGGTGATGACGTCCGGCTTGTAAGGAAACACGTCGCGCTCCAGGCTCTCGTCTTCCGAACTGACGGTCCAGTTGCCGGTCACCCGCGCGCCGCCCACCGCGGAATCGACAAACTTCACCTTCAAGTTGGGGAACCGTGTGCGCACGTAGGTCTCAATCGCCACGGGATAGTACCGCTGCTCGGTGATGCTGTCGCCATAAAAAAGCACCCGCTGGCCGTCATGAAGATAAAAATTCTTCGCCGCCGCCCACGCGGGCTGGATCGCCGACAAAGCGAAAACGATCAATGCAAGTTGCCACCTGGAAAGTTTCATTCCGACCTCCTGGAATCTTGAACGTTTCGGGTGAAGATGCATGCTGTGACGGGTAACCCTTCCTCACCGCCGGCAAACGGGCCCACGCAAAACCTACCTTCATTTTTCAGGCTTGCGAAAGACCACGCAGTAGTTGTCATTCGGCCAGTCGGCGGGCTTGGAAACGAGCTGGAAACCGGCGCTGGTCAGTTCCTGGATGAGGATCTTTTTCGGCATGCCGTGTCCGCCCCGGTTGGCAGGTACACCCTCCACCGGCGGCAGCGACGAACGCGGTGGAAAGTCAATCACGGCCAGCATTCCGCCGGGCTTGAGCGACTGGAAAAGGCTGGCGTCCATCTTCTTCGGCTCGGTGAAGTGGTGATAGACGCGCCGCATGTAGATCGCGTCGCAGCACCCGGGCGGCAGGTTGGTTCCGGACTGCGAGCCTTCAAGCACCGTGATGTTGTGGTTCTTTTCATCGGCGGCCAATTCCTTCAGGTGTGCGAGCTTTTCGGTGCTCACTTCCGTTGCGTAAACGTGGCCGGTGGGTCCCACGCGCCCCGCGGCGTCGAGCATCATCTCGCCCGCGCCGGCGCCGATTTCAGCCACCACGCTGCCCGTTTGCCATTTGAGCAGTTGGGCCAGCCGCGCAGACTCCGCCTGGTAGTCCTGCCCGCAGACGGGCAGGGCAAAGGTTGATAGCAGCAGGGCAATCAGCAGCAGGTTTCGTTTTGTTTTCATGGGTACCTCAGCGGGAGGGATTATACCGGTTCGATTCTTCGACTGCTACCGCAAAGTGCAGATACGGTCGTCCATCCAGGCTCCGGCCCTCCTTTTGGCTGCTGCATTATGTTTATCAATGTCGCCTGGCGTGACTTCCTCGCGGTTGACATCCATGTGACCCTGTAGTAAAGCTCGATGGGTCTTCGAGGGGTAAACTCCAGGAGAACGACGCCATCACGGAATTCGACCGTGCCATGGTGAAATGCCCGCGGGGAAACGGGGACAATAAGGGAGCGAATTCTTGCGATTCTTCAATCGTTTTGCGCAAGGCGAGTTGCGCCTGAACCGGATTGAGGCTTTTTCAGACGGCGTGTTCGCCATCATTGTCACGCTTCTTGTTCTCGAACTCAAAGTTCCGGCGCTGCAAAATCAGCGGAGCGTCAGCGAACTGGCCGGACGGCTGGTCGATCTGCTGCCACAATTTTTAAGCTGGTTGATCAGCTTCGTGATCGTCTGCAAGTTCTGGTTGAACCATCATCACATCTTTGGGCTGGCGCGCCACGCGAACTACAGCCTGGTATGGCTAAACGTCCTTTTCCTGATGTGCCAATCTTTCATCCCGTTCCCAACGGCCTTGATGGGCGAGCACGCATCGAATCCGCTGGCCGTCAGCTTCTTTGGCTGCGTCATGGCGATCAACACAATCGCTTTCATTTCCATGCACAGGTACATCCTGCGCCACCTTCTCAAGCCGGAATTTGCGGAGGCGCAGGACCCCCACATCATTCTGAAATCGTTTGTTGGAGTGGTTTCTTACCTGATCGGCGCAGCGTGCGCCTGGGTCAGCGTGGATGTGGCATTTGCGGTCTACTTGCTGACACCGCTGTTTTTCATTGTCCCGCCGCAGGGCCGAAAGGTTAATCCGCAAAGGTCCACACCTCACAGCAGCGTGACAGAGTAGGATTGCCGGGGCGCGCCGGCGGGAGCTGTCAACCGCTGGTTGCCGCCGGGGCCGGTGAAAGATGCTTCAACGTAGTATTCAAGCAGTGGCGAGTCCGCCTGGCTGGCCTCGATCTCCTTCACAAACGTCCGCCGGCCTGCCAGGCTGCATTGGAAAAGATTGCCATTTTTCCACGGCAGCACGCCGCAGGAACAGTTTGAGTCGTGGCGCGGATTTGCCGCCGGGCGCCACTGCGAAGATTCGCACCTTTTCGCCCGGCGCTAACGCCGAGGGGCGAGTGGGGATGAAGACGCGCGGGTGAGTCGAGGCATCTTTCCTGCGCACTTCGTGAAAAAGCTCTTCAACTTCCGGCGGCAGTTCGCCCAGAAACTCCTTCATGGAGAGGCGCAGGCGAAACAGCGCCAGCCTTTCAAATTTGTTGTGCACGGAAGCCAGCGCGCCCTGCTCGTTCCGTTCGCTCACCATCTGCTGATAGAGCAGCACAGCTTCCCGCACCTGCGGGGCGAGCTTCTTCCAAAGTGGGACACCTTGCTCCAGAATCTCTTGTCTTGCTTCCGCCGCTTTGCCGTCCTGCTTCAGCGTCTGTGCCTGTTGCAGAACCTTGTGAAGATCCGACGCCAGCACCCACGATTCCGAGTAGGGAACAAGGAATTCAACGTAGCGCGTCAGATAATCCAGCCGCTCGCGTTCGGCCGGGCTTGACGCTTTGTCTGTCAATAGCCCTGAGCTGCTGCGCCACCCTGGCCTGCGAAACTCTTACTTCCTCTGGCGGTACGTATCCGGCCCAGAACTCAAAAGCCTCGCTGTAGTCGCCCGAGTAGGCATGAATTTCGTGATGGCCGTTCACAATCTTTCCGGTAAAGGAATTCAGGATCAGCCGGTCGCGGTCCGTCCTTGTTCAGGATGTCGGCCAGTTCCGTGGCGCGGGGGCCCTCCGCCTGCGCGGCTGCGAAGGACTGGAAAAATTTTGCAGGTTTCAGTGTCCGGTCCCACGAGGCCCTTGCCTGGAATCCCGCGTCGGCGTTCATCATGCGATTCCGCCAATGGATGCCCAGCACGCCCTGGCATCCGTACTTCTCGGCCAGATCCAGATCATTTGCCCCGCGATGCACGTGAAACTGCGGAAGCCACATGGCCGGGTCGTCCTCGAGCCACGGAATCGGCCACCGCTCGCGTTCGCCGAGCTTGCCGTATTCCTCGTTGACCGGGTCCCAGCCCAGATTGTCATTGAGCGAAGTGAAGATAACGTCCCCCGGCAGATGCTGATGGAAATACGCAAAGTGCCGGACCACCCCGCCCCAGCCCGATACCACCAGGCGCTTTTCAGGAGCATGCCGCCTGAGGAAGTCGTGAGCCTGCTGGAACGGTGTTACCGAGAACGGGACACTTTCCTTCTGGCTGGCCCAGTTCATCGATTCGTCTTCCCACAGCCAGACGTAATCGACCGTGGGGTAGGCTTCCAGCAGGTTCGCCAGCCGGGCTTCCAGGATGTCGCGCGCCGCCACCGATTCGGGATCGATGCGCGGGCCGGGCACTTTCGGATTCTTGCTGACGTAATGCGGCTTCGGGCGGAGTTGCGCGATAAATCTCGTCCGGAATCTGGTAAGGTTCAAATCCAACGCCGGTCCGAATGCCGAGCTTCTTGGCGTAGCGAAAGGCGTCGCCCCAAAGTTGCTGGGCGAACCTGGCATCTTCCCAGCAACTGGTGGCGCGCGTGGTGGCTTCAGAACCGAAGACCTCGCCGGCAAAGTAATCCGGCGCGCCCATGCCGTAGTTGGATGTTCGCTCGGGAATGTATCCCCAGCGATTGGTCGCCGTGGTGTCCGTGTAGGCCAGATGGCCAACCCCCGCGTACTCAAACGAGAGAAAGGATTCGGTCCACTGCTTGGCGCCCGAATAGACGTGGATGCCCAGCGTGTTGAAGCGCATTCGCAGCATGGCTTCAAGGTAGGCTCGATGTTCCTCGCGGTTGTAGACGGTGATGCAATTCAGAAAGTCCGGCCAGGGCAGCAGCCCTCGCGTTTTGAAGCGCGGCTGCGCCTGCCAGGGACGGTTGGCGAGGAGGCAGATTCAAATTCTGTGCAGCCTGCAAGGGATAGGTGTCGCCATCCAGTCCGAAGAAAGCTCCCTGGCGCTCCAGAAAATCGAAGACTGCGTAGAGAACTGCTTGCTGGTGTCGCGCCCGTCAGACGGACCCGCGTGCCATTGCCCGTCGGCCCCTGAAGGATTTGGTAGCCTCCGGGTCTTTGAACGCTCCCTTATCCACTCGCAGGGTGAAAATAATATCTTTGAGACTGCGGGTTCTGCTGCCTGGGCCCGCGGCCTCAATCGGCGGGCGAACCAGACCCAGCTTTCGCAGGCCGCGGGCCAGTTCCTTGCTGGCAAGCCTTTCCTGAAAACCTGCTTCCGCCGGTGTCAGAATCCAAACCTTTTGATTTTGGCCTGAGCGTGAAATTCATGCTGAGCCGGCCATTGTCGGATAAGCCCTTCGCGGTTCGATTCCCGGCCGGACGCCTGCGCTGCGCTGCCGTCTGCCGGATGAAACGATCCGGCGCCCAGCAGGGCTGCGGACCCTTGCAGGAATTCCCGCCGGCCGATGCCTTTTCTTTGTTTCACCGTTGGCTCCTTTGATGAATGTGGTCAAGATGGATGCGATGCATTGCTGTCACACAGCGGAAAAGATTTGTTGCCGAATAAGCTAGTGCCGTGCGCGGAACGCACAGAAAGTACCACCCTTCGCCTGAAGGGGCAAGCGCCCGCGTTCAATCCTACACAGATTGGCATCAGTGATGGTTTTGGCGTCGGTTTGAGGGCGGGGATAACGCAGCTGGAAACCGGCCGGCCACGGCTCCCTCCATGGACGAGTTAACCGAGGCCGGTTGCTTCTTAGTGGTTGGTGGATGCTTTTGCGATGAAGTTGTTGATGTTGCGGTTGAGTACCGGCTCGGTTTTGGGGTTGACGTAGAGCATGTGTCCGCAGTCGTAATATTTTGTCGTGATGCGGTCCCAGGCATCCTTTGGCAGGTCGGTATGCCGCAGGGTGTATTCCGTGGCAAAGAACGGAGTCGCCATGTCGAAATAGCCGTTGTTGAACATGACTTCCAGTCCGGGATTATTATTCATGGCGCGGGCGAGCGCCGGGGCGACGTTCAGGAACATGGAACCCTGTCCCAGAAGGTCTTCGACGGGAGGACTGTATTTCCAGTCCCACGCTCCGTTCACCTTATAGCTGAGCTGGATGTAATGCTGCTCGCTGTGGTAATTCAGCCGGCGCTCGAGATAGTCGTTAAAGCTGGCGGTCAGTGCGCCCCACATGGCGCTGGCGGAGGCGTCCTGGCTTCCCGAGCCGCCGATGGGCAGCAGCGGCTGGAGCTGGTCAATGGTGTAGCGTGAATCGTAGCGGCCGGTCGACTCGTCCGCTTGACCCAGCAGCTTCCGCCGGAATACCGGCGCGGAGACACGGAGATTGCCCTTCAGCCAGAGGGAAGCCGGCAGGCCCGTGAACCCGGCAAGTTGTTTGGCGAGGGACTGCCGCTCGGCATCACTGAGAGCTGAGCCTTTGAACAGCGCCGTGGCGTAGGGTCCTTCAGCAAAGGCCTCCACCTTTTTGACAAGGTCGGGCAGGCTGGCGGGCTCCGGCTTCAGCCGGTGATGGTACCAGGCCGCGGCGGCGTATGATGGCAGGAAGAGGATGAAAGGAAGATCGTCGCCGGGCGCAAAGGTGATGGTCGGGAAATTCAGGACCGTCGAGCACATGATGACTCCGTTCAGGTAGACGCCGTCATCGGCCAGTTCCCGCGAGAGCACCGCCGAACGCGTGGTGCCGTAGCTTTCTCCCAGCAGGAATTTGGCCGAGCCCCAGCGGTGATATTTTGAGATATATTGCTCGATAAACTGCGTGAAGGCGTGGGAGTCCTGCTTGACGCCGTAAAACATCTTGGCCGTTCCCTTGGGCGGGATGAAGCGGCTGTATCCGGTACCTACCGCGTCAATAAACACCAGGTCGGTTGTGGCCAGCAGGGTGTCCGGGTTGGGTTCCATCCGGTAAGGCGGGCGGACCGCGACGGTGCTGCCCGGCTGCGGCCAGACGATCTTTCGCGGGCCGAAGCCTCCAAAATCCACCAGCGCCGAGGCGCCTCCCGGTCCGCCGTTGTATGCGAAGGTCACCGGACGCGAAGCCGGGTCGCTGACACCGTCCCTGGTGTAGGCGATGTAAAAAACTTTGGCGGTCGGCTCATCCTTGTCGTTGTGCAGAATGATGGTTCCGGCCGTCGCCGTGTAGGGGACCTTCTTGCCCGCAGTCTCAACCGTGTGATGGGTTGAAACAGCCCGGGCCTCCGGCTTTGCCGCTGCCTCCTCCTTTGCAGGAGTCTCTTTTGCTTGGGGCGAAGGTTTAGAAGTCTTCTTTTGAGCCGCTCCCGGGAAAGGAAAGCTCATGATCAAAACCAGACACCACAGGGCTGCACGCATGGATGGTCCCTCCAACCTTACTTTTGATTCAGAAAATCCCCCGCATCCGCTTTGCGGTAGCTGCTTAAGATACACCGGGTGGACTGCCTCCGGCAAACAGCTCCTCGGAGGAGTTTGCAATTATTCATATGGTAGATGTGAAGTAGAAGATTGGAATGGACGGAAGTAGCTGGAGAAGTTTGCGGTGAATTTGCATTTTCAGACCGGGGCTCAGCCATCGAGAACTGCCTGATTCGGACGGGCATGAGTCGACGGGTGTAGGCGCTCTGGCGTACGACGCGGATATCATGATCGGTAAATTTAAAATGGGCGCCCGGCAGGTCATATTTAGGCATGTGGCAGGTAATGCAATTGTGAGTGGCAACGGGACATGCCGGGCCCGGATGGTCAGCCTTCTTTGCCGTTCCCTTTTCCAAATGGCATGCGAGGCATTTGGAATCGTAAAAGCTCGCTTCTTCCACCAGAGGATTGTGTGGATTGTGGCAGGCAAGGCAGCTGATTCTGGGATCCATTGCGTCCCAACACTTGCTCTTTTCCAGCCGGTAGGGCTGAAATCGAACGTTGCGAATATCGAACTCCTGGGCTTTTTCAATTTGTTCCCAGGTTCGGTGGCACGATCCACAGAATTCATCAAGATCGTAGGGCGAAAACCGGGGAAGGATTGACGATAGATTGAGCTGCCGGTTGCCTTCATGCAAGGCGGCCACGTGGCGGGCCCAGGCCCGTGACACGCCTCGCAGCTCACGCCCGGCACAAAAATTTCCGCTTGCAGCACGCCTCCCACCACGGCTCCGGTGGCATGGCAGGCGATACAAGATTGTGCGTCAACCTTGTCTAATCGCTCCCCGAAGGCGTCTTCAAGCGTTTGGAGCGGAGTTTTTGGAGCGCCATAAGTTGCAGACGGGCCATTGAGCGCCTTGAAGAAACTGACACGGCTCTGGTAGTAGGCGCCGCCATGCCTCAGGATATACGTTTGGCCTCCCACGTCCTTCCCGAAGGCCCACAGAATCGGCGCGGAAATGGTCTTCTTTCCGTCAGTGACCGAATAGATGCTTTGATTGCCTTTGCGGACGATGAGATAGCGAAAGGGCCCCATCTTCAATTTCAACAGCGGGTACACCTGCAGGACTTCGGCGTTTGCGGCAAGCTGCCCTGCCTGTGCCATCGGCGTCTTCAGAAAGTTCTTTGCTTCCTGAACATGGCATTCAGCGCAGACTTTTTCACCCACATATTTTGCCCCTGCGGGGGGGCCGGTGTGCGGGTTCCACGTTGGCCCGCCAATACTTTGCCCGTTGGCTCCAAGACATGACAGTGCCAGGATTGCAGCAAAAGCCGGGACCCTGATGCGCGTCCGGCCATTCATACGCCCGTTGAGCTCCCTGGTTGAATATTGCCCCGGATGTAAAGCGGCGGAGAGACTTCCAGAGCGTGTTCTCCGGAGACTGTCACGATACATCGAGAGGCCTCATCAGCAATGTGTTTCTTTGCTCGGCTTGCGTTGCAGTGTTCGAGGGTCTATACTTTATTGGAGAGTGGTTGCGGTGGGCGTAAGCCCACTTTTTTGTTGGGGCCAGGATTGCCCGTTTCCCGGGTGCTCAACGGACGGCGAATCCACCCGTACCTTACGAATGATCGTTGATCTGGAAAAGATCGAAGCCATCGCGGAGCGCGTAGCCGCTGGCGAAGGGCTGACGCTTATTGATGTTGAGCTCAAAGGGGGAAGGTCGAATCCTCTGCTCCGGGTCTATGTCGACAAGCCCGGCGGAGTTACACACGCGGATTGTGCGCTCGTCAGCGAGCAAATGAGTGCTATCCTTGATGTGGAAGACCCCTTCCCGGGAAGTTTTCTCCTGGAGGTTTCGTCGCCCGGCCTGGACCGGAAGCTGGTGAAGCCGCGGGAGTATCGATACTTTGCGGGACGGCGGGTCAGGATCGTGCTGCGAGAGCCTCTTGAGGAGCGGAAAGTTTTTGAAGGCAGGCTGGCGGGCTTTGACGAAGGTCGAGTCAGGTTAGGCCTGGACGACGAAAAGATTGCGGAATTTGAGCTTTCAAATATTTCGAAAGCCAGGTTGCTCCCCGAGCTGTAGCCGGGGAATGAGTTGCTGGGGCGACTCGGATGTGCTCAGGCCAGGCGTTGTCCTGGCGGGGGGAAGGCAACTGGAGGGAAATAGTGACGAGCAGTCTTCTGTTTCAGACAATTGACCAGTTGAGCCGGGAAAAGGGCATCGATCCCGAAATTGTGGTTGCTGCCGTGGAGGACGCCATCCTGGTGGCGACCCGGAAGTACTACAAGAGCGTGGAGGACCTGGAGTCGCGCTTTAATAAGGAAACCGGCCACGTGGAAGTGTGTGCGGTCAAGAAAGTTGTGGACCAGGTTGCCGATCCTGACCATGAAATTTCACTGGCCGAAGCGCAGAAACTGGACCCGGAGGCTGCTGTTGAATCCGAGGTGCGGATTCCCAAGGCCACGGATGTGCTGGGCCGCATTGCGGCGCAGACGGCGAAGCAGGTGATCTTCCAGAAGGTCCGCGAGGCTGAGCGGGACACGGTTTACGCGGAATACAGCCAGCGGATTGGTGAGCTCATCAACTGCACGGTGAAGCGCATGGAGGGGTCTGACGTCATCCTGGATCTGGGGCGGACGGAAGCTCGCATGCCACGGCGGGAGCAGTCGAAGCTGGAGACTTATCAGATCGGCGACCGGGTTCGGGCCGTGATCACGCTGGTGGATCGCGCCGCCCGCGGTCCGCAGGTGATTGCGTCGCGGGCTGATTCCAACCTGGTGCGGAAGCTTTTTGAGATGGAAGTTCCGGAAATCTACGATGGAACGGTTGTGATCAAGGCCATCGCCCGCGAGTCCGGCGAGCGCACCAAGGTCGCGGTGTACTCGCGAGACCCGGACGTTGACTGCGTGGGCGCCTGTGTCGGAATGAAGGGCATGCGCGTGCAGTCTGTGATTCGCGAACTGCGCGGGGAAAAGATTGATATCATCGAATACAATGAAGACCCGGTGACTTTTGCCGCCAACGCTCTCAGCCCCGCCAAGATCAATCACGTATCCATCGTGGACATCGAGCAGAGGCATCTGGAAGTCATTGTTGACGATTCGCAGCTTTCCCTGGCCATTGGCAAGAAGGGACAGAACGTTCGCCTGGCCGCCAAGCTGCTGGGCTGGCAGATCGACATCAAGAGCGAAGAGGAAAAACGGCAGGAGATCGAGTCCCAGATGGCCGCCATGGCCCTGCGTGGAGCGCCGATTGCAAACCTCGAAGGGCTGGGCGGGAAGACCCTGGAAAGACTGCGTAGCGCGAATATTGAGACGGTGGAAGAACTGGCCCAGATGACCCCTGAGGAGTTGATGCAGATTCAGGGCATTGGCGACAAGACGATTGAACGCATCCGGCGCGTGGTGACGGATTACTTCGAAAAAGGTCAGGAAGCGCTGGCGCAGGCTGCCCTTGAGGAAGAACAGGCGGCCCTTGAACAGGCCGCTGCTGAGGAAGCGCAGGCGGCTCTTGAACAGGCTGCTGCTGAGGCTGCTGCAGCGGAAGCGGCCGCTTCGGAAGCCGAAGAACAAGCTGCCGGGGCCGATGAGCCGGTGGAAGAAGCTGATGAGCCGGAACAGGCTGAAGAACCCGTGGAGGCTGTTGCCGCTGAGGGCGAGGATGTCGCTGAAGAAGCGGTTGCTGCCGAGTCTGAGGAAGAAGCCGAGCCGGGTGAGGTGAAAGAAGCCGGTGAGGCTGTTGCCGCGGAGGCTGAGGATGTAACCGGAGAGGCGGAGGCGGTCGCCGAATCGACTGAGGAAGAAATAACCAAGTCCGAGGGGGGTGCCGAAAAAGAGAAGATTGAAGAGGCTGCCGAGGAAAAAGGTTAAAATTGTGATTGATCGTGCTGCGGGATGTGCACCCGGAGTGCATTTCCTATGGCGCAACGGCGCAAAGATTGTCGGAAAGAGGTGAAATGGGTAGTATCCGAATCAACGAGCTGGCACGGGAACTGGAGGTGAAGAGCCGGGCGATCCTCAACTGTCTCCCGGAGATCGGCATCACCGAGAAGAAGTCGCACTCCAGTTCGCTCGATCAGGAGTGGGCGGATAAGGTGCGTGCACACTTCCGTGGCGAGGGAGGGCCCTCTGAGTCTGCACCCCCGAAGTCGGTGGAGGCTGCACCCGCCCAGGCCGGTCCGCGTCCTTCAAAGACCAAGGCGCCGGCTGCGGCTGCTCCCAGGCCGCCCGCGAAACGCCCGGAACCCCCGGTGGCGCGCCAGTCATTCACAAGATCGATTGCGGAAATCAAGGCGGCAGCGAGAAAAACCGTGGCGCCCCGTCCTCCGGCACGTCCGGCGCCAGCTCATGGCGCACCCTCGTCGCCGGGCGCATCGCCAGAACAGGTAAAGTCCAGGCCGGCCGGCATCATTTTGCCCGGTCGAGGAGTGCCCGTTCGTCCGGGATCTTCCCAGCCGGTTGCCAAAGTGGTTGAAACAGCTGCTCAGAAGACCCAATCTGAGTCTTCGCCTGTTGCCAGAATTCCCGGGAAAGGAACGGAAGCCGCCGCGCCCGCTGCGCAAGCCAAATTCGGCAAAGCAGCCCGTCCTTCCAAACTGCCGCCGTCCAAGCAGCCGATTTATCCCACTGCGGGGCTGCCGAAGGCTGTTCCGACGCGTACTCACTCTCACCGTCGGCCCGGCGATCCCCGCCCGATGCATCCCACCGCGCGTCCTGCAACCGGTGCTGCAGGAACGGGGAGAGCCACGGGGCGTAAGAAGATTGTTGTGCCGAAGATGGATCGGCGCTCTGCTGCTCCAGCGCAACCTGCGGCCCCGGAAGAGGTCCAGATTACCCGCACCATTACGATCACCGAAGGGGTCAGCATCAAGGAGCTTTCTGAAAAGCTGGAAGTCCGCGCCAGAGACGTTCTGAAGAGACTGCTGGAGAAGGGGATTTTTGCCACCATCAACCAGACGCTCGACAGTGAGAACGCGTCGGAAATTGCGCGGGCCTTTGGCGCGGAAGTCAAGGTGATCAGCTTTGAAGATGAAGTCTTCCGTGACGATGAAGAAGAGGACCGCAAGGAAGACCTGGTGCCCCGTGCCCCCGTTGTCACGGTGATGGGGCACGTTGATCACGGCAAGACCTCGCTGCTGGATGCCATTCGAGAAACGAAAGTCGCTTCCGGCGAAGCCGGCGGTATCACGCAGCACATCGGCGCTTATGAAATTGAGACGCAAGGCCGGAAGATTGTTTTCCTGGATACGCCGGGCCACGAAGCCTTTACGCTGATGCGCGCCCGTGGAGCCAAGGTGACGGACATTGTGGTGCTGGTGGTTGCTGCTGACGACGGAGTGATGCCTCAGACCCTGGAAGCCATCAACCACGCGCGCGCCGCGCAGGTCCCCATTCTGGTGGCGATCAACAAGATTGACAAGCCGGACGCTATGCCGGACAGGGTGAAAAAACAACTGGCTGACCGCGGCCTGGCCCCCGAAGACTGGGGCGGAGACACGGTGCTGGTGGAGGTTTCCGCAAAACAGCGGAAAAACCTGGACGTTCTGCTGGAGATGATCCTGCTGGTGGCTGACATTCAGTCGCTGAAAGCCAATCCGGACCGGTTGGCCTCCGGGACGGTGCTGGAAGCCAAGCTGGACAGAGGGCGCGGACCGGTGGCCACGGTTATTGTGCAGAACGGGACTTTGCGGGTAGGCGACTCGTTTATCGTCGGCGCTATCTACGGAAAAATACGAGCGATGTTCAATGACCGGGGACAGCCCATCATTGATGCCGCACCGAGTACTCCGGTTGAAATCCTGGGATTGGAAGACGTCCCGCAGGCCGGGGATCGCCTGCAGGCCATTGAGGATACATCCAAGGCGCGGCAGATTTCCGCGCACCGGCAGACCAAGCTTCGGGAAGCGGCGCTGGCGAAGAGCTCACGGCTGACTCTGGAGCAATTGCACGAACAGATGGCGGCGGGCGAAGTGAAGGAACTGGCTCTGATCATCAAGGCAGATGTTCAGGGGTCCGTCGAAGTTCTTGCGGATACGCTGGGCAAGCTGGGCAATGAAAGAGTCAAGACCAAGGTGATCCATGCCGGCGTCGGAGCCATCACCGAAACCGACGTTCTGCTGGCCTCGGCTTCCAATGCGGTGATTGTCGGGTTCAATGTGAGGCCGGAGCGTAAGGCCAATGACCTGGCCCAGCTTGAGAAGGTTGATATCCGCCTTCACACGGTTATTTACGAGGTGGTGGAAGAAATCAAGAAAGCCATGTCCGGACTTCTTTCGGCCATCTTCAAAGAGATCATGCAAGGCCGGGCTGATGTCCGTGACACCTTCCGCATTTCCAAGGTGGGCACCATTGCCGGGTGCTACGTGCAGGAAGGGAAGGTTACGCGGGAATCCCGGATCCGCGTTTTGCGGGATAACGTCGTGGTCCATGAAGGCCGTGTGCATTCCGTCCGGCGCTTTAAGGAAGACGTGTCTGAGGTCAAATTCGGAACAGAATGCGGAATCTCTGTCGAGAACTTTAATGACATCAAAGTCGGGGACGTGCTCGAAACCTATACGCTCGAGCGCATGATGGAGCCCGCCATAGTCTGACGAGGTGATGGGCCAGAATGCCAGTCGGCCTCCTAACCCTCGAGATTCATCTGTCGTATTCACACTCACTCAAGGAGAAGCGAGCCGTCCTGCGCAAGATCCGGGACCGACTCCGATCCAGGTTTAACGTCGCTGTGGCGGAATTGGACCATCGTGACGTGTGGCAGGTTGCAACTCTCGGGGTTGTTTCCATTTCCGACAGTCAGCCGCTTCTGGATGCTGTGCTGCGTGACGTCCTTCGCGAATCCGAAAAGATTCTGGGAGACGATGTCGCGTCCCACGAAATTGAGTTTTTTTAATGCCGGCTGCGGGTAACGGCAACAGGATGCGGATTTTTTGTTATGACTCTTCCCGGAAGGCGCCAGGCGAGACTACAGGACCAGATTCGCATGGAAGTGGCCGAGATGATCGAGTTGGAACTGAAGGACCCCCGGATCGGCTTCGCCACCGTCACCCGGGTTGATCTGAGGCCTGATTTCGGGTCTGCGAACGTCTGGGTATCCGTGGCCGGCGAAAAGGAAGCCCGGGAAGGGACGCTTGAAGGGCTTCGGTCCGCCGCCGGGTATCTTCGGCACGAACTCAGCCTGCGGCTCAGGTTGCGCCGTGTTCCAGAACTTGTTTTCGTGCTGGACCACAGCGCCGAAGATGTGCACAGGATCGAATTCCTTCTCGACCAGGCCCATAAAAACCCATAAGCATTGAGATGGCATCACCAGGGAAAGTGGGTCCTTGCGCGCCATTTGCTGAAAGGCCGGCTGTGCGCGACTTGAACGCTCTCATGAAACAGGAAATTTCAGGGGTTTTGATTATCGACAAACCCTCGGGCATAACGTCCCACGATGTCGTCGCACGCGTTCGACGGCTGCTCGGAATCCGGCAGGTGGGGCACTTCGGCACCCTGGACCCCTTTGCCACCGGCGTGCTTCCGCTTTCGGTTGGAAAGGCGACTCGCTTTGCGCAGTTCTATCTGAAGTCCCGAAAAGCCTACGAAGGAACCATGCGGCTCGGGTTTTCCACGGACACTTACGATGCTACGGGAAAGCCCACGTCCGAAGAAGCGGCTGCTTCTGTTGAGGCAGAGACCCTCGAAAAGCTGTTTCAGGAATTCACCGGGCGGCTCTTGCAGACGCCACCCCCGTATTCCGCCAAGCGGATTGGGGGCAAGAGAGCTTACGAACTTGCCCGCCAGAACAAACCGGTTCATCTGTCGCCGGTGGAGGTGGAGGTTTACGCTCTGGAACTGTTGTCGTTCGATGGGTCCCGCGCCAGCTTCGCCGTGGAGTGCGCAGGCGGAACGTACGTTCGCTCGCTTGCCCATGACATCGGGCAAAGGCTGGGTTGTGGGGCCCACCTGGACGGTTTGCGCCGGAAGGCTGTAGCGGAGTTTACCCTGGAAAAGTCGGTGACCCTGGAGGCGCTGGAGGAAGCGGTCCGAGAGCAGGAATTGGAAAAATGCATTGTCCCCCTGGAGGCGCTTCTTCCGGATTGCCCGGAACTGATTGTACGCGGCCGGGAGGAAAAGAGCGTCCGCCACGGACACAAGTTTGAGCTGGCGCAGAAGGAGCGCTTTGGGCGGGGAACGGGACGCGTTCAAGCGATTTCTTTATTAAAAATCATGAACCCGGATCACCGGCTGATTGCCATAGCGCGGCACGTTACAGGGAGCATCTATCATCCCGATCTCGTATTGGTTTAGTCTGTTCAGTTTTCATTGGTTTTTCAGGGAAAGGGAGCGGCTTTTTACTTTGCCGGCCCGGTTGCGGCCCGCCCATGGGGCGCATCTATCGTGGCCACCGGGTTCCTGTTTTCCGTCTTGACTCACCATAAGATTTTGCGAGAAGGCTATGCAGCTGTTCCTGTTGGGATTCGGGCTGGGTGTGGTAGGCGGTTTGCTTCCCACACCTTTACATTTGATTGCATTAACCCAGATGACCCTCAAACACTGGGGACGGGCCGTCTGGGTCCTTGTTGCGCCACCCACAGTGATTGATGCTCTCTTTTTCCTTATCGCTTTTTTCTTTTATCAGCTCATTCCACCGGGTGTTGCGCATTACACATCTTACGCCGGTGGCGTGGCGCTGGCAGGTTTCGGAGCCTACCTTCTGTGGGAAAATCCCCGGAAGGGCCCGGAGAAAAAGGCGTACTCCTGGAAGCTGAGTTACGGAAGCCTGGGGCTTGCCACCCTGGTGGAAGCCAGCGCCCCGGGCACCTGGGTGTACTGGCTGGCCATCGCCGGCCCGATTATCGCCGAAGGCCGCGTGGAAGGCTACGGGCACATCCTGCCGTTTTTTGTGGGCAGCCTGATCGGCTATTACGGCGCCTCGTTCTTATCGGTATGGCTGATGGCCTGGGGGGCAGGAGCCCACAAGAGAGTCGGCACAATTCTTTTTTTTGCCGCCAACACTCTCCTGATTGTTCTGGGCATATTGTTCATCGTGCGGGAGTATTTTGCCGGTTAGGCGGTTTTCAGTGAATTCCAGACGGGTCTTGTTCTTTTGCGTCAAGTCAATGACGTATCATTTGACCGGGCTATCGTTTTCCTGATAAATTCGAATGTTTCAGCCCCAGGCTCCTCTTTCTGTGGGTGTCCTGGCGCAAAGACCCTGCAAGTGTGGTCTGTAACTGCCCACGAACTGCATATTCTTAAATAGGAGAAACAAGAGAAATGGCTACAGACGGTCATGGAAGAATTGGAATCTTAACGGGGGGCGGAGACTGCCCCGGATTGAACGCGGTGATTCGCGCTGTGGTTCGACGTGCTTTGATGCTGAATTTCGAAGTTTACGGAATCAAGAACGGATGGCTGGGCCTTGTGAAAGGCATCGTTGAACCTCTTGACATGATGAAGGTCTCGGGCATCCTGCCCCGTGGGGGAACCATCCTGGGAACATCCAGGACGAACCCTCTGAAGAAAGAAGAAGACAAGAAAGCCTTGATGGCCAACATGGCAAAGCTGGGCCTTGATTACCTGATTGCGATCGGGGGCGAGGATACTCTCGGTGTGGCGCGCCAGCTTGCCGCCGAGGGAGTAAAAGTTGTCGGCGTGCCTAAGACGATTGACAATGACGTCGAGGGAACCGATCAGACCTTTGGTTTTGACACCGCGGTCACGATTGTGACGGAAGCCATTGACCGCCTTCATACCACAGCCGAGTCGCACCAGCGTGTGATGGTTGTGGAAGTCATGGGCCGCCACACGGGCTGGATTGCAGTGACCGGAGGTCTGGCCGGAGGCGCTGATTGCATCCTGATCCCGGAACATCCCATGACTATCGATGAGATTTGCGAGATCATCCAAAAACGGCACACGCGGGGCCGCCTGTTCTCGATTGTGGTAGTGGCAGAAGGTTTCAAACTGGAAGGCGTGGAAGAGGTCGTGACCAAGGACCAGAAGCTCGACCAGTTTGGCCACGTCCACCTGGGCGGAGTTGGAGAAGTGATCGCCAACGAAATCGAAAAGAGGACCGGGTATGAGACCCGCGTGACCGTCCTGGGCCATATCCAGCGGGGAGGCTCTCCAACAGCCTTTGACCGCGTCCTCGGCACTCGGTACGGTGTGAAAGCGGTTGATCTGCTCCACGAAGGCAAGTACGGAAGCATGGTTTGCCTGAGGGGAAATAAGATCGAGGACATTCCGCTAAAGGATGCCATGACCAAGCTGAAATTTGTGGACCCGGAGCTGATCCAGACGGCAGAGATATTCTACGGATAGGAACTGTTGGAAGTGTCAACCCCACGGCCGTTTCAGGATCTGAAGGGCCCACCCGGGTTTCGCTGTTGGTGGGCCAGGCCGACGGGCGCGACAAACCAGCAGGACTGCATTGCGATCAACACCTTAGCATAGTGGGAAGGGTTCTTCTGTTTAACGCTGGACTGCGATGGCGGGGGTGGCGGCTACGGTGCTGCGGCTGGTCAGAACGAAAATTTCAGCAGCCATATCTTCAAGGACGGCATCGGGAAGGGCCGCCAGTTCCTCACTGAATCCCAGAATCGTTTCCTTCGTCAGCAGGTCCAGATCGTGATAGTACAGGTCCAGCTGCGACAGGGTGCTGTGAAAGCTCTCGGCGTCCGTTCCCGTACCGCCCCTGACTTCCTCAAAGCTCTCGTTGAGCAGTGCCGTCGCGCGGCGCAACAATCGCAATTGCAATTGGAACCGAAGCTTGGAACGAAAGACAAACTGCTCCAATACCCCATGCCGTTTCAGGATCTCGGTCACTGGTTGTGAACGGAAGGACACCGGGTCAAGGCTTCTTGCATCGATGGGATACTGGACTGTTGGGAGATACTTGAGGGAGAGGTTTTGCAGATTGATAACCAACTCAACCAGCCGCTCCCGCTCGCTGTTAAAGATGCCGAGCATACGGCGGGCAGTCTCAGGATTTCCGGCCGACAGTTCCTCGATGGCGTCGTTCAGCACCACTCCCAGAATAGCCGTATGGGCGTCAATTTCTGAGAGCAAGGGTGCACAGAGAGGGTTGTTGGCAGGTCTTCGAAAGCGCGGAGCCACCTGTTCGGGGACCGTGTTCCGTCCCATCTGGAGGATTCGCCGAAGGACAAAGGCGAGCACCAGGAGAATGCCGATTTCGAGAATCCATACCATAAGCGTTCTTTAATATAGGCGAACCATTGTGCGATTGCAAGATCAAAGTAGCCTATTTTGTGAAAAAATTTGCAGCTTTTCGGCTACCTATGTGTCTATTGATTCTTGAATTAATAGTCATTTCCGGTGAACTGCCTTTGTGCGGAAAGCGTCTATTCTTGACACTTTTTCGTGCCGGTACCTATAATGCCTCTTTCAGATTCCAACGGTTCGTCAGGGTAACGGCATCCCGAGGGTGGGCTAGCTGGCTCAAGCCGTTAGCAGAAACACCTTTGATTTGTGTCGGCTGTCGCCAATTGACTTCCGCCTGAGCGGGTACCGCCCCCGCGGATTGAAAGTTTCAGAAGCAGGAGTTTATTAACTTGTCAATATCAAGCAATGAGAGCCAGGACCTGGTTCTGCAACGAGAAAAGAAACTCAAGGCCATTGAAGCCCTGGGTTTTGAGCTTTACCCGCGAAAATTCGATTTCAGTCACACCCTCCCGCAGATTCTGGGCGAATTTTCCGCTCGGACGGCCGAGGAATTGGATGCCAACAGGGCCCCGGTAAGGATTGCCGGCCGGGTGATGACCATTCGGCCGCACGGTAAGGCCGGATTTGCTCACCTCCAGGGGGAAGGCGCCCGGGTGCAGATTTATGTGCGTCTGGACGCGGTGGGCGAGCGGGATTTCGAGCTGTACAAGCTTCTTGACCTGGGTGACCTGGTTGGCGTGGAAGGGTATCTGTTTCGCACCCGCACGGGCGAGCTGACGGTGCACGCCGAGCACCTCCATTTCCTTGCCAAGGCGCTTCTTCCTCTTCCGGAAAAGTGGCACGGCCTGACCGATGTGGAGATCCGTTACCGCCAGCGCTACCTGGACCTGATGGTCAATGAGGAGGCGCGGCGGGTTTTTGAGCGGCGGGCGCGGCTCATCAAGTCCCTGCGGGAGTTTCTGGAATCGCACGGTTACGTCGAGGTGGAGACGCCGATGATGCAGCCGATGGCGGGCGGCGCCATGGCGCGGCCTTTTGTCACCCATCACAACACGCTCGACATGGACCTCTACCTGCGGATTGCTCCGGAACTTTACCTCAAACGACTGATTGTAGGCGGCTTGGACCGCGTCTACGAGGTCAATCGAAACTTTCGTAATGAAGGCATTTCAACCCAGCACAACCCTGAGTTTACGATGCTGGAGTTCTATCAGGCGTATGCGGATTACCGGGACATGATGGACCTGAGTGAGCGCCTGATGCAGCACGTGGCCAGGGCCGTTGTGGGCTCGCTTGAGTTTGACTACGGAGAGCATCACATCTCTTTTGAAAACTTCCAGCGGTTAACTATGAAAGAGGCGGTTGTCCGTTACTGGCCCAAGGAGGCCGGGCCCGGCCCCACGGCCCAGGATTTTGATGATTCCAAAGCAGTTTTTGAATGGGTGAGGGCCTACAACACCTTTGCCGAGAAGCCTGGAGACGAGTACGCGCCTCTTGCAATGCCCGAAGGCACGGCGCCGGGCACCGCACTTCAGGAGCTTTTTGAGGCTGTGGCGGAGCACCAGCTCATCCAGCCCACCTTTATTATTGATTTCCCCCTTGAAGTCTCGCCGCTTTCCAAGCAGAAGCCCGAGGACCCCAACTTTGTCGAGCGATTTGAGCTTTATGTGGCGGGCATGGAGATCGCCAATGCTTTCAGCGAGTTAAATGATCCGTCCGAGCAGCGCGACCGCTTTGAGTATCAGCAGATGCTGCGCGAGCGGGGCGACCTGACAGCCCATGCCATTGACGAAGACTACATCCGGGCCCTGAGCTATGGCATGCCGCCGACGGGCGGGGAAGGCATCGGCATCGACCGCCTGACGATGCTGCTGACCAATTCGCATTCCATCCGCGACGTGATCCTTTTTCCCCTGCTGCGCCCGGAAAAGTCTTCGTCCTGAAGAGGGGTTAGCGTGGACCTCCGCAGATGAGGTCCCCGGCCCTTAGCTTTCCCGCAAAACAACAGACTCCACATGGCGAAATGGCCCCCGCCGGGGGCCGATTTTGTTCGTCTCCGTCTGGTTGTTCAGTGGCCATTTCACTGACCGGCCAGTCAGTGGTTTTTCGCGGCCGGAAGAAGCCAGATTTTGAGGGTGTGCGCCACCTGCTCAGCGACGGGAATAACCCCTACCAGGGGGATGCCAAGGGCCGCATGGTGAGCGTGAACAGCGGCTCGACGTGGTCGGCGACTTACAACGCCTTTGGCCGGCGGGTGGAGCGGATCAGCACGGGTGCCGGGCGGACTGAAGACCTTTTCGATCCCTCCGGCCAATTGCTGGGGCACCTGAACGGCGCGAACGGCGTCTGGTGGGAGGAATACGTACACTTTGACGGGCGGCTGCTCTGGTATTACACTCAGGCGACGAACACGTCGCGCTATTTCCACGTGAACGCGCTGGGCTCGCTGGGACTGGCCACCAACCAGACGGGCGCTGCCGGTGGAAGAAATGCTCTACTACCCCTTCGGGGTCCGATGGCAGAACACAACCGGGTTCGGGTGGGACGAGAAGTTTGCGCAATTCCCCCAGCGCGACGACGACATCCAGAAGTATGAGGCAAGTTTCCGGGAATACGCTCCGGGCCTGGGCCGCTGGATGTCGCCCGACAGGCTGGCCGGCAACATAATGAATCCCCAATCCCTCGACCGCTACACTTATGCGTTGAATAACCCGGTGTCCAACATCGACCCGCTGGGGCTTTTCTGGCATGCCGCTCCAGCCGACGTCACGACGGTTGATAATGTGGGTGTCCTCACTCCTCAAGCGTCGGAGTTCCCTGGGAGCGGTGGTAGCGGCGGGGGCGGCGGCGGAAGCAGTACTTCCGCAAAAAATCCCTGTCACGGGGGGCAGAAGGATATTTCTCCGGCGGAGGGCCAGAAAATACTCAACGCGTCTCAACAGTTCTTTAACATCCCATACGACAAGCAGGACTGCAGCCTCTTTGTGTGCAATTCGATTAATGCTTCGAACGTGCTGCCCTACAAGATCAATAGAGTGACAGCGCAGCACGGCCCGGTATCGATCTCTTTAAGCAAGGACTTTAAGGCGGTTCCTTCAACCACGCAGCAACCCGCCGACGTAATGGTATTTTCGAACCCTAAGCCCTACCACATGGGTTTCTATGCACCACATCCGCCATCACCTAAAAAGCTTATTGACATATTTCTGAGCTCCACCGTGCACGGGAACGGTGGGCTCGGCGGGCCGAGGTACCTCCCCCAGGGCGACTTCAGTGGAAGCGTGTCCTACTATCGCTTGCAGGAGCCATGCCATGAATAACTACACGCGGGTCTACGTAATGGCTTTTTCGGTAATCATGCTGCTTGGCTGCAGTCAGCTTTTGGCGCGAAGTTTGGAAATCACTCAGGTCGACCTGCTCGGCTTGAAGGGGTGGAACAGCGTGCAAGTGTGCGTTGAGGGCCTGCGGCTTGGGATGAATCTTGGAGGTGGCGCTGCCGCACTCTCGAAAAGAGGTCTCCGGCTATTTGACGACGCGAGTCGGTTACCATGCACCGCGACGAGCCGCACCTGTTACGTGGCAAGACAGGCGACGGGACGGTGGTACGGTGGATGTCGCGCTTGAAAACGGCGGCAGGATAGCTGCAATTTACGCTTGGAATGCCGGAGGACCCCGCGACCCTGCCCCAGACTATTGCTGGCCGATTCAAAGGTATGACGCGGCGCTTCTTTTCACTACTCAGACGAGCTGCGTCTGAGCCTCCTCGGTGCACCAGACAGTGTCGCGAAGAGCCCCACTACCAATGCGATACAGGCCCAAAGGTACACCTATGATCGCTTAGGGTTGGTCGTGTATACAAACAGATACTTAAGGGACGGCATGAAACATCCTTCTACCCAGAACTTTCCAGTATCGAGTTTGTCATGCCGAAGCCGGCCCCATATAAGAAGCCTGGCCACGAATAGCCACATGCGGGCTGGCGCAGAGGCGGTTTCTGTCTCTGCGATCAGCGAAGCTGAACGGGGTAAGAATGGCGCGGGAAAGAATGATGAATTGTGAATGATGAAGGATGAAAAAGGCATTGGAGAGTGATGAGTGGCGCTGCAACCAAGGGACCAGCGATGGATGCGGGCGGGTGGCGCAGACTTTGATTTTTAAAGTCTGCGATCAGCGAAGCTGAGCGGGGTAAGAATGGCGCGGGAAAGAATGATGAATTGTGAATGATGAAGGATGAAAAAGGCACTGGGGAGTGATGAGTGGCGCTGCAGCTAAGGGACCACGATGGATCGGGTGGAATGAACGCAAGCAAGAGCCTCTCGCTCCGCGAGATCGCAGACTTCGCACAGAACGCGAAATCTGCGCCACCCGCCACCCTTGCGAGAACCTACGTTTCCGCCCTGACGATCGGCCGCGTCGCGCTCCGTTCCGTGAACCGTGGCTCACCTTTACCAGCCACGAGCTTGGCATTGGCGCGTGTCGAGGCAAAGCAGCGGGTTGACGCTTGGGGCCACCCGTTTTGCTTGATTAAGGTCGATGATCGAATCGCAGTAGTGAGTGCTGCGATCGGATCCAAGAAACGTCATTCGTGTCAGCGGATCGGGATTAGTGCTGCGGATATCGCGAAGCTGGAACCAGCACGCCTCTACGAGTATCCTGCTGGAACACAGTGTTGGTCTTGCCGCTGAGCCCCTGCGGGTGGCGCAGACTTTGATTTTTAAGTCTCTGCGTTCAGCGAAGCTGAGGGGGAGCACACAGAATTATGAATTCTGAAGGATGAAGAAGGCAGAATGACCCCTCACCCGGTCGCCTTGCGCGACCGCCCTCTCCCCAGGGTAGAGGGCTATGAAATTTTTGTTGGGTGGCCGAGCCACTGCAATGACCGTGATCGATCGGTTGGAAT
Source organism: uncultured Acidobacteriota bacterium (assembly GCA_963731705.1). GTDB lineage: Bacteria > Acidobacteriota > Terriglobia > UBA7540 > UBA7540 > SCRD01. Next base: position 195,006 of record CAVSWQ010000010.1, read on the forward strand.
GAACACAAGCAAGGGCCTCTCGCTGCGCGAGGCCGCCCCGATTTATCGGGGCGCCAGGCGGGCAGACTCGACAAAGCGCGTATCTGCGCCACCCGCCCGTCGAGCATCGATGCGAGCTTCGCCGCCCTCATCGATGCGTCACCCACCGGCAAACCGCAATTGAGATTTCCCTTCCAGGCGATATCATCGGATAATAGCTCTGGCTTATGAAGTTCGAACTGTTTGTTGCATTGCGGTATCTGAAGGCGAAGCGTCGCCAGACTGCCCTTTCCGTGGTCACGGCCATCTCCGTGGTGGGCGTGATGGCGGGGGTGGCGGCCCTGGTGATTGCGCTGGCCATTAACAATGGTTTTCGGCAGGAATTGCAGGGCAAGCTTCTGGGCGCCACTGCCAACGTGAACCTGATCCGTTCCCAGAACGACGGCATCCAGCATTATGATGCGCTGACTCAGCGCCTTTCAAAGCTGCCGCACGTGGTTGCTGCCGCCCCGGCCCTATACGAGCAGGCGCTGATTTCGAACCGCCAGCGGTCCGGGGGGGTGGTGATCAAGGGCGTTGACCTGGATCGTGAGCTTAAAGTCTGCGACCTGCTCCACCGGCTTACCGCGGGGTCCCTGAAGGGGCTTTCTGAAACATTTCCCGACGCGGACCCGATCATTATCGGCAAGGAACTGGCCAGGACACTCGGGGCAACGGTTGGCGACACGGTGATGATTACCAGCCCGCAGGGGACCCTGACGCCCTTCGGGAATGTCCCCAAGTACCGGAATTTCCGCGTGGTGGGAATCTTTGATTCGGGTTTCTTCGATTTCGACGCCACCTGGGTTTTTACCAACCTGGATGCCGCCCAGCGCCTGTTTGATTTGAGGAATGTGGTTTCGGTGATCGAGTTCAAGCTGGACGATGTGTATCTGGCTGATTCAGTGGCCCAGACCATCCGCAAGACTGCCGGGCCCGGGTTTGCCACCACCACCTGGGTGGACCAGAACCATGCGCTGTTCAGCGCCTTGAAGCTGGAAAGGCTGGTGACCATTCTGACCATCGGTTTGATCGTGCTGGTCGCTGCTCTGAACATCTTCATTATGCTGGCGATGATGGTGATGGACAAGAACCGTGACATTGCCGTCCTGAAATCGATGGGAGCGAGGAACCGGCAAATCTGGACGGTCTTTACGCTTCACGGAATCCTGATTGCCAGTGTGGGTACTCTGCTGGGTCTCATTCTGGGTTACGGTGGTTCATGGCTGGGAGAAGTCTATCACCTGGTCCCCCTGCAGGCCGACATTTACGGCTTGTCCTATGTCCCGTTCATTCCCCGTCCCTGGGATGGCCTCTGGATCGCCCTGGCGGTGCTGGCCATCAGCTTTCTTTCAGCGTTTTATCCTTCGTTCTCGGCCGCCAGGCTGGACTCGGCGGAAATTCTTCGTTACGAATAAAATTTGAATCAAACTTTGATTGCCTTGGAAGAGTTCTATGTTAATGTTACCCTCGGAGTTCGGAAATCGGGGCCCGATGCTGCGTGTTGAAAATCTGACCAAGATCTTCCGTTCCGGCGAGCAGGAGGTGGCGGTTCTTGACAGCCTCAGCCTTGATGTGGAGCAGGGAGAACTGCTGGCACTGGTTGGAAGGTCCGGGTCAGGCAAAACGACGCTGCTGCACCTGCTTGCGGCGCTAGACACTCCGACGAGAGGTGCGATATACTTTGGAGGGCAGAGGTTGGGCGAACTCAGTTTCGAAGAGCAGGCCGAATACAGGAACCGGCGAATTGGTTTTGTCTGGCAAATGCACCATTTGCTGCCTGAATTCAGTGCACTTGAAAACGTAATGCTGCCGCAGCTTATCGCAGGAAGTGATTTTGATAAGGCAAGGGGTCATGCCAGGGAACTTCTGGCGGAGGTGGGCTTGGAAAACGCCTTGGGACGCCGGACCGGCGAGCTTTCTGGGGGAGAGCAGCAGCGTGTGGCGCTGGCAAGGGCGTTAGTCAACAAGCCAGCGTTGCTGCTGGCAGACGAACCGACGGGAAACCTGGACCACCGGACCGCCGAGCATGTGATGGATCTGCTCGAACGGCTGCACCGGGTTCATGGGTTGACTTCGGTGCTGGCCACACACAATATGGAACTCGCGCAGCGCGCGGCTCGGACGTTGCGGCTGGAAGACGGCCAACTGACCGAGGTGGTAGTTCCACGGTTTAACTGACAACCTGCTTTTTGGCATAATAAGAGGTGAGGAGCAGGGTCCACGGAAGAACTGAGGAGCTATGTTCGAGAGATACACAGAAAAAGCCCGGCGTGTCATTTTCTTCGCCCGATATGAGGCCAGCCAGTTCGGAAGCCCTTATATCGAAACCGAACACCTGTTGCTCGGCCTGTTGCGCGAAGATAAGGCCCTGACCAACCGTTTCCTGCGTTCCCACGCCTCCATTGAATCCATTCGAAAGCAGGTGGAAGGCCACATTCCCATCCGGGAAAAGGTGTCGACTTCCGTCGAGCTGCCTCTCAGCCAGGAATGCAAGCGGGTACTGGCCTATGCCGCTGAAGAGGCCGAACGCCTGGCCCACAAACATATCGGGACCGAACATCTTTTACTGGGGCTTCTCCGGGAGGACAAATCCTTTGCGGCGGAGATTCTCCACGAGCGTGGACTTCGGTTGTCAACGCTTCGGGAAGAGTTGAGCCGCTCACAGAGTGAGAAGGTGTCTGCAAACCGCGCTAAAGAGACTTCGCTGCTTTCTGAGTTCAGCCGCGACCTCACCCAGGCCGCGCTTGAAAATCAACTGGACCCTCTGGTCGGCCGGGAGAATGAGGTCGAGCGGGTCATTCAGATCCTCTGCCGCCGCACCAAGAACAATCCTGTCCTGATCGGCGAGCCGGGTGTGGGCAAAACGGCCATTGTGGAGGGCCTGGCGGAGCGCATCGCGGAAGGCGACGTTCCCTCCTTCCTCTCTGACAAACGCATTCTGGCCCTGGACCTCTCACTGATTGTGGCGGGCACCAAGTATCGCGGTCAGTTTGAAGAGCGCCTGAAAACCATCATGAAAGAACTGATGGAGGCGCAGAACGCCATTATCTTTATCGACGAACTCCACACCCTGGTGGGCGCCGGTTCAGCCGAAGGATCGCTGGACGCGGCGAACATTCTGAAGCCGGCCCTTTCGCGCGGCGAAATTCAATGCATTGGCGCCACCACGCCGGGCGAGTTCCGCAAGTCCATTGAGCGCGACCGGTCACTGGAAAGGCGGTTCCAGGCGGTCAAAGTTCCCCCGCCGGACGAAGCCCAAACCATCAAGATTCTTTTCGGCATCAAGGAACGATACGAGAAGTTCCATGCGGTGACCTACACGGACGAGGCCGTTACGAATTCCGTGTACCTTTCCAGCCGCTACATTCCTGATCGTTTTCTGCCCGACAAGGCTGTCGACCTGATTGACGAGGCCGGCGCCCGCGTCAAGTTGCGGCAGAGCACCCTGCCCGAAGAAATGATTGACGTCCAGAAGCGGATCAAGTTTGTCGTCCATCGAATGGAAAACGCCATCGCCAACCACGAGTTTGAGAAGGCGCGTTTCTATTCCGATGAGGAGCGCAAGGAACGCGAAAACCTTCGCTTGCTGCGGGAAAAATACAACATTGATGAGACCGCCACCGGTTCGGTTTCCAAAGCGGACATCGAAGACGTTGTGGCGCGCTGGACGGGCATCCCTGTCAGTTCCATCAAAGAAGAAGAGATGGCCAAGTTGCTCCGCCTGGAGGAGGAACTGCACAAGCGCATCGTCAGCCAGAATTCGGCGATTTCAGCCCTGGCGCGGGCCATCCGTCGCTCACGCGCCGGGTTAAAGCCGCCCGGGCGTCCGGTGGGATCGTTCCTCTTCCTGGGTCCGACGGGGGTTGGGAAGACGGAAATGGCGCGTTCACTGGCGGCGATTCTGTTTAACAGCGACCGGGTGCTGATTCGCTTTGACATGTCGGAATTCATGGAGAAGCACTCCGTGTCCAAGCTGATTGGCTCGCCTCCAGGTTACGTGGGGTACGAGGAAGGCGGCCAACTCACGGAGCGGGTGCGCCGCTCGCCGTATTCACTGATTCTGCTGGACGAAATTGAAAAGGCCCACCCCGATGTCTTCAACATTCTTCTCCAGGTTTTTGAGGACGGGCAACTGACGGACGGGTTGGGAAATACGGTCGACTTTAAGAACACGATCATTATTATGACGTCCAACATCGGGGCGCGGTATCTGGAACGGCGGTCCAACCTGGGGTTCCAGTCGGCCGCAGAAGGCGCCACGGATAAGAAGATTGGCGACCTTGTGATGGGCGAAGTCAAACGGCTGTTCAATCCTGAGTTCCTGAACCGCCTGGACGAAATCATTATCTTTAGCGCTTTGAACGACGACGACCTGCTCCAGATTCTTGTTTTGCTGGTGAATACCATGAACGAGCACCTGGCGCAGAAGAATATCTCTTTAACGCTTTCCCCCGAAGCCGGGAAGTGGATTTTGGAGAAGACCTGTACAGACCGGTCATATGGAGCCCGGCCCTTGCGGCGGGCCTTGCAGAAGTACATCGAGGACCCGCTTTCGGAAGCGTTGATCCAGGGTGATATTAATCCTCCCGCGGTGTTGGAGGTGTTGGTAGAGAACGAATCACTCTACTATCGCCCTGTGAATGATAAGCTGGTCGCGGCCACGCCACTTTCTCACTAGTGTGACTCCTTCGGGGGGCCGGGGAATCCGCGAGTAACCTGAATATCCGACGCATCCTCATACACATTGGCTTGTGGGTCGGCTTGTCTGGAGTGGGGGACGCCAGCCAACTCCAGGGGAGTTCGTCGCATCGGAGATGCTTAAGCTCTTAAAGTCGGAGCGCGGGAGAAAGGCTGTTTCTTGAGGTTTTTGACAGGCAGGGGTAAAAAGCAAGATCAGTCGATCTGGGCGCAGTTGGCTGCCGCAGTTCTGGTTCTCATGATGGGCGTGTCCGTGCTCCGGGCGCAGGCTTCATCGAGCCAGAGCCAGCCGAAGCAGGCCTCTCCGTCCACACAGACCGAGCAACAGCAAAATCAGCAAGACCAGGAAAGCCAGAAGAAACAACAGCCGTCAACGGAGGCCCCGGCAGAACCCGGGCAGTTGCAGCTGACGACGCCTCAGCTTACCACTCCCCAGTTGACCACCCCGAAACCCGAAGCGCCGGGAAAAACGGGCCCCAAAGGACAGGCGCAGCCCGCCAAGCCAAAAAAAGAAGTGCTGGTGGAGGGCGTTGAATTCCGCGGCAACCGGCGGATTCCTTCTTCGTCACTGCAGGCGCAGATTTTTACGCGGCCGGGCGACGCTTACAACGTGGACTCGCTTGAGCGCGACTTCATGGCGCTCTGGAATACCGGTTACTTTGACGACATCCGCCTGGAGGTCCAGGACGGGAAAACCGGCAAGATCATCATCTTTTTTGTCCGCGAAAAGAAACTGGTGCGGGCCATTACTTACAAGGGACTTCACTCCGTTGAGCAATCGGACATCCTGGAGGCCTTTCAGAAGCAAAAAGTCGGCCTGACCATGGACTCCCAGTTTGATCCTGTCGTCATCAAACGGGCGGAGGTAGTGATCGAACAAATGCTGTCGGCCCATGGGCGGCAGTTTGCAACGGTCCGCCACCGAACGCGTAATATTCCGCCGAATTCCGTGGCCCTTACCTTTATTGTGGACGAGGGGCCCAAGGTAAAGATTGGGCACATCCAATTTACGGGCAATACGGTTTTTGGAAACATGATGCTGGTGCGCCAGATGAAATTGTCCCGCCCTGCGGGAGCTCCTCCGTTTTTCTACTGGTTTCATAAGACTTATGACCACGACAAGGTGCTGTACGACCTTGAAAAAGTGCGCGAACTCTACCGGGACCACGGGTACTTCTACGCAACTCCCGGAGAGCCTGTCGTGAAGATGCGCAATACAGCCCACCACTGGCCCTTCTTCTTCTGGAGCTGGGGTCACGGAAAAGCTGTGAATATCACCATTCCCGTTGAGGAAGGGGAGCAGTACAAACTGGGCAAGTTCAATATCCTGGGAAACAAGCTCTTCAAGACGAAACAACTGGAACCCATCCTGGGCATGAAGTCTGGCGACATCTTTGACCTTTCCAAGATGCGAAAAGCCATCGACAATCTCACCAAGCTCTATGGCGAGTTCGGTTACATCAATTTTGTTGCCACCCCTGACCCCGAGCCTAATCGCAAAAGGCGTGAGGTGAACCTGACCCTGGACTTCGACGAAGGCCATCAGTTCACTGTTCACAGGATTGAGTTTTCAGGCAACACGAAAACCCGGGACAAGGTGGTTCGGCGCGAGCTGCTGGTGAACGAAGGGGCGATGTTCAATACGCATTACTGGGATCTGAGCATCCTGCGCGTGAACCAGCTCGGCTTCTTCCAGGAGATCAAGAAAGAAGATTACAAGATCAACCAGAATGCCCAAAATCATACGGTGGATATTGACCTGAAGGTCCGCGAGAAGGGACGGAATTCCATCGGGTTTTCGGGAGGCATCAGCGGTCTTGCCGGCAATTTCTTCGGGTTCAACTATTCCACCAACAACTTTATGGGGCTGGGTGAAACTTTGAGCGTCGCGGTCCAGACCGGACAATACATGAAGCTCTACACCTTTGGGTTCACAGAACCCTATGTGGCCGACCGCGCGATTACCACCGGTTTCACTGTATTCAAGAGCGATGTCAACTTCAACCAGCTTCAGCAGACCAGCATTTACTCCGGCGTCAGCCAGACGACCCTGGCCTCAGCCTATGGGGCGACTTCGTTTCAGAATTTTGCCCAGAATTCGACCGGCTTCACGGCCTTCGCCAGTTATCCGCTCAAACGCCATTTTGCGCGACTGGGCCTGACTTACAGTTTTTCAACCAGCAGCCTGCAGACCTTCAGCCTGGCCTCCCAGCAGTACTTTAAGGCCCTGAACTTCCAGAACATCACACAGGGCCCCAACTCGCTGTCGGGCATCCGTACCAGCTCCGTCATGCCCACCTATAACTACAACACGGTGGGTCCGAATTACCTGGAGCCCCATTACGGGAAATCAATCTATGCCGCGTTGCAGTTTGCGGGCAGCGTGCTGGGGGGCAATGTCAACTCGATCACGCCGACGGTGGATTTCAAGTATTACCACCCCATCAATCACAACCGCAACACGCTGGCCTTCCATGCTTTGGTGACGTCGATCAGCGGATACGGCGGCAAGGTTCCACCTCCCTTCGCAAGGTTTTATATGGGCGGCGAAAACGACCTCCGCGGCTTCGATATCTATTCGATCAGCCCGATTGCCTTCTTTCCCACGGTGGCCTCCGCTTGCAATCGTGACGCAGTTGGGAACACCATTCCGGCTCTCAACTCCGCTGGACAACCCACCGGGGGTTGCGGTTCGTATACCCGGTTCCCGGTGAACACGGTGATCTTCCCCGGAGGTGACACGCAGTGGGTGACCAACCTTGAGTACCGCATTCCGATCGTAGGTCCCGTGGCGGTGGCGCCCTTCTTTGATGCAGGCATGGACTTCATCTGGCATAAGAGTGAATTGAATTTAAGGCCAAACTCGCTGACCTCCCTCACGCAGCAATTCCCGTTCTTTAATACTCCGTCGCAACTCCAACTGGCCAAGGGAACCAATTACCAGCCGCGGAGTTCCGCCGGGATCGAGTTGCAGGTTATCGTTCCGCACTTTAATATTCCATTCCGTCTTTACTACGGGTACAACTGGCTGCGGATGAATAAAGTGATTACGCCGCCGCAGGATTCTGCACAGGTTCAGGCGCTCTTCCCCAATACGCCCACGTACCTCGGCGCCTTGCCCTATTTCCAGAGTTTCCGGTACGAAGAGCGAAAGACCCGGCTCGGATTCACGGTGTCAAGAACTTTTTAGCTTGACAGTTGTTCAGGGGCTGGTGGCAAGATAACAACCAGTTTTTAATGATGGCAAAGGAGTCAGGAAGAATGAGAAATCGTGTTTGGGTAATGATGCTTACGGTAGGCCTCATGGTATGTCCGATGTACCTGGGGGCTCAAAGCGCGCCGACGGCTGGAGAGAAGATTGGCGTCGTCGACATCCAGCAGGCCATTATGGGCACTGCGGAGGGGAAAGTGGCTATCCAGAATCTCCAGAAGAAATACCAGCCGCGTGAAACGGAAATCAACCAGCGGCAGCAGGACGTCCAGCAGTTGCAGCAACAACTGCAGAAACAGATGACAACGCTGAGCGCGGAAGAACAGCGCCGGATGCAGCATGATGTCCAGGAAAAGCAGACCATCCTCCAGCGTCTGGAGCAGGACGCGCAATCGTCTTTCCAGTATGACCGTGACACGGTGATGCGGGAACTCGGGCAAAAGATGGTGAAAGTGATCGACCAGTATGCCTCGGGGCACGGGTTCTCTCTGGTGATCGACGGCAGCCAGGTGCCTGTCTATTATGCGGCGAAGGGTGTTGACATCACTCCCGAGATTGTCAAGCTGTATGACAGCTCGCATCCGGTGCAGCCGGCTGCAGCTTCTTCAGGCAGCGCCGGGTCCGGGGCAGCGGCTAAGCCTGCAGCCAAGCCCAAGCCCTGAGGCCGAATAGCAGGATTTCGTTGCCGGCCTGAGGTGTCTTTGCATGCGCCGAGGAGACCGGCAAACAAAAGAGTATCAACCCCTGTCCTCATCCACTTCCTCAAGTGGGAATTCGATGCGGGCAGGGGTTTTTAGTTTTACGCCCCCTGCCTGGAGTGTGAACCCCGCCGGGACGATCAGAGGGCTGACCCAACAGCCGCTTCCTGCGCCGCTTGCAAAGGTACACCAGGAAACAAAAACGGGGACCAGGCGATATTCTGTCTGGTCCCCGGAAGTGTTCTGGAGTGAGGCTGGGCTAGTGCGCCTTCAACCCCACGGAAACGGTATGGGATGTTCCCGTGGTATTGGTTCCGGTAATCGTCAGCGTGTAATTCCCTGACGTGCTTGAGGGAACAACCACCGACAGGCTTGTGCTGCCCGAACCGGTCACCGAAGACGGGCTGAACGTAGCGGTTGCCCCCACGCCCCTCGCCCTCCCAACCCAGGAGCTGACTTCAACCCAGGAATTCACATTATCATTGGACCAAAGAACGGAGGCCGGTCGCAACCATGCCATGCGGTATCCCGTCGGCCGCACAATCTCCGGCTTGCGACTCTGGATAGAACTTCAAATCGGGTTGAATTGAACCGGCGAGTGACGTACTATAAGCAGGCAGACCAGTACGAAGTTAACCGGAACAGGCTGCCGCTGTTGAGGCCGGGGCATTGGTGTGGAACCGGCCGCGGGCGGGTTTTGAAGCGCCGGGCATTCCTATCTCCAGGCGAAGGCAGTGTTGTATCACGAGGTTGCCCGGTGGCGCCTCCAGCAGTCGTGAACATTCACGGAGTTTGTTGACCCTTGCAGAAGCGGAAGCGGAACGGGAAGACCATCAGCGAGTCCAGAGTGGAAATGGTGGAGGTTGTTCTGCCGAACGACGCCAATCCGCTCGGCAACATCCTGGGCGGCAAGGTCATGCATTTGATCGACATCGCCGGGGCGATTGTAGCTCATCGCCACACCCGGAATGTGGTGGTGACGGTTTCCGTGGACAATCTGGATTTTGTCCACCCCATTCGGGTCGGCCAGCTTATCATTTTGCGCGCGCATGTCACGCGGGCTTTCCGGACTTCGGTTGAGGTGGCGGTGAAAGTCTATCTGGAAGACCAGCTCACCGGCGAGCAGCGGCAGACCAGTTCGGCCTTTGTCACTTATGTTGCCCTGGACGCCGAGGGGCAGCCCGTGAGCGTGCCCCCGGTGATTGCGTTGACTCCGGAAGAGAAGTACGAGTATCGTGAGGCGTTAAGCAGGCGTCGGCATCGCCTGGAAGCAGCAGCACGCACGCACCGCCGCTACTTTGAAAAACAGAAGCGAAAGTAGTTCAACCGCAGGAAGCAGTTGAGACCCATCAGTACACATCTGTCCCGGTGCCTGCTCATCGGGGAGCTTCAAGGAGGGATTGATGAAGAACAAGCGCACCAAAATATTCACCGGGACCCCCTGGGAACCCAAGTTGGGGTACGCTCGCGCCGTGCAGGTGGGTGATACGGTTTTTGTTTCCGGGACGACGGGTACGGACCCTTCAGGAAAAGTTCTTGCCCCCGGTGATGCTTATGCGCAGACCGTGCAAGCCTCGCGGAACATAGAGAACGCCTTGAATCGTCTGGGTCTGGGCATGGAACATGTGGTCAGGACCCGGATTTATCTCACCGATATGGACCGCTGGGAAGAGGTGGCCAAGGGCCACGCGGAATGCTTTGGCGAGGTCCATCCCGCCACCAGCTTTGTGGGAGTCACCCGCCTGGTTGATCCGGAAATGCTGGTGGAGATTGAAGCTCTGGCGGTGGCCTGACACGAACGTTTCATAAACCAGCGGATGTTGCCGCGAAAGGGGAGAAGGGGCACGACTTTAGTCGTGCCCTTTCTTGCTCCATCGACCAGGCCACATCAACGGCACAACTAAAGTCGTGCTCTTTCACGCCTCAGCGGCTGGCGCTCCTCGTCGCCGCGCGCGGCCACCCGCTTGACGTGCATTGTTCCCATGGGCAGAGGGCCCTTGAGGATTTCCGGAATCTTCGGAAACACCTCTAACGCCTTCTGCACCTGCGGATCGCCTTTGATTTTCACTTCGTTTCCCGCCCTGAGCCCGAAAACCAGGCTGAAAACTTCCACCCTGATCCTGAGCTTGAGGTAGTCCTGGTCCTGCACCCAGTATTCGAGCGGGGTTCGAATGCGCCGGCTGGAGAGGAAGTTGCGGAACTCCGTCAGCACATCTTTGTCGGGCTCGAAGGTCTTTTTCAGGTCCGGGTGGTAGGTGATGTATTGCGAGGCGAAGTCGGTAAAAAGGCCGCGTTGGGTTAGAAAAACGGCCCAGGGATCGAGCCTGAGAGCAGGAAGGGGAACGTCCGGGGTGATCCCTCCGCCGGCGGAAAGCGGCCTGCCGTCGTCCGTGTGGAAGCCCTGGCTCTTGCCGATACCCGAATCAGCGTGGGCCAGCATGGTTCCCGGCAGGCGGCGCTGGATGGAGCGCCCGCTGGGTGTAAAGTACTGGGCGACGGTGAGCGCCAGTCCGGTGTCGTCAGGAAGCGGCAGCACGTTTTCCACGACGCCCTTGCCGTAGGAATCTTCACCCGCCACCACGGCCCGGTCGTGTTCCTCCAGCGCCGCTGTCAACAGTTCCGCCGCACTGGCCGTTTCGCCGTTGATCAGCACCACTATCGGCATGGTGAAATGGACCTTCATGGGAGACGTGCTGTAAGATTTTTCGGGAACGCCGCGGCCGCGCATGGTCAGAATAGGCAGCCCGGGCTTGAGAAAGAGGCTGGCCACGCCGGCTGCGGTTGCCACCACGCCGCCGTGGTTGTCGCGCAGGTCCAGCAGCAGTCCCTTCAGCTTTTCTCCGCCCAGTTTCTCAACCGCGCTCTGCACCTCTTCAGTCGTCTTGGCATCGAAGCCCGAAAGGTGGAGATAGGCGATCTGTGTGTCCGGAAACAAAAAAGCGTTATCCACGGTGGGGAGTTCAACTTCCCTGGGAACCAGCCGAACCTCCTGCGGCACATCTTTTCCCGGGTGCAAGACCCCCAGCCTGACTGGATTCGAACGGGAACGCTGCAGCAGTTTGATCAGAGCCTGGAAATCAAGCTGGACAACCTTCTCGCCGTTGATCTCGACGATTTCGTCGCCGGGCCCGAGCCCCGCCCTCCAGGAAGGCGAGCCCTCCGCGGCCTGCAGCACCAGAACTTTTCCCGGCCTTACATAAAGGATTGAACCGAACCCCATGGCCTCGCCGCGCGTCTGCTCCTGCAGCTGCTTGAATTGCTGCCGGTCAAAGAAAGCGGAAAACGGGTCCAGCGTGTCCAGCATCTTCCGAATTCCGCCGTCGAAAATCGCGTGGTCAGGGTCAATGGGATCGGCGTAATGCTCTTCCAAAAGGCCGTAAATGCGGGCAAACTTCAGGCTTTCCTGGGTGACGGGATCGTTGGGAGGAGACTCCTGCGGAAACAGGAAGGCCGGCAGCAGGAGCAGTAATCCTGCCAGAAAAAGAATTCGATCTCGTCGTCTCTGGGTGTGCAACCGCTTCCCGTTCACTAACTGTCAGTATACCCCAGGTTCGGGCGGCTCCAGGAATGCAGCGCAGGGCACAGCATCCATCGCGCCGGGGCTTGCCGCAGGATTCACCTGCCGCCACCGGCGGAATCCCCAACCGGCTCCCCGGCCCTGCATTTCAGTTTCCTGTGGCGGCTGAAGCGCCGGCCCGCCGGCGAACTGCGCTCAGCGCCCGCAGGGCCGCGGCGGCCACATCAGAGTTGGGGTCGTGCGAAAGCTGCTCAAGCGGGTGGACGCTGGTGCCGTCCCCGGCGTACATCAGAACGTTGCACAGATGCTGCTGAACCTGGGCGTTGCGGCTGTTCATGTAAGGATAAAGCTGGGCCAGAAAACCCGGGTGGCGCGCCAGCTCCACCAGATAGGCTTGCGCCACGTCGGCTTCACCCGAGTCCAGGGATTGAATGATGGAGCTGAGATAATCGTTTCGGCCGAGCGAAGTGATGGCAAACTCCATGGCCAGGCGGGCGTCTGCGTTCTTTTCGGCCGGCGCGCTGCGCAGCAGGTCCGGCAGCGTCTTCTGGTCTTTCGCGCGGGCCAGCCCCTGCGCCGCATAGCCCCGGATGGAGGCCTCCTTGTCGTTGAGGGCCTTCAGAAAAATCGGTACCGAGACGGGATCTCCGAGGTACGCCAGCCCCTGCAGCGCCTTCAGCCGGGTCTCCTTGTCGGGGCCATTTTCGTAAAGGGCCTGCAGCCTCGGCACCGCCGAGCGCGCGCGCAGAATTCCAACCGTGACGGCCGCGTCCTGCTGAACCTTTCTGTTCGGCGAACTCAGCAGATCCACCAGTTTGGGCCCGGCGGATAGGTCCTGGATTTTTCCCAGGGAGTTCAAGGCTTCCCGGGCCAGATCTTCGGAAGGCCCGTGCGCGGTGATCACCAGGTCCGGGACGGCCTGCCGGGCCATCAGCATTCCAAGCGCCCGGGTGGCCTCCTGAGCGGCCCGGGCGTGCCCGGTGTCCATCATCACGCGGTCGAGCGCCGAAACGGCCTGCGGGTCGACCGCGGTCCCGGGAGTGATGCGGATGGGGCCTCCCAGGAAACTTCTTTTGGCGCTGCGATACTGGCTTTCCATGTAACCCATAAAGCCTGTCTTGGGGGTCACGCCCGTGTAGTATCCTTCGATACCCTTCACGGCCAGCCAGCGAACCTCCGAATCGCTGTCGCTGGTGGCCTGGATCAGTCCCTGGAGCGATGGCTTCACGCGGATGGACGCCAGCGCCACCACCACCTGCTTCCGCACCCTGGTGCTGGGATCATTCAGCGCCGCTATCAGCGCCGGCACCGCGGAGGGATCGCCGTTTTCGCCGATCTCCCGCGCGGCTTTGGCCCGGACTTTCGGTTTGGGATTCTTGAGGTCTTCCACGTCGGAACCGCTGACGGCCTGTGAGGGCGCGGCCGCCTGCGGGGTTGTGCTTGCAGTGGATTGCGGCGCCGCTGTTCCACGCGGAGCTGCGCCTGCAAACGCCGCCAGAACCAGAATGTGTGCCAGTATGGGTGCGTTTCGCTTCACGTCAGTATCACTCCTTGGGCCGTATTCAAATTTCGGTGGTTCCCGGGCCCCTCCTGATATTGTACAGAGGTCCTGTAAACTTTAAAGCACCAAAGCGCAGAAGAAATGCGGTGTGTGAAATCCACGCCGAAGTTCCGCAGGCGTTCCGCGCCGGGGGGCGGGATTGGAATACAATGATCGGAAGAAATCGCACAGGGGCGTTTTCAATGCGAACAATGGCCCCGGCTCGTGCATCCTATGGAGCAGCGGGTGCTTCTTTTACGGCGGTTCCGGGAGAACCCAAAGGCGTGAAGCCATAAGTCCAACACATGGGAGGTGTATGCATGGCAGAAATTTCAGCATTGTTCTGGGACGTCGGCGGCGTTCTGCTCACCAATGGCTGGGACCGGCACAAGCGCGAACGCGCGGCGCAGAAATTCAGGCTGGACTGGGAAGATTTTGAGGACCGGCACGAGCTGGTGGTTAGCCGCTTTGAAACCGGCAGGCTGAGTCTCGAACGCTATCTGGACCGCACCATTTTCTACCGCGAACGGAATTTTGCGAAAGACGTTTTCAAGGCGCACATGTTTGAGCTGTCGAAGCCCATTGAGGGCTCCCTGGAGGTGGCGGACCGGCTGGCCCGGACCGGGCGTTACCTGATGGCGACGCTGAATAATGAATCGCGGGAACTCAACCTCTACCGGATTGAGCATTTCGAGCTGCGAAAACGTTTCAGCCTCTTTATGAGTTCCTGTTTCCTGGGGGTGAAGAAGCCGGAAGACGAAATGTTCCACCTGGCGCTTGACCTCACCCAGCGCGAGCCGGAAGAGTGCCTCTTCATCGACGACCGGGAGATTAACCTGGAAGGCGCTGATCACCTGGGGCTGCGAACTTTGCACTTCAAAAACGCCCCCCAGTTGGAGAAGGACCTACACAGCCTCGGCCTCAAGTTCTAATGTCATCGTGGTCCTGCCAGGCGGGATGAGTTGCTTTGGATGTTTTGCCGGGCATCTTGAGCCATGCTTTTCTCTGTGTTCTCTGTGGGGAAAATCTCCAGCAGAGAGGACACGGAAGGTCTCTGTGCCCTCTGTGTTAACTGCTTTTGATGTATTTTTCTCAGGCAGTTTTTTCTTTTGACAGCTCTTGCAGCAGCATGGGCAGTTGCTGGCTGAAGGCTGACCGTGCCATCACGCGGTCGCATCCTGCGGCGCGCGCCGCCTGGGCCAGATCGGTTTGCACGTGGGAAAGAAAGGCGACCACGGGAATCGGGCGCGTGGCGGGACCGTCTTTCAAGCCTTCCAGCACGGCAATCGCTTTTCCGGAGCGATGGTTCAGGTCCAGCAGGATGGCGCAGGGGGCGTCCCCCGCCAATCTTTCCTGCAGCGCATCAGGCCCCACGGACTCAACCGCGATGCCCAGTTGCCGGGCGGTCTGCTGAATTTTTGCCAGGAAGAAAAGATCCTCAACCACAGCCAGGATTTTTGCAGCCACGTCCGCTCCTTTTTGTTATCTCGCGCTTCCCGGGTAGCGCCGGCATCTTGCCGGCCCTGATAAAGGTGCCGCCGGGACGGCGGCGCTACAAACGAGCCTTGTCACCCTATTTTGCAACCCTCAGTAGATTATCTCAAAGCAGCAGCCCTGCGGTGTGAGTTTCCATCGCCCCCGCCTCACTCGATTGCCGTGCGTGCTTCTATTGCGCCGAAGCCGGCGGGCAAGGCGCCGAGTAAGGTTTCAGACCTGGCTCGAAGTGAAAGCTGCCCGGAGCAATCAAGTCTACGTGGAAAGTTGCGGATTGGATGAGGCCATCAGTCGAAACATTGGAGCGCAGGGTGTCGAGCCGAAGGAGCCCGGTTTGAATGGTGCGGATGGCCTGCAGGTATTTTTCGCCGGCGTGTTTGGGATCGGGTGAATCGGCAGGCCACAGGGCATCTTTCATCAGCGGGTCGAGTTGAAGGTAATCCCGCTCGGTCAAAATGAACCGCAGGCTGCGCTTCATCTCAAGCCCTTGCCGAACGGTCAGGCCGTAAGAACAACCCAGTAACTGTGACGGGTTAAATCGCAGAGGAAAATTGACAGGGTAAATAAAATCGTGACCGCCCGCGTCTTCGAGGGTGAAAGTCCAGCCGCCGCATAGCGCCTTATCATGATTCGCGCGAATCTTGAACTCCAGGTCGCCCACTTTTTGCGCGAAGCTTTTACCGGCATCAAGCTTTGCAGTGAACGATACCGCGCTGCACGAGTTGCCAGATGCCCCCAGTTGCGGCTGAAGAGGGCCGAAAAGCACCAGGGCGGCAATCATGAGCATGGCAATCATCTGCACCGTTCACCTCTAAAGGCACAGGTCACAACTCAGCATGATAGTTGGGCAATCACAAAAACGCCATGCCCTGGTGGAAATGAAATTTTGTTGGATGTGGGCTTGGGCTCTTCTTACTGGCAACTTAGCAGGGAGCGCTGCTGGGTTCTCTGTGTTGTAAGAATCTTGTCAAAGCCCGGGGTTAAGCAGAGATCCAATGGGACGCTGGTCCGGCACGAGGAGCAGGTCCACTGAAGGAAGCTTCGTCAAAAGCTCGCCGGCGCCCTCCAGGCCGGCGACAAAGAAGGCCGTCGAGAGGGCGTCGGCGGTGACGGCGTCCGCGCACAGAACGGTGGTGCTGCTGGTTTCAGTGACGGGATACCCCGTGCGGGGGTCGATGATGTGGGAGAACCGTTTGCCCGCCACGTCAACGAAGCGCTCGTAGCTTCCCGAGGTGGCGACAGCCATGCCGCTGGGCAGGGCGATTTTGCCGAGCATGCGGGAGGCGTCAAAGGGGTCGCGCACGCCAACCTGCCAGCCCTCTTTGGGCGAAGGACGCCCGGCCGCGCGGACGTTGCCGCTGAAGTCGATGAGGAAATCCCGAATCCCCTCGCCCAGGCAGTAGTCATAGGCGCGATCGACGGCGTAGCCCTTGGCAATTCCCCCCACATCCACCGCCATACCCTTGAGAGGCAGAAAGGCCGTTCCGTCACCGAGAGCCAGCCGGCGACAATCAACCAGCTCCAGGGTCTTGCTGATGGCCGCATCGGAGGGCGGGCTGATCGGAACCGGCGCCCCGTTGAATCCCCAGAGGCGCACCAGCGGCGAGGCTGCGATGTTGAAAGCGCCCCCGGTCAAGCCCCCAAAGTGCTGGCCCAGGCTGAGCACCTGCCAGGTATCTGCCGGAACCGCAACCGGCCCCACGCCCGCCATTCTGGAAAGCTCGCAGATGGCGCTTCCGGGCTGGAAGGCGCTCATCTCGTGTTCCAGGCGGTCGAAGATGGCCTGGATGTTTTCCGCCACCGCTTCCAGGCGGTCCGCGTAGTCGCCACCCAGCGTGACCGCCGCCAGGGTTCCCATGGAGCGGAAAGACCGGCTGGAAAGTTCAGGCGCGCGGGACAAGCCGCGACCTGCGCGGCCGAACAGGCTGCTGAGAAACCCCCGATTGTCATGTTGAGCCACGCGAGGCGTCCCTGTCCTTGTTCGAAAATGGTTGCCGGGACATTCTGCTTCGCTCAGCATGATCTGTCCAGGGCTTTTCCCGGCAAACTGCTCAGGCATACCACGGGCGCTTACGATTTTTCAGGTTGGAAAGCACGTCGATAGTCACGTTCACGTCCTCGACAACCTGGAAGTCAAACATCCCGACACAGATAAAGTCGCCACCGTTTTCAAAAGCGAAGCGAAAGCCCTCCCGGGGAGGGAAGGCCCCGGCTGCCAGAACCTTGAAGGCAATCCACGGCTTCTTGACGGTTTCCATAAACGCGATGGTCTTTTCCGGAAAGAGATCCCACATGTTGTCGTGCAAATGGCCGTGGGCAAGCTTTTCATCGGTCACCGCAAACTCCACGCGGTCCTTCAGCGGAGTTGCCGACCAGTAGTTGTCACTGTGCAGAGTTTTCACGTAGTAATCGGGGTTCAACCCGGCCTTCTCGCATTGGATGGGCACTTCAATGGAGTGGGCGCAAATGCCCGCCATGTAACCCTGGCTCTTGATGTAGTCGAGACCCTTGCCCAGGACGTCAACGCGGCCGTTCTTCACGTGCCTGTCGGCATCGCCCCCGAACAGGTATATCGTGCTCACACCAGAATCGATAGTCCGGTCAATGTTCGTCTTCAATTCCTGGGGGGTTGGGAAGTACACCAGGCTGATCGTTTGAATCCTGGAACCGGTCAGGTCCCGATATTTCTTAATCACGCGCATCGCTACCGGGTTGACAAACATTGTGTTGATGCCCGCGCGCTCAGCCAATTCGAGGGTCTCGAAAACCTTGCGGTCCGTGTTGTACGCTTTGAAAAGCTGGGAGCCGTAGACCAGATCCCGGGTATGCGCAATTGCGGCGATCAGGTCGTGGCCCATAATCAGGCGGCTGATTTTCAGTTTTCCCAGGGTCCCCTGGGGCAGTTCGCCTTTCAAGTCTTTCAGGCTCAGATCGTTCAGCTTGATGGTTGCGCCGGTGATGGCGTGCACCTTTTCCCATTCGTACTTCCGGTGCGTGGCAAATCCCAGCACTCCGAGCACGGGAACCCCGACCAGGTTCTCCAGGGTCTTGCGCCGGGCCAGGGAAACGTTGTCAGGCGCGGCATCAGCGTCCGGAGCCGCCGCCTTTTTCCGCGCTCGCCAGCTGCGCCAAAACCGGTCAATTCCCCACAACGCTCCGGCGGGTACGAACAGGAAGACCACCAGGACCAGCAGTTCCACCAGGGTCTTGTTCACCACCATGTAGTGGCCTTCCACCGGGGCCCAATAATTGGTTCGGATCAACGGCGGCTGCGCCAGGTAGTAAAGCGCCAGCATCGCGACGCCGCAGGCGCTGGCGAAACGGGTCACAACGCCAAGGATCAGCGCCAGCCCGATCAGGGTCAAACCCCACGTATTCAGGAAATCAACCGCCCCCAGCAGGCCCGGGCTTGATCCCAGCCAGTGGAAGAAGCCGGGGAAGAAGCCGCGCGAGAGCAGCAAGTAGGGAGCCGCCGTCCAGTCGGGCGTCAGCAGCTTGGCCAGCCCTTCGTAAAGGAGCTGCCATCCGATGACGATGCGCAGGCACAAAAGAACCGCAGCCATCGGCTTCCACGCGAGAACTTGTTCAGCAAGCCCGCTGTTGTCCGTTTCACTCATGGCATTGATCCCTTCTATCCGGTGTTTGCCAAACCCGGAAGGCCCGTTGACGATTGCAAAATGGAGGGGCAACGAAGGGCGCAGCGGCGGCCTGCGGCTACCGGCTTTTCGGCGGTCATGAGGCGCCGCTACAAAAGATGCACATCACTCGTTTTTGCCATCCTCCTCAGGCATGCCACGGGCGCGTGCGATTTTTCAGGCTGGAGAGCACGTCGATGGCCGTGTTCACGTCTTCCACCACCTGGAAATCAAACATCCCGACGCAAATAAAGTCGGCGCCGTTTTCAAAAGCAAACCGGAAGCCGTCCCTGGGATGGAAGGCGCCGGCGGCCAGCACTTTGAAGGCAATCCAGGGTTTCTTGACGGTCCCCATAAACTCGATGGTTTTTTCCGGGAAAAGGTCGAACATATTGTCGCGCCAGTGGCCGTGGGCCAGCTTCGGGTCAATGACAGAGAACTCAACGCGATCCTTGGGGGGAATTGCCGACCAGTACTGGTCGCTGTGGAAGGTCTTCACATAGTAGTCGGGATTCAACCCGGCTTTTTCGCATTGGATGGGCACCTCGATGGAGTGCGCCCCAATGCCCGCCGGGACGCCCTGGCTCTTGATGTAATCCAGCGCCTTGCCCAGCACATCCATCTGCCCGTTCTTGACGAAAAGGTCCCCCTCAACTCCGCGAATGTAGAGCAGGGTCCCCCCGTAATCGATGGCCTTGTCGATGGTGCCCTTCAGGTCGGTCGGCTTGGGATGTCCCCACACCTGCACCAGCGTCTGCATTTTGGAAGAGTTCAATTCGCGATATTTGGCGAACAGCGGCAGTTCGTTCGGGTCGGCGCAAAAGGTATTGATGCCCGCGCGCTCGGCCAGTTCGAGGGTTTCAAGCACCTTGCGGTCCGTGTTGTAGGCTTTGAAAAGCTGCGAGCCGTAGATCAGGTCCCGCGAATGCGAGTACCCGCCGATCAGGTTGCCGCCCAGAATCACCCGGCTGAGATTCAGTTTTCCCAGCCTTCCCTGGGGCAGTTCACCTTTCAAATCTTTCAGGCTCAGGTCCTGCAGCTTGATGGTTGCGCCGGTGACGGCATGCACCTTTTCCCAGGCGTACTTCCGTTGCGTGGCAAGTCCCAGCACGCCGAGCGCGGGAACACCGATCAGGTTTTCCAGCGTTCTCCGCCGGGACAGGGAAACGGTCGCGGCCTCAGAGGCAGAATCCTGAGTGGCTGCCTTCTTCCTGGCTCGCCGGTCGCGCAGCAGCCGGTCAAGCCCCCACAACGCACCTGCGGGCACGAAGAGGAATACGACCAGCACCAGCAGTTCCACCAGGTTCTTGTTCACCAGCAGGTAATGTCCTTCAACGGGGACGCGGTAATCCGTTCGGATCAGAGGCATCTGCGCCAGGTAGTAAAGCGCCAGAAGCGCCACGCCGAAGCCGCTGGCCAGGCGGGTCAGGCAGCCGAGGATCAGCGCCAGCCCGATCAGGGTCAGCCCCCAGGTGTTCAGGAAATCCACGGCGCCCACCAGGCCGGGACTCGATCCCAGCCAGTGGAAGAAATTCTGGAAGAACCCGCGCGACAGCAAGAGGTAGGGGGCCGAAGTCCAGTCCGGCATCAGCAGTTTGGCCAGCCCCTCGTAAAGGAGTTGCCATCCGATGGCCAGGCGCAGGCATAAGAGGACGATGGCCATCGGTTTCCACAAAGTCTTATTGGAAAGCTCTCCACTGTTCGCTTCACTCATGCTCTTCACACCTTCCGCCCGGCGTTCTCCCAACCCGGCATGGCCCCTGTTCAGGCCCGGCGGCGGACACAGGGGCCCTGCCCCTGTTGTCACAACCATCCATTAGGTAAACTATCGCCCGGCTTCACAAAGGGCGGTGATACTAGTCACGTTGTGCTGTGATGTTTGTCTCAGTCTTAAGGCGGACCCGGCAGCATGGGGACTTATCGCGCGTTTCGCGACGTCGGCCGGGGACTCATTTTCGCGCAGGGCGTACGCTCAGCAGTGCCGCCCAACCGCCGGGCGGCACGCTGAACTTATCAGAAGGAGAAGAAGGCCGAGGCTATCGGGCGCTCAATGGTCCCGCCCCTCCGCGAATGTGGCTCCCTCCGGAATCTGGTCCGGGGGCAAGCCTGAGGCGGCTTCCATCCGGCCGCTGAAGTTGAAAAAGGACGCCAGCGCGGTGATTTCCCAGATGGCCTTGTCGTCCCAGCCGGCGCTCCGCAGCTTTTCCGTATCTTCGCTGTCCACCATGCTCGGCGTTTCGGTCAGCTTGCTGGCGTAACTGAGCAGCGCCCGGGTTTTCGCGTCCAACTGGTATTCGGGCCAGGTGGTGGCGAATTCATGGCCCAGATGTTCATCGCCGGTCAGGCGGCGAACTGCCGCCGTGTGCAGGCCGATTCAAGGCGCGCCGCCCACCTTGCCGTTCACCACCGTTGCCAGCATCTCCCGCTGCAGCCGGCTGAGGGGCGACCGCTTGCGAAGGTGAAGATGTTTATACAGGGCGCCCGTGGGGCGCGCCACCCCGAGGTCGACCGCGAGAACCTGAAACACTCCCGGCACCACCCCTCCATACTGCCCGCGGACATAGCGGAAGAAGAGCTTCCGGAGTCCGCTCACTTTCTCCGGCGCCACTGTCAGGATGTTTGGCATACCTACCCCTTTCTGAGAACTGGGATCAGCCCGGGCTCGGGTCCACCCGTCCGGGCTTTCTACCTGCATGTGTCGCCGGCACGCGCAACGTTACACGCATCGTAGGGTCCCTCCGCGCTGCCCGGGCGTACCCTCCGCGCCATCACCGGGCTTGCGCGGCCCTGCCTTCACGGTCAAGAATGGTGTTGCTATGCTCACTGACAGCAAGCCGCGAAAGAAGATCCTGCTGGCCGATTTCATCAAGAGCGACGAGGACCGGGCGCTGGCCGTTCCGCCGGACGACCGCCTGCAGAGTTTCTCTTCATCCCTTGAGGAGGCGCTCAAGGCGGGAGAGCTCCCGCCGGTCCACCGGTTGTGCGAAAAGTTTTTGAACATCGCGGCTGATTTCTACAAGGTGGAGAGGGTGCCTATCCGCGTTCTCGCGGCCCGCCCGGTCCGCAGCCGCGAGGGCAGCGGGTACGAGCTCTTCGGCGACTATCATCCCGACACCATGCTCATCCGCGTCTGGATGCGGACCGCCGTGCAGAAGCGCGTCACCTCTTATGGAACCTTTCTCAGCACCCTGACCCACGAATTTTGCCACCACCTCGACTACAAGTTGTTCCATTACCGCGACTCCTGGCACACCCGCGGTTTTTACAAACGCGCCGCCGTGCTCTACCATCACGCGCGCGGCACCCCGGCAAAACCATTGTTCTGGGCCCAATACCCCGGCGGGCGCTGGAGGATTGACTGGCCGCGCACCAACCGCGGCCGTTGAGGTCAGTGGTAGCGCAGGCCTTTATGGCCTGCGGTTCTTCGTCTTGGTTTGGATTTTGGTTCTGGTATTCGGCCCACCATTCGTAGCTCGTAGCGCAGAGTTGTTCTGCAACTCTGCGGCTTTTTATTTCGATAAAACAAACCACAGAGTAATTCCGCACGGCGGGACAACTCTGCGCTACCTTGCTTTGTGGTTTTTTGTTTCTTCTACGCCCGCTCCAACCGGCCGCCTTCGCGGCGGTCGGCGCGCAGCAGCAGCAAGGCGAAGATGAGGCCGCAGAAACCGAGCGCCCCAAACATGATCTGGCTGGCGGTATATCCGTGCGTGGCGTCGCGCAGCGAGCCACTGGCCAGCGGGAAGGCTGCCAGGCCCACGTTCTGCAAGGCGGTCATCAGCCCGAACGCCGTTCCCACGCGGCGCTCGTCCACAATCAGCGGCACGGACGGCCAGACGCAGGCGGGCACCAGCACGAAAGCCGCCCCCAGCACGATCATGGGGAAGACCGGCCAGATGGAAGTGAGTCCCATCAGCAGGTGGGCGGGAACGATCAGCAGCGAGCCCAGCACCATCAGGGTGGCGCGGCGGCCGATCCGATCCACCAGGTTGCCGGCAAAGGGCGCCAGCACCATCGAGGCCGCAATGATAATCGACGTGGTGCCCTGGGCGGTGCTGAACATGTGGGTGAAGTTGTAGAACACGCCGGAGAGGAAGCCGTGCCCTTCCGCCGACGCCAGTGGCATGCCCCACTTGTCGTGGAAGAAGTCGGTGGCCAGCGCCGTAAAGGGAAAGATGGCGGAATAGAACGCCACGCAGATGCCCACCGCGTACCAGTACGAGGGCCGGAACTTTCCGACGTCGGCCCAGGTGATCTTGTCGCCGCCGCCCGCCCTGGGCAGTTGCAGAATGGGTTCCGCGTGCCGGTCCATCAAGGTGTAGATCCAGTTGCACACCAGGCTGGCCAGGCATAACCCCGCGGCAATCCACAGCGCGTTGCGCCATCCAAACCGGTTGGCCAGCAGTTGTTCGGTATTGAAGGAAAACAGCGTGCCCAGGCGGCAGATGGTGAGGGCGATGCCGAAGGCCAAAGCCAGTTCCTTGCCCTTGAACCAGCGCGCGATGATGGCGCTTTGCGCCACGATCATGGATTCCGAGCCGATGCCGAAAAGCACCCGCCCGGCATACAGGAGGGGCAGGTCGGGCGCCCAGGCCACCATGGCGGCGCCGGCCACGATAAAGCAGGAGAAGATCAGGCTGGCCAGTCGCACGCCTGCGCGGTCAATCAGGAAACCGCCGGCCAGCACCGCGAAAACGGCGGCCACGCTGTACATCGTATACATGGTGCCGATGGCGGCGCGGTTGGTGTGGAAAACCTGGATCAGGGTGGTCTCAATGGCGCCCACGCTGTCGTAGGCAAAGTAGCTGCCGAATGCCATCAGAGAAGCAAAAGTCAGGACCACAAAGCGGTAGGGCCGGCCGGTGGGATGGAGCAGTCCTGGTTCCGATCGAGGCATGGAAGCCGAGTATAGCATAGCCTGTCGGCGCTACCCACACATGGCACGGGCATCTTGCCCGTGAAAAACCTGGCCAGGATGGCCCTGCTCACAGGATGGCCGCCTTTCCGCCGCCGGCCGGCTCTTTGCTTTTATCTCAAATCTCAAATTTGAAATCCCAGACCGGGCGGGCTTTGCCCCTCTGGACACGCCAGGACCGTTCCTGCCGCAGCAGTTGTGATATAAACTGTCCTGCTTTGTCTGGTAACAGAAGCCGGGCACGCCAGGAAAGCGTCAGCCAACAAATCACAGGAGACAACACTGATGCACTGTTTCAAATTTCCCAGGCATTTCCTTGCTGTTGCCTGCTTGATTGCGGGCCTCTGCGCGCCCATGCTTCATGCTGAGAAAGCGGCGGCGGCGCTCGACGTTATCCCCAGGCCTGCCCGGATCGAAATTCAATCTGGCGCGTTTGAACTCGGGCCCGCGACACGGATTGATCTGGAGACTTCCAGCCGCGACGCTCACTGGGTGGGCGAATATCTTTCCGGGCTGCTTTCCAAACCGATGGGGCGCGCCATCCCCGTCCAGGTTACGAACAGCGCCGGCCAGAATCACGATGCCATCATCATCTCGCTCCAAGGTCCCGCCACGCTGGGCCCGGAGGGCTACCAACTCAGTGTTTCCCGCGACGCCATTCACATCAGCGCCCCAAAGGTTGCGGGATTGTTTTACGCTGTCCAGACCCTGCGCCAGATGCTCCCGGCGCAAATTGAACGCGGCGCGCGCATCGGCCGGCCCTTAAAGGTGCAATGCGCGCGCATTCAGGACCGTCCACGTTTTGCCTGGCGCGGCCTGATGCTCGACTGCAGCCGCACCTTCCTCAGCATGGCTTATCTTCGGCGCACAATCGATTTGATGGCGCTCTACAAGCTGAACGTGCTGCATCTGCACCTGACGGATGACCAGGGCTGGCGGCTGCAGATGAACGAGTATCCGGACCTGACCGCCGTGGCTTCGCACTTTGCAAAGCGCTTCGGGGGCGGCGGAGGCTTTTACACCCAGCAGCAGATGCGCGATCTCATCGCCTACGCCCGCAGGCGAAACATCCGGATTGTGCCGGAGATTGAGATGCCCGGCCACTCCCAGGAAGTGCTGGCTGCCTATCCTGAGCTGGCCTGTCCCGTCCCCGGCGAAAAGGAGGCTTTTGAAGTGGCCCCCTTCTGGGCCTTTATTTCACGGCACCACTTTTCACAGCCGCTGTGCGTTTGCAACGGCAAAGTATTTGAGATGTACCGGAACATCCTTTCCGAAGTCATCGCGCTGTTTCCCTCCGAGTTCATTCATGTCGGCGGCGATGAAGTGCCGAAGGATGCGTGGAATGCGTCTCCGCTCTGCCAGTCATTCATGAAAGCCAAAGGCCTGAAAAATGCCGACCAGCTGCAAAGTTATTTTATGAAGCGCATTGAAAAGGTGGTTTCGGCAAAGGGGCGCCGCATGATCGGCTGGGACGAGATCCTGGAGGGCGGCCTGGCGCCCGGCGCAACGGTGATGTCCTGGCGGGGCACCAAGGGCGGACTGGCTGCCGCCCGGGCGGGGCACGACGTGGTGATGGCTCCCAACCCTTACACCTATTTTGATTACACCTACCACACCACGCCCACGCAGAAGGTTTATTCCTACAACCCGGCGGACGGCTTTACCCCGGCCATGGCCCGGCACATTCTGGGTGTGGAGGCCTGCATGTGGACCCACCTCGCGGTTACCGATAAGGAAATCGATTACCAGATCTACCCGCGGCTGCTGGCGCTTTCTGAGGTCGCCTGGTCGCCGCAACAGGGCCGGGAATGGTCCGGCTTCGACCATCGGCTCAGGAGCCAGTTTCCCCGGCTTCGAAGCCTCGGAGTTACCTACCGCGACCCGCAAGCCGTTGGCACAAAACTTGGCGCATGGAGCGAGTCGGCCCTGGCGGGTGACGCGCCGCGGGTGTTTGAGTTTGACGCTACGAGCGCAATCCCTCATGCGGGCGAGGCGCAGGTGCAGGTGCGCTGGGCAAGCGGAAAGCATCCCTTCCACGTGCGTTCGGTGGAGCTGCTTCAGGATGGCCGGCAGGCGAGCCAAATTGCGTTCCCGGGCCCGTTGAACAGGAGCAACGATGTAGCGGTCGGCTGGCTTTCACCCGGCACTCGCCACCCTGGCAGCCGCTACACGCTGCGAGTCACCCTGCAGGGGACGAAGGAAGGTTCCTCAGCAGGAAGCGTGTGGATCCTGAAGCCGTCCGGCTCGGCTGAGAAAACGGTCCAGCCCCGGCCGTCGGATGAATGATTCACCCCTGGCCGGCCTGACCCGCGGAGAAGGAGGGAGCGGGATGGAGAAGTCTGTATAAAAATCCCTGAAGAGATGGGGCTTGCCGGTTTCAGCGTTTTGTTTCAGCGCAGAATGGCGGCAGGCGATGGCAACCCGCTCCCGGCACAATGAATTGCAGGTCGCGCGTTCACCCAATGACGGATGGGTATATCCTCGAACCTGCGAAAAAGTTCACAATGGCGGGTGGCGCAGATTCGCGCTTTGTCGAGTCTGCGATCTCGCGAAGCGAGAGCGCTTTCTGTTCTTTTATCATTCCATCGGGTCCATGGCGATGAGAGATGTGTCTTCCAGAAAATAAAACCGCCAGCTTGATCATGGCCACACGCGATCGTGGCACGGGCGTCCCGCCCGTGGATCAACATGGCCAGGATGGCCATGCCACCTGCAAATCGAAAACCGGGAGGCGGCGAGAGGACGGATGAAGTGTGAACACCTGCCGCCGGTTCCAATCGCTCCATCGCAATTCCCTCAATCAGTCAATTCTTAAGAGACCCCTCACCCGCGCCCGGCGCTGCGCGGCCACCCTCTCCCCACGGAGAGGGCTTTGATTCTTTTCGATGAGCGGCCTTTTGCGGCACGAGTAAACTCGTGCCTTTTCTCAACAAACCACGCGCCACCGCGTGGTGCCCATGTCTTTCGCCCCGGCCGGGGCTGGGGAAGGATTTTAACGCTAATTGAATCCCACGGCTCACGCCGTGGGCTAAAATCTTTCGGCCCTCCGGGCCTGGGTGAAGAGCAGCAGGCAGAGGGCGGAAGGCAGCAGGCAGAAGGCCGATTCAGAAGTATGGAGTGTGAATGGATGAGTGAAAAGCAGGGAGCAGAGATCCACGGCAGATTCAAGATTGCAAGTTCAAGAAGCCAAAACCCGACAACGACCAGAAAATAGAAGCCCCCGAAGGGGGCGGCAGACTTTAGCCCATGGCGCAAGCCATGGGACAGCAGACCAGCAACAATCAAGCCCAGCCCCGGTTCGTTCTTTAAAAGCAAAACCCGCAGAGTTAAAGAACAACTCTGCGCTACCCCCTTGACCCCGCCGCCCCCTTCATAGATGCGCCACCCGCGATATCTGCGCCACCCGCCATCGGCACATCCTCAGGCATAGCAGCTTTTGTCGTCGTTCGATCAAACACCCGCGGACCGCAAAGCCGGAGGTCCACACTACCTACCTGCTCTTTTCCCCGCCGTCGTCCCATGAGAGGTCGACGCCGCCCCCAGAGATATAGAAGAATGAATTCCACTCCTCCAGAAAGAAGCGAAATGTGGTCGCACCCTTCGGAAGGATCGGCAGCAATTCATCGATGGCGGCACCCTGCGCCATGGTCACGGGGCTCCCATCCACGTTGAGCGGCCGTCCCTGAGGCATGAAGGGATACGAGGCGTCGGGCGGCTCAATGAACGACAGGTAGGCCGGTTGCACTGTCAAGGTTGCCGCTCGCCAGCCTTCTGGACTCTCTGTTTCGGGAAGTCCCGTAAGAAGGCCCATGCGTATTACCACACGGCGCCCTGCAAAGTCCACGTTAATCGCGTGGATCTTGGCATCATGAAATCCATTCGGCAGTTTTTCATCTAGTTCTTCGAATGTCATATCCTTCGCTCCATCCTACACCGATATCAGGGAACCGCAAGCAGCGGGGCCCATTCGGGTGCCGTCTCGATTATTATGCGGACAGCCGCTCCGGTGCCCGTCATAAATGACGAGCTTTTTGACGGCGGGTGGCGCAGATTCGCGCTTTGTCGAGTCTGCGATCCCGCGCAGCGGGACGTTTCTGTTTGTCCTCACGGCAGCCGACCCATCGCTAGTGATTCAGGAGGACCATTACTCGTCACTCATCACTACCTTTTCATCCTTCATAATTCAAAATTCATAATTGTTTTCCGTGGCTGGCGCAGATGCTTGCTTTGTAGTATCTGCGTTCTCGCGAAGCGAGAGGCATTTGTTTTTTTTCATTCCACCCGATCCATTGTGATCAGAGAGGTGTCTTCCAGAAAATAGAACCGCCAGCTTGACCACGGCCATTCACCGGGCGAGCTGACCAGCCCCCGCGTCACCGGATTATTGTGCATGTAATCCAGTTTTTCCAGCTGCTTCTTTTCGCTGTAGATGCCGTAAGGATAGAACCGCCGCTGCCACAAACGGTGGTGCGATTCATCATGGACCGAAGGCGGCAGCGCCAGGCGCGCCAGCATCCTCCGGCACCATGACCTGTCCTGATTTTCGCGCAGGTGTTTGAGGATTTGCATGGCGGTGCGGATCTTGAGGCGCTGCATAATTCGGCTGGTAGCTTCAGCCGACTGCGGCTTGAGAAGCAGATGGAAGTGCTCTGGCATGAGCACCCAGCCGATCAGCAGAAAGCCGGTGGATTTCCGGACATCGGCCAGCGCGTCCACAAAGCAGCGGCAGAAGCGCCGCGACCGAAACAGCGGCGTCCGCCGGTAAATGCTTGAGGTGATGAATTGCAGTTCGCCCGGAATGTAGGGGAGCCTGCGTCGCGCCATGGCTCGGTAGTATACCCCTCGCAGCCAAGCTAGACCAGTCCCTTCGGGACTACGCAGACACTACAAAGCAAGCGTCTGCGCCAGCCACGGAACATTTGCGCAATCCAGAGGAAATCGCAGAGACAGAAACTGCCTCTGCGCCAGCCCGGTTCGTTCTTTAAAAGCAAAACCCGCAGAGTTAAAGAACAACTCTGCGCTACCCCCTTGACCCCGCCGCCTTCATAGATGCGCCACCCGCGATTTTGACCATTCACCTGAAGCGGGACTACTCTAGCTGGTGCTGCATATGTCGACCGAATATTGACCAACCTCATATCGGGGGAGGGTTCCATGGGAAAATCGCAAACGCTGATTGGTATCCATCTTCTACTGGTCGTGTCCCTGGCTGTTGCGGCCACGCGAGTTTCGAGAGCCGAGGAACAGGCCGATCGGGGCAGGGAACTATTCTCCAGGAACTGTGCCGTCTGCCACGGCGCTTTTGCCCAGGGAGGGGCGGGGCCGGATCTCACCAATCCTGCCTGGCAGTCCGGTATCACGGACGCGGAACTCGACCGGGTGATCCGGCAGGGCATCGGTGGAACGGCGATGCCGAGCTTTGCGGCAAAGCTGAACGAACAGGACAGCAGAGAGGTCATCCGGTACGTAC
Organism: uncultured Acidobacteriota bacterium; assembly: GCA_963731705.1. Classification (GTDB taxonomy): domain Bacteria; phylum Acidobacteriota; class Terriglobia; order UBA7540; family UBA7540; genus SCRD01. Next base: position 224,205 of record CAVSWQ010000010.1, read on the forward strand.
GCTCGTTGTCAGCGCTGGCCTTACAACCCACAACCGAGGCAAAAGCTCCCAGGGTCGAAGTCAGCGCTGAAAGGCTGGCCGCTTCCGGCCGGGATGCGGACAACTGGCTGATGTATGGGCGCGACTACGCCAACCGGCGCTTCAGTCCGCTCAAGGAAATTGACCGGAAGAATGTGCAGGACCTGGTCCCGGTGTGGAGTTTTCAAACGGGTGTGCCGGATGGCCTGGAGGCAACGCCGCTGTTTGTGGATGGCGTGATCTACCTGACCACCTCGTGGAACCACGTCTTCGCCGTCGATGCCAGGACGGGAGCGGAGTTGTGGCACTACAAACGGCGCCTTCCGGAAAAACTGAAGTTCTGTTGCGGTCCGGTGAATCGCGGTGTGGCGATCCTCGATGGAACGCTGTACCTGATGACGCTGGATGCTCACCTGGTGGCGCTGGACGCTCAAACCGGGCGTGTGCGGTGGGATGTGGAAGTGGGAAAAGTTGACGACAATCTGAGTGCAACTTCTCCGCCGCTCATCGTCGGGGAAAGGGTGATTGTGGGGGTGGCGGGCGGCGACTACCCCAGCCGCTGCTTCATCGGCGCTTATGATGCCAAAACAGGCCGGCGCCTTTGGCGGTTCTACACGATTCCTGGCGAAGGGGAAAAGAATGCCGAAACGTGGAGCGCCGGCTCCCGGAAATCGGGCGGCGGGGGCACGTGGATGAATGGGTCTTACGATCCTGAACTGAATCTCGTGTATTGGGGAGTGGGCAATCCGAATCCGGATTATGACACCGACGCACGCAAAGGAGACAATCTGTACACAGACTCCGTTGTTGCGCTGGACCCCAGGTCGGGAAAATTGGTTTGGCACTATCAGTTCACCCCCCACGACGTATGGGATTATGACGGTGTCAATGAAATGGTATTGGTTGACCTCCAGCTTGAGGGCCGGAAAATCAAAGCGCTCGTACATGCTGACCGCAACGGGCATTTCTATGCGATCGATAGAAGCACCGGGCGGTTTCTGTTCGCCAAGCCGTTTGTCCGCGTCACCTGGGCGAAGGGGTTCGACTCCGCGGGAAAGCCCATTGTCAATCCCAAAGCAATTCCCACTCTGAAAGGTGTTACGGTTTGTCCCGGCGCGGCGGGAGGCAAGGAATGGAATGCCATGGCCTATAGTCCGCTGACCCGCCTGGCATACATTCCGGCGATCGAGAATTGCGCGGTATTCGTCAACAATGGCGTGGAGGCCAGAAAGTTGAATCTCCCTGCTGGTGAGAGTGGATTCAAATATCTGCCCAATCAAGCCTACGGAAAATTCATGGCCATTAAGGCGGATACAGGCGATGTGGCCTGGGAAGTCAAAACACGAAGCCCCATGGCCGGGGGAGTTCTGGCGACCGGCGGGAACCTCGTTTTTACAGGCGATCCGGAGGGCCGTTTTACAGCCTACGACGCAGTCCGAGGGCAAATCCTCTGGTCATATCAAACCGGCTCAGGCATCCGGGGCGGTCCAATTTCTTATCGCCTGGATGGAAAGCAATACATCGCGGTCCTTTCCGGTATGGGAGGCGCCGTGGGAGGGTTCACAGGGGCCGGCGCTCCCTGGATGAGGGACTATCGCAGCGGTGACACGATGTATGTCTTCAGCCTGTTTAGTCCGCGCAAGGTATCCAGGGAGAAGTGAGAGCGCGCAGGGCCGACGTCAGGAGGCTCATGAATTGGCGGCTGGCGCAGAGACTCGCTTTGTCGTGTGGGCGCGTCGCGTCCCGATCGATCGGGGCGATCCCCCGCAGCGAGAGGCTCTTGTTGAAGTTCATGGCGCGGCATGGCCGTCCCGGCCATGGGCCTTCGAGTTTTGGTCATGAAATATCACGGGCAGGATGCCCGTTCGACGGGCCGGCGCCCCGATCGATCGCGCCACCACTCGCCCGGAACCCATCACTCTGAACCCGTAATTCGTCGTTTGTAACTGGCAGCCTGCCTTACCGGCCCGCTCTCCCGCGCTTCACGATAGGCCCCTAAGCTAGGCTAGTTTGCGGGTTCAAAACACCTCAAATGGGACGTTTGGGACGTTCATTTGCTTTTTCTTCGCAATTTGTAAGTCATTGATAATGATATATTTATCTATTTTCAAATGGTGATTTGAGTTTTGTTTTCCAAAAAGTTGTTCCATTCTCGTACAGTGGGTAAAAATTACAATTTGCCACTTTGGAGACAATGCCGCACTTCACGCCCGCCAGTCTGATGCCGATGCAGACCGCTTGTGGGGGCGCAGGTATTTTGCTACTATCAGCCTTCTTTGGTCACAGACCCCTTTGTTTGCTAAAGACAACTGACCAGCAGCACTGAGGCAGAATGGCCGTGCCGGGAAGACATCTGAATTTTCAGAGTGGGAGGGTTTCGTGCGTCGCCTAGGACTCATTGCAATTTTGTGTGTTGCCTCGATCGCGCTTACGGCCAATGCGGCCGAAGAGCATTCCAGCAGACTGGCGGGCTATTCCGCCCAGGGCTCCCAGACCGAGCGGGAGTGGGAAGGGAAGTTCAAGTCCATCCCTGAGCCGGACAATTTGCAGGCGTACATGAAGCGCCTCTCGGCCTACCCGCATCACGTTGGCTCTCCCTATGACAAATCGAACGCCGAGTGGATCCTTTCGAAGTTCAAGGAATTCGGCCTCGACGCCCACATTGAAACCTTCTACGTCCTTTTCCCGACGCCCAAGGAACGCGAAGTGGAAATGGTGGCGCCCTCGAAATTCGTTGCAAAGATGCAGGAACCGACTGTGCCGCAAGATCCCACTTCCGGTCAGCATGCCCAGCAACTGCCGACTTACAACGCCTATTCGAGTGACGGCGACGTGACGGCGCCGCTGGTTTATGTGAACTATGGGGTTCCGGCGGACTACAAGAAACTCGAAAGCATGGGGATTTCCGTCAAGGGGGCCATTGTCATCGCGCGCTACGGACTCAGCTGGCGGGGAATCAAACCCAAAGTTGCGGCTGAGCATGGCGCCGTCGGCTGCCTGATTTATTCCGACCCTCAAGGGGACGGCTACTATCGCGGTGACGTTTTTCCGCAGGGGGCCTTCCGCCCGCTGGAAGGCGTGCAGCGCGGCAGCGTGATGGACATTACAAAGTACTCCGGCGACCCGCTCACCCCCGGTGTCGGCGCCACGAAAGACGCCAAACGGATTCCATTGAAAGAGTTGACGGTTCTCGCCAGGATTCCAACCTTGCCGCTCTCGTACGGCGATGCGAAACCTTTGCTGGACGCGCTGAAAGGTCCGGTGGCGCCGGGAGAATGGCGGGGCGCGCTCGGCATGACCTACCACGTGGGGCCGGGACCGGTGAAGGTCCATATGGCTGTGAAGGCCAACTGGGACGTGAAACCCATCTACAACGTGATCGCGAAAATTCCCGGTTCGGTTTACCCCGACGAATGGATCATCCGCGGCAACCATCATGATGCGTGGGTCAACGGTGCGGAGGACCCGGTTTCAGGGCAGAGTTCGCTGATTGAGGAGGCGCGCGCCCTCGGCCAGTTGCTGAAGCAGGGATGGAAACCCAAGCGAACCATCTATTACTGCGCGTGGGATGGTGAAGAACCGGGCCTGCTGGGGTCAACGGAATGGGCGGAAGAACACGCCCGTGAACTTGAAGATCACGCGGCAGTTTACGTCAACACGGATTCCAACAGCCGGGGCTATCTTGCGATAGAAGGCTCGCATACGCTCCAGAAATTTATCAATGGTGTCGCCAGAGACATCCAGGATCCCGAGAAAAACATCTCGGTCTGGCAACGGGATTGGGATCTGCGGATTCGGCGTGCCAAGACGCCGGCAGACCGGCGGGCCCTGCGGAAGGACCCCGACTTGAAGATCGGCGCGCTGGGGTCAGGTTCCGATTACACCGTGTTTCTCGACCACCTTGGGGTCGCCTCTCTGATGCTTTCTTATGGCGGTGAGAGCAACGGGGCGGGCATTTACCATTCGATTTACGACGATTTCTACTGGTATACCCACTTTGACGACACCAAGTTTGTTTATGGACGCGCCCTGGCACAGACCGTGGGTACCGCCGTCATGCGGCTGGCCGATGCGGACATTCTGCCCCTGGATTATTCGGAATTCACAAGCACCGTGCGCACCTACGTGGATCAACTGAAGGAACTGTTGCAGCACGAGCAGGCTGAGTCAAAGGAGCTGGACGCGGAAATCAAGGAAGGCGTTTTTACCGCAACTTCCGATCCTGAAGAGACCTCCGTTCCTCCCAAGCCCGAAGGAATGCCGCCTTTTCTGAATTTTGCGCCGCTCGATAACGGGGTGGCCGCGCTCGAGTTGAGTGCGGGGCACTACCAGAGAGCGCTCCAGGCAGCAGAAAGCAACGGTGGAGCTGCCCTGGCACACGCTTCGCTTGCCCGCGCGAATCGCCGCATCATCGAGACCGAGCGGAAGCTGATTCGGCCGGAAGGACTGCCCGGAAGGGCCTGGTATCGGCACCAGATTTATGCCCCCGGAGCCTACACCGGTTACGACGTGAAGACTCTGCCGTCGGTTCGTGAAGCCATTGAGCAGCGGCAATGGGACGAAGCCGGCAAGCAGATCGAGATTGTTGGAAAAGTTCTTGAAGATGAAGCCCGGGCGATCGAAGCCGCGGCGTCCGCTCTCGAAAATGTTTCCCCATGACCGGGATGGGCATGGTCTGAGAAACTATAATTGAGGCTTGCATCATACCGTGACGAGTCTTCGTAGCGCCGGCATCTTGCCGGCCTTGAAAATTGCCGCCGGGACGGCGGCGCTACATTTTGTGGCGTCTTTTTGTAACCTCGCAAGCTTGCAATGCGTCTCCACTTGTGTAATGCTCATCTGGCCGATCAGCGGTCAGGAAATCATAACGAGTCAGTGCTGGACTGGAGCGGGTATTGCTCCAACAGCAGCATTTTTTTAACACAGCAAGAATGTCCGTTCGAGGTTTGCAATGTTATTTGCAAAAGAACGGGTCATTCGTGTGCTTCGACCATCTGTCATTGTCTTATGTGGTCCTGCGGGATGTGGAAAATCAGCATTTGCTGTCCGGCATTTCCGTCCAACTCATATTGTCTCTTCCGATCTTTGCCGGCGGCTGGTATGTGATGATGAGACTGACCAGCGTTACCATTCACAAACGTTTGCTCTTCTAAATTTTCTCATTGGTCAGCGCCTCTCCATCAACCGCTTGTGTGTTGTTGATTCAACTGCAGTCACTCCGGGGGCACGAAAGTCTCTGCTGGATGTTGGTCGGAAGCACCGGGTCCGTTCGGAGCTTTTTCTTTTTGATATCGCGCTTGAGAAGTGTCTTGAGCGCGACCGGGGCCGTCCGCGCTCCGTGGGTTCGAGGGTCATCGAGGAACAGTATCGATTGTTCAAGCAGGCGCAGGAAAGTGTCCGCTCCGAAGGGTTTGATGAGATTGTCGAGTTGCACGAAGAAGATTTAGAGAGCGTGCGCTTTGAAATTCTCTACCGTCCTATGAACCCGATGAGCCGTAATAACAATTTAAAAGACAGGCACCGTGCTCCGGCTCCCTCCACCGTTTCCGAACCGCGCAGTTGACACTCCCCCTTACTACCTCCTAGAATTCTCAAGGGCTTAACTTTATGGTACCGGGATCCAAAGAGGCCGTTTTGCAGCCTGGCTTGAAGCGCGCAACCGACGTTTTATCGTTGATCGGGAACACGCCGCTGGTCCGACTGCAAAGAGTTTGCGCAGAGTTTCCACAGGTGGAACTCCTGGCGAAGGCGGAGTGGGCCAATCCCGGAGGTTCCGTGAAGGACCGCGCTGCATGGAACATTATTCAGGAAGCGGAGCGGGACGGCCAGTTGACACCGGGCAAGGTTGTGCTCGATTCCACATCCGGAAACACCGGAATTGCCTATGCCATGATCGGCGCGGCGCGGGGATACCGTGTCAAGCTCTTTATGCCCCTGAATGTGAGCCTGGAGCGCAAGCACATCCTGCAGGCCTTTGGCGCCGAAATCGTCTATACCGACCCGATGGAGGGATCCGACGGCGCCATCCGGAAGGTTCGCGAACTGGCGGAAAAAGAACCCGAAACCTATTTTTACGCCGACCAGTACAACAACCCTGCCAACTGGCGGGCCCATTACCAGACCACCGCACCCGAAATTTTTGAGCAGACGGAAGGACGCATCACGCACTTTGTGGCGGGTCTGGGCACCACCGGAACCTTTGTGGGCACGGCGCGGCGACTGAAAGAACTGAAGCCGGACATTCGCTGCATTTCTTTCCAGCCGGATTCTCCCTTTCACGGGCTGGAAGGGTTGAAGCACTTGCCCACTTCGATTGTCCCCGGCATTTATGATGGTTCGGTTGCCGATGGAGAGGTGGAAGTTCCGACGGAAGACGCCTACGCCATGGCTTTGCGACTGGCGCGCGAGGAGGGACTGCTGGTGGGCATTTCTTCCGGGGCCGCCGTGGTGGCTGCTCTCAAAGTGGCCAGGCAGGTTGAAAGCGGAATCATCGTCACCATCCTTCCCGACAGCGGCGACAAATATCTGAGTGAGCGCTTCTGGAATGAGACGCCGCCGCACTCGCTAGCCCGGCGCCTTCCAGGTTTTGATGAGGCTAGCCGGCAGCTGCCGCGGACAGGCCCGGGCTTCTGCCGGCATCTTTTTTCTGCAACGCAAGGGGACCGAATGGCCATACAACTGAAGGGCGACCAGCTTGAGAGCATCCGTTCGCATGGCAGGCGCGAATACCCAAACGAATGCTGCGGGATGCTGCTGGGCCGCGCGGACGGCGCCGCCAAGGAAGTTTCTGAGGTTGTGCCACTGCGGAATCTGCGGCATGATTCGGCGCGGGCGCAGGAACTGCTGCCGCTGGAAGAGCCCGGCCGCGAATCCGAAAAAAACCGGTTCCTGATTGATCCGCTGGAACAACTGAGGGTTGAAAAGGAAGCGCGCCATCGCGGGCTGGACGTCCTGGGCTACTACCACTCTCATCCGGACCATCCGGCCCGGCCATCGAATTATGATCGTGAACATGCCTGGCCATGGTATTCTTACATTATTCTTTCGGTTGAACGTGGCGAGGCCGCAGAAATGACCTCGTGGGTCTTATCGGAAGACCGTGCGCATTTTGATCCTGAGCCGCTGAAACTTTAGACCACTGATGTTCATCCAAGGATATAGTGGACTTTTTAGTGTATAATGCTCAGTTCCGGTTCGGTACGATGGATCGAGGAGAAAGAATGCCTGTAAAAGTAGTGATCCCCACCCCTCTGCGGCAGTACACGGGGAAGAAGGACTCGGTGGAAGTTGACGCGAAGACCGTCGGCGAGGCGCTGGCAGGTTTAACTTCGCAATACGGTGACCTGCGCAAGCACCTTTACAATGAAGACGGCAAGCTTCGCAGTTTCGTGAATGTGTATGTCAACGACGAAGATATCCGCTTTCTTCAGAAGGACCAGACCCCGCTGGCTGAGACTGATGTGATCAGCATTGTTCCCTCCATTGCCGGTGGTTCCATGATCCGCTGTATCTGTAGCTAGCCTGGATCCCGCAAGAACGGGGTTCCGGGCTTATCCCCCCACGACCAGGAAATCTCAAGCAAAAGCAGGAAAGATTGGCGATTCTGGCCCGGGATTGGGCGGGTATTGCATGGTTCAGGAATTTTAAGGAAATGACAAGCAAAGAGGAGAAAATGGCGACATTAGCAACAACTCCAACGGAGCAATTGAGTAACGATGAGATTCTTCGATACAGCCGGCACCTGATTATGCCGGAAGTGGCCATGGAAGGCCAGCTGAAGCTGAAGCAGGCCAAGGTGCTCTGCATTGGCGCGGGCGGCCTGGGCACGCCACTGGCGCTTTATCTGGCTGCGGCCGGCGTGGGAACGCTGGGCATCGTCGATTTTGATGTCGTGGATTTCACCAACCTTCAGCGGCAGGTGATTCACGACACGGACGATGTGGGGCGGCTCAAGCTGGATTCGGCGCGCGACACCATCCGCGACATCAACCCCAACGTGGAAGTGATTCCCTACGAGACGCGGCTGACTTCTGACAACGCGCTCGACATCTTCCGCGACTATGATATTGTTGCCGACGGCACGGACAACTTCCCCACGCGCTACCTGGTGAACGACGCGTGCGTGCTGCTGGGCAAACCTAACGTCTATGGAAGCATCTTTCGTTTTGAGGGGCAGGCTTCCGTTTTCCATGCTCCGGAAGGGCCGTGCTACCGCTGCCTTTATCCGGAGCCGCCTCCGCCGGGTCTGGTTCCGAGCTGCGCCGAGGGCGGGGTGCTGGGCGTGCTGCCGGGCATCGTAGGCTCCTTGCAGGCGCTCGAAACCATCAAGCTGATTCTCGGCAAGGGCGATTCGCTGATCGGCCGCCTGCTGCTCTTTGATGCGCTCCACCTGAAGTTCCGGGAGCTCAAACTGCGCAAGAATCCGGAGTGCCCGGTCTGCGGAACGCATCCCACCATTACGAAGCTGATTGATTACGAAGAATTCTGTGGTATTCGAGGAGAGGAACACGTGCCTGAGACCCATGTGCCGGAAATTACGGCGACAGAAGTGAAAAAGATGATGGACGAGAGCAAACCCTTTGTTCTGATCGATGTTCGCGAGCCGCATGAATATGATATCTGCAATATTCCGGGCGCCAAGCTGATCCCGTTGGGCGAAGTTCCGAGGCGCATGCACGAACTGAACTCCGCGGATGAGATTGTTGTGCATTGCCGGTCCGGCGTGCGCAGCGCCAAGGCTGTGGAATTCCTGATGCAGTCCGGCTTCCGCAGGATCCGCAACCTGCAGGGCGGCGTCCTGGCATGGGCGCGTGACGTTGATACCTCCATGCCCAGCTACTAACCCCTTACCTCGTTTAAGCCGGGGCGGACGACCGTCTGCCCCGGCAAACTCTCCGCTCAAAATCACACCCCTCACAGGGAGGCTGCTCAAGGGCGGCCGGGCCTAAGCGCCCCCTTCTCATGCCGCAACCGCGGTTCCCCATTGCTCTTGACCCCGAATTGTCATACTATCGGCGTAATGAATTGACTTCCGTGAAGGGGTGCATGATGAAGGTTCACGCCAATCGCCGGGAATTTATCCAGGGTTTTGGGGCAGGGCTTGCCGGGCTCGCTTTGGCTCCGCGCCATGCGTTTGGAGCCGCCACGCCGCCGGCGCCTCCGGTAGCGGTGGCAAAGTGCCTTGAATACGGACCGCAGGTGCGTCCAACACTGGCCAGGCTGTTTGACCAGATTGGCGGCCTTTCGCGCATCGTGCGCGGCAAGACGGTGGCCGTCAAGATGAACATGACGGGCCGCCCGAACACGCTTGTGCAGGGCATGCCCATCGGCATGACTCACTGGGTCCACCCCGAAGTAATCGGGAACACGGTCTATCTGCTGGGGCAGGCGGGCGCCCGAAGGATCATCCTGGTGGAAAGCTCGCTGAGCCCCTCGCACTCCCTCCAGCAATTTATGTCTGACGCCGGCTGGAGCCCGCGCGACTTTGCCAGCGCCGCGACGCGGGTGGATTTTGTGGACACCAACTACGCCGGCCCGGGCGGAACCTACAAACGGCTCTGGGTGCCCGGGGGCGGCCTGCTGTTCCGGGCCTACGATCTGAACCCTGTCTATAGCGATGTCGACGTTTACGTTTCTCTCGCCAAACTGAAGGAGCACGCCACGGCGGGCGTTACGCTTTCCATGAAGAATTCCTTTGGCATCACCCCCTGCACCATGTACGGGGATGGCGCCGGCATCGACAAACCTTCCGACGTGGTCAAAGGTTCGCGCGGCGGCACCCTGCACGACGGCAAGCGCCAGCCTTCCAAAACGGCGCTGGCGGAAAATGACCCCAACTCGCCCCGCGTTCCCGGCTATCGCGTTCCGCGCGTCACGGCAGACCTTGTCCACGCGCGCCCCATCCACCTGGCCATCATTGACGGCATCCATACCGTCGCGGGCGGGGAAGGACCATGGGTCAAGCGCTGCCGTCCGGTGCACGCGGGAGTACTGGTGGCGGGAACCAATCCGGTGAGCACAGACGCCGTGGCAAGCGCCCTGATGGGATTCGATCCCATGGCCGAGCACGGGACCGCGCCGTTTGAAAAATGCGACAGCACCCTGAAGCTGGCCGAAGGTCTTGGAATCGGCACCCGCGACCTGAAGCGCATTGAAGTGATCGGTACACCCATCTCCAAAGCCCGCATCGACTTCCGCCGCGCCTGAACGCAGGCGCTCCGGCGCGGTGTGCCAATGACGCAACAGGGACCCTTGCCCGCCTGAGGGCGTGTGCGCGTCTACACCCCTCCATGTGTTACCATTCCCCCTTATGGCTCAGAACAGTGGAGAGCGCCGTCCGGGCAGGTATGCCGCATATGCCTGGATGGTGCTGGGTTACAACATCCTGGTGATTTTGTGGGGAGCGGTGGTGCGCGCCACCGGTTCCGGAGCGGGATGCGGGGAACACTGGCCGCTCTGCCAGGGTGTGGTGATTCCACACGCCGAGCAAATTGCCACCCTGATTGAATTTTCCCACCGCGCCACCAGCGGCATCGATGCGCTTCTCGTGGTGGGCCTGGTCTGGATGGCTTTCCGGCGCTACGGCCGGGGGCATGCCGTCCGGCACTACGCTGCGGCTTCAGGGGTTTTTACCTTCACCGAAGCCCTGGTGGGGGCCGCGCTGGTGCTTTTCGGCGAGGTGGGTAACAACGTCTCCACGGGACGCGTGGTGGTTCTTTCCATTCATCTGGTCAACACTTTTATGCTGCTGGCATCGCTGGCGCTCACGGCCTGGGCGGCCAGCCGGCAGCTTTCAGCAGACGAGGGCGCGCCGCGGCCGCATCCGGCGGCGCCGGGCAAAGGGCTTTATGTTGTTTACGGGGCGGGCATCGCGGGGGCCATTGCGATTTCTATCACCGGCACCATTGCCGCGCTTGCCGACACGCTCTATCCTGCCAAGTCTCTGGCAGAAGCCTTCCGCTGGGATTTTTCCGGCACTGCGGCTCCTATTCTCCACCTGCGGATCATTCATCCCGTGGTTGCCGTGATGGTGGGCGGCTACCTGCTGGTGGTGGCGGTGCTGACCCTCAGTTCACCCGGGCCTGCCCCCGTCAAGCGAATGGCGCGGCGCCTGGCGGGGCTGGTGCTTCTGCAATTTGTTATGGGTGCTGTCAACATCGTTCTGCTGACTCCCGTGTCTATGCAGCTCCTGCACCTGCTGGTGGCGGACCTGGTCTGGATTGTTCTCGTTCTGCTCACGGCGGAAGTTCTCGGCTGGCAGGCGGAATCCGTGGCTTTGCCCGTTGCTCCATCACCCGCTGCAAGTTCAGCCGCAACCTCCGTTCAGCATTTGCCTGCCTCAAGATAAGTTTTAACTCAGGCCGGGTCTTTTGCGGCGGGCGCGACATTGCGCGTAGTCTGCTGCACCCGCCGCCACTGTCGTCTAGGCAAGCTTGTGCGGAAGGTTTTAGGATAAGGCATGGCCACGAAGGCTGCCATGACGCTTGATCGAGTGCTTTCCCGTTTCGGGATTGCCTCGCGTACCGCCTCGCTGGATTTCATCCGGGCCGGCCGCCTGAAGGTGAACGGCAAAGTTGAACGCGACCCCGAGCGATGGGTGTGGCCCGAGCGAGATGTTGTTCATCTCGACGGCAAGCCGCTGCGCCCCGTCCCACGAACTTATCTGCTGCTTTACAAGCCCAAAGGAGTGATCACCAGTCACGGCGATCCGGATGGCCGCAAGACCATCTACGATCTGTTGGGCACAAGCGGTCGCTGGGTGGCGCCTGTGGGCCGCCTGGACAAAGACACTTCGGGCCTGCTGCTGCTCACCAACGACACGGAGTTCGGGCACGCCGTGATGAGCCCTGAATCTCAGGTACCCAAAACCTACATGGCCAAGGTCAATGCCCTGATGAGCGATGAAGTGATTGCGCAGTTGGCCCGGGGCGTGGAAATGAAGCGTGGCGACTGGGCGCGGCCTCAGCGCGTCCGCCGCCTGGAAGACCGCGGGAAATATACGTGGCTCGAAATCGTGCTGACGGAAGGCAAGAACCGCGAAGTTCGGCGCATGATCGAAGCGGTTGGCTTCAAGGTGCTCAAACTCGTCCGGATGCGCATTGGCCCGCTGACGCTTGAGGGCCTCGAAGTCGGCAAATGGCGCGCGCTGACCCAGCGCGAGATTAAAGCACTCCACCGCAAATCAGTGCCCGAAGCCTCGCGTGCGGTAGGTCGAGCCAGATAGCCTCAGGCCACGCCGTCGGCACCCCCGTTCAAGACTAATGGCCCGTCTGGTATTCCCCTTTGAGGTCAAACACCATGCTCTTGTCCTGCAGTTTGCCCGTATAGGTTCCTTTACCCTTGAGCCCCTGCAGCTTGCCGGTTCCGCTGACGATGGTCCAGCGCCCGTGTTCGCTCACCGTCTTGCCGTGGTCGACACCCTGCTCGCCCACAATGCGGTAGCTGAACTTGTCGCCGCCGGCCGTTGTTTCAGTGACGTAGCCGTTCACGCTGGCCGTGCCGCCGCGCACTTCCTTGGTGACGGTCGCCTCGTCGCTTTGGGTTTTGGTGCCGGCGATTTCAAGGGGTTTTGTCCAGTGGCATTTGCCCTGGCTCATCACAAAGAAATGGCCCGCCTGATCGCTGAGCTTCATCACGTGGACCTGGCCCGGCCCTGAGCATTCCGCGGTGCCGCTGATATGGGTTTTGGCCAGCAGCAGTGTTGCCGGCGAAAAAAACATGAGAGCGATGATTCCGATTTTGAACATCAAAAAGTCTCCTTGCAGAATTGAATTATGCATCCTGCTCAGTGTGCCACAAAACCCTGATTCCCGCTCTTGCCTTGAGATGCGTGCGCTCCAGGTATCAGCGGGCCGGCGGCAGGGCTCAGAGTGTTCCGGAAATTCTTCCTATACCTCAAAGTCCTGATCCCCTAAAATAGCCTTGGAGTTCTAAAGTTGAAGGAGGGTGCGCGGATGCCGTTTTTCAAGCGGCAGCGGGAATCTGATCCGCGTGCCGTCCGATTCCTGAGAGGAGGCGTAGATGGCATTGAACGTTGGAGACGCAGCGCCGGATTTCAATTTGAAAGCGGCCATAGGTGATGAGCCGGTGGAATTTAAACTTTCCAATCACCGGGGCGAGAGGGTCGTGATTCTTTTTTATGCTCTGGATTTCACTCCTGTTTGACGGAATGAACTCTCGGCATTCCAGGAAAATCTTCCGAAGTTTGCCGAGTTGAACGCCCAGGTCGTGGGCGTATGCACTGACACGGTTTTTTCCCACATCGCATTTCAGGAGTCCATCGGAGGAGTGAAGTTTCCCCTGGCTGCGGACCGCTGGCCTTATGCCGCCACAGCGCAGGCTTACGGAATTTTTCCGCCCAGCCGGCACGAGATCCCCTTTGTGAATGACCGCGCCATCTTTATTGTGGATAAGAACGGCAACATTGCGTGGTCAAAGATTTATGCTTTGCGGGATTTGCCGGATGTCGACGAAGTGCTGACCGCGCTGGCAGGCATTACTTAATGGCGTGCAGGCTTCAGACCGGAGTTGTTGCCTCCGATCACCGGCTTGAATAACACACTGCGCAGCGGGGAATTCAAAGTTCCCCGCTGGCGGTGTTCCTTCCTGGCTTCCCCATAGGCCAGCATCGTCAGCGGCGGAAGGCCTGCCTGCGATCATGGCGCAGGTCACGGGCCTGGCTCCTGAATTGGTGCCTGGCATGGTTCAATCGCCTCCGGTCAACCCTGGCCCGTCTGCTGCCGGGGCCGTAATTCCGAACATCCGCCCGAAGCTTGTGTTGCCGCCGCACAACCCGCCGGCCTTTGCGCCGCAGCGCCCGGCGATCCTGCCGCCTGTCCACGCGATTTCCCGGGATGCCCGGCTCATATCGCCCCTGGGCAAAGGTTGGATGAGCGGCCGCGAATATTCCTGCCAGAACCACCGGCAAAAGCCACTTCAGTTTGTTTCGCATCGTGATGTTCCTCCTTCGCATTGGGTAGCTCCTGCTTCTGCAGATGAAACCCGCCGCGGAGGAAAAAGTTTCGGAAAAGAATCCAATGCCCACACTCAATTCGATGGGGGTTTGGGGTTGGTCTTTTCGCGGCTGCGGTTTTGCCGGCGGGCCTGGCGCAGTTCAGGGTTTTGGGGACTGGCTTTGCGCTGAACTTTCCTCACTGAATGTCGCCCGGCTTTGGGCGCGTTGGCGTGATGGGCGGACCGGGCTTCAGCCCGCGTGGTTTTCCGGCTTTGTTTAAGCCGGCTGCGCTGGGATTGCACCTCCTGGTGATGAATCCCTTTGATCTTCTTTTTGCCGGGTGCTGCCGGATTGGGCCCCAGTCCTCGGGCAATGACTGAGGGCAGCGGCCAGGAACAGCCCGGCCAGGAGCGTGGGTAAGAGCCATCTGAATGTTCTGCGCATCGAATTCTCCTTTGGAGTGCGCTGCTGCCGGCCGGGTTCGAAAGCCCGCAGCCCCGAACAAACTCAAAAGCCCTGAAATATCGCCCAGCGGCTTTTGCTTGTTTGCCGGCGTCAAGCGCTTCCCGGTGGGCAGGTTTTGGGGGCCCGCCAGCTTCCGGGGACATCTATCCTCCTGCTGTATGATAGTAGACGGGGAGATGATAAGCACGAACAAAAAGCCGGAGGGAACGAGATGAAAGTTGCTCTTTATAGCCTGCTTTCCTTATGCCTGCTTGCGGCTCCGGTGATGGGGCAGCAGAAAAGCCAGGGGAAAAAGGACCCGCTGATTGACGGGAAGCTGATGTACGTGGGGCCAATGCCTGAAAATATTGATGCCTGGATTGTCCACGATCTGGGTACCTGGGGCCGCTACAAGCCCACGCGGCAGATTGAAGGCGTGGACCTGGTGATGAAGGCATACAAGCCTGAAACGAGAAGTTGAATATAAAATGCGCCGGGGTATTCCTCAACCCAAAGAAGTGCGAAGGACCGCAGTCGTAAACAGGTGATGTTTTCAATCGTCGTAACCGACTGGGTGACCGGGCGCGAGGTCTGGCAGGCGGACATTCTGAACCGCAAGCCGAAAAGGAATGCGGAAGCTGCGCCGGGCGACGACGTCGAGGTCAGCGCCAGGGGACTTTCGACCCAGCAGATTGCGCAAGCCATTACCCGCGAGCTGCGCAGATATGTGGACCATCTGGGTTCGCCGTCGGGAACTCACTAGAGACCTTCGCTCCGGCCGATGGACTTGCTGCCATCGCGAGATAGCCTTGATTTGAGGAGTTGGAGAGGAGCTGAAAGGGCGAAGTTATGAAAATCGCTGTTACCGGATCGACGGGTTTGTTCGGCCATGGGCTTGTGGAGGTCATCAGCAGGCGCCACACGGTGTTTTCGGTGGGGCGCGCCGAGGCGGACATTACCCGGTTCGACGAAGTGCGAGCGGCGTTCCAGAAGTTGCGCCCGGATATGGTGGTCCACGCGGCGGCGATTCCCAGTCCTGACGTCTGTGAAATTGATCCGGCGCTGGCCTATCTTGTCAACGTCCACGGCACGCGCCATGTTGTCGAGGCCGCGAAGGAAGTCGGGGCCGCGGTAGCCTATATCTCCACGGACGCGGTTTATGACGGTGAGAAGAACGCCCCGTATGTGGAAACCGATCCGACCCTTTCCCCAACCGTTTACGGACGCACCAAGCTGCGAGGCGAACGCCTGGTGGCGGCATTGCCAACCTATTGGATCTTTCGTGTTTGTCTCCTTTTCGGGCCCGGGAAGGTGAATTTTATTGAAAAGGGACTTCGGGCCCTGGCCGCCGGGCAGCCCTACGTGGTGGCTTCAGACCAGGTGGGGAATGCGCTTAATACTCTGGATGGCGCTGAAAAGATTCTGGAGGTGGTGGAGCAGGGACGGTCGGGTCTTTACCACCTGACCAACAGCGGAACCTGTTCCCGCTACGAAATTGCAAAGTATGCGGCGGAAAAGGCGGGGGTTGACGCCAGCAAGCTTGCCGGGATCCCGTCGGACCAGATGGGCCGGCCCGCCAGGCGCTTGAAATACTCCGTATTGGAAATGCGGGCCCTGAAGGATGCCGGCTTCAAGATGCCCCGACCCTGGCAGGATGCCCTGGACGACTATCTCGGAACTTTACTTCCTCTTTGAGCCTTTTCCTCCAGGCCGGCGGAACGTCCATTGCCGTTTGTCGTGAATTCAACGTCGTGGCCGGGGAAGATTCTGTTGCCCAATGCCAGCACGCGTTCGCGGTCGAGGCGTGCCTGTTCCCGGTCGCGGGGAATCATGGTCAGGACGCGGGCGTCTTCTGAGCGGCTCAGGCAGGCGTCGCCGGCCACAACCGTGGTGTGCTCTTTTTCCGGAATGATGACCGACACATGCCCCGGCACGTGGCCTGATGTGACAACGGCTTCCAGACCTTCCGGCAGCGAACAGGTTTCAAGCCAGCGACGTTGCGAAGAGCCCCCGAGCCGCGCGGGGTCCCACCATCGCAAGGTAAACCTGCGCATCTGGTGGAGGTGCTCCACAGCGTGATCGTACTCCAACATTTGCGGATAGTATTTCAGGATCAACTTTTCCCAGTCCTGGTTGTCCAAAAAATCAGAGTAGAGTGAGCAGCACCAGTCATGAGATTCCTGGGTGGCATAAATGGCGGCGCCGGGGAAAAGCGAATTGTTCAGGACGTGGTCGATGTGGAAATGAGTGTTGATGACGGCATGGATGTCCGATGGGGTGAGGCCGCGTTGCTGCAAAGCGCTGAGAAGCAGGTGCTCCTCATGCGGCATGCCGGTGTCGACCACCAGGCGGTGATGGCCATTGGAGACCAGGACTGACGAGGCGCTGCGCCAGCTGCCCGGCAGCAGAGTTTCAACTTTCCATTCGGTTTCCGCCATGACCGACCTTTTAAAAGTTAGATTCTAACAGGAAGCGGGTAGATTTGGGCCCGTAAAGAGGTCCTGCGCGGGCAAGCCGCATTGCCGGTGTGTTGTCAGGTGTGTCTTTCCTGCTCATTCAGTGCCAAACGAACGATTGCCGACCCCGGATCTGTCCATCCCCCGGCAGGCTCAGCCTGCTGAATCAGAGTGGCTTGCGGGTTGGGACTAAAAACCATGGCCTGGGATATTCTCAGGTGGATAGATTGTTGACAAAAAGAGCGATGCTGGGCGAAGATAGTAAGGTTCACCCAAAAGAGATTAGGGATATAAGACAATTGGATACACACTTTCAGAAAAAAGAACGAGGAAGAATACGCTGGCACGTCGTTGATGCCGAGGGGGTTGTGCTGGGCAGGCTGGCGGCCCGCACGGCGCGAGTCCTGATCGGGAAAGACTCGCCTGACTGGACCCCGTTTTCGGACCATCGCGAAGGAATCATCGTTATTAACGCTGAGAAGGTTCGCTTGACCGGGAGAAAGCTTCAGCAGAAGCTTTACCGGCACTATACCGGATACCCCGGGGGGCTGAGAGAAGTTTCGGCTCAACGGCTGCTGGAAACCAAGCCGGAAGAGCTGGTGCGGGAAGCCGTCCTGGGAATGCTGCCGAAGTCCCGTTTGGGAAGTCGATTGGCGACACGTCTCAGGGTCTATGCTGGTCCGAGGCATCCGCATCAGGCGCAGAATCCTGTGCCGGCCCGCCTGGCCGTTTAGTTACGATTTAGACATCAAGAATTTTTCATGAGGAGTTGGTGTGGCTGAGTTAAGTCAATATTGGGGTACGGGACGCAGGAAGACTTCTGTGGCGCGGGTGAGGCTGATTCCCGGAACAGGAAACATCCAGGTGAATCACCGGTCTTTTGAGCAGTACTTCCCCTCGGAGGCTTTGCGAGCCGAGGTTCGGCAGCCGCTGGTTTTTACGGAGAACGAAGGCAAGTTTGATATCATGGTCAATGCTCAGGGTGGCGGGATTCACAGCCAGGCAGGAGCTGCGAGGCTGGGCATTTCCCGTGCGCTGCTCCTTTTTGACCCCGAGTTGCGTCCGCGTTTTCGACAGAGCGATTTTCTTACGCGCGACCCGCGTGCCAAAGAGCGAAAGAAATACGGCCAGAAGGGCGCCCGCAAGCGATTCCAGTTCTCGAAGCGGTAAAACCAGAGATTGACAGGTATCAGGCGACCAGGCCCGGGCCTTGAGTGCGGGCCAGCGAATGCCCCTGATTTTTTGGTGTTGGAGGAGATTTGCCGAATATCACGATGAAAGAGTTCCTGGAGGCCGGCGTCCACTTTGGCCACCAGACCCGCCGCTGGAACCCCAAGATGAAGGAGTTCATCTATGGGGAGCGGAACGGTATTTACATTATCGATCTCCAGAAGACGCTCAAGTATTTCAAAGAGGCGAGCAAGTTTCTCGCTGAACTGGCGCGGAATGGCAGGGTGATTCTCTTTGTGGGAACCAAGCGTCAGGCGCAAGAGGCGATAGCTGAAGAGGCCCAGCGGTGCCAGATGTTTTACATCAACCATCGCTGGCTGGGCGGTTTGCTGACGAACCATACCACCATTCAGAAATCGATTCAGCGGCTGCGCGAGCTGGAGGAGATGAGCCGGGACGGAAGGTATGATCTGCTGACCAAGAAGGAAGTCCTGCGGCTGGAGCGCGAGCGCAAGCATCTGGACCAGAACCTGGCCGGCATTAAGGACATGCCCGGGTTGCCCGACGCCCTGTTTGTGGTCGATTCCAACAAGGAAGAAATCGCCGTTCTCGAAGCGCGGAAGCTGGGGATCCCGGTGGTGGGCATTGTTGACACCAACTGTAATCCGGAGCTTGTGGACCATGTGATTCCGGGGAATGACGACGCCTTGAGGGCCATCCGGTTGTTCACCTCGCGTGTGGCAGATGCCATCCTGGAAGGGCGGCAGCAGGCGCTTGAGAAGCAGATGGAAGAAGAGAAGGTCGCTGCCGAGAAGGCTGCGGAAGAGCTTGAGGCCCGGCGGCAGGCTGAAGCGATTGACGCGGGAGATCTGATCATCGGAGAGGCGGATGTCTCTTTCGACATTGCCGAGGAAGATTACGAAAAGTATTTGAAGCTGGAAGAAAAAGATTCGGGGCAGGAGGTTCCGAGAGGCGCATCGGAAGATGAGGAAAGCTCCGAAGCGCGCTCCCGGGCCAAGAAGCGGCAGAGGTTTGATCGAGCCCGCCATGGCGAAGAAGGGGATCCCAACGCGCTCGGCCTTGAAAGTAAATAGGAACTGAAAAGATGACGCGTTAAAAAGGGTAGGCAGGCTGGGTTACTCTGCCTACCTTTTTCGTGTCTGGAGGGTGAGAGGACAGGATGGCGGTATCAGTAGAGGCGGTTAAAAAGCTGCGGGAAATGAGCGGCGCTCCCATGATGGAGTGCAAAAAGGCTCTGGATGAAGCGGAGGGCGACCTGGAGCAGGCCTTTACGGTTCTGCGCAAGCGCGGCCAGGCTGCGGCGGCCAAAAAGGCAAGCCGGTCGGCCTCGGAGGGCCTGGTGGGCTCTTACATCCACGCTGGAGGAAAGATCGGGGTCATTATTGAGGTCAATTGCGAATCCGATTTTGTCGCCAGAAATGTCGAATTCCAGCAACTGGTCCACGATCTTGCCATGCAGATTTGCGCAACCGACCCCCGTTTTGTCCGCCGTGAGGATGTGACCCAGGAGGTGCTCGACCGGGAGCGGGAGGTTCTGCGCGCCCAGACAGCCGAGAGCGGCAAGCCCGCCGAGGTGGTGAATCGGATTGTTGAAGGCCGGCTGCGGAAGTTTTTTGAAGAGAATTGCCTTTACGAACAGCATTTCATCAAAGACGGAACCGGAAACGTCACCATCGGGGAATTGATCAATTCCAGGATCGCCAAGTTCGGTGAAAACATCCTTGTTCGCAGGTTTTCCCGCTTCAAGGTGGGAGAATCGGTTGGCGAAGCCGAGGCGGATGAGGCGTCAAATTGAGGTCGGGTGCGCAAAACGGCGCGGAAGGGCGTCATTAGGCGATGAGCGAGCCTGCCTTTCAACGGATCCTTTTAAAGCTGAGCGGAGAAGCGCTCATGGGCGGGCGTGGGTTTGGAATCGACCCTGGCGTGGCCTCGCGCATCGCTTCCGAAGTGAATGAAATCCAGCAGATGGGTGTTCAAGTCGCCATCGTGGTGGGCGGCGGAAACTTCATCCGTGGGGTGGTGGCTTCGCAGCACGGTATTGACCGGGTGGTTGCCGACAATATGGGCATGCTGGCGACCATTATCAATGCCCTGGCGCTCCAGGACGCGTTGGAAAGAGCGGGTTCGCCGACGAGAGTGTCCACGGCGCTTGAAATCCGTGAAATTGCAGAGCCGTTCATCCGGCGCCGCGCCATCCGACACCTTGAAAAAGGGCGGGTGATCGTTCTGGCGGCGGGTACCGGAAACCCTTATTTCTCGACGGACACCGCTGCGGCGCTGCGAGCGATGGAGATCAAGGCCGACGTCATCCTCAAGGCCACCAAGGTGAACGGCGTCTATGATGCAGACCCCGCCAAAGTGGCGGACGCCAAAATGATTGCGAAGATCAACTATCTGGAAGTTTTGTCGCGCGGCCTTGCGGTGATGGATACGACAGCAATTTCTCTTTGCATGGACAATCATTTGCCGATCATTGTTTTTAATCTGACGGTACCGGGCAACCTCAAGCGAGTGGTATTGGGCGAGAAAATTGGTTCACTCGTGGCGGCGTAAGGCGCGGTCAAGAAGGTTTTACCATGATCAATGAGACCATAGCGAATGCAAAGGCTCGGATGACAAAGGCGCTGGAAGACTTGCGGCAGGAGCTGGCAACTTTTCGCACCGGGAGGGCTTCCCTGGGAATTTTTGATCATCTCCGGGTTGATTACTATGGCGTGCCCACGCCCCTGAACCAGGTGGCGACGCTCGGAACGCCCGAGCCCAATCTGGTGACCCTGCAGCCGTGGGACCCGACTTTGCTGGCGGTGCTGGAAAAGGCGATTCGGACCTCTGACCTGGACCTGAATCCGGTCAACGACGGGAAGATTTTGCGCGTCCCGATTCCGCCGCTCACGGAGGAAAGGCGCCGGGACCTTGTCAAGCGCGTTCACAAGGTTCTTGAGAATCACCGCACGGCCGTGAGGAATATCCGCCGGGACGCGAATGACGAGCTGAAACACCTGCTGAAGGATAAGAAGATATCGGAAGACGACGAGCGGCGCGCCCTGGAAAGCGTCCAGAAGCTGACCGACGATTTTGTGAACAAACTGGAAGAGCAGGGGAAGGTCAAGGAATCCGAGATTCTGGGCGGGCATTAATAAGATTAGCTCGTTGAAAACTTGACACCTAGCCACGGTTTCGTGGTAAATTTAAAAGGTTTGAGCACAACTTAATTTTAATTAAGGTGTGGAGGGTCGCTGAAAGCAGTTTCGGCCCCGCCACACGGAGATGGATGGATGCCCACATTTAACCAACTGGTTCGCCGCGGACGCAAGGTGGAACGGTATAAGACCTCGAGTCCGGCGTTGCAGGGTTCGCCCCAGAAGCGGGGCGTGTGCATCCGTGTTTACACCCAAACCCCGAAGAAGCCGAACTCGGCGCTGCGGAAAGTCGCCCGTGTTCGCCTGACGAACGGGTTTGAGGTGACGACTTATATCCCTGGGGTGGGTCATAACCTCCAGGAGCACTCGATCGTTCTGATCCGGGGCGGGCGCGTCAAAGACCTCCCGGGCGTGCGTTACCACGTGATTCGCGGGACCCTGGATTCCGCTGGAGTGACGGACCGCCGCCAGAGCCGATCGAAGTACGGTGCAAAGCGACCCAAGGCTTCCTGAGCGTTTCCTCGCAACTGCAAAGCCGGAAAGCTCGACGGGAAATGCAGAGGAGAATGAAGAACCGATATGCCGCGTAAAGGATACGTCGAAGTACGAGAGATTAAGCCGGACCCGTTGTACGCGAATCCGCTGGTTCAGAAGTTTGTGAACTGCATCATGTACGATGGGAAACGATCTACGGCGCAGCGGATCGTTTATGACGCATTCGACTTGATCAAGCAGAAGACCAGCGACGATCCGTTGAAGGTTTTTAAGAAGGCGCTGGAGAACGTGAGGCCGGCGCTGGAGGTTAAGAGTCGGCGGGTAGGTGGCGCAAACTATCAGGTGCCGGTTGAAGTGAATCGAAATCGGCAGACTTCACTGAGCATCCGCTGGATTATTGGTTATGCGCGTGGTCGCGGTGAGAAGTCAATGGTGGAAAAGCTTACCGGTGAACTTCTGGACGCATCGAATAACCGTGGTGGCGCTGTCAAGAAGCGGGATGACACCCACCGCATGGCAGAGGCCAATAAGGCCTTTGCTCATTACCGCTGGTAACCCCTGAAGGCCAGGGTCAACACGGACAGGGCGGGATGTGGTTCGGCCTCGAACTTCGATCCGCTTTGTGGGTCGTATCCAGCGACCCTCAATGCCAACTGGATTTTAAAAGGACACGCTCTTTTCCTTCCCTCGGGAGGAGAAGTTTGGATATTTGTCGTGCTATAAACTTATGCCAAGGTTAGTACCGTTAGAGAAAATTCGGAACATCGGCATCATGGCCCACATTGATGCCGGCAAGACAACCACGACGGAGCGGGTGCTCTTTTATACGGGCATCACGCACAAGATGGGTGAGGTGCATGAAGGCACCGCCGTCATGGATTGGATGGAGCAGGAGCAGGAGCGCGGGATCACCATCACGTCTGCGGCCACCACCTGTTTCTGGAATAATTACCGGATCAACATTATTGATACGCCGGGCCACGTGGATTTTACGGTGGAAGTTGAGAGGTCGCTTCGGGTGCTTGACGGGGCGATTGCGATTTTGGGCTCCGTGGAGGGCGTGGAGCCGCAGACGGAGGCGGTCTGGCGGCAGGCGGACAAGTACCGTGTTCCGCGAATGGTGTTTGTGAATAAGATGGATCGTGTTGGCGCAGACTTTGAATCCTGCGTCGAGCAGTTGCGCTCCAAAGTCCACGCCAATCCTATCCCGCTCCAGTGGCCCATCGGCTCTGAAGATAACTTCCAGGGTGTGATCGACCTGATTCAACAGAAGGCCCTCATCTGGAAGGAAGAAACTCTGGGAGCCAAGTTCGAGATCGAAGAAATTCCCGAGAGCCTTGCGGAAGTGGCACGGAAGCGCCGGGAGGAGTTGATTGAGGCCCTGGGTGAGGCGGATGACCAGATCCTTGAAAAATATGTGCACGGCGAGGATGTTACGGCCGACGAGCTGCAGGCCGCCGTTCGACGAGCAACGATTGGCCTGAAAGCTGTCCCGGTGCTTTGCGGTTCAGCGTTCAAGAACAAGGGCGTGCAGCCCCTGCTTGAGGCGGTGGTCGCGTATCTTCCCTCCCCGGTTGATGTCCTGCCTATTGAAGGCGTTAATCCAACGAACGAAGAAGAAAAGATTGTTCGGCCCGCCAAGGACGATGAGCCGTTCTCCGCGCTGGTTTTCAAGATTATGACGGATCCCTTTGTTGGCCAGCTCGCGTTTATGAGGGTTTATTCCGGATCGCTCAAAAGCGGTGACAGCGTCTATAACCCGCGGCGCGACCGGCGCGAGCGCGTCGGGCGGCTGCTGAAGATGCATGCCAATAAACGCGAGGAGATTAGCGAGGTTTTTGCAGGGGACATCGCCGCGGCGGTTGGCTTGAAGAGTGTTTCAACGGGCGATACGGTGTGCGATGAATCGGCCCCGGTGGTTTTTGAGGCGATGGAGTTTCCCGCACCTGTTATTTCAGTCGCCATCGAACCCAAGACCAAGGCGGACCAGGAAAAGCTGTCCGGCTCTCTCGGCAAGTTGATGCAGGAAGACCCCACTTTCCACGTGCACACCGAACCTGATACAGGCGAAACTTTGATTTCCGGTATGGGTGAATTGCACCTTGAGATTCTGGTGGACCGGCTGATGCGCGAGTTTAAGGTCAGCGCGAATGTTGGGCGGCCCCAGGTGGCCTACCGGGAAACCGTCAGCAAGGCCAGCGAAGCGGAGGGGCGGTACGTTCGCCAGACAGGAGGCCGGGGCCAGTACGGGCATGTTGTCCTGCAGGTTGAGCCTTTGCTGCATCCGGACGCGACGGCCATTGCTGAGCTGACCAAGAAAAAGTCTACCAATCGGTTTGACGCCGACCTTCAGTTGCTCTTTATTGATGCGATTGTGAGTGGTGTGGTGCCCAAGGAATACATCCCCGCGGTTTACGGCGGCATCCGCGAAGCGATGGAGGGTGGCGTCCTTGCCGGATACGAGATGACGGGGATCCAGGTCAAGCTCATCGATGGTTCATATCATGAAGTGGACTCGTCGGAAATGGCCTTCAAGATTGCGGGCTCCATGGGATTCAAGGAGGCGGCCCGGCGGGCGCGCACTATTTTGCTGGAGCCGGTGATGAGGGTTGAAGTGGTGGTTCCTGAAGAGTATATGGGCGACGTGCTGGGCGATCTGAATTCCAGGCGCGGGCGCGTTGAAGGTATGGAAAGGCGTGGGTCAACTCAGATTATCCGCTCCACGGTGCCTCTTGCCGAGATGTTCGGGTATGCGACGGACCTCCGTTCCCGGACGCAGGGTCGGGCCTCGTATTCCATGCACTTCGGTCGAGTACGAGGCGGCGCCGGCATCGATTGCGGAAGAGGTTGTGGCTCGCGTGCAGGGGCGCGCAGTAGGAAGTAGGCTGGAAACCAGGAAGTGGTAACTGAGGTTTTTCGAATTCCAATAATGAGGCGATAGGGTATGGCGAAGGAAAAATTTGACCGATCGAAGCCGCACATGAACATCGGGACGATTGGGCACATTGATCACGGGAAGACGACTTTGACGGCGGCGATCACGAAGGTGCTGGCGAAGGATAATCCGAAGATCAATTTCCGGGCGTTTGATTCGATTGACAACGCGCCGGAGGAGAAGGCGCGGGGGATCACGATCGCGATTGCGCACGTGGAGTACGAGACGAAGAACCGTCACTACGCGCACGTGGACTGCCCGGGACACGCCGACTACATCAAGAACATGATCACGGGAGCGGCGCAGATGGACGGCGCGATCCTGGTGGTGGCGGCGACCGACGGACCGATGCCGCAGACGCGGGAGCACGTGCTGCTGGCGCGGCAGGTGAACGTGCCGTCGATTGTGGTGTATCTGAACAAGTGCGACGCGGTGGAAGACCCGGAACTGCTGGAACTGGTGGAGATGGAAGTCCGGGAACTGCTGAGTAAGTACAACTTCCCGGGCGACGATATCCCGGTGATCAAGGGTTCGGCGCTGAAGGCGTTGGAAGGGGACGAGAAGTGGGAGAAGTCGATCCTGGAGCTGATGGAGGCGGTGGACAGCTACATTCCGCTGCCCACGCGTGAGATCGACAAGCCGTTCCTGATGCCGGTGGAAGACATCTTCTCGATTTCGGGCCGCGGCACGGTGGTAACGGGCCGGGTGGAGCGCGGGATGGTGAAGGTTCAGGAAGAGATTGAGATCGTGGGATTGAGGCCGGAGCCGTTCAAGCGGGTGGTGACGGGCGTGGAGATGTTCAAGAAGCTGCTGGATGAGGGCCAGGCGGGGGACAACATCGGAGTGCTGCTGCGGGGAACGGAGAAGGACGACGTGGAGCGCGGGATGGTGCTGTCGAAGCCGGGCTCGATCACGCCGCACACGAAGTTCAAGGCGGAAGCCTACGTTCTGACGAAGGAAGAGGGAGGGCGGCACACGCCGTTCTTCTCGGGATACCGGCCGCAGTTCTATTTCCGGACGACGGACGTGACGGGGGTGGCGACGCTGCCCCAGGGAACGGAAATGGTGATGCCGGGAGACAACGTGAGCATGGAGATCGAGCTGATTACGCCGATCGCCATGGAAAAGGGCCTGCGGTTCGCCATCCGCGAGGGCGGCCATACCGTCGGCGCCGGCACCGTCACCGAAATTATTCAATAAGCGAGCGAAAATGCTTCATCAGAAAATTAGAATTCGGTCTGAAGGCTTACGATCATCGGGTGCTGGACCAGTCGGCTGCTGATATTGTTTCCACCGCCAAGCGGTCTGGAGCGCAGGTAGCCGGGCCGGTTCCGTTGCCTACGGTGAAGAACAAGTATTGCGTCCTTCGCTCGCCTCATGCGGACAAGAAGTCGCGTGAGCAGTTTGAGATTCGGACCCACAAACGGCTGGTCGACATCCTGGAGCCGACAGCGCAGACGATTGATGCGCTGACGAAACTGGATCTTCCCGCCGGGGTCGACATTGAGATCAAAGCATTCGGGAAGGAGCACGCAAAGTAATTGTGGTGCAGGGCCGCCCGTCGGCCCGGCTCGCAATTGCCTTTGCGGCGAAGGCAATATTATGTTGAAGGCGATTCTGGGTAAGAAGCTGGGGATGACGCAGATTTTCGGTGAGAACGGCGAAGTTGTTCCTGTGACCGTTCTGAAGGCAGGCCCTTGCGTGGTGGTTCAGCGCAAGACGGCTGCCAAAGACGGATACGACGCGGCCCAGATTGGTCTGGTGGAGGTTCCGCCTCCCCGGCGGGTGACAAAACCTCTGGAAGGCCATTTTAAGAGTGCCGGCGCTAATCCGGCGCGGTTTCTGCGGGAAGTTCGCCTGGACGAGGAATCGGGCGACGTCAAAGTCGGTGACAAGGTTCTTGCAGATATCTTTGCGGCCAACGACACCGTGGACGTGATTGGCACCTCCAAGGGCCGTGGGTTTGCCGGGTTTCATAAGCGGCATCACTTTGGTGGAGGCGGCGCGGCTCACGGTTCGATGTTCCATCGTGCCCCGGGCTCGATTGGGCAGTCGTCTTATCCCTCGCGGGTTTTCAAGGGAATGCGGGGCGCTGGACACATGGGCGTCAGCCGGGTTACCGCCCGAAATCTCCGCGTGGTGCGGGTTCTGCCCGAGGATAATGCGATTCTGGTTAAGGGCGCGGTTCCGGGCCCCGATGGCGGTTATGTGATGCTGCGGAAGGCAAGGGCTCCCCACAAGTAAGCTTTGAACGGGCCGCGGACAGAAGAGAGTCAGAAACATGGCGACAGTGGAAGTAAGAAATCTTGAAGGGGCGAAAGTTAAAGACCTCGAGCTTGCCGATGAGGTCTTTGCCGCCAAACCGAACGGCAGCCTGCTTTGGGAGGCAACCCGGGCTTATCTGGCAACTCAACGCCGGGGCACGCACTCAACCAAGAGCCGGGGAGAAGTTTCCGGCGGAGGCAAGAAGCCGTGGCGGCAGAAGGGAACCGGGCGGGCCCGCGCGGGCAGCATTCGAAGCTCCTTGTGGCGGCATGGATCGATTGCGCATGGCCCCAAGCCGCGCGATTACACCATCAAGCTCCCGAAGAAGATGCTGGCGGGGGCACTTCGCTCCGCCCTGGCGGCAAAGTTCCAGGAGAACAAGATGACCGTGGTGGACCGTTTGGGTCTGGAGGAAGCCAAGACCAAGTCGTTTGTCGCCATTCTCGGAAAGCTTGAGGTGGGACCTGGAACGCTGGTTGTGAGCGACGCGCGTGACCGGAACCTGGAATTGTCTTCCCGGAATGTGGTGGGATGCGATCTCGTGTTGCACCATGATGTTCATGCTTATCACATTCTGAGCCATGACCGGCTTTTGATTTCCGAAGGCGCGCTTACCCGCTTGCAGGAGGCCTTGCGATGAAGAAGACGGGTCACCAGATCCTTCGCAAACCCATCATTACCGAGAAGAGCGTTGATTTGAAAGATGCGGCGCGGACGCTGTGTTTCCACGTGGACCGGGACGCGAACAAGAATGAAATCAGGGAAGCGGTTGAAGAGATGTTCGTGGAGCTTCGCGACAAGATTGAATCGGTTCATACCGCTTCCTTTCGAGGAAAAGTGCGGCGACGCGGATGGACCAGCGGACGGCGGCCGGACTGGAAGAAAGCCTACGTCAAGTTGAAAGCGGGGACCCGGGTTCCTGAGTACGCTGAGACCGTGTAAAAAGTTGTTTGAAGAGTGAGCGGAAGATTATGGGAATTAAAACGTACAGACCGTACACCAAAACGCGAAGGTACCAGACCGGGTCGACGTTTGAAGAACTGACGACCTCGAAGCCCCATAAGCCGCTTCTGGAGCCGAAGGACCGTATCTCCGGGCGTAACAACCGTGGAAGGATTACGATCTGGCGCCGGGGCGGCGGGCACAAGCGTCACTATCGCGTGATCGACTTTAAGCGGGATAAGGTTGGGATCGCGGCGAAGGTGGCGACGATCGAGTACGATCCCAACCGGTCGGCGTTTATTGCTCTGCTCCATTACCTGGACGGGGAAAAGCGTTACATCCTCTATCCCCAGGGCCTGAAGGTCGGCGATCAGGTTGTCGCGGGGCCGGAGGCTGACATTGTTGTGGGCAATTCGCTGCCGTTAAAAAACATTCCTCTTGGGACCACGGTTCACAACCTCGAGCTTCGGCCGGGCAAAGGCGGACAACTGGTCCGCAGCGCCGGCGGCAGCGCGCAGGTCGTGGCCAAGGAAGGTGACTACGCACAGGTGCGGCTCCCTTCGGGTGAGGTTCGGCGCCTGCACATCGATTGTGTGGCCACGATTGGCCAGGTGGGAAATCTGGATCACGAAAACATTAAGATCGGGAAGGCGGGCCGGAAACGCTGGAAGGGAATCCGGCCGACGGTTCGTGGTGTGGCGATGAACCCGGTCGACCATCCGCTGGGTGGAGGAGAAGGCAAGACCTCCGGCGGCCGTCATCCTGTGACTCCGTGGGGCAAGCCCACGCGGGGATATAAGACGCGGCAGAACAAGCGGACCGATCGCTATATCGTCAGGCGACGCGAGAAGAAATAGGAGGAAAGGTTGCCGAGATCGCTTAAAAAAGGACCTTTTATTGATGATCACCTGATCAAGAAGATCGAACTGCTCAACCGGCGGTTCGAAAAGAAGGTGGTCAAAACCTGGTCGAGACGTTCGACGATCGTTCCTGAAATGGTCGGGCATACGATCGCGGTGCATAACGGTAGAAAGTTTATTCCCGTTTACGTCACGGAAAATATGGTGGGACACAAGCTGGGTGAATTTGCCCCGACACGGACTTTTAAGGGACACAGCGTGAAATCGGCGAGCGAACGCACGGCAAGCGCAAGGTGACCGGCGAGAAACGAGAATTGAAGGTCTGGAACTGACAATGGAAGCGAAAGCAACAAGCAAATATCTGAGAGTTTCACCCCAGAAAGCCAGGTTGGTGGTTGACCTGGTTCGCGGGCAGAATGTCAACACCGCGCTCGATACTCTGCGATTTACCAAGAAGCGTGTGGCGCAGGAAGTCCTGAAGATCCTTCAGTCGGCCATTGCCAATGCCGAGCAGAAGTCGGATTCGGTTGATGTTGATGACCTGGTGGTTTCGAAGGCCTATGTGAATGAAGGTCCGCGAATGAAGCGCATTCGGCCGGCCCCGATGGGCAGGGCTTATCGCTACCAGCGGCGGATGAGCCATATTACGCTGGTGGTTGAATCGCCGGAATCGCAGGAGTAGCGGCGCTGAAGCGGGTTGCCGCAATTTCCCGCATGAGGCCGGAGCGGGCAAGGGATTGACAGAGGAGGTTGTGGGTGGGTCAAAAAGTTCATCCTTATGGATTTCGTCTTGGGATCATCAAGACCTGGAAGTCGCGATGGTTTGCGAAAAAGGGTTACGCTGACCTGCTTCATGAAGACCTGAAGCTGAAACGCCAGCTCAAGGCCAAGTTGAAGACGGCAGGCGTGTCTTCAATTGAAATAGAACGTCCGGGCAACAAGCTGAAGATCACGATTCACACGGCACGCCCCGGCATTATTATTGGGCGTAAAGGGTCTGAAATTGACCGTCTCCGCCAGGAAGTCCAAAGGCGCACGGGCCGCGAGGTGCTGCCCATCAATATTCAGGAAGTGCACCGGCCGGAGCTGAACGCGCAGCTGGTGGCGGAGTCGATTGCACTGCAGCTTGAAAAGCGTGTCGCCTTCCGCCGTGCCATGCGGAAAGCCGTGGACTCGGCCCTGCGTTTTGGCTGCAAGGGCATCAAGGTCCGGGTTGGCGGGCGGTTGAATGGCGCGGAAATCGCGAGAACCGAGTGGTATCTGCAGGGGCGCCTGCCGCTGCATACCCTGCGGGCAGACATTGATTATGGACTGGCGGAAGCCATGACGACCTATGGTGTGATTGGCGTAAAGTGCTGGATTTACAATGGCGAGATTCTTGAGCAGCGGCGCCGTCCAGTTGCAAGGGCCAAGGAGGTTGAGGCCCCGGCGAGTGAGCCCGTCCTCTGATGGCGGACAAGCGGGATTGAAGGTGAATGACTTATGTTGATGCCAAGTAAGGTGAAATTCCGGAAGCAGCAGCGGGGCCGGATGTGTGGAAAGGCCTGGCGGGGTTCCAATATCTCTTTTGGGGATTTTGGGCTGAAAGTGCTGGAGCCCGGCTGGATTACCGACCGTCAGATTGAAGCCAGCCGCGTGGCCATCATGCGTTTTGTCAAGCGCGGCGGGAAATTGTGGATTCGGGTCTTTCCGGACAAGCCGGTGACCAAGAAGCCAGCTGAAACCCGTATGGGCAAAGGGAAGGGCGCGCCCGAATTCTGGGTTGCCGTTGTGAAGCCGGGCCGAATTCTGTTTGAAATGGAAGGGGTGACGGAAGAAGAGGCGCGGCGGGCTTTTCGGCTGGCGAGTGATAAGCTGCCCCTGCCAACCCGGTTTGTCACCCGGTTGGAAACGACACATTGATCGGACGAAGGAGCGCAGGGCGTGAAACTCGAAAAGGATAAGAAGTGGAAGTGGCCCGCCGAAAACATGCGGGAGTGGACGGACGCGGAGCTTGAGGCGAATCGGGTCCAGTTCGGCCAGCAGCTTCTGAAGCTGCGCTTCCAGCTGGTCGGCGGCCAGGGGGATGTTCTTCCGGTGATGCGCCGGCTTCGGAAAGGAATTGCCCGGGTCCAGACGGTGCAGCGGGAGCGGGACCTGAAATTGAGCACTCAGAAAAAATCCTAAGGCCGTAGGGTGAGGGCAAAGAGATAAGGACGATGGGGAATGCTGAATAAGACGCGGCAGCAAAAAATCGGGGTGGTCAGCAGCAATAAGATGCAGAAGACCATCGTGGTAACAGTGGATCGAAGAATCATGCATCCTCTGTACAAAAAGGTCACCCGGAAATCAAAGCGATTTCTAGTCCACGACGAGAGGGGCGAATGCCAGCCTGGCGACATGGTGCGCATTGAGGAAACTCGCCCGCTCAGCCGGAGCAAGCACTGGCGGGTCGTGCAGGTCATTTCCAAGGCCGTACAGGTCGGCCAGGTGGCGGAGGAAAACGCATGATTGGGATGCGCACGATTCTGCGGGTGGCCGATAATTCGGGTGCCCGAAAGCTTTCCTGTATCCTGCCCCTCGGTGGAAGCGTAGGGCTGCAGGCCGGGCTGGGCGATGTGATTACAGCGTCCGTGAAAGAAGCTGCTCCGGAAAGTCCTGTGCCGAAAGGCAAGGTTGTGAAAGCTGTGATTGTTCGAATGCGGAAGGAACAGCGGCGGCGGGACGGCAGCTACATTCGCTTTGACGAAAACGCGGCAGTGCTGATCAACGACCAGGGGGAGCCCGTGGGAACACGCGTTTTCGGGCCGGTTGCCCGCGAGCTTCGAGAGAAAAAATTTCTGAAGATCGTTTCCCTCGCTCCGGAGGTTTTGTAATGGGAGTCGCGTTGGATATCCGCAAGAATGATCAGGTTCAGGTGATTGCCGGGCGCGATAAGGGCAAGTCGGGCCGCGTGTTGAGTGTGGTGCCTGGCAAGGGGCAGGTCTTTGTGGAACACGCCAACATGATCAAGCGCCATACCCGGCCGAACCCGGCCAAGCAGATTCGGGGCGGCATCCTGGAAAAGGAAGGCCCCATTCACGTGTCGAACGTCGCTCTTCTGTGCACGCGAGTGCGGCCCCACCAGGGTTCGCCACCAGCGCATGGCGGGAGGCGAAAAGGGGAAAAAGGTTCGTCAGTGCACCAAGTGTGGAAAGGTGCTTGACAGTTAAAGACTGAGGAAGATCAGGCAACTATGGCAGCGCGATTAAAAGAAAGGTATCAGTCGGAAGTGCTTCCGGCTCTGATGGAAGAGTTTAAGTATCCCGAACCGCATGGCGGTGCCCCGGCTGAGCAAGATTGTGGTGAATATGGGGCTGGGTGAGGCGATCCAGAACGTCAAGGTGCTGGATGCCGCCACCCGCGAGCTCGGCCAGGTTACCGGCCAGAAGCCGGTGGTGACGCGGGCAAGAAAGTCCATCGCGAATTTCAAACTGCGCAAGAATATGCCGATTGGGGTGATGGTTACCCTGCGGGGGGAGCGGATGTACGAGTTTTTTGACCGGCTGGTCAATGTGGCCTTGCCGCGCGTGCGTGACTTTCGCGGCCTCTCCACAAAATCGTTTGATGGCCGGGGAAGTTACACGCTGGGATTGCGGGACCAGTTGGTTTTTCCTGAAGTGGAGTATGGAAAGATCGAAAAGGTCAAGGGAATGAACATCTCCATCGTGACCGACGCCCAAAGCGACGCGGAGGCGCTGGCGCTGCTGAAGCATATTGGTTTCCCGTTCCGAGCTGAAGCGCAGCGCCGCCAGGCTGCGCAGGAAGATTCTAAAGAGCAGGCAGGAGGATAAACAGTGGCTCGTACCAGCCAGATGGCAAAATTAGTCCGGAAGCCGAAATTCAAGATTCGCCACAGGAACCGGTGCCGCATCTGCGGCCGGCCGCGAGGCTATCTTCGAAAGTTTGAGATGTGCCGCCTCTGCTTCCGCAAGCTTGCTCTGCAGGGTGATATCCCAGGCGTAGTGAAATCAAGTTGGTAGTGGGTAAAGCGATCGCAGCAGGAAGGAGCCAAGCTGCGACGAGTCTTTTGAATTGGGAGCTATATGTCTGCTGTATCTGATCCGGTCGCTGACATGCTGACGCGAATTCGTAACGGTTTTCGTGCGCGGCATCAACGCGTGGATATGCCGTCCTCAAAATTGAAAGTTGAGATTGCCCGGGTACTGAAGGAAGAGGGCTACATCAGCAACTACAAGGTCTCGGAAGAGAAGAAAAAGGAGACCTTGCGGGTATTCCTTCGATACGCCGCCAGCGGCTCCAGCGTCATCTCGAAGATCGGGCGGGTTTCTAAGCCTGGCCGTCGCGTTTACGTTGGTTCCCGTGAGGTGCCGAAGGTCCTCGGCGGGTTGGGTATTAACATTCTCACGACGCCCCATGGCGTGATGACCGGCAAAGTGGCGCGCCGGACAAAGGTAGGCGGCGAAATTCTCTGTAACGTGGAGTAGGCCCGAACTTCGGGCAAGGCTGAGGTTTATGTCAAGAATTGGTCGAAAGCCGATCGAAATTCCGTCTGACGTCACCTTCAAGTCGATGCGTCTGCGGTCACAGTGAAAGGGCCGAAAGGAACTCTGCGGGTCCCTCTTGCCCGGGGAATTCGCCTTGAGAAGCAGGACGGAACCTACGTGGCGCAAATGGAAAGTGAAGACCAGGTGGCGTTGCGCGGACTGGTGCGCGCGGAAGTGGCGAATGCCGTTGAGGGCGTGAGCAAGGGCTTTGAAAAACACCTGGATATCGTTGGAATTGGTTATCGTGCCGAGGTCAGTGGAAAATCGGTTGTGCTGGCGCTTGGTTATTCACACCCGGTGGACTTCCCCATCCCGGAAGGAATTTCTGTCGGCGTTGAAAAGCAGACGCACCTGGTGATCAAGGGAATTGACGCCCGCCTGGTGGGTCAGACTGCAGCCAAGCTTCGCGGTTTGCGGCCACCGGATCCGTACAAGAACAAAGGGGTCCGATACACGGGTGAGAGGCTGAAGAAGAAAGTCGGGAAGGCGGCTGCGGGAGCCGCAAAGTAGGCTTCAGGAAGGAATTGCAGAGGCATGTTGACGCAGGTTTCAAAGAATTTCCGCCGCCAGAGGGTTCACCGGCGCATCCGCCGTCGGTTGCGAGGAGCGGTGTCCTCTCCAAGGCTGAACGTATTCCGTTCGCTCAAGCATATCTATGCTCAGATCATCGACGACGCGCGTGGTGTTACTCTGGCTTCCGCGTCGTCGTGTGATGCAGAGATCCGAAGTACCTTGAAGACCGGAGGCAACATTGCGGCCGCCAAGGTTATCGGGAAGGCTCTGGCGGAGCGTGCGAAGAAGGCTGGAATTTCCCGGGTCGTTTTTGACCGCGGGGGTTATACCTATCATGGGCGCGTCAAAGCGCTGGCCGACGAAGCTAGGCAGAACGGCCTGACGTTTTAACGCGAAGGAGAGCGCAATTTGGCTGTTGGGATTGACCCAAGTACATTAGCACTGAAGGACCAGGTCGTATCCATCAATCGTGTGACCAAGGTTGTGAAAGGCGGGAAGAACCTCAGCTTTTCGGCTTTGGTGGTGGTGGGCGATGGCAATGGCTACGTCGGTTTTGGCACCGGCAAGGCGCGGGAAGTGCCTATGGCCATTCGCAAGGGAATCGAACTTGCCAAGAAATCATTGCACAAAATCAACATCACTGAAACGACGATACCGCATGCAGTGTTGGGCCATTACGGCGCGGGCCGAGTCTTGTTAAAGCCGGCCGCTGAGGGCACGGGTGTCATTGCCGGCGGGCCGGTCCGGGCTGTGGTTCAGGCTGCTGGAATTCAGAACGTCCTGACCAAGTCGCTGGGCACAACCAATCCGCACAATGTCGTTAAAGCCACGATGGAGGCTCTCTTGAGCCTGCGGAGCATCGAGGATGTTGCTGCGTTGCGTGGAAAGTCAGTGGAAGAGATTTAGGGAGGCTTAAGGATCGTGCCAAAGAAGACCGGGACAATTCACATCAAGTGGGTCCGGAGCGGTATCGGATTTTCGCGCAAACAGAGGGAAGTGGTCAGGAGTATCGGTCTGGGACGTTTGAACCAGGTGGTTGAACGGCCCGACACGGTGCACTTTCGTGGTATGGTCGCGAAAGTAAGCCATCTGGTCGAAGTGGTGGGTCCGTCGGAGGCACCAGCATGGGCCGGTGTGCCGGAGTACAAGATTATTCCAGCGGAAGTTGCCCCCGGGAAAACGTCACCTGCCGCAAAGAAGACGAAGGCGGCTAAGGAAACGCCTGCCGAGGCGCCTGCTGCGACTCAGGAAGTTGCAACAAAGGGAAAAGAAACGGAAAAGACTGTCGCCCCTGCTAAAAGGCCGGCTGCGGCCAAGACTCGGGCGGCTAAATCCCCCGACAAGAAAGAGGCTGCGGGATCGGGAAAGCCAACGGCAAAGCAGAAGCCCGCTGCGGCAAAGTCTGCGGCCTCGGAGAAGAAGGAATCCAAGTCGAAGAAAGGTAAGAAATAACCGTCATGGCCATTCATATTGGAACTCTTCGGCCTCCAGCCGGCGCGCAGAAGCGGCGGAAGAGGGTTGGCCAGGGCATGGGCTCGGGACACGGGAAGACGGCGACTCGCGGAAGCAAGGGACAGCGGTCGCGCTCCGGCATGCGGATGCGCCCCGGGTTTGAAGGCGGCCAGATGCCTCTGCAGCGCCGTCTGCCGAAGCGCGGTTTCACAAACATTTTCAAGAAGCGATATGCGATCGTAAATCTCGGCGACCTGGCAAAGCTTGACCCCAAGGAAAAGGTGACGCCGGAACTGCTGGTGAAGCGTGGCATTGTTGGACGCCTGCACGACGGGCTTAGGGTTTTGGGAGGAGGCGAGTTGACCGCTCCCCTTCAAATTGCAGCACACCATTTTTCCAAGTCGGCTGAAGAAAAGATTGCCAAGGCCGGCGGGAAAGCGGAGGTGATCTCCGCATGATGGAGAATCTCAAAAGCCTGACTGAGATTCCGGATCTGCGGAAACGCATCCTGTTTACGCTGCTCATGCTGGCCGTGTATCGCCTGGGATCGTTCGTCCCCACGCCGGGAATCAATCCCGACGTTTTGGCGCAGGCTTTAAGCAGTTTGGGCAATACCCTGTTTGGATTGCTTTCCATGTTCTCGGGAGGGAGCCTGAACCGCCTCACGGTTTTTGCCCTGGGAATTATGCCGTATATTACGGCATCCATCATTCTGCAGCTTCTGGGTGTGGTTTCTCCTACCCTCGAAAAACTTCAGAAAGAGGGCGAACTCGGACGTAAGAAGATCACCGAATATACTCGCTGGATGACGGTTGGCCTCAGTCTTTTTCAGGCGTTCGGTATTGCGATTGCGCTGCAGAAAGAAACCAGCGCGAACGTGCCGCTGGTGACTCATCCTGGTTTAGGGTTTACCTTGAGCACGGTCCTGACGCTGACGACCGGCGCGGTTTTTGTCATGTGGCTGGGCGAGCAGATCACCGCTCGGGGCATCGGCAACGGCATGTCACTCCTGATCTTTGCCGGTATCGTGGTAGGGCTACCGCACGCGATCGCCAACCTTTATCAGAAAGTGTTTGTAACGCGGACGTGGAGCTTCCCGATTGTCTTTCTGCTGCTGGCCTTTATGCTCGTGGTTGTGGCGTTCATTGTGTTTGTTGAGCGTGGTGAGCGGCGTATTCCGATTCAGTACGCAAAGCGTATTGTGGGACGGAAAGTTCTTGGTGGCGTTTCCACTCACCTCCCGCTGAAGGTCAATAGCGGCGGCGTGATGCCGATCATCTTCGCGGTCTCGATTCTGACCTTCCCGCAAACCATCGCGTTGTTTGCGGGGAAGCAGGGAACTTTGGGCGCGGTGCTGACTTGGTTCCAAACGGCTTTTGGCTGGGGTGAGCCGCTTTATACTTTGACATACGTCATCATGATTATTTTCTTTGCGCATTTCTATCTCTCGATTATTTACAATCCGGACGAAGTTGCCGATAACGTTCGAAAACAGGGCGGATTTATTCCGGGCATTCGTCCTGGGAAGCGGACGGCTGACCATCTGGATGATGTTCTGACGAAGATCACCTGGGTCGGCGGGCTTTATCTGGCGCTGATCGCACTGATACCCGAAGTGATGCTTGCCGGTTTGCGAGTGAATCACCTGCCGGTCTGGATGGGCGGTGCTTGGTTCGACTCAAACCTTCCCGGCTGGCTGTTGCACGGCCTCAATATTAACTTTTATTTTGGCGGCACCTCTCTGCTAATTGTGGTGGGTGTTGCGATGGATACCATCCAGCAAGTTGAAGCTCAATTGATCATGCGGCACTACGAAGGCTTCCTGAAGAAGGGGCGAGTTCGGGGGCGTCGCGCCGCCTCGTGAGTGCGCTGGACGTAAAGAAGGCGAACGATGGCGCAGATCCTTATTTTTCTGGGCCCCCCAGGTGCCGGCAAGGGAACCCAGGCGCGGGTGGTTGCTCGGGAGTTCGGTGTTCCGCACATCTCAACCGGTGATATCCTTCGGGAGGCCGCGCGGAAAAAAACTGGTCTTGGCTTGGCGGCTAAGGCTAAGATGGATAAAGGAGAATTGGTTCCGGACGACGTCATCTCTCCCATTGTGGAAGAGCGGCTGAGCCAGCCTGATTGCAATGAAGGCGCCATTCTGGATGGCTTTCCCAGGACCACTGCTCAGGCCCAATTTCTTGACGCCATGATTGAAAGAACCGGCTTGGGTGAGCCGCTGGTTATCAATATCCAGGTCGCGACCGATTCCGTGATCAAGCGACTGACGGGCAGAAGGACTTGCCAGACCTGCGGAGAGATTTACAACATTTACATGAGTCCTCCGCGCCAGGACGGCATCTGCGACAATGACGGAGGCAGACTGATTCAGCGGGCAGACGATAACGAGAGCGCGATTAGAATGCGCATGATGGCGTACGAACAGGACACTTTGCCGATGATCGATTATTATCGGCGGAAGAATGCGTTGAGGCAGGTTGATGGAAACGGCGGGCCTGAGGTGATTGCCGAGAGGCTGCTGAACCTTGTGAAAACACATGATTATTTGTAAGTCGGCGGCGGAAATTGAAAAGTTGCGCCGGAGTGGACGCCTAGTCAGAGAAATATTGAAAGAAACGCGCGAGCAGGTGAAACCCGGTGTGACGACGATGGACCTGGAGAAGTTTGTTGAACGTCGCCTGGCAAAGGCGGATGCAAAACCGGCTTTCAAGGGGTACCGTGGGTATCCTTGTTGCTTGTGCGCGTCGGTGAATGAACAGATTGTTCACGGCATTCCATCGAACCGCCGTCTGAACGAAGGCGACATTATCAGTCTTGATTTGGGTGTGATTATCGATGGATATTATGGCGATTCCGCAATGACGGTCCCTGTGGGGGCGATATCGGAACCGCTCCAAAGGCTTCTCCGCGTGACAGAAGAGTCGCTGCAACTGGCGATCGACAAGGCGCGCGTGGGAAACCGGCTGGGTGACATTTCGTCCGCTGTGGAACAGCACGTGGTGAGCAGCGGATTTTCAGTTGTGCGGGAGTTTGTCGGCCACGGGATCGGGCGCCAGCTCCACGAAGAGCCCCAGATTCCTAATTTTGGCCAGCCGGGTTATGGTCCTTCGTTGAAGGAAGGGATGGTTCTGGCGATCGAGCCCATGGTCAATGCCGGGAGCCCTGGGTTGAAGATTCTGGATGACCAGTGGACGGCTGTCACGGACGACGGCGCTCACTCCGCCCATTTTGAGCATATGGTTGCCGTAACGCCCGACGGACCTGATGTTTTGACGCGGTTGTAGCAGGGAAGCGAGAGATTTTGGCTCGCAGTTAACGCAAAGAAAATGTTCTATGGCCAAAGAAGAAGCAATTGAAGTAATGGCGACAGTGATTGAGTCACTCCCGAATGCCATGTTCCGTGTGGAGTTGGAGAATAAGCACAGGGTTCTGGCTCACATTTCAGGGAAGATGAGAAAGAACTTTATCAGGATTCTTCCGGGTGACAGAGTTCAGGTGGAGCTTTCACCCTACGACCTGACGCGAGGCCGCATCACGTACCGATTCAAGTGACGGCGCGAGGATCGTGTTCCGGAAGGTCCGGAGTGCAACCGCCTCGCCTGCTGCGGTCATGCAGTAGGCTTGACGGTCGGTACAGGTAAAAAAGAGGGCAGAGATGAAAGTACGTTCTTCTGTAAGAAAGATTTGCACCAAGTGTAAGTTGGTGAAACGAGGCAGGGTATTGCGCGTGATTTGCGTGAATCCCAAGCACAAGCAGCGACAAGGGTAGGAAGCTGTCAACGGTTGTTGCCGGTCGTTTCAGCGAATGTTTCGGGAACGCGGCTGGCGGGTTTGAGCGACTTGGAGGTTTTTTATGGCACGGATTGCAGGGGTCGATTTGCCGATCCGAAAGCGGGTTGAAATTGGCCTCACTTACATTTACGGAATTGGACGCGCAAGGGCGCTTTCCATCCTCGGCCAGGCGAGTGTTGACCCTGCCAAACAGGTCAAGGACTTGACCGAAGAGGAAGTGACGAACATTCGGAAAATCATCGAGGACCAGGGCGGTGTCGAAGGTGACCTTCGAAAAGAAGTCGCGCTGAATGTCCGGCGGTTGATTGAGATTGGTTCTTATCGCGGCATGCGGCACCGTCGCAACCTTCCTGTGCGGGGACAGCGGACGCATACCAATGCCCGGACGCGCAAAGGTCCGCGCCGGGGTACGATTGCGAACAAGAAGAAGGCAAGCGCAAAGACCTAGAATTTGACCGGTAGACCGGCGCCGGCAGAGTCCGGTGATCGTAACAGGATTTTCGACGGAGGATTATGGCGAAGGCGGCTAAAACAGGCAAGAAAAAGAGTTTCAAAAAGCGTGACAAACGGGTTGTCCCGTTTGGCGTGGTCCATATCCGCGCGACCTTTAACAACACGATGGTGTGCATTACCGATCCCGACGGGAAGACCCTCTGCTGGTCCAGTGCCGGTGCGCTGGGCTTTCGTGGATCACGCAAGGGCACGCCCTTTGCCGCACAGCAGGCGGCCTCTCGAGCGGCAAGTGCGGCACGGGATCACGGGATGCGGAGCGTACAGGTTCGCGTGAAGGGGCCGGGAGCGGGCCGTGAATCAGCCATCCGAGCACTTGCGGCATCGGGGTTGGAAGTTCGTGAACTCAAGGACGTCACTCCGATTCCACACAATGGCTGTCGCCCGCCCAAGAGGCGTCGAGTTTAAGGATTAGCAAGCGTACGAGGACTGAGGAGGCGGTGCCATGTTGTTTTCGTCAGTAGAAGTGGACGGCCGCCCCGGTCCGGGAAGGGAAGTGACAGGAGGTTTGCTTGGCAAGATATCGTGAAGCAGTATGTCGGCTCTGCCGCAGGGAAGGGCAGAAGCTCTTTTTGAAGGGCCAGCGTTGTCTGACCGACAAGTGTGCCATTGAAACGAGGAACTTCCCTCCGGGCCAGCACGGGAAGGCTCGGCGTCCGAAACCCCGTGGCTATGGGATTCAGCTCCGGGAGAAGCAGAAGGTTCGGCGGCTCTATCAGGTCCTCGAAAACCAGTTTCGCAACTATTTTGAGAAGGCCGCAAGCCGAAGGGGCGTTACCGGCGAGATGCTGCTGCTGATGCTCGAGCAGCGGCTGGACAACGTGGTTTACCGCCTCGGTCTGGCCACGTCGCGGGCCGAAGCACGGCAGCTGGTCCGGCACGGCCACATTGAAGTATCCGGGAAGAAGGTCAATATCCCTTCGTTCCACGTGGTCCCGGGACAGGAGATTGCGGTCCGTGAAAAGAGCCGCAAGATGGAATCGATCCAACGGTCTCTTGACCTTTCGGGGAACCGTGGCGTTCCGCCGTGGCTGGCACTTGATCGGGAGACCCTGAAGGCCCAGGTGGTTTCAGCGCCGAAGCGGGAAGACGTCAATTTCCCGATTCAGGAACAGATGATCGTCGAGCTTTACTCGAAATAGTTTTCTTACCCAAGATGATAGCGCTGGAGGCAGCGATGGCGCCTCCAGGGAGGTGAGGCAATATGCTTTGGAAAGGTTTTCAAAAGCCCAAGCGGCTTGTGTGCAATACGAATACCCTGACGGATAAGTACGGTCAGTTCACCGCGCAACCCTTCGAGCGTGGCTTTGGCACGACGATCGGCAACGCGTTGCGCCGTGTCCTTCTCTCTTCGATTGAGGGCGCCGCCATTACCGCGGTCAAGATCGAAGGAGTCATGCACGAGTTCTCTTCGATTCCTGGTGTGGTGGAAGATGCAACGGACATCATCCTCAGCCTCAAACAGATTCCCTTGAAGATGAATGTCGAGGGGCCCAAAACCCTCACGCTGGAAGTGAGCGAGCCGGGCGAGGTGACTTCACGGATGATCCAGGAGGATGCCGACATTGAAATCCTGGACAAGGACGCCTATATCGCGACGGTCAGCGAGGGTGGCAGCCTGCGGATCGAGATGCGCGTGAAAAATGGAAGAGGATATGTTTCGGCGGAAAAGAATTTTGATGAAGATCTTCCGATCGGCTATATCCCGGTTGACTCTGTACACTCCCCGATTCGCAAGGTGAACTATGCGGTGGAAGCCGCTCGCCTGGGGCAGATGACAGATTATGACAAGCTCACTCTTGACGTCTGGACCAACGGCGCCGTGACTCCCCAGGATGCGATTGGCCTGGCGGCCAAACTCCTGAAGGACCATATGAGTATTTTCATCAACTTTGAAGAGGGGACGCTTTCCGAGGAGATTGCCGAGGAGAAGCCGACCACGGTTTATAATGAAAACCTTGACCGTTCGGTTGAAGAGCTGGAACTCTCCGTCCGCTCTTACAACTGTCTCAAGAATGCCAACATTTCAACGATTCGAGAGCTGGTGCAAAAGTCTGAGCAGGAGATGCTGAAGACCAAGAACTTCGGCAGGAAATCTCTGAACGAGATCAAAGAAATTCTCACGGCAATGGGGCTGGGCCTGGGCATGAAATTTGACGAAAGGGGTAATCCCCTGCCTGTGGCCAGCCAGCCGGCTTCAGACCAGCCAGCCTGGGGACAGGAAAGCTAAAGATGCGGCACCGTAATTACGGAAGAAAACTGGGCAGAAATACAGAGCATCGGCGGGCGCTTTTGCGGAATCTGGTGACTTCGCTGATCCTGGAAGAGCGGATTGAAACCACTCTTCCTAAAGCCAAAGAGGCGAGAGTTGCTGCCGAGCATATGATTACTCTCGGCAAGCGGGGCGACCTGCATGCCCGGCGGCTTGCAGCAAGTTACGCTCTGAGCGCTGCGGCGGTGAAGAAGCTCTTTGAGGACATCGCAAAACGCTACGAGTCGCGCAACGGCGGATATACCCGCATTGTGCGGACCGGCTGGCGAAGCGGTGACGGAGCCGATACGGCCGTGCTGGAACTGGTGGGAACCAAAGTGTTGGAGCAGCGTGCTGAACTGCGTGCCAAGCGCGCTGAGCGCCGGAAGAAGGCGGCCGAGGAAGCGGCTGCTCAGCAACCTGGATTGCCGCCCGAGCCTGAAGAGTAGCGCGCGTCCCGAACCTTTCTAGCAGATGGTGTGGAACGTGTCGGGTGGGTTCATTGGTTGCCACTCGGCGCGTTCTGATTTCAGTCTGTGATATGCCCTTTTAACCTCGGCATTTGTCAGTGTCCCTTTCCCCTTCCCCTCTCCTTCTACTGAAACCTTCCTCTCATCTGTTAAGATTGCGTTGCAATCTGTTTCGTTGGCACCGAATTGTGAGATAATGCGCAATCTTCATAAATCCAGAGGAGTGTGGCCCAATGAAACTGCGTACCTTGCTTGTTGTGTTTGCAATCCTGGTTGTCATCGTCGTCGTTTTTCAGCTGGCGAGGCGACCTGAAAAGGCTCAGCGGCGCTCCCTTAATCTTCCTTCCGGCAAGGCGCTTTATGTTCCGGCTCCCGGTCATCCTCAGCCAACCAACAGTTTCCCTACGGCTGATGTCCTGAGTCCGGACGGCCATTACCTGGCGATCCTGAACAACGGCTATGGAACA
The DNA here is from genome assembly GCA_963731705.1 of uncultured Acidobacteriota bacterium. Classification (GTDB taxonomy): domain Bacteria; phylum Acidobacteriota; class Terriglobia; order UBA7540; family UBA7540; genus SCRD01. The sequence goes on from CAVSWQ010000010.1 coordinate 266,889, forward strand.
GAGCAATCCGGTTTTCAGCAGTCGATTGCGATTCTTGATCGGACGACGCACAAGGTTACAGATTTTCCAGACACCCGTCTGGGTCAGCGCGCCGGGCAGACTTACTATTTGGGTCTCGCCTTCAGCCACGACGGAGGCAGGCTTTATGCGTCAATGTCGTCGCTCACTGATCCTCTCGGCAAGAAGCCCAACGACACCGGCAATGGCATCGCGGTTTACTCATTCAAGGACGGAAAACTTACGCCGGAAAGGTTCATTCGAGTTCCCCTTGCTCCACTTGCCCGCGGCAAGAAGTCAATCATGGACTCGAAAGCACTGCCGAAAGGCATGACGATTCCCTACCCGGCGGGGCTTGCGGTGCTTCCTGGCGACGGGTGCCGAAAAGCTTCTGGTGGCGGAAAATCTGGCTGACGACGCCATCGTGCTGGACACAGAAAGCGGCAAGGTTCTCCAGCGGTTTCCGATGAGCACCGCAGCCGTTGTGCCCGCTGCTTTCCCGGTGGGCGTGACTGCAACGCGTGACGGGAAAGTTGGATTCTGTTCGCTCTGGAACGCCTCGGCGATTGCCGAACTGAACCTGGAAACCGGCGCGGTGATTCGCCGCATTCCACTTCTGGAGCCGAAATCTCCGGTGGCGCCCGGCTCGCATCCCACGGCGATGTTGTTGAGTCCTGACCAGAAATATCTCTACGTAACGCTCACGAACAGCGATCGGGTGGCGGTGGTTGACGTTGAAAAGGCTGAACTGGCTGGCTTGCTTTCCACGGAACTGCCCGAGCAGAAGTATCGGCGGCAGTTCCCCCGACGCGCTTGCCCAGAGCCCAGACGGTAAACGGCTCTTCGTGGCGGACGCTTCTGCCGACGCCGTGGCCGTTTTTGACATGAGCAATGTGGGTCCCCAATCGCTCAGTGTTTCCACTCCGCAAAAGGCGATGGGCTTTATCCCCACCGAGTGGTATCCGACCGCGCTTGCGGCTGATGGAAGGCGATCTGATGATTGTCACCGGAAAAGGAGAAGGATCCGGACCGAACGCAGGTCCGCTGGTCAAGGCACGGCCGAGAGGAAAGAGAAGTTATCCCTACATTGCCGCATTGCTGCATGGTTCGGTTGCGGTGGTGGGAGTGGGCGATGTCCAAAACCGTCTTGCCGAACTTACCCATGAGGTTGAGCTCAGCAACCTGATGCAGGCAAAGTCCAGAGAAAAGGTTCTCTTCAAGGGCGGCAAGAGCCCCATCCACCACGTGATTTACATCATCAAGGAGAACCGCACGTACGACCAGATATTCGGAGATCTGAAGCCCGGCAACGGCGATCCTTCCCTGTGCATGTACGGCGAGAACATCACGCCGAACCAGCACGCGCTGGCAAAGCAGTTTGGCGTTATCGACAATTTCTATTGCAGCGGCGAAGTTTCGGGCGACGGGCACGTCTGGTCGATGGCTGCGATCACCAGCGATTATAACGAGCGGACCTGGCAGATTGGTTACCGGAGCGGGGAACGGACGTACGACTTTGAGGGCGAAGTCCTCGGGTCACAATCCGCTTGCTGAGAACATTCCGGACGTTGACGATCCGGGCACGGGATACATCTGGGCGGACGTTGCGCGCAACGGCCTGACGCATCGGAACTATGGAGAATTTGTCACCACGCACTGGTGTGACAAGGGTGAAACAGGCGCTTCGCCAAAGGCCGGAACTCCGCTCGCCTCGCGCGGCGCCTGCCGCCAGAAGGCGGTTCTGCCGGGCCAGCCTTTGCCTGCCGACGTGGGTGATCCGCGCGGTTCCGCCAGCCCCTGGCCCTGGCCGGTTCCGATGATTGCGTACGACGAGGCCACCAAGCCCGAACTGCAGGGGCACTTTGACCCGAAGTTTGCCGATTTCCGGCTCGACTATCCGGACCAGTTGCGCGCCGACGAATTCCTGAATGAGTTCAACGAATTTGTCAAAGCGCGGCAGACGGGCAACGGACAGACCCTGCCGCAGTTTGTAATTCTCCGGCTGCCGGATGACCACACGGCAGGAACGTCTCCTGGTATGCCGACCCCTTCGGCTTCCGTTGCCGACAACGATCTGGCGGTGGGCCGGGTGGTTGACGCCGTTTCGCACAGCCCCTACTGGGACGACACGGCGATCTTCATTCTGGAAGACGACGCCCAGGATGGTCCCGACCACGTGGACGCTCATCGCAGCACCATGCTGGTGATCAGCAAATATTCCCAGGGCTCGGCCAGCCAGCCCTTTGTCGATCACGATTTCTACACGACAGTCAGCACGATTCGTACCATGGAATCCCTGCTGGGTCTGCCGCCCATGAACAACAACGATGCCCAGGCGCCGGTGATGGCCCCTGAATTTTCGGGGCCCGGAAACCAGCCCGCCTTTACCGCCGATTACCAGCAATCAGAAGAACGGGCTGATCTATCAAAAGAACTCGCCCGGAGCGCCCAGGGCGCGCAGGCGTCTGCGAGGATGGACTTTGTCCATGCTGACCAGGCAAATGCCGCGGAACTCAACCGGATCCTGTGGCGGGACCGGAAGGGCAACATTCCCATGCCCAAGCCCCGGCACGTCGTCTTCCGGTAGCCAGCGCGGGGGCAGCGGTTGGATGGGCATCGCAGCGCCGGCTTCTTGGGTGCTTGCCTGGCCGGATGCCGGCGCTGCCGCCTGCTTGTTACGGAGATTTTCCTTCCAGTTCGTCGGCCAGTGGGCCGGCATCATAGACTTTGCGCAGCGCTTCGATAATGGCCGTGGTGGCCACGGCCACGGAGCGATTGTCCTTCTCGTTGTAGACAAAGTAGCCGACCAGGCTTTCGATGTTGCCGTCGAAGATCACTCCCACCACATTGCCGTCGCGGTTGATGACAGGCGATCCGGAGTTGCCGCCCACCACGTCGCAGGTGGTCACAAAATCCAGCGGCGTTTTCAGGTCAAGTTTCTTTCTGTGTTCAGCCAGAGGTTCGGGCAGGTTGAAAGGCGGCTTGAGGTCAAAGCCGTAGGCGCGGTCGTAGAGGCCGTAGAGCGTCGTGTGCGGCGGCGCCTGGGTTCCGTTCATCGGGTAGCCCTTGACGGTGCCATAAGCCAGTCGCAGGGTGAAGGTTGCGTCCGGGTAAAGCGCTCTTGCCGTAAACCGCGAAGCGCGCTTTGCCGATTTTTTCTCCTGCGCGCGTTACAACGCTTTCAATGTTGTCTTCGTGCCACCTGATCATCGCAAGGATCTCGGGATTGATTCTCCGGGCGAGGGCGATCAGCGGGTCTTTGGAGGATTCGACGGCGGCCTCGCCGCCCTCAACCAGCGATTTGCGGAATGCCGCGTCGCCCATTTTCGTTCCTGCAAAAGCCTCGCGCGCCGCTTCCTGCGGGGATTTTCCCTGGAGGGCCGCGCGCACAAACGGGTCATCCGGGCCGAGTTCTTCACTGGATTGCGCCAGGGTGCTGGCCAGCATCGCCTGCTCCATGGGAAGGTAGGACGGTGCAGGTGAAAAGAGTCTGAAACCGCAGGGAAGGGAGCTGCGAATCGTGAAAGCCCGGGAGGCGTTCGCCATCCGGCTTCTGCACCTGCTGGACGTATTGAACGATGGTCAGCGCCTCTGCTGGCCAGCGGAGCTCCGCCGATGGAGCGGAAGCGGTAGGGTTTCAGGTTCGCGGCCAGGGTCTTTTCCGCCGCGGCGATTTCATCCCAGGCGGTGCCGTATTCTTTTTGCCACTCGGGATTGGCCGCAATCCGTGCGCGGAATTCCTTTTCCTCTTTTTCCTTTTTGGCCATCAGCTCGGGGTTGCGCAGGCCGTTTTCCATGCCGGTATAGGCCTTGAGCGAATTCTGGAGGAAGAAGATGCGGCTGGAAGCCTGGCGTGCCTGCTCCGCTCCCAGGGCGGAATATTTTTCGAGGGTTTCGAGACGTTGGTTGAGAATCTGGAGGGTCAGCGGGAACATGTGGTCGCGCAACATTTGAAGTTGGGCCAGCGTATCCTGCCGGCCGGTCGAGCCGGGATTGCCGGAGACAAAAACCAGCGCATCGTCCGCCGGGCCCTGGGGGTCCCACTTCAGGTAGTTCCTGCTTTCGACGGGCTTGCCGTTTTCGTAAACGCGGAAAAGCGCGAAGTCGAGGTCGTAGCGCGGGTAGGTAAAGTTGTCCGGATCGCCGCCGAAGAAGGCAATCTGCTGCGAAGGGGCAAAGACCAGGCGCACGTCGGTATACTTCTTGTAGCGATAGAGCCAGTATTCGCTTCCCTGGTAGAGTTGAACCACGTCCGAGCGCAGGCCGGTGGAGCCGAGGCTCTCCTTTTGGATGCCGGCGATTTCGGCGCGGCGGGCCTTCAGCGCCTCTGTGTCGGTCATGCCGGGCTTCACGGCCGCCATCACGCGCGGCCGTAACGTTTTCCATTGACATCAAAATGTTCAGCTCCAGATCGGGGCACTTCAGCTCCTGCGCTTCGGTCCGCGCGTAGAAAACTCCGCTGGCATAGTCGTGCTGCGGCGTCGAGAGTTTCTGCAACTGGAACAGCGCCACGTGATGGTTGGTCAGCACCAGGCCGTGCGGGCTGACGAACGATCCCGAGCCGCCGTCGTTGAAGCGCACGCTCGAGAGGCGAACGTGATCGAGCCAGGCTTTGGTGGGCGTGAACCCGTATCGCTGCTTCAGTTGCCTGGCCGGGGGATTGTCAAACGTCCACATGCCTTCGTCTGCAAATACACTCGTACTCAGCGCAACAACCGCCGCAGTGAACAACAGAACTGAAATCGCGATTTGCCACGGGTGGTGTTTGAAATGACGCATCGTTTCTCTCGTCCTTTCCAGAGATTATTCGCTGCAGCCGCCACGACTGATGGCGCGCCTGCGGGATCTTGCGCGGGCCGGAACCGCCCACTCAGAACCATCTGCGATCGGGGTTCAGGCGGTTCCCCCGGAAACCTGCTGGATGGCAGGCGAAGCTATTTGCCCAGAAGTTCAAAATAGCGGATGACGGATTCGATGCCACCAAAGAAATTAGGCAGATGGAACTTCTCATTGGGAGCGTGGAGGTTGTCATCCGGAAGGCCGAAACCCATCATGATGCTTGGTATTTTCAAATGCTGAAGGAAAATGCCGACGATGGGAATGGACCCGCCGGAGCGCATGTAAACAGTTTTCTTCCTGAAAACGCCTTCCATGGCTTTTGCGGCCGCTTCGATGTAGGGGCTGTCGGTTGAAACGACTGAAGCGGGCGCTGCGCCGAGGTCGCGCACTTTAGTCCTGATTCCCCTGGGCGTGTGTTTTTTCACGGCTGCGGTGAACTGCCGGAGCACTTTCTTCGGATTCATCTCCGGAACCAGGCGCATGCTGATTTTGGCCGTGGCCACGGCGGGGATCACCGTCTTGGCGCCTTCGCCGACGAAGCCGCCGCGAATGCCGTGCACTTCAAGAGTCGGCCTCGCCCAAGTGCGCTCCAGCACGGAGAAGTTTTTCTCGCCCGTCAGCGCCGAAGATCCGACTTCCTTTTTCAGAAAGGCGCTCTCTTTGAAGGGCAGCCGCTTCCAGGCTTCCAGTTCTTTTCGGCTGGGCTTGCGCACGTCCTCATAAAAGCCGGGAATGCGGATTTTGCCGTCGGGACCCTTGAGTCCTGCAATAATTTCCGCCAGCGCCTGCATGGGATTGGGGGCGGCGCCCCCATAGACGCCTGAATGCAGATCGTGGCTGGCCCCGCGGGCTTCCACTTCCGTGTAGATCAGGCCGCGCAGTCCGGTGGTGAGAGTCGGCAGGCCGGGCGCAAACATCTCGGTATCACAAACGACGGCAGCGTCGGCTTTCAGCCGTTCCCTGTTGAGGGGAACGTACTCCTCGATGTGTTCTCCGCCAACCTCTTCCTCGCCTTCGATGAGGAACTTGACGTTGATGGGCAATTTGCCTTCGCTTCGCAGGAAGCATTCCACCGCCTTCAGCAGGATGTAAGTCTGGCCTTTGTCATCGGAGGACCCACGGGCAAAGATGTCTTTCCCGCGGATGGTGGGCTCGAACGGCGGCGACGTCCATTCTTCCAGCGGATCGGGCGGCTGGACGTCGTAGTGGCCGTAGAGCAGAAGGGTGGGTTTGCCCGGCGCTTCCAGCCACTCCGCGTAAATCAGCGGATTCTGGCCTGGCTTACCTTCGATGATTTCGACGCCGCGCATGCCCATTGCGCGAAGTTCATGGGCAATGGATTCGGCCGTGCGGCGGATGTCCGGCTTGTTTTCCGGCAGCGTGCTGATGCTGGGAATTCTGAGCAGTTCCTTTAAACCGTCCAGGAATTGTTCCTTGTTCGCTTGCAAGTAATCGATGGAAGAGGTTGCCACAATCTGCTCCTTGGGAAGGGGTGGCGTAGCCGGAGCATACGGTCTCCCGGTTGCGCGGTGATGAATTAACAACCCAGTCTACTCTTTGCCATTGTGTGCGTCAATTTGGCCTGTTCGCCGCCAAGCCTTGCGAATTGCAGGGACGGCTTCACTCAGGGACAGGTTCGAGGGCATCACATTCATGGAAGCTGGAAGATGGGGCTGGATGGCAGGCTACAGGCTAGGCGTTGACCGGTCAATTCTCCGGTTTGTTTTGGGTTTGTTTTTTCGCCGTCATTTATTTTCAACAACATGGCCGGGTTCGTTTTTGGGTTCGTTTTTCCACAGCTACGTATTTTCAACAACTTCCCGGCTTCGTTTTTGGGTTCGTTTGGGTTCGTTTTTGGTGCCGATCGTTTATTATCAATAACTTCTCGGGTTCGTTTTTCAAAATAACATCTTTTTTGTCCCATTTGTCTCAGAATCCGCCGCCCCGAGGCAATATAAAGACTATCACACTAGGCCACGGATGTCAAGCAAATTCGCAGACTGTCGGGTAAAGCAACAAGCTGGCTGGGCTGGGTCTCGAACCTTGGAGAATCTGCGCTACCCTGCTTCTTCCTCACGATGCGAGTATCGTTTCTGGACGACCAGCAGGTAGTGGAAACCCGAGGCCGCAGTGATGGCGGCGGCGAGAAAAGTGCAAACCTCAACCACTGCGCCCGTCACCCACGGGACCCGGGCCAGGAGACAAAGCGCCGCAAAGATCGTGACCGACTGGATCGCCGTGGAGGCCTTGCCCAGGGCGGTGGGATAAAAGGGACGGTAACCCGCCACCAGGACGATGAGCAGGGCGGTAATCAGGATGACGGCGTCACGGCTCAACACCATGATGGTGAGCCACCAGGGCAGGGCGCCCCGGAATGAGAGCGTCACAAACGCGGTGCTCATCAGCACCTTGTCGGCGATAGGGTCGAGCGCCACACCGAGCGGCGAGACTTGCCGGAAGACCCTGGCAACCGTGCCGTCAAGAATGTCTGAAAACGCGGCAGCGGCCATCACCGCAAGCGCCCCAACATCGTGCCGGCCCACCACGAGAATGGCGAATACGGGAACAAAGGCCAGGCGCAGGATGGTAATCTGGTTGGCCGTTGTGAGCACGCGTGAGGACATGGATGGTTACACCAGCAAAGTTGTCAGTTCTAAATATGATCAGTCCAGCGGCCTGGTCAGACGCGATAGGTCCCGGGGTTCGAAATTAATTTCAATTCCGGCTCGCTGCGCTTCTGGACCTCTTCAAACGTAACTCCCGGCGCCAGTTCCTGAACGAGCAGCCCTTCCGGCGTTATTTCAATCATGGCCAGGTCCGTCACGATGGATTGGACCACGCGCGTTCCCGTCAGCGGCAGGGTGCACTTCGTCAGGATTTTGGGCCGCCCGTCCCGCGTTGTATGTTCCATGGCGACAATCACGCGTCGGGCGCCTGAAACCAGGTCCATGCTGCCGCCCATGCCCTTCACCATCTTGCCGGGAATCATCCAGCTGGCCAGGTCACCCTGCTGGTCAACTTCCATGGCCCCCAGCACCGTCAGGTCAATGTGGCCGCCGCGAATCATGGCGAACGATTCCGCGCTGGACATATAAGCGGTGCCGTGAAGCTCTGATACGGTTTCTTTTCCGGCATTGATCAGGTCGGGGTCCACTTCGTCCTCAAGCGGGAAGGGTCCCACGCCCAGCATGCCGTTTTCCGACTGAAGAATCACTTCCATGCCGGAAGGAATGTAATTGGAGACCAGCGTCGGGATCCCGATCCCAAGATTGACGTAGAAGCCGTCCTGGAGTTCCTGCGCCACCCGCCGCGCAATCAATTCCCGTTTATCCATCAGGCTTTTTCCCTTACCGTCCGCCGCTCAATCCGCTTTTCGTAATGAACGCCCTGCAGAATGCGGCTGACGTAGATTCCCGGGGTGATGATGCCATCGGAATCCAGATCTCCGGGCTCGACCAGCTCTTCAACCTCCGCAATGGTGACCCGTGCCGCCGTGGCCATCATGGGATTGAAATTTCGCGCCGTTTTCCGGTAAATCAGATTGCCCCAGCGGTCGCCTTTCCAGGCTTTGATCAGGGAGAAGTCCGCCGTCAGGGCGCGTTCCAGCACGTAGCTGCGGCCTTCGAACTCCCTGATTTCTTTCCCTTCGGCGACAACGGTTCCGACCCCGGTGGGGGTGTAGAAGGCCGGAATGCCCGCTCCCCCGGCACGTATGCGTTCAGCAAGGGTCCCCTGCGGATTCAATTCCAGGTCGATTTCGTTGTTCAGCACCTGGTTTTCAAGCACCTTGTTTTCGCCTACGTACGTTCCAATGAGTTTCCGGATCTGGCGCGTCTGGAGAAGCAGGCCCAGGCCGAAGTCGCTGATGCCGGCGTTGTTGCTGATGACGGTCAGGTCCCTGACGCCCTTGCGATGGAGAGCGTCAATCAGATTTTCAGGAATCCCGCAGAGCCCGAAGCCGCCCGCCATGATGGTGGCGCCATCGGGGATGTCAGCAACGGCGTCGTCGGCGTTGGTGCAGACCTTGTTCATGGGTGTCGCGTTTTCTCGTTCAGTAGAGTTGTTTGGTCAAGGCTAAACCAGCGGTTCCGCTCAATTCTTTTCGCGCAACCTTTCACGCAGTTTGCGTGCCTGGTCGAATTCGCGCTCAAGCTCCCGTGTGCTCAGATGTGTCTTTATGGTATCAAGTTTTTGGATCATTGCGTCGAGAGCGGACCGAATATTTTCAATGTTGGTCAGGCAGATGTCGCGCCACATCGAATAAGGGCTTTCGGCCAGGCGCGTCAGATCGCGGAACCCGGAGCCCGCCAGTTGCAGCGGCAGGTTGGCCTGGCCGGCTTTTTCCTCCATCATGGCGGCCAGTCCCGTTGAAAGAAGCTGCGGCATGTGTGAAAGGTAGGCCACGGCCACGTCGTGGCCGGCGGCGTCCATCACCCAGGGTTGCGCTCCAAGCGACTCGACAAGACGGACAAATGCCTTGACGCGCGCGTCTTCCATGTCCGCCGCAGTAGCTGGAACAATGGCGTAACAGGCGTTTCGAAACAACTCCGCGTCAGCAAACCGAAAGCCGGAGCGTTCCTTGCCGGCCAGAGGATGCCCGCCCAGGAACATCGCCCCGCCGGGCGGCAATTCCTTTGCCTGCTGCAGGATGCGCTGCTTGGTGCTGCCGACGTCGGTGATGAGCGCCTGCGGAGGGACGGACGATTTCAACCGGGGCAGGTATTCGAGGATTTTCCCGACAGGGGTTGCCAGGATCACCAGGTCGGCGTTTCGTACGGCCTCTTCGATGTCCTTCGCGGCTTCATGGACGGCCCCGGATTCAACTGCTTGCTTCAGAACGTCCGGGACGTCAAATCCCACACGCTGTGCAGCGTAACCCAGCTGCCGCAGAGCCAGCGCCCATGAACCTCCGATGAGGCCCAGTCCGACAATGGAAATCCGCTTGAAAAATGGTTCGGTCGGTTCCACGGGGAATCATTCCCTTGCGCGGCGGGGAATCAGATGGTTCGTCCCACCGCGGGTGCGATCATTCGCAATTCTTGCATCAGTTGCTCAAACTGTTCCAGGTAGAGCGACTGCGCGCCGTCGCTCAGCGCCTTTTCCGGATCAGAGTGGACCTCAATCAGCAGGCCGTCGGCCCCGGCGGCCACGGCGGCGCGGGCCATGGGGGAAACCTTGTCGCGCCTCCCGGTGCCGTGCGAGGGGTCCACCACAATCGGCAGGTGAGAAAGTTTCTGGATGACCGGAATGGCGGATATATCCAGCGTGTTGCGGGTGGCGTTCTCGAAGGTTCGAATGCCGCGCTCGCAGAGGACCACGTTGTAGTTGCCTCCGGACATGATGTATTCCGCTGAGAGCAGCAGCTCTTCAATGGTGGCGGAAATGCCCCGCTTCAGCAGAACCGGCTTTGAAACCTTTCCCAGCTCCTTGAGCAGATTGTAGTTCTGCATGTTGCGCGCGCCCACCTGGAAGACGTCAACGTAGTCGAGCATGGCGGGAATCTGCGTCTGGTCCATGACTTCGGAGACGACCAGCAGGCCGTAGCTGTCCGCGGCCTTGCGCATCATTTTGAGGCCGGGCAAGCCCAGGCCCTGAAAGCTGTAGGGGGAAGACCGGGGTTTGAAGGCCCCGCCACGCAGTACGGTTGCGCCCAGTTCCCTGACGCGGGCCGCGATGGCATCCATCTGGCTTTCGCTCTCGACGCTGCACGGGCCGGCCATCACAACCACCTGCTTGCCGCCCACGGCGACGTCCTTGCCCAGCTGGATCACCGAGCCGTCCGGACGGAAGTGGCGGCTGGCCAGTTTGTAGGGCGCCGTGATCCTGACGACCTCTTCGACCCCGTCGATCAACTCAATATCGCGCGTATCAAAGTCAATTTTCGCGCCGACGGCTCCGACCACGGTCTGCCGCATGCCCGTGGAGCGGTGGGCGTCAAAGCCCATTTTCATCAACCGGTCAATGACATGCTGGATTTGTTCTTCCGTCGCGCCTTCTTCCATCACTACCACCATTGCCGTTACTCCTTGGTCTCTTTTGCCTCGGCCGAAGACTCCATCGAGTGGCGCTCCAGAGACCTTGCTTCATCAATGATACGCTCAAAAAGGCGGCGGACCGCAGCATCATCGAGCGGGCCGGGATTGGACTTCACGATGTTGCGCAGGATATGAGCTTCCCGGTCCGGCTGCCAGGCAGCCAAATTCAACGACTTCTTCAAGTGTCCGATTTCCACCGCACACTTCGATCGCTCATTCAGCAGCTTCACCAGTTGCTGGTCGATCTCGTCGATTCTCTTGCGCCAGTCGTCCAAATCGCTCATGCAGGTGAACTCCCTGTGCCTTGTTTGAGCCAGCGCACGTAGCGTTCCAGTGCCGCTGCGCCCTCACTGGCGAAATGTTCTTCGATGGTTCGAACCACCGCGCTTCCCACAACCGCAGCATCCGCCAGTTCCTGTATCGAACGGACTTGCTCCGGGCTGGAAAGGCCGAAGCCGACGGCAAGCGGAAGCCGGGTCGTCTTCCTGACCCGTTCGATCAGCGGCCGGGTGCTCTGTGACATCTGGCTGCGTTCACCCGTCACGCCGGCGCGCGCAATCAGATAGAGAAAGCCTGTGGAAGCCCGGGCCACGCGCTCCAGCCGTTCATCGGTTGAAGTGGGCGCGGCAAGGAAAATAGTATCCAGGTTCCACTTCCGCATCGTTTCAATGTAAGGGCCGGCCTCTTCCGGCGAGAGATCAACGGCGAGCACTCCGTCCGCGCCGGCCTTGCTGGCGTCGCGAGCGAACTCTTCCAGGCCGTATTGCAGGATCGGGTTGTAATAGCTGAAAAGGACCAGCGGGGCTTTGACCCTCTTTCTCCATTCCGGAATCGCTCCGAGCACCTTGCGAAGGCTTGTGCCGCTCGCCAGCGCGCGCTCCGATGCCCGCTGGATGACAGGGCCGTCCGCCAGCGGGTCAGAGAAGGGAATGCCCAGTTCGATGATGTCCGCGCCCCCGCGTTCAATGGCTTCGAGCAGGCTGCCCGTGGCCTCAAGGGTCGGGTCGCCGGCGGTCAGATAAATCACCAGGCCTTTGGCATTGGCCTCGCGCAGTTGCCGGAACTTATCCTGAATTCGCGATGTTGAAAGTGTAGGCATGTCTAGCGAAATCGATTCCTGTTGGTCTTACAAAATTCCCGCGGACTGGAAAATGCCCAGGTCCTTGTCACCGCGGCCGGAAAGATTGACCACGAAAATCGTTTCCTTCCCGGCGCCGGGCGCGCGCTTCACCACTTCCGCCAGCGCGTGCGAAGATTCGAGCGCCGGAATAATTCCTTCCGTACGGGCCAGCAGGCACGCGGCCTCCAGCGCTTCCTGGTCCCCGGCATCAGTATATTCCACCCGTCCCTGCTGGTGGAGCAACGCGTGTTCGGGGCCGATGGCCGGGTAGTCAAGGCCGGCCGAGACCGAGTGCGTTTTTGATATCATGCCGTCCGCGTCCTGCAGCACGTAAGTGTAGGTGCCGTGCAGCACGCCCGGTTTGCCGCCGGAAAAGCGCGCCGCGTGCTCACCCAGGTCGAGCGACCGCCCGCCCGCCTCGACGCCAACCATTTTGACCTGGGCGTCGGGAATGAAGTCATAGAACAGCCCGATGGAATTGCTGCCACCGCCCACGCAGGCAATGAGGCAGTCCGGCAGCCGTCCCGTAAGTTCGAGAATCTGCTGGCGGGCTTCCTGCCCGATGACGCGCTGGAAATCACGAACCATCATCGGGTAGGGGTGCGGCCCGAGCACCGAGCCCATCAGGTAGTGAGTGTTTCGAATGTTGGCAACCCAGTCGCGCATGCCCTCGTTGATGGCGTCCTTCAGCGTTCTGGAGCCGGAGCTGACTCCCACCACCTCTGTGCCCAGCAGGCGCATGCGGAAGACATTTGGCGACTGCCGGGCCATGTCTTCTTCGCCCATATACACGCGGCACTCGAGGCCCAGAAGCGCCGCCACCGTCGCCGTAGCTACTCCGTGCTGTCCGGCTCCGGTTTCGGCAATCAGCCGCGTCTTGCCCATACGCACTGCCAGCAGTCCCTGGCCGATGCAGTTGTTGATCTTGTGAGCGCCGGTGTGGAGCAGGTCTTCCCGCTTCAGATAAATCTGCGCGCCGCCCAGATGCCTGGTCAGGCGTTCGGCATGGTAGAGCGGCGTGGGGCGCCCGACGTAGTACCGCAGCAGCCGCTTCAATTCCGCCTGGAACGCGGCATCGTCCCTGGCCTCCTGGTAGGCGCGCTCAAGCTGCTCGATGGGGTGCATGAGGGTTTCCGGCACGTAGCGCCCGCCAAATTCTCCAAAGCGCCCGCGACCGTCAGGCCCGGTTGTTGTCTGTTGCGCGTCCGGCATTTTGTTCACTTCCAGTCAAACCCAGATGAATTAGAGATTACGGTCCGCTTCCTGCACCGCAGCGAAAAATGCGCGGAGCAGCGCAGGGTCCTTTTGTCCCGGCGCGGATTCCACGCCGCTCGCGACATCGACGGCGTAGGGGCGAACTTCCCGAATGGCGCGTCCCACGTTGCCAGGATTCAAACCGCCGGCCAGGATGATGGCGCCATACCGGTTGGCGTCGCGCGCCAGTTCCCAGTCAAACTGCTTTCCCGTTCCGCCGCTCAGCCGGGGATGAAAAGCATCCAGAAGAAATGCATTCGCCTGCAATGCCGCCAGCGACTCAGCTTTAAAGCCTTCTCCCACAGCCACCGCGCGGATCAAAGAGCAGCCGGCCGGCGGCCCGGCGGGCTCAGGGAACTGTGGACCGTGGAGTTGAATGGCGACAACTCCGGCTTCAGCAGCGACGGCGGTGACGTGGCCCATGTCCGTTTCGTTCGCGTAGACTCCAACCGCGGTCACAAACGGCGGCAGGCGCTGGATGATGGCGCGGGCCGTCTCCGGCGCAATATAACGCGGCGAGGGCCTGTAAAAGTTGAAGCCCAGCGCGTTGGCTCCCAGTTCGACGGCCAGCAGAGCATCTTCAAGGCGCGTGATTCCGCAGACTTTGATCCGGGTCGGCATCGGATCAGGCCCCGGCCATTTTCAGAGCTGGCGCGCTGTTGAGAAGTCGTGACAATTCTTCTCCCGGATCTCCGGCCAGCATCAGGTGTTCGCCGATCAGCACAGCGTTGAATCCTGCCTTGGCAAGCCTTTCCAAATCCCCGCCGCACTTGATTCCGCTCTCGCTGACCGCCAGGCACGCGGCAGGAATCTTCTCGCGAAGCCGGAACGACGTTTCCAGGCTGACCTCAAGCGTGCTCAGGTTGCGATTGTTGATTCCGATGATCTGCGCGCCGGCGGCGATGGCTCGCTCCAGTTCCTCCGCCGTGTGAACCTCCACCAGGGCGGCCACACGCAAACGTTGTGAAAGTTCGAGAAGCCGCTTCAAGTCCTTGTCCTCAAGCGCAGCGACAATCAACAGGAGTGCGTCGGCGCCAGCAGCCACCGATTCGTAAACCTGGTATTCGTCAACGATAAAATCCTTCCGAAGGATAGGAAGGGGGACTGCGCCGCGCACGGCCTTCAGGTAATTGAGCGATCCCTGGAAAAACTCCTCTTCCGTCAACACGGAAAGCGCCGAAGCCCCCGCCTGCTGGTAGGATCTGGCGATTTCCGGAGGCCGAAAGTCGGCCCGCAGCAGTCCTCGCGAAGGCGAGGCTTTCTTGAGTTCCGCAATCACGCTCAGCACCTCGCCCGAGAGCGCCCCGGCAAAATCACGGAAGTCGGACCGCGACTCTGCCGCCTGGCGAAGGCTGCCAAGCGGAGCGCTGGCGCGCACTTCTTCAATGCGACGCCGGCGGGCAGCGATAATGGTCCTTAAAACCTGGCTTTCCTTCACCTTATTTCCCCAATGCAGGTTGTAGCGCACGAAGTGGAAAATCGCGACTGGGACAAATGTTTACTCTAACCTTGCGGAAGAGCCGAAGTCAACGTTCCAGGCGCCTTGCGGAGTATACTGGAACGAGAGATGTGCAGCCGCTAAAGGTCCTGATGGACCAGTGCCATCGCGGGGGTATTCCGCGGGCCTGAGGGCTGCTTTTTGAGTGGTATCACGAAAGTGGCTGAATTTTTCCTCGGAAAGCCTTATATTTACCAGTTTGGCTAGAACTCAATGCGGAGGATATCGCTATGGCGGATGTTGTAACTTTTGGCGAGGCCATGATACGGCTTGCGCCTCCACACTTCCAGCGGCTGGAGCAGACAAATTCTTTTGACGTCCAGGTTGGCGGAGGTGAACTGAATGTGGCTGTCGGCGTCAGCCGGCTGGGGCTTACGAGCAGCTGGGTTTCCCGCCTTCCTAAAAATGCCCTGGCGCGCCTGATGCAAAATCGGGTGCGGCAGGCCGGAGTTGACACCTCGCAGATTATCTGGTCGGAAGGTGGAAGGCTTGGCCTCTATTTTGTGGAATTTGGTGCGGCACCCAGGCCGAGTTCCGTTCTATATGATCGCGCGTATTCTGCCATCTCCACCATCAAACCCGGCGAGGTGGACTGGAAGAAAGTTTTTGAGGGAGCCAAATGGTTCCATACCAGCGGCATCACTCCCGCCCTGAGCGATTCGGCGGCCGCCGTCACGCGCGAAGCTCTGGAGGCGGCAAAGCGCGCCGGCGTAACGGTCAGCTACGACCTGAACTACCGCGGAAAGCTCTGGTCGCCGGACAAAGCGCAGGCTGTGCAGGAACCCCTGATGGAATTCGTCGATGTCCTCATCACCACGGAAGAAGATACGGGCGTGGTTTTCAAGATCCAGGCCTCGGGAACGACGGACGATCAGGGATTCAAAGAGATCACCGCTGAGAGCTACAAGGAAGTGGCCCAGCGCCTGCAAAAGAAATTCAAGTTCAAAGCCGTGGCCATCACCCTGCGCGAAAACCCCCTGGTGTGGCGAAACACCTGGTCGGCCATTGCCTATGCCGACGGCAAGTTTTATGACGATATCAAGTATGACCTGGAGATTGTGGACCGTGTGGGCGGCGGTGATTCCTTCAGCGCAGGGTTCATCTACGGCTACCTGGCAAAGAACACCTACGATGCCGCCGTGCGTTACGGGAACGCCTTCAGTTCGCTGAAGCAGACCATCCCAGGCGACTTTAACTGGGCGACTCTGGAGGAAGTGGAAAAGCTGTTGAAAGGCGCAAGTCTGCGCGTGGCCCGTTAGGCCTGAACGTGTCGAGTGAAGGCCTGCCGGTTCCAAGGAGCGGCAGGCCTTCCCGGCCATCCAGTCCTTGGAGGCCACCGCGCTTCGTCATCTCGAACGAGAGGATTCAGCCATGTCGTGGTCGAGAGAAAAAGTTTTAAGCCGGCTTCGGGAAGTGGGAGTTGTTCCCATCGTCCGTGTGTCGAACCCGGAAGATGCCTTCAAGGCGGTGGAAGCGGTTGTCGCCGGAGGAATTCCGGTCGTGGAAATCACCATGGGAGTGCCGAACGCCCTTCGCGTGATGGAGCACGTGGTGGAACACTTCGGCGAGAGCGTGCTGCTGGGAGCCGGCACGGTGCTGGATTCCGAAACCTGCCGCGCGGCTTTGCTGGCGGGAGCGGAGTTTATTGTGACTCCTTCGCTCGACGTCAAGGTCATCGAGACCTCGCGGCGTTACAGCAAGGCCTGCATTCCCGGCGCCCTGACTCCGACGGAGATTGTGACGGCCTGGCAGGCAGGGGCGGACCTCGTGAAGGTGTTCCCGTGCGCTGCAATGGGTGGGCCGAAATATCTCAAGTCGCTCCGTGGACCCCTGCCGCAAATCGAATTTGTTCCCACCGGCGGGGTTACTCTTGAAACGACGCCCGATTACATCCGGGCGGGGGCGGCCGCAGTGGCCGCCGGCGGGGAACTTGTTTCAAGCAAGGCGCTCCGGGAGGGCAAGACGGAAGTCATCACCACCAACGCCCGCAAATTCCTGGAAGCCGTCCGTTCTGCCAGAGCGGAACTGAAAAAGTCATCCGGCTGAGATTCCAGAGTGGCAGGTTCATCGAAGCGGACCAGGCAAAAATGGAGCCGCAGGGGTGGTCAGGCGCGGCCCAGCGAGTGCAGGAAGAGCGTCATATAGCGCTCTAATGCGCTGGTAATCAGCAGTTGCTCGCGCACGTGCTCGTGGCCAAGCTGGCCCAGACGCGACGCGAACGAAGGGTTGGAAAGCAGATAGCGAAGCTGGTAGGCCGTACCCTCCACTGAATGCACCAGCATCCCCGTCTGTTTATGGATGACCTGAATGGGAATCCCGCCCACGGCGGAGGCAACCACCGGCTTCTTCTTCCACAGGGCTTCCGCCACCGTCAGGCCAAAACCTTCTCGAAGACTTTTCTGAATGACGATGGTCGAAGCGCGTTGCAGAGCGTTGATTTCGAGCGCGCTCCAGGGCGGCAGGTCCAGAATAAAGATGTCAGGATCGCCCGCTGAGACCTCCCGGACCTCGTCCAGCACCTTCCCGCCTTCGGGGTCGTCGGCCGCTCCGCCGCCGGCAAGAACCAGCTGGCAATCGAAATAGCGTTTGACGATCTGGTAGGCCTTCACCACGCCGACGGGATCCTTCAGCCGGTCGAAACGGGAAATCTGGGTCAGAATGGGCCGCTTGGGATCAATGTCAAATCGCTCCAGCACGCCTCGGACGAACTCCGGCTCCAGGTCCCGGTTTTTTTCAGACAGGGGATCAATGCTGGGATAAAAAAGATACTGCGGAACGGGAATCTGATGGGTGAAATCCGGCGAGGAGAACAGGGCGCCATCGTAACGCAGCACGTAAGTCTCAAGAAATTTCCATACTTTCGGATTCGGCTGCGACAGATCGATATGGCATCGCCAGATCCAGTGCCCGGCACGGTTGTTGCGACCGTTGATCAGGGCCACGGGCTGAGGATCGTGGATCACGATAAACTCGGCATCCATCGCCAGGCGGGCGCGGTTCTGCTCATTGTAGGCAAGGAAGATCTCGAAGCTTTCAGGCGGCTGCTCGAAAGGTGCGCCGTGGAGCGCGTTGTGAAATGCCTTGGTGACTTCGAAGAAGTCGTTTCCGCCGGTCATGACGTCCCACCGGACGTCGGTCCCCAACTCCTTGAGCAGCGGGACCAGTCGGCTCAGAATTTCAGCCACGCCTCCTCCCACCGAAGTGGAATTCACCATCTGCACGGACCGCCCCTTCAGTCCGGCGGCGAGAGCATAAAGCTCCTGCATTTTGGGTGCGCCCACAACCGGAACATAGTCTTCCAGATGGACGGCGCGCGATTCTCGCCGGGTCTCGTTCACGGGCCAAGCTCCTGGCTGATCAGATAGAGAAGTTGCTGGCGTGCTGCCTCCAGCGTGTTGGTGTAGATGTCAATGCGGTTAGCCTGTTGGGCCAGTTTGTCCATTCCCAATCCCGTAGAGAACCACAGGGAGAAATCGTTGCTCCGCAGGTGCAGGCGCAATCGCGAAGTCACAAAGTGAAAATGAAATGAAGCGTTGCCCAGTTTTCCCAGGACTTCCTGAAATTCCCCGAGTGAGTGTGCCTCAATGCCGAGCTGGAGTGAGACTTCGATGGCCTCCGAAAAGTAAAAAGGTTCAAAGGCTTTCTGCTGGGCGCGTTCGGGAAACGCCAGGCAGTAGTCCGCCATAAGTGAGCGAAGATCATTTCTCAGGTCAAGGAGATTGGCATACTCGCGCAGGTCGAGAGACGCCATCTGCTCGGCCAGTTCCGCCAGATTGCAGCCGGCCATGATCCACTGGGCGAAGTCGTCTGAAAAGCCTTCGGTGAGGAAATGGTGGCGGCGCAGGCTGTGAAAGGTGTGGTAAAAAATAGACGCGTCACTGCACTCGCCCAGCCCCTTATATAATTCCACCAGTCGCGTCGCCCGCTGGTTGCAGATGCGGGTCAGGTACGATGCCGTGGCAAACTGAAAAGGCTGCAGGGCTTTTGTCAAGCTAGCGATTCCTCCAGCTTCTCAAGAAACATCAGGATTTCAGCCGGACTGCGTAGGAAAAAGTTCGCCTTTGTTTCCCGGAATGTGCCGACCCGTATTGTGACACCCTTTCGCAGCAAAGCAAAAGCTGTTTCATCCGTCGTATCGTCCCCGGCGTAGACCACCAGCTTGCGGCCCGGGATCTGCTGAAGCAGGTCCTTCGCCGCCAGACCTTTGCTTCCCATGTCCTTCGGAAAAATTTCCCAGATTTTTTTGCCTGCCATCAATTCGTAGCCCGGTCCCATTCGGGCCAGCACCTCTTTGACGAGCGCCCGGGCCTTCTCCACGGCGGGCTTGCCGGCGTTGCGGTAGTGGATTCCAAAGCAGATGGCCTTGTCTTCCACTCTGATTCCTGGGAGGTCGCGGACCTGCTGCTGGACCCACTCCATTGTTTTTCGAAGCTTGCCTGTGCCCGGCAGATCGGGCGACTGCCCATTGCTGCGTTGCCAGCCATGCAAACCGAAATAGATGGCACCTTTTACCCGCGCCCTTTGCTGCAGGTCGGCGAGTTGCCGCCCGCTGATGAAACAGAGCGTAATCTCCTGGCGGCCCGCCAGTTTGCGCAGCACACGCCGCGCCGACGGTCCCAGGAAAACCTCTTTGGGCTTCCGGCGCAGCCGCACCAGGGTGCCGTCGAAATCAAGGAACACAACAATGTGCCTGGCTTTGCGGATGCGTCTGTCCACTTGGGTCCAGCAGTCAAAGAGGTATTGCGGCTTCAGACCGTCATGGGACTGACGAGGCTTGGGTGAACTCTTCGGGGTTTTCGAACCGGGTGAACTGCGGCGCGACGAACTGACTTTTTTCATAGCGTCGGGTTGAGACCAGCGTTACAGCCGGAAAGGCTTGCAGGCCTTTCACAGGAAGCAAGGGCTGTTTTTTGTTATCGGACCTTTAACGGTTCCGGCCTTTCGAGCCGGACTTCTGATAGCTCGCGAACCAGGCTTGCCGCCCAGCGATAGATGTTGTGCTCGCGGACCACGCGGCGCATGCGCTGCATCCTGAGCCTCTTCTCTTCCGGATCCATCGACAGAGCAAAGCGGATGGCTTCTGCCAGTTGCTCGGTGTCGTAGGGATTGACGATCAACGCGTCCCGCAACTCGCGGCAGGCCCCCGCAAAGCGGCTCAGGATCAGAACTCCCTGGCCGTCGTTGCGGGTTGCAACAAACTCTTTGGCCACCAGGTTCATCCCGTCGTGGAGCGACGTCACCATACAAAGATCGGCAGCTCTGTAGTAGCGCATGATCTCTTTGTGGCTGTGATGCCGCTTGAGCAGGATGATCGGTTTCCACGCACCGTTCTGGAACCGGTCGTTAATGCGCCGGGCCTCCGATTCAATCTCTTCCACCAGGGTGCGGTACTGCTGGATGTCGGTCCGGCTCGGCGCGCCGATCTGGACGAAACTGAACTTGTTCTGATAGGCGGGATATTTTTCGAGGAACCGCTCAATGCCTCGGAAACGTTCTGCGATTCCCTTGGTGTAGTCCATGCGATCGACGCCTACGCCCATCAGGGTCCCTTCCGCTCCCAACTCCTTGAATAGATCATCGGCCTCGGGCGGGCTGGCCATGGCCGACGTACGCGCCGTTTCAGTATCAAAAACGACGCTGACGGGGAACGGACGCACCAGCGTGAAATGTCCCCGGCGGTTGACGGCAAAACGATCCCATTCAATGCGGCACTCAAGAGCCCGATCGACCGTTTCGAGGAAATTGTTGCAGTGGTTTTGAATATGGAAACCGGCCAGATCGGCGCCCAGCAGCCCGTCCAGCAGTTCACGTTGCCAGGGACAGATGCCGAAAGCCTCGGCGTTCGGCCAGGGAATATGCCAGAAGATCGCGACCCGTGCGTCTGGCCGTTTCTCCTTCACCATCCGCGGCAGCAATGCGAAATGATAGTCGTGGATGAGAACGGCGGGTTCCTGTGTGCCCTCCATCTCTTCCAGCACGGCTTTGGCAAACTTCTCGTTCACCGCCTTGTATTGTTTCCAGTCCGCCTCGCGAAAAGTGGGGCGCATGTGGGCGATGTGGCAGAGGGGCCACAGTCCTTCATTGGCAAAGCCGAGATAGAATCCCTGCTCTTCTTCTTTGGTCAGCCACACCCTGCGCAGCGTGTAATGCGGGTCTTCGGGAGGCACGCGCAGGCGGTCATTGTCATCCACCATTTCGCGGTCGGCGCTTCCAGACCCGCTTGCCACCCAGGTCCCGTCACAGGCCTGCAGGATGGGCGCCACTGATGTGACCAGGCCACTGGCCGGAACCAGGCATTCGATGCTGCCGTTCTTGTGGACGTGCATATAGGGCTCTCGATTGGAAACCGCAAAAATCGGCTTGTCCCGAAAACGATTCCGCACGTGTACGCGCAGGCGTTCCGCTGTCCAGACGGCTTCGCCCACTTCACGCAGGCGGGCTTCTTCTTCGGCGGCCGTCCGCGCGACTTCCAATGTCTTGGCCAGTTGAGAGACTTCATGCGCGATGGGCTGAAAGATTTCTTCCGCGGGCAGAGGGTTCGATCGAAGTCCCTTGCCGGTCCTCAGGGCGCGCAGCCACTGGGCCGTTTTGGTGACAGGCTCCAGGATGCTGATGCGGATAATCAGCAGGCAGATGAAGGCAATGAGGAGCGTTTCCACCAGCAGGCGCAGAAACGTATCCCGCCAGAGCCGGAACGACTGGGCCTCAATGAAGCTGGCGTTGTGGTAGAGCGCCAGCACCCCTTCCACACCCCCATTCCCATGGATGGGCAACGCATAGACCTCCATGGGTACGCCGTCCAGATTGAAGAACTGGCTGACTCCCCGGTCTCGATAAATTGCCTGGTGGACTGCAGAAGGAGCGACATCCAGTTGCGTTTCCAAAGTGCTGGCAACCGCGATCTTGCTCCCATTCTTGTCATAGACCGCGATTCCGTCGAGGGCTTCCCGGTTCTCAAAGCGGTTGAGAAGCACCTGCAATTGTCCCCACGACTGGTTGTGGAGGAGCGGTTCGACGTTGTCTACAAGGCTCTCTGCCAGAATCTCCGCACGCTTTTCCAGATCGCCTCGAAGAGCGCTCTTCTGCGAGCGAACCTGGAAGTAGGCGAAGACAAACGCCACCAGAGTAATGCTGATCGTCAAAGAAATAATAAGCCGGTGTCGAATACGCATATTGAAAATTTTCATCGCCCTTCTTGCGATTTTCGACAGAAGGGACTGGACAGCTATTAGCCGTGAAGTAAGCAGCGTTTTACAGCTAAAGCTCGTTGACCTGGAATGGTTCGTGGGTTCTTATTATAAGGCATGATGGAGGTGAATGGTGGATTTTAAAGACCAAGTGGCTATTATCACAGGTGGAACGGGTGCTCTGGGCCGTGCTGTGACATTGGACCTGCTTAAGAATGGGGCATCTGTTGCAGTCCCATACCATGGCGAAAAGGGTTGGGAATCTCTGCAAACGGCTGCCGGTGAGCTTTCTGCGCGATTGACCGGCGAGCCGGTCGATCTAAGCAGTTCGGCGGAAGTTGACCGCTTTGTCGGCAATGTATTGGAGCGTCACGGCCGCGCGGATTTTCTGGTCTGTGTAGCGGGAGGCTTTGCTGCTGGCAAGAGTTTCGAAGTCGATGATCCCGCGTGGGACCATATGCTCGATCTCAACCTCATGAGTATTATCCGGACGCTTCGGCCGGTGGTTCCCGTGATGGTCCGCCAGAATTTCGGGCGCATCGTCACGGTTTCAAGTGGGGCCATCCTGAAGGGCGGGGGCGCCGGGATTGCACCCTATGCGGTGTCCAAGGGAGCGGTCCTGCAGTTGACCGAAATCCTTGCGCAGGAGATGGAGAAGTACGACGTTCGCGCCCATTGCATTCTGCCCGGGACCATGGATACGGAGGCCAACCGCAAATCCATGCCCAAGGCAGACTTTTCGAAATGGGTCCAGACCGAAGACGTCGCAAAAGTGATCCATTTCCTGTTGAGTGATGCGTCGCGCGCTGTGCGCAGCGTCACAGTGCCCGTGCTCGGCTAGGCCCGTGGCGTACGCCGCGGCCCATCGCCGGGCGCACCGCTGAAGTTGAAAGCAAATGCAGACACGAAAGAGAAGACAGGGGTGCGCCTGACAGCATCAGGCCGCCGCGTGAATTTTGCTTGACCTCGCGCGCGCGCTCGATTAGCGTTTCTACTGTTATAAGTCACAAGCCAGTGGTGGATGGGTGCACTATGAGAGTCGGAATTTATTGCAGGAAATGGATTGCTGGCGTGGTGATTGCATTGCTGATGGCAATCGCGCCCGCTACGATCGTACGGGCACAAACCAGCAGCCACCCGCCGTGGATGAACAAATCACTATCCGCCGAAAGCAGGGCTGACCTGCTGATCCGGGCGATGACGCTGAAGGAAAAGTAGCGCTGGTTCATGGCGTCAGCAGGAAAGCGCATCCGTTCAAGGGATATGTCGGGTATGTTCCGGCAAACCCGCGGCTGCATATTCCTGCGCTCAAGCTTGCCGACGGGCGTGCGGGAGTCGGGAACAAGGCCACTGGCGTAACCCTGCTGCCTGCCCCGATTGCCGCGGCCTCCAGTTGGGACCCGTCGCTGCTGGAAACCTTTGGGCAGGTTATCGGCAAAGAACAGTGGGGAAAAGGGACCAATGTTGAACTGGGTCCTACCATTGACGTGGTCCGCGTTCCGGAATGGGGGCGGACTTTTGAGACTTATGGCGAGGACCCGTATTTGAACGGCCAGATGGCGGCGGCCGAAATCAAGGGTATTCAGAGCCAGGGTCCCATCGCGAACGCCAACATGTATCTCACCATGCAACAGGAAACCGACCGGTTCCACATTGATTCCGTAGTGGATGAAAGGACATTGCAGGAGATTTATCTGCCGCCGTTCCGCGCCGCCGTTTCAAGCGGCGTCGGCTCTGTCATGTGCGCCTACATCAAGACGAACGGCGTCTACTCCTGCGAGAACCCGCACGTGCTGAACGGCCTGCTCAAAACCCAGCTGGGTTTTCCCGGATGGGTAATGAGCGACTGGGGCGGCACTCATTCCACTGCTGCTTCCGCCCGCGCGGGGCTCGACCAGGAAATGCCCGACAGCCGCTACTACGGCCAGGCGCTTGAGACGGCCGTTACAGACGGCAAGGTCAGCATGGCAACCCTGGATGAGCACGTCAGGCGCATCCTGGTGATGATGTTCAAGCACGGCCTTTTTGACCGGCCGCAGCCGGGCAACTGGGACTCCCAGGTGCAAACCCCGGAGCATGCCGCCTTTTCCCGGCAGGTCGCCGAGCAGGGAACCGTCCTGTTGAAGAACGAAGGCCATATCCTTCCGCTCTCCGGTGTCTCTTCCATTGCCGTCATCGGTATGGACGGTGGAACCAAGCCGCAGGTTGAAGGCGGGGGCAGTTCTCACGTGGTTCCGCCATATGTGATCAGCCCGTTGGAAGGCATCCGCAAGCGCGCCGGCGCGGCAATCAAAGTAACTTACTCCGACGGCAGTGACCTTGCCGGTGCCGCCGGCGTGGCAAAGGCGGCATCAGTCGCCATCGTGTTTGCGAGTACAGTTGAGGGAGAGGGCCATGACCGGCCGAATCTTGAACTGCCGGGGAACCAGGATGAACTCGTTAAAACCGTTGCTGCCGCCAACCCGAAAACGATTGTTGTGTTGAACACCGGCGGCCCTGTCCTGATGCCCTGGGTTGATCAGGTGCGCGGCGTCATTGAAGCGTGGTATCCGGGCCAGGAAGACGGCAATGCGATTGCCGCCATCTTGTTCGGGGACGTCAACCCGGCAGGCAAACTGCCGCTGACTTTCCCCCTCACAGCGGATAAAATCCCCACCAGCACTCCACAGCAGTGGCCAGGCGTGAACGGGAAGTCCATCTACAGTGAGAAACTCAACGTCGGTTACCGGTGGTACGACGCGACCCGCAACAGGCCCCTGTTCCCATTTGGCTATGGGCTTTCATACACAACCTTTCGGCTGAGCCATCTCGTCATCACGCCAATAAGTCTGCGTAATGGCCACGGCACTATTCACGGGACAGTCGAAGTCACCAACACAGGGAGTCGCGCTGGCGCCGAGGTCGTTGAGGCCTATGTCAGCCAGCCTTCCGCCAATGGAGAGCCGCCGCGGCAGTTGTGCGCTTTTGCCAGGGTCTTTCTGAAACCCGGTGAAACCAGGCAGGTGCGCCTCACCATCAGCCCCCGGTCGCTTTCCTTTTACGACACCTCGGCGCATCGCTGGACGCTGGCCGCGGGGACCTATCGGGTCCTGGTTGGGACTTCTTCACGCAGTCTGCCGCTGCATCGTGATGTCACCATAACGGACGGCACAAACTGACGGGTTTCGTGCGGCAAAGGGGGCGGAGGATTCCGGCAAGTTGATGCGTTCCATCTCATTCACTTTTCCGCAAAAGGGCGAAATTATTGTGCCGATTTCCATGCCTGTCACCTCGTTTGACTTTCCCGGGACGGTGACGTAGAGTACCTTCTTTCGCAGCCCATGTCGATCGCTCTTTGTCTTGTTCCGGGCTACGCGGGGAGTCCGGCCGATATCCACTGGAAAAAGGAAGGGGTCCTTTGGCAAGGATGATCAAGGGAAAACTCCTCGCGCGGGGTTTTGCAGCTCTGGTCCACGGAAGACCCGAAGTTGACCCGAACGCCCGGCAGGGTTTCCGGTTGCACATCGGCTGTATTCAAGGAGAATGCTAATGTCCACACCCAATGAAGCAAACGCGTCTGCGCCCTCAACCGGGCGACCGGGAGGCAGGATTTTCAACTTCGCTCCGGGGCCGGCCATGCTTCCCGACGCAGTGATGGTCCGCGCGCAGCAGGAATTTTTGAATTACGGTGGCCTTGGCGCGTCCATCATAGAGATCAGCCATCGCTCCAAAGATTTTGTGGCCGTGGTGGAAGAAGCCATTGCGCTCTTTCGTGAACTGGTTTCGCTGCCGGAAAGCTACGCCGTGCTCTTCATGCACGGCGGGGCCCGCATGCAGTTTTCCGCCATCCCCATGAATCTGATTGGATTGAAGCCTGCGCACCGCGCCGCCTACGTTGAAACAGGGGTGTTCTCGGCCACAGCCATCAAGGACGCCGCTGCCTATGGCACCATCGAGACCGTCGCCAGCGGCAAAAGCGATAATTTCGTACGCATTCCGGAACTGGACGTGGAGCGCATTCCCAAGGACACTTCTTATCTTCACATCACCACCAACAACACCGCCTACGGAACGCGGTGGAACAAGTTTCCTGAAACGGGAGACTTAACCTTGATCGGGGACGCGACTTCGGAAATTCTGTCGCGTGAGATGGACTATTCGCGGTTTGGGCTGGTGCATGCGAGCCTCCAGAAGAACCTGGGACCTGGTGGGACCGCCATCGTCGTTGTTCGAAAGGACCTGCTGGGCCACGCGCTGCCGATGACTCCGCCCTTGTTGAATTACGCCACTGTGGAAAAGGGCCAATCGCTGGTCAACACGCCGAGCTCCTTCAACATTTACATTACGCGCGAAGTCCTGCGCTGGATCAAAGAGCAGGGAGGCGTCAGCGAAATTGAGCGCCGCAACAATCAAAAGGCCCGGCTTCTCTACGACGTTCTGGACCAGTCGAGTTTTTACAAACCGTATGTGGACAAAGCGCACCGCTCCACTATGAACGTTACGTTCGATTTGCCCGCGCCTGAGGCGCTTGAAGCCTTTCTCAAGCAAGCCGCCAACGAAGGGCTCCATTCCCTGAAGGGTTATCGTGCGGTTGGCGGCGTGCGCGCTTCCATCTACAACGGAATGCCGATCGAGGGTGTCGAGGCACTCGTCTCATTTATGAAAGAGTTTGAGCGATTGCATGGATAGAAACCGCGGCGTTGACTGAGGGAAGGCCGCAATCATGGCGAGGGGAGGTGGAACCGGCCCGGAGGTTCAACTGATTTTGGCGCGGCGAACGAGATGAAGATTCTGGTTGCTGACAACGTTTCCCAGAAGGCGGTGGAAGTACTGCAGTCGGAAGGTTCCTGGAATGTGATTTTCCTGCCGAAGCGGAAAGACCTCTCGCTGACCGAAGAGATCAGGGACGCCGACGCGCTGGTGGTGCGAAGCGCCACCAAAGTAACCGCCGATCTGTTGGCGCACGCCGAATGCTTGCGCGCCATCGGCCGGGCGGGCGTGGGTGTCGATAACGTGGACCTCGAGGCCGCCACGAAGCGCGGCATCGTGGTGATGAATACACCGGGCGGCAGTGCGCACAGCGTTGCGGAACAGGCTATGGGGCTCCTGGTATCGCTGGCACGGCGCATTCCGCAGGCCGACGCTTCAATGAAAAGAGGCGCCTGGGAAAAGAAGAAATTGACCGGCACGGAACTGCGCGGAAAGACACTGGGGTTGGTCGGCCTGGGGCGGATCGGAAGTGAAGTGGCGCGAATGGCCCGGGCATTTGAAATGAGCGTAATGGCTTACGACCCTTACGTGCCTGCTCGCCTTGCCCAGGAGCAGGGAGTGGAACTGGTGGAGTTGGACGAACTGCTGGCCTCAAGTGACTTCATCAGCCTGCACACCGCGGCCACTCGCGAAACCCATCACCTTATCAACTCCGAGACCCTCGCGAAGATGAAGTCCGGCGTTCGAATCGTGAACTGCGCGCGCGGAGAGTTGATCAAGGAGGACGACCTTCTCCAGGCCATTGAGAGCGGGCAGGTCGCCGGGGCCGCTCTCGATGTTTTTGAGAAAGAACCGCCTACCGACTCCCGGTTGGTCGCGCATCCCAACGTGATTGCCACACCTCACATTGCCGGTTCAACCGACGAGGCGCAGGAAATTGTGGGTATCAGCATCGCTGAGCAGGTCCGGGATTACCTGCGGCTGGGCGTCCCCCGAAACGCCGTTAACATGCCTGCCATCTCGCCTGAAGAGTACAAGAAGCTGGAGCCTTACATTCAGCTGGGAGAAAAGCTCGGTACCTTTGTGGCCCAGATTGCGGGCGAGCGCTTGGAAGAAGTGAAGATCAGCTACGATGGCGGGCTGGCGGAGCTGAATACGCACCTGGTGAAAAACGCCGTGCTTAAAGGAGTTCTCAGCAAGCCTCTGCTGCATGAGATCAACCTGATTAACGCCGCGTCGATGGCCCAGGAGCGGGGGATTGAGGTTGTTGAGGTCAGAAGCGCGCGGCGCGCGGCTTATTCAGATTCGCTGGGCATTGCGCTTCGCACGGACGTGGATTCGCCCTCGGTTCTGGGTATGGTGGGAATGCGTGGCCTGCGTATTCTCGGCATCAGCGATATCGACATCGAGGCGCCGCTGAAAGGGTTCCTTCTTTTCATTCGCAATCAGGACGTGCCCGGCGTGATCGGCCGCGTGGGAACGATTCTGGGAGAAAAGAAGGTGAATATCGCCAGCTTTGCTCTGGGCCGGAACCCGCAGTCCGGAGAAGCGATTGGGCTGGTCAATATCGATGAGCCCATTTCCAGGGAGTTGGTGGACGAAATTCGCAAGGTGCCGGCTGTTCGCTTTGCCTGTGTTGTGAAAGTCTAGTCCCGCGCCGGACATCGGACGGCGCAGAGTTGAAAAATTCCCTTCAAGTCCTGTCCTTCAGCCCTGTTTGGGCTGCGGATCTTTTTGACGGTTGAATACGCGCCGAACCCGATCATGGCACCGAGCACCAGATAGACCCAAGCGGGGATATTGCGCCCCACAATCAGAAGGTAGAGATACGCAGAGATGAAAAAGAAAGAAGCTGCCAGGACAGGCAGCACGATCGGCTTTTTCCGGCGCAGGTTGCTGATGATCCAGCCCACGCAGAGGGTGAAGAAGGGAATGGCGCCCACATAGATGCCGCCGAAGATGGCTGGATTGACGTTGTACTTCCGTCCCAGGTTTGCGAACCAGTTGCGAAACCAGTTTTTCAGCCAGTTGACGCCCAACTGGAATGACGAATAGCCTCTACCTCGCCCGGACTGATCGTTCAAACCCCAATGATAAGTGGCAAAGCGGATGGCGAATTGGCCGTCCTTCAACTTTTCCGTGGCCGCCGGCGGACCGAACTTGATCAGGAACCCGCGAAGCCCTCCCGGGTAGGCGTCGAAATCCTTGCCATACCACTTGAAGATTGGGACTGACGGTTGCCAGACGTCTTTTCGGGATCAATCTGGTTGAGCGCGGGAGTTGGCCAGCCATTCGCGCACGTTCGAATCCAGTTGCTCGTCGATATTGGCGGCCGTATAGGCTTCGCGTCTGAGCGGAGGGCAACTTCGCGCGGCGCAAACCAGCGCGGCATGAATCCTGGGGTCCTTCATCTCGCGAAGGCGGGACTCAATCTCATCCAGGGAGACGGGTTCTCCCGCCAGTCGAAAGCGATGCGCCTTGAAGGGCCGAGGGGTATCCCAGATGCTCTTCACCGGGTAATTCTCGACAATCCACTCCATGGTCATGGCGTTGTAGGCGTTGATGAGAAGGGCTTTTTTCTCGTCCGACGAGAGCGGCTGCGATCCCTGCCTGCCAAGGCTGGCAACGAAGTCTCGGAGCTTCTTCCAATCCTTCTGTTTCAGCCTGGAATAATTGACCAGATGCTGTTGATTCACGTACTGGTGCAGGATTTCGTCCCACGGCGCCGGATCAACATTGGACAGATTGCCGGCACCGGACGGCAGCAGAAGGAAAAGCGCAAAAATGGCTGAGTATAGTTTCACGCGATTAGTCGCCCCTGTTCTTGCTCAACCTCGAATATTGCGGGAGGGACGGCCGAAAGGTCCAAGCCTTTGCGTCCACCCTCCCTCGTTCTAATGATGTACGGTTTCCTGTTCGGTTACAGCAAAAAGTTTCTTTCATGTCCTACGGCGATTGCCTGGACATGCAAGGAGACGCGCGGTTCTGGCAAGATTCGGCCGGCGTCTGGATGCAGCCCCTGGGGATTTCCTCGTTTTCAGGGGATAAGTCCAAAGTAGTGAATAACAATCGGCAAGCGAGTTACTTTTTGAGTGCCGACTAGTCCGAATGGATTATTGTGACCGGCCGGCGTTACCCATAGAATCGTATGCGTTTCGTCGGGGCTTATTAGGGGCTCAAAAAGGAAAAGACATGACTGTAAGTTGTGGGCGTGGGCTGCGCCTTTTCGCCGTAACCTTGCTCATCCTGCTCTACGCTATGCCGGCATCCGGCCAGGGTTGAGTGTGTCAGAGACAAAACCCATCCGTGTTTGGTGGGTCCGACGCGTATATGAAGAAGGGGCAGTGGCAGCTAACTACTTCTTTCTTTCACTACTATTCTGACAAGCATTACATCGGCACTGAGCCGAACACCAATATCAATGCTTACGACGGTCCGGTGAACGTTCGGAGCCAGTTTAATTTTGATCTGGCTTACGCCGTCACCGACCGCTGGACCGTCTCGCTGGATGTCCCCATCCAGCATCAGCGGTACGATCTTCACCGGGTCTTTCCGGAATCGGGATCCACAGAGCCGGTCCCTATCCATGCTGGAGCCAACGGGCTTGGCGATATGACCCTGCGCGGGGGCTACTGGTTGTTTTCACCCGAGCACTCGCGGGGGAATGTTTTCGTCTCCCTTGGCCTGGAAATGCCCACGGGCAAGAGTGACGCCACCGCTGATGTGTACGGTCGCCAGGTTCCGGTGGATATTTCCGTGCAGCCGGGCAGCGGAGCCTGGGGAGTGGTTCCTACCGTCCAGGCTTTCCGGACTTTCAGCAGGTTCTCGGTGTATGGTTTTGCCACTTACTTGATTGACCCGCGCAACACCACCGGGACCCCGGCATTCTTCCCGTCACTTCACAATCCCGATGCGACGACGGTGAATTCAAGCACCGATCAATATCTGGCGGAAATCGGAGGTGCGATCCCTACGCCGTTGCATTGGCTTTCGCTCACTGCCGGCTACAGATTTTCAGGCGTGCCGGTGAATGACCTTTTCGGCCCGTCTGACGGGTTCCGGAGGCCTGCCAACCTGCAATATGCCATGCCGGGCGTGGAGATCAGTCTGCTTGGGCGCACGATTAACTTCAGCGTGCCGATCGTGACCCACATCAATGTTAAACCACGGATTATTGACGGAGTGAACCGCAACACCGACTCCACGATTCCGAGCTTCATGTTCTCGATATCTTATCCGTTGCGGTTTGGAAGAGGCAGGGAACCAGGACAACCAGGCCAATGAGAAAGCGAACCCATCTGGCTGTTGCGGTGTCGCTGGTTGTTGTGGCGTTCGCGGCGGCACAGTCCCTGGCTGCGTCCAGGCCACAATCCGGCGACCAGGTGGCGGACTTTACGTTCACCGATTTCGCTGGGAAACAACATCGGCTGTCAGACTATTCCGGCCGCTACATGCTGCTGGACTTCTGGGCTACGTGGTGCGGCCCATGTTTGAAAGAGGTTCCGACCCTCAAGAAGGCGGAAGAACTCTATCAGGGCCGTGGGCTGGGGATCCTGGGCATGAACAGCGACGAAAAGGTTGAGAAGGCCCACACGTTCCTGGAGAAGAACCACGTTTCCTGGCCGCAATCTGTACCGCAGAGCACCAAAGAGATTGTCGATGATGAGTTAACTGTCAAATGGTACCCCACGATGATTCTGCTCGATCCTCAACGCAGAATTGTCTTTGTTTCGGGGAATGGCAAGCGGGTCCTCAAGGGCAGGAAACTTCTTGAGAAACTGGACCGGGTGCTGCCTCCGACTTCCGAGCCCTGAAGGCCACTTTCAGTTCCCTGGTGTCTGCAGTTCTGACGATTAGTTGTAGTGCCACTGTTTGAGGTTGGCGTTAGGGAGCGCGTCGGTGGAGATGTGGTCGGCCATCATGCGGACCATATTTTCCTGGGTGGTTGACTGCCATCCGTGACCCTTTTCGGGCCGGCCGTATTCGAACTCTCCGTGGTAGTAGGGATGGGTGGTGCTCTCCAGGAATTTCTGCAGGTCGTAACAGGCCAGGTTCAGGTAATAGTTGTCCATATCGCCCACGTTGATGTGGATTTTGCCCACCAGGCTGGGACCAATCTTTGGCCAGTTCCGCCTAAGATATTCCGTGAGATCGTAGCCGTGCTCACGCATGTAGTCGGCTACGCTGTGGTCGATTTTTCCTGTGTGCTTGTCCCAAAGCGGTTTCGGGTAACCGTCCACGCCTACAGGTCCGTACACCGCTTCCCAGGCTTCGAGCTGCTGGCCTGAACGGCCGTGGCTACCCAGCACGTCTTCGAGCTGGCTCTCCTGCTGTTCGGTTGTAGTCACCTGCCCGTCTGTGTTGCGCATGAGAGGCCTGACCGCCCGCAACCATCGACGTCCCGGCGCGAAGAAGGCATTGTCGTCGCTATAGATGTTGATCAGCTGATCGTGCGTAAAGTCGACGGGATCGGGATAGAGCGTCCAGGTGCCGCCAAAGAACTCAGGATGAAAAACCTGCAGTGCCAGCGATTCCCATCCGCCCGTCGATCCTCCCGTGAGCACGCGGGCATAGGGCTTGCGGATAATGCGGAAATGCGTCTCGACGTACGGAATCAACTCCGTCATGATGGCGTCGCCGTAGGGCCCGTTGTTGGCGGAGTTCACTGCGTAGGAGTCGTCAAAATAGGGTGTGGGGTGCTGGAAAGTGACGGCGATCATGCGGGGAAAGTCGTCTGAGTTCCAGGCCTGATAAAACTGGTAGCCGGTCTCAACATTGTAAGAACGCATCAGGTTCGTCCAGCTCCCGGACGCCTCTTTATCCGTGGTCGAAAACCTGAACGGAGGCTCCAGTCCAAAATGCCCCTGCTCGTAGATCACCGGGTAGTAGCTGTCTGGATGCGAGGCGTAGCCCTTGGGCAGCAGGACTACAGCGCCCAGATAGATGGGTCGGCCCCAGAACTGGCTGAGTAATTTGCTCTGGATCTTGATGTGCTTGACCCAGGCCGTATCCGCCGGAACCTTAACGGGCGGGATCACCTGCGTCAGGCTCAACTTAACGTCAAAGCCTTCGGCGGGATCGAGATGGACGCGCCGGACATGACTGTATAGATTGCCCGGCGAGAGGTTGAATTGCTGGCCTTCCCACTGGTCCATGTGTGCCCAGATGGTGTGGCCGTCTGACCGATGAAACTTTGTGTAGATGTTGACCAGCCCCTGCACATAGTAGTCGCCTGGCGGAAGCTCTTTCAGGCTGCGCGTCGGAAAGCCAGGCGTGCTTCCGGCGATTACGGCAGGGTGCCCCGCCTTCAGCCGGCTGACGTCCAAACCGAAAAAGGGCGGGTGGCTGCCCCACGACCCGACCTGCAGACGTGGCTCAGGATGCTGTTCATCGGAAATCATCAAGTAGACACGCCCGGTGATGGGTTTGCTGTGGACCGAAGCTGGAAATGAAACTTCGAACTTCAACTGGGGCGTTGCCGCTCTTGCTTCTGCGGCGGTGGCGGCGACCGTTAGTAGGATGGCGGATAATGCCAGAGCAGGAGCCCAGCATAGACAGTTTCGAGCCTTGTGAATCCTCATGGTCTCCTTCAGGCCTGCCCCCTATTGCGGGCCAGATTCAAAGTTCGCGCGTTACTAGTGCAGGGTATTGCGAATAATCAGGAACACTGCCAGCGCGGCAAGGACAAAGCCGAAGAATCGCTTCATTTTGGTCTTGTCCACTTTAACCGAGGTCCGGGCACCGATCTGGGCGCCAACAAAGATGCCCGGCATCAGAATCAACGCCGTCTTCCAGTCAATGTGGCCGGCTGCCAGATGGCCCAGAAATCCGCCGCTGGCCGTGAGCCCCACCATGAAAGCCGAGCTGCCAACGGCGATGTTCATGGGCACGCCAAACAGCAGTACCAGCATGGGTACCTTGACAATGCCGCCCGAGACGCCAATCATGCCGCTGACTACGCCGGCGACGAAAGCAATGGGAAGAGCCAGTGCAAGGTTGACGCAGTATTTTTCGGTTCCAACACCCCGGTGCCAGCGGAAAAAACCGCCGGGATTTTCGCCGCAGCGGTTTGGTACTTCAAAATGCTTCACCATAAAGAACGCGGCGATGGCGATCACGCCTGAGAAAAGGTAAATGAGGAATCTACCCGAGAAGTGGCCGGAGTACAGTCCACCGAGAAAAGCTCCAAGAGTCGTTGATGTTTCCAGCACAATGGCCAGGGGCCAGTCCACCGTCTCGGCTTTGCGGAATACCAGGGTGGCCGAGAGCGACGTGACCATGATCAGAAAAAGGCTTGTTGAAGCGGCTGTGTGGAACTCGATGCCGAAGAAAAGTTGAATCGGCGTGTAGAGCACTCCGCCGCCCTCGCCGAGCGCCGAAAACACCGTGGCGATTAAGAACATTGCCAGATAAAAGAGGACAAAAACCGGAACACTCATGAGGACCCATTTCTTCTCGTACAGTGATGGAGCTTGTTTTCTGTTTTAGAAGTGGCTGGCCCCATTGATTTCGATCTCTTCACGCTTGCCGCAAAGGATGCTATTTGCGCAGCATCCGCTGCAGGGTGAGATGGGCAAAGGGTTAGTTTAACTTAGCCTACCGGATCTCGCTGATCTTTTCCTTTGCCGTTTCGAAGCCGGTTCCTTCCCGGATATCCAGCATGCTGGTGGCGCAAACCAGCCTAATTACCCGAGGCGGACTTGGGGCCCCAAGTCCAATAAAGCCCGAGGTAGGCATAGTTTTCGGTTTGCCCCGCGACAGTGTGCCCGTAGCAAAACAGCAACTGGAAACCCGGGTCGTGCAAGGTGTAATAGCCGCCAATATCAACCATCGTGGCGTAGCGCGAACTCAGGAGTCCGGCTGTTTGCCTCCCGTGATAATAGACTTCTCCACCCAGCCTCAGTTTCTTGTTCACGTCATGCTGAACCATGGCGCCACCGAAAGGAAAATTCCGGGCGCCGGGGATGTGGCTGATATTTTCTCCGCCACCCCAGTTGAATGTCCATTCGCCAACTGACTTTTGCATCCAGATGGGGATTTTCCATGAAGGTTTGCCCGCCCCAAGGCCCCGGTCCGGATTGCCCGTGGGAACTTCCAGCATCGTGAAGGTGCCTATCATCGGCCGATGCTTGGTTTCCTGGATAAAGCGGTATTGCAGCCCGATTTCACTGTCCCCCAGGCCGAAGGTGGCCGGGCCGTCGGAGGGGAACGCCGCAGCGGCAGGGACAACGAAATGAAACATAACGTTGTGAATCCCGCTGTAGTTCAGTTCCAGGGCGGGGGCGGCGAGGTCGGTCTCTCCTGGAGAGGAACCCGCTGCTGAGAATGTATAGAACTCAAAATTCCTGTAAGGAATCACATCGGGATCGTCCAGTTGGAACGGAGGACCGGCAAACGACGTGATTGGGCAGGAGGCCAGCAGGAATAATAGCGCCAGGAAAAATCTCATAATTCCTCCTCGAAAAGTTCTCCGAACAGTTCTTTGACGCGCTGTTTGGCCATTTTCAGCGCTTTTCGGCCTGCCGGAGTGGCCCGGTAAACCCGGCGAAACCTGCCGTCAGCCAGCCGGCGTGATGAACGCAGCAGGCCTTTCTTTTCCAGGCCGTCCAGCAGGGGATAGAGGGTGCCAGGGCTCAGCCGGTAACCATGGCGGGCCAGTTCTTCAATCATGCCCAGACCAAAAATCGGTTCCTGGCAGGCATGATGAAGAACATGCAAACGGATGAGGCCGGAAAATAGTTCTCGCTGGTGATTCATCATGGTTCACAAATCGCGGTCTGGAACCGCGCGCTTATTTGCCAAGCACCAGATCCACAAAGGGCGGAAAAGTCAGCAACAGGGAAAGCCCCAGCAGCACAAAAGCCAACGTATTAACCTTCACGATGGCAACCGTCTTTGACCGCCATCGCCTTGCCAGGATGAACCATGCCGCCAGCCACACCAGGATGGCTGTAGTGGTTACCCCTGACAGTGGTCCCGTTGGCAAGTAAAACGTTAGCCAGTGGGCGGCCGCCCCGGAGCCGTCTCCGATCACCGCCAGGATGCCCAACGCGCAGCAGCCGATTCCGGCCGACAGAATCGCCGCGGCCACAGGTCCATTTGAAAGCTGGTCTGCCCCACTCGAGTTGTCGCGTTCCGTTGCTTGCGATTGGATGTCGTTCATTTGCCCTCCGGTACCAGGTGGATTGTGGCACCGCCCTTGACGGGCGCGTGGTTATCAATGATGGCTCCGAAGAAACCTGCGATGCCACCCGACACAAGCGCGACCAGAGCAAACACCAGCACGGCTGTGCGAATCTGTGGGTATTTTTTCAAAACCAGTCGCTGTTTGGCCATAACGTATGCAACCATCGTGATGGCGATAGGTGCAAACCAGCCGACGTGCTCTTTCCACTCCATGCCGAGCCGGTGCCAGCCGGAGGTGCCGGGGCTCGACAGCAGGAGGCGCTGAGGGTATCCCGCCAGGCCGGCGATACCGGCAGGAGGAATGGCCCGATACCAGGGATAGACAACGTAAGCGCCCAGGAGCACGGCGATCCAGCCCAGCGCCGCGGTAGAAAACAGATAAAAGCTCTTCAGCGACTGCCCCCTGGCCGTGAGTTCGGATGGTTGCTTGACGTACTTCGATCTGATCAACTCGACAATGACGCCAAAGACCGCCATTAAAAAAAAGCCGCCGATGAGCATGCCGTGCAGTTCACTGGCAAACGCCCGGACAGAGATTTCCATGTCGAGCCTCCATAGCTTCGTGAGGAGCTTGCTTGGTTTTGAGACGCCCCTTCTGACGGAATCCGATATTGAATTCCGATATCGGGAACCGATTATATCAGTAGCAATGGAAACAGGGCAACACTTACTTGTGGCGAGAGGCGGCTTGCGGATGGGGTATGGAAGCCGAGGCGCCGGGACCGGGTTGTTCGGGCTTGCCTTCCAGCGCAGCTATCACGCCGGGGGGCAAATTTCTGGCGTTTCCCTACAAACTGGCTCACCTCCCGGATTTCCTGCTCGGTGAGGGATCCCTTGAAGCCAGGCATCCCTGTTAACCGGACTCCGTTTTCTACTTTCCAGTAGGCCTTGGGGTTGAGGGGGCGGAAAGGGCGGCTTGCATCGTAAGTGGTGGGCCGGTCAGGCCGGAAAAATTGCGGGGGGTGAGGATACATTCCCTTTGAGATCGCGGTTTGCGGCGCGTTCGGGAGTCCATGGCAAAGTGCGCAGTTTTCCCGATACAGATTCGCGCCGGCTTTCAAATCGGCCTCCGTCGGCGGAACCGTATCCGCCTTGGGGACATCGTGCGACAGGGTCGCGCGCATGGCAAGCCTTGCAAAAAAACGCTCAAAGGGCAGCGGTGATGCCGAAGTGGAGACTGGTGCGTATCCGGACCGCAGGTAGAGATAGATTGCCGCCGGAACCAGAAGGATCCCGGCGACGAACACGAGCACGTATTTTCTCATTCGTGTCAAGTTGCTCCTATACCCAGACTTAACAGTTGGCCAGCACTCGGACGTTTCGGAAGCACATCCGGCAGCGCCGATGATCGGCCGACCGGCCGCTGGTAGCTACCTATTTCGCCCTCGGACCCGCCGGCGTGTTCAGCGACCTGTCCATCACCACCGAATAACGGGCCTGGCATTTGACACTCGGCCAGTAGTTGACGGTTTTGGTCAGGCCCTTGGCACGAACAACAAACTCGAGCGGAGGTCTGCGGACTTTTTCCGGCAAGGCCTACAAAACGCGCTTTGCCTTCGTTGTTGGTCCCGACCTTCAAGTCCATCTTTCTTCACGCCCATAAAGCCGTAGGCAATCTTTACGGATATCTCAGCGTTGAAGAGAGGCTGCTTGGCCTTTTCGCTGACCGTAAAATCCACCGTGCAGGGGCCGAGGTTGGCGTTAACCTGGGGAACGGGTACCGACTGTTGCGAGGCGAGCGTCACCCCAGCAAACAGCAGGTTGAGCACCAACACCCCGATGGAGTATTGCACAAGGCGCATACTTCTGATCGAATTCAACGTCATCGCTTGGAACCTCGCAAAAGAATTCACCGGAAACAATCGACAGCTCATTGTAAGATTCGCGTCCCGCCCCATAAGTTGCCGCAGGATATTCAGTTGCCTGTTCCCCGGCCGGGCCTGCAGTCCGTTATAATAGACCTTCTGGGAGATACTTGACCATGCCTGGGCTTGAGATCAGCCGCTGGCCGCCGGACCAGCCTTTGGAAATGCCGAGTGTTGCAGAGGTCTGGGCTCACGACGGATTCAGTTGCGATCTCTGGGTGGACCCTCCCGGACAGCAGTGGCTCGATTTTGTGCACCAGACCGACGAGCGCGTGGCGGTGAAAGAGGGAAGTGTTGAGTTTGAAGTGGAAGGCCGGCGCGCCATGCTGGGCCCGGGCGACACAGTTCTTATCCCCGCAGGCAGCCGCCACAGCGTATGGAATCGCGGTTCGTCCACCGCGCGCTGGTTCTATGGCTACAGGCAGGGTTGATGCTGGCCCGGCCGGCGTGCGCCAGCAAGGCCCTCAAGGCCCCGTTTACCACTGTTTCAAAACCAAAACACTGTAACTGGAAGAGCACTTGTCTCCACAACCCGATTTCTTAAAGCAGCCAGCCCGTAACATCCGGAGTCAGAGTCATCAGAACGGTTTCGGTCACCGTATTGATCCTGATTCTGGTCTTTATCATGTTCATTCCACTCTTCGGAGTCATCGTGCATTTTGGAGACCACCGCGAAGTGGTGCTTCCCAAACCCTCCGGCCCTTACGCGGTTGGCCGGGTGCTTTTTGACTGGAAGGACCCAAAGCGTGACGACCCCTACTCATCGAAGATTGGAAAGCATCGCGAGTTGATGGTGTGGCTGTGGTATCCGGCCACCGTTCGGCCGCAGGCGAAACCTGCTGAATATATTCCCTCGGCCTGGGCTGCTGAACTCCCCTGGCGCCCTGTGACGATTCCAAGCCGAATCCGCGTCCATGCCGTTGCCGACGCGCCCATTGCGAACGGCCAACCGGCGTATCCCGTCCTGGTTTTTTCCACCGGTTTTGGCAATCTGCCCAGCGATTACACTTCTTTGATTGAAGACATCGTAAGCCATGGCGACTCTGTCCTGGGGATTACGAACACATACAGCGCGCCCGTCGTGCGGTTTCCTAACGGTCGTGTGGCCCACCATCTGGCTGACGCTTCGTTCCCGCGCGGCCCCAGTCAGGCCGTCCGGTCGGCGGGCAATCGGATGGTGAAAGTCTGGGCGGCGGACATCCGATTTGCCATCGACAGCCTGGCGCAGATGAATTCAGATGCGAAGAGCCGTTTCCACGGACGTCTCGATCTCTCCAGGGTGGGTCTTTTCGGTCAGTCTTTTGGCGGTGCCGCAGCCGCTGAGGCGTGCCGGGCAGAACCCCGTTGCAAAGCAGCCGTCGACATCGACGGAAATCTGTTTGGCGATGTGCTGAATGAAGGAATCCAGCGGCCCTTTCTTTTTATCCTGAGCGATTGGACGCTGCGTCCTCCCTGGCTGCAGAAGACGCTGGCGAGTGTTTCGGTTCAGAGATTTCAGCAGGAGCAGGCGCGATTGAAGCAGGAAATGCAGGATACCTGCCAGGACTCTGCCCACTGCTGGCAGGTTCACATCCCCGGAACCCGGCATTTCAACTTTACGGACCTTCCGGTCCTTTACAGCCCGGGAATGAAAATGATGGGCTACGTTGGGCCGGTTGACGGCGCCAAAGGCCTGGCCGAAACATCTTCCTGCGTGCGACTCTTTTTCGACAAGATGCTCAAGCCGCCTTTGCAAAGTCAGCCCCCTGGATCGTCTAACTCCGGTTGCAGTTTTCAGCCACTGGGCCATAGCCCTGCAAATCCAGATTCTGTTGCGCCATGAACTGATCTGTTGTTCCAAGCGGATCTTCGCACTCTTCAATTCGCGGATTTCATTCGGCTGATACATTGAACCCGCGTCTGCGATATGATTCACGCGGCGAACGAGGGTCCTGGTTTCTTCCCTCAGGAAACGGAAAATGAGGAGGAGTGATGGAGAGGCGGAAGTTTCTTAAGAGTTCAGTTCTTGGGGCAGGAACGCTGATGACGAGCCTGGGCCACGGAAACCGCAATGCTGAAGCGGCGGAAAGTTCAGCAGAGTTTGATCAGGACCAGACTTCAACCAGTGGATGGGTCGAAGTGCCCGGCAAAAGCTACCAGGTCATCGACGAGCTGACAAAGGTCCCTGTAACCGTCACTATCGGAAAGTTTGTCATCGCTTCAAAGGAGCTTACCCAGAGGGAGTTTGAAGAGGTCATGGGTTACAACCCTTCGTTTCACAGGGGCGCTGATTTGCCTGTTGAGACGGTGAACTGGTGGGAGTCAATTCGTTACTGCAACCTGCGCAGTCTGCGCGAAAACCTCGAACCCTGCTACAACCTGGAAACCGGCTTCTGCGACGTCAGCAGGAATGGATTTCGGCTTCTCACTGATGCTGAGTGGACCCACGCGGCAGGCCCTGTACCCGCCCTGAAGAGCAATGCCGGCGCCGCCAACCTGGGTACCACAGACACGAAGGATGTCACGCGCCTTGCTGAAGAACTGAAGGCTGGGGGTACGAGGCCGGTGGGGAGTTATCCTCCCAATTCGCTGGGTCTCTACGACATGTTCGGGAACGTCTGGGAATGG
This sequence comes from uncultured Acidobacteriota bacterium, assembly GCA_963731705.1. Classification (GTDB taxonomy): domain Bacteria; phylum Acidobacteriota; class Terriglobia; order UBA7540; family UBA7540; genus SCRD01. The sequence goes on from CAVSWQ010000010.1 coordinate 307,166, forward strand.
ACCAGCGATTATTTCAATCCTGAGCGGACGCCGCAAGCTTCCTATCATCCTGCCGGGCCGTTGCGCGGACTGGCCCGGATCGTTCGGGGTGGCTCATTCATTAGCACCACGTCACAGTGGGCCCGCGGATACCGGTCGTCTATTGAGCCGTCTTACAAGAGTCGATTCACCGGATTCCGGATCTGCCGGACGGCCGCGTCCCGGCCTGTTCTGCCGCCTTCGCAGCATTCGACGGATTGGTTCAAGCCTTACAACAACCCACCTGCCGGTTTTGAAACATCGATAGGCAGCCTGTCCTTGCTCGTTGCCGGAGTGGGCTCCATTCCGGAATGGAAGGCTCGCCGCGGGCGCATCCAGGCGAAATGGCTCCAGCTGCTGGGCTCAATGGAAACGAACCCTCCTTCTCCTCAAACACGGCTCGTTGAGACGGTCAAAGACCAGAACTACACCGCCCGCCTTATGTACCTCCAGGTGGAAGCGGACTGGTGGGAAAAGATCCTTGTGATGATGCCCGCGAGCGACCTTCAAAGGCCGCGCCCGGTCGTGATTGTGCCGTTCTACGACGTGGACACTCCGGCGGGCCGAAATCTGTCGGGACATCACTTTCTGGGGATGGGCGTTGATTCTTATGCCTACATGGCCGTGCAGAAAGGTTATATTGCGGTGGCCATTCGATGGTTTGGCGAGAGCTACGGAGAGTGGTATTCGGAAGCCGTTGCCAACCTGAAACTGCGGCATCCTCATTGCACAGGTCTTGGCAAATGGGCGTGGGATGCGCATCGGCTGCTCGATTACCTCTACACCCTGCCGGAAGTCGACCGCGACCATATCGGCATCATTGGCCATTCGCTGGGCGGTAAAATGGCGCTGTACGCGGCGGCGTTTGAGCCTCGGATCACCGCCGTGGTCTCGAACGAACTGGGGATTGGCCTGTCGTTCTCGAATTACGACGATTACTGGTACTTTGGCGAATTCATCGACAAGGTGGAGAAGGGAACGGACCAGCACGAGCTTATCGGCCTCATTGCGCCCAGGCCGTTTCTTCTGATCGGCGGCGACACGTACGATACCGCAAAGAGCTGGTATTACATTAACGCCGCGCGCGAAGTTTACAAGCTTTACGGCAAGCCCGAAAACATCGGCTACTTCAACCATCACAAGGGGCACATGCCCACGCCGGAAGCCGTAGGGCGGGCCATGGAGTGGCTGGCGCATTTCCTGGGACCGCGGCGCTGACCCAGGCTGCACCTGGCAGTCCATGGGTTCTCAGGTTTCAGGGCTTTGAACTCTGTTAGACTTGGAATACCCGGATAACATATTTCGATGATCGGAGGATCCCATGGCGAAGTATCTCGTCCACGCAACCTATTCGGCTGAGGGTTTCAAGGGCCTCGTCAAAGACAAAGCCTCGGGACGGAAGGCGGCTGTTGAAAAGGCTATGGCCAGTGTCGGCGCAAAACTGGAAGCCATGTACTTCAGTTTTGGCGATTATGACGTGGTGTTGATTGTTGATGCGCCCGACGCCACCAGTCTGATGGCGGTCGGTTTGTCGGCATGTTCCACGGGCCTGGCCCGCACCAGCACTACGCCGCTCCTCACCGTTGAAGAAGCGGATCAGGCCATCCAGAAGGGCGTTCAGTATCGGGGGCCGGGACGGTAGCTCGAAAAGATAAAAAAGCAGCCCGGCGGATTCTTCGTGAAGTTGCGTGGCACGCGCTCCAACCTCCATTTGAGGCGTGTGAGGAATGGCCGGACCCGGCAATCTGCTGAGTCGCGGCTTCCCCTGCGCCATGTGCCTTCCACCGGCTCTGGAGCCGGCTTCACTCAGGTTCCAATGGTGAATATCGTCCAGGGTTTCGAAGGCATGTCGCGAAGCAAGGGCGCCTGCCAGTCGAACTCCGGATGCTTCTTCAGGTGCTCGGCGGCATTGAAGTCGATGCCGCAGCAATGCCCGGCGGAGGCGGAGAGCGCCATTTTTTCGATCATAGCCGCGTCTGCGCCTTTGTTTTGCACAGCGCCGGCGGGGCCGTAAGGCGGCTGCCAGGTGCCCGACCCGCGCGGCGAAAGGTCAATGTGGCCGCACAACGTGCGTTCGTCGGGCTCCTCCTTTTTATCGTAGGTGTCGTAGTGGTCACCCAGAAACTTCTGCGCCATGGCCATGTCAATCCTGCCCTTGTTCTCGGCCATCAACTGCTTCCAGCGCACGTGCCGCGCATTGGCGCTGGCGCCCATGTCGTTCAGGTCAAAGTTGGTTTCTTCGCTGGCCAGTTTGGGGCTGACCGGGAAGTTAGAGCCCACGAAGCAGCCGTCCTTGGTGCGCCACAGGTTGACATTTTTCAGTCCCAGTTCCAGGTCCGCCACTTCGTTGGTTTTGCGGTCGGCGATCAGCCAGTTGTTGGCATACCCGCCGTTGTTGCCCTTTTTCAGGAAGCGGGCGTAATCGTCGATGGAATTCGAATACTGCATGCCCTTGCGGGCGCGCACGAATTCCGGAATGCCTGAGGGATCGTAGCCGGAAAAGCCGGAGATGGTCGTCTCCGTGATGGCGATCCCCGCAGAGTTGATGCCGAAATCATCGCCGCTGTGGATAAAGCCGGGGAAGCCGTCCATCAGCATCCGGTAGCCGTGTGCGGGCGCAATATCGAAAATGATGGTCCAACGCGCGCCGTCCAGGTATTTGGTCCAGCAGTTGTGGGCGATCACGATCTTGCCATCCTTCGTATAGCTGCCGGTTGCGGCAAAGGCGCTGCAATGCTCGGGTATCGCGAGTTCGGCGGACTTATCAGCCTTGTGAGTTTTGTCGTACTCTTTCACATAGTAATCCCATTCCATGGAAGCGTTTAAAGCGACCACGTCCCAAAGGTCGAGCTTGCTTCCGTGGGCGCGCAGGCCGTCGGCGATGCCCTGCAGTTCCTCGCGATACTCTGCTTCGATCTTTGGCCACAACATGTTTTTCGCGGCATCGCGATAGAAATTCCACCCGTATTGTCTGCCGTGGGTCTGCTCCAGGACAGTGACCTTGGCAGTGTCTTCGATTCTGTCGGCTAGCAGATAGCCGTGCTGGTAGCCGATCTCCGCGGGCGTCCCTTCCAGGTGTACGAACGTCCAGCCGTTTCTCTCCGGGCTGCGGAACGCGCCCTTCAGGCGGGCGTCCAGCTTAGTCTGGTGGCTGGCTGATTTGCAGGACACGTCCAGCAGCAGGGCGCCGCTGAGACCTGCCAGAGAACTTTTTATGAATGCTCTACGATGCATATTTCCCTCCGATCCAGATAATGCTGGCTAGAGTATCACCCAAAGTGCTTTAAGGAAAAGCAGGAAAAGCGGCGCCCTCTTGGTGCCGCTGCGTGGTGAGATCAAACCGCCGCGAAGCCGGATGGTGACGCTCGTCATGCTTGACACGTCCGCCGATCTGGGCAAATATCATCACCATTGGAAAGGGGCGCAACCGTATGCAATCTACAACACCGGAAACGGGGAAAACACTCTACGAACGGCTCGGCGGCTACGACGCCATTGCGGCAATCGTTGATGAGTTTCTCGGCCGCCTGCGGGCAGATCCCATGTTTGCCCGATTCGGAGGGGGCCGCAGTCTCGACTCCACGCGGCGCGGGCGCGAGTTCCTTGTCAGCCAGATGTGCGAGCTTTCTGGAGGGCCGTGCGTTTATATGGGCCGCGACATGAAGGCCTCCCACGGCGGACTTGGCATCACGACCGGCGAATGGGAAGCCTGCCTCCGGCACACGGCCGACGCCCTCGATCACCTCAAGGTTCCCGCCAAAGAGAAAGAGGAATTCCTCGCGCTTTTTGAACGTTACAGGGGCGACATCGTGGAAGCGTGAAAGCGCACGACCAGCGCTGACGTGAAAGGGTGGGGCGGTTCATGCTGCGGGGAGTGCCAACCGTTAATCCTCGAGTCTAGCGCGCTGTCCAGCCTCCGTCGATCAGGATGGTGTGGCCGGTGATCAGTGACGCCGCCGGCGATGCCAGAAAAACCACCGCTCCGGTGACTTCCATCGGCTCGCCAATCCGATGCAGAGCCGCAATGCGCTCGATGGTGTCGGCGCGGAATGCCGGGTCTGCCAGAGCCTCCTCAGTGCCGGGTGTATGGATAAACGTGGGCGCGACGGCGTTCACTGTGACGTTGTGTTTTCCCCACTCGACGGCTAGGCATTTGGTGAGGTGGGCGATGGCGGCTTTGGTGGTGCAGTAGACCGATTCCGTGGGCAGGGCCACAAAGCCCGCCTGAGAACTCATGTTGATGATGCGACCGCGCTTTTGCCGGATCATCACTCGTCCCGCCGCCTGGCTGGCGAAAAAGGTGCCCTTCACGTTCACGGCCATGGTGTAATCAAAGTCTTCTTCCGTGAAGTCCTCGGCCGGATGGTCCGGCGCGACTCCCGCGTTGTTGACCAGAATATCTAGCCGGCCAAAATGTGCGACGGCGCCCTCGATGGCGCTGGAAATCTGGCCAAGGTGCGCCATGTCCATTTGCAGCGGAAGTGCCCGGCGTCCCATGGCTTCAATTTCCTGAGCCAGCTCGGCCCCTGTATTCCGGTCGCGGAGTCCAAGTGCCACGTCCGCGCCCGCGTTCGCCAGCGCCAGCGAGATCGCCCGGCCCAGGCCGCGCGCCGCTCCCGTCACCAGCGCTACCTGGCCGGTCAGATCAAATTTTGGGAATCCATTCATGGGTGCTCCTTTGGATTGCGTGACACGAATTGAAATGCATTGGAGGCAGACAGAATACCCCGGCGCAGGCAGCTCGTTCAATGTTTAGACACAAGGCGTCTAATTTATGTGTGGGATTGCGCCGATAATCGGATTTCACGTTTGCGTCCCAGCCGGTAACCAGCCTCAATCAGGAAAGCCAGCAGGAGCAGGCCGGCCAGCACCCATAGTTTCCCGGGCGCATCCGTGGCAGTGCGCCAGATCAGGGCAGCCAGAGCCAGCCCGCAAACCATGGTCCCGATGGTTGAGATCCAGGCGTGTGCGTGCGTTTGCCTGCGCAACCGGACGTTCGCCATGTTCACCGCTGCAAAGATGATCAGAAAGCCCGCACTGCCGATCGTAGAGATGCTTGAAAGATCAAGCGTGTTGGCGACCACCAGGGTTGCCACCGACGTGATGAATAACCCTTCGAGCGGCTTGTGCCAGATTGGCTTTTCCAGGGCTTCGGGCAGTTCACCGTCTTTGGCGATGATGAAGCTAAGCCGGGCCGATCCGTACAGCGTGGCATTGATGGCCGAGGTGGTGGAAAGCAGCGCGGCGATGGCAATCAGGGTAAACCCCGCCTGGCCCAGCATGGGTCTGGCCGCTGCGGCCAGTGCGTAATCCTGGGCGGCAGCGATTTTGTCCAGTGGCAGATTGCCAACCGTTACGGCCGCGATCAGAAGATAAAGCACGATCACTGTCACAACCGAAGCATAGAAGGCGCGTGGCAGCGTGCGTTCCGGATTCCGAACGTCGGCGCCTGTGTTAGCGATCAGTTCGAACCCTTCGTAGGCGACAAAGATGATCATGCCACCGGCCGCCAGGTTCAGCGGTGAAGCCCAGGCGGCTGGAGCAAGCCGCGCTGTTTTGATTCCCATTACTCCCACGACAATGAAAAAGACCAGGATCAGCAGCTTGATGGCGACAATCCAGTCTTCAGCCCGCGCAATGAGGTCCGCACCCAGCGTATTGAGCAGCGTAACCGCGATGATGATGGCGCTGATCAGCGCGTGTTTGGCAGTCGGTTGAAAGTTAGGGGAAAAGAAGGTGGCTCCGTAGCTGCCGAATGCGAAGGAGTAAAGCGACAGCATGATGATGTAGCTTAGCCACAACAGGACGTTCAGCGAGCCGGTCAGCAGGCCTTTGCCGTAGGCATGATTAAGGAACGTAACCGTTCCTCCCGGGCTGGGTAACGCCACGGACAGCTTGGCGTAGGCGTAGGCCGTGACCAGGGCAACAACGCCGGCGATTGCGAAGGCGATGACGGTGCCGCCGCGCGCCATCACCACGGCCAGTCCCAGAACCGCAAAGATGCCTCCTCCGACCATGCCTCCAATACCGATCGAAGTGGCCCCCAGAAAGCCGATCTTATGGGACCTTGGTTTGAGGAATGCCCTTTTCAATTCCGTCTCCTGGGGACTGGCATAACCCTGACGAGACAAGTGTGCATCATCACCCGATATTCAATCGCCGGGACGTTTCCCCTGATCCATGACCACGGGCGCAGGTTTCTACGGCAAGCGGGGCTGGTGATGGATGGTTCGGCGCCGTTGCCCAAGTGCGTCCCTGTGCGAAGGGCTGGCGCGCTCCGTGCCGACGCCATTCCTCACAGAGTTGCGGGCTCTGAAGCGGTGGGGGAGGCAGCATGCCCGGGATGCATTCTGGAACCATAATACGCATAGTGCGTGACCACGGCGTAGCAGACCAGCGGAATAATCATGGCGATGGCCATGCTGTGCCAGACTTCGTACAGCAGCCCCATGGCGGGCGGAGCAGCAGCGCCGCCGACGATGGCCATGATGATGAACGATCCGCCGAGCTTGGTGTTCGCCCCAAGGCCTTTAATGCCCAGTGCATAGATGGTGGGGAACATCAGGGACATAAAGAAGCTGGTCAGGAACACGGCTGCCACTCCCACCCATCCGGGAAACAGGACACCGATCGCCGCCAGCGCCATGTTGATGATGCCAAAAGCGCCCATCAGTTTACTGGGCCGGAAAAACTTCATCAGGTAGGTGGCAAAAAAACGGCCGACGGCAAACGCCACCAGGCTTCCCGTCAACATGTAGCCGGCGACTTTCTCAGATTGATGTGTGTAATCCTGGATGTATTGAATCAGGAAGCTCCAGGTTCCCACCTGCGCCCCCACGTAGAAGAACTGCGCGGAGACACCCTGAAGAAAATGCGGGTAGTGGAGCAGGTCGCTGAGCTTGCCTTTGTCCCGGTCATTTTTTTCCTGGGCTTCCTCCTTGATGTGGGGGAATTTTGTTTTCAGGATCAGGATGGCCATAATCCACACGACCACCCCCAGGACAATATAGGGATGGACCACCCTCAACGTTTCGCTTTTCAGGTAAGCGTCGAGAGTGCCTTGTGCCTTGAGTGTGTCGATCTGCCGGGAGCTCAGTTCGATTCCGGAAAAGATGAAAACCGTGCCGATCAGCGCGCCCGTAATCGACCCCAGCGGATTAAAGGACTGCGAGAGGTTCAGGCGCTGCTCCGAACTCCTCGGGTCACCCAGCACGGCGATAAAGGTGTTTGAGCCGGTTTCGAGAAAGGAAAGTCCACTGGCGATGACGAACAGCGCAAACAGGAAGAATCCATAGCTTCCTATGATGGCCGCGGGCCAGAACAGAAACGAGCCTGTGCCGAAGAGAAACAATCCGGTGACGAGGCCTGCTTTGTATCCGAATTTTCGCATCAGAAGCGCGGCCGGCATGGCCAGGCAGAAATAACCCAGGTAGAACGCCGACTGCACCAGTCCTGCCTCAAAGCGGGTGATCTGAAACGAGGTCATGAACTGCTTGATGAGAATGTCATTCAGGTTGTTGGGAATAGCCCAGAAAAAGAAAAGCGACGTGACCAGAACAAAAGGCAGCGTGTTTCCGGGAGAAAACAATGGAGGACGTTTGTTCTTCTCAGTTGTCATGTTCATGATAGAAGCTTTTAAGGCACAAGGCCTGATTGCGCATAGGTGTTCGCACTTTTTTGAATAGCCCTAATGAGTTTGATTGGGAGTAACGCTTCAGCCGCGCAGTTTGCGATACTCCTGGAGGCACAGCTCCGCAGTCTTCATCTCGGAGTATCGGCTGCCTTCCTGTTCGATCAGGTAATACTCAACGCCGCCCACGCTCTCAGCGGCGGCGAAAATCTTTTTCCACGGCGCCACGCCTTCGCTAAAGAGCACTTCATAGCCCCCGTGGGGAGACCAGTTTTTGAGATGGAGAGAACGGATGCGGCCGGGGTTTCTTTTGATCCAGGCCACAGGATCGTTGCCGGTCTCAAGACAGGTGCCCACGTCGAGTTGCAGCATAATACTCTTGTCCGTATTCGCCGCAAGGACCTCGATCGGCTTCTGGCCGTCCACCGGTTTCCATTCGAGATCATGGTTGTGATAGCCGGCGTGCAAGCCGTGGGCTGCCATCGTATGGTTGGCCTTGTTCAGCGTCTCCGCAACCTGTTTCCAGCCGTCGATGGTGGTCACCCTGCCGGCCGAAGCCATGACAATATAGCGCGTGCCAAGAATGTGGTTCAATTCCATCGCCTTGCCGATGCCTTCCGGCGTGAACGATTTCGGGCCGTTGTGTGTCGAGTAGCAGCGGATGCCCAGATGGTCCATCTCGCGGCGAACCTTCCTGGCTTCGCCTGGGGTCCAGTTGTAATAAGGCGCGTAGAACTCCACGCACTGGTACCCCATTTGTGCAACCTGCCTGACCGTTCCGGCCAGATCTTTCTGCAGATCTTTGCGAACCGAATAGAGCTCCAGCCCGATCGGGATGTGTTTCGCGGTCGCGGCCGCCATTGCAGCCGCCCCCAGGGGAGCCGCAGCTAAAAGAGACAGAAAAGAGCGACGTGAATAAGCATCTATCTTTTTCATAGTAGCCAAACAATATCACAAGAGCGGAAATTCGATCACTTGAAAAGAGAAAAGTGCTACAGATGCCGAATTCAGTATCCACGAAAAACACGTAGCAGAGCGCAGAATTTCGTTGCGAATGCACTTTTTCGCGGGCTCAAAATTGCAATGCGGGAAGGGGGAATTTCGGGGTGTGGACAGGCATGAAAATTTCACTTGACAACGATTTCATTTGGCCCTATATATCGTGGTAAGGGATGCACGAGGATACAAGATGTTGACCTCGTGCAAGGCTTTTGATCCCCCGAGAGGGAAGGAGGTCTATGGCCGCTAAAAAGAAAGCAAAACCCAAGGCAAAGAAAAAGAAATAAGGGTTCCCAATTAACAACGGTTTGTATCTCCAGGCCCGCCATTGTTTCCAGGCGGGCTTGGTGTTTTCAGGCGGGATTTTTGACGCAGAGCGCTGAAAAATCGGTCCTGATCTGAAGCTTTTTCTTTGTCTCCCTCTGCTTGTTCAGTGGAGGTAGCTGCTCCGACGCTATGGGAGACAAAATTTGCCTCCGTCAGGCTTCGTCTCCCATCTCCGGATTGGGAATTGGCTCGCGGGGCTCCAGGCGGGCTTTGCGGGCCACCATCGAACCGGGAAACCCGCGAATGCGGCGGTTGTAAGTGCTGACCAGTTCGTTGAAGAGTTCCTGGTGCTCCACGAGATTTCTTTCCAGTTCCGCATTCTGTTTTCTGAATTTGACGAAGTTGCTGTTGGACTTCAGTCCCGGGTAGTCCGCGGCGATTTTGAAAATCCCCTCCAGCGCGTCTGTCATGGCGATATTGGCCAGAGACTTTTCCCGCATCATCCGTGCTTTCTGGTAATTGCTTCTGGCACGGGTGATGGGCTCAAACGCCTCGTGGTCGTGCGGCATATACCCTCGGCAGGTTCCCAGGAGCTTGGGGATCTCATCATGACGTTGTTTCAACAGCGCGTCGATGCCGGCCCAGGTTTTGTCCATGTTTATTCTCGCCCGCAGCAGGCTGCGGCGCGTGTTTGACAAATAAGCAAGGAATGCGAGAATGGCCACAACAAGCAGCGGCACTGCAAGCCAAATCCAATCGCCATGCATATCAGAAAACTCCTTTTATGAATTCGGTTCATTATAACCAGCGTTGAGGTCCGGCACCATAGGGCGGAAACCGGCGCCGCCGGGCGCTCGATCCAAGGCAGGATGTTCGGCTGTGTCTTTCCCTCCCCAGGGAAGCCGCGTCTCCGGTATGATAACTATTGGGCTGAGGGCATTGCCGCTGAGTCACTGTCAGGTTGCAGCGGGAACTATTTTGCGGCCTTCTTGTTTGCCCACGACGCTATGTCGCGCTTTCGAATTCTTGAGCACACCGCCGACGTTGGATTTGAAGCTTTCGGTTCCACGCTTCCGGAGGTGTTTGAGAACGCTGCCCGGGCGATGGCGCACCTGATTGCGGACCCGGCAACGGTCAGGCCAGTTGAAGAAATTCAGATTGAAGTTCAGGGCACGGACCCGCCCGATCTTCTGGTAAACTGGCTCAGTGAAATTCTTTACCAGCATGACGCCGAGCGCTGCTTGTTCCACGACTTCAGAGTTGAAATTCTCGACGATCATGCGGCCTCAGGCGTAGCCTGGGGCGAAAAAATTGACCCGGCTCGGCACCGGACCAACCTGATGGTCAAAGCCATAACTTACCATCAACTGGGCCTGCAGCAAACGGCAGGCGGGTGGCGCGCACAGGTTTACGTGGACATCTGAGATGCAATACCAGGCTCCGGCGCGTTCGCCGGTTTCTCAAAATGAACCCCAGGGGTATCTTTCGGCCTGCAGCTCGCTGCGTTCGTTTCCACTCTGTTCCTGCTCTCTCCAGTCGTGGTTTCTGCCCCTGTTAGCGGCACTGGCGCTGTTTCTTCTCGCCGCGCCGCGTCGCGCCGTGGCGGCGAATGGCAGTTTCTATCAAATCAAGGAAATCAAGTCGAATGTTTTTGTCTGGGTTGCGGAAGACATCCTCAATCAGGAAGGCGATCCGGAGTTCAACCGTGCCGGAAACGCCGGCTTCATTATCACGCCGGACGGCGTGGTTGTGGTCAACACCACCAACAGTCCCTTCAATGCTCGCGCATTGCTGTATGAAATCCGCAAGCGCACCGATCAGCCGGTTCGCTACGTCATTGATACCGGCGCATCGCCTGACGTGATGCTGGGCAATGAAGCGTTTGAAGATTTTCAGCCGGTCATCATTTCCACCCGGCAGGCGGCCCAGGTGATGAACGATTACAAGAAAGCCTTTCCCGCTCTCGTTGGAGGCGACTGGAAGGTTGCGGCCAGGATGCGCGGTGTCCATCCGCTTCCGGCCAGCCAGGTCTTTGACAAGGAATTGACGCTTCATATGGGCGGCCAGGAAATCAGGGTGATCGACCTGGGCGACAACGCATCACCGGGCGATGCCGCCGTCTTTCTGCCAGGATCGAAGGTGCTTTTCCTCGGCGACGTTTTTGAAAACGAGTATATTCCCCGAATCGGTTCCGCGAATATGGACCACTGGATTGAGACTTTGCGAAAGGTTGAATCGTGGGACGCCGAGGTTTTTGTCCCGGGCCACGGCCAGCCCGCCGGAAAAGCCCAGGTGCAGCGCTTCCGGGGATTTCTCGAATGGCTTTACGGCCGGGTGCGCTCGGGTTTTCAGGAGGGCAAAAGCCTGTCGCAGATCCAGGGCGAGATGGTGCCATTCCAGAACATGCACTGGCATGCTCCGGAACTTGAGCCTGCGGCCGTCGCGGCCGTCTACCGCCTGCTGGCGAAGAACACCAATCAGACTTCATCATCTGATGAAACACCCAGTCCGTAAATCAAAGGAGCCATTCCATGACCCATCCCCGACGTGCTTTCCTGGCTGCGATTCCTGCTCTGATGGCTACCGGCGCGCTGGCGGCCGACAAGAGCTATCTGCCCTCGAAGGTTTATGAATTTTCTCAACTGCCGGCCCATCACGGCAAGACCAATACGTCCCGCCCGGTGCTGGACGGCCTCACGCACGAGAACTGCCGCATCGAGGTCCACGAATCGGACCTGGCCGCGGGCAACATGCCGCACCCGCCCCATCACCACGCGCATGAAGAGATGTTCCTGGTCCGCGAGGGAACACTGGAGGTGACCATCAACGGCAAGTCATCCAAGGCGGGGCCGGGCTCGGTGGCCTTTATCTCTTCCAATGACGTTCACGGAATCCGCAACGTGGGCAGCGACCACGCCCAGTATTTTGTGCTGGCCATTCACCGGCCGGGTGACAAGGAGAGCTGATCCATGACCGACTGGAAAGAGAACGGCATTCGCGTAGTGCCTGGGAACGAACTCGACCCCAACACGCCGCAGACGCCCGGCATGACCCGGGAGGCGGCCATCACGCACGCCCGAACCGGAGCCAGCAAGCTATGGGCGGGGAAAGTGGTTGTCGGACCTGCGGTGCGCAGCGGCGCCCACCACCATGGCGAACTGGAAACTGTGATCTTCATCGTGCGCGGCCACGCGCGCTTCCGCTGGGGGGACCATCTGGAATTCGTTGCCGATGCCGGCCCCGGCGATTTTGTTTACGTCCCGCCGTTCGTTCCGCACCAGGAGATGAATGCCCGCTCGGACCAGCCCGTCGAAGGCGTTGTGGTCCGCAGCGGCCAGGAACCCATCGTGGTGAACCTCGACATCCCCAGCCCCGAACCCGGCAACGCCGATGCCCGGAAAGATCCCTTCCATTCGCGGGAGTAAGGTTCCTCAAACAGGGGCTATCGGAGCACGACCGAGCCGCGGCTCATCGGCGCCTTGGCTCAACTCATCCAGCGCCACAGCACCACAAGTTCGCCGGCAACGAACAGCGTTCCAAAGATGGTCTTGTTATGCCGGGCGAGCCACAACGGCAGGTAGATGTCAAAATTGTCTGCGCGATTTTCGGTGTACTGGGCGGCTACGTTGGTCAAGGGGCACCGGCCGCGGTTGAGGCCGATGACGCCGCATTCTGCCAGCACCACCACGCTCAATGCCACCGCCCAGTCCATCCGGTTGATGAGGGCAACCACTGGCAGCGCGATAATGCATCCGGCAATCACCGCCCACACGCCCGTATGCAGCAGCTTGATCGCAATCAGAGATGAGGCGGGACTCGAGAGTTTCATCCATGGCCAGAATATCACGCCACATGGACGTGTGGCCCCCGCCGATCAGACCCGTGCGTGATTTGAGCTTTGGCAATTTCGCAGACATCGCAAAGGGCGCGGCGTCTGCGCCATCCGTCAGGCCTTCAGGGCTTAACAACTTTCAGGTTGTTTTTCACTGAGAACACCCCCGAGACACCATTGGCGCGGATGTTTACAAGGTTCTTGTCCGCTTCGCTGTCTACTACGCCTTCGAGAGTTACATTGCCGTTCTTGACGATGATGCGAAAGGGTTTTTGAACGGACAGGTCGTAGCGTTGCAACGCCCCATAGCCGTAAATGGCACGGAACAGCCTGAGGCGCAACTGGTTGTCCATGTTGGAAAGTGGCAGGACTTCGATTTTGTTCTCTACGTTTTGCACACCCTCAATGCGTTTCACGACGTTCTCCGCGGAACTCTTTACTGTGGGCCTTGTGACGGCGCCCATCAGCGTGACTTTGTAGCCTTCCACCGTGAACGTGATGATGTCAAAAACGTTGTAATAAGGAAGCATCAGGATCTGGTGGCGAACTTCATCCTTGATGCGTTCTTCGGCGCGGGCAGAGGCCGGCCGTTGCGGACTGGCAATCGAGATGAGAGGTGCTGCGAGAGTGGCGACGAAAAGGGTGACAACGAGGGTTCGATGCATCTTCGTTCCTCCATTCGTCAAGAATCGGGCTGGAGCCTTCCCTTGTAGCACGGATACTGCTTCGCTTTAACCATCGCTACCTGAAGCTCCATCTTCATTGTTGGTTTTTACCCTCTTCGCAATGTATACCGGGACGAGGCGCAACGCAATACGCAGGTTCGCTTCCGGTGATCCCGGGCAATGGCCCGGGATCGTCGGAACAAATTCCTGCTAGCTCTCCAGCGCCTTGCGGCAGTAGGCGTAGCACTTCTTCATCTCGGCGATGGTGTCCATTCCCTTCTCACCGTATTCGTACTCAATGTTGGCGGGAATCTTCCAGTGGTTGTCGCGCAGCAGGTGGAGCACGGCCGTGATGGGCGTATCGCCCTCGCCGAAGGGCAGATTATCGCCATGGTTCTTCTTGCGGTCTTTGATGTGGAGCGTCACCATCTTCTCGTGATATTTGCGCAGGAAACTGACAGCGTCCTGGTTGGCGGCGGTGAAGTGTCCGATGTCGAGATTGATGCCGAGGTAAGGCGAAGCGCCCTTCAGCGCGCGTTCGAAGCTGTCGGCGGTGGAGAACTCGTCGGGGTCCCGCGTGTCGTCATGGCCGTGGAAGCCCACCGTGATTTTGTACTTCTGGGCCAGCAGGTCCACCTGGTGCGCCAGGCTGACGTTGGAAGAGGCGGTGATGTATTTCACGCCCAGTGCGCGGGCCATCTGGAAGCCACGGTCCATTTCCTCGTGCGTAAAGTCCTTGCGGAAGCTGTAATTGTAGGCGTAGAGCAGCACTCCGGCTTTGTCGAATTTTCGCCGCACTGCATGGAAGTGGCTCATGGGGACTGTCAGCCGCCACTTGCGCAGCGCCTCGCCCTTGAGATGGGCGGGCTCAACGTGGCCCTGGTAGAGTTCGCATTCACTCAGTCCCACGGTCAGGTAAGCCTGGATGGCGGCATCGAGCGGCCGGTCGCGAAAAGAATAACTCTGCGCTCCGATCGTAACGCCGCGCACAACGGAATTGACCTTCGCGGCGGCGAAGATCGATCTTTCTGCCAGCAGCACGCCGGCCGTTCCTGCAACAAGAATTTTTCCAGCTTCACGCCGGGATATGGGCGCCATAAGTCCTCCTCCATAATCATCTCTTGAAAGGCTGCTCCAGTATAGAAGCGAGTTTGCCCGTGCGCAAGAGGAGTTGCTTCGCGCGCACCGGAGGAAGCGCGACTTTTGCGCTGCCCGACGGATGGTATGGCCTGGCATCCGCCCGGCAAACCCGTCTTACAATTCCTGTCAATTAGTGGCATACTTTGCAGTGGCCTGCCAGTCTTCGGGGCCCTCCACCCCCACTCCGTCTGTTCCGGGCCTTATTTCCCAAAGGAGGAATTCATGAAGTTCGGTTTGCATTTTTCTATTTATTTTTTTGCCGCCGCGCTTGTTGCCGGCAGCACCCCTGCCCGCGCCCAGGATTTCAATGCGCGTGCGAAAGCCCTTGTCAGCAAGATGACGCTGCAGGAGAAAATCGACCAGTTGCACGGCATTCGCACCCCCTCGCATCGCCGGTACGTGCCGCCTTTGCCGCGCCTGCATATTCCCGCCATGCTGGTGACCAACGGTCCCGCCGGCGCCGGACCGGGCGATCCCAAACCGCAGGAACCTGCCACGGCGCTGCCCGCTCCCATATCGCTGGCCGCCACCTGGGACACCAGTACGGCGCGCCTATACGGCGTAATTGCGGGCAGGGAATCGCGCGACCTGGCCAACGGCCTGCTGGAGGGCCCTGACGTCAACATTGCGCGCGTTCCGCAAAACGGCCGCACGTTTGAAGCCTTTGGCGAAGATCCTTACCTCGCCAGCCGGCTCGGCGTGGCGGAGATCGACGGCATCCAGAGCCAGCACATCATCGCCGACGTCAAGCACTACGACGCCAACAACCAGGAAGCCGACCGCTTTAAGGTGAACGAAATTGTGGGCGAGCGGGCGCTGCATGAAATTTATCTGCCGGCTTTTGACGCCGCCGTCCACCAGGCGCACGTGGCGTCGGTGATGTGCGCCTATCCCAAGTTCGACGGCACTTACAACTGCCAGGATGATGTGCTGATGAACCAGATCCTGAAAAAGGACTGGGGCTTCCAGGGCTTCATCACTTCCGACTTTGGCGCCACGCACAGCACCGTTCCTTCGGCGCTGGCGGGAATGGACCTGGAGATGCCCACGGGGAAATACTGGGGCACGGCGCTTCTTCAGGCCGTGAAATCCGGCAAGGTTCCCATGTCCGTTTTGGATGACAAGCTGGTGCGGCGCTACCGCACGATGATGGAACTCGGCGTGTTTTATCATCCGCCGAAACACAAGACGATTCCTGCGAAGAAGGATGGAGCCATCGCCCGCCGCATGGCCGAGGAAGGCATGGTGTTATTGAAGAACGACGGCAACCTGCTGCCGCTTACTGCAGCAAACCTGCACTCGATTGCCGTGGTGGGTCCTTACGCAGCAAAGGCTTCGACAGGCGGAGGAGGCAGTTCGCACGTTGTCCCGCTCTACACGGTGGACCCCGTAAAGGGCATTCGCAACCGCGCGGGCTCCCGGGTTAAAGTCACCTTTGCCGACGGCAGTGACCTCCAGGAGGCCGCGGCGCTGGCCAAAGCCGCCGACGTTGCCATCGTGATGGTGGGTGACTACGAAAGGGAAGGCCGCGATCATCCCATCAAGCTGCAGGGCAACCAGGACCAGCTGGTGGAAGCCGTGGCGGCCGCCAATCCGCATACGGTGGTGGTGCTGAAAAGCGGCTCGGTGGAACTGATGCCGTGGGTGGACAAGGTGCCGGCGCTTGTGGACGCGTGGTATCCGGGCGAGGAAGACGGCAATGCCGTCGCCGCCGTGCTGTTCGGTGACTTTGATCCTTCCGGCAAGTTGCCGCTGACTTTCCCGCGGCGGCTGGCCGATCTGCCCGCCAGCACGCCGCAGCAATATCCGGGAGTGAACGGCGAAGTGCATTATTCGGAAGGCGTTTTTGTCGGCTACCGGCATTACGATGAAAAGAATATCAAGCCGCTTTTCCCGTTTGGCTACGGCCTCCATTACACCACGTTTGCTTACAAGAACCTGAAGGTTTCACCCTCCAGCGTTTCCTCGAACGGGCAGGGACCCGTCACCGTTGACCTGGACGTCACGAACACCGGCAGCCGCGCGGGCGCCGAGGTGGCCGAACTTTATCTGGGATTCCCGTCAACCGCAGCCGTTCCCGAACCGCCCGAACAGTTGAAGGGATTTGAAAGGGTGGAACTGAAGCCCGGGCAGATGGGCCACATCCATCTGGTGCTGGACGGGCGGGCGCTTTCCTGCTGGAATACCGCGAAGCACGACTGGGCCGTCATGCCGGGTGCCTACAAGGTGATGGTGGGCGCGTCTTCACGCGACATCCGCCTTCAGGGCAAGTTGAGTGTCCATTGAGTTGTACGTTGGCTTGACGTTTGCAGAATGGGCGGCGCGTTGCCGCCCATTCTGCCTGGGTTGTGAAGCACGGGAGATTCACTGCTTCCGGGTGATGTCCTACCTTCTGTGTCCTTCACGGCCGCCGCGGCGCACTTCCCTCCGCTCGCCTCGCCATTCTCTGCGTTCTCTGCCGAAGCGATATACTCTGTAAACGCCAGGTCTCCAGTAATAACCCCCCGGGCGTCCCCAGCCCCAGTACGGGGAGTAGTAACCCGGCCTGCCGTAGTAGCCGTAGTAGACCGGATAACCATAAGGCGGGCGCTGAACGTAAGTGCCGTCCGGCCGGTGCTGAAGTGTCTGCTGAGCGTAGTCCTGCTGGTTCACCGGGCGGAAGGCCGCCTGGGCCGAGAGCGTCGAGATATTGGCCGACGATTCCAGCCGGAAGGTGAGCAGCGCTTCAGGCGGAATCACCGTGGGCCGGCCGTGGGTGAGCAGCACTCCGGCAACACCCGCGGCGGCACCGATCCCGGCGCCAATCGCGGCACCCTCCCCTTCACCGGCAATCGCGCCGATGATGGCGCCCACACCCGTGGTTGTTCCGATGGCCTGGGCGTCACGTCCCCTGGTGGTGCCGCCTTCGGCCCGGATGAGCCGCGTGTGGACGGGAAGAGTCTGGCCGTTCACCAGCGTCAATTCCGTCAGGGCAATTTCCAGCTTTGACGTTCCTTTGACGCGTCCACCCTTTTGCGCGTCCACAACCCGGCCCTCGATGCTCTGCCCGCGGCGCGCCACTACCCAGCCGTTTACTACCACAGGCTGCTCCAGTGTGGCGGTAAAGCCGTCGCCATTGTGGTTTTGACTGCTGGAAAGGGCCTGGGTGAGCCGGACGGAAACCAGGGTTCCCGAGGCGAGATACAAGCTGTCAGGAACGGCCTGGTTCTGCGCATCACCGCCGCCGAATGAGCGCGCTTGGCTCGCCGGCTGCGAAGGTGCGTCTCCAGGCTGCGAAGGTGCGTCTTCAGCCTGCGGAGGCGCATCTGCGGCCTGCGATGGTCCAGGCTGCGAATACTCCACGTTTGCAGGTGACTGGCCCGCCGGTGCTCCCACGCTGAGGCTGTCAATCACTTTTACCACGCCTGGCTCCATGCTGGCGATGCGGTCCACCGCGGCCTGCTGGTCCTGCGAATCAACGTTGCCGGTCAGCGTGACCACGCCGTCCTGGGTTGAGACGCCAATGTCCTGCGTCTTCAATGACGGGTCCTGGAAGAGCTTCGCCTGGATGGATGTGGTGATGGCATTATCGTCCGGCGCGTTCTGCGCATCCTGTTGGCCGCCCAGCAGCAGGCTGGAACTCAACAGGAAAAGCCCGCTCAACACAATTGCCGACCATTTGAATTTCCGTTTCAGCATGGTGCCCCCCTTTGGCAGCACGAACCCCGCAGCCAGATTCCTTACTTGCTTGCTCCTAATCCCTGTCTGCTGCCTGTCGATCATGCTACTTCCTCATGTCTAATTAGACGCCCGACGAGCGGGGTAAGTTTTCAAAATCCTGAAAAATTTACGTAAAAACTTGCTTCCGAGTGGCTTCCACTCCAATTCCCCTCCCGGCGTCTACTTCCGCTTCCAACAATGGCTACAGCACTTTCGCTGCCATTTTTTGCCGGATTCCATATTTCTCAGCCGGCCGGGAACCCGAGCGCAGGTTGTGCCGCAGCCAAACCGGGCGCCGGCCCGACTTCCTGCACCGCGGTTTGCTGCCATGGCGACCCGTGCTGCGCCAAATCGGCCACATTTCCTTAAACCCTCGAATCGAGAGGAAGTTGCGGCCGGAATCGAGGTAGAAGTGGACGGCTGGGATGGAAGATCATCCGGAATCAGAGCCTTGGGCTGTTCCGGCACGCTCTGAGAGAGCCCCAGGATGCCCAAATGGTGACGCAATCCCCTTTCCGGTGTGTTCCCATCGTGACCGCGCGGCCGGAATTTGGGGAAATTCTGGGGGAAAAGAGCGCTCCCGGCAACAAAGTTGCTGAAGATGGGCCTCATAGGCGCGGGCCTGGCCGGCTCGAGCCCCGAAGAAAAACTCCCCGCCTGACCGCAACTCTTTGGCGGGCCATGTGTTATATAAGGTGTGGACGCGATGGTGGTTGACTCGGATCTCGACTTGATGTTGCGGGTTCGCCAGGGCGATGCGGGTTCTTTCGACGAACTCCTGCAGCGCTACCGCACGCCGCTGGTGAAATACTTCTGCAGGATGGTTCGCGACGAGGCCCTGGCCGAAGACCTGGCCCAGGAGGCTTTTCTCCGGGTCTACAACGCCCGCCATCGCTATCGGCCGGACGCGCGTTTCACCACCTGGCTCTACCGGATTGCCACGAACCTTGCGTTGAACGCCATTCGGGATGCGAAGGGCCGCGGGCGCCAGGCCGGAAACGGTTCAAGCGAGGACGGCGAAACGTCGTTCGAATTTGTTGATCCAAAGGCCTCAGTTGAGCAGCAATTGATTGAAACGGACCGCGGAAGGATGATTCGCGAAGCCATCGAGGCTTTGCCGGAAAATCAGCGCGCGGCGGTGATTTTGCACAAGTACCAGGACGTGGATTACCGGCAGATTGCCGGGATTTTGAAGGTTTCCGAGAGCGCCGTCAAATCGCTGCTGTTTCGCGCTTATGAGACCCTTCGCGAGCGCCTTGAGCCGCTCGTCAGGGGAGGACAGTTATGAAGTGCCAGGATCGTGAAAAGCTCTTTCTGTTTGTCCACGACATGCTGGAGGCCGGTGAGGCTGACGGCGTTCGCCGCCACATGGCCGGCTGCGACGCATGCGCCCGCGCGGCGGAAGAATATCGTCGGCTCGACTCGGCTCTCGATGACTGGAATATGGCTGAGCCTTCGCCCTGGTTTGACGCCAGGGTCCGCGCCCGGGTGGCAGCGAGCGAGAAGAAAAATTCCGGTTTTTTCGGTTTCGGCAGGGTGCGGGCGCTGGCGGCGGGGGTGGCTGCCGTGGTGCTGATTCTGGTTGCTGTGGTGGTTTTCAACCACCAGGGGGTGGTTGAAAATCAGCAGCCGTCCGTCAGCCAGCAGCAGCCGACGGCCAACACGGCCTCGGCACAGAACTCCCCGGCGACCCAGGCACTGCGGCGGCCTCTGCCGCCTGAAGAACAGTTGAAAATGGACGAGAACCTTTCACTGCTGGAAGATTACGAAGTGGTCGCGAATTTTGACGCGCTTTCGGAACTTCCCCAGGCGAATGCGAATTAGCCGTGACGCTGGAAGGCCATTGAGGGCCGGGGCCGTGTGAACGAAGCGGATGATGAAGAATCGATCAGTCAATTCGGGTTTGTTGTCTCTTGGCAAAGCGCGGTGCTGCCGCTTTGCGGCGTTGCTGGCCTTTGTGCTGGCCGGCCTGCTGCTTCCGGCGCTTCCAGCGTTTTCGCAGACCAGGGCGGAGCGGAGACGGGAAGTCCGCCAGGCCCGCAGAATGCGCGTCCGCCAGGCGCTGCGGGCCGGCTTTTTTGCGCGCCTTCGGGAACTGCCGCCCAAAGAGCAGGAACGAATTCTCAAGAATAACAAACGCTTCCAGAGTCTTCCTCCTGAGCGCCAGAAGCGGATCCGGGAAAACCTTCGGCATTGGAACCAGCTTTCGCCGGACGAGAAGCAACAGGTCCGAAAGCGAGAACAAGTCTATTCGCAGCTCACTCCCGAGCAGCGCCAGAACGTGCGCCGGATGTCCGGCGAATGGCGCAATCTTCGCCCGGCGGAAAGACGCAGGGTGCGGATGGCGCTCCGGCGCATGCGCGGCATGAGCGCCGAGGAGCGGCAAAAGTTTCTCGACAGCCCTGAGATTCGCGAGCGGTTTTCGCCCGAGGAGCAGAACATCCTGCGAGGCCTTGGTCAGCTCTTTCCGGGCGCAGATGTCCCGGACCGGTAGCTTTATCTCATTCCAGTTTTGGTTTTTCTTTCCGGCAAGGCGATTTTTTGCCCCCTTCGGCGTTACTTCTGTTTCAGTGCTCCCTATGATTGGGGCACGACAGTGTGGGGGGCGCGTAGTCATGGTCCGGAAATTCCAGGGATGTTATTCACGAAGTTGGCTGCGGCAGTCCCACCAAAATGAGCCACGGCCTGTCGGAAATAGATACCACCCAAATCTTGCCTAAAAATGGATTCAAGGGGATACTTAGCCTGAAGGCCGTCCTGCCCTGAACGCTGGATGCAACCAGGCAGGAGCGGCCAACGTCTAAGACCGCTGAGGGGCGTCGGTTCACGAGTTGAGATGCCGAACGCGGTGACAAAGTCCCCAGCGAGCCATTAGATGACAAAGAGGAGAGTCGAATATGCCGGATAAGGAAGACAAACGCGACATCGGGCACGCCATGTTTGGGTTTAATGAACCGCGTCCCACCCGGAGCGAGCCCACGCAGCAACCCTCAGAGCCTCAGGCCGGGCCCGCCCAGGGAGCGCCCCAGGGGCAGCCTCCGCCGCCTCCGGGACAGCCTCAATACATTTATGTGCAGGCGCCACCGCCGCAGCCTGCGGCGCCGCCTCCCGCGCAACCCATGAGCAAGCTGCTGATGGGTGTGCTGGCGTTGCTGGTGGTTCTTGCCGGAGTCAACCTTTACCTGGCGCTCAGCCAGCGGTCACAGTTTGGAAAAGCTCTGGCCACGGATGCCAACCAGTTGACGGTGCTGGGGCAGCGGATGAACCAGAGCGACGACCGCTATGCGCAGTTGAAGGGGCAGTTTGACGTGACCAGCCAAAAACTGGGCATGACCCAGGCGGAACTGGAGCACGCTCGCCGGCTGACGGCAACCATCCAAAAACAGCAGCGGGCGGCCGTCACCCAGTTGAACACGGCGATTGAGCAGAAGGCCAGCGCGCAGGAACTGAACAAGTTCCAGTCCGATGCCAACAACAAGTTCGGCAACCTTTCGGGTGACATCGCCGGCAACAAGAAAGACCTGCAGGCGACCAAAGAAGCGCTGACTGGCACCAAAGGGGAACTCTCCGGCGCGATTGCCCGGACGCATGATGAACTGGTGGCCCTGGCCCATCGCACCGACCGTGACTACTTTGAATTCAACCTGCAGCGGCGTCACGATCGAAAGAAGGTCGGCAGCATCATGGTCGAGCTGTTGAGGACCAACCGGAAGCAGAACGTTTACACAATCGATCTGTTTTTCGATGACAAACGCACACAGAGAAGAAACATGGCGCTCGATCAGCCGGTCTACTTCTATGTTCAGGGAGCTCCGGCCGCGCTGGAACTGGTGGTGAACAAGCTGGACAAGAATCGCATCAGCGGGTATATCAGCGCGCCGAAGGGGTTCTTGAAGGATACCCCGAACGTGCTGACCGCCCGGCCCAGTTAAGGATGAGCTGTTGCGAAAGGCCCGGGCGGTTTGCCCGGCGCTGGAATAAGCAGGGGCTGCACAAGGTTCGAAAAGGGTAAAGGCGTCCGTTTGTGAGCGGACGCCTTTGTGGTTGAATGGGGTAGCGCGGCTTTACTGAGTTTTGACGGTCGTATGGGCCTCGAGAACTTTGGCGAGTTCGCTGTAAGGCCGGGCGCCGATCAACTGCTCAGCAACCTTTCCGTCCTTCACCAGGATCAGCGTGGGAATGGACCGGATGCCGAACTTGCCGGCAAGCTCCGGAGCCTCATCCACGTTCACCTTGGCAAAGTTGATCTGGCCGGAAAAATTCTCCGCCAGTTTTTCAAAGGTGGGTTCCATTGCACGGCAAGGCGCGCACCACTCGGCCCAGAAGTCCACGAAGGTGGGCTTGGAATCCTTTTCAAGGGCTTGCCATTGCTCGTTGTTGACATGCTTGATGTTTCCCATTTGTTCTTGTCTCCTCAAAATGACCTGCTTCTATAACAGATGCTGGTGGGAGCAAAAAGTTTCGGGCGAAGTTCGAGAAACAAGAGAATTGGAATGTGACTTAAGTCACACGTCTTGTTTGAGTTGAGCGGCTGCGGTGGCGCGCGCTGAAGGGGGAACGAATGGCAGGAAAATGGCTGTTTAAATCCGACCCCGAACACTATTCTTATCAGGACCTTGCGAAGGACAAAAAGACCGTGTGGGACGGGATTTCCAACAATCTTGCCCTCAAGCACCTGCGCAACGTCCGCCGGGGTGATGAGGTGATGATCTACCACTCGGGCGGGGAGCGGGCCGTGGTGGGGCTGGCGGAAGTGCTGAGTGATCCTTATCAGGACCCGAAAAAGAAAGAGGCCGGCTGGTGGTTGTGGATATCGCCGCGCGCGGAACCGTCCCGAGGCCCATCGGTCTGGATGAAATCAAGAAGCACGTAGGCTTGAAAGATTTTGACCTGGTCCGGCTGCCGCGCCTCTCGGTGATGCCGGTTTCTGAAAAACATTGGAAGGCGTTGCTGGCGCTTGCAAAAGGGTAAGCGGCTTTGGGTTCTCTGCAGGCTGCTTCTGAACCATACACAATGGCTGAATCTTCATCGTCCAGTCTTAAACTTGAAAAGCTCCAGCGGCAGGTGGTTCGCTGCACGCGCTGCCCCCGGCTGGTGGAGTATCGCGAGAAAGTGGCGCGGGAAAAGCGGCGGATGTTTCGCGACTGGGATTACTGGGGGAAACCCGTACCGAGTTTTGGCGACCCGAAAGCGGAACTGCTGATTGTGGGGCTGGCGCCCGCGGCGCACGGTGCCAACCGGACCGGGCGGATGTTTACGGGAGACCGCTCGGGAGAATTTCTCTTTCGCGCGCTCTATGAGGCGGGGTTTGCCAGTCAAGCCAATTCGCACGACCGGGACGACGGGCTGCGGCTCCGCCGCTGTTACATCACGGCGGCGTTGCGCTGCGCGCCGCCGGCGAATAAGCCGCTGCCACAGGAACTGAGGAATTGCCAGCCGTACCTGGAGAATGAACTTGAATTCCTGGGCCGGGTGCGTGCTGTGCTGGCGCTGGGCCGGATCGGGTTCGACCGGTACCTCGCTGTGGTTGCTGAAAAAGTGGATTTACCTGCGCGCTCAAAGATGCCCTTTGGGCACGGGGCCAGTTACGAGTTGCCGGACGGACTGCCCCGCCTGTTCGCGTCCTATCATCCCAGCCAGCAGAATACCCAGACCGGGAAGCTAACGCGCGAGATGATGCACAACGTGCTGGCCGGGATTGAGAAGTACCTACGGACGAAGGATGAAGTGTGAAGGATGAAGGTTGAAAATGTCAGTGGCGGGGCATAAGTGTGATGCAAACAATGACGAGCCCGAATGGAATGGCGATTGGCGATCCGACTCCTGACTCCTGGCTTCTGACGGCTGAAGGCTGAATGCTGAAGGCTGCTTTATCCTTCATCCTTCATACTTCATCCTTCGCCTAGTCCATCAGCATGCCGCCGTTCACTTCAATGGTTTCTCCCACGATGTAGCTGGCGGCGGGCGACGCCAGAAAGACAACAACGCTGGCGATTTCCTCGGAAGTTCCGGCGCGGCCGAGCGGGATGCTGGCGATGAACTTCTGGAAAACCTCAGGCGGGCTGTAGCGTTCGTGGTAAGGCGTGGCGATGACGCCCGGGGCGATGCCGTTCACTCGAATACCGTGTGGAGCCAGCTCCTTGGCCAGGCTCTTGGTGTAAGTGATCATGCCGCCTTTGGCGGTGGCGTAGGCTCCCGAACCGGGCCCGCCGCCGTTGCGCCCCGCAATGGAGGTCATGTTGATAATGTTCCCGCTCTTGCGCTCGGCCATTTCTTCCCAGACCTGTTTGACGCAGAGGAAGACGCTCTTGAGGTTCAGGTCCATGATCTCCCCCCAGTAATCCTCCGTCATGTCGGGGAGCATGTGCCGGCCGAGCAGATCGCCGGCATTGTTCACCAGGATGTCAATGCGCCCCCAGCGATTGCGCACGCTTTCCACCATCGCCTCCACCTCGTCGGCGGAGGTGACGTCGGCGCGAATCGCATGGGCTTCGCCGCCCGCTTTGCTGATTTCCGCCACGGCCTGGTCGGCGCCGGCCTTGTTTTTATGATAGTTGACCCCAACGCGGGCTCCCTCGCGCGCCATGGCGAGAGCGGTTGCGTAGCCGATTCCGCTTGAGGCTCCGGTGATGAGTGCGACCTGGTCTTTGAGAACCATGATTTCCTCCAGAATGGACTTTGTGTCCTCTGTTTTTGATGGAGAGGATCCGCTGAAAAACAAGTTCTCAGGAAAACACAAAATAAAGTGGTTGGCAACCTTTGTGGTTTTTTGGTAATCCTTATTAGTTGAACCTGCGCTCGCGGGTTTGTCTGTGACGGGCAGATTTCAAGACCAAGGCAGGGCACATCGCTCAGGAAATGAGGATGCATTCGTATGATTGAAGTTGAGAATCTGACGAAACGATACGGTCCGACGCTGGCGGTTTCTGACGTCAGCTTCCAGGTGCAGAAAGGAGAAATCCTGGGGTTCCTGGGTCCCAACGGCGCCGGAAAAACCACCACCATGCGCATCATTACGGGTTTTCTTTCGGCCAGCGCCGGGCGCGTTCGCGTGGCGGGCATTGACGTGGCCGACTCACCGCTGGAAGCCAAGCGGCACATCGGTTACCTCCCGGAAACTCCCCCTGTCTATACCGATATGACGGTGAATGAATACCTGGCGTTCGTGGGCCGGATCAAGGGCGTAGCGCGCGGCGACCTCAAGAAACGCATTGGTGAGGTCTCTGAAAAATGCTCTGTCACCGACGTGCAGAACCGCCAGATCGGCAAACTTTCCAAAGGTTACCGGCAGCGTGTGGGGCTGGCTCAGGCGCTGATCCACAATCCCGACATTCTGATTCTTGACGAGCCGACAGCGGGTCTGGACCCCAAACAAATTATTGAGACGCGCCAGCTGATCAAAGGCCTGGCCGGGCAGCACACTGTGATTCTCAGCACTCACATCCTTCCGGAAGTTTCGAAAACCTGCCAGCGCGTGGTGGTGATCAGCAAGGGAACCGTGGTGGCCATGGGCGCTCCGGACGAGTTGACCGCCCGCCTGCAGGGTTTCGGATCGGTGCTGGTGACGGTGGAAGGTCCAGCCCCGGAAATTATGAACAGGCTGCAATCGGTCTCCGGCGTGAATCTGGTTGAGCCGGTCGACGCTGCCGGTTCCCGCGTCACCCTGGAAGTCCATACGGAAAAGAACCAGGAGGTGCGGTCGGAACTGGCCCGCGCCATCGTTGAGTCCGGATGGGGCCTGTTTGAGCTGAAAACCAGCGGAATGAGCCTGGAAGACATCTTCCTGAAACTGACGACGCGCGACTTGAGCGAAGATGCGGCAGCGGCACAAGCCCGGCCTGTCGATGCGCCGGAGCAGGAGAAACCTGGAGAAACTGAAGTTGCCAACTGAGGCTGCGGCCTTCACACGCTGAAGGTCTGGCAGCGGCTGGACATGAGCCAACCACCCTGAGGGGGAAAATGAAATGCGCAATATTCTGGCAGTGGCGGGCAAGGAAATTCGTTCCTATTTTCATTCGCCGGTAGCGTATGTGGTGCTGGCGGCGTATGCCCTGCAATGCGGATTTTTCTTTTACAGTTTTACGGCGTCGTATGTGTTCAATACCCTCCGCATGCAGGCGATGGGGGGAGCGGGCGCTCCGTCGATGGGGATTAACAACTACATCGTTCGTCCGCTGTTTGAAGGAGTGTTGTCCATCATTACGCTCTTCCTGGTTGCCCTGATTACCATGCGGCTTTATCCGGAGGAGAAAAGGACCGGCACCATCGAGCTCCTGCTCACTTCTCCGATTACCGACTTTCAAATTATAATGGGCAAGTTCCTGGGCGCCTTGCTGCTCTACGTGGTGATGCTGGCCATTACCTTCCTTTACATCAGCGTTCTGTTTCTGGTCGGGAAGCCTGCGGCCATGCCGCTGTTGGCGCATGCCCTGGGATTTCTTCTTTTTGGCGGCGCCCTGCTGGCGCTGGGGATGTGGATATCAACCTTCACGGAAAATCAGATCATCGCCGGCGCAGTTTCCTTTGCAGTGTTTCTGATGTTCTACGTGTTCAACTGGGTTTCAGCCTACTCGCCCGGAGCCGTGGGCAAGGTTTTTTCCTATTTGTCTCTGACCACGCACTATGACAGTTTTGCCAAGGGAGTGGTCGACTTGAAGGACCTGGTCTATTACGTTTCGTTGATCGTGATCGGGATTTTCCTGACGGCGCGGTCTGTTGAAGCCTTGAAGGGGAGGGTCTGACGATGGCGGGAAAAGAACGACCGAAAGGAGGGGGCAGCCATCGGATTCTGCAGGGCGCGAACCTGGTCCTGTACACCCTGATCGGCATCGCGATTATCGTCCTGGTCAACTGGTTTGTAAACAACCACGACAAGCGCTGGGACCTGACTCCCAACAAGGAGTTCAGCCTTTCACCCCAAAGCAAGAAGATCCTCAAGGGCCTGAAGCAGAACGTCACCATTTATGCTTTTGACCGCAAGGACGCTTTTTCCGGCCGGCGTGATTTGCTGGGAGAGTACGAGGGCGCCTCCAGCCACCTGGAAGTGCAATACGTTGACCCGGATCGCCAGCCCGCCCTGGCCAAGCAGTACGGCATCCAAAGCTACGGCACCGTCGAAGTGGTTTCCGGTACCCGGCACTTCCAGGCGCAAACCACCGACGAAGAAGGTGTCACCAACGCCCTGATCCGTGTCCTGATGGGGGAAAAGACGGTTTATTTTATGGATGGCCATGGGGAGCGCAGCGTTGATGACACCGCCCGGGACGGGTTTGCCAATCTGAAGAAGGAACTGAACAACGAGAGCTACAACGTCAAGACTCTGATGTTGATGCAGAAAAACGAGATTCCTCCCGAATGTCAGGTGCTGGTGATCGCCGGGCCCAAACACGATTATCTGCCGGCGGAAGTTGCCACCATCAGCAAATACATCGAGGGCGGCGGGCGAGTGTTGTTCATGCTGGACGCGGGCGTCAAGCTGCCCAACCTGAACAAAATGTTCACCGGCTGGGGCCTATCCGTCCGGGACGATCTGGTTGTGGATTTGAACCCGGTGGCCCGGCTGTTTGGGACCACTCCGGACATGCCGCTGATCGTCAAGTACGGAACCAACCCCATTGTGGGGCCCATGCAGCGGACAGCGACCCTCTTCCCACTTTCCCGGTCGCTTGAGATCAGCAAGGAACCCAAAGGCGGCGCGTCGCCTGAAATGCTGTGTGAGACCTCGGGCGACAGCTTCGGAGTGGAAGGTTTCAACCCCAGTGTGCGGAAGGTTTCATACCGGCCCGGCAAAGACATCAAGGGGCCGCTGACGGTTGCTGCGGCGGACACCATCAACGGTCAGGGCGGCAAGAAGGGTGAAGGCCGCCTGGTTGTGACGGGAACGTCACTGCTGGGAGCCAATGCGTATCTGGGGTTCCAGGGCAACAAGGACCTGGTGATGAACATGGTCAACTGGCTCTCCGCAGAGGAGAGCCTGATTTCCATCCGGCCCAAATCACAGGAGCATCAGACTCTGGATATGAACCAGCGGCAAATGTTCTTCCTGCGCTATCTGGGCATCTTTGGCCTGCCCTTGTTCATTGTCCTGGTGGGCGCGGGAGTGTGGTGGCGGCGTCGGCGATGAACAGAAAATATCTCCAAACCTTAATCGCGCTGGCGGTCCTGGCAGGACTCTGGGGCATCTTCACATACTACGGAGGCAAGAAGCCTGCCCCGGGTTCGGAGAAGAAGGGCGCCGCTGCACAAAAGATCCTTCCGGTGAAGGAAGGCCAGATTGTCGCATTTACGGTGACCGCGCCAGGCGGCAAGGCCGTCACCTGCACGCGCGAAGGCAAGACCTGGCAGATCACGGCCCCCAGTAAACTCACGGTTGATTCCTCCACCATCGACAGCTTTCTCAGCAGCCTGACCGGGGCCACGCCGTCCGAAGTGGTGACCGAGCAGGCGGGGAGCCTGAAGGAATTCGGTCTGGACCCGCCTGAGAGCACCATTGAAGTCAAGACGAATGCCAAGCCGCAGGAATTCACCTTGCGCCTGGGAAGCTCGACGCCCACGAACAGCGGGATCTATGCTCAGGTGGCCGGCCGGCCGCGCGTTTTCACCCTGGCCAGCTACCTGAAGGATTCGCTCGAGAAGAACCTGTTCGATTTCCGCAGCAAGAAGGTGGTAACGCTGGCGGGTGACAGCATCAGGCGCATGGATGTTTCCTACCGGAAGGGCAGTTTCCAGCTTGTTAAGAATGCCGACGGCATCTGGGACCTGATGCTGCCGCCTCCGGTCCGCGCCAACCACTTTACCGTCCAGGGCCTGGTGGATGAACTGAACACTGCGTCCATGCAGAGCATTGTCGCGGAAAGCAAGAAGGACCTGGCCCGTTACGGATTTTCGAATCCCACCCTGACCATTCACCTCACCGGTGAAGGGGGCAGCCAGACACTGATGCTGGGCAGTAAAGACGGCTCCAATTACTACGCCATGAATACGGAGGTGGGCCCGGTCTTCACGCTCGGACCTGACTTTCTCACCCAGTTCCAGAAGCAGCCTTCAGACCTGCGATCCAAAGACCTGTTCACCTTCTCCACCTATGAGGCAAAGCAGGTCACCGTGAAGGGTCCCAAGGGACAGCGGGTTTTTGTGCAGCACAAGAACAGCAAGTGGGAGCAGACCGAGCCGGCCAGCATGGAGGTCTCGAATGACAAGATGCAGACGCTGCTGCAGGACCTCCGCAACCTGAGCGCGCAATCGTTTCCGAAGAAAAACCCCACCCACCTGGCTGAGTACGGGCTGAACAGTCCGCAGTACACCGTCCAGGTCCAGTACGGCGACAACAATAAAACCCAGACGGTGCAGATTTCCAAGGTGGGCGATAGCGTTTACGCGCGGCGCTCCACGGACCTGGTGCCGTCCGAACTTCCGAAGGACGCCATCACCAACCTTCAAAAAGATCTCGACGCGCTTAAGTAGCATTTCATCTCGTCCCGTGGTACTGTGCGTTTTCGCGCAAGTCTTTTTGCACGGGCGCGCCCCTGCCGGGGTGCGGCTCCGTGTGCCTGCGCGCAGACCATCTGAAAACATGAAAGGGAACCGGAGCCCCAATGCGCATTACAAAGATTGAAACGGCGGTGGTTGAAGCGAATTATGACTGGACGATTGTGAAGGTCTCGACGGACAAGTCCGTCACGGGATGGGGCGAGGCCTTTTTCGCTCCCGGCCTGACGGGCGTGATTCGCGAGTTCAACGAATTCCTGCCGGGCGAAGACCCGCGCGACGTGGACCGCCTGGCGCGCCTGATGCGCACGGCCATGGGCGCCACCGGAACAGCGGGTATGGGCTATCACGCCATCAGCGGCGTCGAGACCGCCCTGTGGGACATTGTGGGCAAGGCTTCCGGTCTGCCGGTCTATCAGTTTCTGGGCGGCAAATACCGCGACCGCGTCCGCATCTACGCCGACTGCCACGCCGGCAAGGGGCTTTCCAGCCTGTCGCCGGTGCTGCTGCCGCGCACGCCCGGCTGGGCGCAGAAGCCCGGCAAGGCAAAACGTGAGAAGACCGAACTCAGCCCCAAGTATCACGGCGGGCAGAAGGCCGAGGCTCGCCAGATTCGCGCCGCGGATTA
This sequence comes from uncultured Acidobacteriota bacterium, assembly GCA_963731705.1. Taxonomy (GTDB): domain Bacteria; phylum Acidobacteriota; class Terriglobia; order UBA7540; family UBA7540; genus SCRD01. The sequence goes on from CAVSWQ010000010.1 coordinate 337,531, forward strand.
TGCCAAACACGCCGTGGCCATGAAGCGGCGCGGCTTTACGGCGCTCAAATTTGACGTGGACGTTCCCAGCGAATACTCGCTGGACGATTACAACCGCTCGCTGACGCGCAAGGAGATCAACCTGATGGCGGGCCTGGTGGGCTCGCTGCGCAAGGCGCTGGGGCCGGAAGTCGATCTGGCCATCGACTGCCACTGGAATTACGGCGTGAATGACGCCATCAAGCTGGCGCGCGCCTGCGAGGAGTTTGACCTGCTGTGGCTGGAAGACCCCATCCCTCCGGAAAATACCGACGCCATGCGCCGGGTGACGGACGCCACCACAACTCCCATTGCCACGGGCGAAAACCACTACCAGCGGCACCACTTCCGCGAGCTGCTGGAGCGCGAAGCGGTGGACATCCTGGCGCCCGACTATCAGAAAGTGGGCGGGCTGCTGGAAGGCCGTCGCATCGCCGACATGGCGGAAGTGCATTACGTGGCCGTCGCTCCGCACAACATCTCAAGCCCCATCGGCACCATGGCCTCGGCGCACCTCTGCGCCGCCACGCCCAACTTTCTGGCGCTCGAATGGCACGCCGAATCCGTCCCCTTCTTCGATGAACTCATCAAGGGCCGCAAAAAGCCGCTGATTGAAAAGGGATACGTCGAAGTGACGGAGAAGCCCGGCCTGGGCATCGAACTCGACGAGCGCGCCGCATACAAGTACCGCAAGCCGGCGAGCCCTTCTTCGACCAGCCGGCATGAAAGACAGGGATCAGGGCTGGGGACCGGAGACCAGGGACGAAGGTAACCGCTGTATAGGTTTAGATGGGTGGCGCATCCATCGCGGTGCTTGCGATGTGTGCGAAGAACCCCTGTGCAGGTAAGGGCGGGCACAAGACCCGCCCCTGCACAGAGGCTGAACGACGCAAATGTCCACTCCGCTAGGCGGCGGGTGGAATGTTCTGGTTGAGGCGGAAGAAATTGCTGGGGTCGTACTTCTTCTTCAGCGCCGCCAGCCGGTCATAAACCGGCCCGTAGGCCTCGCGAACGCGGTCCGGGCCCTCCTGCCCCAGGTAATTCACGTAAACCCCTCCAGTGAGATATGGCTTCACGGCCTGCCAGAATCCGCCAATCCACTTGCGGCCGGCATCTTCGTCCTTGGGGTTGTCCCAGATGGAGAAGGCTCCCAGGTTGTAGGAAGCGACCCGGTGAGGGAATGCCGTCGCCGTTTCCGGCACCCGGGTGGCAGCGCCGTGCATGTGTTCCAGAACAAAATGGGTCAGGGGTGTGGCCCGGCGGTGGAACTGCTCCACCAGGGCGTCGATGGCATCGTCCGTAACGGTGTCCATGAATCCCGACTTCCAGTAATGGAACTGTCCGCGCGGATACGCGTCATCGAACATGCTCTGGTGCTGGACGAAGGGAACAACGGCCACGGTATCGGCCACGGGAGGTCCAAACGCCCGGATGCGGGCCATCGCCTTTTCTCCTTTTGCAGGATCACCCATGTGTGCCACTACCATTGCGCTGACGGGATTGCCGTCCGGCGCCGTCAGCATGGCGGCATAAACAATCAGTTCGTCGGGCAGGTCCTGCGTGACGTCGCGGTAGAAGCGGAAGAGATCGCCGGCCTTGTCGACGGGGTGGATCAGCAGCCCGCCGAGCATGGGCTCGAGCGGATGCAGGCGATACTGGAACTTTGTAACCACTCCGAAATTGCCGCCGCCGCCGCGCAGCCCCCAAAGCAGGTCGGGGTTTTCCTCCTCGCTGGCCTGCACCGTTTTGCCTTCGGCCGTCACAACTTCCGCCCCCATCAGGTTGTCGCAGGCCAGGCCGTATTTCCCCATCAGCCAGCCCATTCCGCCGCCCAGGGTCAGTCCCGCGATGCCCGTCTTTGAAACAATACCCATGGGGCTGACGAGATTCTGTGCGTTGGTCGCCTTGTCATAGTCGCCGAGCGTCAGGCCCGGGTCCGCGGTCGCCGTGCGGCTTGCCGTGTCGATCTGGATGCCTTTCATCGACGACATGTCGAGCATCACGCCATCGTCGCAGACGGCGTTTCCGGCGACGTTGTGGCCGCCGCCGCGAATCGACAGCGGCAGGTCCTGCTCGCGCGCAAAGCGCACCGCCGCCGCCACATCTTCCGTTCCCGACGGGCGCACAATCACCGCCGGCCGGCGGTCGATCGCGGCGTTATAGATGCTGCGAGCGTCGTCATAACTGGCATCACTGGGCTGCAGCGCCTCTCCACGGACTTGTTTCTTCAAAGCTTCAATAGCCGATGGTTTCATCGTTCCCCCCTTGCGTGAAATGGAAGTCTGCCTTCATGCCAATGGTTTCAGTTGTTGAAAGAAGCCCCGAATGCTATGACCCCCAATGAAACGACGTACCCAGAGAATGGAGACTATTCTAAAGGGAAAACGCGGGAGGGTAATACACAAATTTTTGCGGGCCCATTGAATTGTTTTGCCTGCAGCGGGAGGGCAGGTGGTGCGGCGCCCTACCGGTTTTTCCACACGGGCTTGCGTTTTTCGATGAGGGCGCGCAGGCCTTCCTGGGAATCTTCCAGCTCGAAAAGCTGGTTGAGGTAGATGTCCTGGGCGCGTTTCAGGGCTTCGGTGAAAGGCATCCAGGTGCCGTTGAAGATCACGCGCTTCAGCAACTGAAGGACGGGGCTGCTCTCATCGGTGATGCGGTGGACCATGGCGTTGACGGTGGCCTCCAGGTCGGCGCGTGAAACCACGCGGTTCACCAGGCCGATTTCAAGCGCCGTGTGGGCGTTGATGGGCTCGCCGGTCAGGAGGAATTCCATGGCGCGGCGCGGCCCGATGACGCGCGGGTAGACCACCGCTCCGAGCGGCGGAAACACCCCCAGCTTGATTTCCGGTTGCCGAAACTGCGTGTTTTCCGTGGCGATCACCAGGTCGCAGAAAGCCGCCAGTTCGCTGCCCGCGCCGGAAGCGACGCCGTCGACGACGGCCAGAACGGGTTTGGAAACGTCCACCATGGCGCGGAACACGTCGTGGAAAGCATCCATCATCTGGAAAACCAGTTGCTGTGTGTAGCCCTCCACGCCCAGGCCCGCCGAGAAATAGCCCTCGCATTCGGCGGCCGCGTCCAGCAGGATCAGGCACACATCCTCGCTATGGTTCAGGCCTTCGATGGCGGCGGCCATCTCTTTGAGCATATCGATGTTCATCACGTTCTGCGGAGGCCGGGCCATGGTGAGATGCGCGACCTTGCCGGTGTCATCCCAGCGGATGAACTTGTAGCCTTTTTTCGGAGGAGCAGGGTTTGCTGGCTGAGTTGCTTGCTGATCGGTTTCTTCCGCCATCGTGGCCTCCTGGGGAACCGGTTCTGGGCCGCGATCCCACTGCCTATTGATCGGCCAATCGGGCGGCTGACTTCAATGCCGTGTCCTGTTTGCCGCTTTTTATGTGACAGCCGGTTGAAATATGCCACAGGGAGAGCGTCGCGGCGGGTTGACCCCGCCATGGGCTCAACGCTCTCAACGTGGGTTGGCGGCGTAAAGCCGCCGCTACAACATATTCCAACATCCTGCTAAGATAAGGAAATCATGAAAGCAGGACAGAGGATCGTGACAAGGCGTGTTTTGAGCTTGCTGGCGTTATGTGGGCTGATGATGGGAGCTGCCCGGGCGAGGGCTGTGGCCCAGCCGATTTATGACCCGCAGGCCGACGCTCGCCGCGACATCGCCGCCGCCCTGGCGCAAGCATCGAAGACGGGCCGGAACATCGTGCTGATTTTCGGCGCCAACTGGTGACCGGATTGTCATGCGCTGGATGCGCAGATGCATAGGCCGGACCTGGCCCGCCTGATCGCGAGCGATTTTGTCGTGGTCAAGGTTGACGTGGGGCGCTATGACAAGAACCTCGACGTCGCGGCAAAGTACGATGTGCCCATCAACAAAGGCATCCCCGCCCTGGCCGTGCTCGACCCGCACGGGAAACTGCTCTACGCCCAGAGCCAGGGCCAGTTTGCCAACGCCCGCGCCATGTCTTACCAGGATTTCACGGAGTTCTTCCGGAAGTGGAAGCCCGCAAGATAGCTGAGGCGTGTCACAACCCGGCGATCAGGTTGTCATAGTCAGCGTGTGAACCAATCCAGAACCAGAAGAAATGGTCCCCGCGGCGCGTTGCGAGTGCTCGGTAGGACCGTGAAACGCGTGCCGATCAGAATGGGCCAATCGGCTTCAAGCGCAGGGAAGGATGATGGGGGGCGCCGGCAAAAAGCTCATATCGTTTGGCGGCCTGCTTCTGAATTTCCGGTGGCAGCCGGTCATAAAGAGACCAGAAACCCGGGGAAGCGTGGGAGGTGAATTTCAATGCCGCCCTTGTCGTGAGCGCATACCCTCATCGAGCGGAGTGAACTTTCCTTCTTCGATTTCCTGATCGATCTTTTCGGCGAGAGCCTGGGCACGACCGCCCGGAGAAAAATCCCGCTCCATCTCAGCATCCCAAGCCCGGTCTTCGAGTTCTTGCAGCCAGTCCGCCAATGCTCGGCGCTCAGGTTCGCTGAGGGTCTCAATCGCCGCCTTGATCGTTTCTACATCCATGTTCCAAGCCTACCTTTGTTACGACTCCAAATGCAAGTGGAGGCCCGCAAGCCCGCACCGGGGTTGGACAGTGAACGATTAGCTGCAATCCCCGTTACGCCTGGGTTTGTTCTGCGCTGCGGCGCTGGAAGATTTCAATATAGACGTTGACCAGCGAGACGGCCGCGGGCGTGACACCCGGGATGCGCAGGGCCTGGCCGAGGGTGAGCGGACGGACGCGGGTGAACTTTTCCACAACTTCGCGCGAGAGGCCGGAGATCCTGCCGTAATCGAACCCGTCCGGTATGCGGCGCTGCTCGGCTCGCTTCATGTGTTCAATGTGCTTTTCCTGCTGGGCCAGGTAGCCTTCGTACTTGAGGTCGGTCTCAACCCGGCGCGCTTCTTCCCGCGCCATAAGCGAGGCAATTCCGTCGCCGTTAGCGGTTGCGATGGGCTCGCTGCCAGCCCGGCCGAGCCCCTCGTTGATCCATTCCATCAGATCGTCAATCTTCAGTTCCGGACGCTTCAGCAATTGCGCGCCGGTGAGCGGCGTGGGGCCGTTGAACCGTCCGTCGGCCATCAGGCCGAGACGCGTGTAAATCTCCCGGCCGGCGTTTGATTGCGGATCGAGCCGGGTCTCCAGCAGCAGGCGCGTGGCGGCGGAAATCCGCTGCTGCTTGCGGAGAAAAACATCGTAGTCTTCCTGCCGGATGGTGCCGGCCTTGTGGCCGATGGGCATCAGTCGCTCGTCGGCGTTGTCGATGCGCAGGTGCAGGCGGAACTCGGCGCGCGAAGTGAACATGCGGTAAGGCTCATCCACGCCCTTGTTCACCAGGTCGTCGATCAGAATTCCCGTGTAGCCTTGCGTGCGCCCGATCACCAGCGGCTCGCGGCACTGGACGCGCAGCCCGGCGTTGATGCCCGCCATGATGCCCTGGCAGGCGGCCTCTTCGTAACCGGTGGTGCCGTTGATCTGCCCCGCCAGAAACAGGTTCTGGATCTTCTTGGTTTCAAGCCACGGCCGGAGTTCCGTCGGCTGGATCATGTCGTACTCGATGGCGTAGCCGGGCCGGATCATCTCCGCGTTTTCAAGCCCCGGAATCGACTTCACCATGGCGGCCTGCACGTCAATGGGCATGGAGGTGGACATGCCGTTGAGGTAGATCTCGTTGGTGTCCAGGCCTTCGGGTTCCAGGAAAAGCTGGTGATGCGGCTTGTCCGGAAATTTCACGATCTTGTCTTCAATCGACGGGCAGTAGCGCGGGCCGACGCTCTGGATCTGACCGGAGTAAAGCGGCGATCGGTGGATGTTCTCGCGGATCACCCGGTGCGTTTCGTCGTTGGTCAGGGCGATCCAGCAGACGGTCTGTTCCTGCGTGATGGCGCGTGTGCGGAAGCTGAAGGGCGTGGGCACGGGATCGCCGGGCTGCACTTTGAATTGCGAAAAGTCAATGGTGCGGCGGTCGAGGCGGGGCGGCGTTCCGGTCTTCAGGCGGCCCACTTCAAATCCCATGCGCCGCAAAGCTTCGCCCAGCATCACAGCCGGCGGCTCGCCCGAGCGGCCCGGCGGCGTACTTCTGCTCGCCACAGTGGATCAGACCGTTGAGAAACGTTCCTGTTGTGACGATGACGGCGCCGGCCTCGATGGTTCGTCCGTCGCGCAACAGAACACCGCGAACGCGCTGCCGTGGCGGCGCTTGGCATCCGACGCGGGCGATGAATGCCCGTTCAAATCTTCCAGGACCAGGTCAATTACCTCCGCCTGCCTGATGCGCAGGTTCGGTTCCTGCTCGAGCACCTGGCGCATCCTGGCGCGATAGAGCTTCTTGTCGGCCTGGGCGCGCGGCGACCAGACGGCCGGGCCGCGGCTGGTGTTGAGCAGCCGGAACTGGATGCCCACGGCGTCAATCACTTCGCCCATCACGCCGCCCAACGCGTCCACTTCGCGCACCAGGTGGCCCTTGGCGATGCCGCCCACGGCCGGATTGCACGACATCTGGCAGATCAGGTCGAGGTTGATGGTGCAGAGCGCGGTCCGCAGCCCCATGCGCGCCGCAGCCATGGCGGCTTCAGCGCCCGCGTGACCCGCGCCGACGACCACCACGTCGTAATGTTCCGTAAAGGTTGTAGCCATAGCCCCGGATTCCAGAAAGATACAGGCTACCATTTTAGCAGGATGTCATGATCGAATCACCCTGGGCTTGGGGAAGGGAAATGAACTTTTGGGAAATGTAAAAATTACGCACTGTTCGAAAATCGGACACAAATTCTCAAAATCACATTTTTGGGAATGCTTTAATATTTATAACTTATTGTATTTATTAGACTTATAAATTTTCAAGATTTTTTCGCAAGAATCCCAAACGTCCCATTTGGGGGCCCAATACGCCATTTCTAGCCTAGGATATGAAGCCTAGTCAGTTGGGAGACTCCCCGGCTCTGCCGGGGAGGCAGTAGATGTTTGACATGTCCAGCAGTCAGCTTCACGACTCTTGCGATTGCGATGCGCCTTCCAGGTCGCTGACTAACGAGGTTTTGGTTTTGCTCTTGATCGGTTGCGATCAGGCCCCTTTGAGGGGCCGGCAACCGTAAAGCCCCCGGCTTTGCCGGGGGATACTTACTATGGCGCGGCGGCCGGCGCAACAAAATGATGAATTCGGAAGGATCAAGTCAGAACGCCCCGTGTTGTGGTTGAATCCATCGTTTGCAACTGCGAACCCGGGGGACATTCGCGACCTCACGTGGCGGCATTTCAAATCTCGCTCTACTCTGCAAATTCCTAAGCCTGCCACAGCCTTCAGGGGCGCAAGCCCCCAGTCAAAGGGGACTCTTCCATGGCACGATTAAACTCGTGCCCTTTCGCAAAAGCGCTGTCCTGCGATTAAACTCGTGCCCTTTCGCAAAAGCGCGGCGCTGCGATAAACTCGTGCTCGCAAAACCTGCAAGCGGAGGGCGGAGCCCTCCCCTGCCAAAATCAAAAGCCGCGACGGGTGCGCCAGCCGTGGCGCTACCGAAAAGCCCCCTCACCCGGCTGCTGCGCGTCCACCCTAACCCCAACTCAGCAGGCTCGGAGTTGAATCATGCCTAAAAAATCCTTGACCCAATCAACTCAGATGTCTCTCCCCAGGGCCAAAGCATTACCGCGCCGCGATGGGAGCGCCACCCCACGCACCGGCGTCCATCTCAAATCTGAAATTTCAGATTGCAGACCCGGAACCCCTAACCCAGAGCTCAAAACCGCGACGAAAATCAAAAGCCGCAGACCGCGAACACGGCGGCCTGCGCCACCCGTCGTTCCGCCGTCCGCTTTCAACCTTCAGCTTTTCAATCGCAAATCACCCATCACTCAATCACCAATGGCGATGGTGCGGTGAGCGCGCCGCTACAGCTGGCCCGGGTTCGAGCTTGTCACGCGTCACTGCCTTACTCATTGCGCAGCGCCACCATGGGATCGACCTTCGCCGCGCGGCGGGCGGGGATGTAGCAGGCCGCGAGCGTCACGGCGATGAGGATAAGGGAGACGGCGATAAACGTGAGCGGATCCGCCGGCTTGACGCCGTAAAGCCTGCTTGCCAGAAATTGCGTCAAGACGAGAGCTGCAGCAATCCCGACACTCACTCCAATGAGCGCCAGCTTCAACCCCTGTCCCACGACGAGCCTTAGCACGTCGCGGCGTCCCGCCCCCAACGCTATGCGGATGCCGATTTCGTGTGTGCGCTGGCGTGTGGCAAAAGCGACCACGCCGTAAATTCCCACCGCGGCCAGCAGCAGTGCCAGCAAGCCAAATGAACCCACCAGTGTGGCCGCAATCCGCTCGAAAAGGCTGCCAAACTGCATGCTGGCCCTGAGCGTGGTCACGTGAAACAGGGGCAGGTGCGGATTCATCTCGGTAACAATCCTTTTGACTGCCGGGGCGAACGCTCCGGGAGCGCCGGCAACGCGTAGATGGATGGTCAACTGGTCCTGGTAGTGCTGGTAAAGGGGCAGAAAGATGGCGGGCTCCGGGGGATATCGCAGCAGCCGGTATTTGGCGTTTTGCGCCACGCCAATCACCGTCAGCGACTGCCCGTTGGTTACGATTTTCCTTCCCAGAGGATCCTGGCCCGGCCAGTAGCGCTTGCAGAATTCCTGATTCACGATGACGACAGGCTGCGACCTGGCATCGTCATGCAGGGTGAACTCACGCCCGGCCATCAGCGGCGTGCGGAGAGTTTGAAAATAATCCGGGGCCACGTTGCCGCGATCAATTTCCATCGATTCATGCGGCTGGGGCACGTACCCTTCCGGCAGGACATCGCGACTGTGGATGGTGAAGCTGAGCGGAGAAAAATCAGCCAGCGTCGCGGATTTCACTCCGGGCAGGGCGCGAACTCTTTCCAGCAGGCGTTGGTCAAAGGTTATCCTCTGCTCGGGAGTTTCATCAACAGACTCAAGATTGTAAGAGGCGAGCAGCACGTGGTTCGGGTCAAAGCCCGGGTTTGAGTTCTGTTCATTCCGGAAGCTGCGAGTGAACAGGCCGGCCGCAATCAGCATGAGCAGGGAAAGAGAAATTTGGGCAACCACCAGCGTCCTCGAGAGCCGCGAGCGATGGACACCGCCGGACGCCCTGCCCGCCTCTTCGTTGATGACGGTGATGGGGGCCAGGCGGGAGGTGCGCCACGCGGGCAGAATACCGAAAACAACTGCGGTCAGAATGGAAACCACCAGTATTGCAAGCAGCACGCTGCCGTTCGCTCGGCCATTGAGAGATAAGGGCAGGCTGGTGGGTGGAAAAAAGCTGGCGAACGTTCCTGCCGACCACGTGGTCAGCAGCATGGCGGCCGCGCCCCCGGCCAGAGCTATCAGCAGGCTTTCCACCAGCAGTTGGCGGATGAGGCGCGCCCGGCTGGCTCCCATCGCCAGGCGAAGGGCAATCTCCCTCTGTCGTGGCACCAGCCGTACCAGCAGCAGGTTGGCGACGTTGGTGCAGGCCAGCAGCAGCAGCACCGCAGCAAGGCCCAGCAGCAAGGGTAGCGTCCGATAGAGATAGACGTTGGCTCCGAAAGGCGATCGCCACAGCGGGTCGAGGGTGATCTGGTTGGGACCGCGTTCAATGTTGGGGGTCGCGGCGGCAATCTGCTGCATCACGACATTCGTTTCTCCAGCAGCCTGCTGCCGTGTGACGCCCGGCCGCAGCCTTCCCAGCACGTTCAGCCAGAAAGTGCCGCGCTGGTTGAACCGGTTGGAGCCCCACATCTCGCGGTCCATTCCCAAAGGGACCCAGACGTCGTTGTGCAGACCTGTTTTGCAGCCCTCGAAGTGCGGGGGAGCAACACCGACAATGGTGTAAGGATGGCGGTTGATCTGGAGCGTCCGGCCGACGGCCGACGGGTCAGAGGCAAAATGGCTTTGCCAGATAGCGTAGCTGATGACGACAACCGGCGCGCTGCCCTGTTCTGTTCCTTCCTGGGGAAGGAAGCCCCGTCCAAGGACGGGCCGCACGTCCAGCACCTTGAAATAATTGGCGGTGGTCAACGCGCCGTAAATCCGCTCAGGTTTCCGGTTTCCTGTCAGCGACATGAAATCATCATGGTAGGCCAGCAGGCCGGTGAAACTCTGGTTTTCGCGGCTCAGGTCCAGAAAGTCCGGATAAGAAAACGGGGGCGTGGGATGTTCGCTGATGGTCCCGCGCATGACGCTAACCAGATCGCCGGTGCTGGTGACGCCGGGAATGGGATTCAGCAGCGTCGAGTTGATCCAACTGAAGATGGTGCTGGTGGCGCCGATGCCGAGGGCGAGGGTGAGGACGGCCACCACGGTGAAGCCGGGGTTGCGGCGAAGCTGCCGGAGGCCGTAGCGGAGGTCCTGGGCGAGTTCATTCATGAAGCGCACGCCCCAACTGTCGCGGCAGTCTTCCTTGACCGCTCCGACGTTGCCGAACTGGCGAAGCGCGGCGTAACGGGCTTCTTCCGCGCTCATGCCCTGAGCGATGTTCTGTTCAATCTGCTTTTCCAGATGGAAGCGGAGTTCGTCGTCCATCTCCTGCTCGGCCTGGTTCTTGTGGAAGAATGCACGAAGATTGAACATTGTTGCCTCGGTCTTGTAGGGGCGGTTGGAGTTTACCCCGACGAGTCGGTGGCCGCTATTGGCATTGTACCCCCGCCGCTACCCGCCGCTAGGCGCGAGATCTCAAATTCCAGATTCAAAATTCCAGAGCCGGCAAAGCCGAACTCCGAGCCCGGATTTCATCCTTCATCCTTCAAACTTCATCCTTCCATTGGCTCAATCACCAATGGCCTCATTCATATCGCAGCGCCACCATGGGATCGACATTGGCGGCGCGGCGGGCGGGGATGTAGCAGGCCAGCAAGGCCACGGCGATCAGGATCAGCGAAACGGCGATGAAGGTGAGCGGATCGGTAGGCTTGACGCCGTAGAGCAGGCTCGACAAGAAATCGCGTCAGCGCCAGCGCGCCCGGCAATGCCGACGGCCACGCCGATCAGCGCCAGCTTGAGCCCTTGCCCAACGACCATCCTCAGGACATCGTGTCTTTCCGCCCCCAGCGCCATGCGAATGCCGATTTCGTGCGTGCGCTGCGCGACGGAATAGGACGTCACGCCATAAATACCCACTGCTGCCAGGATGAGTGCGGCGATCCCAAACAAGCCCAGGAGCATGGTCTGGTAGCGGGGTTGGGCGACTGAATCAGCGAGTATGTCATCCATAGTCCGAATGATTGGAGGAGGCAGGTTCTTATTGACAGCTCTCACTTCGCTGCTGATTGCGGCTACGGAAAGCGCTGCATGGCTCGTCGTGCGGATGAGGAGGGCCGGGCTCTGCATGGGCCACTGCCAGTAGGGAACGTACACTTCCGGCACTGTTTCCGCGTGGGGGCCCAGGGTTTTCGTATCAGCAACGACACCGACGATCTCTTTCCAGGGCGGCCGCCCGTCGGGATCATGGTAATCCGGTTGCCCGGGATTTTTCCGGCCTCCTAATGCCAGCCGCTTGCCGATGGAATGCTGATTGGGGAAATAGCGCCGCGCTATGGTTTGATTGATGATGGCGACCCACGGCGCTTCGTAAACGTCATCCTCGGTAAAGGCCCTTCCTTCGAGGAGGGGGATGCCCATGGTGCGGAAGTAATCGGGCGAAATGCCTTCAAAGTCGGCCGTCGGATATTCGGCAGATGTGGCTGAAGGGCGGTTTTCGATGACGACGGGGAAAGTCAGCCCCTTGTCCACGTCACGCGGGAGTTTGTACGCCACCGCCACCGACACGACTCCCGGATCATGCCTGATTCGTTCCATGATCTGCTTCAAGGCCACCTGAGGGCTGGTGGCGGCCGGGTGGACCCATCCCGTGAATCCCGACGCGGAAAAATCCAATTGGGCCGTCAACAGATGACCGGGTTGAAAGCCGCGGTTGATCTGCAAGCGGCTCACCAGGCTTCGAGTCATCAGCCCGGCGCCAATCAGGAGGACTAATGAAAGGGCGACTTCAAAAGTCACCAGCAAGGGACGCATTCGGCTCTCCCGGAGCAGCGCATTTCCGCTTCGGCTGGCTTCCTTGAGCGTACTGTTCAAATCGGGTCTGGAGGTTTGCCAGGCCGGGACGAGACCAAAGAACAGACCTGTTATCAAACAGACGCCCAAAGTAAAAGCGAGGGATGTGGCATCCATCCTGACTTCCTGCAATCGGGGAATGTGGCTGGCTGCGATGGCGATGAAGAGACGAAGAGCCCACATCGCGCCTATCGCGCCTACGATTCCGCCGCCCAGGGCGAGAAGCAGGCTCTCGGTGAGCAGTTGGCGAACCACGCGCCAGCGGCTTGCGCCAACCGCCAGGCGGACAGCTATTTCTTTCTGCCGTCCTGCTCCGCGCGCCAGAAGCAGATTCGCCAGATTCGCGCAGGCTATGAGCAGGACACAAGCCACCACGCCCCACAAAATCAGCAGGCTCGCGCGCAGCGACTGGCCGATGGTCTGGTCAAGCAAAGGTACGACCGCCACATCGGTGCCGATCAGGTCGTTCGGATGGTCCTGCGCGATGCGCGACTGAATCGCGCTCATTTCCGATTGCGCCTGGTCGAGCGCCACGCCGGGCTTGAGGCGTGCGATCACGGAATGCCAGTGCCCGGAGCGCCGCTCGCCGATATGCACGCCCATCCAGCCTGCCGGCAGCCACAGGTCGCATGGGTTCGGGAAATGGAAGCCCCGCGGCATCACGCCCACGATCGAGTAATCCCGCCGGCCGTAACTATCGACGGTAAGAGTGCGGCCCAGCACATGAGGGTCTCCGCCGAAACGGCTTTGCCAAAGCTCATGGCTGATGAGCGCCACCCGATTGCCTTGCCAGTTGTCTTCTTCGGGAAGAAAGGTGCGGCCCAGAAATGGCTTAACGCCAAGGACTGAGAAAAGAGCCGAGGAGGCGTAAATACCCCCGACCTTCTCCGTTCCCTGCGCGCCGGCGAGATTGAATTCGACAGCCCCGAGCCAGCCAGGCCAGAAGGCCATGCTCGCGAAAACGTCATTTTGCTGACGCCAATCTTCAAAATCGGGCCCCGATACCTTCTCCGGCCCGATGCCTTTGGCTGGGCTGCGCTCCCAGAGCATCACCAGGCGGTCGGCATTCGGAAATGGAAGCGGTCTGAGCAGGACTGAGTTGACAACCGAAAAAATCGCCGTGTTCGCTCCAATGCCGAGGGCGAGGGTCAAAACAGCGACAAGGGTGAAGCCGGGATTGCGCGGAAGCTGGCGGAGGCCGTAGCGGAGGTCCTGGGCGAGTTCGTTAATGAAGCGCACGCCCCAACTGTCGCGGCAGTCTTCCTTGACCGCTCCAAGGTTGCCGAACTGGCGAAGCGCCGCGTAACGGGCTTCTTCCGGCGCTCATGCCCTGAGCGATGTTCTGCTCGATCTGCTTTTCCAGATGGAAGCGCAGTTCGTCGTCCATTTCCGCTTCCATGGAACGGCGATGGAATAAAGCTCTTACGCGGTAGAGAAGATCACGGAGCACGGTTACTCCAACCTGCCTTTCTATCCGTCAATCGCCAATCGCCAATGGCACGGGGCAATTTCAAATCTGAAATTTCAGATTGCAGACCCCGGAACCAGAACCCCTAACTTACTGAGGATTGCAAAATAGGGTGACAACGCTCGTTTGTAGCCCCGCCGTCCCGGCGGCCTTCTTACTCAGGGCCGGCAAGATGCCGGCGCTACGGACGTCCGTCACTCTATGATGCAATCCCCATCCGAACCACGAAGCCATTCGTAACCCGTAATTTGTAATTTCCCCTCTTTCAATCGCCAATCACCAATCACAAATCACCAATCGTACATCGTTCAAGGCGCAACCCGACTTGTTTCATCCTTCATCCTTCATTCGTACCGCAGCGCCACCATGGGATCGACTTTGGCGGCGCGGCGGGCGGGAATGTAGCAGGCCACGAGCGCCACGGCGATCAGGATGAGCGAGACGGCGATAAACGTGAGCGGGTCGGTGGGCTTGACGCCGTAGAGCAGGCTTGCCAGGAACCGAGTCAAAGCCATCGCCCCGGCAAGGCCGGCAGCCACGCCCATGACCGCCAGCTTCAACCCCTGCCCGATGACCATCTTCAGCACGTCCTGGCGTTCCGCGCCCAGTGCCATGCGGATGCCGATTTCGTGCGTGCGCCGCGTGACCAGAAAGGCCATCACGCCGTATAGGCCGATGGCCGTCAACAGAAGAGCGAGGCCGCCGAAAAATCCGGAGAGTGTCGAAAGCAGGCGTTCCTGCACCAGGGAGTTATCAATCTGCTGCTCCAGGGTTCCAAAGCGGAGGGACGCCGCCTTATTTTCTCTCCCAATCGCGTCCCGCACCGCCGGGATCATCGATGCGGGCTTGACGGCGGTCCGGATTTCAAAAGAGCTGTCGTCCGGGACGAACGGGGCCTGGGCCGGCGGAACGTAAGCAAAGGGAACATCGGCTTCGCGAAGCGACAGGTACTTGGAATCCCGGACCACTCCCACAATCTGGATCCGCTCCGGGGGGGACCCGGGGGGGCCATCCATGCGGAAGGACTTCCCCAGGGGATCCTGATTCGGAAAGAAGCGGCGGACGAGCGCCTCATTCACGATCGCGACCTTGGGCGAGGTTGCCGAATCACGGCTGTTGAACGTGCGGCCTGCAACCAGCGCCGTGCGCAGCGTGGCAAAGTATTCCGGCGTCACCCAGTTGAACCAGACCAGCGGCATCCCGCCCGCCGGTGGTTGGTATCCTTCGGACTGGATCATCCCGTTCCACTCCAATCCGGAAATCGGTGTCAGCCAGCTTTGACTGGCCGACACGGCGCCGGGAAGCGACTTCAGCCGCTCCAGAACCCGGCCGTAAAAGGGGATCCGCGCCTCCGGTCCGATGCCGGCGTTGTGAACGTCCATGCTGACCAGGAGGACGTTCGAGCGGTCGAATCCGGGATTAAACGTCACCAGGTTCCTGTAGGTGCGCACGAAAAGGCCGGTCCCTACCAGCAGAACCAGAGAGAGCGCAACCTGCACGGCCACCACCCAGCGGCCGGAATGAAAGGGCGAGCGGTTTTCCCCGGGTTGTGCTTCGCCGCCCTTCATCGCCGAGGTCAGGGGGACCCGCGTGGCGCGCAGGGCCGGCAGCAGGCCGAACACCAGTCCCGTTACCACGACGATGCCCGCCGTGAAGCCCAGGACGCGCCCATCCATGGAGAGATCGAGATAGACCCTGCTGGTGGTCGTCGAGACCAGGCGAACCAGCAGGGCGCTGCCCCAGCGGGCCAGGAACAATCCACCCAGGGCGCCCGCCGCGGAGAGCAGCAAGCTTTCGGTGAGCACCTGCCGTACCAGCCGCGCGCGCGACGCGCCCATTGAGAGTCGAACGGCGAACTCCCTTTCTCTCGCCGCGGCGCGGGCCATCAGGAGGCTGGCGATGTTCGCGCAAACGATGAGCAGCACAAAGCCGACCACCACCATCAGGATTTCGAGTGGCTTTTCGTACTGGTCGCGCAGCCCGGAAAAGCCGGTCAGCCCGGTGCCCGCCGGAACCGTTTTGAAGCTGGACCTGCGGAAGGCCTGCTGATCGTCGGGCCGCCAGTTCGAAGGAACGGAAGCGGCGAAGATTTCGGCCGCGCGAGCGTTCAGGCGCGCCGTCGCCTGCTCATTCTTCTCCCCGGGAGCGAGACGGCCCATCATCAGGAGCCACCAGGCGGAACGCTGGTTGAGGAAAGAGTCTTTTCCTCGAATCACCGCCTCCGCGCAGATCGGCAGGGCGACGTCGAATCTTTCACCTACGTCCGTGCCGAAGAAGCTGGGCGCGGTCACCCCAATGATCGGGAACGAATGGCCGTTGAGGCGCAGCAGGCTGCCGATCGCGCTCCGGGCTCCGGCGTAGTTCCGCTGCCAGAACCCGTACCCGAGCACGGCAACACCGTTGCAGCCGTGGTGGTCTTCCTCCGGCGTGATCAGGCGCCCGATGGCCGATGGCACCCCCAGCGTCGGGAAGTAGCTGCCACTGACGTACATCCCGCGGACCTCGTGGGCTTCGCCTCCGTCGGCAAGATTGAAGTCTTGCGGGGACCAGGCAAAAGCCCCCGCCAGGGCATCCTGATGGTCGCGAATCTGTTCCCACAAGGGATTGGTGAAAGTCATCCGCAGGCTGCTGCTGCGGGGCGAGCGGAATCGGATCTGCACCAATTGCCCGGGGTTCGCGACCGGCAGCGTTCGCAGCATGACCGCGTTGACCACGCTGAAGATGGCGGTGTTGGCGCCGATGCCGAGGGCGAGTGTGAGGACGGCGACCGCGGTAAACCGGGGTTGCGGCGAAGCTGGCGGAGGCCGTAGCGGAGGTCCTGGGCGAGTTCATTCATGAAGCGCACGCCCCAACTGTCGCGGCAGTCTTCCTTGACCGCTCCAACGTTGCCGAACTGTCGCAGCGCGGCGTAGCGGGCTTCTTCCGGGCTCATTCCACGGGCGATGTTCTGCTCGATCTGCTTTTCCAGATGGAAGCGCAGTTCGTCGTCCATTTCCTGCTCGGCCTGTTTTTTGTGGAAGAGTGCACGAAGATTGAACATTGTTGCCTCGGTTTTGTAAGGGCGGCTTTGCGCCGCCAAACGCCTTCGCCGTTGGCGGGGTGAACCCGCCGCTACAAAAAGCCATGGGCGAGGTGAACTCGCCGCTACGAAAATCAAAAGCCGCGACGTGTTCGCCAGCCGTGGAGCTACGGAAAAGACCCCTCACCCGGCCGCTGCGCGTCCACCCTCTCCCAGAGGGCGAGGGTGGAAAATCAAAGCCAACGGTGCCGCTATTTCCGGCACGACTGAAGTCGTGCCCTTTCGCAAAAGCATGCTGCTGCGGCCCGCCCCTCTCTTGATTCCCGGCTCATCATTTCACCAGCCAGCCGTCCTGCAGGTTGATGATGCGGTTTCCGTAGGCGGCCCAGGTTTCGTTGTGGGTCACCTGGATGATGGTGGTGCCCTCCTCATTCAGTTTCTTGAAAAGGTCCATGATTTCCTTGCCCTGGCTGGAATGCAGATTTCCGGTGGGCTCATCGGCCAGAATCAGTTTGGGGCTGGCGATGACGGCCCGCGCGACGGCCACAAGCTGCTGCTGGCCGCCGGAAAGCTGGCTGGGAAACAGGTCCTTCTTGCCGACAATCTGGAAGCGGTCAAGCGTATCGGCCACCATGGCCTGCCGCGCCGAGGCCTTGATGTTGCGATAGGAAAGGGGAATATCGAGATTTTCGGCCACCGTGAGGCCGTCCAGCAGGTGGTACTGCTGGAAGACAAAGCCGATGTACGCCTTGTTCAGTTCAGCCCGCTTCTTCGTGTTCAGTTTGTGCACGGGATGGCCGAGGAAGAAATATTCGCCGTCGAATACGCTATCGAACATGCCCAGGATGGCCAGCAGGGTGGATTTCCCCGCGCCCGAGGGTCCCATGATGGTGATGAATTCTCCTTCTTTGATCTCGAGGTCAATCCGGCGAAGGACCCAGAACCTGCTCGCGCCCACCGGATAGGATCTTTCAAGGTTGCGAAGCTCAATCATGGAAGCAAAACCTCATTAGCTATCAGCGTTCAGCCGTCAGCTTTCAGCGCTCAGCCGTCAGCGTTTCAATCGCCAATCGCTCAATCACTCAATTGCAATTTGCTCACTCACCCATGGCGCGGTGGGCGCACGGGAGCCATTTCAAATCTGAAATTTCAGATTGCAGCCGCCGGAACCAGGAAGCCATAACTCAGAACCCATAACTCAGAACCACGAAGCCATTCCTAACTCGTAATCGCGGATGCTCGCCACTCATCACTCATCACTCACCACGGCCTCACTCGTATCTCAGCGCCACCATGGGATCGACTTTGGCGGCGCGGCGCGCCGGGATGTAGCACGCCGCGAGCGCCACGGCGATGAGGATGAGCGAAACGCCGATGAAGGTGAGCGGGTCCGTCGGCTTGACGCCGAAGAGCAAACTGGAAAGGAACCTTGTTAGTGCCAGCGCGCCGGCAATTCCGATGGCCACTCCCATCAGCGCCAGCTTGAGTCCCTGGCCGACTACCATTCCAAGCACATCGCGTTTCTCTGCTCCCAGCGCCATGCGAATGCCAAATTCATGGGTGCGCTGGCTGGTGACATAGGCGATGACGGCATAAATGCCCACGCTGGCCATCAGCAGCGCCAGGGCGGCGAACAGGCCCATGAGGATGATCGAGAAGCGGCGCGACGCGAGCGAATCCGAAAGGATGGCATCCATGGTTTGCGTACCGTACATCACCGATTGGCTGTTGATTCGGCTCAGGGCGTGACGAATGGCGCCGGTCTCGGCAGACGGCGATCCCTGGGTGCGGACGAGAATTCCAAGATTGGAGGCGAACAGCGGCGCAAATCTGTCGGGAAACTGGGAAACGGGGAGGTAGCATTGCGCCAGAGTGGGTGTCGAGGCGTCTTCATCCAGTCCGTACTGCTTGACGTGGCCGACCACGCCAACGATTTCCGGCGTCATATTGACGATGTCAAAATTGATGCGCCGGCCGATGGGGTTCCGGCCCGGGAAATAAAGCTCAGCAAAGCGGTCGTCAATGACGACCACGGAGGGCGAATGCTGGTTGTCCATGGGAGTGAGGAAGCGGCCGCGCCGGAGCTGAATCCGCATCACTTTCAAATAGTCCGGCTGGACAAGATAAAACAGTGACAACTTCATTTGCGAGGTCGTCGGCGGTTTGGGCTCGCCCTCGAGCCAGAAGGGCAGGTTGGAATCGCCGAGAGTCGGCGCGGAGCCGAGCGAAATCGATGCACTCTGAATTCCCGGAATCGCACTGAGGGCGTCGTGGATCTGGTCCCATGTCGCCCGAATGGCGTCCGGAGATTTGAGGGGAGGAAAGGTGGAGCGGAAGGCGAGCACGTGGTGCGGGTCGAAACCGGGATCGACGCTCCAGAGATTGGCCAGGCTGCGAACCATCAGTCCCGCGCCGGCCAGCAGCACCAGCGCCAATGCCACTTCTGCGATGACGAAAACGTCCTGGGTGCGGTGATGCGCGGTGCTGGCGCCACGACCGCCCTCCTTGAGCGTCGCTTGAACGTCCGCCGTCGAAGTTTTGAGCGCGGGGGCCAGGCCAAAGAGAATTCCGGTGAGGAGAGAAGCCGCCAGCGTAAACAGCAGCACGTGCCCGTCGAGATGGATGGATTCGGCGCGCGGCAGCGCCGCCGGCAGCACTTTGAGCGCGGCCTTCAGTCCCCACGTGGCCACCAGCATGCCCAGCCCGCCGCCGGCCAGCGCGAGCAGAATGCTTTCCGTCAGGAGCTGCCGGATGACCCGCCGGCGCCCGGCGCCCAGCGCAATCCGGACGGCGAATTCGTGCGCCCGGCCCGTCGAGCGGGCCAGCATGAGATTGGCGACGTTGACGCAGGCGATGAGCAGAACGAAACCTACCGCTGCCAGCAGCACCAGGAGATAGGGCTGGATGGAGCCGACGACATCCTGCTTGAGCGGCACCAGAGCAATGCCCTTGCCCTTGTTGGCCTGGGGGTATTGCTCGGCCAGATGCTGCGCGAGTGCATCCATGTCCGCCCTGGCCTGCTCAATTGTGACACCGGGCTTCAGCCTGCCCACGGCGCGCGTCCCCATGCTGGCGCGGCGATCGCGGAAGGTGGCGTCGTTCCACTGGCCGATGGGAATATACACGTCGCTCTGTTTGAAGCCGCGTCCGCTGTAATCGAAATTGGACGGTACCACGCCAATGATCGTGAACGCGATGCCGTTAAGCGTCAGCGACTTGCCCAGCGCATCCGCGGAGGAGGCAAACTTTCGTTTCCAGAAGCCGCCGCTGATCATCAGGACAGGAGCTCCGCCCACCTCGTCTTCCTGCGGAGTAAAGGAACGGCCAAGGACCGGTTTGACTCCGAGCAACGGGAAGAAGCTGGCGGAAACAAGTTCAACTGACACCCGCTCCGACTCGCCCGTGCCGGTCAGGTTCAGATTGTCCGCGCGAAAAGCCGCCATGGATGAAAACGAGTGGGTCTCGCGTGCCCAATCGAGAAAATTGAGGTAGGAAATGGAGGCGTTCGGATGTCTTGCCGTTCGCGCAGCAACGGCCACCAGGCGGTCGGCCTGCCAGTAGGGCAACGGATTGAGCAGCACGCCGTTCACCACAGAGAAGATCGCCGTGTTGGCGCCGATGCCCAGGGCGAGGGTGAGGATGGCGACGGCAGCGAATCCCGGGTTGCGGCGGAGCTGGCGCAGGCCGTAGCGGATGTCCTGCGCGAGTTCGCCGAAGAAGCGTACGCCCCAACTGTCGCGGCATTCCTCCTCGACCTCTCCGAGATTGCCGAACTGGCGCAATGCGGCGTAGCGGGCGTCTTCCGGAGTCATGCCGCCGGCGATGTTCTGCTCCGTCTGCTTCTCGAGATGGAAGCGCAGTTCCTCGTCCATTTCCTGCTCGACCCGATTCTTGTGAAAAATTGCGCTCAGATTGAACATCGTTGCCTCCGCATTGTAGAGGCGGCTTTATGCCGCCATTGGCGAGGTAAACTCGCCGCTACAAAACCTGCGGGAGGGCGAAGCCCTCCCCTACAAAAACAAGAGCGGCTCTTCTTCCTTTTTCGTTGCAACGGCCGACCTGACACAGGGGCTGAAGCTCCCACCCCAAGGGGCGCTTCTGCGGCACGACTGAAGTCGTGCCCTTTCGCAAAACCCCCATCCTGCAAATAAGTTCGTGCCCTTTCTCAGGAGGCGGCCGTGCTTCCCGTCGCGCACATCGCAAAAGCCGCGACGTGTGCGCCAGCCGACGCACCGGGGGCAATTCCAAATCTGAAATTTCAGATTGCAGAGATCATCACCCATCACTCAGAACCCATAACTCTCAACGATGAAGTTATTGGTAATTCGTAATTCCGACCCTTTCAATCGCCAATCGCCAATCATCAATCGCCAATGTTCATGCCGTTTCGAGCACCTGGGTGATGGCGGCGGAAAGGCGCGTCCAGTTGGAGGTTTCGCGCTCAAGTTGTTTTCGGCCGCTGGCGGTCAGGCGATAGTACTTGGCGCGGCGGTTGTTTTCCGAGGCGCCCCACTCCGCGGCGATCCATCCCTGCTGTTGAAGGCGATAGAGGGCCGGATAGAGCGAGCCCTGTTGCACCTGCAGCACATCTTTTGAGACTTGCTGGATGCGCTGCGCGATGCCCCAGCCGTGCATCGGTTCCAGCGCCAGGGTTTTCAGAATCAGCAGGTCCAGCGTGCCCTGCAACAGATCAATCGATTTGCCCATGGAGGCTTTCTCCTTCTTCCGTGATAGTTTGTTTCACTCCAGCCGCGCGGCCGTTGTCATCCACGATGCGGCCGTCCAGCAGATTGACCACGCGCCCGGCGTGTGCGGCAAAGCGCGCATCGTGCGTCACAATGCAGATGGTGGCTCCCTGGCGGTGCAGGTCATCGAGCAACTGCATCACCGCTTCGCCGTTTTTCGAATCGAGATTGCCGGTGGGCTCGTCGGCCAGCAGGATGGCGGGATCGCCGGCCAGCGCCCGCGCCACGGCCACGCGCTGCTGCTCGCCGCCCGAAAGCTGCGAGGGATAGTGTTTGACGCGATGCCCCATGCCCACCTTTTCCAGCGCTTCACTCACGCGCCGCTTGCGCTCGCTGGCCAGCATTCCGCGATAGGTGAGCGGCAGTTCGACATTCTCCTGGATGGTGAGGTCGCCGATCAGGTTGAAGCTCTGAAAGATGAAGCCCACTTCCCGGTTGCGGATGCGCGCCCGCTCGTTGAAATTGAGCGTTTCGACCGGGCGCGACTTCAGCCAGTAACGGCCGCCGGTGGGCGAATCGAGCAGGCCGATCAGCGAGAGCAGCGTCGACTTGCCGCAGCCCGACGGCCCCGAAACCGAAAGATATTCGCCCGGGCGAATATCCAGATCAACTCCTTCGAGCGCATGGGTCTCCACTTCCTCGGTGGCAAAAACCTTGGTCACCTTTTCAAGCTGGATCAGCGGCGCGCCAACACCGGGTGTGTGCTCCGGCGCAACCTGGGCTTGCGATCGGCTTTCCATTGTTGCCTCCCCAAAATATTGATTCATTGATTCATTTGCTCATTGACGGATCGAAAGCAAGGGCCATTCCTAAGAATGGGTCAATGCCTCGATCAGCCAAGCTGGGATTCCTTCAATCACTCCATTGCTCAATCCTTCGATTGATTCATTCATGCCTCAGCGCGACCATGGGATCGATTTTTGATGCTCGCCGCGCCGGGATGTAGCACGCCAGCAACGCCACCGCGAGAAGGATCAGCGAGACGGCTGTGAATGTGAGCGGATCGGTGGGCTTGACGCCGTAGAGCAGGCTGGTGAGGAATCGCGACAGCACCAGTGCTCCGACAATGCCGACGGCAACACCCATCAGCGCCAGCTTCAGTCCTTGTCCCACCACCATCATCATCACGGTTTTGCGCTCGGCTCCCAGAGCCATGCGGATGCCCATTTCGTGGGTGCGCTGGCTGGTGACGTATGAGACGACGCCATAGATGCCCACGCTGGCCATGATGAGAGCAAGCCCGGCAAATAGGGCCATGAGGATCATCGAAAAGCGCTGTGATGCAAGCCTGTCGGAGATGATGCGATGCATCGGGACAATGGCATAGACCGCGGCCTGGCTGTCGATCTGCCCGATCGCGTGGCGAATCAAGCCCGCCTGGGCGCCGGGTGAACCTGCGGTGCGCATCACGACGGCAAGAT
This sequence comes from uncultured Acidobacteriota bacterium, assembly GCA_963731705.1. Taxonomy (GTDB): domain Bacteria; phylum Acidobacteriota; class Terriglobia; order UBA7540; family UBA7540; genus SCRD01. Next base: position 360,266 of record CAVSWQ010000010.1, read on the forward strand.
TGGAAGCGATGAGAGGAACAAATCGATCCGGAATCTGAGAAATCGCAAGATAACACTGGGCAAGGACGGGCGGAGCCTTGGACTCGTCGAGGCCCCATTGCTTGACATGGCCGGCAATACCCACAATTTCCGCCGTGGCGTTGATGACGTCAAAGTTGATTCGTTTGCCGATGGGATTCTCGCCCGGGAAATAGAGGCGCGCAAACTGGTCGTCAATGACCGTTACAAGCGGCGCATGCTCGTTGTCCTCGGACGTGAGAAACCGGCCCCGCAGGAGCGGAACCTTCATCGCCTTCAGGTAATCGGGCTGAACCAGGTAATAGAGCGTCTTCTTCATTTGGGACTGGCTGGCCGGCTTAGGCTGCCCTTCCAGCCAGAACTCCGCCTCCGAGTCGCCCTGTAACGGCCGGCCTGCCATTGAAAGAGAGACAGCTTCCACTCCGGGAAGGGCTGACAGTTTGTTGTGGATTTCGCTCCAGGTTGTCCGAATGGCCTCGGGTGACTTTTCGGGATGAAACGATGCGCGGAAGACGAGCAGGTGCCGTGGATCGAAGCCGGGATCCACACTCCAGAGACCGGCCAGGCTGCGGATCATCAAGCCGGCGCTCGCCAGGAGGATGACAGCAAGCGCCATCTCCACGACGACGAAGGTTCTTTGGGTGCGATGCCGCCCGGCGCTCGATCCGCGCCCGCCTTCTTTGAGCGTTGCCTGAATATCCGCCGCTGAGGTCTTCAGCGCCGGCGCCAGGCCGAACAGAATTCCCGTCAGCAGGGAAGCGGCCAGCGTGAACAGCAGCACGCGGGCATCAAGATGAACCTCCTGAACGCGCGGCAACGCTTCTGGCAATACCTTGAGCGCGGCCTGCAATCCCCAGGTGGCGACCAGCAAGCCCAGCCCGCCGCCCGCCAGCGCCAGCAAAACGCTTTCCGTCAGGAGCTGCCGGACCACGCGCCGCCGGCCCGCTCCCAGCGCAATGCGAATGGCGAATTCACGCGCGCGGCCCATGGAGCGCGCCAGCATCAGGTTTGCAACGTTGACGCAGGCGATCAGCAGGACGAAACCCACGGCTGCCAGCAGCATCAGGAGGTAGGGCTGGATGCCACCGACGACGGCCTGCTTGAGCGGGACGAGCGTGACGCCCGTGTTCTTATTGGCATCGGGATACGCCTCCGCCAGGCGCCGCCCGAGCGTATCCATGGCAGACCTGGCCTGCTCGATAGTTACACCGGGCTTGAGGCGTCCGACGGCATTCATCCCCATGCCGACGCGCCGGTCGCGGAAAAGCGGCTGGTTCCACTGGCCGATAGGGACATAGACGTCGCTGGGATCGAAATTGCCTGCACTGTAATTGAAGGTGGAAGGGATGACGCCGATGATGGTGTAGGACGTGCCAGCGAGCGTGATAGCCTTGCCCAGAATATCGGGCGATTGGCCAAACCTGCGCTTCCAGAAACCGTCGCCCACCAGCGCGACGGGCGCGCCGCCCACCTGGTCTTCCTGGGAACTAAACGTTCTCCCGATCACCGGCTTGACGCCAAGCAGCGGGAAGAATCCGGCAGAGATCATTTCCACCGGCACGCGCTCCGGCTCCCCCATCCCCGTCAGGGTCAGGCTGTCGGGCCGGAAGGCGGCCATCGCGGAGAAGGAGCGGTTCTCGCGCACCCAGTCGAGATAGTTGGGGTAGGAAATGGACCCGTACGTAAATTGCGGCTTGCGCGAAAAAAGCGCGGCGAGGCGCTCGGGCTGCGGGTAGGGCAGGGGGTTGAGCAGAACGCCGTTCACCACGCTGAAAATCGCTGTATTGGCTCCGATGCCCATCGCCAGCGTGAGGACGGCCACCGCCGTAAATCCGGGATTCCTTCGAAGCTGGCGAAGGCCATAGCGGATGTCCTGGGCGAGTTCATGGACGAAGCGCACGCCCCAACTGTCGCGGCATTCTTCTTTGATCGTTCCCACGTTGCCGAACTGCCGCAGCGCCGCATAGCGGGCTTCTTCTGTGCCCATGCCGCCGGCGACGTTTTGCTCGATCTGCCTTTCGAGATGGAAACGGAGTTCGTCGTCCATGTCCCGCTCCGCCCGCTTTTGATGAAGCCATACCTGAAGGTTGAACATCATGATCTTCGCTCTGCACCGCACGAGACGTAAGAACCGCGATGTATTCGTCACCCTGGCGAGAACATCATCCGGGACCCGGAACTTATTCCAGCCGGATGCGGTCAAACCCGTCCCATCGCGACATGTCGGACAGAATCACCTGGTCATCCACATCAATCCCGCTGAGAATCTGCACCGTGTTGACAGACGCCAGGCCGAGCTTCACTTTCAGGCGGACGGCTTCCTTGCCGCCGTCGGTCAGCTTGAACAGGCCCACCGTGCTGTCGGACTGGCCAAAAGCCGGGCGCCCCACATAGACCACGTTGCTCAGGTGCGTGATTTCAATGGTGCCGTCCACGCTGAGGTCCGGAACAGCGCCGGGGGGCAGTGCGCCGTCGAGCTTCACGTCCACCGTGCGAGTTCCGTTCTGCACGGAGGGATCGATGCGGATCACATGACCCGGTATCACGCCGTTGTGCGTGTCGATCTGCGCCTGCTGGTTGAGCTGCAGGTCTTTGGCCTGTGTTTCGGCGATCTGCAACTGAGCCTTCAGGTGATCGGGCTGGGCCACCTTGGCCAGCGTCGTTCCCGCGGCCACCTGCTGTCCTGCCTCGACGGGCAATTCCTGCAGAACTCCCGTGGCGCCGGCGCGCACCGTGAGCGATTCGAGCTGGCTCTCCTTCAGGTTGTAAAGCGCGCGGAGCTGCTCAATCTTGGCTTTCTGGGCAGCCAGTTGCGCCTCAATGGAACTTGAAAGCACGCCGATCTGCTGGCTTGCGATCTGGTCCAGCGATTGCGCCGACTGGGCTTTGGCTGCAGAGAGCTGGGCCGTGAGGTCGGGACCCAGGCCATAGGAGGCGAGCTGCTTGTCACGCTCAGCCTGAAGCTTGGCCTGGAGATAGTCTGATTTTGCGGTGGCGGCTGCGCCTCGCTGGTCGAGAAGCTTGCTGTTGAGTTGCGCCTTCAGGCTGTTGTAATCGGCCTCGGCGGCTTTCAACTGCCATCCGGCGTCGAGCGCCGCTTGCTCGATGGTGGGGCTGGTGAGTTTCAGCAAAACGGTATCCGGCTTGACGGCGATGCCCGGCAGCACCAGCTTTTGAGCCACCCGTCCGTCTACCTGGGCCGGCACCCACAGAATGTTTTCCGGCACCAGCTTGCCCAGCCCGCGAACCTGGATGTCCATGGGCCCGCGCTTAACGGTGTCAATCCAGACGGTTGAGCGGTCAACTTGCGGCGCTGCGGGCTTCAGGCGCGCGAGTCCCAGCGTGGTGGCCAGCACCACGGCAACGACAGCCAGCGCCAGGCCAATGCGGCGCAGGCGGCGCTTGCGAAAATCGAGCTGGCGGGGAATATCCATGTTCATCCACCCCAAGCCGGGGAAGGATTCGCCCACGCAAGGTCTGACTCAGCCTGCGCGACTCTTCCCTAGACATCCGACAACAACACCATAACGCCGTTCCCCTAGATTGTCAAGGGGAGAGAATGCAGGGGTTTCCATTGCCGGTGGGCGCGGTATTTTTGCAGGTCAGGGGAAGTAGAAAACGCTCAGGCGTCTTGGCATTGACAAACACCATCAACTGTCGATAGTGTTATTTGCTCTTATGAATGTTCTGGTTCTGGGTTCGGGTGGGCGCGAACACGCCCTGGTCTGGAAGCTGCGCGAAAGCCAGCTGACGGACGACATTTTTTGTGCGCCGGGAAACCCCGGCATTGCGCAGGTGGCGGAGTGTTTTCCCGTGGATCTCTCCAACCCTGCGGCCATGCTGCAACTGGCGGAGGAACTGAAGGCTGACCTGACGGTGGTGGGTCCTGAAGCTCCGCTGGTTGCGGGCGTGGTGGATGAATTCCAGAGCGCGGGCCGGCGGATTGTGGGGCCGACAAAGGCGGCCGCGCAGCTGGAAGGAAGCAAAATCTTCGCCAAGGAGTTCATGCACCGCAACGCCATCCCCACGGCGCGATTTGCGGTGGTTGACGACTATGAGACCGGAATGAAATTCCTGCCGGAGTTTGGCCTGCCGGTGGTGATCAAGGCCGACGGGCTGGCGGCGGGCAAGGGTGTGGTGGTGGCCCGCACGCTCGACGAGGCTGAAAAGGCGCTGAACGACTTCCTGGTGCGGAAATCGCTGGGCGATGCCGGCGGCCAGGTGGTGATTGAGGAATGCCTGGCGGGAGAAGAACTGTCATTCATCGTTCTGGCAGGCTACCGGGGCTGGCTGCCGCTGGTTCCCAGCCAGGACCACAAGGCGGTGTTCGACAACGACCAGGGCCCCAACACGGGAGGCATGGGCGCTTACAGCGACGATTCCATTCTTCCTGAAGAACTGCGGCAGGAGATTGTAGGCCGGGTGATTGAGCCCACGCTGGCCGGCATGGCGGCTGAGGGCATGCCCTACCAGGGATTTCTCTACGTCGGGCTGATGCTGACAGAGGAGGGTCCCAAGGTGCTGGAATACAACGTGCGCATGGGCGACCCGGAGGCGCAGCCCATCGTGATGCGGCTGCGGTCAGACCTGTGCGAAATGCTGCTGGCGTCGCTGGATGGACAGCTGGCGGCGGTGGGCGCCCGCTGGAGCCCGAACCCTTCAGTGTGCGTGGTGCTGGCCTCAAAGGGCTATCCCGGGAAGAGCGAAACCGGCAAATTGATTACGGGAATCGACGCCTCGGAATCGCTGGGCGGCGTGAAGATTTTCCACGCAGGCACGGTGTTCCACAACAGGGAACTGCTCACCTCCGGCGGGCGCGTCCTGGGCGTGACGGCGACCGGCGAAGACCTGCCCAAAACCATCGAGCAGGCCTACTCGGCCGTGAGCAAGGTCCACTTTGACGGAATGCATTACCGGCGCGACATTGGGGCCAAGGGTTTGCGGCGGCTCAAGACGACAAACGAAACGCAGCATCCGGACAACCAGGCGGGCAATCCGTCCCCGGCATTGTAGTGGCAGGGTCAAACCCCGCAACCCCCCCGTTTTGCTAAATCACTTCTCAAGGAGACTGGAATGGCTGAAAAGGGAAAAGCACTGGTCGGCATCATCATGGGGAGCGACACCGATCTTCCGGTGATGAAAGAGGCCGCGGCAACGCTGGAAAAATTTGGCGTGCCTTTTGAGATTGATGTCACCTCGGCGCACCGCTCGCCGGCGCGGACGTCGGAATACGCGCGCACGGCAAGAGAGCGCGGGCTGAAGACCATCATCGTGGGAGCGGGAGGCGCGGCGCACCTGGCGGGCGTGGTGGCGGCGGAAACCACCCTGCCGGTGATCGGAGTGCCCATGCCGACGACTTCATTGCAGGGCATGGATTCGCTGCTGGCAACCGTGCAGATGCCCGCCGGCATCCCGGTGGCCACCGTGGCCATCGGCAGGTCCGGCGCCGTCAACGCTGCCATCCTGGCCGTGCAGATCATGGGGACTTCGGACGCAGCACTGGCCGAAAAGCTGGCGGCTTACAAAAAGGAACTGGCCGAAAAGGTGCTGGCGAAATCGGAAAAAGTTAAGCGGGAGTTTTCGCTCTAGGGAGGCTGCCGAGAAACCAAGCGTCATGCTGAGCGGAGCGAAGCATCTGCTGTTTCTTTCTGAAAATGAAAAAAAACAGATTCTTCGCTTCGCTCAGAATGACATGGCGAACGGGCTCGGAATGACGGGGTGCGAAGCGCTTTCCCAGAATCTCAACTACGGCTTCTTTTCAAATTTGAGGGCCACGGAATTGATGCAGTAGCGCTGGCCGGTGGGCGCGGGGCCGTCGGGAAAGACGTGGCCCAGGTGGGCGTCGCACTTGCTGCAAAGGACTTCCACTCGCCGCATGCCGTGGCTTGAGTCGGAATCTTCCCGGACGTTCTCCGCATTCAAAGGGGCGGTGTAACTGGGCCAGCCGCAGTGCGAATCAAACTTGCTCGCGGAACTGAAAAGTTCGGTGCCGCAGCAGACGCAGCGGTAGGTTCCTTCGTCGTGCAGGTCGGTGTACTCGCCGGTGTGGGGCGGTTCGGTACCTTTCTGGCGCGTCACGTAGAATTGCTGCGGTGTCAGCTCTTTGCGCCACTCTTCGTCAGTCTTGGTCACTTTCTCTTCTGCCATCGATGCCCCTTTCGGCTCGGCTCTCTGACCCATACTAACAGATGAAAAGCTTTGAACACAGAGAGCCCAGAGGGTTTCCCTGTGCTCACCGTTAACGCTTTTGCCCGGCACAGAGGACACAGAGCCTTTGTCGCGCAGCGTTTGCCATTTAATGTTTCGGGTTTTGCCTCAAGCAAACGGGGCGCAGCCGTCCCGACCGTGTTCATGGGCGGGACGCCCATGCCACACAAAAGCTACAAGGCCGGAGATGGGGCCTTGCGTTACAAATTCGTCGTGCACGCCTGATCACGCGCACGGAGAACTGTTATAATTTTGACTTTTGCGGAAGCGGGAAAAATCCAACTGAGTGAGATGTGATGTTCAAAACCATTGAATGGACCGATGAAGGCGTGCGGATGATTGACCAGACGGTGCTGCCCGGCGAAGAAGTTTACAACACCTACCGGACGTATCCGGAAGTGGCGGAAGCGATCCGCTCCATGGTGATTCGCGGCGCGCCCGCCATCGGCGTGGCGGCGGCCATGGGGGTGGCGCTGGGCGTGAAGAATTCGAGCGCCCAAACTGTTGCGGAACTGCGCAGCGAGTTTGAAACCATTGCGGACACGATTTCCAGAACGCGGCCGACTGCCGTCAACCTGTTCTGGGCGGTGAAGCGCATGCGCGCAAAGTTTGAAGAATCGCTGGCCGGGCCGGGCTCCGACGCCGAGAAGGTTGCGCGGGCGCAAAAGCTGCTGGTGGAGGAAGGCCAGCGGGTGCTGGTGGAAGATATCGCCATCAATGAGGCGATGGGACGGCACGGCGCCACTCTTCTGAAGGATTCATCCACGGTTCTGACACATTGCAACGCCGGCGCACTAGCCACCGGCGGCTACGGGACGGCGCTGGGAGTGATCCGTGCCGCGGTCGAGGCAGGGAAGAAGATCGACGTCTTTGCGGACGAGACCCGGCCGTTTCTGCAGGGGGCGCGGTTGACGGCCTGGGAGCTGGCCAAGGACGGCATTCCGGTGACGGTGATTACCGACAACATGGCCGGGCATTTTATGAAGCAGTCGAAAATCCAGGCGGTGATTGTGGGCGCGGACCGCATTGCCGCCAACGGCGACGTGGCCAACAAGATCGGCACCTACTCGGTGGCGGTGCTGGCGCGCGAAAACCAGATTCCGTTCTACGTGGCCGCGCCGCTTTCAACCATTGACCTGAGCCTGGCCACGGGGGACGAAATTCCCATCGAGGAACGCTCGCCCGACGAGGTGACGCACTGGCGGGGAATTCAGACCGCGCCGGATAACGTCAGCGCGCTCCATCCGGCGTTTGACGTGACGCCGCACCGTTACGTGACGGCGATTATCACCGAGCGCGGCATCGCCCGCGACCCCTACACCGAAAGCCTGAAGGCGCAATTTGAAGAGCAGGCAAGCGCAGCAGGCCTCGCGGTAGCGGCACGTGCTGATTCTCCGGGCATCCCTGCCGGCACGTGGCGGGACAAACTCGCCGCTACAGATGCAAATGGGACACGAATCTATTCGTGGTGAAGGGCGACGATGGGGTCCAGGCGTGAAGCCTTCATGGCCGGCCACATTCCGAAGAACAGCCCGATGCTGATGGAAACCAGGAAGCCGACGAGGACTGACCAGAGCGGGACGGTGGAGGGCAGGCTGGGAATGAGCAAGCGGATCGCGAAGTTAAGCAAGTAGCCTACAATGATGCCCATGACTCCCCCCGCGCCTGTCAGGGTCATGGCTTCCAGCAGAAACTGCCAGACGATGTCTTGCCGGCGCGCTCCGATGGCTTTGCGCACGCCGATTTCGCGGGTGCGCTCGGTGACCGAAACCAGCATGATGTTCATCACCCCGATCCCGCCCACCAGCAGGCCAATAGAAGAAATCACTACCATCACCAGGGCTACCGTTCCGGTGATCTCGTTGAACTGCTTGATGATGGAAGCCGCATTGGCCATGCCGAAGTTGTTTTCCTGATCGGGCTTGACCTTTCGCATTCTTCGCAGGACCACGGTGATCTCGTCCATGGCCTCAGCCATGCGGCCGGGGTAGGCCAGGGCCAGAATGAAGTTTTCCTTGTCATCGGGGTAGATTTTTCTGAATGTCCAATAGGGGATAAAAACGGTTCGGTCAGCCCCGTTGTCGCCCAGGAATGACAACCTCTTTTCGAGCGTGCCGATGATTTGAAAGGTGTTGCCCCCCACGTTGATGTCTTTTCCGATCGGGTCCTCACCCTGGAAGAACCTCTCGGTGACGTCCGCGCCGATGATGGCAACGTTGCGGCGGTGAATGTCCTCGAAGTCGGTGAAAGCCCGGCCGTTGACCACCTTGGCGTTATTGATGCTGAAGTCATCCGCGGTAACGCCCTGAAGGCCGGCGTCCAGCATGTTCTGCCCTTTATATTTGGCCCCGGGGGCAGGACCCCAATGGAAGACCTCCGCCGGCCACCTTCTCAACATCCGGGCAGTAGTCCCGAATGGCCACGGCATCCTCGTACCTCAAAGGCTTCCGCATCCGTTCTTCCCGCGTAAGACGGAAATTGAAGCCGGGTTGGAACTTGAAGATGAAGATCGAACGCGAACCGTATTGCTCCATCGTCTGGACGAGCTGGTTGTTGAGTCCCGTAATGATGCAAGCCACGCCGATCACGGTAGTCGTCCCGATCAACACCCCCAAAATAGTGAGAAACGACCGGAACTTGTGGGTGCGGAGCGTGTCGAGCGCCAGCAGCAGGTTTTCCCGGATGTTTCGCAGTTGGTTTGCCATGCCTAAACTTCCGCCCGAAGAGCTTCAATGGGATCGAGCTTGGCGGCCTTGCTGGCCGGATAAATACCAAAGAAAAGCCCCACCATAACGGATAATCCCACTCCAACGAAAATGGCGCTGAGCGGAACCGATGAAGTGATGAACTTCTGAACAAGCAGGTTAATCAGCAGCGCAAACAATATGCCAGCCACCCCGCCCGTGCCGGCCATCACGGCGGATTCGATGATGAACTGGGTGAGGATATCGCGGCGGCGCGCGCCCAGTGATTTGCGGATGCCGATTTCGTGGGTGCGGTCCGTGACGCTGGCCAGCATGATGTTCATGATGACGATGCCGCCCACCACCATGAAGACGGCAACCACGCCGATGGTGACGGCAAAGATGGTGCCGGTCAGCCTCTGCCACAGGCTCATGATGGTGTCGGAGGCGTTGATGCCGAATGTGTCATCCTCGCTATATTGCAGATGGCGCCGGACACGCATCAGCATGCGGGCCTCATCCTCGAGTGGAATCATCTGGGCGGACGACCAGGCTTGGATACTGACGTTGAGTTCCGGACGGGAGTAAAAGAACCTCTGGAAGGTGGTGAGCGGGATCAGGGCAAAATTGTCCTGGCTTTGTCCGAAGGTGGTTCCGATTTTTTCCGCGACGCCGATGACGCGGAATGACCGGCCTCCCACGCGGACCTCTTTGCCGATGGGGTCAACGTTGGGAAAGAATTTGTCCACCAGGTCCTGGCCGATGAAGCAGACGGGCGCGGCGTGAGAGAAGTCGGTCTCAGAGATGTACCGCCCATAGTCAACCTTCTGCTGGCCGATATCGATCATGCTGGGCGTGACGCCCGTCAGGTTCACATCGTAGACGGTCTGGTTCTCATAATGTGCGGTGCGGCCGCCGAACCCGGCCGTGGCGCCGATGGTCTTATAGCCTTCCAGGTTTTCCTTCATAAAGCGGTAATCTTCAATCCGAATGGGCCGGTTGCGCCGGCGCGCCTTCAGCCAGGATTCGTAGCCCTGCGCCCACTTGTACTGGCTCACGATGAAGGTGTTGACGCCCAGGTTGGCAACGTGGTCGGCGATGTAGAGGTTCATGCCGTTGATGACCGACATCACCACAATCAGGGTGGTGGTGGCGATCACCACGCCCAGCAGGGTGAGAAATGAACGGAGCTTGTGGGCGTTCAGGGCCTCGAGGGCAATCCAGAAGGCCTCGCGGCCCGTGACCCAGGCGTTGAACAGTTCACCCCGCCTGCGGCGCGGGCTCCTGGCCGGCACTTCTCGATTGATTGAAGTCTCCACGGAGTCCCCTGTCCGATGCCCTGTGTCCCGGGCCTTGCCGCCTGGCCTAGCCCACTTTTTCGTCCCGGTCGATCTTGCCGTCGCGAAGGTGAATGATGCGATGCGCGCGGGCGGCGATGTCATGCTCGTGGGTCACCAGAACAATGGTGTTGCCGGACTGGTGGAGGCGGTCAAGCAGGTTCATGATTTCGTCGCCGGTGGCGGTATCCAGGTTGCCGGTCGGCTCGTCGGCCAGAATGATGGAAGGATTGTTAATCAGGGCCCGCGCAACGGCCACGCGCTGGCGCTGGCCGCCGGAGAGTTCGTTGGGCCGGTGGTCCATGCGGTCGCCCAGTTCCACCATGCGGAGCACTTCCTCGGCGCGCTGCAGCCTTTCTTCGGGGGGCGTCCCGTTGTAGATGAGCGGCAACTCGACATTGTGAAGCGCCGTGGCGCGCGCCAGCAGATTGAAGGTCTGAAAGACGAAGCCGATTTCCTTGTTGCGGATGTAAGCGAGCTCGTCGTCGGTCAGCTCACTGACCAGCCGTTCGTTCAGCCAGTACTGCCCCTGGGTGGGGGTGTCGAGGCAGCCGATCAGGTTCATCAGGGTGGACTTGCCGGACCCGGAAGGCCCCATGATGGCGACGTATTCCCCGCGGACGATGGAGAATGAGACACCGCACAGGGCGTTGACCCGGATCGCGCCCATGTCGTAGGTCTTCCACAAATCCTGCGCAAGGATGATGACTTTGTCCGGCGAGGGTGCCTCCACCCACTGCCGGGAGGCGGCGGCTTGCGATTCGGTCGTCGAAAAAGGTTCCATGGCTTTAGTCTCAAATCTCCAGATATTTTGTCCAGCGAGACACTGCGCATTCCGGGATTACGACGACGACGGCTGGCCTACGGTCTTGACACTGTTGTCAACCTTGACCTTCGCGTCGTTCTTCAGGGTGCGGAGCACCTGGTAGCTTCCGGTGACAATTTCGTCTCCGGGCTTCACGCCGCTGAGCACTTCAACGTTCATCGTGCCCATGATTCCGGTCTCGACGGGCACGAAAACGGCCTTGCCGTTGCGGACCATGAACACGCCCTGGATTTCCTTCTTGCTGGCGGCATCCTGGCCCTCTTGTTTTGGCTCCGCCGCCAAGGCCTTGCCTTTGGCATTGGCTTTCTTCTCGCGGTCAAGCTCGCCCTGGGTCCGCACGGTCAGCGCCTGAATGGGGATGGCGATGACGTCCTTTCGAGTGGCGGTGGTGATTTTGGCCGTGGCCGAAAGGCCCGGGCGCAGTCCGGGAGGCGGATCGTCCAGCGTGACGTAAACTGTAAAGTCCTTGGCTTCACCGGTGCTTGACGCGGTGCTTTGGGCGCTGCTGGTGGTGGTCTGGCCGGAAGTGGAACTCAGGGCGCTCATTCCGATTTCGGTGACGTGCCCTTTGAATTTCTTGTCGGGAATCGCGTCAATGGTGACTTCGGAGGGCTGGCCGTTCCTGATGCTCAGGATATCGGTTTCGTCCACGTTCACCACGGCGTTGATTACCGCCAGGTTGGAAACCTGGAACAGCGCACTGCCGGCGGCGTTCTGAATGCCCGGAACGACGTTTTCCCCCTCATGGACGGGGAGATAGGTAATGACGCCGTCGAAGGGCGCTTTGTAGATGGTTTGATCACGGGCATTTTCAATGCCGACAAGCTGCGCCTGGGTCTGCAGGACGCGCGCATGCGACATATCCCGGTTATAAGTGGCCTGGCTGAGTTGCGCTTTGGCCTGCGCCACTTGCGCCTTTGAAGATTGGAGCGCCGCCTGGGCCACATGGTAATTGCTGAGGGCCTGGTCGAAAGACTGGCGGGAAATCAATTGTTGGTTGAACATCTGCTGCGAGCGCGAAAAGTCGTCATTGGCCTGCTGCAGTTTCGCCTGCGCCTGGTCCAGGTTGGCCTCGGCGGTCCGGAGGTTTGCTGTAGAGGATTGCACGGCCGCCTGCTGCACCTGGGCGTCGGCGCGGGCAGACCTCAGCCCTGCTTCCTGGGCATGCACGCTGGCTTGCTGCTGGACGTCTTCCGTGCGGAGCAGGAGCTGTCCTTTCTTGACGTGGTCGCCTTCTTTCACCAGGACTTCCGTCACTTTGCCCATGGAGTTGGCGTTGACGGTGGCAAACTTGTCCGGCGGCGGCTTGATTTCACCCGAGGCGGTTACAATTGCGGAGAGGTCCTGTCGCATGACCTTGCCGGTCTGGACGGTAATCAGGCCACGGTGGCTCCAGTAGATTCCTCCGGCCACAAGGATGACCAGAAACACCAGGCCCAGGACGAGAAATAATACCTTCCTTTTTTTGGAGAGACCCCGTTTGGCGCGCCCGCCCTGGGGGCCACGCGGAAATCCGGCTTCTTCTCCGGGGGAATGGTCGATATGGCCTGACTTGATTTCAGTGGTTTGGACCATGGCTACCTTCTCAATCGCTCCCTTTCTCGCAGGAACCTGGCTCAAGTCCGGCTGCCAGGCCAAATGCCTCCGTCTACTCGCAACAGCCGGTGCATAGGGCGAAAAGATCCATCCTTAACAGTATTATACGTCCGAGGGCCCCAAAAGGTTCCAGTGGGATTTCAAGCCTTTCGCTCCCCCTTTTCCCCTCTGGAAAGCCGTCTTTCCGGATTCCTTCCGGTTGGGCTTTGCCTTCGATGCATGGCACCGCCTCAGGCGGCATTTAATTGTAACAAATGTCCATGGTTAAGGCGCAGGGAGAAAATGGCCGCGCAGAGCCGGGGATGCTTTGAATCCGGCCCGCTGAAACTGTTCAAGGGGTTACCCTCTCCAGACCACCCTCCAGCCCGGAATTTCATCCATTTATTGAACCCCTCATAACCTGCTATCATTGATTCTAGAGGCGGGGAATTGGTTGACTTTCTCATTTTCGAAAAATACAATGACTGTGATTGATACTCCGAGACGGAGGATGGAGGCGTGCAGTTGGGTATAGGAGTTTGTAGCTCTCGGAAACTCAATGGTCGAGTTCAATGGGTAGCGGTATTTCTGGTTGCGGCAACCGCACTGGGGATGGCTGCATTTCCGGCTTTTGCTGGCAAGGAAAAGGAGCAGAAGCTGACCAAGCAGGAGCGACGGCGCCAGAAGGCTATCCAGAAGGAAATGGAGAGCCCGTATAAGAAGTGGATTAACGGGCCGATCGGCTACGTCATTACGCCCGCGGAACGGGCCGCTTTTAAGAAGCTGGCCACCGACGAAGAACGCGATCAATTTATTGAAGAATTCTGGAGGCGTCGCAATCCCACGCCCGGCTCACCCGAGAATTCATTTAAAGAAGAGTTTTACCGCCGGATCGCCTATGCGAATGAACATTACTCTTCGGGCATCCCAGGCTGGCGCACCGACCGCGGGCACATTTACATCATGTATGGCCCGCCGGACGAGACGACGTCTCATCCCAGCGGCGGCTCCTATGTTGCGAACCCAACCGAACTCCCTTACTCCGGCGCCGGTGCTTCAAACGTCATGACAACCTACCCGTTTGAGGACTGGACCTACCGCTACATCCCGGGAATCGGGGAAAACGTGGAGCTCGAGTTTGTGGATCCGACGATGACGGGCGAATATCACCTGACGATGAACCCTTGTGAGAAGGACGCCATGGCGAACGTTCCGGGAGATATGACGGGATGCCAGGGCGGTGTTGCCACCGGCTCCATCTGGAACCCCAATCTGGTGATCAGCCCCAACCAGATGGGTAGCGGGAGGAACGGGGCAGGTTCCATGGTGACCTCCAACATGATGGGCGCGAAATACAATGAGTTTAACCGTCTGGATCTTTACTCGAAAATCTTCCAGGCGCCTTCCATCAAGTTCAAGGACCTGAAAAGCATGGTGACTTCGACCGTGACGGCGCAATTGTTGCCCTTCAGTGTCCGAACCGACTTTCTCAAGATTACGGAGGACATGGTCCTGACGCCGATCACGATCCAGATCCCGAATCGCGAGATGCAATTTGAAAACAAGGACGGTGTGATGAATGCCGTTCTTGACATTTATGGGGAGCTGACGACGATCGGCGGAAGAATTGCCAACACTTTTGAGCAAAGTGTGGCGGTGTCTGTTCCGGAGCATGATTTTCAGGCTTACGTAAATCAGAAGTCGGTCTACCAGAAAGCGGTGTATCTGCCCCCCGGGCGCTACAAGCTGAGCCTGGTGGTCAAGGATGATCATAGCGGGCACATGGGTTCGCAGAACATGGGCATCATCGTGCCGCAGTATAGCGACGGAAAGTTGACCAGCAGCTCGCTGATCATGGCGGACCAGATTCAGCCGCTGCCGACGAGTGAAGTCGGTTCAGGACCGTTTGTCATTGGTGGAACCAAGGTCCGGCCCAGCGTGAATCAGGTCTTTAAACAAAGCCAGGATCTTGGTATTTACATGCAGGTCTATAATCTGGGTCTTGATCCTAAAACGCACCAGCCGTCTGCGAATTTCGAGTACCAGATTTCCAAAGACGGCAAGGCTATTTTGAATCAGACGGAGTCCTCGGCCAGCATCAAGGACGCATCAGAACAGGTTACATTGGAGAAAACGATGCCGGCCAAGCTGCTCAAGCCTGGTAAATATACCCTGCAGATCAAGATCACGGACAAAGTGAAGGGCCAGACGGATACCCAGACGACGAATTTCCAGGTTGAGTGATGAAGTCCGGGTGCCGGTGTCGAGTTGATAGCCGGGACAAACAACCTTAAAAAGGGCCAGGTCGAGGCATCATGCAACGCACGAATCATATAAGGCGAGGCGCGGAGTTGCTGTCCACCGTGGCACTTCTCTGCGCTCTGTTGGGTGCCTCCCAGGCTCTTGGGGCGCAGTATGGCAGGGTTTCGGGTAAGGTGACGGACAGCACAGGAAACCCGATTATGGGGGCGACGGTCCTGTTGAGTGGCCCCGGGGTTGATGCGTCAAGCGGCTTGCTGGAAGGATCACTCGACCGGGTTTTTACGGACGCTCAAGGCAACTTTACCCTCAGCCGCATTGCTCCCGGGTGGTATTCTCTGCAGGTGATCTCGCCGGCCAAACTGCCGGGATTTCGAGACAAGGTCCAGGTCAGGGCCGGGTCGACAACCCGGGAAGCGTTTGCTCTCGGCGACGTCCTTTCCGGAATTCACTGGCAGCATCCCGTCAATGACCTTCGCGCCTGGGGACAGGAATGGAAATGGATCCTGCGGACCTCGGATTCAACCCGCCCCGTTCTCCGCTACCGGAAGGCAGACCGCGAACGTCAGGAGGCTGCTGAACATACCCCGCTCCCCGCAAAGCGCATAGTGGCCATGATTCCTGGAAATGCCGGGAATAATGGCCTTTCCCAGGATCCCGGAACGGGTACCGTAGTGGCCTACCTGCATCCGCTGGACGCGAATTCCGACGTCCTCGCGGCGGGCTCTGTCAACCCCAGCACCGTGGATGGCTCGTCGGTGATTACTGATTACCGAAGGGGCTTCCTCAACAAGAACCACGAGGAGATCAGCCTGGCGGTGCATCAGTTGAATATGGGCGGGATTGGCCGTAAGGTTTCTGCGACGGATGGTCAGGGAATGGCCCTGTCCCGTGGAATGGTTTTACGCTATGTGCAGACCCGTAAGCTTTCCGACGCGCTTACCCTGACGGCGGGATTTGAGATGAAGTATCTGAATTCCACCAGCGACGCCAGCAGCAGCCAGCCCGAGATCGACCTCGCCTACGCCCTTAACCCATCGACGGTGTTGAGCGTGAGTTACGGTGGGGACACCCTGGGCCGGCCGGACACCCTGCTCCAGCGGATTGGCGATCTGAACGCCTTTCCTCAGATCACTCTGCATAATTTTCGCCCGCGGCTTGCGACAGCGCGGCACGCCGAAGTCCGGTTGCAACGAAAGCTTCGTAACGGGTCGCGGGTGGAGTTGGCAACGTACCATGACCAATTCCAGGACGTGGCGGTCTGGGGCGTGGGCGGAGTTCAGGATCTGAAGAATTCATCGCCGGCTGGCAGTATCCTGATGACTCCTTCCGGAAACCGGGCTGTCCTGAACGCGGGACGATACGGATCCTCAGGTGCAGAAGTCGCCTACGAGCAGCAACTGGGGCAGCGCGGGCAAGTAAGCGTCATGTACGCTTTCGGCAGCGCCTTGGCGATGGACCCGTCAGCCCAGTTCGGCGGCGGAGTTCCTGTGGACGCCGCAAACCTGCCCAATTTCCTTCGCTCGGAATTTACTCAGTCCGTCTCGGGCAGGTTTTCAACCTATATTCCGGGTCTGAATACCCAGATTGTCAGCACTTATAGCTGGCTTCCTGCCGGGCGCATCACCCTTGTCGATTCCTTTGGGCAGAGCAGAATGGGATTCCAGCCATTCCTGGGAATGCAGGTGCGCCAACCACTTCCCAAGATTGACATGCTGCCCTTGCGAATTGTTGCCATTGCCGATTTCAGGAACTTGCTGGGCCAGGGTGGCGTGTCCATCCGGCAGGCTGACGGAAGGTCCGTCGTGCTCACCCCCGCGTACCGTACCATCCGGGGTGGGTTTGCAGTGCAGTTTTGAGGTCCTGTCCGGGAGTTTGGCGCTTTCCTTTCGACCGAGTTGAGACCTCTATCTTGATGATAGTGGGCTTTGTGGATTGGCCGTTAGCGTGATACGGAAGATGGGAATATACCAGTTTTCATACAGGATATTCCACATTTCATAGTTGTTGGTCTCTATGCAAGGCGTAAAGAACCGCTAGAAAGCGCAAGATTAGCTAAAAAGCAAAGGAAAAGACCTGGATTATGGTAAGGAACTCAATTTGCTGGGGAATTACGGTAAGTACCTGTTTTGTCCCGGGATAGAACGGATTCGATGAGCGTAAGGGCCCCATATCGCTTTTTAACCCTCCTGCTCGCAATCGCGAGCGTGGTGCTTGTTATTTTTGCCTTCTTAAATTTCCAACAGAGAAGAGTCTACCAGCTGCCAACAGACGGTGTTTCATGGGTTACAACCCCGCAGGGGCTGCGGGCGTGGAGTGTGGCGGAAAACTCGCCCGGAAAGCAGGCGGGGATCGTTCCTGGAGACATCCTGACGTCGATTGACGGCCACACTGTTAAGACGACGGCTGAAGCAAGCCGCGATATTTTTGAGAGCGGGGTCTGGTCGCGGGCTATTTACGACCTCGTTCGGCAAGGGGAATCGGTTGAGACCAGCGTGGTTCTCGCGCCTGCGAACAGCTCCCGCGGTCTGCACGGTTATCTGGAAATTGTGGGGTTCCTCTACCTGATTATTGGAGCGTTCGTTTTTCTGCGCCGCTGGTCGGCTTCAAAATCGCTGCACTTCTACCTTTTCTGCCTGGCATCTTTTGTCCTCTATTGCTTTTCCTATACGGGCAAGCTGAACCTCTTTGATTCCTCGGTCTACTGGCTTAACGTAACGGCGCTGTTGTTGCAGCCTGCGATTTTTCTGCATTTCTGTATCACGTTTCCGGAGAACCCCGGATATGTCGAACGGCGGCCCTACCTGTTACCGGCGCTGTATGCCCCGGCTGCGGTCCTGCTGGCATTTCACGCGATGGTGATGGCAGGATTCGTCACCTTGCCGTTGCCCGCTCTTTCCCTCCGCTGGCTTCTCGACAGCCTGGAGATGGGGCTCCTGGGAATCTATTCCACGGCTGGAGTTGTTTTCCTCTTTCGCTCCTATCGGCGGGCGGACTCTCCGCTGGCCCGGCAACAGTTGAAATGGGTTACCCGCGGAGCCGCGCTGTCGGTGGTCCCCTTCGCTGCTCTTTATGCGATCCCTTACCTGCTGGGGATGGGGTTTGTTCCGGCCGAGTGGATGAAGCTCTCCGTCTTTTCCCTGGTGCTGCTGCCGCTGACGTTCGGTTACGCGATTGTTCGTTTCCGCCTGATGGACGTGGACATGATCTTCCGCCGCGGGATCGCTTATGCGCTGGCGACCGCGGCGATCATCGGGTTTTACTTTGGGCTGGTCTTTCTGTTTGCCGACTTCTTCCGCAACAGTGAGCTGATTACCAGCCAGGGCGGATGGCTGTTGGCCATTGTGGTGACGGCCCTGTTGTTCCAGCCTATGGTCACCCGCATTCAGGCGCGGCTGGACCGTTTCTTCAACCACGAGCGTTATGACTACCGGAGAACGCTGCTGGAATTTGCCCGCGACCTCGGTTCGGAGGTCCATGTGGATTCGCTGTTGGACCAGACGGTTGAGCGCCTGGCCGAGACGCTGGCAGTGGACCGCGTGGCGGTATTCCTGGCGTCTGAGTCGGGAGATTTGCACCTGGCCAAGTCCCGCGGTCTCACCTTTGCCGGTGATCTCGATCTGAGTTTCCTTGATTCCCGGCAGATCGCGGCGGGGAAGGGCTACCTGTTTTTTGAAAGTTTAAGGCATTCTGCTGATGATTCACCCTCGGCCCGGTTAACCATTGAAAGGCTGGGCATGCACTACTACCTGCCGTTGAGGGTGAAGGGAAGCACTCTCGGCTACCTTACCCTGGGGAAGACGAATGACGACGATTTCCTCTCCAGTGAAGACGTTGACCTGCTGCAAACGGTTTCCGGCTACATTGCCATGGCCATCGAGAGCGCCCGGCTTTACGAATCGCTTGAGCGCAAGGCCCTGGAACACCAGGCGCTCAAGGACTTCAGCGAAAACATCATTGAATCCATCGATGCCGGGATCGTGGCGTGGAACCCGGAGCAGTCTATCGAATCGTGGAACTCTTCCATGGAGAGGCTGTACGGGACTTCGAGCGACGAAGCTGAAGGAAAGCGGCTGGGAGACGTCTTCCCGCCAGAGCTGATTTCACAGTTGCCGCGGCATTCCGAGCCCTACCGGTCCTTGAACCTTTACAAGTTCCGCCTCCATAACGCCGTGGGACGTTCGTTGATTGTCAACCTCTCCACGGTGCCGCTGTTGGGCAAGGACGATCAGGTGATCGGCCGCCTGCTGATTATGAACGACCTCACCGACCGGGTTGAGCTGGAAGACCAGTTGGTCCAGGCTGAAAAGCTTTCATCCATCGGGGTGCTGGCGGCGGGAGTGGCGCACGAGGTCAACACTCCGCTGGCAGTGATCACTTCCCAGCTTCAGATGCTGATGCGGCAACTGCCTTCGGACGATCCTCACTCGCCCGTACTGGAGAGGGTTGTCAAGCAGGGGTTCCGGGCGTCGGAGATCATCAATAATCTTCTAAAATTCTCGCGCGTCAGCGGAAGCGAACGAGTCGAACTTGAACTGAACAAGGTGATCCAGGAGACTCTCTTGCTGGTGGCTCCGGTGCTGCGGTCCGCCAAGATCAGCATCCAGACCGATCTCGATTCGGACCTTCCGGCCATCCATGGAAATGGCGGTAAACTGCAGCAGGTTTTCATGAACCTGATTATGAACGCCCGGGATGCGATGCCTTATGGCGGAGACCTGACCGTGACCACCAGGGCTGTCGATTCCACGGTCTGCGTTGAAATCGCTGATAGCGGCGTGGGCATTTCACCAGAAAATCTCCGCAGGATCTTTGACCCCTTCTTTACCACGAAAGCGACCAACCGCGGTACGGGACTTGGTTTGGCGGTGAGTTACGGAATCATCCGTGAACACTCCGGGAAGATCTATGTCGACAGTTCGGTCGGCAGCGGAGCATCGTTCCGCCTTGAATTCCCCGCCTCCAGGAAACCGGTCCATGTCATCTAAAACGGGTTCCATCCTCATCATTGATGACGAAGCTGATGTTCTGGCGAGCCTCGATGACCTGATGCGGACTGAAGGCTACCAGACGGCGACGGCCTCCACCGCTGCGGCCGGGCTGGAGAAGCTGGACAAAGAGCCCTTCGACCTCATCCTGCTCGACATCAGCCTTCCCGATTCCAATGGGATCGACGTGTTGCGGACGATCAAGCGTGACTCGCCGGAACTTCCGGTGATGATGATTACCGCTTATGATTCCAGCCAGATTGCCTTCCAGGCTTCCCGCGAGGGCGCCGAAAGTTACACCACCAAGCCCTGGGATAATGACAAGCTGCTGCTTGAAATCGGCAACCTGCTGGACCGGTCGCGGCTGCGGGTGGAGAATGTCCTGCTGCGTCGAGCACTCAAGCGCTTCGGACTGCCCAACATCATTGGCAAGAGCGAGCGCATGCAGAAAGTCTATGACCTGATCACCCAGGTGGCGGCCAGCCGTGCGACACTGCTGATCACCGGCGAAAGCGGGACCGGCAAGGAACTCGTGGCCAAGACGATCCACGCCACAAGCCCCCGCGCGGACAAGCCCTTTGTTCCGGTCAATACGGGTTCGATGCCCGTGGACCTGCTCGAGAGCACGTTGTTTGGGCATGTGAAAGGGGCTTTTACATCGGCGATTGCCACGAAGAGAGGCCTGTTTGAGGTCGCCGATCAGGGCACCATCTTCTTTGACGAAATCGGGACCATCGGCGTGGAAACACAGGCCAAGTTGCTGCGGGTGATTCAGGAACGCGAATTCATGCGGTTGGGCGGAACGGAAAACATCAAAGTGGACGTCCGGATCCTGGCGGCCACGAACTCAGACTTAAAGCAGATGGTTCAGGCCAACAAGTTCCGTGAAGACCTGTATTACCGGCTGAATGTGATTACTGTGAACCTGCCGCCGCTTCGCGACCGAAAAGAAGATATCCCTCTGCTGGCGGACCATTTTCTGGCGAAGTATTGCGCCGAAAACGGGCGCGAAGGCCTGAGATTCTCTCCCGAAGCCATGAAGCTCCTGATGGACCATGATTGGCCTGGCAACGTGCGCGAACTGGAAAATGCCGTGGAGCGCGCTGTGGTGCTTGCCGCCGGACAGCTGATCGGGCCGGAAACGTTGCCCGAACAGGTGCATGAAGACCGCCAGGGGGGAGTCCCTTCTTTCCCTGTGGAGCAGGTTGACGGACATTCGCTGGTGGAAGTTGTTGAAGACTTCGAAAGAAGAGTGATCCTCGACATGCTCGCCCGAACCAACTGGAGCCAGACTGAAGCAGCTGACCGCTTCAAAATTCCTCTGTCCACGCTGAACCAGAAGATCAAACGCCTCAGAATCGACGTGAAACAACACCGCAAGGGCTGACGCCATTGCGGTGCTTCAGTTGTGTCTGTCTGCCGGCGGAAGAATGGCCCTGTGCGGCGCCTTCAGCTTTAACCTTTCAAGGTTCACCGGAAAATCAGTAAACCCGCCGGCATTTTATGAAAGTGCTGCGTTTGAAGGTAGAGCAGGAACATCAAGGTGCCGTTATAGGCCAGGTGAAGCACAAAACTGGGAGTCAGGGACCCCGTCAGGCCCCGTACAATCGAGAAGGTCAGTCCGACAACCAGAATCATAACGACGTTGTTCCAAGCTCCCCAGTATTCCGGAATGTGCAAACCTGCGAACAGGACGGCCGTGGTTATAATCGCAAAAGTGAGCCCGCCGTGCTTCTCAAAAAAAGCGAACAGCAGTCCGCGAAACAGGAGTTCTTCCATGAGGGGAGCCACCAGAACCGCGAAGGCCGCAATGGCATAAGCCGAGGCCGGGGAGTTGAACATCTTTTCGAGAGGGAACCCCTTTTTCTGCGGCAGCAGAGGAGGAATGATCATCACAACCAGCGAGAGAGCTGCGCCACCCAGCAGGTAGCGCACCGTGTTGTGGGCCGACAACTTCTTCCACTTCAGCGCGCTCAAAAAGGAAGTCTTGTAGTAGAGCGTAATAAAAAGGTAGATATACGCAAGCAGAAGTCCGTACCAGACCAACTGGAGCGCCAGGACGAAGGGGACGTTCGTCTGCAGCTCTTGTAAGGGAATGGTCCAATGGAACAGGGGTTTCAGAAAAGCGTATCCAACAAACACGGAGATGTTGGCGGCCAGCAAGGTGAAAAAACCAACCAGAATGAAAATTAACAGGTCGCGAATCCGCCACTTTTCCGGCGGCGGCTTGATGTTCAATTCGATCGGCGGCTGCTCTGTCAGGCTGCTCATCAGGTTGTTGTCTTCGGTGTCGGATTGAAAGGTCATAGAATTTTTCCACGCTGGGCTGCATGTGCATCAGGAATGCACATGACCTCCTTCAGCAGTTATCTTGCCCGGAACCGTTCTGGAGAATCCAGCGGCAAAGCGCCCAAACTGGACGAGGCCCGAGGTTACTGATTCAGGACCGCAGCCAAGGCCTGGCCCGTGAATGAATTTTCCACGCACGCAACCTCTTCCGGCGTTCCCTGGGCTACGATGCGACCGCCTGCCTCACCCCCTTCGGGGCCGAGGTCAATAATCCAGTCAGCCTGTTTGATGACATCGAGGTGGTGCTCGATGATGATGACGGTGTTGCCCAAATCTGTCAAGCGATTCAGGACTTCAAGCAGTTGCTTGACGTCGTCAAAATGCAACCCTGTTGTGGGCTCATCCAGAAGATAAAGAGTCCGGCCGGTCTGGCGGCGGCTGAGTTCACGGGCCAGCTTGATGCGCTGCGCCTCGCCGCCGGAAAGCGTGGTGGCCGCCTGGCCCAGATGAATATAGCCCAGCCCGACATCCTCCAGCGTCTGCAGCTTCTGCCGAATCTGCGGAATGTTTTCGAGGACGGGCAGGGCGTCGCTGACCGTTGTATCCAGCAGGTCGGCAATCGAGCAGCCCTTGTACTTGACGGCCAGTGTTTCCGCGTTGTATCGGCGCCCATTGCAGACTTCGCACGTCACATAGACGTCGGGAAGGAAGTTCATCACAATGCGTCGCATGCCGTCGCCGTGGCAGGCCTCACAGCGCCCGCCCTTTACGTTGAAGCTGAAGCGGCCGGCGCGATATCCGCGCTCGCGCGACTCCGGCAGCATGGTGAAAAGCTCTCGCATCGGAGTGAAAACGCCTGTGTAGGTTGCGGGGTTTGAGCGGGGAGTGCGTCCAATCGGAGATTGGTCAATCACGATCACCTTATCAATCCGCTCAATACCCGTTACCTTGCGATGCTGGCCGGGCTCGTCGATGGCCCTGTAAAGCTTTTTGGCCAGCGACCTGTAAAGGATGTCGTTCACCAGGGTTGACTTGCCGGACCCGGAAACTCCCGTCACCACCACCAGAAGGCCCAGGGGAAACTTGACGTCGATGTTCTTCAGATTGTTGGCGCGGGCTCCCAGCACGGAGAGCGACTTTCCATTCGGCGAACGCCTTGCTTCCGGGACAGGGATATGCCGTCGACCGGAAAGGTACTGGCCGGTCAGCGAACTCTCGCAGGCGGCCACCGCTTCCGGCGGGCCGCAGGCCACCAGCGCGCCGCCATGCTTGCCGGCGCCGGGGCCCAGATCAATCACGTAATCGGAGCGGCGGATGGTCTCCTCGTCGTGCTCAACCACAAGGACCGTGTTGCCCATGTCCCGCAGCCGCTCGATGGTCCCCAGCAGCCGCTGGTTATCGCGCGGATGCAACCCGATGCTCGGCTCGTCCAGCACGTAAAGGACGTCACGCAGTTTGGAGCCGATCTGCGTGGCAAGGCGAACGCGCTGGCTCTCTCCGTTTGAAAGCGTGGTGGCGGAACGGTCCAGGCTCAGGTAGCCAAGCCCCACGGTGGTCAGAAAATCCAGCCGGGCGGCAATCTCGTTCAGAATGCGCCGCGCCAGCAATTCTTCCCGCGCGTTGAGCTTGATACGACCGATGGCTTTTTGAGCTTCGCCGACGGGCAGCGCCGTGAAATCCGCAATGGAAAGTCCTGCGATGTGGACGGCCAGGCTTTCCGGCTTCAGGCGCCTGCCGTTGCATTGAGGGCAGGGCATTGCGGAAGTGTAGCGGGCGAACCATTCGTGGTAACTCTCGGAATCCGTCTCCTTGTACCAGCGTTCGAGAAGAGGTATGACCCCCGCAAAACCCGCACCGCGCCGCGAGCCGCGCTGGCGCTTGCCATAGAGAATCAGGTTCTGGATTTTGGCCGGGAATTTCTCAAAGGGCGTTCGGAGGTCAAACCCAACCTGTTCAGCCAGGCGGGCCAGGCCCCGTTGAAGAATTCGCGACCCTGAACCCGGACCCAGTCCGCCGGCAAAAAGCGGCCGGGTCCAGTCCACCACAACCTTTGCAGGATCGAATGTAAACCGGCTGCCCAGCCCCCGGCAGGCTCCGCACGCTCCATAAGGACTGTTGAAGGAGAAAGAGCGGGGTTCGAGGGCGGGGATGCTGCTGCCGCAGTGTGCACAGGCCCACTCCTGCGAATACAGATGTTCCCCGCCGTTCACCACCGTAACCTGAACAATTCCCTTGGCCAGTTTCATGGCCGTTTCAATGGAGGCTGAAAGCCGGCTTTCAATTCCGGGCTTGACCAGCAGCCTGTCTACCAGCACCTCAATCGTGTGGTTCCGCCGCCGGTCCAGGCGAATTTCCTCGTCAAGTTGGAGCAACTGGCCATCCACGCGCACCCGGACGAAGCCCTCCCGGCCCAGTTGCTCGAAGAGGCTGCGGAACTCGCCTTTCCGGCCGCGTACGACGGGAGCAAGGATCATGATGCGCGGATTCCCGTCCTCTCCAGGTGCTTCGTCCTGGAGCGACAGGATCGACGCCACGATCTGTTCAGTGGTTTGCCGGGATATGCGTCGCCCGCACTGATGGCAATGGGGGACCCCAATGGTGGCGTAAAGCAGGCGGAGATAATCGTAAATTTCTGTGATGGTGCCGACCGTCGACCGAGGGCTGCGGCTGGTGGTTTTCTGCTCAATGGAGATGGCGGGGCTCAGTCCTTCGACAGCATCAACGTCGGGGCGCTGCAACTGGTCCAGGAACTGGCGGGCATAGGCGGAAAGAGTCTGTGCATAGCGGCGCTGGCCTTCGGCATAAATGATGTCGAACGCCAGGCTTGATTTTCCTGATCCGCTCAGCCCGGTCACCACGGTGAACCTGTTGCGGGGGATGGAAACATCGATGTTCCGAAGGTTGTGCTGGCGAGCTCCCCGGACTTTGATTTCCTTTAACATGGTGACACTGTCCCTCGGATGCGTTGCGCGAGTTAAGGCCAATCTACCATCTTAAATGCCGTCTCCTTACGTCGTCAAGAAGGCCGGACCCCGGTCCTGGGACAAAAGGAACCGGATGAAATAAGCGCAGTGATGGCAAAGGCTTAAGGGTCGTGCCCTCTTGCCTGGAGATTCAGCCAGAGGGGACACGTGGCACGAGTTGAATTCCCGTTTGCGAAGGAACGTTCTGGGCAGTCTGGATAGGGGGTGCAGCCGCCGCTGGAGCTAATGAGGCCGCAGGATATTACTTCATTTTCGCGAGCCTTTTTTCCAGTTGGAAGGCCTTTGCGTTGAGTTCATTCAGGTGCTGGAGGTCATTGTCAGCGAGGGAGATGGCATTCTGGATCTGGTCCAGCGCCGGGCCGCTGAAGGCGCCGGAATCCCGCCCGCGGTTCGAGTCCATCATGCCGCTCATCGTTCGGAATTGGCTTGTGAGATTCCGGTATCGATTGCCAATGGATGTCAGATAAGACTCCCGGCGGCGGTCCAGATCCTGAAGGCGACTCAGGAGGTGCTCTTGTTCCGCGGCTCGGGTGGATCCTTCGTTGTCCTCAGCGTGCAGCCGGTCATTTGTCTTTTGCAGCGAGGCAATACGCTGGCGCGAACTCTCAAGGTCGGACTGCGCGGAATTGAGTTCTTTCTGCACCTGGTCGAGGTGATTCTGGAGTCTGGTTTGCATTTGCTGATAGCGCTGGTTGGACGCTTCGGCAGCGTTTCGGTTTTCTTCTTTGGAAGCGGAAATGTCTGCCTGGAGTTGGGTGATGCTGGCCTGCTCCGCTTTTAACTTCTCCGAAAGTTGTTGAATCGTCGCATCACGCTTTTTTATTTCGGCTTTAAGGTCGACTGCGGGATTCGGAGGCTGGCGAAGCGCTGAGGCAAGCCGAAGCTGGCTCTGCCGGAGGGATTCCTGGCTTTCCTGCAGCGACTGCAAGGCAGTGTCCCGCTGCTGGCGCACTTCTGCCAGCTTTTGAGACTGGTTGAGAATGACGACAGCCGCAGCCACAAGAGCGACCCCCAGGCCCGACACCACCGTAATGTTCAGGCGCCGCATGCGCTATATCTTACTCCACTTTTGGACGAAAATGGGGGCGCCAGGAAAGTTGCAGCCCTCCGTTTCCACACGAGGCTTTCAGGCCGACTTGCAGGTCGTGGTGGTCTTTGGGCGGAACGGACAGGATGAGGTTCCACACACTGGTGATCCGGGCGAAGGTTTCGGAGATGGCCTGTGGGATCTCCGGGATGGAGCGGCAAATCACCGTCATGCCGCCCGTATTTTTTGCCAGGGTATCCAACCCATTTTGATAGGCTATATCGAGTCCGTTGTGGCGGTAATGGAGGTGAACCACGAACAACGGTGCTTCCAACGACCGGATGTGTCGTTCCAGCTTGGAAATCTTCTCATTAATCAGCATACCTCGAAAACGCCGGCTGAGGTCGTGCTTGTCGCTGGGATTAATGACAGGATCGGTGTAGTCTTCCCGGTAGCTATAGATGCTTCCGTCCGTAATGTAAAGCACCGAGACGCGCACTGGCGACTTGCGAATCATGGCATCGGCCAGGGTGAGCGACGGGCGAACCGTTTCGAGCAGGCCTGGAGTACCACTGCTGGAAAGGGAGGTAATGACATCCTCCACTTTCTGCCGGTCTGGAGTGGGGTCGACCAGAACATGCAACCCGTCCTGGGCCCTCATGACGCCAACCCACACATTCCTGGGGAGCCTGGCAATGGTGGCTTTTACGGCTTGCTCGGCCTTATCAATGCGCGAAAGATCGCCGGTAAGATCAAACACGACCAGGATGATCTGGTCACTGTTTGGGGCCAGCTTTTCACTGACTTTCACCGGTTTGCCATTGAGTGTCGGGTCGAACGTGGGACTCTTTGTGCATTCGCCATGATCAACCCACGCGGGAATGGAGAATGTGCGCGGCTTCTGTGCCTGCGCAAGGGTAGCCCCCAAAGCGTTGAAGAGAAAGAAAATGAGCGTGTAGAGGGGAATTCGCATCAAAAACTCAAAATCAGACCAAGCTGGATAACACGCCCACCTTGGGAGCCAATAATCCTTCCAGCATCAATGTTCGGGGCGCTTGCCGAACCGATGACCGTATCGGGATAATTCCAGTTTGCATGGTTGATGAAGTTAAAGGCGGTCACGTTAAAGTCCAGAGAAGTACCCCCGACCGGCATACGCTTGTCCACACTGACATCCAGCCTGTTTCGGCCCGGGCCCAGCAGATTTGACATCGTCCTCGGACCGTTTCCCAGAGTGAAATCTGCCGGCTGAGCAAAGGCTGCAGGATTGAACCATTGCGAGGGTCCGGGATTAGAGACGTGCGGATCCACGCCGGGTACGACGTCAACAAAGAGGTTGGAAATCACATCGCCGGTGTTGTTGAACTGGGGCTGCATCGCCAGGGGCCTCCCATCGTTCCAGTACGCCATACCGCTGACGGACCAGCCACTGACGATCGGGCGTCCCCATCCGACGAAATCGAGCAAGGGTTTTCCAGGACCGAAGGGCAGGTCGTAGATGTAGCTGAATTGAAGGTACTGCGGTGTGTTATAGGCTGTTGCCGACCAGTCATTGCTCAGGTTGATTAAGTCCTGATTGCCGTAGGGCCCGGAATAATTGTCGTACTGGCTGGAATATTCGTAAGTGGCGGAGAACGACAGGCCGTAGGACTCGCGCTTCTGGACCTGGACGTACCCGGCTTTGCGCTGGTAGCGGCCGGCAGGATAAAGACCGTAAAGGTCGAACCCT
Organism: uncultured Acidobacteriota bacterium; assembly: GCA_963731705.1. Taxonomy (GTDB): domain Bacteria; phylum Acidobacteriota; class Terriglobia; order UBA7540; family UBA7540; genus SCRD01. Next base: position 388,189 of record CAVSWQ010000010.1, read on the forward strand.
TTGAATTGGGGATAGGGCTGCAATGAGAGTCGAAACGCCTCGTTGTAAAGCTCATCCCGATAGCTCAGATAGCGCGGGTTGATGGCGTTGGGGGTGGTGGTGCTGCCGCCGACCAGGATGTCTCTGCCCGCACTATAGTTTGTTCCCACTGTGACGACCATTGAAAAGGGCATCTGGCGCTCGACCGAAAGTGACGCAGACCTGTAAACGGGCACCCTGCCCGTCATATCCACATAATCGGCAACCGTATTATCGGCAGCCGATGGGCTGAGATCCGGCAAGGGCGTGTCCAGAGGAGGAATGCCGTCTGCCAGGTTAACTGCCGGGGACAATTGGCTGTTGGTGGAGGTAAAGGTCTGCCGGGCATTGAATCCCTGGGTGCCCCACTGCCCGTTATAGATCGGCATGTGCCCGTGCCAGTGGCGGAAGGATGCGCGAACCCCGGTTTTGGAATCTCCGCTTGGGTTCCATGCCAGCCCCAGCGTATAGTCGAGATCGACGCTGGCCGGCCGCAGACCTCGCGGGATGAGGCCGCGTCCGGCGAAGACAAGTGCTCCATACAGAAGGGTCGCGGGATCAAGCACCCACGGATCCACCGTGCTCTGCCGGTCGTATTTTTCCACTCGCGGTGTGTGCCGCTTGAAGTTGAGATCCAGGCTCATCGTAAGGGTCTTTGAGAACTGATACTTGTCGCCGCCGGAAATGGATTGATAGGAATTGCGAAAATACGAAGGCGATGTGATGACCGTGTGTTCTGCGTACTGCGGAAGTCCAAGGAGAAAGCTGGCAAAGGGATCACCCGTGTTGACAATGCCGGGCAGACTTGTCAACCCCGTGGAGAACTGGAAGTATCCAGTAGGGTATTGTGGGGTGTAGGAGTTCACCTGATCCTGGTCGGCCCTGAATGTCAACTGGAGTGAATGCTTTCCTTGCTGCGTAGAGATTGAATCCCGCACCTCCACCGAATTGTGGGCATTGTGTGAATTGGGGAAACCTGTGCCCATTGAAAGATAGGTATCAATCAATTGATAGACGGGGAAGGGGCTCTTTTCGGTGTTCCCGGTTTGTGTAACACTTGATTCGGCGGTTAAATGGAGAGCATTGACCGTCTTTGAAGTGGCCGTAAAGACGTAGCCGATTTCGGCCCGCCACCGCGAATAATGCTGGTCTGGAGCGGTGGGGCTTGCATCGTTGGGAAAGTATTTTGGGGCACTGACGAACCCGTTGGAGATAGCTGTCTGAAAACTCAGCCGGTGCCGGGTGCCGAAGGACTGATCGACCCGCGCGATGATACCGTCAGCCGTGTCATACTGCGGCGCGTTGACAAAATAGTTATTTTCAAGGAAAGGTCCGACGTGCGCGTTGGGCAAGGGGTAGTACGACAAAGCCTGCTGGACTTTTGGCACCAGCCGGTCGGACGGGATGATGTTGCCCGGGAACGCTGAGCGCAGGTACTGAAGGTTGCTCGTCGTGACCGGAAGAGAAGGGTCAAAAGCCGGATTCGGGGTTGTTGTCGCCAGATCATAAATAATAAGCGGGTTGCCGGCCTGGTCCACGGTTTTTGAAAAGTCCCCGTTGCGCTGGGCCGCTGTGGGGATGGTGTGCAACGAGGCGCGCGAGATGGTTTCCCGCACCCCCTCATACGACAGCGTAAAAAAGGTGTTCTGGGGATTTTTGACCAGGTGGGGGATAATCACCGGCCCGGAAATATTGAATCCAAACTGGTTGCGGTGGAGCGGAGACTTTGTTCCACCGTTCTGATTGACTTCGTGGGGAATAGCATCGAGTGAGTCGTTCCTAAAATACTCATAAACACGCCCGTGCCAACGCATTTTGGGGCCAAAGTGCCTCTGCGCCGACGGTGGACTGTTTGGGCGTATGCCCCATTTGCCCGTCAGAACCTTGAACTCTTGTGTCGCACGATTGAGTGGCGAGGTTTGGCCCCCGGGCGGTTCAGGATTCCCTTGAGTGCCGGATGAGGGATAGGCTGCAGGAATGACTATGATGAGCCCCAGAAGGGCATAGACGAGAATCTTCATTTCGGGCTCTCACAAATGGAAATTATATACCTCGGCGCGCTTTTGTGACAACCCTCCGGATGGGTTCGCCGGTGGGAGGTTATTGCAGGAATACGTTGAGGCCCAGTTAGGATTGATGATATTGGCGCGTGCGGAAAACGATAGTGAATCGGGGGGCCGCGCTCACTTTTCATTGCGCCCGGCCGGAAGCCGAGGTTTTGTTACTCAGCGTCCGGCCAGGGATTGTGAAGCGGGCTGCGAGAGGCACGGAAATGCTGACCGTGATCTCCTTCTAAGGCTAGAAGTTGAACCGCAGGAACAGGTTGATCATGCGATTCGCAGCCTGGTTTCCAAAGAACCCTCCGGCAAGTGAGAGGGACTGGCCGAAGTTCTGGGAGTCAATGTTACCCACCGGCGTTCCATAGTTAACCTTGTTGAAGACGTTGTGGGCCATCACGCCTAGCTCAAGCTTGAAACGACGGTCGCTGGAGCCTCCAAAACGGGGACCGCCTCCACCGCTGCCGAGCCCGCGGCCACCAAGCCCTCCGCGGCCATGACCATGATGGCCTCCACCGCCGCCACCACCACCGCCTTCCACCTCTTTGCCGAAACCGAAAGTCTTGGAGAGGCGGGCATTCATTGAGAATTGTCCAGGGCCTGTGAGATAGCCGGGTGGCACGAGCGACGCGCCGGCCAATGGATTGGAAATGAAGTCGGAGGCGGCACAGGTAACGCACGGGGTTGAAACAAAATAAGGACGGTCATTGAAAATCGAGTCGCCGTTCAGATCCTGCCCGGCGGTGACGTCATAAGGCCTGCCGGAGCTGACCACCAGGAAGGGGCTGAGGCTGAAGCCCATGGGCAGTCCGAATGAACCCCCCACGAAGAACCGGTTTCGGGTGACCCAGGCAGCCGGTCCATAGCTCTGGGAGAGATCGTACTGGTTCATGGGGAAGGAGCTGCCGCCCCGCTCACCTTGTACAGCGTTGGCATTGGCATAGCTGAGGGTGTAATAGCCAAAAAGTGAAACGGCCGCACCCATGCGAATGTTGAAATTGGCGATCAGCTGGTTTTCATTGAAAAGGCCGGCCGGCTCATACTGGTAGATGTTGCCAATGTCGCCGTATGGGCGGATCCCGCTCGAAGGATTTGCCGGATCGTAAGTTCCGGGAAGCGGCGCGTTGATGTTACGGGTGAGAAGCTGGTGGATTCCGTGAGAGGTGATATAAGTGATGGAAGCCTTGATGTTGCGGCTGACTTGCCTTTCCAGTCCGGCAGCCCCCTGGATGACATAAGGCGATTGAAAGTTCGGGTAGATTCGGTAAATGGTGGGGAATGTTGTGGTCCCCGCCAGGGTGTTAACCGGCGGAACGGTGCCGGGGAAGAAGTCCGGGGAGTTCACCACATATCGCTGCTGGGTGATGCCATTCAGCCGAAATGCTTGCAATATGTTGTCGTCGTCAAAGCGGTCGTAGAAGATGCCCGCTCCTGCGCGAAGGACGGTTTTGGGCGCCTTTCCGCCACCGCCGATTCCCCACGCGAGTCCCACGCGGGGCGCGACGTCAAAATGGTCGCTGATGTGGTTCTGTCCCTCGAGGCGCAGGCCCATCGTCACGGATGTTCTGGGCATCCGCCACGTGTCCTCGCAGTAAAGCGCATAGTCGGATCTGCCCGCTTTGCCCGCCGGGTTCCCTGCGGTGATGGAAAACTGGTTGGCTCCGCCTCCCGCAGCAAGAATTTGAGCGGGTGTAAGTCCCTGAGCGAGGCCTGCTTCGGTAAATGGCGTACGCCGTCATATCGGTGAAACGTGAATGTGCCGTTGTAGCCGCTGAGGGCGTTGACCGCCTGGTTCCAACGAACGCGACCGCCAAAGGTCAGAGCGTGTTTGCCCAGGGTCATGGAAGTCAGGCTTTGCAGTTCGTACCTGTCCTGAGTGTTCAGTGAAATGCTCCTCCGCTGCTGCCGCCACCGGTCAAAGCTGTCGAGGACGCTAACGGTCGGGTCGATGCTGAACGGGTTCTGGTGAGTTGGGTGCCGGTACTGAAAGCGCAACTGGGTAACCGTCCGTGCGCTGATTACCTGCGTGTCACTCACCTGGACCATGTGCGATACCGTTGGAATCGTAGGCCTGGGAAGGAAGCGAAAACTGCCCGATGCCACCATTGGTGCTGCCGCCGGACCAGCGCTGGTAGCGCACGGACATCACGTTATTGTTCGACAGTTGAAAGTCGACGCGCGGGCTGATATTCAACCGGGAGGAGGGGCTGGGAAACGCCGCTATTGTAGCTCACCACGCCTCCATAGGTAAGCAGGGTTGAGTATGACGGCGTTGATAATCGACGTGTTGTCAGTGCTGCGCCGGAATATGTTGAAAAAGAACGAGGCTTTCTTGCTGATGGGGCCGCCAACACTCCCCGCAAACATCTCAGAGTGGTACCCCGGCGGGCTGGCACAAAGGGATTTCGCGAGTTAAAGGCCGAATCGTTGCCATGGGTAAAGGCGCGTCCATGGAATTTCTGGTAGCCCGGTTTGGTCGTAATATCAATGCGGCCATAGCCCAGCCTTTCATACTGTGCTGAGAAGGGATTTTGGTTGACGCGAACTTCCAGAATGGCTTCCTTTGGGGGAAGTTCTCCTCCGGAAAAGCCGTCGATATAGATTTCGCCGCCATTGGGCCCTGCCGCTGGTCCTGCCAGTTGCTGGAGTTCGGTGGCCAGATCATCGGGGTCGTCGGAAAGGGACTTCAACGCCTCGCCTTTCAAAACAACACCGCCAACATTGTTTTCTGGGCTGACGCTGAGTTGCTCGCTTTCGCTCTCGACGGTAACCTGCTGCTTTTCCATGGTCACAGCGAGCTGGGCGTTCACAACCTGCGGGTGGTTCGGGGCAACCTGAAACCCGGGCTTTGTGAAGGTGGAAAAGCCCTGGACGCTGACATCCACGGTGTACGCACCGGGTGCAAGATTGTGGAAGGTATAGCGCCCCTGTTCGTCGGTCTGCGCCACCTGTGTTGAATGGTTCGGCCCGGTCAGGGTGACGGTCGCCGCAGGAATCGCGGCACCGGACGGGTCTGTCACCTGGCCTTACAGTGCCATTCCCTGCTTGCGCAAAAACCGCAGCGGAAAAGCAGATCGATGCCAGCAATGCCCAAAGGGTTTGTTTAAATTTCTCAATCAATTCGATCATCTCAAAATCCTCCGAAACTCATCTTCCCGATGAACCTGTTGCGTTTGTCTCGTAAGCGCCCGTTTGCCAACCCCAATCAGGGTCCTCCACTGCTTTCAGCACCGCCTCCTTCAGTGCTGCCGCCGCCACCCACACTCATATTCCACGGGCCGAGCCCGACTTCTTTGCTGCCTTTCGGCTGTGCCCTGAGGATGGGCTCCACGCCACTCAGGACGGCGATAGCGGTAACCTGATCGGGTTTGACTCCCTCTGTACTTACAATGATGAGCGGCTCGCCCGGTTTCAGTTTATCGAGCGAGAGGGCCGGCATTTGCTGCAACATTTGCTGGAGGTTTCCTGGGTGTTCTGCCGCCGTACCATCCTCTGCCATGGAGCCTCCCGGCCTTCCAGGACCCTCGGAAACCAGCCCGTCGGGGGGATCCTTCGCCAGAATTGGCCGCGTTCTGCTGGCCACCGGCCCCCTTTTCTGGGGAGCTGGTATTGAACCTCGCGATCGTGTTCGCCACCGCTGGTGTCAACTGATGTAACCTGGAATCGGCGTTTGTCTGGATCAGCACAGGCTTTCCTGTGGCCAGGTCCTTAACGGTAATACTGTGCTGGGGCGCATCAACGGAAATCACTGTAGCCCCAATATTCCGGAAGGTTCCGGAAACCACCTTTTCGGCAGTGAAGTGAGCCCCGTCGGCGCTCTTCATCCCGAGAGCGCGTATCTGGTCGCCGATATGATTTGTGCAAAGGGGGCGGGTTTGGCGTCACTGAACTTGATCGAGTCGGGCGCATAGCGCAGCAACGACGCACTGGGTGCCAGGGTGACGACCACGGAATGTGTCAGATTGCCCGGCCGGGGCGGAGTGCTAGGTACCCCCAGGGTAATTTCCTTTGTCGCCGGGTCAACGGCCTTGACAACGCCTGCTATGCCACGCTTTTCCCATTGAAGTCGCTCAGCCTCTCGGGCTATTTCCAGGGCTGTCCTGCTCATGACGACTACAGTCTTGGCGGAAACAGATTTCTGATCCTCCGACACGGGCCCGATGATCAGGACACGGTCGCCAACGTGGATGTCGCTTTCGGCGATTTTGGTGGCTTGTTTCAGGCTTTTTGCACCGGGCGGGACTTGCAGAACTGAAATTCCTTCCGGCAGGCTGACGGTGAGGCTTGGGCCTCCATCGGTGTGGAGGGTCAACTGCCCGGACTGAACTTCTGTCACAATGCCAATCGGCCGGACCTTCTGGCCGCCCGCGGCGCCTTGCTGCAAAGGCCGGGCCACTCCCAGCGTCTGGGCCAGGAATAGACAGGGGACAACCCATTTAAGGATGATTTCCAATAATTCATTTTTTCGGGGCTCCGTGTGATACTTAAATGTAGACGATTGTGCCGATGGCTCGGGTTTCGGTCTATTCACTGGTTTTACAATTTTTTCTGTCATCTACCGAAAAAAGACCCTTTTCTTGGCGGGAACCCCTGGGCGGAACGGAAAAAAGCGAGCTTAATCCTTTCGTAATGGTGGCTGATGGGTCCAAAATATATAAAACCGGCGGCCTGGATGGCCAGGGAATGAACGGCTGGCAGGACCGTCGCCGGTTCGGAGGGCGCGAATGACACACGTGGGTGAACCCAAAAGAATTGTAATCGTAGAACCCTTGAAAGACCCTGTTCCAAGGGAGGTGCCGCATGAGCCTGAAACACCTTCTCAGCGTGTTCAGGACCGGAAGCAGCGACCCTGCCGAGACGACGAGCACTGAAGGCCCTCCTGAACCGGGTTTTGAAGGAATCCCTGACTTTGTTGAGCCCCTGCTGGGATGGCGCGCGTGGAAGGTTTGGTCCCCCTTGTCCGGGATTCTGATGCCTGCCCGGGTTTCAGCAGCGTTATTTTGGATACGCCGTGGGCTCCCCGAAGAAGGTTTTCCGCCGAACACAGCTTTGATCTGGGCGCAAAGTGTCGCGGTCTTTTGGAGCTTGACTGCTCGTGCGGGATCTATGCTTTTAATGACCCGCTTGAGGCGTTCGTTTATCTCATGAGGGTCCGTGACAGACTGCTTGGCATGTCAGTTGAGGTCGCTGTCGGTACCGTGAGCCTGTGGGGGAAGGTCGTCGAGTGCGAATCAGGATACAAAGCTGAGTATGCTTATCCCCATCACATCTTTCTTCCTGCCTCCTTTGGGCGTTTCTTCCTGCCCAAGGTGAGTTCGGCGTTCGGAGTTGCGGCCGGGGTTTATGCGTCCACTTGTGAGGACGAACTCAGCCTGACAATTTCCTCAGCTTTCGGTGGCCAGGGAAGCACGACGTTGCAACTGAAGAATTCGGGATCGCTGAGGCCCCGGGACTTTCCGTATGAGGTTGGATTTTACGACCTTGGAACCCTCCCTGGGCGGGAAGAAACAGGTTCCTATAGCCACCCCATACTTCAGGTTTCCAGCTTCAGGCGCTCCTGAAGAGCCCGGAGAATGCCTGCTGGGCCCAGGGTGGGCCGTCAGGTTCTATGCCGGCAGGGAAATGACTGTGCTATGATCGTGAATGCTGCTGAGTCAGCGGTTTTCGGCTGGGCGAAGCAGCCTTGGGTTGCTTCAGGAGTCGGTGCTTCCCAGAGTGCTACCGTTTGGGTAGCGTGAATGAGTGCCTGCTGGCAGGTTCGCCTTCGAAAACATCGCAGGGGTCCTAATCCCAAAGCCGGGTTCATCCAAGGCGCATGGTTGTGTTTCCGCTTTAAAAGCGGGTGCCGGCCCAGGCAATGCGAGATTGTGCTGGTTGCGGGGCCCCGGCGGCTGTGGCCCGGCGCGAGAAGAGGATGCCTGCGGTGTATCTTTCGTTACGGATTGCGTACAGGGACATTGACATTGGGGATATTAGGGGCGTCCGGCAAAAAAGTTTGCAGGGTTGCGACGGATAACCCGGAGGTGGTTTTTGTCATCTGATCATTCGATCGTAAAGTCAATAGGATATAGATTGATGGGTTTGAAATTCAGGTTTACCCGGAAAGGTGCGTTCTGTTCAAAGGCCGCAAGGGCGCGCCGCAAATCGCAGATGCGATGGGAAAGAGTGGCTGCCGGTTTGCTGCTGGCATCCGTAACGGCATTCATGACGATAGCCTGCGGCGGCTCATCAAGCAGCAATCTGCAACAGAACCCGAACACGAACGGGGCACTGTACACATTTATCGGGGATACCCCTTCCTGCGACGTCCTCTCCCTTGGTGCGTTCCTGACGGAAATGAAGCTGCATAAGGCCGGCAAGCCCTCCACTTCGCTGGTGACCGTCTGGCCAACAACATTTGCAGGCGCGGCGACATCGCCCGTGATTGAAATAAGCACTCTGCGCGATATCATGACCGTTGCCAACCTGACATCCATTCCGCCGGGATGTTACGATCAGGCAATCATAAAAGTGGTTGTGAATACAGCCCCCACGTATGATTCGACACAGAGCCCCCCCGTTAAGAGGTTTTCTCCGACACTTGCGACGGAGTCCGTCACCATTAATCTTCAGCCTGCCCTCACCATTACGTCTGGCAAGGTCAGCGCAATCAAGATTGACATAAATCTCCAGCAGTCGCTGAACGTGGATTCACAAGGGCAGTTGACGGGGAATATTAACCGGGTTTTTTCGGGTTACCCGATGGTGGCGTCGGGTCCCAGCGGTTTTGGTGAAATGGACAGCGAGTACGGGTTCATCCGCACTGTGAACAGTTCGAGCCCGGGCGCGGGATTTAACAGGAGTCTGCTCCTGCAGACTCATACCGCTTCCGCGGTAGGAAACGGGCCGGCGCTCACCATCAATCTGAACGACAACACGGACCTGTGCATGGACGGCGCCTGCGGCGTTCCTCTGTCGGAGGTTGATCAATTGACGACCGGCAGCTATGTGGAGGCTGACGTCTATGTTAACCAGAACGGCAACGTGGTGGCTAAAAGGCTCCAGGTGGAAGACCGGGAGTACGTCAGCAAGAACCTCCTGGCCTATTTGGGTCCCGTTCTTGATGTGACAAGAGACGGCGAAGGGAACGTTACTCAATTCGACATGCTCGTGCGTGAGACGGAACCTCCTGACTCCACGAACATTCCCAACAGCACGCCAGTTAGGGTTTATGTTTCTCAGTCCACCACCTTTAATCCCCTTTTGATTTCCCCCGGGCTGAACAGCCTGGCCTCCGGCGGCAATCTCACCTTTGCTGCTAATACGCTTGTGCCCGGGCAGGAAGTTGTGGTCCATGGCGTTTTTTCCAAAGCGTCCGGTGGAACAACCACAGTCACGGCAAACTCGGTTTATCCGCGTTTTCAGAGTGTTCAGGGATTGTTTCTTCGCTGTCGGGGTCCCCCGGCTCTGACAACAAGACGGGCGGGTTCCAGATGGCGCCGTGCGGAAGCCTTCTCAGAGCAATCCTTTCATGGTGGTGACGGATGCTCAGACGGTATTTGAGAATACCAGCGGCCTGAGCACGCTTTCACCCACCACTCCAATGCTCGCCCGCGGACAGGTGTATCTGGATCTCAACGGGAGTACTCTTAACGGAGTTCAGGTTCCGGCGGGAACAACGGTGCTTCTGGCTAACAAGGTCCGACAATTTTAGCCTGGGTTGCGTGAGGTGCGGTTTACCCGTGCTCCGCAGCCACGGACGGGAGCGCCCGGAAAGACCAACCGGCAGTCACTTCCCCGTAGTTGCCTTCTGTTGGGCGGGTAACCGCGTGAACCTTAAATCCTTCCCGCATTTGAGCTTCGTGACAAAGATAATCTGGCCGGCATGAAAGGCGAAATGCTCGGCAACGTGCCACACGGCCTGGAGCCCGGTGACGCTGAAGCCCTGGATGGAAAACTTGCGCAGGAGGTCCGGTTGGCCGAGGTTGGCCAGAACTTCGTCAGCTTCCTTGACGGTCTTGCGCAATCCGCCCAGAAGAGCGCGACGTGCAATCGAGCCGGTTTCCGCAAACTCGCGGTCACGGTCGCGCCGGTCCGGCTGCTCGCCCAGTCCGCTGATGATCCACTGCCGCACATTTCCCTGCAGATGTAAAACCAGGTTCCCCACGCTGTTGGACGCGCGGTTGGGCCGCCACCAGATTTCATCTTCCGAAAGCAGCTTCAGGCAGCGGGCGATGCGGGGCGTATAAGTTTCCACCAGAAGGTGGCGCGCTTCCTGAAGGACGGTGCCGGTGAAGTTGTCAGGTTGTTTTTTCATTGGATTGGGGTCCTGTTCCCTGAATAGATTTCCGCCATCAGCCGCTGTTTCCATTCCGCATGTTCCCAGTAAGTCAGCCAGAGATAAAAAGTGGCATAACTTCGCCACCCCGCCCATTTTTTGCCGATCTGCTCGATTCTGGCGGAGGTGGGCGTTTTGCGCAGCCGGTAGAAAAGCTGGATGGCCTTTTGCAGTCCGACATCGGCTGAAGGCAGGTGATCGAGTTTTCCAAGTGCCCGCAGGCAGACGTACTCCGCCGTCCACGGACCGATTCCCTTGTGTTCCACTAACAGCGCGCGAGCCTCATCCGACGCCACAAATCGCAATCCTTCCAGATGAACTCCGCCGTCCGCCACAGCGCGTGAAATGCCAATGATGTACCGGGCCTTGGGTCCGGAAATCTGGAGGCTTCGAAATTCAGCAGGTGTTGCCGAGGCCAGCGTGTGCGGCTCCGGAAAGGCGTGATAGTTCCCGCCCTCGAACTTAATCGTGTCGCCGTAGGTTTCAAACAGCGCTTTTTTCACCTGATAGGCAAAAGTCAGGTTCACTTGTTGTTCCAGGATGGCGCACACCACGCATTCGTACACGGAGGGTGCTTGCGGAATGCGCATGCCGCTAAAGTGTTTTACAAGTTTTGAGAGGACCTTGTCGTTCCTGGCCATTCGATAAAAGGGGGCCAGGTCAAGGGCCGTTGAAAATTGCCGCGCCACCACCTGGCGGACGCGATGGCGGGCTTCTCCCCCACCCGGCCCCTTCAACACCCTGACACTCAGCGCAGCAGTATTTAAAATCCGCTCCTCCGACACTCCGTACAAGACCGGCTGCCCGTCAATTCGGACGGCGCGCCGGTACTCACCGTCCTGGAAGTGGTCCATAAGGGGTTCAAAGCCCCGGCCGGTCAGGCCTGCAGGGGGGCTCAGAATAAACTTCAGGGTACGATGAAAATCAAAGGGTTGCAGGGGTTGTATCAGCACAGACGATGAATCTGCTCCTTGCTGCATGGTTATTCTCCGTGGCGCTGCATACAAACCACTGCCTGGGGTGGTGGCCGGCAGCGCTCTGCTATTCTGGCCGAGGCTGGAGAATTCGCAACTCGGGCCGGAAAGTGCGCACTGGCGCCGCGGGCGTTTGCCATTCCGCGACTCCGTTGGTATCTTTTTCGTTTCGAAGACATCTCAATGAGCGATGAGACATGATAGTCTTTATTTGGGAACACCTCCGAAAGGAATCCTGGATTTATAATGGCAAACTCTCCCGATACTGGTCTTGTCAAGGATGAATCTGTCCTGGTGACGGAGGCGAAGGCCGGCAGTTATGAGGCCTTTGAAGAATTAGTCAACCGGTATGAAAAGAAGATTTATCGCCTTGGCCTGAACCTGACGGGGAATCCCGAGGATGCTGAAGATATGCTTCAGGAAACCTTCCTGAAGGCTTATGAGCATCTGCCGAATTTCCGTGAAGATTCCCGTTTCTATACCTGGATTGTGCGGATTGCCATCAATCAGGGACTGATGAAGCTCCGGAAACGGCGCAGCAGCAAAGAAGTGCAGATGGAGGATGCCTCGAATGATGACGGCGAGGTGATCCCCAGAGAGTTTGCGGATTGGCGGCCCAATCCGGAGCAGGAAATGGAGCGGACGGAACTAGAAAACATCCTGCAAAGCGCTGCTCGCGCTCTGCCCATGACTTTTCGAACGGTTTTCTTTCTCCGGGATGTGGAAGGTCTTTCCACGGAGGAGACCGCGGAAATGCTGAACTTGTCTGAAGGTGCGGTGAAAGCGCGCCTTTTCCGGGCACGCCTTCGCCTTCGCGAGGAGTTAAGCAAGATTCTTAAACGAGGTTAAGCATAGGTGAATTGTAAAGACGCGCTCAAACAAATTACGGGTTACCTCGACGGCAATGTGGACGATGAACTGAAACGCATGCTGGAAGTACATCTCAAGTGCTGCCATCACTGCCAGGTTGTCTTTGACACGACGAAGAAGACCATTCAACTTTATTGCGATGGCAAACTCTTTCCGCTTCCGAATACAGTCCGCAACCGGCTGCATGACGCGTTGCGCACAAAGTGGGAAGCCCGATCCAAGTAGCTGCCAGTAGGAATGAAAGCCGCTCTTCTTCCTCGCCCTGAGTTGTCACTGTACGGCCTTATCTGGCCACTTCACCGATAACGCTTCCTGATTCTGGTCCGCCCTTTGCTTTGCCTCCAGGGCCTCACCAACCTATAATTAGAAGTTTGGACATGCAGCGCGGATGCGATCTGTGTTCCCCTGAAGGGCGTTGATGGGGCCGGGAGGTACGCAAGATTCCAAGGAAAAGCATGAAAAAGCGGGTTCCGAAGCAGTGTGCCGCAGTTCGTCCCGTTCAGGACCCTTCCTCTCATGACGCCGGGCGCGTTCCGAAAGGTTCGCCGGTCGGTCTGCTTGACCAACTGCCGGAGGGCCAGGCTGAGAACGGCGCGATTGTTGTGCGCGGGGCCCGCGTGCACAATCTGAAGGGTGTGGACTGTGAGATTCCCCACAACCGCCTCACCGTGGTGACCGGTCTTTCGGGTTCCGGCAAATCCAGTCTGGCTTTTGATACGCTCTACGCGGAAGGACAGCGCCGCTACGTGGAATCGCTTTCCGCGTATGCGCGACAGTTCCTGGAACGGATGGAAAAGCCGGACGTTGACGACATCGATGGCATCGCCCCGGCTGTTGCCATCCGGCAGAAAAACATGACGCGCAACCCGCGCTCGACCGTTGCGACTTCAACCGAAATCTACGACTATCTTCGTCTCCTCTTTGCGAGAATCGGGACGACTCGATGCCCGCAGTGCGGCCAGGTGGTTCAAAAAGACCATGTGGACGGTATTGCCGACCAGATTCTGGGCCTCGAAGAGGGGTGCAGGTTTTACGTCCTGTTCCGGGTGAACCCGGAGCCGGTTGCGGCGCCTGCGGCCGAGGAAAAGCCCGCCCGGGGCAGGAAGTCGTCCTCGCGCGGGCGCACGCGTAAGCAAAAGACCTCAGCGGGTTCAAAAAAAGCAGCCGGCACGGCCTCTGCTGGTGTCAGCGATTCCCTCAAGCATCATCTGTTTCTGCTTCGCCAGCGGGGGTTTAATCGCCTTTTTCAGAACGACCGGATCTTTGAGTTCTCCACTCCGGAGTCGCTGCTTGATATTGACTTCCGCCAACCCGTTTACGCCCTGGTTGACCGGCTGGCGGTGGGCCCTGATATTCGCCAGCGATTCATTGATTCCGTGGAAATCTGCTATCGCGAGGGAGGCGAAGCCATCATCAGCCTGCTGCCACAAACACCTGATGGGAAGGCGGAGGGACTGAGCTTCAATGAGCGCTTTGAGTGCAAGCGATGCCGGATTGTTTTTCCGGAGCCGCAGCCGTCGTTTTTCTCTTTTAATAATCCCGCCGGTGCGTGCCCCCGGTGCCAGGGGTTCGGGAACACGATTGACTTTGACCCGGACCTGGTTGTTCCGGACAAGAAAAAAACGCTCAGCGAGGGCGCCATTGAGCCCTGGACCAAGCCACGCTACCGGACCCTCCAGCAGGAGATGAAATCGGCGGCGCGCTCTCGCGGCGTTCCGCTGGACGTGCCTTTCCATAAACTGGCCCCCAAACATCAGCAATGGATCATGGATGGCGATGAAGAGTTCGGGGGCGTCCGCGGCTTCTTCAAATATCTTGAACGCAAGAAGTACAAACTCCACATCCGCGTTTTCCTCAGCCGCTACCGGGGCTACGCCGTGTGTTCCGAATGCCACGGCGGGCGTCTGCGCCGAGAGGCCCTCAATGTTTCCATCGAAGGGAAAAACATCGTTGAGGTGTGCAGACTTTCCATCCAGGAAGCCCGTTATTTCTTCAACCACCTGAACCTCAGCGAAGCACAGAGCAAGGTGGCTGAGAGGGTGCTGGAAGAAATCCGCTCGCGGCTGGATTTTCTGTACAAGGTGGGCCTGGAATATCTGACGCTCAACCGGCTGGCCTCTACGCTTTCCGGGGGCGAATCTCAGCGCATCCAGCTTGCGACGGCGCTGGGTTCCAACCTGGTGGGGACACTCTACGTTCTGGATGAGCCCTCCATTGGTCTCCATTCCAGGGACACCGACCGGTTGATCGGTATTTTGAAGAACCTGCGGGACATCGGAAACACTATCCTGGTGGTTGAGCACGACCCGGAAATGATCCGTCAAGCCGACAGGATTCTGGACCTGGGCCCCGGCGCAGGCGAACACGGCGGACGCATTGTTTACGCCGGGGACTACGAAGGCCTGGTGAAGGATTCCCACTCCCTGACCGCCTGTTATCTGACGGGTGAGATGACCGTGCCTTTGGCGCTGGAGCGGCGAAAGCCCGGCAAGAGGTGGTTGCGCATCCGTGGAGCAAGGCAACACAATTTGAAATCCATCGACGTGGATTTTCCCCTCGGCCTCATGGTTTGCGTCAGCGGAGTATCGGGTTCAGGCAAGTCGACGCTGGTGCATGACGTCATGTACAACGCCATCATGGCGCGGAGGGGCAACGCCGCGCCCAAAGCCGAGCTGGATTCCATCGAAGGAGACGAGAAGTTTTCAGAGGTTATCCTGGTTGACCAGTCGCCGCTTGGACGTACGCCCCGCTCAAACCCGGTGACGTACATCAAGGCGTTTGACGGTATCCGCGACGCTTTTGCCTCCACGCCGGAGGCCAGGAAGCACAATTTTGCGCCCGGCCAATTTTCTTTCAACATTCCCGGCGGCCGTTGCGAGACCTGCCAGGGTGACGGCACCGTGACCGTGGAAATGCAGTTCCTTGCCGACATTGAACTGGTCTGCGAAGAATGCCACGGGACGCGTTTCAAGCCGGCCATCCTGGACGTGCGGTACAAGGGGAAGAATATCCATGAAGTCCTGCAGATGACGGTGAAGGAGGCGATCACTTTCTTTGTGGGCATTCCCTCCGTGGCCCACAAAATCCGCGTTCTGGATGAGGTCGGCCTGGGGTATCTGCGGCTGGGACAGTCCGCCACCACATTGTCGGGCGGTGAAGCGCAGCGTGTGCGGCTGGCCGCGCACATGGCCCACTCTGCCACGTCCCGGCCCCTCTTCATTTTCGATGAGCCCACCACCGGTCTCCACTTTGATGACATCGCAAAGCTTCTTGCGGCTTTCCGCCGGCTGATCGAGCTGGGCGCAACGGTGATGATTATCGAGCACAACCTGGACGTGCTGAAATCGGCTGATTGGATTGTCGACCTCGGGCCGGAAGGTGGCGATGCCGGTGGCTATGTGGTGGCGGCAGGGCCGCCTGAGGTGATTGCGGCCAGCCCGCAATCCTACACCGGGAAATTTCTTGCGAATTATTTCTCTGCCGGCAGGGAAGAGGCCTAGCCGCACTGGGAAATTCTGTGTGGCGTTTGCGGCCTGGCCGCCGTAAAGCTGCCTGTTATCAATGGCCGGCCGCTGCCGGTCCGCAAGGCACTCGGCACCTGTTGCGCGAGCCGTTATAATAACGGTCATGAGCCCGATGTTTCGCATGGTTGTTGCCGCATCCTTGCTTGCCATTGTGGGACAACCTTCCCTTCGCGCCCTGCCGGGGCAAAGCAATGATAAAGAAGAGAATCTGATTGCTAAAACCGGCCGGGAGACCAACCCGGGGAAGAAAGCGCGGTTGCAGCTTCGCCTGGCAAAACTTAAGCTGAGGGAAGCTGGTAAGGCTTATCACGCCCGGAACTTTGCCCAAGGCAGGGCTCTCCTGCGGCAATACCTGGGTTATGCCAGGGATTCCTGGGCCACTCTGCAAGCTGCCGACAACGCCGTCGGGAAGCACCTGCGGGCTTTCAAGGATCTGGAGATTTCTTTGCGTGAAGATGACCGATTCCTTGAAGACTTGAGTCGACGCGTGCCTTATCCTGAAAGTGAAACGATTGGGAAGATCGCAAAGGAAAGCAGTGAGGTTCACAATCAGGTGCTGGAGGCGATTTTCCCGGATGGTGTTCCGCCGAGGGGGAAAAAGAAGCGTCCGATGCCGCCCAGGAGTGCGGTGCCGGTTAAGCTGGGTTCTTTGGGATCATGAACCGTTATTGGCTGCGTTTTGAGTTCGGTTTGGCTATTCTTCTGGCGCTGGCCCCATTGTGCGCCCGGGCTCAGAGCGGGGACGGCCTGAGTTCCGCCGAAGTGGAAAAGCTGCGCGACGCCCAGGAGCCCTCGGAGCGCATCAAGGTTTACCTTGCCTTTCAGCAGGACCGTCTGGGCCGAATGGAAGTTGTACGCGAATCCAACGGCGACGACCAGGACAACATGGACGATCTGCTCAACCAGTATATTTCCATCGAGAACGAATTAAAGGATTGGATCCAGTATCAGTTTGACCACGATGGGGACATGCGAAAGGGTCTTCGGGCGCTCCTGGACGAGGGACCTGGGCAGCTTGAGATTTTACGGCATATTCAGAAATCGCCGGGCCCCGGCTCAAGTGATTTCTCGATGTCGCTTCGCGATGCCATTGCCGATATGAACGATACTCTTGACGGAGCCACCCAGGCCCTGGCGTTACAGCAGAAGAAGTTTCCGCAAATGGCCGAGAGCGCCAAGGCCGACGAGCGCGCCCTGAAGAAAGAACGGAAAGAGCAGAAGAAGCTCAACCGGAAAGAAAGAAAGATGAGAAACCGGCACCGCAAGAGCGACAATCCGGACGACTCTGGCCAAAACTGATGCCCCATTTCGGAAACCCTTCCCGTCCCGCCGAATCACGGCAGTCCCAACTCCCCATGCCTGCGCCCGCATCCCCGGAATTTGCATTCGTGCGCGTGTTTCGCCGCCTGGGCATCAGGCGCTCCGTGCCCGATTTCCACATTGAATTCCGTCCATTTTCCAGCCTGCGCAGTAATATTGCGCTGCAGGGAAACCGTGCCCGGGTTCGAATTTCAGACATTCTTGTGGAAGCTCCGCCCATCGTGCTGGAGGCGCTGGCGGAGATCCTCCTTACTCAGCTTTTTCGCCGCCGGCCCTCTGAGGAAGCGCGCGAATGTTACATGGCGTATATTTTTGATCCTGCCGTTCGCCGCCGGGTGGATGAGGCTCGCCGCACGCGCAGCCGGGTGCGGTTGCTTCCCGCCCGGGGCCGGCATTACGACCTTGCGGAAATCTTTGCGCGTTTGAACCATCGTTTTTTCAGTGATGAACTTTCATCCTGCCGGATCGGCTGGAGCACACGGGCCTCGCGCAGTGTTCTTGGCCGTTATGACCCCGCCCATCACGCCATCATGATCAGTAAGAGTCTGGACTCGGAATCGATTCCCCTTGATATTGTGGAATATCTGGTTTTTCATGAAATGCTGCATATCCGTATTCCTCTGGAGCGCCGCGGCGCGCGCCGGGTTGTGCACTCGCGGGCGTTTCATGAGGCGGAAAAGAAATTTCCGAATTACCGGCGGGTTCGTGAACGCCTGAAAGAGATTTTCTCGTCGTGAGCCGGCTTCTTGTGGCCGGCAGTTGCGGGGCGCCGGAGCCTGCTGTTTTTTGCAAAGCGGCACGGCAAAGTTGAACCAGGAGGATGTCCGATGGGGAAGGGAATTCGTGCTGTCATCAAACTGCTTTGTCTGGGGTTTTGTTTACTGTTCCTGGCGGCGTCGAAGGGACTCGCAGCCGCTCCGCTCAGCGTAACTTCTCCTGACGGGACCCTCACCGTTACGCTTGAACTGAGTCGAACCCGGAGCCTTACCTTCCGGGCCAGCGGGCTTACTATCACGTTTCGTTCCAGGGCAAGACGGTCCTGAAGGATTCGCCCCTGGGGCTTGATTTCAAAGGCCAGCCCGCATTGGACCAGGGCTTTGAGGTCACCGGCTCCCAGCGGGCGTCGCACGACACCACGTGGACAAATGCTTTTGGAGCGGTGCGGAATGTCCGGGACCACTACAACCAACTCACCGTTTCCCTGCGAGCGCCAGGCCCCCGGCCGCCGCCTCGATCTCATCTTTCGCGCCTACGACTCGGCGATTGCGTTTCGCTATTCGCTTCCGCGCCAGGAGGGGCTGGACAAGATCACTCTGTCATCAGAAGATACCGGCTTTTATTTTCCCGGCAATCCCTCCGCGTTTGCGCTCAATCTGGGCAGCTACACTACAAGCTATGAAAGCGAGTTCCAGCCCATCAGCCTGGATGAGATCAAGCCGACTTCGATTATCGGCATACCCCTGCTGGTTCACCTGCCGGACGGCCCCTGGGCGGCCATCCTTGAAGCGGACCTGGACGATTACGCCGGCATGTATCTCGGCGGGGTGCGGGGCATCCCCGGCGCGCTGATGAGCAAACTGTCGCCGCTCCGGGCCACTCTGACGAAGCGGTTGTTGCTTCCACGCCCAAGGCGAGTCCATGGCACGTAGTGATGGTCAATTCGAACCCCGGAGGGCTGATCGAATCAAACAGCCTGGTTCTGAATCTGAATCCGCCCTCCACTCTTTCGGATACCTCGTGGATTAAACCGGGAAAGGCCGCCTGGGACTGGTGGTCGGGCAGTTACGCGAGCGGAGTCAACTTCAAGCCCGGCATGAACACGGCTACCATGGAGCACTACATTGACTTCGCCTCCAAGGCTCATCTCCGCTATATGTTGATCGATGCCGGCTGGTCGCCACAAGATGATATTACCCGCACCGTGCCTGCCATTGACATGCCTGCCATCCTTGCCTACGCCAAACAACACAACGTGCGCATTCTGCTCTGGATGCACTGGACGGCGGTTGACAAGCAGATGAACCAGGCATTTCCGCTGTTTGAAAAATGGGGAGTGGCGGGCGTGAAGATTGACTTCATGGACCGCAACGACCAGCAGATGGTGAACTTTTATCACCGCACCGTGAAGGCCGCCGCCGCGCATCACCTGGCGGTGGATTTCCACGGGGCTTATCCGCCTGCCGGCATGCGGCGGACCTGGCCCAATCTGCTCACGCGCGAAGGCGTGATGGGAATGGAGTACAGCAAATGGAGCAGCCGCGAAACACCTGCACATCTGGCCACCATTCCTTTCACCCGGATGCTGGCCGGACCCATGGACTACACTCCCGGATGCTTTAACAACGCGACCCGCGAGCAGTTCCAGCCCCGGCAGGTTCAGCCGATGTGCCAGGGGACACGGGCCAACCAGCTCGCCATGTATGTTGTGTATCTGAGCCCGCTGGAGATGGTTTCCGATTATCCGGAAGGTTCTCTCGGAAAGCCTGGTTTTGAGTTCCTGGAAAAAGCTCCTACCGTTTGGGATGAAACGCGGGTATTGAATGGCGAGCCTTCAGAATACGTCACCATCGTGCGGCGCCACGGTGATGAATGGTTTCTGGGCAGTATGACCAATTGGACGTCACGCGATTTGTCTGTCCCGCTTAGCTTTCTGGGCCCGGGCAAGTCGACCGCAAAGATCTTTGCTGACGGTCCCAACGCCAATCAGAATGCAAAAGACCTCAGTATCCAGACAAAGCAGGTGACGGCAGGGGACACGCTCCCGCTCCGTCTTGCCTCAGGGGGCGGTGCGGCGGTGATTTTTTCTCCTGCCAGATGACGGCTGAGAAGTCAAAAAAAGAGGGGGAGGTCGGTCCTGCATGTCCTCCCCCTTCCTCTCTAAGACAAACGGATAAGCGGCGTCTGCCTGGTGACCATTTGGGAATGCCCTGGGCGTCACGCAGCGCAAGGGTCTCACTGCCTTTCTTAACCTCGCGTGCAATCAGGGCTTCAGAGACCCGGAACTCTGCCGTTGCGCCCGTCACTTCGATCTCATCACCCTTCTCAAAACTGAATCCTTTTTCCTTCAGGAAGGACGAAGGGCCGAGATGAACATTGAAGGTTTTATCTCCTGTTTTCAGTGTCAGGTGGGTGCCGCTCCATCCTCGGCGCCCGGTAACGGTTTTGACTTCCTCGACCGTGCCCTTCACTGTAGTCTCGTTTGCAGGATTGTGCATTCTGGCTCGCTGGCCCGGCCCTGGCCCTCGCTGGGCGTAGGCAAAGGGGAGGACCAGCAAAGCAAACAGCGCCAAGCCTGCTGTCAAGGTTAAACGGTTAAGACCTTTCATCGCTCTTCCTCCTATACTTTGCGGCTTCAGACGTCGGCGCCCATCTCGCTCTGCATCTTGCGATATTGCTTCTGCCACTCTTTCATGGCCTGCTCCATGTCACGTGCCTGCTGGCGGACCAAACTCGCGTCCGGGTTGTCCTGGTTCAACGCAGTGTTTACCTGTTGAAGGTGATTATCCACCCTTTCTCGGATTTGCTGCATGTTCTGAATGCGGCTCTGCATTGCTTCTTGTTGTTGCGTGGAAAGTCCACTCATCAGTTGCTCATGTTCCTGCTGCATGGTCTGGAGGTGCTCACGAATTTGATCACGCTGTTGCCGCGCCTGGTCTGCGTTGAATTGTGATCCTCGGGCATCGCGCGCCATCTGGCGGGCTTCGTGTGGATCTGGTCTGCCGTCTGATTGCAGGTGCGAAGTCGGTCCCGCTGCTGGTCTGTGGCACGGATGCGATCGCGGTCCTGCTGCCGTGTTGTCGTTGCTGAGGGTGATCCCATTGCCTGCCCTACAGGGCTGTCCCTGGCCCATCGAGGGACTTTGCCCCCTTGTGAGCCTCCCCGTTGCCCGCCGCCTCCGCGGCCTTGTGCGGGCAGGTACGTGGCACAGAATGCCATCGCCAACACCAGTGAAAGGATGGTTTTGTTCATCACATTTCCCTCCATTCAAGAATCTCCGCTGGACTCCCCCCCTATTAAAAAAATTGCTATGCGCCCGCTCAAGGTTGTAGTCCGTGATGCCGGCCACTGAATATTGTGATGACAGGCACAGGGCCGAGGGGGCCTGTTTCGTTCAGCGGAGTCATTGATTTGCGGGGAGTTGCCTACCGTGGGAATTTTCCTGCGGGGAAAAAATCGGGGTCTTAACCCATGGAACTTGGAACCCGTTCTGTAACAAATAGTAACTAACCGGAACTGGCGAGAGACAGGGGCGACGGACACCGTGTGGGGGTACGGTTGAGAAAACCGTATGTTTGACGTTGGCCTGCTCCTGTCTCCCCCGTTCGGGTTGCAGAGGAAGGAGTCGTTCGAGGGAACTCTGGCCTCGGGGGCTGGGGAGGGGGAATCCTTGAAGCATAATGTCTTTGCTCTTGTAGCACATGAGCGTCCCGAGCCGTGCGAATCACTGAAGCCGATCCTCAGGCGTTTCGGGGTGGATACTTTCAGCGTTCATCGTTGCGCGGATGCCTTGCGGCTGCTCGATCAAACCCACCCGCACCTGATCTTTACGGATACTCAACTTCCCGACGGCAGCTGGATTGACCTTGTCAACACAGTAGAAGAGCCGCGATCCCCATTTGCGTCATTCTTGTTGGATCTGCAAAGGATCCTGAAATGCTTCAGGCCGCTATGCGTAATGGAGCTTTCGGTTTCATTTCTCCACCCTTTGACGATGGAACTGTTTCCGGGTTATTACCCAGGCGATGTTTCTGGTGCGCACTCGCCGCGACCGTCACTGGGGTACTGCCGTTGCATAGCTAGATCTCGCAACCTGAACAATTCACCTGGAAGAAGGAACTCATGCTCGTGTCTGTGTCCGGGGCGCACTGCGGCTCCGCAATGCGGCGCCCATTTCCTCTTGAAAACCGTAGAGGCCAGCACAGTGGCTGGCCTCCCGGTCGATTCCTGATGGGTGTTGACTTGCCTCAAGCTTCGTCTTCCTCAATTTGATTCACATGAATCGTCATACTCTCTTCGTCCAGGGAACCCGTGACCTTTACGTTCTTTCCGTCAAATTCCTTGGCTTTGTCCTGATCGTCGAGTTGGTAAGATTTTCCGTCCTCGCCTTGCAGGGCGAACTTCCCATCGTGGTTCATGATTTGTCCCGTGAACGTCTGAGCCTCAGTTTCCTGCGCTGCGGGCTCCGCAGGCTCGTCCTGTTGTGCAGACACCACCGCAACGCGATTCGCAGCATGGACTTTCATAGCCGGAACCGCCCATGCCATCACGCCCAAGGCAACCAACATCAAAAACAGATTCAACTTCTTCATCTCTCAATTTCCTCCTGCGCCTGGGTCCTGTTCTTGCTAATGACCCCACTCCGGCATTACCGGAAAACATCACTGGACCTTGGCGCTGAGGATTAGACGAAAATGCTGTGACAAGGTGAACTGGAATTATTAAAAAATTATTCAGCCGGGGACCATGGCCTGGGCTGGCACACTCTGCATGAGGCCCTGGGTAGGGGGTGCTCCAGGAATCGAGAGGAGGGGTTGCCGCTGGAGAGTGCAAATGGACCCGCAGACGAGGGGCCCGGCCTGGGTCCTGGTTAGGACCGGGCCGGGCCAGGGCTGCGTGTTTGATTGCCGGGAAGGCCGGACGCCCTTTTCGGCTACTCGTTCGTGGTCGTGAACTTAAAGACCGTAACCTGATGGAAAGTCTGGCCTGGTTTGAGTTCGGTGGTCGGGAAACCCGGGTGGTTCGGCGAATCTGGATAGTGTTGGGTTTCCAGACAGAAAGCCGACCGCTTGCCGTAGGCGACGCCCCCTTTTCCATGGACCGACCCGTCCAGGAAGTTGCCGCTGTAAAGCTGGACGCCCGGCTCAGTGGTATAGACTTCCAGTTCGCGCCCCGATTCAGGATCGTATGCGCGCGCCGCAAGCTCCAACCCGGGACCTTTGCGGTCCAGGATGTAGTTGATGTCATACCCTTTGCCGTTCTTCAACTGCTGGTTGTCCTCATCGATCCGCGCCCCGATCGGGGTCGGTTTTCGGAAGTCAAACGGCGTGCCCGCGACGTTCATAATTTTTCCCGTGGGAATCTGAGTGGCGTCGACGGGCGTAATCTCATTGGAATTGATCATCAGCACCTGCTTCAGGATGTCGCCGTTTCCTTCGCCTGCCAGGTTGAAGTAGGAATGGTTGGTCAGGTTGATGACGGTGTCCTTGTCGGTGGTGGCGCTGTAGTCGATCTTGATGGAGTTGTCTTTGGTCAGCGTGTAGACAACCTTCGCCTGCAGGTTGCCGGGGTAGCCTTCTTCACCGTCCTTGCTGAAGTAGGTCAGTTCCAGCCCGGGTTCGTCTCCGGGAATTTCTTTGGCTGTCCAGACCCTCTTGTCAAAGCCCTTGATGCCTCCGTGCAGGCTGTTGGGGCCGTTGTTGACCGGCAGATGGTAGACTTTGCCGTCCAGGGTGAATTGGGCGCCGCCGATCCTATTGGCATAGCGGCCGACTAAAGCTCCGAAATAGGTGTTGTATTTCATGTAATCGGTGAGGTTGTCGAAACCGAGCACAACATCGGCCATCTTGCCGTTGCGGTCAGGCGCCAGGATCGAGACGATCCTTCCGCCGTAATTGGTGATGGCCACCTGCATGCCATTTGCGTTGGTCAGCGTATAGAGATGAACTTCCTGTCCGTCGGGCATTTTTCCGAACACGCTCCTTTTGATTCCAGTTTCGTGACTTTGCGTCTCAGGCGCCGGCTGTTTTCCGGTGGTGCAGGCGCCGGCCACGGCCAGAAGCATTACCAGCAAACCTATCAGTCCGGGAAGTCCCTTCGTGTGGGTCTTCTTCATATTGTTCTTCATGGATAATCGATTAGACCTCCGAAGGTGATTCAGGCCACCTGGCGTTTTGAATGCCCTGCGGACCTGCCTTTCGGTCCAACAGCATAACACCTCAGGTGCGGGTTTTGAACACCCAGTGTCTTATTCCTCAAACGATCAAGGAGCGAAAGCCCCTTTTTCGTGCTCCGGAAGCCACGCCTTCCGGGTGACCGAGATATCCCCTTGACTTGCATATCAAGCGCGGGTAGCATGAGCAAATCGGGGTAAAATCTTTTACTCAAGGAGGGCAGGACTGATGTGGGGTAGAATCAGCCTTACCAGTAAAGCAGTCTTACTCGGCATGGCCTTGGCGCTGTGCCTCGGGGTTACACAAGTGGGAAGCGCCCTTCCAGGCGCGGCCCAGGCTTCCAATGGCAAAAAGACCGTCTATGTCTGTGCTTGCGCGGGAACGAAATCCTGCCCTTGCATGGCCATGTCAAAGAAGGAAGGCAAGTGTCCTTGTGGGACGGATACCATGAAGGAAGTCCCTGCCAATAGCGCATGGGCAGGCCAGAACCGCAAGGCGCTTTCGAAGTAGTTTTACAGCCTCAGTCATTCACTCAGATTGCGTGCGGGCTGTTCCTCCTCTTCCCCCGCACGCAGTCAATCTTGCCGCGATTCCCGTATTCGCTGTGCTGCGCCCACCCCCAAAGCAATAGCAGTTTCTCTGCCGGGTGGTAGTTCCGGCAGAATGCCTATTGGATAAGGCCGGGGAATAACCGCGCGGCGTTTCCGTGGTAAATCTTTCGGACGACGCTCATGGGCAGGTTCAGTCCGTGCGTCTTGAATCCCCGGTACTCAAAATTCTCGTCCGTCGCAAAATATTTCCAGCTCATGGCGTATTTGTATTTCCAATTCTTGAGGACCTGGTTGGTGTCATTTTCGTTTCGCCGGTTCAGACCGCCGTCCGTTCCGTAACAGATCCGGTCCTGGTACTTGATCAGAAAAGCCCGTACTTTTGCACGGGGCTGCATCATCAGATAGTGGATGCGCGCGGCGGTATCAACGTTGAAATTGGGATAGCGGTCAAACCGTTTGGCGATGTCATCCACGTTGGTTTCCATGCTGCCCAAATGGGCGCCCACCACGCGAAGGTTGGGATTCATTTCCAGCAGGTGGTCCCGCGCCCTTAGGATTTCGGCCTTCGAGGGTACGTCCTTCCTGCCGTAAAAGTGCCAGTAGGGATTCTTCTTGTAATAGTTGTAGTCCGGGTTCATCGGCCCCATCTGGGCAAAGGATTCCCAGCAGGTATCAGGTTCGGCCAGGTGCGCGATCATGGTCTTGTTCTGAGCAGCGATGTCTTTGTAGATAGGTTCAAATGCCGGGTTGTCAGGCATGACGTATTGGCCCGAAGGGAACCTCACGTCCATGCCCATGTTCTTCCAGATTTTGACGGCGATGGCGCCTGCACGGAAGTTGGAGTTGAGAATCTTGATGGTGTTCTGGTCAAAATTCTTGTCTTCGAACGTGTACGGATTAAAAGTCGTGCACACTGCGGCGCGCCCCTGGGACCCGCGATGGACCATCATCGCCTCGCGGAACTCGGCAGCCTGAGACTGATCAGGCGGTTGGTTTTTGCGCGCATATACGCAGATGTCGACGATGTGGAGATTAAGGTCCTTCATCATCTGGTAGTAAGCCGGCGAATCCACAAAGACGTGGGCGTGCGTATCAATCGGTCCGACCCTGGCCAGTGCCGCCAGGTCCGACGCTTCCTGAGGATCGACCTCTTGCGCCGCTGGCGACGCGAGCAGATGATTCGACAAAATCACTCCGGCCGTTACGCCGGCTACTACAAGGAAACTGACTGCAATCATCCTGATCCGTCTCAATTCCGTCCTCCGTTCAGCACTGCTTCCCAGTGCTCCCTGTCATTCGATGAGCGGCTGGCCCATCCTCAGATGCCTGATAGCCCGACAATCATACACCACAGCTGGGAGTATTTTTCGAGGCTAATTTGAATTTCTTGCGGTCGGCTTTGTTGCGAAAGGACGATTTAAACTTCGAGGCGCGACCTTCATAATTTCCGTTCGTGCACCTTTGAGAGTACATTTACATCTGTTAATTCATATGCTAATATCACCACCAGTTAATCAGGCGTTTACCTGATTGACCGTCGATGTGTGATTGGGTAATTCTAACGTTGATGCTTGGTTAGTTAACTGCCTTTTTTCCCTTCTAAGTGGGGGCTGTGACTTGTATAGCATCTTTTGAGCGCCGGCTAGGATTTGATTCGTAGCTCGAATTGAAGAGTCCAATCTGCGGCGGCGCGAAGGTCATCGGGGTTTCGCAGGGTTCCAATAAATGCCAGCCATTTCCTCGGCTGTGGAAAGGCGATCCCGATTGTTCTTGAAAGTTAAGAGCGGCCCAGGACGTTTCTTTTCCACCAAGCGCCAGAGTGGAATGGAGGTTCTGGTCAGTCTGATGCATGAAGGCCAAATTCCCGAGAAGGAGGAGCCGCTCGGTCACCATGGCGCGACGTCCCAAACCCCGCAATAACCGGCAGCCGGAACCAGCGCACCTGGCCAGTGGCGAAACAAGATAATGAAGGGACCACTTTCTCTAGCTGAAGAACTTCGTGCCATTCGCGGTGCCACCAGTGGCAAGGGCCTGTCCAGGCGTATCGGGCAGCCTTCAGAAAACGAGCGCCCCTGGAAATCGGACATCGAGCGAGTGGAGCGAACGCTTCAGGAAGCGTTGCGGGCTATCTCGCAGTTTTCTGGAGTCGACCTTTCGGGCGGGGCGGCCCCATCGCCAGGCGAAGCCGGTTTCGTATCACGTCTGGATTGCACCACTTTGAAGGAACGAATCCGCACCGATCTGGAAGCCTTTTCCGTTACAACGGTCTCCGAGATGTCAAAACAGGCCGAGGAACAGGCTCGGGCTGCGCTGGCCGTCATTCAAGGTAAAATGAGCGACGAGATTGAGCAAGTGGTTGGTGAATACCGTCTGAAATTGCAGGAAAAGGTTGAGCCTCAAGAACTCGATATTAATGTGACAAAGCAGAGCCAGGACCGTGTCGCGGAGTTGGTCCGAGCGCAGACGGATGAATTTGCCCGGTGGGTTTGGCTGACCTGCAAAGGGACCGGAACTCCCATTCCATTGCAGATCGAGAAGTTGCTGGAACCCTATGTGGAGGAAGCCACCGCCCTGGTTACTGGAAGCGTCCACCAGAAAATTCAAGACTTGCTTGCTGACCAGGAGAAGCTGGTGGAGGAACGCTTTCAGGGAACGGCTGAGTCCCTCCAAAACCAGATCGTTTCGCTTGAGCAGGCAGCGCAGCAGATTTGTGAAAAGAACGCCGATTCGGTGACGAGATTGTCGACAGCGAGGCTGAATGATGTTGCTGACGAGGCTGCGAAAAGCTTTGAGGGCAGAATCCAGGAGCAAATGGAAGGTTCTTTTGGCGGGGTTCAAGGCCGTCTGGACGAGACCACTGCCGCATGGCTGGAGAGATTGCAGCAGGAGCAGGACGAGAGGGCACGGGACTTCATCCACAGGATAGAGGCTCTGACGGCGGAGGTGGAGGCCACGAAAGGCCAGGAAATTGTTTCCCGGATGGAACAGTCCATTGCTGGCGCCGCGGAATCCTCTCTGCAGACACTGCAGCAGGCGACAGAGGTCGCCGTCCAGCGGGTTCAGGAAACCGGGCGGTTCGTCAACGACTCCGTCGAGGAGGGCTTCAAGAGGGTTGGCGAGATGCTTGGCGGCGAGGGCCAGGACCTCGGGGGATTTCGAGAGAGACTCCTGGCGGATTCTAGAGAGCACATCTCCTCGATGCTTAATGAAGCTGTGGGATCGATCGAGCCGCGCATCCTGCAACTGGCCGAAGAGAAGGTTGAAGCGGTCAGCGAGGAATTGGGCAAATCGCAGGAGGAGAATTTTGCGGCGTTCGAATCGCGGATGCGCGAGGTTTCAGAAGGCCAGTACGACGATCTGCGGGAACGCATCCGGAAGGACGCCGGGGAAGCGGGCGCCCGCGCGGCGGAAGAGGTCCGGAGCGCCTCAGGCTCCGTGATGCAGGAACTTTCCGAAAAGGTGGAGATCGCAGCCTCGCTCTTGAGAAAGCAACAGGAGGAGTCAAGTTCCAGCTTCCAATCCTCCGTGAACGATACCCTTGAAACCTTCCGGCAGCAGCTCTCGGAGATTTCTCACTCTGGAATCGAAGAACAACGCAAGTCGATGACCAGCAACCTTAACGAACTCCAGAAACGTTTATCGCTGGCTGCGGAGGCTCTGCTCACAGATCCTCCACTGCCCGAGTAGCGGCTGCGCCGTCGCATGCCAATGACTCCTGACGATTTCTTCCGGTCTCTTCCTGAAAAGTTGGTGGGGCGGAGGTTCGGCGTGCCGGAGCCCGGCTTCTATACCTTTCCCCGCCCGTAGAGAACCTCTCCCGGCTTCGCGCCCGTGTGCTCTCCGTTGTTGATGACGACAACCCCGTTGACAATCACAAAGGGAATGCCCGCCGGGTACTGCAGCGGTTCTTCGAACGTAGCCTTGTCGCTGACGGTCTGCGGATTGAAGAGGGTGATGTCTGCCGCCATGCCCGGCGCCAGCAGCCCGCGGTCTTTGAGCCCGGTAAGGTGCGCGGGCAGGGAAGTCATTTTGCGGACGGCGTCGGCCAGCGTCAGAACGTGCCGCTCGCGAACGTAAACGCCCAGCACTCGCGGGAATGTTCCGTAAAAGCGCGGATGAGGCTTGCCTACAAAAGCCATGGCGGGGCTGACGGCGACACCGTCTGAGCCAATGCCTACCCAGGGTTGCTTCATGATCAGTTCCACGTCCGGTTCGCTCATGCCGAAGTAGATGGCGTAGGCCGTGCCGCCTTCGTTCACCAGCAGGTTACAGAGAGCATTTACGGGGTCGGTGTGCATCATCGTTGCCACCTCGTCCATGCGCTTGCCTTCATATTGCTTGTCTTCCGCCTTATCCACGGCGGCCACCATCACGCCGTGCCAGCCGCCAGTGCTCTGGACTTCGTTATTGACCCATCCCGGAAGTCCGTGGGCGATGTCCCTGCGGATCTCTTCTCGAACCTTAGGGTTTTTCAGCAGTTCCACGCGGTGCTCGAGCGATCCTTCCAGGAACCTGGGCGGCAGGCATTGTTCCAGGTGGGTCATCGAGGCGATGTAGGGATACTGGTCGGCGGTGACCTCGATGCCGCGGTCGCGCGCCGCCTGGATGATCCTGACCGGGTCGATGGCGTGGCCCCAGTTCGGTTTGCCGTCCATCTTGAAGTGGAGAATGTGGACGGGCAGGCGGGCCTTCTCGCCGATCTCAATGGCTTCCGCCAAAGCCTGGGGTTCGTTCGCACCCTCGCCCCGGATGTGGCTCGTGTAGATGCCGCCGTAGCGAGCCGCCACGCTGGCCAGGTGGATCAGATCGTCCGTGGTCATGTACGAGTTGGGCGGGTAGATGAGTCCGGAAGAGAGTCCGATGGCGCCCTGCTGCATAGCCTGTGCCACCAGGTCTTCCATCTTTTTCATTTCCGCCGGCGTCGGCCGGCGATTCACGTTTCCAATCACGCCCATCCACACCTGTCCCGCGCCCACGTAGGAAGCCACGTTCAGCGAGATGCCGCTCTTGCGGACCACGTCAAAATACTGGGCCAGCGTTTCCCAGTTTCTCTTGAACCCCGGCGGACGGGAGCTTTTGCTCACGTCCGGCTGGCTGGGGCTGGTGAAAGGCCCGGCAGATGCGTCTTCGCCGATGATTTCCGTAGTGACTCCCTGCCGGATTTTACTTTGCGCGTCGCCGTCCACCAGCAGCGTGTAATCGCTGTGAGTGTGAAGATCGATAAAGCCCGGCGCCACCACCAGCCCCGTGGCGTCAATCACGCGCCGGGCGGTCGGGTTCACCAGGCGTCCGACGGCGGCAATCTTTCCGTTTTTCACGGCCACATCGCCTTCGTACCAGGGGCTGCCGCTGCCGTCGATGATCCGCCCGCCTTTGATGAGCAGGTCGTACTGCGGCGGGGCCTTCTGCGTGGTGGTTTGTTGCGGGTTGCAGGAAAGCATCAGGCCGCAGGCGGCGACGGCTGCTAGGGCCGCTAGGGCCAGGCGCAGTTGATCGGAGAGTCTTTTGCAGCGCATGAGGTTGAACCTCCGGACATCTTCGGATGTATTGTGACGGCCTGTGACCGGGGCCGTGGGATGGCATTATAGCTCAGAGCCATGCGGCGGGTAAGGCGAATCGGCTTGCGACCCTGGCCCCGGCCGTTGCAGGAGGCTAAACGCTTCGAGGCGCTCCCCTCTGGACTGGAGGGTTATACTAAAGATGACTGCGACTGGAGGCCATTCAAATCGGCCGGAAAGGCGGTGCGCCGCCATGCCTTATTGTCCCAAGTGTCTGACGGAGTATGTGGAAGGCACTTCCGAGTGCGAAGATTGCAAAGTGGGTCTGGTTCCCGGCTCTCCCCCTGAAATTGATAATGAAGCCGACTCCTCCGCTGACGGCAAAGGGATTGGCGGGTGGCTGCAGGCGCTGATGGGTGCCGGATCGGAGGATGAAGATCCCCAGGTCAAAATCGTGAGAATCCGGGTCTTTTCCGGAGGCACAGCGTCACTGGACGCGAACTTTGCGCGAAACCTTTTGCGGGCGCGCGGAATTCGTTCTGTCCTCGGCGGCGAGACTTCGGCGGAGATGCTGCCGGTCCTGGAAGTTTCTCTCATGGTCCTGGACGAGGACGCTGACCGCGCCACAGAGATTCTTCATACCTACCTGGACAAGAAAGGCCCCATCCTGGCCGAGTGATTCACTTTTTTGCAGAGGGCGATGGTTGCTCTGCGGCCGCCTGGCGCTTGCGCTCACCGGGAAGTTGGCGCTCCATCTGGCGGATGGCCTTGTGCACATCCTTCGCTTCATCAGCCTGCTTCTGTGACGGCAGAGCGTCAAGGTACTTGCGGTAGGCGGCAAGGGCCTTACGCTTCCTGCCCGTCTTCTCATAAACCTTGCCCATTCCCAGGTAAGCAGGTGCGTAATAGGGATCGTCTTTGGCAGCCTCCTCGAACCGGCTGAGAGCTCCGCGGTAATCCTTCCTGCGAAAATAGAAGTTGCCGATCTCAACCGACTGCCGGGCCGATGGCGGAACGTAATGGTATGAGCTCTCCAGTTCGCCGTCATCCTGCGCCATATGCTGAGCAGGGAGCGAAATGGGCAGGCTCATCAGAGCGATGACGCCAAGCAGAAGCGCGGCAAGAATTGTGCGCATATCCAGATTGTCTATCGTGGCTGGAATGGAGTCAACCGGATATCCCGAAAGCAGGTGCGGCCTTTTCTGCTATGGCCGGGGCGGGGCGATGGAAGCGAGTGAACACAGGGCGTTTGTAATTTTTACCTACTGTTTCAAAATGAGACACTTTTTATTTCAACGGCATTTCCGAGCACGTATAAATTTTATAAGTTGCTTATTATCAACAACTTCATTTTTTGTGATTTTGGCGGGTGAAAATCCCATACGTCCCATTTTGGGGGTTTTGTCCCCTAAAATAGCCTACTTATATAAGCTATAGAAGGCTTGCGGGGCCAGGCCACGCCCCCTGGTGGGGGGCGCCAAATGCCCTCCCGCATTGGAATTTCCTGATCAGCGCCAAGTCGCCCGGCTGCGAGCGTCGGGCTTGCGCCGACTACCCCGTCGCGCGGGGCGCCAAGGCCAGGCGCGCGACTACGGCGCGTGGAAATCCATGGAGACAACATCCTGGGTGCCGGTGTCCTTCAGCAACAGCGGCGAGTCGTCCGGAGTGAGGCCGAGCCATACCCCGTAGATACCTGCTGTCTGGAAGCCCTTTAGGCTGGTAATCTGCTCGACTTTTCCGCCGGGGACTGCGAGGCGGTCGATTCCGCCAGCGGTATGAACATAAACATACCGGCTGTCTCGAGACCAGCAGGGAAACGTGAACCTGCCGTTCGCCAACTGCGACCACTTCCCGCTCTTGAAGTCAAAGAGCTTTAGAGCATTCGCACTAGCGGACATAGCGACGATGTAACTTCCGTCGGGCGCCCAGTGGGGGGAATATAATCCTTGCGAGCCCCGGAGAAGGGAGAGCCGGTGTGTCTTGAGATCTAGAACGTGGATTGCGGTTGGGCCGCCCGGCGAGCCTCCAAATGCTATAGAATTGCCATCGGGCGACCATGTGGGGTCGAATTGTGGGCCAGCATCATTCGGCGCCAGCTCCTGAGGTGTGCCTCCGTCCGCCGAAACGAGAAAAATTCGGGGCGGCTTGCCGGGCTGAGAGGCATAAAAGGCGATCTGCTCCCCATCCGGCGACCACCAAGGCAGTACCGCATAGAGCGGCGAGAAACTGAGCTGAAGCTTGTCGCTCCCGTCCGCCCTGGCTCGCCACAGTGTACCTTCCGGATAAGAAACATAAGCCACCCAGTTCCCATCTTTCGAAAAGGCTACACCCTCTGCCGAAATACCGCCGAGATAAGGCGTGAACGCCTTTGTCCTGCTGTCGTACCGCTCCAGTTCTCCCCGGAGAAGGCCTGCCACGGCGTACAGCTTCGTGCCGTTTTTGCCCGGCACCGGGTCAAAATATGCAATAGCCCCGGAAGTCAGTTGCACCGGCGCGTGGCTCACCTTGTGCAAAAAACTCCCCGCCTCGCGCGTGGCCCAAATCTGGCCTTGCGACTCGAAGACAAAATATTTGCCGTCTGGCGTCCATGAGCCGCAGCATTCGCCTTGCTGCTCGTGCCAGCCGGGAAACATTTGATGAAGAGTTTGTCCGTCGGCCGAAACCTCCCATAGACGACCGATGTCCGTGTTGGGTTCCCTGACGGTGAGGCTGATCTCGTGCCCGTCGGGCGACCAGGCGCCACGACCTGCAAACACGCCTGTCGCGGAGCCGGGCAGCGTAACCAGCTTATGAGACCCCGTGCCGTCAGCCGTCGCCAGGTAAAGAGCCCCGCCTTTCACGTAATACAGCGTCTTTCCGTCCGGCGACCAGGCGGCATTCCCACCGACAGCATCCCCCAGCCGAACTGGAGAACCTCCGAGCACCGGGAGCGCCCAGAGCGGACCATCGATAGCTGTCGGCCCGGCCGTCCGCGCCACGAGCAACTTCGAACCGTCCGGCGAGACGTTCAAAAGCTTCATGCCCGGGAAATGAGTGGCAATCGGCGCGACCGTCCCGCCGCTGACCGATACCTGAGCGGCCCCGAGCCCTGGCTCGCCCAGATACAGTCGTGCGCCGTCAGTGCCTACCAGGGATTTGGGTACGCCGTCGTGAGTGATCTGCACGTAATCTGACACGCTGGGTGGCGGCAAGGGCGGCATCAGCCAGTAAACCAGGGTCGCCGCAAGTACAATAATTGCCGCCAGTCCGCCAATCATAGTCTTTTTGTGGCGCTTGACCAGCGCCGCCACGACCTGTGAATCGGAACTGGCGTGGCCGGCTGTGGGAGCGTCCTGTGGCACGGGCGTCTCGCCCGTGGCCATGGCTGGGACGGTGGCACTTGCGTCCTGCCCGTGTTCGCCGGGGATCACGGCCGAGACGGCCGTGCCACGGCTGGAACTCGTGTCGCGCTTCAGGCGCTTGAGGTCGGCACGAATTTCGGCCGCCGACTGGCAACGAAGGTCGCGGTCCTTTTCAAGGCACTTGGTGATGATTCGATCAAGTTCAGAGGGCAGGTCTGGATTCAGGCGCGTGACCGGCGCCGGGTCTTCGGCAAGAATCTTGTGAAAGATCACCGCCGTGGTTTCGCCATAAAAAGCCTGGCGGCCGGTGGCCATTTCGTAGAGCACTGCACCGAAGCTGAAGAGATCGGTGCGGGCGTCGAGCGGCTCGCCGCGCGCCTGCTCCGGGCTCATGTAAGCCACCGTGCCCACCGTGGCTCCAGGGCTGGTGAGATTTTCGCGGTCGAAGGTGGCCGTGGGCAGCCTGTGTGGCATGGGCATCCTGCCCATGAACTCCCACGGGCGAGACGCCCGTGCCACTGGTTAATTTCGCCAAACCAAAATCGAGAATCTTGGCGTGGCCGCGGCTGGTAACAAAAATATTGGCCGGCTTGATGTCGCGGTGGACGATGCCTTTCTGGTGTGCCGCGTCGAGCGCGTCGGCCATTTCGATAGCCCAATCGAGCACCCGTTCCATCTTGACGGGCTGGCCCCCGATGCGGTGCTTCAGCGTCGCGCCCTCCATCAGTTCCATGGCGATGTAGGGCTGGCCTTCGTGCTCCCCGATTTCGTAAATGGTGCAGATGTTGGGATGGTTCAGCGCCGCGGCGGCTCGCGCTTCGCGCTGGAAGCGTTCGAGCTTTTGCGGATCGCTCGTAAATTCGTCGGGCAAAAACTTCAGCGCCACAAACCGGCCGAGCGTGGTGTCTTCAGCCTTGTAGACGACACCCATCCCTCCGCCGCCGAGCTTATCGAGCACGCGATAATGCGAAATGATGTTGTCTGGCACGCGAGAGGCTCCCACCCCGTTGTGTCCCAATCATAGGAGGCAAGGCCCGACATGTCAACGCAGGGCCAGGCAGGTCATCGCATTATGCTTGACGTAACGCGTCATTATCGGTACCCTGAGCTTGTGATTGTCAGCTACCGGGACAAGCGCACCAGAGACTTCGCCGGCGGCAAGCGGGTCAAAGCCTTCTCTGGCTTTGAGCGCTCCGCGCGCCTGAAGCTCGACCGTCTGGAGTCGGCAACGTCACTGAAGGACCTTGCCGCATTGCCGGGCAATCGTTTTGAAGCCCTGGCAGGCGACCGCAAAGGGCAGTACGGCATCCGTATTAACGATCAGTGGCGGATTTGCTTCCAGTGGCCGGACCGGGCGCCGGGGCCGTCAAAGGTGGAGGTCGTCGATTACCATTAGGAGGGTTGCTATGCGAATTGCTGCTATCCATCCAGGTGAACACTTGTCAGAGGAACTGCAAGCGCTCGATATGAGCGCGGCGGAATTGGCGCGAAACATGGGCGTGCCGACCAATCGCATTACGCAAATCTTGAATGGGACGCGCTCGATCACGGGAGATACCGCGCTGCGCCTCGGTCACTTTTTCGGGACCAGCGCGCAGTTCTGGCTCAATCTGCAGAGCCTTTACGACCTGCGAATCGCAGAACAAAGAGCCGGGAAGTCCATCCAAGCGCTGCCCAGACTGAAACGGCGCGAACCCGTCCCCGCTTAGAGGCCTCGCATGAGTGAGCGGTGGTCTTCCGTGCTGCGGGACGGGGCTGGAGCTTTTCTGTAACACGACTCGTGCCTCTCGCTTCGCGAGACCGCAGATACTACAAAGCAAGCATCTGCGCCAAGCCGCGTGCTTGCGCCAACTACCCCGTCCGCAGGGGGGCCATGGCCGGGTGCGGCTACGGCGCGTGGAAATCCATAGAGACAACATCCCGGGTGCCGGTATCTTTCACCAGCAGCGGGGAATCGTCCGGGCCTAATCCTATCCACATTCCAAGAAGCCCGGATGCTTGGTGGAAGTTCTCCAGGCCGACGACTTCCTCGACTTTACGATTGCTGATCCGTACCCGATAGATTCCCGGTTCACCCTTAGCATTTGTTCCCCAGAAGTAGATGAATTTGCCGTCATGCGACCATTCTTCCCAGCCTTGCTGAGCGAGCGAAGCCAGTTCGGTCCACTTTTGGCTGTGGAAGTCAAAGAGTATCATCTTTTTGTCATCTATCGTTATGGCCGCCACGTAGCGGCCGTCGGGAGACCAGCGGGGAGAGATGAGCCCCTCGGAACCGGGCAGTTTCGTTTGCGTGTGCGTCTTGAGGTTGATCTCATAAATAGCTCGCTCACCGGGTCCCGATCCCTCCGGCAGGAAGCCATAAATAAGCGATGTTCCGTCGGGCGACCACGTTTGGTCCGCGAGGTTGCCGCTACCTGATGCCACCTGCCTGGGAGGACCGCCATCGGCAGAAACGGTGTAGATCTGCATCGCCTTGTTCGGCAGTTCGCCAATGAAGGCAATTGTCTTCCCGTCGGGAGACCATCGGGGCAAAAAGGCAAACATCGGCGGCGAAGTAAGCTGGAGCTTCTGGCTGCCATCCGCCTTGCTCCGCCAAAGGTTTGCATCGGGGTAACTTACGTAGGCTATCCATTGCTCGTCGTGCGAAAAACTCGTGCAGCAGGCTGAAATGCCCGAAAGGAAAGGTACAAACTGGCGGGACTTCGCATCATAGCGCTCCAGTTCCCCACGCCGAAAGCCCTCCATGGCATAGAGCTTTTTCCCATCTTTGCCGGGTACCGGGTCGAAGTGGGCGCTCGTTCCCGACGTCAGTTGTACCGGCGCGCGGCTGACTTTGTGCAGGAAGCTCCCCGTTTCGCGCCTCGCCCAGAGTTGAGGAACCTGGTTTTCCCCGGATGGGATCGCTTCGAACACAAAATACTTGCCTCCCGGCATCCATTTGCCGCAGCATTCGCCCGACTTCGCGTGCCAGCCAGGAAGAAGTTCGTGAAGCTTGGTGCCGTCAGCCGAAACCTGCCAGATCGAACGGGTCTGTCGCTTTTCATCACGAACAGTTAGTCGGACCTCTTTTCCGCCCGGCGACCAGGCAGGATCGAAGGCGGAGCCCGGGAGGGAAATAAGCT
Organism: uncultured Acidobacteriota bacterium; assembly: GCA_963731705.1. Classification (GTDB taxonomy): domain Bacteria; phylum Acidobacteriota; class Terriglobia; order UBA7540; family UBA7540; genus SCRD01. The sequence goes on from CAVSWQ010000010.1 coordinate 424,671, forward strand.
TGCGGGAGTTTGTTCCATCAGCCCCGGCCAAATAAAGAGCATCGCCCTTGACGTAAATCATCTTTTTGCCGTCCGGGGCCCATGCGCCGCCGCCACCGACAGCGTCCCCTAATCGCTTCGGTGAACCTCCAAGGATCGGCATAGCCCAAAGTGGACCTTCGTGGAAGTGGCCCGACATTTCTGCAAGGAGCAGGTCCGACCCATTCGGTGAAACGCTGGAAGGGAACATATAGGGTGACGGGAGGTGAATGGGCACCAAGTCTCCCCCCGTCACCGACACCTGCGCGGCCTGGTAAGTGAATCCGGCACTCATTGCCTGAAACATGTACAGCCGTGAGCCGTCCGTACCTACCAGGCTTTTGCGGGTGCCGTCATGAGTGATCTGCACGTAATCTGACACGCTGGGTGGCGGCAAGGGCGGCATCAGCCAGTAAACCAGGGTCGCCGCAAGTACAATAATTGCCGCCAGTCCGCCAATCATAGTCTTTTTGTGGCGCTTGACCAGCGCCGCCACGACCTGCGAATCGGAACTGGCGTGGCCGGCTGTGGGAGCGTCCTGTGGCACGGGCGTCTCGCCCGTGGCCATGCCCGGGAAAGCGGCACGGGCATCCCGTTCGCTTGGCTCAGGGCGGGCCTGCCCGTGTTCTGCAGGGATCACGGCCGAGACGGCCGTGCCACGGCTGGAACTCGTGTCGCGCTTCAGGCGCTTGAGGTCGGCACGAATTTCGGCCGCCGACTGGCAACGAAGGTCGCGGTCCTTTTCCAGGCACTTGGTAATGATTCGATCAAGTTCAGAGGGCAGGTCTGGATTCAGGCGCGTGACCGGCGCCGGGTCTTCGGCAAGAATCTTGTGAAAGATCACCGCCGTGGTTTCGCCATAAAAAGCCTGGCGGCCGGTGGCCATTTCGTAGAGCACTGCACCGAAGCTGAAGAGATCGGTGCGGGCGTCGAGCGGCTCGCCCCGCGCCTGCTCCGGGCTCATGTAAGCCACCGTGCCGACCGTGGCGCCGGGGCTGGTGAGATTTTCGCGGTCGAAGGTGGCCGTGGGAGCCTGTGTGGCATGGTCATCCTGCCCTCATGGACCACCCTCCCCACGGGCGAGACGCCCGTGGCAGCTGGTCAGTTTCGCCAAACCGAAATCCAGAATCTTGGCCTGGCCGCGTGCTGGTAACAAAAATATTGGCCGGCTTGATGTCGCGATGGACGATGCCTTTCTGGTGCGCCGCGTCCAGCGCGTCGGCCATTTCGATGGCGAGGTCGAGCAATTGGGGCAGCGGTAACGCCGCCGTCCCGGCGGCTTGCCGGCCAGAGGCCGGCGCCATCAACCACCCTTTCAGCGTCGCGCCCTCCATCAGTTCCATGGCGATGAAAGGCTGCCCTTCGTGCTCCCCGATTTCGTAAATGGTGCAGATGTTCGGATGATTGAGCGCGGCGGCGGCTCGGGCCTCGCGCTGGAAGCGTTCGAGCTTTTGCGGATCGCCGGCGAATTCATCGGGCAGAAACTTCAGCGCAACAAACCGCCCCAGCGTGGTGTCTTCAGCCTTATAGACGACACCCATCCCCCCGCCGCCGAGCTTATCGAGCACGCGATAATGCGAAATGATGTTGTCTGGCACTGCGTTGGCCCTCACACAAGAGTGCCATCATCATAGGAAGCATCGACAGTGAAGTCAATGGCGCAAAGCGTGGATGGCGCATATGTCGCGGCCTTTGCGAAGTATGCGAAGATCGTGTGCCCGCAAACCTCGGGGTCCTGAATGCCAGTTGAGGATTCTTTCGTGCCTCCGGGGCTGGTGGACTATTGAGGATTGCAAAAGACAGTGACAACGCTCGTTGGTAGCGCCGCCGTCCCGGCGGCAGTTTTCAGGGCCGGCAAGATGCCGGCGCTACAGAGGCGCGCCTTTCCGCAATTCGTCGAGATCGGCGATAATGGCTGACAAAGCAGGGTGACGAGCATGAACGAGCTTCTCAAACAGAGAGCGGAAGACCTGCCGGCGCGGCCGGGTGTTTACCTTTTCAAGGACGCGGCCGGGAAGCCGATTTACGTGGGGAAGGCCAAGTCGCTGCGCCACCGCGTGCGTTCCTACTTTCAGGAATCGCGCCCCAGCGACGAAAAGCGCGACCGCCTGCTCGACCTGGCCGCGGACCTGGAAACCATTCTGGTGGACAATGAGAAGGAAGCGCTGGCGCTTGAGAACAACCTGATCAAGCAGTTCAAGCCCCGCTACAACGTTCTGCTTCGCGACGACAAGACCTATCCCTACATCAAGCTCACGTTGCAGGAGCGTTATCCGCGCGTCTATGTCACCCGCCGCCTGCGGAAAGACGGATCGCGCTACTACGGGCCCTATTTCCCCGGCGGGCTCGCCTACCGGATTGTCGACCTGATCCACCGCCGCTTCTTTGTGCCCTCGTGCAAAGTGGACCTCACGCGCTATCATCCGCGCCCCTGCCTCCAGTACCACATCAAGCGCTGCCTGGGGCCCTGCGTCGAGGGGCTGACCACGCCGGAACGATACGCGGAAGCCGTGCGCGACGTTCGCATGTTTCTCGAAGGCCGCGAAAGCGAGCTGGTGAGGCAACTTCACCATCGCATGGAGCGCGCTTCAGAAGAGCAGCGTTACGAAGAGGCCGGCCGCTATCGCGACCAGTTGCTCACCGTTGAACAGTTGCGCGAGCGGCAGAAGATGGCGGCCTCATCGGGCGAGGACTTTGACATCTTCGGGTTCCACCGTGAAGGAACGCAGATGGCGGTCGACTTGTTCCACTTCCGCAACGGCCGCACCGTGGACCGCCGCGAGTTCTTCTGGGAAGACATCGAAGAACCTGACCTCGGCGACGTTTTCTCGGCCCTGGTGAAGCAGGTCTATCTGGACCAGCAGTATGTGCCGGGTGAAATCTTTGTGCCGGTGGGCTTTGAAGATCAGAGCATTCTTGAAGAGGTGCTTTCGGAAAAGCGCGGCCGGGCGGTGCACATCTGGACTCCGGAAGCCGGCAGGCGGCGCGGCCTGCTGGAACTCGTGGCCAGGAATGCGCGCCATTCTTTCGAACGCCGCTTCCGGGTGCTCCAGCCGAAGACGGAAGAGATGCTCGGGGAATTGGCCGATGCTCTGGACCTTGCCAAGCCGCCCCGCAGGATTGAGGCGTTCGACATTTCCCATATCCAGGGCACCGACATCGTGGCCTCCATGGTGGTGTGCGTAGACGGCGAGATGAAGAAATCCGACTACCGCAAGTTCATCATCAAGACGGTCCCGCAGAATGACGATTTTGCCAGCATGAGGGAGGTGGTGGGCCGGCGTTACAGCCGCCTGCAGCAGGAGAACAAGCGGCTGCCGGACCTGGTGCTGATTGACGGCGGGGTGGGGCAGCTCCACGCCGCCGCCGACGCGCTGGCCGGGCTTGAAATCATCAACCAGCCGCTGGCCAGCATCGCCAAGCGGGAAGAGATCCTGTACGTCCACGGCCGGGAAGACGAACCGATTGCGCTGGACCATCACTCGCCGGCGTTGCACCTGATCCAGCGCATCAGGGATGAGGCGCACCGCTTCGCCGTCACCTTCCACCGAACGCGCCGCACCCGCCGCGAACTGGCCTCGGAGCTGCTCGAAGTCCCCGGAGTCGGCGAGCGCACGGCCCGGAAGCTCCTGGAGCACTTTGGCAGCCTGAGCAAGCTGAAATCGGTAAGTGAGGCCGAACTGTCCCAAATTGTGACACAAAAACAGGCGATACGAATAATGGAATTTCTGGCGAAGGATAATGTTAAGCTTACTTAACTAGTCCAGACGGTCTATTATTAATTGCTTTAATGCTAACAAATTTTATTGTTGTAAATCTCATCGGACTTTGATACCTTTTTAAAAGATCGGAGGTTAACCATGAAGATTAAGAACATGCTTTACGGTTTAGGCATCCTAAGCGCGGGCGTAGGTATTGGGACTGCGATGGGAATGCTTTATGCGCCTCAGAGTGGACGCCAGACGCGAAAGATGATTTCCCGGGCCGCCGAAGACGGCGTCGATTTTGTAGCCGAGCGCAGCCGTGAAATTCGCCGGCAAGCCGGAGACGCTTTTGAGCGAGGCAAGGATATGGCGGTCAAGCTGGTCGCCTAAGAAGAATCAGGAGGATTTCTATGAGTGACAACAACGGAGGGTCGAAGGTAGCGTTCTTTCTGGCTGGGGCGGGGATTGGTGCGATTCTGGCTCTCCTTTTTGCTCCGAAAACAGGGCAGGATACGCGCGACTACATCGCGCAGCGGGCTAACGAAGGCCGCGACCGGGTAACCGAAAAGAGCCGGGAGTACCGGGATCGGGCCGAGGGTTACGTGGACAAGGCCCGGGGCACGGTCACCAAACAGAAGGAACAGCTGTCCGCCGCACTTGAAGCCGGCAAGCAAGCCTATCGGGAGGAAAAGGGCAAAGGGGCTCAGTGAGCTATTTTTAGCCAGTGGCTCACACGGCCGAAGAATAGCTTATGGCCCACGAGACTGTGTTGACGTTTTTCATTATTATTGCCGCCGCAGCCATTGTTCTGCAGGCTTTCTTTATGTTTGGCCTTTATATGGCCATCCGTGAAATCAAGGGAGAGGTGGCGGGCATTCGGGCCGACATGAGCCGGCGTATCGATCCGCTGGCGGAGTCCCTCACGGAGATTGTGGGAAATTCCCGCGAACCTCTGCGTTCCATCACCGCCGACCTGGCGGAAGTGGCCCGCGTGCTGCGTGAACGTACCGGCAGCGTCGATGAGGCTCTTGATGACCTGCTGGACCGATTCCGGCTGCAAGTGATTCGCGTTGACCAGACCATCACCGACGTGCTGGAAAAAGTGGATAAGACTACGGCCACGGTCCAGCGCAACATCCTTGGTCCCGTTTCGGAAGCGTCCGCCGTACTGAAAGGCGTCCAGGCGGGACTCGATTTCTTCCTTTCCAGGCGTCGCACGTCGCGCACGAGTGACGCGCCGCAAGACGAACAGATGTTCATTTAGTTCTCATTCCCAAGCCTGATTTCCGGTTTCTTCACAACGTGTGAAAATCACGCTGGTGGTGGACGAAACAGCGGAAATCCAGACGAAACTTCATTGCCCAAACATTCGTCCCATGCCAGTCGCAATTCAGCTCCTGCAAAGCTGAAAACGCCGCCCTGTCGGCCAGGGCAAGACAGAACTTCCGACGCGGTTGCGGCCGGAACCGAGAAACCCTTTGCCGGGTCCAGGGCTTTGGGTCGGAGTCGAACGCTTCGGAGGCCTGCGACATCTCATTCCTCTGCGGCCGTGGCGGTTTTTGCGCGCGCGGTCGTCAAGGGAAAAACCAAGACGCGGCTGATCCCCGCCCTGGGCCCGGATGGAGCAGCAGAGTTCCACCGGGCGCTGGTTTCCGATACCCTGCGAAAGGTGGCAAAGCTCAGAGGAAATTCCGCCCGCTACGTGTTTACGGCGGGAGGATCTCTCCCCAGAGAAATAGTCCCGCCCGCATTCGAGTGCCGGCGGCAACTGGGTGGTGACCTCGCGCAGCGGATCCAGCGCGCATTCACGCAACTGCTCAGGCAGCACCCGCGGGTGGTTGTGATGGGGACCGACTCGCCGGCCCTCGCCCCTGAAATGCTGCGGTTGGCGCTTGAAGAATTGCGCACCACGGACGCGGTGCTGGGCCCGTGTCCCGACGGCGGCTATTATCTTGTCGGACTTCGGCGCTCCCGCCCCGGCCTTTTCAGCGGCGTTCGCATGGGAACCGAATTCGCTTTTGGTGATACGCTCGGCAGCCTGCTCCGTCACGGTCTTTCCTGCTCGGTGCTCGAACCCTGTCCGGACGTCGACCTTCCAAAGGATCTGGCTGCCTTGAAGAAAACCCTGATTAAGAATCCCGCCGTCCGCCGCCTCGCACCGCAAACCTGGCGATTTCTCTCAAAATTAATCTAGTGCGTCGAAAGTTCGATGACGCATGGACGTGCGGGTTGTGGAGTGCGAGGGCGTCGGCTCCCGCCGCGGAATCGAAAAGGCGGCAGCTTTGCTGCCGCACTCCAAGGCCTGCGGCAGAAGGGACCACCGGTTGGACGTACTGCAACAGGCTGACGTGGCATGGGCGTCCCGCCTATGGATGGGAGATGGACGCTGGGTCATATGGAGTGCGGTCGCGCCAGCTACCGCCGTGGAATCGAAAAGGCGGCAGCTTTGCTGCCGCACTCCAAGGCCTGCGGCAGAAGGGACCACCGGTTGGACGTACTGCAACAGGCTGACGTGGCATGGGCGTCCCGCCTATGGATGGGAGATGGACGCTGGGTCATATGGAGTGCGGTCGCGCCAGCTACCGCCGCGGAATCGAAAAGGCGGCAGCTTTGCTGCCGCACTCCAGGGCCTGCGGCAAAGGCAGCCTCGTGGCAGACGTAGTTTTTCAGGTTGATGTGGCCTGGCCGGCTTGCTGGGATTTTGAGGAAGGGCCGCCGGGACGGCGGCGCTACGATGGTGCTGCCGGCTTTCAGTCGAGTACGCTGCTGATCCATCCGCCGCCGACCATTTCGTCGCCATCGTAAAAGACGGCGGCCTGGCCGGGGGTGATGGCACGCTGCGAGCTGGCGAACTCGACAATCGCTTCGCCATCGGCGCGAGCCTCGACGCGGGCGGGGGCAGGGAAGTGCTTGTTGCGGATCTTGACGCGAGCTTCAAAGGAATCGCCCTGGCGCGCCGGACGGATCCAGTTGATTTCTCGCACCAGCAGGCGGCTTTTCAGCAATTCCTCGTCAGCACCCACCACCACGCGGTTATGCGCGCGGTCAAGCCCGATGACGTAGAGCGGCGATCCGGTGGCAATTCCGAGTCCCTTCCGCTGGCCCACGGTGTAGCTTCCCAGGCCCTCGTGCCGGCCCATAACCCGGCCGTCGGTGGTCACCATGTCGCCGGCGTTGTCCTCAATCTTCTTGCCCTGCTCGCTGAGATAGGCGTCGATAAAGCGGCGGTAGTTGCCGGTGGGAACAAAGCAGATTTCCTGGCTGTCGGGCTTCGCGGCCACGGGAAGATTTCGGTCGCGGGCCATGGCGCGCACTTCCTGCTTGTTGAATTCGCCCAGAGGAAACAGGGTGCGCGCAAGCTGCTCCTGCTTGAGTCCAAAGAGAAAATACGACTGGTCTTTGGAAGCGTCGCGCCCCGCGAACAGGCGGTAGCGGCCGGAGTCCGGGTCCTTCTGAACGCGCGCGTAGTGGCCGGTGGCGATGGTGTCTGCGCCCACTTTGCGCGCGGTGTCAATAAACTCCGCAAACTTGATTTCGGTGTTGCACAGGCTGCAGGGGATGGGCGTTTCGCCCGCCAGGTAGCTTTCCACAAAGGGGCGCACCACGCCCTGCTCGAAGCGGTCTTCCAGGTTGACCACGTAGTAGGGAAGCCCCAGAAAGCCAGCCACGCGGCGCGCGTCATACACGTCGTCGAGCGAGCAGCAGCGCCCGCTGGCGCGTCCGGACTCACCTTCCTCGGCGCCCAGCAGCGCGGGCAGACGCCGCTGGTTCCAGAGCTGCATGGTCATGCCGACGACGGCGGGTGGGCCGTTGGGATCGGCGTTCGAATTGTTTTCAGCCAGCAGCGCCGCGGCCACGGAACTGTCCACGCCGCCGCTCATGGCGATTGCAATGGTCATGGGAATCAAAGCTCAGCGTCCGGCCAATGCCACTGTTTATGCCCCTGGGGCCTGGGCGCTGACGGCATCCTTCTTGTAATGCGGAGAAAGCGAGCGAAGTTGGTCCACCACGCGCGGCAACACTTCAAGGGTGTAATCGACGTCTTCAGGAGTGGTGAAATGCCCCAGGCTGAATCGAATGGCCGAGCGCGCCTGCTCGTACTTTCGGCCGATGGCGGTGAGCACGTGTGAAGGCTCGATGGAACCCGAAGAGCACGCCGCTCCGGTGGAACACGCCACGCCTTTCAGGTCCATGGCGATTACAAATCCCTCGCCCTCGAGGTAGTCAAAGCTGATGTTGCTGGTGGTGGGCAACCGCCGCGACCTGTCGCCGGAAACCGTCGCCAGGGGAACGCGGGAAAGAACTCCTTCTTCCAGGCGGTCGCGCAGCGCGCCCACACGCTGCATCTCTTCCGCCAGGTGTTCGCCTGCAAGTTCGGCCGCTTTCCCCAGGCCCACAATGCCGGGAACGTTTTCCGTGCCGGGCCGCCGGTCGCGCTCATGATGCCCGCCGACCATCAGCGGCTGCAGCATGGTGCCCTTGCGAATGTAGAGCGCACCCACGCCCTTGGGTCCGTGCAATTTGTGAGCGGAAAGCGAAAGCAGATCAACGCCCAGGCTGGCCACGTCCACGGGAATCTTGCCGACCGACTGGACGGCGTCCGTATGGAAATAGATGTCGTGCTCGCGCGCGATGCGCCCGATTTCTTCAAGCGGCTGGAGGGTTCCCAGCTCGTTGTTGGCGTGCATCACGGAAATCAGCACGGTGTCAGAGCCGATGGCCTTTTCAATGTCTGCGGGATCGACCACGCCGCTTGACCCTACCGGAACATAGGTGACGCGCACGCCGCGCTTTTCCAGTTCCTTCGCAGTGTGCAGGACCGCAGAGTGCTCGATGGTGGTGGTGATGACGTGTTTCGTTTCAGCCCTGGAGGCTCCCACGATGCCAAACAGGGAATGATTGTCAGACTCGGTGCCGCCGCTGGTAAACACAATTTCGCTGGGGCGCGAGTTCAGCAGGCGCGCGAGCTGTTCCCTGCTGGCCTCAATGGCGGCCCTGGCGCGCTGCCCGTACCAGTGGATGGACGACGCGTTGCCGTAGTCATCGAGAAGGTACGGCTTCATCGCCTCAAACACTTCAGGCGCCACAGGAGTGGTCGCGTTGTTGTCCAGATAAACTCTTCGCACGCCCAGCCTCGCAAGAAACCCTAAAATAAGCGGAAACTTTGATCATTTTGAGAGTATCCCACGGCCGCCGATGAAGTCAAACAGATGCGTCAGCAAGGCGGAAGGCTTTGTGCGCAAAGAAATTAATTGCCGGCATCCTGTCTTTGAGCTTACCGGCATGACTTGTTGAGTTTCTTTCCATCGCGAGGAAGAGTCTTGAGTTTTCTCAGAAAATAATCTGATACAATGCGCCAACACAGGTTCAAGCAGCGGAGTTTGAAAACGGCAGGAAATGACAGGATGGTTCTCTGCACAAGATAAATTCCCGGAATGATCTGCGCGCACCAGGGCGGGACCTGACTCCAGGAACAAAGACGGATTTCAGGAGGAGTTATGAGCGGTAATGAAAAAGAGCCAAAGAGAGACACATTGAAAACGGCGGCCAAAGCAGGCTCAGGGCTGGCTATTCCCGCCGGGATTACGTTTATTACACGGCCGGACAGAGTTTTCGGGGCCAATGATCGTGTGCGGGTTGGCGTGTGCGGCATCCGCGGCCAGGGGTTCGAGCACGTCAAGGAGTACTCGAGCATGGAGCATGCCGAAGTCGCCGCGGTCTGCGACGTGGATGAAAACATCATGGCCGGCCGCCTGCGAGACATGGATGAAATGGCGCTGCCGCCGCCCAAGACCTTTATCGATGCGCGAAAGCTGATGGAAGACAAATCCATCGACGCCATCTCCATCGCCGCGCCCAACCACTGGCACTCCCTGCTGGCGATCTGGGGCTGCCAGGCCGGCAAGGATGTTTATGTGGAAAAGCCGTGCTCGCACAACTGGTGGGACGGCCACCAACTGGTCAAGGCCGCACAAAAGTACAACCGGATTGTCCAGCATGGGACCAATTCGCGCTCGGACGAGGCGATCATTGAAGAAGTTCAGCAACTCCACGACGGGCTGATCGGCGAAGTCTATCTGGCGCGGGGACTGTGTTTCAACCATCGCGACACCATCGGCCACACACCCGTCGAGCCGGTTCCTGCCGGTGTCCACTATGACCTGTGGACGGGCCCGGCGCCGCTGCATGATTTTACGCGCAACCATTTCCATTACAACTGGCACTGGTTCTGGAATTACGGCAACGGCGACATCGGCAACCAGGGTATCCACCAGATGGACGTTGCCCGCTGGGGCCTGGGGGTAGGATTTCCAAACAAAGTGTCGGCCATCGGCGGGCATTTCATGTTCCATGACGACCAGCAGACCCCCAACACCCTGAATTCGGTTTTTGAATTCGAGATGCCGGACGGGAAGCGCAAAATGCTGGAATTTGAAGTGCGCCACTGGATCACCAACCACGAAGCCTCCATCGGCACACGCGGGTTTGGCGTTTCAATCCCCGGCTTCCTTGGCCCTCCAAGAAAAACGCCCCGCCGGCGGAGTGGCCCCTTCGGTACCGTGGGCAACATTTTTTACGGCTCCAAGGGTTACACGGCCTCGGACAATGAAGGTTCTGCGTCTTACCGATCGTGGCTGGGTCCGGCGCACCAGCGCGGCCCCGGCGCCATTCGCGGCGGGAACAACTGGGCCAATTTCATCGATTGCGTGCGCAGCCGCAAGAAGGAAGACCTGAATGCACCGATTGAAGAGGGACACATTTCCTGCACGCTGGTCCATCTGGCGAATGCTTCCTACCGCCTGGGTCGTACTTTGAACTTTGACCCCGTGAAGCAGGAAGTTATCGGTGACGAAGAAGCGAACCGCATACTGCGCGGGCACTATCGCGAACCCTTTGTGGTGCGCGAGGAGGTGTAGCAGCGCAGGAGCGCCTGTTTCCCTGCCAGCCTTAAGGACCCGGGGGAGCTGCCCGTTACGATTCGTTGAAGTCGATCATCTTTGGCGTGAGGCGGAACCCCCGGGTCGTCATGGCGATGTCGATGATTCCGACGGCAAACCAGAGGCCGCCCACGGTTTTGGCCAGGATATGGAGGTCCCACCCGATGAGCGCGAAACGGCGCGCTGGGGGCCCGGGGCCGAATCTGTCCGGTACGGGAGCGTGGGATCGGCGCAGATGATGGGATAGATCCACCACGCACACTGGGCCGGCTCAGCGCCGGTTGTGACAGCAGGTCTGCTGGACAGTGAGACTGGAAGCGACGAAGTTATCCTGGCGGCCCCGCCCCTCGCCGGGCAGGTGAAAAATATTTTTCGAGAGGGCGTCCAAGGTCTAAACTCGCCTCCCCAAATCGCCGATTAAGAAAAATAGCATCGATTGGATTGGCGCTGGCGCCCAAGGCCGGGACGCCCAGGGCAGAAGCTGTGTGGTCCCCGGGGGCGGGCGCGTTGTTTTCCTCGATGCCAGTACCGGAAAGGGAAAGCGCGGAATGGATGCGGAGGTCCTTGCAGATTGCGCTTAAACGTTCAATCGCTGTGTTTAAGAGCGCCACAGGGAAGTTGATCGGTAAGTGAACGTTGCCGGACGATCGCCGCGAGTTGATGATACTCGCGGTTCGAACGCGTGTCGGCCAAAACCAAAGAAACTTACAGGCCTGCGGAAGGAGGTTATGCCCGTGGGACGTGGCAACGGCGACAACAAAGAGCGAGGGAGCAAACCGGGACCTGGGGAGGCAGCGCTGCGGGTTTCAGAGGCTCGCTACCGCCGCCTTTTTGAGACCGCCCAGGACGGCATCCTGATTCTCGATGCTGCGAGCGGCGCCATCACGGACGTGAATCCCTATCTTCTGGAGATGCTGGGCTATTCCCTTGAGGACTGCGTGGGGAAGCGGCTTTGGGAACTCGGTCCTTTCAAGGACATTGAAGAATCCCAGGCGGCTTTCGAGGAATTGCAGAACGAAAGAATACATCCGCTATGAAGATTTGCCGCTTGAAACCCGCGACGGACGTCTCATCGACGTCGAGTTCGTCAGCAATGCTTACCCGGTGAACGGGAATCGGGTTATTCAATGCAACATCCGCGACATCACCAGCCGCAAGCGCGCCGAGGGTAAACTGCGGATTTCAGAGGCTCGCTACCGCCGCCTTTTTGAGACCGCCCAGGACGGCATCCTGATTCTCGATGCTGCGAGCGGCGCCATCACGGACGTGAATCCCTTTCTGCTGGAGATGCTGGGCTATTCCCTTGAGGAATGTGTGGGGAAGAGGCTTTGGGAACTGGGTCCTTTCAAGGACGTTGAAGAATCCCAGGCGGCGTTTCGAGAGTTGCAGAACGAAAGAATACATCCGCTATGAAGACTTGCCGCTTGAAACCCAGCGACGGGCGTTTAATCGACGTCGAGTTCGTCAGCAATGCTTACCCGGTGAACGGAAATCGGGTTATTCAATGCAACATCCGCGACATCACCAGCCGCAAGCGCGCCGAGGATAAACTGCGGATTTCGGAGGCTCGCTACCGCCGCCTTTTTGAGACCGCCCAGGACGGCATCCTGATTCTCGATGCTGCGAGCGGCGCCATCACGGACGTGAATCCCTATCTGCTGGAGATGCTGGGTTATTCCCTTGAGGACTGTCTGGGGAAGCGGCTTTGGGAACTTGGTCCTTTCAAGGACGTTGAAGAATCCCAGGCGGCTTTCGAGGAGTTGCAGAAGAAAGAATACATCCGCTATGAAGATTTGCCGCTGGAGACCCGGGACGGACGTCTCATCGACGTCGAGTTCGTCAGCAACGCTTACCCGGTGAACGGGAATCGGGTTATTCAATGCAACATCCGCGACATCACCCGCCGCAAGCGCGCCGAGGAGGCGCGGGGTTTGCTGGTGGCCATTGTGGAATCCTCCGGTGACGCCATCATCGGACAGAAGCCGGACGGCACGATCCTCAGTTGGAATAAGGGCGCAGAAACGATGTATGGATACACGGCGGAGGAAGCGCAAGGGCGCAACATTTCTTTGATTCTACCGGCGGACCGGATCGACGAAACGAAGGAAATTTGCGGTCGGGTGATGAAGGGAGAGCCCATTCCCTCCTACGAAACCGTCCGCAAGAGGAAAGATGGGACGTTGATGGATGTGTCCATCAAGGTTTCGCGCATCCTGGATTCCTCCGGCCAGGTCATCGGCGTTTCGGTGATTGGCCGCGATATCAGCGACTTCAAGCGGACCGAGCGCGCGCGCGCCCGGCTGGCCCTGGCCGTGGAACATACCGCCGAGGGTGTGGTGATCACGGAAACGGACGGGACGATCACCTATGTGAATCCTGCTTTCGAAGAGATTACGGGCTATCGCCGCGAGGAAGTGATGGGACAGAATCCACGTCTGTTGAAGAGCGGCAGACAGGCGCCGGAGGTTTACCAGGCGATGTGGGCCACTCTCGGGCGGGGGCAAGCCTGGTCGGGCTCGCTGATCAACAAGAGGAAGGATGGAACTTTTTACGAGGCTGAAGCGGTCATCTCTCCGGTGCGGGATGAAACGGGGCAGCTCATCAACTACGTCGCGGTGGAACGCGATGTGACCCATGAACGGCACCTGGAAGAGCAGCTTCGGCAGGCGCAGAAGATGGAGGCGGTTGGGCAACTGGCCGGCGGAATCGCGCACGACTTCAATAACCTTCTGACCATCATCACGGGGTACGGCCAGTTGCTGTTGGAAGATCTGGAGTTGAATGATCCCCGCAGGCTGAAGATGGCTGAAATCAATAAAGCGGCCAACCGGGCCGTTGTCCTGACCCGGCAACTCCTGGCCTTCGGACGCCGGCAGATGCTGGTGTTCGAGGTTCTCGATTTGAATGATGTGCTCAGCAACATGGAGCAGATGTTGCATCGCCTGATCAGTGAAGATATTGAACTCGTGATTGTTCAAGGGGAATCGCTGGGGCGCGCGAGGACGGACCGGGGACAGATTGAACAGGTCATCCTGAACCTGGCCTTGAATGCGCGCGATGCCATGCCGGGGGGAGGCAGGCTCACCATTGCAACTTCGAATGTGGAGCTTGCCGGGGAGCATGCTTTGACCCACCCTGAGGTGATGCCGGGCTCATACGTAACCCTGACCGTCAGCGACAACGGGTGCGGAATCAGCCAGGAGGCCCAGGCCCGCATTTTTGAGCCGTTTTTCACCACCAAGGAAAAGGGGAAGGGAACGGGCCTGGGACTTTCAACCGTCTACGGGATCGTCCGGCAAAGTGAAGGCTACGTTTTCGTCTACAGTGAGCCGGGGCAGGGTACGGACTTCAGGATCTATCTGCCCCGGGTCAAGGAGCAGTCCGACGTACCGTTCCTGCCGGAAAAAGGCGCCGGAGCATCGCCCCAGGGCTCTGAAACCATCCTGCTGGTGGAAGATGAAGAAGCCGTCCGGCTGCTGGTGAAAGATATTCTGGAAGGATTGGGGTACAAGATTCTGGTGGCGACGTGCGGCGACGAAGCCATCGCTCTCTGCAAGGAACACGCGACGACGATTCCTTTATTGTTGACCGATCTGGTGATGCCGGGAATGAGCGGGCGGGAATTGGCCGACTGCCTGAAGTTCTTATACCCCGACATGAAGCTGCTCTATATGTCGGGATACACAGACGACTCCATCCTGCGCCGCGGCACCCTGGGAGTGGGAGAGGCTTTCATTGGGAAACCTTTCACGCCGCAAGCCATCGCGCGCAAGGTTCGCGACACCCTGGATGCCGGCAACGGTCAGGAAAAGTAACGCGCCTTCACGCATCCCCGTTTCAGACCCTGATCCCTGATTTCGCGGCGAACATGGGCAAGCCCGTTCGGATGGCGCCCGCCGTCAGTGGTTGCCTGCAAATCGAACCTCAGGAAAGACCTGGGCCGAGGGCCTGCAGCCCTGCCTGTCTGTTCTTTACACTATCGAAAGTTGATTCGAGCCCGAGGGCCTGCAGGATTTCACGATTCGCTGAAGTCGATCATCTTGGGCGTGAGCCGGAAGCCCCGGGTGGTCACGGCGATGTAAATGATGCCGACGGCAAACCAGATGCCTCCCACCGTTTTGGCGAGAGGGTTGAGGTTCCACCAGATGAGGGCGCAGAAGGCGAATCCTGCCAGCGGCAGAACGGCGTTACCCAGAATGTTTTTCCAGCCTTTGCTCCGCAGCACAATGCAAAAGTGCCAGAAGGTCGAGAGGTTGACGCCCATGAAAGCAAGGAAGGCGCCGAAATTCAGCAGTTCGGCCGCGTGCTCGTAGGCGTTGCCGACATAGTTGAGCGCCACAGCGCCCACAAATGTCACGAGTCCGATGAGCAGAATGTTGTAAGTGGGCGTGCTGGTGTTGGGATGAAGATGGCCGAAAAACTTTCGGGGCAGCACCCCGTCGCGCCCCATGCCGAACAGCAGCCGGGCCGCTCCCAGGCCGCCCGTCAGGCCGCTGCCCAGCGAGGCCAGCACCAGAATCGCGCCCATGGCCTGGAACAGCGGCATGCCGCCCACGCGCTGGCAAACGTCCATAAAAGCGGTCTCCAGGTTGGCGAACGTGTGCCAGTTGGGCCACACCATCTGCCCAAGATAGACTTCCAGGCTGGCGAAGATTCCCGTCAAAAAGCAGACCAGCACCGTGGCCAGAAGAACATTGCGCTTGGGATTTTCAACGTCCTCGGAAAGCGTGGTGATGCCGTCAAAGCCGATGTAAGTGAGCGCGGCAAAAGACGTCGCCATCCAGATCTTATGGCCGTTGAACGTCTGGGGGTCATAAAACGGCTTGATTGAAAAAAGGCCGCCCCAGCCACCGCCGTGATAAAGATATTGCACGGCAAGAAAGAGAAAAACGGCAATCACGGCGCACATGGAGATCAAAAGGATTTTGTTGGCGCGTGCTGACGTCCTGATGCCCCGCAGGTTCAGCGCCGTCATAAAGGCTGCGACCAGCAGAGCGGCGGCGGCGTAGGGCAGATGTCGGAAGATAGCGGCTGTGGATGGCCACGGCAATCCAGATGGTGTTCAGCAGGGGAATCAGGATGTAGTCGAGCAGCATGGCCCATCCGATCAGGAATCCGAGATGCGGGCTCATGGCTTTGCCAACATAGGTGTAGGCCGATCCCGCCGACGGATAGACGGCCGCCATGCGCCCGTAGCTGAACGCAGTGATCATCATGGCAAACATGGCGATCAAAATGGTGGTGACGGTGTGGCCGTTGGAGAGTTTCTGGGCTATTCCGAACAGTGGAATGGGAGCGGTGGGCTGGATCAGAACGAGGCCGTAAAACACCAGATCCCAAAGAGTCAGGACTCTTCGCAATCGCAGCTGGCCGGGGTCTGTTGGCGTAGCGCTCTTCGGCATAACTTGATCGGAAATGACGAAAGCAAATGGCTGCGCCCGGTGTAGCGGCCGGGCCATCCTGGAATCATTCGATTAGTGAGAATAGCGGCCGATTCACGGAAAGTAAAGGACAAGCCGTGGCAGTGCCATTCATTGGCTTGAAAGGAAGATGCCGGTTGACACCCTGACGCAGGAGGAATATAACCTCTGCTGAAACCAGCCCACAGAGGATTTGGACAGGGAGGTTAGGATGCGCCATCTTTATTCCATTTGCACCTGGTGTTGCGTTCTTATTCTTCTTGGGGTGTGCGCCCCAGCATCCTACGGAGCGCCGGAAGGGGAACTCTCCGTGGGCGCCGCGCGAGTGGACGTCACCCCGCCTGCCGACGCCGCGTTGCCCATGAGCGGGTATAACAGCCGCAAAAAGGGTTTTGAGAAAATTCACGACCCCATTTACGCGCGCGCCATTGTGCTGAGCGATGGAACGCATGAAGCGGCCA
Source organism: uncultured Acidobacteriota bacterium (assembly GCA_963731705.1). Lineage (GTDB taxonomy): Bacteria > Acidobacteriota > Terriglobia > UBA7540 > UBA7540 > SCRD01. The sequence continues at coordinate 441,212 of CAVSWQ010000010.1, forward strand.
TCCTGGCCTGGGAATTGATTGGAATGCCCGAAGGCGTGTGGCAGGAACTGTCACAACGGATCAGCAAAGAGCTGGGCATTCCCGCCGATCATCTGATCCTGGCCGCCGAGCACGTCCACAGCGCTCCCACGGTCGCGGGTGCATACACCAAAGGCACGCCCGCGACAATTGCCTATACAAAGAAACTGGAGGATGCTGCTTTTAATGCAGTGAAACAGGCCAAGGCGAACCTTCAGCCGGCGCGCTTCGGATTGGGAACAGGGAAGGCCTATGTGAATATCAACCGCCGGGAACGTTTCCCGGACGGTCGAATGGAACCTGGGCTACAATTCTGACGGCCCATCCGACAAAACCCTGGTTGTGCTCAAGTTTGAATCTCTTTCGGGCAAGCCCATTGCGCTCCTGATCAACTACGCTGTGCACGGCGTCGTGATGGGTCCCAACAATCTCCAAGTCAGCGGAGACCTGCCCGGCGCTGCCTCCAGATTTGTTGAACAGTATTACCAGGGCGACATTCCCACGCGCTCCGACGGCGGATGGGACCTGCAGCTTAAGCCCCAGGAAAAAACCGACGGCGTTGTGGCGCTATGGACCAGCGGCGCGGCGGGCGATCAGAACCCCATCGTGATGGACAGCGGCGAGGATTTCACCATGGTCAATGCCCTGGGAAGAATTCTGGGCGAAGAGAGCGTGCGAGTGGCGAACGGCATTCAGAACCTTTCGTCCCAGGCAGACATCCGGGGCTCCCAGCAGGTCATCGATTGTCCCGGACGCAAGCTTGTGCCCGGACCTCATCCTCGCGGGGTGTTTAAATTCGAAGACGCACCCCCGTTAACATCCGCCTCAGCCTGCTGATGCTCAACCACATTGCCTTAACCGGAGTGTCGGGCGAGGTCCTGACTCCTATTTACCTGCATTTGGAGAAGGAGTCGCCTTTCCGCCACACGGTGATGGTGACGCACGCGAATGGATTGAGCGGCTATATCCCGAATGACGCTGCATACAATCAGCCCAGCTACGAAATTACGACCACGCACCTGAAGCCCGGCTGCGCGGAGGGCGGGATTGTCAACGGCCTCGTGGATATGATGAACCAGCATTGATGACGTATCGAGTTTGGGCTGACTGCCCATAAGGAGGGGTTTCATGCGAGACACATCTGTTCAGAAGTACTGTGGGGAGCCGCGACTGCAAACGTCACCCGTGGCGCCCGGGACGCGTTCTAAAATTGCTGGGTCTGCTGGTGGTCCTCCTCGGGCTTGCGCTGCCTGTCGGAACGCGGATCGATGCCCAGTCGTCCGCCGGGGTCCCGATCTATCTGGATCCGAAGCAGCCCATCGAGCGGCGGGTGGACGATCTGATGAGCCGCATGACGCTGAAGGAAAAGGTCGGCCAGCTCAATCTGCCTTGCGTGTACGTCAACCAGCTCGGGAAGACCATCCCCGAAAAGATGATCGCGTGCAGAAGATTTGCGGCCGGGACTTATACCAACGAGATCGGCCCCGGCTGCGGATTCTTCACTCTGGCTGACACCATCCTGCATCAAGGTGTCAAGCAGCAGGTGGAGTACTTTAACGAGCTGCAGAAGATTGCGCTGACCCAGACGCGCCTGAAGATCCCGCTGCTCGAAGACGAAGAAGGGACTCATGGCGGGATGTTTTCCGGGGCAACGGTTTTTCCGGAAGGGCTTGCGATTGGCAGCACGTTTGATATGCCGCTGGTGAAGTCCATCTACGCCGTCGCCGCGCAGGAGTCGAGGGCGGTGGGAATCCACGTCCTGTCCACGCTGGTGGTGGAGCTTGACCGCGACCCGAGGATGGGGCGCAACGAGGAAGCGTACACCGAAGATCCCTATCTTTATTCGCGCATTGCCGAAAACATTGTGCGTGGCGCGCAAGGCTCGAATATCGATGCGCCTGACAAGACCATCGCATTGATGACCGATTTCCCCACCCAGAGCGAGCCGGCGAGCGGCCTGGAACGCGGAGCCATCGAACTTTCTGAGCGGGCACTGCGCGAGAACTATCTGCCGCCCTGGATTGCCGCGTTCCGGGCGGGAGCCCTGGGCGTGATGGCGGGATATCCCGAGATCGAAGACGAGCCGGAACACTCTTCCGTGAAGTGGAACGACACCATTCTCCGGCACGAACTGGGGTTCAAGGGAATCGAGGTGAGCGAGGGCGAATGGTTTCGGAACGCTGATCTATGAGCACATCGTTCCCACCCAGAAGGAAGCGGGCGCGCTGGCCCTGAGGGCCGGGGTGGACGTGAATATTACTTATGAACCTGCCTACATGGGTCCGCTGATTGAAAACGTGGAAGAGGGGAAAGTCCCCATGTGGCTGATCGACCGGGCGGTGCGGCGGGTGCTGGAAGTCAAGTTCCGCCTGGGGCTTTTTGAACACCCCTACGCGGACCTGGCGCGGGCTGAGCGCGTGATGCACTCAAAAGAACATCAGCAACTGGCGCTGCGGGCCGCCCGCGAGGGCATCGTGCTGCTGAAAAACCAAAACAACCTGCTGCCGCTAAAGAAAGATCTGAAGACCATCGCCGTGATCGGGCCCAACGCGGATGATGTCTCCAACATGGTTGGTGACTATGCGCCCGAGGTGATCCTCCAGCCTATGTCTTCGATCCTGGCGGCGATCAAAGCGAAGGTCTCGCCGGCCACCCAGGTGCTTTACGCTAAAGGATGCGCCGTCAACGACCAGGACAAGAGCGGCATTGCGGCGGCCGTTGAGGCGGCCAAAAAGGCCGGCGTGGCGATTGTGGTGGTGGGCGAGCAGGCCCGGAGAGGAGGTGAACACAATGGGCCGGCGCCAACGGACGGCGAAGGTTATGACGTTGCCAGCCTCGACCTGACCGGTGTGCAGGAGGACCTCATTCAAGCGGTCGCTGCGACAGGCACGCCGACGGTGCTGGTGATGATCAACGGCCGGCCCCTTTCCGTGCGATGGGAGGCGGAGCACCTTCCTGCCATTGTGGAAGCCTGGAACCCGGGTGAAGCGGGAGGCGAGGCGGTGGCCGATGTGCTGTTGGGTGACTATAACCCCAGCGGTCGCCTGGCCATCACTATCCCGCGCAGTGTGGGGCAGTTGCCGGTCTATTACAACTACAAGCCGTCGAAAGAATATTGGATGCACAGAGGCTGGGCCCGTCATCGAGCAGGGTATGTCAATTTGCCTGCCACGCCTCTTTATCCCTTTGGATATGGGTTGAGCTATACCGAGTTTCAATACAGCAACCTTCGCATTGACCCGCCGCAGATCTTCAACCAGGGCGAGACGCATGTGAAAGTTGATGTGGAGAATACCGGGAAGCGCGCCGGCGTGGAAACGGCGCAACTTTATCTGCATGAACGGTACGCTCCGGTGGCGACGCCCGTGAAGCAGCTTCGCGGGTTTGAGCGCGTGGCGCTGGAACCGGGACAGAAGAAGACCGTGACCTTCACGCTGGGCCCGGAGGACCTGCAGCTGCTCGACCGCGACAATCACTGGGTGGTGGTGCCCGGAACGTTCGACATCATGATCGGCAAATCTTCAGCAGATATCGCCCTGAAAGGAGCGCTGGAAGTGAAGAGTTCCGGTCTGGTGTCGGGGTATGAATAGAAAGCAGGAACCACGGAAAGGGTGGTCGCTGAAGCAAGAACGTGAAAGGAGCAAGGTAACAATGGGTGAGCAGCCATCCTGTCTTGTTCGTCAGCAGGTTGTTTTATTGGCCTTCGCGTTGCTCCTGTTCTGCCTGCCCGGAAACGCTGCCGTCATGAAGGCTGGCGTGGCCAAAGTGGACATCACTCCGCCTGTGGGCGTGCAGATGTGGGGTTACTTTAATCGATTGAAGGGCGCCGAGGGCACCATCGATCCACTTTACGCCCGGGTCCTGGTGCTGGAAGCCGGCGACCAGCGCCTGGCGTACGTCGATCTCGACCTCGGCCGTACTTTTGGCCCCGCTTCGATTGAGCGCCTGCGGCAGGCTGCAAAACAAAACAGCGGCATCAACTGCCTGATTGTCCAGGCCACTCACACGCATGCCGGACCGGTGGTGATGGATGTTTACCCGTCGGGAACGCCCGCCTGGGAGACCGCAGCGCTCGGCAAAATCGAGCAGGCCATCCGCGAGGCCCATGACCGCGCCGTGCCGGTTCGGATGGGAACAGGTTACGGAAAAGCTTACATCGGCTACAATCGCCGCCGGCTGAATCCCGACGGCACTGTGACGATGGTGTGGAACAACTCGGCACGGGTAGCCACATGGCCGGTGGACCCGACCGTCTCAGTCCTGCGCATTGACCGGATGGATGGGGAGCCGCTGGCTATCCTGGTGAACTATGCCTGCCACCCGGTCACCTTTGGCTCGGACAACATGCGATTTTCAGCCGATTTCCCGGGAGTGATGTGCAAAGTGGTGGAAAAAGCTTTTGGCGATAAGCCTCTGGCCTTTTTCATGCAGGGCGCTCCGGGAGACATCAACGTTTACGACGCCGGAACGCCCGTGACCGAGGACGTGATCGGAAGGCGGGACTGGGCGGGGGAAACGCTTGGCAAGGCTGCGGCGGACGTGGCGAAGAAGGTCCGGACCTCGGCGGACCGAGACGCCAGCATCGACTTTGCGGAAGATCCTTTGCCGATCCATTTGCGATGGGACCCGGAAAAATTCCGGAAGGAAGTGATTCATGAAATCAGCCCGGAAGCTTTCAAGATTTATGCGCCGCCCATCCGGGAAACCATGCACCTGCCGGTTACCACGGTGCTGATTGACCGGAAGATTGCGATGATGGGCTTGCCCGGCGAGCCGTTTGTGGAATTCCAGATGAATTGGCGGCAGCGGTGCAGGTTGCACGACTGCTTTTTCCTTGGGTACACCAACGGGTACGCCGGGTATTTCCCCACCATTCAGGCAGCCACAGAAGGAGGTTACGGCGCCACCAGCGCGACCACCTGGGTGCAGGTTGGGGCCGGGGAGCGCATGGTGGACCATGCCGTGGTCACGCTCTACAAGATGCTTGGGTTGCTGAAAGACGCGCCCAGGGCGGACTGGAAATGAAACCGGCGCCCAGGGTTTTCCAGGGCTCAGGATGTTGCTAAAGGGGGAAATGATGTCAGAACCGAAGGATGAAAAGACTGCACTTGAGGGCGGGAAGCCCGTGCGAACCGAACCCCTGCCGCTGGAGTTTCCAGGCGCGCATTATTACGACCAGGAGGAAGTGGACGCGGTCGTCCGCGTGTTGAAGAGCCGCTCGCCCTACCGCTACTACGGGTTGGACCATCAGCGCGAGACGGAAACTTTTGAGAAAGAATTCGCCGCGTTTCTCGGTGTTCCATATGCCGTTGCGGTCAGCAGCGGTACCGGCGCGCTGCACGTTGCGTTGTCGGCGCTGGGCGTGGGGCCGGGGCAGGAGGTTATCATCCCCGCCTACATGTGGGTTTCAGTGATTGCCGCCGTGGTGAACCACGGCGCGATTCCTGTGCTGGCGGATATCGATGAAACCTTCGGACTCAATCCCGCTGCCGTGGAAAAGCAGATCACTCCGCGCACGGCCGGCATCATTGTGGTCCACATGAGCGGTGCTCCGGTTGACGTGCAGGAAATCCGAAAGGTGGCCCGCGCCCACAACATCTTTCTGCTGGAGGATTGCGCCCAGTGCTGCGGAGGACGCATTGGCGGCCAGCCGGTGGGAACGTTTGGCGACATGGGAATCTATAGTTTCCAGCTCAACAAGAATATGACCAGCGGGGAAGGCGGCTGCGTCGTGACGCGCGATGAAAAGCTCTACCAGCGGGCCGTGGCGGCGCAGGACCTGGGCTACGCGCGTGATGGCAAAGGCCGCCTGATTGAGAACGATCCCAACCTTCGCCTGTGGGGACGAGGCTACCGGATGGACGAAATGCGGGCGGCAGTTTTGCGCGTCCAGTTGCGAAAGCTTCCGCGCGTCATTGAGTCGATGCACAGAAGCAAGTACCGCATCCGGAAGGCGCTGGAGAGGTTTCCTCAAGTCCGGTTGCGCAGAATTGTGGACCCGGCGGGAGACACCGGCTGTTTCCTGATCACAACCTATGCGGACGCTGCGACAGCGCGGGAAGTCTGCCGGGCTTTGCGTGCCGAAGGTATTGTCACCTATCCGCAGGGCATGTCCAACATCGTGATGCCGGACTGGGGCCTGCACCTCTACACCAACAACACCAGCTTGCTGGAACGCGCCAGCGTAGATGCGCACGGGTTTCCGTGGAACCTGGCTGAGAACTCGGAGTCGCACCCCAGCTACGAACGCGGGACCTGCCCGGTGGCTGACAACCTGTTTGAACGAAGTATCATCATCGCCATCCCATCCTGTCTGACTGATCAGGACGAAGAGGAGATCATCCGTGCATTCGAAAAGGTTTTGAGCCATGTCCATGCTTCATCGGCTCAGGGCAGCTTCCGGGTAAGAAGTGTACCTTTCGGCAGAGTGGCTGTTTGTTCGTTTGAAATCCAGGAACCAGGAGTCTATCGCACGCGAAATCAGGCCCCGGCAAATCAGCATCGAGGGCCTGACGCTTCGTGGTATACTGCAATTTTGTGAGGAATTGTTCCCGTAATTGAAGCACCTGGATCTTGTTTTTGCACCTTTGATTTGGGCAGTCAGTACTTCAGATTCATTAGATTACGAGGTTTTCACCGAAGCGGGGGTAATTCAGCGGTAGAATGCCAGCTTCCCAAGCTGGACGTCGCGGGTTCGATCCCCGTCCCCCGCTCCATCTTTTCAATAATTTACGGATCTCAGCGGACATCTTGGGATCGACTTCCAGAAAAACATCCATAAAGCGGGAAGATTCTGTTAGCTCCGGTTTGAAACAAGACATTTGTAGCGGTATGGTGGGGTCCAGATTAGGCTACGCAAGCCCCGCAGGCAACACACTGCCCTCCAGCCTCAACGGACGAGGCTCTGGTCGCCGAGCTCTTCTGGCATGCGAATTGATTTGGATGTCTTCTCGCTTAAGGGTACGAGGCATCTGGTGGACGACCTCGCAGAGATCGAATGTTCCCTCACCCGAACAGCCTTCGGTGTCTAGTGGTGTTGACCTGACAGGGGTTTTTGGTGCCAAGATGGGAAATTCGAGCTCCGCACCTGCAATACTTCAAGGGGCCGTGTTCCTGCTTGCTGGAAATAGGGGGAATCCGGAGCCGGCCTTTTCGCTGGTGTTCATATGGAGAAAAACTGAAAGCAACCCCAACAAATCCTTCCCTAAAGGACAAAGGTTGTGATAGGTTTTCAGGTTGGACTCTGAAAAAATGTCAACAAGAGGTTGAAAATGAAGCGATCAAGTGTATTGGTATGGGGATTTGTGTTGTTGTTTGCGCTGGGGATGTTCTGGGGTGTACGGAGTTACGCCGGGCCCCCGAGCGCGGGTAAGTGGACGCCATTATTTAACGGCAAGAATCTGGACGGCTGGAAAGCCTATGGAGCGGAAAAGTGGGTTGCCGAAAATGGAACCATCTTCGGGGAAAGCACCAGCGGAAAATATGGCTATCTGCTGACCGACAAGACCTATAAGAACTTCGATGTCCGGCTGAAGTTTAACTGTTCTCTGGAAGGCAACAGCGGTCTGTTCTTCCACTCGAAGATCACGGGTGAGAACCCGAAATGGGGTCCCGACATTGTGGGACTGCAGGCGGAGATCGATCCGGCCCGGCACTCGGGTGGTATTTACGAAAGTGGCGGGCGCGGCTGGGTGGCTTTGCCCACGGCCGAGGGCGAGAAGGCGATCAAACCGGTTGGCCAGTGGAATACCATGGAAGTTCGTGTGGAGGGCAACCACATTCGTGACCCACCTGAACGGCGTGGAGATTGTCAACTACACGTATACGCCGGCCAAGTACACCGACGGGCATATCGCGTTGCAGATTCACACGGGCGAGCACGGGTTCAGTATTCATTTTAAAGACTTGGAAATCCGGGAACTCCCCTAGCTGGAAGATCCCGCCGGAATGGCGACACCGCTCCGGAGAGCGGCTACTTCAAGGACAAAGGACAGATTGATGAAGAAGAATCGAAGGGATTTTCTGAAGCTATCAACAGCGGCTGCCGTGACGGCGGCCGGATTGGGGGGTGCAGGGAAGGCTCTGGCTGCATCGGGGTCTTTGTCAGTCCCTGTGCCCGCTGCGGCGCCGGTGCCCCTTCCCGCTCCACCGCGCCGATATGAGCCGTTTGCGCTGGGAATTATTACCGGCATCGGTCACGATCCGGAAGCCGCAATGGCCAAGGTCCACAGCCTGGGAATGCAAACCTGCCAGATTGATTCGGATCTGCTGAGCGATGAGATGCTCGACCGGCTGGGCGCGGCGCTGAACAAGTACAACATCGTTGCGACGGCCATGGGAACCGACGGGCCGGGACCCTATATCTATAACTTCTATGACGGACCGTTGACGCTGGGCCTGATCCCGCGCACTTACCGGGGGCAAAGGCTCGTAAAACTAAAGAAGTATTCGGACCAGATCAAGAAGTTGAACGTGCCGGCCATTCGCATCCATGCAGGATTTATTCCTGAGGACCCCAATACGGAGCTGTATTGGGAATCGATCGAAGCGCTGAAGGATATCGTCAGCCACTGCAAACGGAATGGGCAGGATTTTCTTTACGAAACCGGTACAGAAAGCCCGACTACCTTGCTGCGTGCAATGAAGGACATTGGCCTGGATGGCGCACTCAGCAACCAGGGCGCGAACCTCGATACCGCAAACCTCATTCTTTATGGCAAGGCGAACCCGCTGGACGCCTTGGACGTGATTGGCCCCTACGTAAAGAACACGCACGCCAAGGACGGTTTGTATCCGACGGGTACTCGCGAACTGGGCAGAGAAGTCGCAATCCCGCACGGAAAAGTGGATTTCCCGAAGATCATCGCAAAGCTGAAGGAGCTGAACTACCAGGGCCCGATTACCATCGAGCGTGAGATTTCAGGTCCCCAACAGATGGAAGATGTGAAGCGGGAGAGGGATTATCTGAAGAAACTGATTGAATCCTAGCAACCGATCCGTGGGAAAAATGCGGGATGGAAATTCTTAAGGAGGGATAGAAATTGAGCGAAGATTCCGGCAAGAAGACGGTAGGACGAAGGGAATTTATGGGCACGGCTGCGGCCGCGGCAGGATTCATGATCATGTCGCCGCAACTGGTCCGGGGAACGGCGGCGAACTCTGCACTGCGGGTTGGATTGCTGGGTTGCGGAGGCCGTGGAACGGCGGATACGCAGTACCTGATCGATACGGGCAAGGCGCGTCTGGTCGCTGTGGCGGATATTTTTCAGGACAAATTGGACAAGGCAAAGTCACACTTTGACCAATACCAGCAGAAGAAGGGCTACGCGGCGATTGAACGGTCACTGATGTTCCGTGGCCCGAACGCGTACAAGGAGATCGCCCATTCGAAGGATGTGGACGCGATTGTGATTACCTCGCCACCCTACTTCCACCCGGAGCATCTGGCGGAGGTGGTGACTGCAGGAAAGCATGTTTATTGCGAGAAGCCGGTGGCAGTGGACCCCGCAGGGTGCGTCTCCGTCCTCGATTCCGGCAGGCGGGCGCAGGGACGCTTGAGCCTGGAAGTCGGATTCCAGCTTCGCAACGCTCCTCCCTACGTGGAGCAGGTCAAAAGGATTCACGGTGGCGCGCTCGGTACGATTGTTTCCGGGACCGGACACTATTTTTCGGGGTACATCAAGCGGCCTTCCTGGCCGGGCGCTTCGGCGGACGAACACCGACTGCGCAACTGGGTCCATTACCGCACCCTGTCAGGCGACATTATCGTGGAGCAGAACATTCACGTGGTCGACTGCTGCAACTGGACTCTGCAGGGGCATCCGATCAAGGCGTCAGCTTCGGGCAGCAACCTGCACCGTCCCGACCACGGTGATGCCTACACGAACTATAGCGTGGTGTTCGAGTATCCCAACGGCGTCAGCATGACGTTCGGTTCCACGCAGTTCAACAAGGGCTGGTGGGACGTGGGATGGAAGTTCTTCGGCACCAAGGGCGTTTCAGAGACGCACTATAACGGGCCGGTTGCCATCTACGGCGAAAACGCCTGGAAATATGGAGAGGGTGCTTCCCAGGCGGGAGGCGGAAAATTCTCCGCCGCGGGCGTCTTCCACGGCAACCTGGACCAGGCGGATCCGATGAAGAAAATGTCTTTCGTGGATAGCATCCTGAACAACCAGTTCCACAACCAGGCCGAGCAGGGCGTGGAATCGGCACTGAGCTGCATTATGGCCCGCCACTCAGCCTATACTGGCCAGGAAGTCAGTTACGATCAGATGGCTACCTCGGGTGAGCAGTGGGTTGAAGATATTGACCTCAGCCAGTTTGCCTGAGAAAGGGCGGAAAGGGAAAACCGATGAGCAATGAGACATCAAGACGGGACTTTCTTAAGCTGACGGTTGCGGGGACGGCGGCGCTTGGCGCCCTGCCGGGCTCGTTGAAAGCGGCGGCCGGCCAGGGCGGTGGGAAACTGTCGCTCGACAAGGGGCTGGTTTACAGCATGCTGCCCAAAGAAATGAGCGTGGCGGACCGCTTCAAGTTGGCGCGGGACACGGGCTTCAAGATTGTGCAAGCGCCAACCACGCCCGACCAGAAAGAGGCGGAAGAACTGAAGAAGGCAGCTGACGCGGCAGGCATACGGATTGATTCAGTGATGAACATGGCGCACTGGAAATATCCGCTTTCTTCCTCCAACCCCTCTGACGTGGCAAAGAGCATGGAAGGAATGCGGACTTCCTTGCACAATGCAAAGCTGTGGGGATCGGACGCCGTGCTTCTGGTGCCTGCGGTCGTCAATCCCCAAACCAGTTACCACGAAGCGTGGGTGCGCTCTCAGAAGCAGATTCGCAAACTGCTTCCGCTGGCGGAAGAATTGAAAGTGGAGATCTCCATTGAGGAAGTCTGGAACAAGTTTCTTCTGAGCCCGCTGGAGATGAGAACCTACATCGACGAGTTCCGCAGCCCGTGGGTGAAGGCCTGGTTTGACGTGGGCAACGTGGTCCTCTATGGCTACCCGCAGGACTGGATTCACACACTGGGGAAGCGGATCGACAAGATCCACCTGAAAGACTTCAAGGTTGAGCATAGCTGCTTCGAGTGGGTGGACCTGGGAGACGGCCAGGTCATGTGGCCGGCAGTCAGGCAGGCGCTGATTGACATCGGCTATTCGGGGTCGGTGATCTGCGAGTTGAAGAGCGGCGATGAGGCTTACTTCCGTGATCTCAGCAACCGAATCGATCGGCTCCTCATCCAGGCCTGAACTCCGGTCGTTCGCAGCTACAACTCGGAACTACTGAAGCGCTGCCCAGGATGCCTGATGGCTTGTGGCGGCGCTTCAGCTATCTGTAGGGATTTCATTGCAGCCCTTGGGTCTTAAGGCAGTTATTTATTTTCAGCAAGATTGAAAATTATAATGAGTAGTTGGTTTTATGTAGGAGATGCGTCGTCTACCTAGTATATAGCCTCAATCGAAAACGTAGCCTGGCGTGGAAAAAAGAATTGACAGTTTTCGTATAAAACGGTTAGAATCCTGGTTTGTTGGGTAAGTTACGGGTTATTCCTGCTTAGCTAAATTGCTTTTTTGGGTGAGGTCAATCTGAGTTTCTTCTTTTGGCCAAGCCTTGCGTCCCTCTTAGGGTAGTTCTCCAAGCTCAATCATATGGAGGTGCTTTACATGCGATTTCGGGCTATATCTCGATTCGCAATATGGGTCATCGCAGCTGCTGTTCTCGGGCTGTGTTCGACCCAGCGACTGAATGCTCAAGTTCTTTATGGTTCCGTTGCCGGAACCGTATCCGACCAGACAGGCGCCGTGGTGCCTGGAGCGGCAATCACCATTGTCAATGACAATACGGGTTTTACACGTAGCACTGCTTCTGGGTCGGCGGGCGATTACCGTATCACTGACCTTCCCGGAGGGACCTATACCCTCAGCATAACGGCGCAAGGGTTCAAGCCTGTCAGGCAGACGGGCATCAACATTGCCGCCGGTTCGACAAATCAACAGAACGTGCAGCTGAGCGTCGGTGCTGTTACACAGGAAGTGACGGTTTCCGGAGCTGCTGCCACCCTTCAAACGCAGCAGTCAAACGTTCATAGCACGATCAGCAATTATGCGGTGCAGAACCTGCCGCTGAACATTTACCACAACTTCCAGAGCGTCGAGCTTCTGGCTCCGGGCGTTGTTTCTCTGTCGAATATTACGGGCAGTTATCCCAATTCGCTGGCTGACACGCCGGATCGCTCTTTGGCCATCAACTCCAACGGCCTGCCGCAGCACATCAACACTACCCGTGTGGATGGAGCAACGAACACGTTCCTGTGGCTGCCGGACCACATGGTGATCGTGCCCCCAGCGGCGAGCGTCCAGGAAGTCAACGTGCAGACTTCCAACTACAATGTCCAAAAGGGCCTCACGATGGGCGCGGCAACCGATGTGATCACCAAAGGCGGAACGAACGCGTTTCACGGTAACGTATACGCCTATCACACCGACGCGTCGCTTGGCGCACAGAATGCTCTCATCCACACGGCCAACGGCAAGCAGCCGAAGAACATCCAGAACAACGACGGCGCTGCCATCGGCGGACCCATTGTCAAGAACAAGTTGTTCTTCTTCGGCAACTGGGATGGATTCTTCCAGCGCAATGAGGCTGCGGACCAGTTCCTGATTCCTCCCACGGATATGCGGAACGGGGACTTCTCGCAGTATCTGGGCGCACCGCTCTATTCAGATGCCGCTGGCACCAACCCGATCATGGTTTGCCAGTCCGGCACTGACGCAATGACTCAGTTGCGGGCAGGAATGATTTTTGACCCGACCACCGGAGATCCGAACACCGGTGCGGGTCGTTGCGCCTTCCAGGGCAACATCATTCCGACCAACCGGATCTACCAGGGCGCCAGCCAGTTCTGGCAACTGATGGACCCGTATACTCCGAATTACACGCAGGGGCAGGCCGTTTACTGAAACCACTGCGGTCAACGACCTCCGCCTTCGGAATTCGGCCTGGAACCGGAACATCTACACCGGCAAGGTTGACTACAACATCAGTGACCGCCAGACCCTCTGGGGCAAATACACCCTCCAGAAGGCCCTTCTGAATGACGGCGTTGATTATGGAGTTGCCGGCCGCGGCAACGGCACGGGAATCAGCGATAACACCGCACAGACTGTGACCATCGGCCACACCTGGACTGCATCGCCTTCCCTGGTGCTGACCGGCCATATCGGGTTTACCCGGATGGGCGAAAAGAACACGACGGCTGACTTCGGAACGAACTACGGGCAGGACCGTTCTCGGCCTGATCAACAGCAACACACCGACGAACGACGCAGCGGTACAGCGGCATGCCTGGGATCGCCATGGAGCGGTTTCGTCACCCTCGGCAACAATTCATCCTGGCAGCCGGTGCAACGCAACGATTGGCAGTTGACGATCGATGAGAACGCAACCTGGATCAAGGGCAAGCACTCTCTGGTGTTTGGCTTTGACGCATCGCACAATCACTTGAACCACTGGCAGCCGGAAATCGTCTGCTGCCCGAGGGGCTACGTCATCTCATCACAACACAATACGTTTCTGAATCTGACACCTGGCGAAGCGGCGACGGTTTATGACGGGACAAATCCTAATGGGATCACCTTTAACCCCGCCCTTTGGAACAGCGTTGCATCCTTCAACCTGGGGTTGGCGAGCGAAGTTTAAAACGGCCAGCAGTTTATTAAGGCCACCAACAAGCAATGGGATGAAGCCGTCTACGTCGGAGACACCTTCCGGATCACTCCCAAACTGACCATCGATGCCGGTCTGCGGTGGGAGTATTACCCCATGGTTAGCCGGGATGGCGTCAGTAAGTTTGAGGTGTACGACACTGCCACCAACCAGATGTACCTGGGCGGGCTTGGCAACAATGATGTTCACCTCAACAATACACCGCTCGGAGTGACCAGCAGCAAGACCTTGTTTGCTCCGCGCCTCGGCTTGGCCTACCAGTTCAATGACAAGACGGTGATCCGAACCGCGTTCGGGATGACCTATGATTCGCTGCCGCTCCAGCGGCCGCTGCGCGGATTCTGGCCCTATACGATTGGGGCGGAGAACTTCGTTTCACTGCCCGGTGTCAGCAGTGTCGACACCCAGTACCTGCCGTATGCAAACTTCAACGCTTCCGACCAATACGGCGAACAACATCGTAGGCTCCCCGGTGACAGGTACCGGTCTGGCCAATGGCGTTCCGCTTGTCCAGGCTCCTGCCGGATTCCAGTCGGGAGTCATCACCCCTCCGGGCAACGTCACTGTCGGGACGATGAATCCTGGTGCGTTCAAACGCGGTTACGTTGAATTCTGGAACTTCACCATCCAGCGGAAACTGCCGGGCGACGTCCTGTTGAACGTCGGTTATGTTGGCAACCACCTCGTCCACGAGTTCAATGGTCATAATCCGAACGCAGCTCCTTTGGGAGCTGGAAGCGATGGCGAACCGCTGAATGCTGCCTTCGGCCGCACAGGCGGAACCTATCTCTTCCAGGGTTATCTGGATTCCCACTACAACTCTCTGCAGGTTTCGCTTGACCGTCACGTTACTCATGGCCTGTTCCTTCAGGGTTCTTACACCTACTCGAAGGTGATCGGCTACATGGATGACGAGGGATGGGCAAACGGCCTTTACTTCAACTGCCCGGGCAATGCTCTGTTGCCTGGCGGATGTCAGTCGCTGAACCGGCATACGCTGAGCTTCGACCACACGCACGTGCTGAAGATGGCGTTCATCTACAATCTGCCCTTCGGCGCAGGCGAGAAGTTCGCCACCAGCGGGGCCGCCAGTGCAGTTCTTGGCGGCTGGCAGGTCAACGGCATCATCACGGGGATTTCGGGCTCACCGCTCTTCCCGAGCCAGGACTCCAGCTTCCTGAACACGCCTGGAACGTCGCAGGTTCCGGACTTTGCTGGTGGTCTCCAGATGATCAAGGGTACGGGGAGTGGCCAGCAGTGGTTCAACACCACGGCCTTTGTGCCGAATGAAAATGTCCAAATCGGTAATTCAGGCCGTGGATTGTCATGGCTGCGGGGACCGGGACTCACACAAATGGATCTCAGCCTCTTCCGCACCTTCAAGCTCACAGAGCGCTTCAAACTGAAGATGCGGGCTGAAATGCTGAACTTCAGCAATACTCCTCACTGGAGCAACCCGAACACGACCTGCTCCATCACGAGCACCGGTGTCTGCGGTGGAAGCATGGGGCAGATCACCAGTGCGTTTGGAGAGCGGATCTTCCAGCTCGGAGCTGAAGTCGACTTCTAAATTGGCTGCCGGAAGCATGCCGCAGGGGACACTGCATTGGGTTCACTGCGACATGCCACGGCCTAACCTGATTTACTCATGAGAGCGGGTGGGGACTGAAAGGTCTCCACCCGCTTTTTTTTGGAGAGCGATGCGAGGTCGATCTGGAATGTCGCAGGTGACGAGAAAACGCGCACTGGCTACAGCCCTCCGTGGCTGGTAGAATCTAAAAGATGGTTGGAAATATGCGGCGTTTACTGTCACTGGCTATTTTGCTGGCAGCGTTCAGCCCCTTTCTGTGCGCGCAATCCGCAAACCTGGCAGAGCAATCCCAACATGCCGGAGAGCTGATGGCTTCCGGGCGGTATGAAGAAGCCATCCCGATCTATCGTGCCCTGGTCAAAGCAGTACCTGGCAACGCAGGACTGGTTACGAATCTTGGCTTGGCCTGCCATATGGCTGGCCACGAGCAGGAAGCAATCATCCAGTTCACAAAGGCCCTGAAGCTCGACCCCCACAACGTTCCAGCCCACCTCTACCTCGGGTACGCTTATCTGAGTCTGGGAGAGCCTGAAAAGGCCGTTCCTCCCCTTGAGGTCGCGATGCGCGCTGATCCCTCTGACGGAGGCTTAGGGGAAACCTTGCGGAAGCTTTGTTCGCGGTGAAAAGATTTCGCGAAGCGGCAACGCAATTTGAAAAATTGTCCCAGGCGAATTCCAGCAACCCGGAAGTGTGGTACCGGCTTGGCCTTTGCTATCAGGAGTTGTCGCAGGAAAGCTTTGATGATTTGCAGAGGACTGCGACCGGGTCGAGCTACTGGCTGGCGCTGGTGGCCGAGTCCCGGGTCAAGGCGTTGCAATTGAGTAGCGCGTTCTATTTATATCGTCAGGCCATTGCCAGGAACCCCAAATTACGCGGCGTTCATGCGGCCCTGGCGGCAGTCTACGAAAATACCGGACATGCTGACTGGGCCAAAACGGAACAACAGCGTGAAGCGCATCTGGGCAAGCCCAACTGCGCGGTTGAAAAGCACGTGTGTGCATTTCGCGCGGGGCGCTATCAGGCGCTGGCGGGTTTGGCCGGGAAGACCCCGGAAATTTACTATTGGAAGACCCGGGCCTACCGGAAGCTGGCGATTGAGGCCCTCGCTCACCTGGGGAAGCTTCCTCCGTCCGTCCAACTCCACGAACTGCTTGGCAGGATCCACACGAATGAGCGCCAGTTTCCCGGGGCCGTTGAGGAATGGCAGAAAGCATACAATCTCTCAGGGAAGAATGTGGACATCGGTAGGCAACTGGTCATTGCCCTGTTCCAGGTTCAGAACTATACTGAAGCCCGTCATCTGCTCGAGGGAATGCTTCAGCAGAGGCCGAAATCTGCGGAGCTGAACTACCTTTTCGGGTTCACCCTGCTGAGCCTGAAGCAGGCCAAAGAAGCCGCGCATTACCTGCAGATTTCACTGCAACTGGACCCCAGTTCCCTGGTCGCGCACAGTTCGCTGGCACAAGCCTACCTGGCCATGGGTGATGCAAAGCAGGCGATACCCCATCTGAAGGCAGCGCTGCCGATTGATAAGGACGGCAGCATTCACTACCAACTTGCCCGCGCGTACCAGTCCAGCGGCCAGTCCGAACTAGCCCGCACTATGCTTCAGCAATACCAACGGATGCACAACGCCCACCAAGCCGAGCAGCAGAACCTGCAAAAAGAGGTCCAGATCACGGCTCCCGGGCCGGGCTAGATTGCTCAGTTGAGGGTATGAGTTTCAGTCTGCTCGGGTTAGCTGGAGGGCTCGTCCACCTTCAGAAACTGGTTGGCCTTCACGCCTTTAAGCCGCTGCACAATCCCGCTGGGCCAGCGAATTTCAACCTCATCAATCACGGCGGTCTTGCCCAAGCCAAAGTGCACCCCGAAGTGGCTGGATGAGGCATAGCCTACCGTACTGGTCATGTGATTGTGCTGTTTTCCGATCCGGACGCGCGCGCCAATCCCGTCGCGGTTGCTTTTGTGGCCCACCAGGTTCATGATCAGCCAGTGGTTTTCGTCCGGGCTGATGTTCTCCCACACTTCCGCAGGTCCTTGCAATGACGACGTGACGACGTCGATTTTTCCGTCCCTGTTCAAGTCCGCGAATGCGGCGCCCCGATGCGCCAGCGGAACCTGGAAATCACTCCCGGCATCCCGTGAGAGATCGGCAAACGTGCCGTTACCGAGATTGGCAAAAATACTGTTCGGCTGCTTGTAGGTAATTGCCTGAAAAAGCTCCACATTGTTATCCACGTGGGAGTTTGCCGTAAACAGGTCCTTCAATCCATCGTTGTTGAAATCAAAGACCCCGAGGCTCCATCCGCTCCTCGCTGCGGAAAGCACACTCAGCCCGCTGCTGTAAGTGGCGTCTTCAAACATGCCCTTTCCCATATTACGGAACAGCGGGAAAGTCTCATTGGAAAGGTCGGTGATGAAAACGTCGGGAAGCCCATCATTGTTGTAGTCGCGGAAATCTACACCCATATTGGAAACGGGTTCGCCGTTGTTCAGCAGCGCGGCCCCGGCAAAAAGCCCCACTTCCTCAAACGTTCCGTCGCCGCGATTGTGATAAAGGAAATTGGCCATATTGTCGTTGGTGACATAGACGTCCATATAGCCGTCGTTGTCATAATCGGCAAATCCAACGGCCATGCCGCGGCCGAGGTGCTTTCCAAAACCGGACTTGTCTGTAACGTCCTCAAACGTGCCGTCCCGGCGGTTCCGATAAAGCGTGCACGTCAGGCCCTCATAATATTTCGGGTGGCAGTAGGTCCTGATGTTTCGGGCGCGGTCGCCACAGAAACGGTTGTTCTCCAGAGAAAACTTGGAGTAGTTCACCACGAACAGATCAAGCCAGCCGTCGTTGTCATAATCGAACCATCCTGCGCCAACGGCCCACTTGTCGCTCTTGATGCCGGCATGTTTTGTGACGTCTTCAAACGTGCCGTCACCGCGGTTCCGGTAGAGAATGTTATGGAAGAGGCCGGCAACAAACAGGTCGGTATGGCCGTCGTTGTTATAATCCGCTGCGGCAGCACCCATTGAATAACCGGCTCCTTCAAGTCCGGCCTCCTTGGTGACGTCGGTAAACTTCATTCCGCCTTCATTGCGGTACAGGCGGTTGAAGTATTTGGGATCGTGCTTTTCCAGCGACGGAAGGGCAGCACCGTTGGTGAAAAAGATGTCGGGCAAGCCGTCGCCGTTGTAATCGAACAACGCCAGGCCGCCGGGCATGCTTTCGATGAGGTGTTTCTGCGGAGTGGGGTCGTTTTCCACGCTGAAATGGACACCCGCGGAGGTGGCAACGTTGCGGAACCGGATGGGGTCAACTTTCGGAGCGGACGGGACCGCGAACCCAAAACGGCTGCTCAGCAGAGGAAGGCAAAGGCCTGCTGCGCCTGCCCTCAGCACATCGCGTCTGTTCAATTTTTCCGCCATTCCCAGACGCTTTTACCCGGATCGCTCATTCAAATATCTTGCCATTTGAGGAGAATGTGAGTCAATACGAAGGACGGCAACTGTGGCTTTGCGGAGGCGCACCGGCGGCCCTTAGGGCGCGTCGGGTGGGATATAATCACAGGAAGCTCCGTTGCTCTGCGAGCATAACGGTTTTGCGGCGGGGCCGGGCGGTTCTGAGCCAGGGAAGAACGGCCCGACAATACTTTTCCCGTAAGGAGCCAGTTTTATGCAAGACATTCGCGCCGCGGCAGTGCAATTTGAACACGTTGCCGGTGATAAACCGGCCAATCTGGGCAAGATCCGCGAATTTGTTGAGCAGGCGTCGCGCGAGCGGGTTGACCTGATTCTGTTTCCGGAGTGCTGCATCACTGGCTATTGGTTCCTTCGGAACCTTTCCCGCCCGGAGCTTGCCGCGCTGGCTGAGCCGGTTTTTGACGGGCCGTCGTCGCAGATACTGATGGCGCTGTCGAAGCGGCACGGGATGACCGTGGGCGCGGGACTGGTGGAAGCGGCTGAAGATGGCGCTCTTTACAACACTTACGTGGTTGCGATGCCTGATGGCACGGTACGCCGCCACCGCAAGCTCCATGCATTCATCAGCGAACATATCTCCTGCGGTTCCGAATACACCGTCTTTGACACCCCGCAGGGATGCCGGGCGGGCCTGCTGATCTGTTATGACAACAACCTGATTGAAAACGTCCGCATCACGGCTCTCAAAGGCGCCGAGATCCTTCTTGCTCCGCACCAGACCGGAGGCTGCCGGTCGCGCAATCCACACCGGATGGGGATTATCGACCGGCAACTCTGGGACAACCGCGCGCAGGATCCGGAAGCGATCGAACAGGAGTTTCGAGGGCCTAAAGGACGAGGCTGGCTGATGCGCTGGCTTCCCAGCCGCGCTCACGACAATGGCATGTTCCTGATTTTCAGCAACGGCGTGGGTGTTGACGACGACGAGATCCGAACCGGCAACTCCATGATTCTCGATCCGCATGGGCGGATTCTGGCTGAAAGCTGCAAGGCGGGCGATGACATGGTCATCGCCGATCTGGATGGCTCGCTGGTAGGGCCCAGTGGCGGGCAGGACTATTTGAAGGCCAGGCGGCCTGACCTCTATGGCCCGCTGACCGAAAAGACGGGCCGGGAAGAAGATGCGCGAAGCCTGAAATTCAAAGAGTAGAGGCTTGCTGTAGAGGTGCTCGCGAGGCACTATTTGTAGCCTGGCTTCTGTGCGAGCCAGCCATCGGCTCCAGCGGCAGATCGCTCTTGTTCTCAATCACCACGGTATAGCCCGCGGGAACATCGAGCTGGTAGGCAAGCTTTGCGGCCTCTTTCTTCCATCGCAGCGAGACCGCTCCCTCCGGGACCGGGATTCGTCCTTCGCAGGAATTCAGTTGTGCGTCCGTAAACCGTAGCTGAACCCTCTTGTTGACCCAGTCGACCTTGTAGAGCCCCAGAACGTCGCGATAGAGGACGTTGACAATATGCGAAGCAAAGCCATGGTCGAGGCTGGCCCTCGTATCAATGTTCTCCCACAGCGTTCCGGTACGTTCAGCCATATACAACAGATATTCCCTGGATTCGTCGATCAGCTGCCGGCATGACCCGTAACGCGACAGTAATTCGAGGCGCAGGACATTGCCGATAAATGCGTTCGAAGCGTGAATTTCTGGAAATCGCTTCGTCTGTTTACGCGAAGGGCCGAAACCCTTCAGCAACACATTCCAGAGTGTGCTGAAGGTTTCGGGCGTGGCGGTGCCAAGGTAGAACGCATAATACTGGCAGGTCTCGGTCCGGTTGCGTGTCGGGAGCAGCTTCCCCTGTTTTCGGATAGCGTTGTCCACAAAAAAACGGCCGTCGAACGACTGCTGCCGGATGGCTTCGCGGACCTCCTCTGCCTGTTCCACCCACGCCGGAACTTGATACAATTTCCCCGCTGCCTCCAGTGCCGCCGCGTAAAGCATGTTGGTGGGATAGTTGACGTCCTGGGTATAGTCGTTCGCCGCCGACCATTCGATGAAGATCCAACTCTTCAGTTTCTCCAGCAGCCCATTCTCGTTCTGAAAGGGACGAAAATAATCGAATAGCTTGACGATCTTGGGCCGCAGCGCGACCAGCATTTCCCGGTTGCCGCTGCGCTCGAAATATTCCTGCAACTGCAGAACAAACCAGAGCGCCCAGTTGGGAATGAACTGTCCGTTGTAGTGGTCGGCCGGATAACACATGGGCAGCATCCCCTCGGGAAGGTGTGGGAAGCTTGCGGGCAGAAGGAAGTTTTCAAAGAAAGCATCTTCGATGGTTGAGCCGCCACTGAGCCGGTGTTCCACGCGCGAGGTAAAGTAGCTGTCACACAGCCAGCCCGCCCGCTCGCGCGAAGGGCAGTCCATAAAAAGGTCGACGGAATTTTGCCGAAAAGTTTCCCGGCCTGCGGCAAAAAGCAGGTTCAAGCCTTCGTCACTGGAATCAAAATGTGCCGTCCAGACGGTCGGATTGACATACTCACGAAGGTAAATTTGCGAAATCTCGCAATCGCCTTCCAACCCCAGGAATTTGAGGAACCGGAGTGTGTAAGGTTCAAACGACTCCAGGTGGTAGTCTCCCGGGCTCAGTTCATAGGCCATGATGTTGACCGTGTCCAGCCGTTTGAAGTCGACATCGCCGTTCACCAGCATCTCGTCGAAAGTCAGGTAGAGCCTGGTGCGAGTCCGCACCCTGACCCGCGCGCCGATAAAGCCGGTCAGGTTGGTCCCAAAATCGAACAGGTGGAACCTTTTCGCGCCAAGCGGGAAGGACGATGCCCAGGAGTAACGCTCCTGAAGATGCGTGGAACTCAGGTTGGCAACATGTTGCAATTTAAAGGAAGGAACCTCCGCGAGCTGCTCTTCTGCAAAGCCCAGAAGCTCCGGCCCAATATCGGTCATGAAGCGAGGCTTCCAGGGCTTCCCTGCGGGGGCTGACTCCGTGAGGCTTCCCCGCATGATGTGCAGCTCGGGTTGCCGCCGGCTGAATCTCGGATAGGGAACCCGGCGGGGAATGAGCTGCTTTTCGGCTGAGGTACTGCAGGGTTCCGGGTGGAGCGTTTGTTTCGGATCGCTCCGCCAGCCATCGTCACCGGAACGAAGATGGTAGACTTCCGTGAAAGCGCGCTGGAATGAATACCGCTCGACTTTTTGCACGCGCTGGGAGAGGATTTTGGCCTCCATCGGCTTTTCGCCACCGCCGGTTGCGGCAAGAGTTTGACTTCCCGCAGAAATTTCCGCCTGCAGGAAAGACGGCTGGTTCAGGATGTAAAAGCTGTTGATGTTATATCCCGCCACTTCAATGGCCACCACATTGGTTCCTGCAGAGAGGCCGCGGGTGATGTCCCACTCGTCCACGCGGTAATACCCATGAGGCCCACGCGCCGGACCACAGCCCTTGAACTCACCGTTCACGAAAAACCGGTAGAGCGTTGAGGCGGCTGCACGCAAAAGCACCGGCTTCCCGCGCGGCGGCTCGAAGACCGCTCGAAATCCTACGGACAGATTCATTTCGGTTTCCCGGCCTTTGGTCCAGACCGGCTTTGCAACCTGAAAGAAAGCGTGGTCTGCCGGCGTGGAATCGGCCGAAGAAGCAGAGCCATCACCGCCAGCAAGCGAGGGTTTTCCGGCGGGGACCAGTAACGAACTGCCGCACAGCGTTAACCATTGTCTGCGATTCATTGTTTCCTGCTTTTATCAGGCCCAGTGGCTCGGGGTCAACATGCAAATAAACTCAGATGCAAACCGTTCAAGCCGTCCGTACGGTCATCTGCGGGGTGCCGGGATGCTCCCGCCGCCGGCATCCGCCGGGTCCCTTCAGTGTTCGTGCCGGTGCAGATGCGAGTGGGCGTGGACCTGGCCCGACCTGTGCACGTGCAGATGTGAGTGCATCAGACCTGTAGATTTCAGCAGTTGCGCATCGCTCAGGATCTCGGACGGCGGGCCGCCGGCGGCTATGCGCCCTTCGTGGAAAACGAAGCATTCATCGGCGATGTCTTCGGTGATGTCGAGATCGTGGGTTGTGGTAATGATGGTTTTGGCGCCGCCTCTTTCCCGCACCAGGAAATCGATCATGTGGCTGGCGCTTTTGGGATCGAGCGCGGCCGTGGGCTCATCCAGCAGCAGGATTTCCGGGTCCAGAATAAGCACCGAAGCCAGCGCCACCCGTTTCTTCTCGCCCGTGGAGAGGTGGTGCGGCGAGCGATCCTTCAGATGGGTAATCTCCAGCATCTCGAGGGTTTCGGCGATCTTCCTGCGGACCTGATCGGCCGGCCATCGAAGCTGCAGAGGCCCGAAGGCCACCTCGTCAAAAACCGTGGGTGAAAAGAGCTGGACGTCGGGATTCTGGAAGACCAGTCCGACGCGGCGGCGGAAATCCAATCCGAAGCCGTCGTTCTGGATGCTATCTTCGGTGAGCGGCCTGCCGCAGAAGCGCACCGTTCCTTCGTCCGGAAAGCAGAGGCCGTTCAGAATGCGCAGCAGAGTTGATTTGCCGGAACCGTTCGCTCCCAGCAGGGCAACGCGGCTGCGCGCGTTCACCCTCAAGTCGAGATGGTTGAGCGCTGTCACCTCGCGGTAGCGATAGGTAACATCCGAGAGCTCAAAAACCGGGACCTGCCCGGCGCCGTTTGGATTTGTTGTACTCATCGTCCCAACCAGAACGCGGCGATAGACACCAGGGCGAATGCCGCCAGCATAGCCCAGTCGAAGTTCCCAATCTGGAACTCGTCCAGAACGGCGACCTCGCCACGATAGCCGCGCGACTGCATGGCCAGATAAACCTCGTTGCTGAGGTCGAACGTTTTTGACATCAGGACGCCGGCGCTTGAGACTGCCACCCGGCGGCGCTCGCGGCCCGTCAGCTCGCCGATCATGCGGCTGCGGCGCGATTCAAACATGTCGTGCGCGCTCTGGAGCACCAGGAACAGATAGCGATAGGTCATGCCGAGGATGGTGACCATCACGGCCGGCACGTGAAGCACGCGCAGCGTTTTGAGCACGTGGTTCCACGGAGTGGTGAGCACCAGCAGCACGCACAAGGTGGCCGCGGTTTCCACCCGCAGCACCAGGTAGCCTGCACTTGCAAGGCCCTGTGCCGTGACGCTCCATCCGAGCACGGGAAGATGATAGACCACCTGGCCCGGCGTGACAAAGGGAGCCGGCAGGGCAATCACGCCCGTAAACAGCAGCACCGCAATCCAGACCCTTTTCAGCAAGACGCCGAACGATACGTGGGAGAGCGCCGCAAGCGCCAGGGCGATGGCAAAGAGTCCGGCAATCACGGCAAAGCTTCTCGAGGCCGCTGCAGGAACAACCAGGGCCAGAATGCCCAGCAGCTTGACTCGCGGGTCAAGGCGCTGCATCAGTCCGTCCGCACGCGCCGTCTGTTCGGCGTAGAAGGCATGTTCCATGGCGTCCACAAAGCCTGCCGTGGTGCGTTCCAGAAAGGCCCGATTGATGCTGTGCTTTGCCGCCATCGCCTAGCTTTCCTCCGTTCGCGCCGGGGCATGGGACGGTCCGGGACGGATTTTCCGTGCGATCCAGCTGGCCAGGATGGCGAGAAGGATGATGGTCCCGATCCCGAAAACGGCTGAAAGGATATAACCGAAAGCCGCGCTATGCACGAACGACGGAGAATAATCGGGGAAGGGCGCCGTCCAGACATTGGCGAGGCGCTCCAGGCCGCTCGGAGGCATGGCCGGCGGCGCAACATTTCTTGAAGCCGCTGCCATCTGTTGTCGCGCGGCCGGGTTCGAGAAATCACGGGCGCTCCATTCGCCCCAGGCCTTTCCCGCGGCCAGCAGGCCCAGCGGGGCCAGCACCATCAGCAGACCGACTGCAGTCCACAGGGGCCTGGCCGCTTTCCAGCCGTTCATCGCCTCCTCCTGCTGCGCCTCCCCACGGGGCAAGGGAACACCTGGAGCGGTGAAGCGGAGGAGAGCCGGATTCACTCTCTGCAGGTAAGCCACAATGCCGCCGGTCACCACCAGTTCGGCGAGACCTGCAAACGTGAGATGGCCAATCATGATGGCCGGGATGGCGATGCTCAAAGGATAAGGCGCATAGAGCGGTGCTCCCGTGGCGCTCCTGAAGAAGTGAGGCTGAAGGCCCAGTTCGATGGCGGCGCACAGGGCCGCTCCGTTGATGGCCAGGTAACCGCCCAGGGCCGCCGCCACCACGCGCCGGGATGAGGTGATGGGAGACCGGCCCGCAACCGCGCGATAGACCAGCCATGCGACGAGCGAACCCACAATGGCCATATTGAAGCAGTTGGCGCCCAGGGCGGTAACGCCGCCGTCGCCAAAAAAGAAAGCCTGGATGAAGAGCGCCGTCGAAAGGGTCAGAATCGAGGCCCAGGGACCCAGCACGACGCTGGCGATGCCGACTCCCAGCGGGTGCACCGTGGTGCCGCCCGGGATGGGAATGTTGAACATCATGATGACAAACGAGAACGCCGCGAAGACGGAAATCAACGGCACCAGGCGAGTGAGCAGGAGTTTGCGCGTCTTGCGCAGGGCCACGTACCAGAACGGCACGGCACTGCCGTAAAGGGCCGCACAGGTGGCAGGGCTGAGATATCCGTCAGGAATATGCATCGATGCGTTTCCGTCTAACAGGCCGGCCAAGTCCTCGGATAACCGTAAAGCCTAATTATAGATCGAATTCCGGCGGGGGCGGAGGGGAAGACGCAGCGCTGGAGTGCGCGGCGCAACCTCGATCGTCATCCAAGCTGCCGGTTCCGGAATCGGGGCTTCGTGCCACAGGTTTGAACATATCTTTCGCAGTTGGGCGCAGGTGCGATACACTTTTCGCGCAGGGATCAGAAGACCAGCGCAAAGGCGGTACCATGACGAAAAGGGGCGTTTTTTATGTGGGAGTTGATCTGGGTGGCACGAGCCTGAGGGCTCTTGTGGCTGACGACGAATACAAGACGCTTGGCGTGAAAAAGGTCCGAACCGTCACGACAGGAGGGCCGGCCCGGCTGATCCGTAAAATCGCTACGCTGGTGGAGAGCACGCTCGACGAGGCAGGGATTACACGGTCGCGCGTGCGGGCGGTGAGCGTGGGCGCTCCGGGACCGATTGACCATGCCCGGGGCATTGTGGAGGAAGCCCCGAATCTGGGTTGGCGGCGGGTGCCGCTCCGCTCGGAACTTCGCCAGTTGCTGCGCGTCCCGGTGTTTGTGGAGAACGACGTCAACGTGGGGCTGGCGGGCGAACATGCTCTGGGCGCGGGCCGCGGCGCCAAGAATGCGGTGGGGATTTTTGTGGGAACAGGAATCGGCGGAGCCTTGATCCTGAACGGTGAGCTTTATGAAGGCAGCCGCGGTGGCGCGGGAGAGATTGGCCACACCGTCCTATTGGTTGACGGGCCCCTCTGCGGATGCGGGCGGCGAGGCTGCGCGGAGGCGCTGGCCAGCCGCACGGCCATGGAGCGCGACGTGCGCGCGGCCATCAAGGCGGGTCGCAAGAGCAACGTGCTGAGGATCATGAAGAAGAAAAACAAAGAGCGCATGACCAGCAGCATTATTGCCGCTGCCCTGAAGAAAGACGACCCGTTGATGCGCGAAGTGATGGAGCGGGCACAATCCCACCTGGGAATCCTGTGCTCGAATGTGGTGAACCTTCTGGACCCGGAATGCGTGGTGATCGGGGGAGGAATCGCCGAGAGACTGAAAGACTCATACGTCGATCCCATTCGTGAAACGGCCTTCGAATATTTTCTGCGGCCCGCGGACCGCGAGCGGGTGAGGATTGTGCCGGGCAAGCTGGGCGACAACGCCGGAGCGCTGGGCGCCATTGTGCTGGCCAAGCAGCGGCTGATGTGAGGGTCCGGTGACGGAGAATGATTGCGATGGCAGAACATAACCTGGAGCACACGATAGCTCTTCTGACCCGAACACCTGCGGCACTCGATGCTCTTTTGCGCGATCTGCCGGAAGCATGGACCTGCCGGAATGAAAGTGAAAACACCTGGAACGCGCTCGACATTGTCGCCCATCTGATTCACACCGAACGCACGGACTGGATGCCGCGAGCACGAATCGTGCTGCAATCGGGCGAGAGCAGGACGTTTGAACCTTTTGACCGTTTGGGATTCGTGAGGGAAAGAGAGGGCAAGACTCCGGATCAGTTGCTGGATAAATTTGCACGCCTGCGGAAGGAAAGTCTCGCCGGGCTGCGCGCCCTGGACCTGCGGCCGGAAGACCTTGCGCTGCGCGGCCGGCATCCGGCTTTTGGAGTGGTTACTCTGGGACAGTTGCTGGCCACCTGGGCGGCACATGACTTGACGCACCTGCACCAGCTTTCGAGGGTGATGGCCCACCAGTATCGTGAGGCCGTGGGTCCATGGGCGGCATACCTTGGCGTGTTGAAGTGCGCCGGCCACGGTTCTCCCGCCTGAAATCTTCAGAGGACTATGGCTGCGGCAGGCTTGGGTGACCGCATGTCGCCGCGAACGGCGCCGGGGACGGAAACTCGGCGTCCCGGGTGAAGTCATGGCGTGCCCATGCTCAAAGGTCTTCACGCAAAGGCGCAAAGGCCGCTGGATGCTCGGCAGCAGTTGACCCTCAGGCCCGCTCGCCGAATGACCACCACACGTGAGCGGTTCTTCGCTAGAGCGAATCCATAAACACAAAGTAGGATGAACGCCGCAGCCCGGCGGGGATGGATTCGCGCCTCTGGTCTGTCAGAACAATTTGAAAGCTTTGCGCCGGCCGTGAGGGATCCTCGAACGGATGGACGGGCGAATAGCCGCCCATGACTGTGGGTTCGATGAGAGCCAGTTTTTCGAGTATGGCGTAAAGCAGCTGGCTGGCGGGAGCCATGGGGGTTTCGAAGCCCGCTGTGGCGAAACTCACGGTGGCTCCCGTCTCGTAAAAATACCATACAAGACACGCGCAGAGATCGACGGCTTTCTCAAACCTTTCCAGCCTCTCCGGCTGCGTGTCGGGAATCCGGGGGTCAAACACCAGCCGCAGGCGGCGCTCGTCTTCGCGGGTAAATTCCCGCACCTTCAGCTGCCTCACCCTAGCCGTTGCTTTCCAGTCGACGTGGCGGGCGGAGTCGCTTTGCTGGTAGTTGCGGATGGCGTAGAGGTCGTGGCTGCGCCCTTTCAGATAGCTATCCAGTTCATTCCCGACCTGCGGCAGGACCTCAAAAAACTTTCGAGTGGGCTGTACACTGGGCAGCACCAGCACCTCCCGGGTGCAGGGAAATGTCTGGGTCTTGCGAAGGAAGCCGAAGGGGAAGCGGGTGCTGATGCGGAGGCTTGACTGCGAATAGCTGCCTCGCTTTGGAAACGTGAGCGTTACGTCCCGGCTGGCGGAAGAGCGGCGGGGGATGTAGGGAATGTAAACGTCCTGGCTGAGAATCGACGGTGTGGAGACCACCGGACGCCTGCGCCTCCTTCTTCGTGCAACCCCACGGCCTGAGATGGAAACGGAAAACGTCGGGTAGAACTGCTTCCGGTTTTCAAGCCGAAGGCGCGCGAGGATGGAATGTCCGGCAAATATGTGATCGGGGAGCGCCAGGTCGATTTCAAGCCCCCGGAGGACCATTCTGGACAGCACGCCGGAGGCCAGGATGGCGGCAAGCAGGCAGGAGAGCATGATGAACAACAGGTTGTTTCCCGTGTTCAGGGCCGCCACCGTAATCACCGCGATCATGGCCAGGAAAACAACGCCCTCGCGGGTGAACTCATATTCGACTTTGGCCATCCAGTACTGGAGTGCAGTTCTTCGCGCCAGTCCGGGAACAACCCGGAGGGCAACCAGCACAGCCAGCAGCAGCGACACGGCCGCCACAACCGCCGCCTGCTTGTAGTGGCCCAACTGGCTGAGGCCTGTGGCATAAAGTGCCAGGAAGAGCGCCAGCGTGAGGCCGAAGAGCGCCAGGAAGAACCGCCGCCATGCCGCGCGGTCAATACCTGCAAGCCACTCGCGCACTGCGGAGCGGAACCCGCCTGAAAGTCTGTTGGACTGGACATCAGCGGCCATCTATCCCCCCGTAACTTATCTTACGGCACAATGGAGCCCCGCCTTGAGTGAGTGGCGCGAGTGTCTCTGTCTGCCTCTTATTTAACCGTTTATTTAATTTTAAGGGACGTCAAGAAACGTTTGGCCCCGTTTTTGCGTCTAATCAACCGTGTGGTGGGATGCAAAGAAATGGGGCAACCACCACAGAAAGCGAGGTCAGAAGCTATGACTATGGAGAAAGTATACAACACAAAGTTCTTTCAGAAAGTTCTTTCCATCGGGAGTTGTCTCGTCTTGGTCTCGTTGATGGTTTTCCTGACTCCGGCTGCCAGCCGGGCTGACGTGGGGCCTTCCAATGCTGAGATGACGGCCGGCGTTCAGGGCCGCCTTTACCATGCCGGGATCTTTAAACATGGTCAGGTGAACGTTGAGGTCAAAAACGGAATTGCGACGTTGACAGGCACGGTGGATAGTTACGGGCAGGAGATGCGCGCGATTCGGGCCGCCCGCCGCCAACACGGAGTAATCGGAGTGGTGGACAGCATTCAGGTGAGCACCGAAGGTGTAAGCTCACAGGAGATCATCCAGAAAGCGCGGCATGCCGTGCTGATGTACCCGTTCTACACGGTTTTCGACCACATTACTTTTTCCATGGAAGAAAACCGATTGACAGTGGCCGGGCAAGTCACGCAACCCTACAAGAAATCCGACCTGGGTAATATCCTGGCCGACATCAGGGGCGTGACCTACGTGAAGAACCATATCCAGGTGCTGCCGTTGTCCCGTTTCGACGACCACATTCGTGAGGAGGTCGCGGAAAGGATCTACGGTGACCCGATGTTCTCGAATTACGCCAACCAGGCCAACCCGCCCATCCACATTATTGTGGACAACGGGAATGTGACGCTCTACGGCGCCGTCGGCAGCAAGGTGGAACGGCAGAAAGCAGAGGTTGATGCGCGGTTTGCCGCAACCTATTTCGGACTGAAGAACCATTTGCGCATTGCATCGTAAGTGCCCGCCTCATACCTCAAGAGCCCGCGGAAAGCCACCTGCTGCCGCGGGCTTCTTTTTACCGGGCGGCTTTGGGATGGACGCGGCGCGGTGTCGTGTCGGTCTTGCTGATTGACAGATCGTCCCCTGCCATATTAATGTTGATGGCATGAAATCGAAGAACGAGAGTGAACGTTTAGCCCGGATTGTGAGACTGGACCAGGTGGATTCGCTCCAGTTGCTTTCAGCAAAGACCGGCGTGCCGGCGGAAAAGCTGGCCGAGCGCTGGCAGTCCAGTTCGCGCGGAGACGCCCACCGGGCTTCCGGCAAAAGGGTGAAGAAGCTCGCCCATCCCAGGGGAACCGTTCCGCACTCCACGGGTTCCTGAAGTCTTTTAATTCATCAAGACAGTCTGCGGTTGTGAGTGGCTCCCTCCCTTTGCGCCGGCGTGTGTATAATGGCAGCCGGAGGGAGGCCGATGGCGAAAATTGTTGCTGCAGTTCTGGCGATCTATTCCGCTTTCCTGATTCAAACCAGCCTGCCCGGTCTGCCGGCGCGCATTCCGGTGCATTTCAATGCTTCGGGGCAGCCGAACGGATGGGGGAGTCCGCATACGCTGTGGGTGCTGCTGATTTTTCAAGTGCTGGTGGCCGGCGTCATGCTGTCGATGTCGCTCTGGGGTCGCCGATTTCCCGGCTCAGTCCACCTGGGCACCCGAAGGCTCAGTGACTTAACGGTTGAACAGCGTGAGCGCGTCCGGCCGTTGCTGGACCAGATGGCGGGATGGATGAGCGTTGCTGCCAGTCTCTTTTTCGTCTTCCTCATTCGCGAGTCCATCCGGGCTGCCCAATCCTCCAATCCTCGGTTCCATGCAGGTTGGGCGGCGGTCCTGTTTGTGGGCGGCATGGTTGGCGTGGCGTTTTATTACCTGCAGCGCATCAACAAAACAGCCGGGGCGGCTGAAGGCTGACGGGACACGCCCTGTCCCGTTTCAATCCGAGCCGCGTTGGATCGGCCGGGCCCATAGGACCTGCGGCAAGGCCTACAGCGGCACCGGAACACTCTCCACAATTTCCTGCAGAACCGATTCCACCTGGTTCGACCGTGTCAGAGTGGAAGCGTAGCTTGAGCTGACACCCAGCCGGTGGGCGAACACGGGCAGGACGAGGCGCTTGACGTCGTCCGGGATGCAGTAATTCCGCTCTTCCACCAGCGCGAGGGCCTGAGCGGCGCGGTAGAGCATCATGGATCCCCGTGGGCTGACACCCAGGGTCAGATCGGGATGATGGCGGGTTTTTTCAGCGATGGCCAGAAGGTAATGGATGAGCGCATCGTCAACGTTGACCCGCCGGACCGACTGCTGAACCTCCACCACCTCGCCGGCGGTCATGCTGGGTCGAATCTTCGAGAGCGGGTCCGTCAGGGCGAAATTTTTCAAAATTTCCTTTTCGCTCTCCGCCGGCGGATAGCCAATCCGCAGCCGCATGAGGAAGCGGTCAAGTTGCGATTCCGGGAGCGGGTAAGTGCCGTGGTGCTCAATGGGGTTTTGCGTGGCCACTACCATGAAGGGCTGCGGCAGAGGGTAGGTGTGGTTGTCCACGGTTACCTGGGACTCGTTCATGGCCTCAAGCAGCGCGCTCTGGGTCTTGGGCGTGGTGCGGTTAATCTCATCGGCGAGAACGATGTTGGCAAAAACGGGGCCGGGCCGGAATTCAAAACTGTCGGTCTGCTGGTTGAAGATGCTGATGCCGATAACGTCTGAGGGCAGCATGTCGGACGTAAACTGGATGCGCTGGAAGGAGCAGTCAAATGACCGGGCCAGCGAATGGGCCAGGGTGGTCTTGCCGACCCCGGGAACGTCTTCGATCAGCAGATGCCCCCGGGCGAACAGCGCCACCAGCGCCAGTTGAACAACTTCATCTTTGCCCCGGATCACGCTTTGGATGGACTCCCGCACGCGGGTGAGCATTTCCGCTGATAAGCTTGCGGCTGGGCTGGCCGAAGTATGACCTTCCACGCTTTAATCACTCCTGGACTTCCGTCGTTCAGGGCATTGAAGGCGCACCGGGCAGGCCCGGGCTGACATTGCTCAGCCTGCCTGAAAATGCCCCGTCCTGTTTAGCCGCGTCGTATAACTGCCGGCTGCATCCCTGCTGGCCCGCGCCGCCCGTCACCTATGATGCTAGACCCTGGCGGCAAAATCTGCTATTTTGATACCCACGGGCGATTAACTCAGCGGTAGAGTGCTACCTTCACACGGTAGAAGTCACAGGTTCGAGTCCTGTATCGCCCACCATGCGCGTCCTTCAAGTCAGCCTGTTCGTCTCACCTTGCCGCCTTGATCTCAGCCTGATGGCCAGCCCGAAGTGGCTACTCTATGGAATCGGACGCTGGCATGGAATGCATCAGAGAATTTCGATCTGGTGAGGAATTCTTTCCTTCGCGCGGTGACGACGATGGTGCGGAAGGCTCGATCGACAGGCTTGATGCCGTGCCAGCGGACGTAGAGGACCATGCGAAAACTGTTTAATTCCACAGCAGAATAACCTGCTCCTTCCAATTCCAGTCTATTACTTCGTTTGAAATGGATATAATGGATGTTAGAAAATAGATGATTGAAGGCGTAGTCACGCGTTGCGCATATGACCCACCATAGTCCTGATCCGGAAGAACCCCTCCGTCAGTCGGAGGCTGGCGAGAAAGACGAGGCTCGTGGCTCGTTCAAAGTGTTTCTCGGCTACAGTTCCGGGGTCGGTAAGTCGGCCCGCATGTTCGCCGAGGCGCAGCGCCGGAAGGAAAGGGGAGAGGATGTGGTGGTGGGCGCGACCCAGCCTGTCATTTCATCCCAGGTACAGGAACTGCTCGAAAAACTGGAAGTCATTCCACTGAAAACTCTCGACGGAATCCAGGTGATGGATATGGAATCACTCCTCAGCAGGCATCCCCAGGTCTGCGTGGTTGACGGTCTTGCTTACTACAACCACCCTCGGAGCTATCACCTGGAGCGATGGCAGGACGTGGAAGAATTACAGGACGCGGGGATTTCCATCCTGGCTTCTATTAACCTCCAGTACATTGACGAGTACAAGGAAAAGGTGGAGAAGATCACAGGGAAACACGTGGTCGATGTCGTACCCCTTGAGTTTCTGAAGTCTGCGCAGGAAATCGAAGTCGTGGATGCCCCGCCGGAAATGACCTTTCAGCACGCAGGCGGAAAGCCGGAGGAGGCCGCAGCACGACAGCAAAGGCTTGCGGAACTGCGGGAAATGGCACTGCTGCTTACTGCTGACATTGTTGACCACCAACTCGAAATATACATGCAACGCCATGGCGTGGAGCAGCATTGGGGGACACAGGAGCGCATCCTTGTATGTGTCAAAGCAGGCGTCGATGCGCGGCAAATGGTTGAGAGCGGGCATCGCAATGCGGAGCGGTTTCGCGGCGAGCTTTATGTGGTCAACGTCCGTCAGGGAGATCGCTCTTCGAAAGTTGAATCCTTGCTTCAAGAGAGTCTGGAATATGCGCGAACGCTCGAAGCGCAGGTTGAGGTACTCGAAGAGGAGGAATGGACCGCCGCGGTCTTGAGGTTTGCGCATGAGCATCGGATTACGCAGATCTTTATCCATCACAGCAGAAACGAAAGGTGGTCCGAACGGCTCTTCGGCAGCGGCGTTGACCGGCTGATCCAGGCCGCCGAAGGAATCGACGTGCGGGTTTTCCCATCATAGAGGACCGAACATGCCAGAAAGCACCAGAAGAGGCCGGTTGAAGCTTTTGCTCGGCTACGCAGCCGGCGTGGGAAAAACCTACCGCATGCTGGAAGAAGCCCGGAAATTGAAGCAGCAAGGCGTGGACGTCGTCATTGGATATTTCGACCGCACTCCCGTCAGTACCATTGATATCACCCAGGGTCTTGATATCGGTTCCGCCAAAGCACTGCGGAAGCAGTTGAGGAAATGGACACGGCGGCAATTTTGCGCCGCCGCCCGCAGGTTTGTGTGGTGGACGAGTTTGCCCACACAAACGTTCCTGGATCAGCAAGGGCAAAGCGATGGGAAGATGTCCGGGTTCTCCTCGACAACGGGATCGATGTCCTCACCAACATGAACGTAGAGCATTTGGAAAGCCTGAACGATACGGTCTGGCAGGTTTCGGGCGTAAGCGTTCGGGAGACGGTTCCGATTGGGTCGTCAAAGATGCCGACGAAGTCGTGATGGTGGACTTGCCGCCTCAGGCCCTGCTGAATCGCTTGAGGCGTGGTGTGATTTACCCGCAAGAAAAGGCCCAACAGGTACAGGAGGATTTTTTCAAAGAGCCCACGCTGGTCACTCTGCGAGAGCTGGCCTTGCGTCAAACGGCGCATGAGGTTGATGTTCGTCACGAGCCGCAGAAGGATGCGGGACTTTCACGCTTTTCAGGCCGGGCAGCCAGCCTGAATCGTAAACGGGCAGAAAAGAATCGCCGGACCGATTGCTGATTCACATTACGACCGATCCCTCGACTGCCGCCCTAATCCGGCGAGGCAGACGCGTGGCTGACTTCCTGGACGCGGAGTGCTTCGCTGTTTTTATCAACACCGTGTCAGGCATGCACTCGCTGCCGGTTGCTGAGCGCCGGACGGTGGAGAAACAATTGAACTTTGCAAGAAACCTGCAAATTGAAACCCGGATACTGGAAGGCGAGGACGTGGCAGAAACGCTCGTCAGCTTCGCCCGAAAACAGGGGATCACGCAAATTTTTCTGGTACGTACCCGGGGGTAAGAATTTGCCAGCAGTGTTTGGCCGGAATCTCGTCCAGCAGATTGTCAGGCTGGCTCGTGACATGCAGGTGACGATTGTGGCCGAACACCGTCGGCCTTGATGCGATGTGCGCATCGCTTCCCGGATATCAAGTATTCAGATTGAGCTGAGAATTCTCAACAGGGCCGAACAAGCAAAGACTTTTCCCACCGGCCCGGACACGTGAAGCTATCGGTATGATTCCCACCAGGCGGCACACGGATGAAAAACAGCCTCTGCGCAGACGGGGTTCTGGGGCTATGGTCGGCCACGCGAGACAATCCAGGTGCGCTTTTTGACGAAAAGTCGGTTTCCGCGTCGCTCTGATTTCACGTGAAGGGCCGGAGTTCGGGAAGCCGCTGACCGCCGTCAACCTCCCTATGGCCCATCCCAGCCTGAAGCGCTTTGGCCAGGTCACGCATGCAAAATTTTGAGACGGGCGTAACGTAACCGGAATACAATCAGCAGGATGAATGGGAGCAGTATGTTGGGCTAAAGGGTTGTGGATCCCGGGAAGGTTAGGCCTGCACATGTCCGCATGGTATTGCTCTCACTGAATTGGTGTAGTCGGAACACAGAACGAACAAGGAGAGTCGAATGAGAACCTTTATGAAGGGAAGCTGCGTCTTCCTGCTTCTGTTTCTTGCCGGAACCTCGAACCACTTGCTTCTCGCCCAGGATCAGGCGCTGAAGGTTATTGACCCTGCAGGGTACAAGTCCAACAACCTGCCCTTCAGTCCCGCCGTGCTTGCCGACGGAACCCTCTACGTTTC
Organism: uncultured Acidobacteriota bacterium; assembly: GCA_963731705.1. GTDB lineage: Bacteria > Acidobacteriota > Terriglobia > UBA7540 > UBA7540 > SCRD01. Next base: position 476,542 of record CAVSWQ010000010.1, read on the forward strand.
CGGCCAGGGTCCTGCGGACGCCTCAGGCAACGTGCCGGCGGACTTCCAAGGCCAGTTCCGCCAGGCCCTTCAAAACTTAAGGAGCGTATTGCAAGGCGCCGGGATGGATTATGGGAACATTGTCTGGTTGAACGTGTACCTCACGGACATGGGCGATCTGTCCGCCATGAATCAGATCTATTGGGGTACCATCGGGCCGAATCCTCCGGCGAGAACCATCCTGCAAATTGCCGGGTTGCCTGGCGGGGAAAAAGTGGGAGTCAATTGCATTGCCGTCGCGGACACTCACACCAGGCGTGAAGTCTGGCCGTCCGGATGGCATCGAGGCCCGCACATCGACCCTCCGGGAATCCTGGCAAGCGATGTTCTTTACACGTCAGCCCAGGGAGAGATCAATCCGTCAACAGGAAAGCGGCCCTCGGATTTTTCAGGTGAAGTGAAACAGGCCCTCGACAACGTGGGCGAGGTTCTGAAGGCCGCCCACATGAGCTACAAGAACGTTGTGTGGGTCAATCCCTACATGGAATCGGGCCGCAGGCAATCGTATGGGGCGCTGGGCAAGGTTTACGCCAGCTATTTCGAATTTGGCAATACGCCGGGGCGGGGAACCATCTACGTCGTAGGCCTGCCGGGAAGGCAACACATCGTTTTCAGTTGCATTGCCGGCGCCGACCTTTCAAAGCGCAAAGCCGTGCGGCCTCGCAATATGACTCCCAGTCCGACGGCCAGTCCGGGCGTCCTTTATGGAAACACGCTTTATCTCTCCGCCAAGAGTGGCTTCATTCCGGACCAGGGAGTTGTTACGCCTGAATTCGACCTGCAGTTGCGGCAGTCGATGAGGAACCTGCTGGATGGCTTGCAGGAAGCGGATATGGATTTCTCCAACGTGGTTTTTTCCACCGTCTATCTGCGTGGCATGCAGGACTACGGCCAGATGAACGGCCTCTACAAAACGTTCTTTCAGGGCATGTTCCCGGCCCGGACCACCTTGCAACAGAATTTCGAGACCGGAACGTCCGACGCGGAACAAATTTCATTTATTGCGGTGGGGACTCCCAAAGCGAAATGAAGAAAATTTTCCCGTCGCAAAGGCTCGAATGTTGAGGTACACTGCGCTTATTAGACGCAGATTGGACAATCACCGGACCCCACGCGCCTTCGCGGTTGCCGAAGGCTATCTTTCGCGGCAAAGGAGCAGGTTATGAGCAAGGATGTTTCTCGCAGGAAGTTCCTTGAAGGGCTGGCATTAGGCAGTGCGGCAGGTGTGGGAATTCTGACCGGCCTGCAGGGGACAGCGGAAGGCGCCACGGTCGAGCGCCTCCCTCACCGGATGCTCGGACAAACTGGCGAAAGAGTATCCATTCTGGCTTTTGGCGGCGGCAGCCGCTTTGGCATGTATAAGGACGAGGAGGTGGCACTGGCTGCGCTGAACCATGCCCTCGATCTGGGAATCACCTACGTCGATACGGCCCATGCGTATGGCAGTCCCCAGGGCGAAAGCGAGCGGCGCATCGGCAAGGTCCTGAAGACCCGGCGCAAGGGAATTTTTCTGGCCACCAAGATTGAGCAACGGACGCGTGACGGCTTCATGCGTGACCTGGAAATCAGCCTGAAGCGCCTCGATATGGACCACGTTGACCTGGTTCACATCCACAGCCTGGGTTTTGACGATGACCTGGCAAAGATTGAAGCGCCCGACGGCGCCATGAAGGGCCTGATCGAAGCCAAAGAGCAGAAGATGACCCGGTTTATTGGAATGACCAGCCACACCGACGGCCCCACGTTGGCCAAGGCCATCGAGCGGCATCCGTTGGATTGTGTGCAGATGGCGCTGAATGCGGCGCGCAACGGGAAATTCGAAGAAACCGCTCTGCCGGCGGCGCGGAAAAAGAAGCTGGGTATCATTGCCATGAAGATTGCCGGACAGGAATTTCTTCTGGGCGACGGCCCCGGCAAGACGAATATCAACGAACTGCTCAGCTACTCGGTGAGCCTGCCGGTTACAACCGGCGTGATCGGAATGCAGAAGGAGGCGTACATCAACCACAACACGGCTCTGCTGCGCCACTTCAAACGGCTGGACGAACAGGCGATGAATCGCATTCGGGAGCAGATGTCACCCTCCACCGGGCCGTTGACCAAGAAGCTTGTGGGGCATCTGGACATTGACCATCAGCATGTCTGCTGGGGCTAGGCTGGTGCCTGAAGGAGCGCCCTCCGTCTGCCGCCTCCCGGGTTGGAACGGAGGGCGCTCCAGCGGCGTGCAAGGATACAAGGGACCTGGGCTACGACCGCCGCCGCGAGAAAGTGCTGGCAAGCTCTGATCTTGACATTTCGCGCGAGGTAGGTTGTAATTACGGTAAGGCGTGGCATGAACCCATGCCAGCGATGGAAGGAAGTATGGCGATCGGAATGAGCCAAAACGTAAGTCAGAACGCGGGTAGGGAAGACGTTGGCCTGCCCGGTAAAAACCTGCGGCCCACAATCCTCACCATCATCATTATCGGCCCCCTCGGGGGCTGACTTTTCATTATTCCACCTAAGTGTATTATAAGTCATTGAGCGGAGAGAAGTTATCTGCGCGATGGTCGGGTATCATCCCGAATGCGCGCAGGGAAGGATTCTGATGTATTTCCCGGATGGGACAAAGCTAAAACGGCCGGCGACCGTTCCCGCCGCCTGTGCGGCCGGGACGTGCGAGCCGTGTGTGGCATTGCAGGGGCGGAGAGGAGTGTCTTGACGATGAACTTACCGAATGGGTCCGAAATTCTGATTGAAAGCCTTTTGCGGCAGAACGTGAAGGTGCTCTTTGGAGTCCCCGGCGGGGTGCTGCTTCCCTTTTACGACGCGCTCTACAAGGGAGATCTGCGGCACCTGCTGGTCCGCCACGAGCAGGCCGCGGCCTTTGCGGCGGATGGCTACGCGCGGGTGACCGGGCAGCCCGGGGTTTGCGTGGGGACTTCCGGCCCCGGCGCAACCAATCTGATCACGGGGCTCGCCTCCGCTTTTATGGACTCGATTCCGGTGGTTGCGCTCACCGGGCAGGTGTCTGCCGAGGTGATTGGCAAGGACGCCTTCCAGGAGGGAGACACCATCGGCATCAGCATGCCGGCCACCAAGTTTTCGTTTGCGGTGCGTTCCGCGGCGGAGATCCCCGGCGTGATCCGCCAGGCTTTTGAGATTGCCGTTTCCGGGCGGCCGGGACCGGTGCTGGTAGACCTTCCCAAAAGCGTGCTGATTGAAAGGGCGCTGGTGGACTACGATGCTGAACCTCCCACCTCCCAGCCGGAGCGGCGCCCCGAATGGCGTGATTCGGATGTGGAGCGCGCCGCCGAGATGATTCTGGAAAGCCGCCGGGCTGTTTTTTATGTGGGCGGAGGCGTCATCGCATCAGGGGCGGCGGAGGAACTGCGGAAGCTGGCGGAACTCACCGGCATCCCGGTGACCACGACGCTGATGGGCCTGGGGGCATTTCCTTCACGCCATCCGCTATCTCTCGGCATGCTGGGCATGCACGGATCGTATGCCACCAACCAGTCCACCTGCCATGCCGACCTGTTGGTGGCGATTGGAGCGCGGTTTGACGACCGGGTAACGGGGCGTGTCAAGGACTTTGCCTCGGCTGCAAAAAAGATCCAGATTGATGTGGACCCTTCAGAAGTGAACAAGAACGTTCGGGTGGACCTTCCGTTAGTGGGGGACGCGCGTGAAACCCTTCGGGCGCTGATGGAGGCGGTAGACCACCAGTTGGGGCGTGGAAAGGGAGTGTCGCCCGGCGAACGTCGGGAGTGGCTGGACCAGATTGAGGCCTGGCGCGCGGAACACCCGCTGGCGTACGACAGGGAAGCCGCCTGCGTGAAGCCCCAGTATCTGATTGAGGCCATCTCCGAGCAGGCGGACGAAGACGCCATCATTTCCGTTGACGTCGGCCAGCACCAGATGTGGACGGCGCAGTTTTACCGTTTCTCGCAGCCGCGGACCTGGCTTTCATCGAGCGGGCTGGGCTCCATGGGCTACGGCTTTCCGGCCGCCATGGGTGCGCAGGTGGCTTTCCCTGGCCGGCAGGTCATCGCCATTGTGGGCGACGGCGGATTCCAGATGACGCTGCCCGATCTGGCAACCGTGTCGGAAAACGGCATCCCGGTAAAAATTGTGGTGGTCAACAATGGCTCGCTTGGAATGGTCCGGCAGTGGCAGCACATGTTTTTTGAAGACCATTACTGCGATGTCCACCTGGGGCGTGTTCCGGACTTTATGAAACTCGCTGAAGCCTATGGCATCCGGGGCGCGAAGGTCGAGCGCCGGGAGGATTTGAAAGACTCCCTGGCCGACTTCCTGGGAAGCCGTGAGCCGCGACTGCTGGATGTGAGCGTGGATCCGAACGAGAATGTTTTCCCCATTGTGCCGCCCGGAGGCTCGCTGGCCGAAATGCTGGTGGGGCCGCCGGTGCCTGCGGGGGAAAAGTAATGCCATGGGAACGGACGCACGGCGCGGAAAGTGCCGGACGTCCTGTGCGGCAGGACGCCGAAGGCGGAGTTCCTGCTGCTGAGGGAGGTCATGATGGAATGGCTGGTTGCACTCGAAGCTGAAAATAATCCGATCGTCCTGGGACGGCTGCTGAACGCGTTTCGCCGCAAGGGCGTTGAGATCAAAACCTTGACGCTGGGAACACGACCGGCGGAACTTTCGCTGATGGCTCTGGTGGAGTCACCGGAAGAAAGCCTGGAACACATCCTCCATTTCCTCCGGGTCATGGTGGGAGTGCGGGACGTGGCCGGTTACCGGCATGAGCCTCAGCGGAAAAGCATCCTTCATTTTTATGGAAACAGATGACCACTCTTCGGTGGCAAAAGTTCTGGCGGATTTCCCGCTCTCCAAGCTGATTTTTGCCAGCCAGGGCCGGTACCTGGTGGAAGTGGGCGAGAAAGGTTGCAGAGCCGGCGATCATGCGCTGGTCTCAGGCGCGGACTTCCTACCTTTTGCGCGAGTGCAACCCTGTTCAACTCCCACACAGGCTGCAAACCTGCCGGAGGCATAAGGAAACGTTCAAGTGCCTGTCCCTGAACTGTGATCCTGCCGCAGTCTTCCATCACCTGGTGAACTGGACGATGCCGAACCTCGTGGGCGCGTGGAAGCTGGCGCCTTCCGTAATGGGGCTCCAGGATAAGAACCGTCTCTGCTGGTCCGAGCCTGGACCGTCGCAGCGGAACAGATTGAGGCGCCACTCCGCGCCGGCAAATAATTCTTTGGCTCCCATGGATGCTACCGGAATGCGGAACTCGGCCGTCCAGAGGTGCTGCTCGGGATCGACGTGCGTGGCGTGGTCAAAATGGGAGTCCCAGTTGGCGTCATTGAACGGCGACTGGTCCTTGTTGATCTCCAGGTCAATCGAAAGGTTATTGGGCGAGACCTCGAATTCATAATAATGGTTGACGCGTTCGGGCTGCGGGTTGAGGAACACTTCGACGACGTCGCGGTCCCATAGCCCCCACTTCTCAGCCGCCGGATCTGCGTCTTTATAGATGTTCAGCTCGGTATACTTGCAGCGATAGGCAAGATAGATGTAGCGCGGCGTCCACACCGTGGCGATATCGGTTGCGGATTGCGGGTAAGACTTCTGGCCGGACATGTCGTGGTCCAGGTGGACCCAGTTGGCCGTCTTCCACACCTCCTTATCGAGATTGCCATCGGGCACAAAATCCGTGGGTGATCGTTTTGAAATAATCCGGGCGTTGCTGGTGTAACTCATGCTGGGTCTCCCTTCAGCCTCTGTCAGCAGTGCATTGACTTCGCGCCGCGAAAGCCCGGGGCTGGGAATGCCGTGGCACGTGTTCAGATAGGTTGCGCTGTGGACGGCGCTCATCATGCGCCTTTCGAGATTCTGCGCCGTGTCAGCGTGCCCCGGTGTTTTCCGCAGGACAGCGATTTTCTGTTTCAGCATTTCAAGCGCTTCATAATCCTGGATGCCCTGGCGCAGCAGTTCCCACCGGGTGCTGTCAATGGGACCCGTTTTTCCCGGATAAACTAGAAAGCTGTCGCCGGAATGCCAGCGGCTTTCAGGCTGTTTCCACACATCGGCCGGCCAGGACTGGTAGGCCCATCGCGCATAGCCGGCCAGCCCGTGCTGGAAAGCGATCCAGGGCAGCAGCCGCGATTCCCATTGCGGCGAGTAAATAAAAGTGTTGGGCGAGGCGGTGCCGCAGGCCGTATAGAAAGTGGTCGTGCCCACCGTGCGCCGCTCTTCCAGCAGCTTGCGAACGGCGGCACGGTTCCTCAGAGCGCCATAGTAAAGGACCAGATCGCCGGCCGCGGCGGATTCCTCGCTGGAACTTCCGCCCGAAAGCGAAATCTTCAGCTCGGGGGCGTCGGCTTTGAGGACGCTGAAAATTCCGTTCATGATGGCCTGCGGTTTTTCATCAAAGCCCATGTAAGTGCGGCTGAGCCAGTCGTGCTGCTTGAGATGGCGCACCAGCGCGGGCAGAAAAGCTCCCCAGACATCGCGGTAAGCCGCGTCACCCACGTGGGTGGGGCACACCTGCAATTTGCCCGTTGTGGTGTCCGTGTACCCGATGTTGCAGAGTGAAGTGTGCCCGGGGCCGTCCACCATCGAAAAGCACTGGATGGATTTGTCGATTCCCGCCTTCATCATCATTTCCACGTAGCGGTCGAATACGGAAAAATCGAACTGAAATTTGGACGCCTCTCCCGCCTTGTAAACACCCGGGAAGCGCCACTGGACCATGGAGGGATAAACAAAGCCCGTCTGCGAGCGCCAGGGATCGTAAACGATGCTGGTTGAAATTGACTTCTGCCCGTGGGCGGCCAGATTGCGCGTGTAGGCTTCCAGCAGCTTCCAGTGCTCGGGTGACCACAGCGGCACTTTGGCCACGCGGGCCACGGCCGCCGGGTCCTGCCAGATGTTGAGGTCAAAGTTTCCTTGGGTCATGCCGGGCAGGGTGAAGTCGAACACGTGGAGAGTAAGCTCAAGCCGTTTGCTTTGGGCGCCGGCGTGAATTTCAAGCGCGCCTTGGTAGTCACCCGCGGCGGCATTGCGCGGGACGGAGATGGTGAGCCAGACGCCCTGCGTCCAGTTGGGTTTGATTTCAGCCGGAGGGGACGGCATCAGCGGGTCGGCCATCGGTTCTCCGCGCTCGACCACCGGCACGTAACCGGGATAGCGAATCTGACCCAGGAGCAGGGAAGCTGTTCCGCGCCGGCTGTGCTGCTGGCCTCACAAGAGGCGGTGAAGGGCTTGAGCGCCCGGGCCGAGCGAACCGCAAACTGCATGGAAACGATTTCGTTGCGGAAGGCTTCCGTGCCGGCCTCGGTGCCTCTTCCCGCCTGCATGCTGGCAGGAGTGAGCCGCATGCCGGTGCTTACCTGCCAGGCCTGGAATCCGCCGCTTGCGGTTTGAGCTTTAGTAACCGGCAGCAAGAGAAACCCTCCAGCCAGTAATAGAGTGGTGAGTGCGAGAGCCTTCGAGCGAGTCATGGGGAATCTCCTGTGTGCCATGTGTGGAACCTTCGGCGGTCCGAGGCTGATCTTCAAATGGTACATGCCGGGATTACGGAAACTTTACTTCGTTGACGTGCGTCTTTGGCAAGAGTAATCTTCAGATTACTCTTGAAGCGAAATTCTACAACATAAGAGAGGCTACAGCACCATGGATCGAAGGCAATGGCTTGGAATGATGGGGGCAACATTAGTTGGAGGGTCTGCAGCACCGGCGCGAGCCGCCGAACCCCGCGCGGCCCAGGCTCCCCCAAAAAAAGGGTCGCACATCTACCTCAGCGAGTTCCAGCCGAAGAGCATGCTGAAGGTTCCAGTCACCAGGGTCGAGCGGGCCAAGTTCCCGGTGATTGATGTTCACACCCACATTTCGTTTGCTGCGGTCAACACCAACGGCGTGCCGATGAGCGAGAAGATGAAGTTTCTTGCCGAGCCCTCCGACCTGCTGGCCGTGATGGACCGGCGGAACATTCACACCCTCATCGACCTGACAGGCGGCTTCGGCCAGGGCCTCGTGGACACGGTGCAGAAATTCCATGCGCCGCACCCGGACCGTTTTATTATCTTCACCGAGCCGTGGTATCCGAAATCCAATCAGCCGGGCTATGCGCAGTTCCAGGCTGACGCCATTCAAAAGGCTCACCAGGCGGGCGCCCGGGGATTGAAGATTCTCAAGACGCTGGGTCTTTATCTGCGTGAAAACGTCACCTCGGGGCCGCTGGTCAAGCTCGATGACCGGCGCTTTGATCCCATGTGGGACGCTTGCGGCAGCCTGGGGATGCCGGTGCTGATCCACACCGCGGACCCCGACGCCTTCTTCCTGCCGACGAATCGCTTCAACGAGCGCTTTGAGGAATTGAACCACCATCCTGACTGGTCTTTTTATGGCAAGGACTATCCCAGCAAGCGCGAGCTGCTGGAGGCTCGCAACCGCGTCTTCGCCCGCCATCCCCGGACGCAGTTTGTGGCGCTCCACGTCGCGAGCCTCGCCGGAAACCTTGCAGAAGCCGCGGAGCTGCTCGACCGGCTGCCGAACGTTCACGTGGAAACGGCGGCGCGCGTCAATGAACTGGGCCGTCAGCCGCGCTATGCCCGCAAGTTTTTTGACAAGTATCAGGACCGCATCATGTTCGGAACCGATGCCGTGCCGCCGCCCTACGGCAACATCACTCCGCAGCAGATTTTCGGCGACAAGCTCTATCAAATCTACTACCGGTTTCTTGAAACCGAAGACGAGTATTTCGATTACGCTCCGGCGCCCACACCGCCGCAGGGCCGCTGGGAGATTTCCGGCATCGGCCTGCCCGACAGCATTCTGCGCAAGGTTTATTACGAGAACGCAGCGCGCTTGCTGAAGA